>NZ_CP006018.1 GCF_000706765.1 Bifidobacterium [indicum] DSM 20214 = LMG 11587 | reverse complement strand
CTCCAACTCCTCTCATACGTCCAGGCCGTTCCCGATGCATCGCGTGTGCTCAGTGGCGTCCTTACGGATAGACAGTAGACCATTGTTACACCCTTGTAAGGAGGTTATCCACAGGCTCGCGTGTTGTTCCATGGTCGAATGTGAATAACAGTGATGTAATTTGTGGATAAGTCCGATGCTTGATTCCCCTCTGTTTACGGGGATTTCACCAGCCTGGAGGGCACGAATCCAAAAGCTGATGGCCGGGAAAAGTCGTCTCAGGTTTTCTTCCATTTCGACCTTCGCCTGAATGTGACTCAAGAGGTTCCTCGAGGAAGGGGCAAATGTGTCGAACTCGGGACCATTTTGTTTTGACTCGGTCCCGCCTGATGTGTACCGTAGTATAGCTTGACTCATGACGAGCCGTACTCGAGTATGACTACAACCAGGAGCGATTAATCATGAAGAGGACATTCCAGCCCAACAACCGCCGTCGCCACATGAAGCACGGATTCCGCGCCCGCATGCGTACCCGCTCGGGCCGCGCCCTGATCAACCGTCGTCGGGCCAAGGGTCGCAAGTCCCTCTCTGCCTGAGTCGGACTCGACCTCCCGCAGACGGTGGAACGGCTGAAAAGCCACCGCGATTTCACCACGGTGCTCAGACGGCGTAGGCGAGTCAGCAGTCATGATCTGGTCATCCATTATCTGATACCTGATTCTGTGGCGGTTACCTCACCTCCTGCTCGGGGCGATCAAGCAGCCTGTGACGAGCTGGTTCAAGACCGTCGTCGCATGGGTCTTGCCGTATCCAAGAGCGTGGGCAATGCCGTAACCAGAAACAAGGTAAAGCGGCGGTTCCGCCAACTGGCCCGCGCCAAGGAGGGTCTCCTCCCATCTTGCTGTGACCTGGTCATCCGGGCAAAGCCCGGTGCGGCCGATGTGCCTTTCCAGGACTTGGATCAGCAGATGGACCGTCTTTTCCGTGATCTGACCTTGAGGGTTGGTGGAGGTCGGTCGGTTCCCGGGGGTGCGGGAAGAGCTGACCACTTGACGAATGAAACCGGAGAGGCAGGTGTGGCGTGACGCTGTCTCCGACCGGTGTGCTTGAGGGTGCCATCCGCTGGTACCAGAGACACCTGTCACCGCTGTCACCGCCACGTTGCCTGTACTACCCGACCTGTTCCCAGTACGCCCTGACCGCAGTCGGGCGTTTCGGCGCCCTGAGGGGGTCCCTCCTGGCCCTTCTGCGTCTTTTGCGGTGTACCCCCTTCAACAGCGGGGGCATCGATGATGTGCCACAACGGTATTCACCCTTCTATCGATTCTCATGGTCCAAGGCCCATGAAGAACCAAGACTGACGCCTATGGTCTCGGACAAGGAGACGGCCTGACAATGTTCCAGAACACGCAAACCTTTACTTTCGATACGGGCATATACGGCTTCTTCTATAAGATTCTGTACCCCATTGAGTGGCTGATGACCTACATCATGTACTTCTGCCACAAGTTCCTGACCCTTATCGGTCTGCCCGACGGGCCGGGGCTGGCCTGGGCCCTGTCTGTGGTTCTCCTGGTGATCGTGGTCAATATCTGCGTCCTGCCGCTCTTCATCAAGCAGCTCAGATCCATGCAGCGTATGCAGGCCATCCAGCCCAAATTGATGAAGATCCAGAACAAGTACAAGAACAAGAATGATCCGGCCAGCCGTGAAGCCATGAGTCGCGAGACCATGAAGCTGTACCAGGACCACCACGTCAATCCTGCAGGATCCTGCCTTCCCATGCTGGTCCAGGGCCCGGTCTTCATGACCATGTTCTATGTGCTCTCTGCGGTCCCCTTCATTGCCCGGGGGGTACGCAAGCCACTGGGCGCCTTCAACGTCGATGTGGCCAAGGAGTTCGAGGACACCACCTTCTTCGGCCTGAAGATATCCGACAACTTCACGTCGGCCCAGGGAGCCGGCCGCATCGTCATCGTCGTTTTCATCATTCTGATGTGTCTGGCCATGTTCTACTCGCAGTTCCACAACGTCCGTAAGAACATGCCGCGCTCTGCCATGCAGGGCCAGCAGTACAAGATGCAGCAGATGATGGCCTTTATCTTCCCGGTCATGTACATCTTCTCCGGCATCTATTTCCCCTTCGCCGTGCTGATCTACTGGTTGACCAATAACCTCTGGAATCTGGGACGGACCCTCTTCCAGGTGCGGCACATGCCCACTCCCGGGTCTCCTGCAGCTGAGGAGAAGGAGGAGCGCGATCACCGTCGGGAGAACGCCCGCCGTAGTCATCAGGGCCTGCCATCTCTGGAAGAGGAAGAGC
The DNA here is from genome assembly GCF_000706765.1 of Bifidobacterium [indicum] DSM 20214 = LMG 11587. Classification (GTDB taxonomy): domain Bacteria; phylum Actinomycetota; class Actinomycetes; order Actinomycetales; family Bifidobacteriaceae; genus Bombiscardovia; species Bombiscardovia coryneformis. Next base: position 1,732,244 of record NZ_CP006018.1, on the reverse strand, counting down.
TGATTGAGGCCAAGAAGGCCGAGGAGGAAGCCCGCAAGAACAAGGGTGTATCCCACCAGCGCACTCAGCCCCGCCGCAAGCGTAAAGGTCATTGATTCGAAGTGGTGAATCACCAGATGAATGGTGGTTTGCAATCGTCCCGACCGTGTATCCTCGGTATTGGACACTCGTTCTATGGCGATTGAAGAAGTGGCCCGACCAGTCATCGGACGAATGTAAACGCGTGTAAGGAGATTATGAATGTCTCAGGAGCAGGAAAAGACGATCGACCAGCTCAATGAGGAAGCGGATATTGCCGCCGACTATTTGGAAGGTCTCTTGGATATCGCCGATTACGAAGGTGATATCGAGATGGGAGTTCGGAACCATCGCCCGACTGTGCAGATTGTGGCTGATGATGACGAAGATATCAAGCATCTGATTGGGCATGATGGCGAGGTTGTGGATGCCCTCCAACAGCTGACGCGTCTTGCAGTGCAGCAGAAGACGGGGGAGCGGTCGCATCTGATCGTCGACGTGGATGGCTTCCTGCAGAAGAAGAGGTCGCTCCTGCGTGAGCGGGCCCTCGATGCCATCGATGAGGTCCGTGAAACCGGTGAGCAGGTTGATATGCCGCCGATGAACTCCTTTGAGCGCAAAATCGTTCACGACATGGTTCGTGAGGAGGGGCTCAAGTCCCGGTCTCATGGCGAGGAGCCACACCGTTACGTTTCCGTATACATCAAGGCTGCAGGTCATCAGGACGACGACAAGCCCGTCCCTGAGACATTCGATACCCCTGACCAGGTCGATGAGGTTGATGGGGATTTCGACTCCAAAGAGTAGGGCTTGCATGACCAGGGACGCTGGTGCGTGAGCGTCCCTGGTTCTCTCCTGCATTGATATTGGGATTGTTGTGAGATGCCGGCTTGTTGGAGCAGGTCTATGAGGTTGGGAAGAATACAGCATGATTAAGGATGCAGGGAATGGAGCCTCTGCGGGCATGGATCTGCCCCAGACCGATGTTCTGGAAGGGAATCAGGTCCTGGCTCAGGTGTTGGGTGATGCTCTGGCTCCTCTGAAGGTCTTCCATGAGAAGCTAGCCCGTGAGGGTGTAGAGCGCGGAATCATAGGTCCGCGCGATCAGGGAATCATCTGGGAACGTCATATCCTCAACTCTGCGGCCATTGTTCCCTTTGTTAAGGAGGCCTTGGCTGAAGGAATCGGACCAAGAATCGCGGATGTTGGTTCAGGTGGAGGATTCCCCGGGATTGTGCTCGCCGCCTGCATGCCCAGCTGCGATGTGACCCTCATTGAGCCCATGGAGCGTCGGGTTCTCTGGCTTGGTGAAGTCATTGACGAGATGAACCTGGAGAACGTGACTGTGATTCGGAAACGTGCCGAGGAGGTCATGCCTTCTTCCAAGAAGGTGGATAAGTCAGGTCGCCGGAAAGTGCGTCGTGTAGAGAATCATCCCCGTCATCAGAACTCGGGCATGGGCGGCTCTAATCGTCGGGGCTCCGAAAGAGGAGCGAATGAGTCCGAGATTGTCGGAGATTCTTCTCAAGCGCCATATGATATGGTGACCTGCCGCGCTGTTGCACCCATGACCAAACTGACTAGCTGGACCCTGCCCCTGCTTCATGCAGGCGGCCGGCTTATAGCACTGAAGGGTAGGTCGGCAGAGGCTGAAATAGACAAGGCCGCCAAAGAGATAAAGAAGAATCGTGGGATGAATCCCCGGGTCTGTGAAGCACCTGTTGGTCCGGGTCTTGAAGAAACCCATGTGGTTCTCGTCGATAAGGTGTGAGTGAGTAGAGTTCCTGGAAATTACAAGCGTGTAGTTTGTGGAGCCGGATCGCTTGGAGTTCCTTGCTGGTGAGCGCTTAGCCGTAGATCAGTTCTATAGATTAGTCTTGGCGTAACTGCTCTAATGGGACTGCTTCGATGTTTCACGTGAAACAATCCCGCTATAGACGTTCAATCTGCATTGCGCTGCTGCAGTAATTGTCTGCTCCCATTTTGGTTTACGATCGGTGGAGTGAGCGGTACATATCTAATAAGCACTGGAGGCAAGCCGCATCATATATGATTAGGACCTGCTGTTCTCCGAACAACAGTGTGGCTACAGAGCAGCTGAAGTGTGATTACTGCTCCCGACACTGTCCTCGTGATAAGACTTCAAGGAATAATGTGTACGAGATAGATGGCCAGAGCCCTACCTTCTGAAGAAACTGTCTTGCAGAGTCTTATGGACTACTAGACTGCTTGTAGACTGCATAACACTCGATTACTGATTAGCTTCCCCGGGCCATTTGTTTCACGTGAAACATGCAGTTCCTTGCTTGGGCTTTGGAGACCTCTGGTGTTTCTTCGAGAAACAGTGAACCGACCTCTTGGAGTGGTTGTTAAGGATGGCTGAGCTCTGATATTTGGCTTTCGGTGCACTGGCAGAGCGAAGATGAGCTTCTCGATTCAGTTTATAAACCCGTTAGATTCCGTTAGTGGGACTAGGGCAAATGAGGTCAGGCGCACTCTGTTGCATAAGACAAGTCTGCCTTCGGTGAACACCCTTTTACTAGGGAAGCGAGTTTCTCTATGGTCCAGCGCTCTTCGGTGAACTGGTAACCGTAATGCGGGGGCTGGAGCAGTTAGGCTGTCGATGTTTCACGTGAAACAGTCTCATTAGAGAGGTAGGAGATGGAGGATGTAACAGTTGCCCACTGTTCACTTAGAAGCAAGTCAATCAAGGTAGGAACGAACAGCAGACATAGTTGGATAGAAGATGTTCGTGATCTCACCCGCAATCTGAAACATGCTGAGGCGACATGGTAGCGGAGTTCCTATAAACGGACCTGTTTAAGGTGGTTTGTTTATGCACAACTAAAGTGGTAATTTTATTTGCCCGTGCTAAAGACTGAGGAGCGCTCGACTATTTGAAGTCTCAGCTGTCGAGTGAGCGAAGTTGCCAAAAACATGTTTCACGTGAAACGTACTCTTCAGAGATATGCAAGAAAATCAGTTTCAGGGTGCTGTACAAGATTTGCGGGCTGCAGAACCTCAGAGAGCTTAGAGTTAGAAGAAGACCGAATATTCTCACTGGCGCAGTGGGTGAAAAGTGGAGAGCAGAAACTCAAGAGCAGTTATGCACAATTTGGGGGACCTTTGAAACTTATCCACAACCGATGAAACGGATCTCAAGAAGAGTGATTTGCGGTCTAAAGAACCACCTTATTTCAACGGATTTGATTCGACAATCAGAAATAAGTGATACATCAAGAGGGCGGAAACCTGTCCACACTTATCCACAGTTATACACAACGACTGTGCACAACTGTGGACAATACACATGTCCATGAGGAACGGGAAAATTGTGTGAAGTATAAGGAGGAACGATTGGTGTCTGAATCGAAAAAGAGGGAACCGGGTTCTCAAGTAACCTCGGATACCGGGCAGCGGAGCGAACCCGGATCTGAGGGTATTGAAACCGCCTCCGATATTCTTACAAAGATCTTCTCCGACGGGTCGGGCTCCTCCGCGGGAGCCGAGATGGCCGATCTCAATGCCAGGTATCAGGCACTGCAGAAGGTCACCGTCCCGCAACCTCCTCAGACGCGGTTTATAGCTGTGGCCAATCAGAAGGGGGGAGTGGGGAAAACAACCACGACCGTCAATCTGGCTGCGGCCTTTGCCTCATTAGGGTCCCAGGTCCTGGTTATAGATATGGACCCTCAGGGGAACGCCTCCACGGCACTCGGGGTACCTCACGAAAGCGGCGTCCCCTCCACCTATGACGTGTTGGAGGGCCGATACGGCATCGAAGAGGTCAAGGTTGCATCACCCGGTTTCGAGACTCTTGAGGTTGTGCCTTCCTCCATTGACTTGAGCGGTGCCGAACTTGAGGTGGCGGAACTGCCCGAGCGCAATCACCTTCTTAAGAACGCATTGGCGAAGTTCCTCAAGGGGAGTAAGAAGCACTACGACTACATCTTTATTGACTGCCCTCCGAGCCTCGGACTTCTGGTTTTAAACGCGATGTGCTCGGTGAACGAGGTGCTGATTCCAGTACAGGCTGAGTACTACGCCTTGGAGGGGTTGCAGCAGCTCTTGCACACCATAGGGCTGGTTCAGCAGTCATACAATCCGTATCTGGTCATCTCGACCATGCTCCTTACCATGTATGACAAGCGGACCCTGCTCAGCAAGGAGGTCTTCGACGAGGTGCGTGAGCACTATCCCGAGATTGTGCTGAATACCACCATTCCCAGGTCAGTCAAGATTTCTGAGGCTCCGAGTTTCCAGCAGAGTGTCATCACATATGATCCGCGGGGAGCAGGAGCAATTTCATACGAAGAAGCTGCTTTGGAAATAGCGTCGAGATCAGAGCAGGTTTTGGAGCGCATCACCAAGAGGAAGCAAGGGGAGTGAAGAGCATGGCAAGCCGGTCACGTTTAGGTAAGGGCCTGGGGGCCTTATTCCCCGCACTTCCTGGTGAGGACTCTTCGGATCAGGCCACTGGTTCGGAGGATTCAGCAGCTCAGGAAGCCAGTCAGGCAAAATCGGCTCCTGCGCATTCCGGTGCCCGAAAGCGGGTTGGCGCCAAACCAACGACAGCGGATTCTGTTGCCTCGGCCTCTGCCGGAACCAAGGCTTCGAGTAGCGGGTCGTCAAGTACAAAGTCAAGCACCGCAAAGGCTTCGGCGGGATCAGGCGCGAAGAAATCAAGTCGCAAATCCCCTGCCTCTACGACCAAGACGGACGGCAAGTCCGGTAGTAAAGACAAAATTACTCGCACTTCCCAGGCACAGGGCAAAACAAGTGCAAAGAAGGCCAAGAGCAGCACCTCGGGGGCGGGGGACTCTGCTGGTGCAGAAGGCGCACAGACCAGGCAGGAGTCTCCAACTGGTACCGCAAAGCCGAAGAGTGTTTCACGTAGAACCTCTGCGTCCGGCAGACGGAAGAGCATCTCCAAGATGCCGGATTTGGACAGTCTGAAACATCCAAGCGATCTGTTCTTTGGCTCTACAGTGACCGGTGTTTCACGTGAAACATATCGGGAACTGTCGTCTGCATCCGAGGCAGGGGATGAAAGCCAGAAGAGCCTCGCGCACTCGGCAACCCGTCCTGCACGGGAAAAAGCTGTTGAGTCCGGCAAAGCTGTTCGGGATGCAGTATCCGACCATGATCTGAAGCCGGTCCAAGGCGGATATCTCATGGAGTTGAGGACTGACGAAATCGGCCCCAATGCCCAGCAGCCCAGGCATATCTTCGATGAAGACGAGTTGTTGGAGCTCTCTCGCTCCATACAAGAGGTCGGTGTCCTGCAGCCTATTGTTGTCAGGAAGATTGCCAAGGGTGGTAGTCAAGAACCCTATAAGGCCTCAGCTTCCGAAAAGTCGGTGGATCAGCCCGTCGAGAAGAAGACAGGGGCGCTTGCTGGCAAGACCGCCGGGTCGGAAAACCAGGATCCTGCCTATGAAATCATCATGGGAGAGCGGCGGTGGAGGGCCACCCAGCTGGCTGGTCTGGAAACCATCCCGGCTATTGTCAAAACCACCGCTGATGACGCTATGCTCAGGGATGCCTTGCTGGAGAACCTTCACCGGGTTGCCCTGAACCCGCTGGAAGAGGCGGCGGCCTATCAGCAGATGATTGATGAATTTGGTCTGACCCAGGAAGGGCTGTCAAAGTCGGTCTCCAAGTCGAGGCCGCAGATAACCAACACCCTGCGACTTCTGAAGTTACCGCCCAGCGTTCAAAAAAAGGTCAGCTCCGGAGTTCTTTCGGCCGGGCACGCTCGAGCCCTGCTGACGTTGCCCACTGAAGATGATATGAACGCGTTGGCCAATAAGATCATCGCGGAGGGTCTATCGGTGCGTTCCACCGAGGAGTTGGTGGCGCTGAAAACCGGCCAGGTCAAGCAGAAGGCCAGGAAGTCCCGGCCGGATATTTGGAGCGACAGCCCGGTTAGACAGAACCTGGAAAGCAGATTCGATACCAAGGTTGCCATCAAGGGAACGAAGAAGCATGGAAGGATCGAGATCGTCTTCTCTTCCCCTGAAGACATGGATCGCATCCTCACCATGCTGCTTGATGGTGGGCAGAACGGCACGGGCCCATCCGACAAGGCAGATGGCTGGGTCTGACGGGGCGAACGGAGATGCTGGATAGCCGGCTGGCTGCCGCACCCCTTAAGGCAGACAGAAGGTAGGGAATAAAGAATGAGCTGGGGCTCTGACCGGTTGGGTCAGCGCCCCAGCTTCGTATCAATGATGGCAAAGGTGCCTGCAACGAAGACATGAGGGTAACGGTAATTTACCCGTGCAGGCTGGTCGGCTCCACGGTCCTGACGCGAGGGCGTCGAAAAGGAGTGTGCTTGGTGTTTCCGATCTGCCGCAGAGGGCGAAAGTCAGAACATGTCCAAAAAGGCACCTGGGAGGGCCGCTATCAGCCTTCCAGGGTGTTGAGGTACTCCTGAGCGTCTAGAGCTGCACGGCAGCCCATGCCGGCGGCAGAGACGGCCTGACGGTATACCTTATCTGTCGCGTCGCCGGCAGCGAAGATGCCTGGGGTGGATGTTCGGGTGGAGGCCCCCTCGACCAGGATGTACCCGTCCTCGTCCAGATCGACCTGCCCCTTCAGGAAACCGGTCTGGGGAACAAAACCGATTGCCACGAAGACACCGTTGGCCGGGACTGTGGTCGTCCGTCCGGTGGTGGTGTCGCGGATGTCGATTGAGGTGACCCCGCTTTCATCTCCATTCACCTTGGTGACGACGGAATCAAGGACAAAGTCAATCTTCTTGTTCGCCTGGGCCCGATCAACCATGATCTTTGAGGCACGGAAGCCCTGACGACGGTGAATGAGCTGCACCGAAGAACCGAATCGGGTCAGGAAGTCCGCGTCACCCATGGCGGAATCGCCACCCCCGATGACCACGATGGGCTTGTCCTTGAAGAAGAACCCATCACAGGTGGCGCAGTAGGAGACGCCCCTCCCCGAGAACTCGCGTTCTCCGGGAACCTCCAATTTGCGATATTGGGAACCGGTGGTGACCACCACGGCTCTGGCGAAGTACTCCTCGCCGCCGTCCGTGGTGATGCGCTTGATATCGCCGGAGAAGTCAACGGAAGTGACATCGTCATACTCGATTTGGGCACCGAAGTGCTCGGCCTGATCGCGCATCTGATCCATCAGGTCCGGTCCCATGATTCCCTTGGGGAAGCCCGGGTAGTTCTCAACCTCGGTAGTGTTCATGAGCTGCCCGCCAGGTGTCAAGGCGCCTGCGATAACCAGGGGGGCATATCCGGCTCTACTCAGGTAAATTGCGGCTGTGTAGCCGGCGGGGCCGGATCCGATAACTATGGCATCATGAACGGTTCGGGTCATGATGCCACTCTATCTTTGAAGCCTGACCGGGTGGCAAGCGGAGGGCGTAACAGGTCCGTCTTCTCTGGCGGGGAGGGGCCGGTCGAGCCGGGAAGGGGATATGGTTGCTGTATGGAGAAAACAGTCATCGTGGCCATCATTACCAATCTTGGTACCTTGATTGTGCTCTTCTGGTTCCTGGGCAGGGTTCAAAAGCTCCTGCGTGAACACCCCTCGCAGGACCAGGGCGACGAAAGCAAGGTCGATGACGGCTGGCACAGCTGGCGCTTCTGGTTGCGGTCCGACGACAGTGAGACCGACCAATCGGCCCAACCCGTTGAGGGTGATGACCGGGCAGAGACCAGCTCTGAGCCAGGAAAATCGGGGGAGGATGGTCCTTCTCTGCGTCAGAAGGGCCTCGGGACATGTCAGGAAGGCCCCGAGGCTCGGCGAGGATAGGTCTCAGTCAGCGCGGTTCTGGTCAAGAACGGACTGCACCAGGGCTGTGTAAAGGTCCGGAAGCTCATAGCCGGCGGCCACGGCGGACTGGGGCAGAAGAGAAGTGTCGGTCATTCCGGGTGCGACATTGGCCTCAAGGAACTGGGGTCTTCCCATCTCATCAACGATGAAATCCGTGCGGGAGATGTCTCTCAGCCCGAGGACTCTATGGACAATCAGGGCGGCCTCCTTGACGGCGTGCATTGCTTTGGAATCCAACCGGGCGGGCACATAGAACTCTGTTGGCCCTGGGGTGGTTCTGGCCTCGTAATCATACGTGCCTGAAGGGGTCCAGACCTCCAGAGGAGGCAGAATCAGCGGGTGTCCGTTCAGCTCGAGGATGGACACCGACACCTCGGTTCCGGTGACGGCCTGTTCCACCAGGGCGACCTCTCCGTAGGCGAAGCAGTTGATCAGAGCCTGAGGGAGGTCCTTCCCCTCCTTGACGAGGGTGCATCCCATGGCGGACCCACCCTTGGTCGGCTTGATGAAAAGGGGAAGACCCAAGGATTTCAGCAGGAGGTCGATAACAGGCTTGACTCCCAATTCCCTGAACATGGATTCCGGCAGGGTGACCGAATGCGGGGTGTCCAATCCGGCCATCCGGACCAGGTTTTTGGCGATGGGCTTGCTCCAGGCTGTACGCGAGGCCTTGGCCCGGGACCCTATGTACGGCAACCCCACCATTTCGAGTATGTCGCGGATGGATCCGTCTTCACCGTTGGCTCCGTGCAGGAGGGGCCAGACCAGGTCGGGGCGTGTCTTCTCATCAGTCAGGAGACCAAGCAGATCACCGTCCATATCCTGAGCACTGACCGTCCATCCGGCCTCTTCCAGGAACCCCTGGACCCGATGGCCTGAGCTCAGGGAGAAGTCGCGCTCATGGCTGAGTCCACCACAGATGACAAGTATGGACTTGTCGTCGCGACGGGTTGCCTTCTGGACCAGAGACCCAACATCCTCCTTGGCGGCAGGGGCGATTCCGTTCACATGGAGGGAAGTATGCCCATGGCGGCCCAGTTTCCTGCCATGACGGGTCTCGCTGGCCCTTCCGGCTCCCTCTGCCGCGGCCTGGGACTGCTCTCTCCGGGCATCAACCTGCTCGGGTGTCTTGTTCTGCCTGGTCTCCATGTCAGCCCCTTTCCTTGCGGGTGCCTGTGCCGACCTCTGGTTCAAAAAGACGCACTGTGTCGAATTCGTTGTCGATGACCGTCGAAAGCCTACGAACGCCTTCCCGGATTCGCTCGGGGGTGGGATAGCAGAAGGAGAGCCGCATGTGGTCGGCTCCCTGCCCGTCATCGTAGAAGGCCGTGCCGGAAACATAGGCCACCTTGGCTGTGATGGCCCTGGGCAACATGTCCTTGGCGTTGAGTCCGTCGGGAATCTTCAGCCAGATGTAGAAGCCGCCCTTGGGCTTGAGCCAGGAGCAGTAGGGCAGATACTCCTTCAGGGCCTCATCCATGGCATCGCAACGCTCCTTGTACATCCCCCGGTAGTCGTTGATCTGTGATTTCCAGTCGAAGTTGTCGAGATAGGTGGTAATGGTCATCTGACTCATGTTCGATGGGCAAAGAATGGCGGATTCGTTGGCCAGAACCAGCTTCTGCCGAATTCCCGGAGGAGCCACCATCCAGGCCACACGCATGCCCGGGGCGATGATCTTGGAGAAGCTGCTCATGTAGACGATCCCCTCGGAGTCATAGGATCGCAAGGCCGGGTAGGTCTGGCCGTCGAAGGCCAACAGTCCGTAGGGGTTGTCCTCAACGATCAGCACGTGGTACTTCTTGGCGATTTCGATGACCTTCGGACGGCGCTCACGACTCATGGTGGCACCGGCCGGGTTGTGGAAGTTGGGAACCGTATAGAGCATCTTGACCTGTTTGCCGGCCTTGCGCTGCTCGATGATGGTCTGCTCCAGGACCTCCGGAATCAGACCGTCCCCATCCATGGCCACGTTGACCACGTCCACCTGGAAGGACTGGAAAACCCCCAGGGCACCCACGTAGTTCGGGGCCTCGGCCAGGATTACATCGCCCGGGTCGCACATGACGCGGGTAATCAGGTCGATGCCGGACTGGGACCCGTTGACGATGACCACATCATCAGGCTGAGCGTCCTTGATGCCCTCCAGCTCCATGATCTGCAGAACGTCTTCGCGCAGGTGGGGGTCACCCTGGGCTGACCCGTACTGCCAGGCCACCTGGCCCTGCTTGCGGAGCATGTCGGCCACCTGATCGGCCAGCTCATCGAAAGGCATCCGGCCCAGATAAGGCATCCCACCCGCCAGAGAGACCACTTCAGGGCGGTTTGCCACGGCGAAGAGGGCGCGAATCTCAGAGGCCCGCATCCCTTCGGCTCGCTTGGCATAGGAGCCGAACCAGGGATCGTTCCGGATGACCTTGGACGGGATATTGGGATTATCCGCCATGACTGCAGCCGCCTTCCTGGGTTTACCGCCGCGTCCGATCGGATGGCGCGACCGGCAAGGTTATATGTACCGAAACTGTATTACCAATCGAGGTAACGGGCCAGGAAAAGCCCAATCACTCACCAATTCAGTACACAGAGACGGATGAGAAGTGCAGGGTGTTTCCGGGCATTCCGTCCATGGGCACCCAGATGACCAGATCCTGGGTTTTGACCGGTGCCTTCAGGGTCACGTGGGTGGTTCCTGAAGGGTCGAAGCTGAAGTCTGCCAGAGGCTGGCCCTGGTTGGGCTGGGTGGCCGTGGAGTTGGCGAAGATCTGTGCATGCCCGCCGCTCTGGCGAACCTTGATATCCAGGCGGGATACCTCCTGGGGTTCAGTCAGGTGCATGTACCACCCGAAGCCCTGCTTGCCGGCTGGCTGGTTCAGGAAGGTCTCGTGTTCCACCTGATAGGGGGTGGTGTTTACGGACGCGCGGGGCGCAGGGACCTTACCGACCTTCCTGTCTGCTTTGCGGGCGGACTTTCCGGCATGGTGGTCGGCCTGTTTTCCATCCTTGTCGCTCGTTGCCGTCCTGGCCTGGTCACCGGTATCGCTTTGTTCCTCCGAGTCCTCATCGTCCGAGGATTGGCCAGGGAAGGGAACGTTCGACATGACCGGCCATCCGCCATCTTCGGTGGACTCGTGGGTGCGTCGTCCGATAACCGTGGACATGGCCCAGACCAAGGCCACCACAACAACCAGGACGGCCACGGTGATGACGACCGACCGGGTGGTGAAGTGCCCGAAGAGGCGGGTATCGGCCATGTCCCCGTCTTCAAGACCATCCTCCTGCTCGTCCTCCCCGTCGACTCCGTAGGTGAAGGGTGCGGGGGTGGAGTGGGCCTCAGGGGTGAAGCTGGGGGGCAGTGGCTCCATGGCGGTGGCATCGGGGCTGGAAACGGCCCTGGTTTCGGTCAGGGCAGCCCGGCCATCAAGGTTCTTATCCGAACCTGTTCCCAGCGTCGAAACAGCCGAGGCCCTACGGGCACTGTCTGCTGTATCGCCGGCCTCCCGAGGCTGGAGGGCCTGTCCTGTTTGCTCGTCGGATTTCTCATCGGGCTTGTGGAAGTCCCACTCGGAGAAGCCTTGCTTGATTGAGGTTTCCGAGGTGGTGCCGGTGCCCAGGATGCCCCCATTATTCTGGTTAAACGCAATAACCGGCATTCTGCCTGTCACGGCATTGGAATCCTCCAGGCTGCGGGGGGAGGCGGCGGTTCTCAGGCTGCTTACATCCAACGGGATGGTGGATTGGGTGCGGCCTGTGCCGGCATCCCTCCGTTGCCGTTCGTCGAAGAGGGAGAAGAGGTCGCTGCTGGTATCCTCCGGATTGATTATCTCAATCTCGCTACGACCGGGGAAGAGCAACTGGTTGGTGCCCCAATGCGGCTCATCCTGGCTCAGGATACGGGTGGCGGGTATATCGGAGACTGTCAGCTCCTGGGGGAGAGGGAGCACGTAGGCTGAATCGGTCCTGCGAAGGGAGACCGTCTCGACCGAGGCCCGCCCGTCCATATCAGGCCAGATAAGGTCGCTATCGGTCAGCTCCTCCGGCGGTACCCAGGGGCTGAGCAGGGCAGACAACTCGGCCAATGTGACCAAGGGGATGGGTCGCATACCCTTGACCCGGCTGAGGCCCAGACCGCGTTCGCAGACAATTCTGAACTCCTCGGGGGTATCTTCAGGCAGGGAACCGAGGCCGCGCTCGTCGTCTGCATGACCGGAGTGACCGGTCAGCATGTCGTAGAGGACGGTGGACAGTTCCCGGATCAGACGCTCCTCATCGGTCAGTCCCTGCTCGTGCTTGGTCCTGGGAGGTGTGATCAGGGGGCCGATCGGGGCGTCCGCAAGCACGACCGAAGACCTGGAGAGTCTGATGGTCCTGGTGGATACGGTGTAGTCGGTCAGCCCGACTCTGCCCAGGATTCGCATTGCCTCGGTGGCCTCGCCCAGGATGGTCCGCATGGCCTTGTAGCTCAGGGTCTCGGCCGCCGGACCCTGCATATAGTCCTGCAGGGCCAAGCCGGCATCCGGAGCGGTGACGATCAGGGAGACCCCGTCCCGGGTATGAAGTTGATAGACCGGGGTGAAGTGTCTGTCCTTCCTCAGGGCCAGCCCCGAGGTTGTGGTGTTGATCAGGTCGGTGGAGGAGGAGTCGTTGACGATGAAGAGTTGGCAGTCCCTGTCCAGTACCTTGTCACGGGCCCGCCAGGCACTCATACCGGCAGCTCGGCGCAGGAGGGTGGTCAAGGTGTATCTGCCGAGAACGGTATCTCCGATATGCGGTTTCATGGCTTCAGGACTCTCGCGAAGGTTGGAGCGCTGCTCCCGAGGGGCGGCGCCACGGTTGACGGGTGGAGCACCCCCGGGATTGTTTGCCCGCAACACCGGAATCCTCTTTTGGGTGGTGCCTACAGGAACAATCCTAACGGGTTCCTTCTCATTTGACGGTTCCTTGGAGCCGCCTGTCGCGGTTTCTTCATCTGATGGGAAGGGCTGTTCTTCGAAGTTCTCCAGAGCGGCGTCGAGCCCGACCTCGGCGGAGTCGGGTGAGGAGGAGTGGACCACCCTCACCGACTTGTCGGCAAGGCGGGAGGGTTTCTCAGCCAGGTCGTCAAGACTCTGGACCGGGTGGGTGAGGGACCTGCCCAGCTTGGCGAGCAGAGAGTTCAGGAGCTGGGTGAACTCGGTGGTTCTCAGGGCTATGAGGACCACCGAATAGACGATGCCCACCACCAGGGTGATGATGACGCAGATCAGAACGGCCTGAATCCAACTCATGTGCCCCTGCCGCCCCTGGACCCAGGCTCCGACCATGTGGGTGACGGGAGTCTTGAGGAAGATGGCTGCACCCAGGGCCAGGAGGGCGGCCAGGAGGGCCTTGGCGTAGGTGGTCAGGATACGTCGACCATCCAGGTACCCGTTGAAGGGCTTCCGCAGCATCCTTGCCAGGACCGGGAAGCTGAGGATGTTGCTCAGGGCCAGGGTCGCGCCCACCAGGGCCGCCCAATAGCGGGGAGGTGAGAAGCGAATGGCCACAAGGACCAGGACGACCTGGATCAGGTTGGAGACAGCCGCGAAGATGAAGGGGTGGCGGCCATCCTCGAAGGCGTAGAAGGTGCGCTGGATGAGCAGGAAGGCACTCATGGCCACCAGCCCCAGAGAAAGGCCCAACAGGGGACCCGAGATGAGCACGGCCTCATGGATGCCGACCGAGGGGAGGAGGGCCCGGGTGATTGGCACGGGTATGGCCAGCATGACCGTACTGAAGAAGAACATCATCAGTCCGACGTTGCGCAGGGCTCGGCTGAGTTCCTCTCTGGCGTCATCAATCCGCCCGTCCGACACCGACTTGGACAGGCGGGGGAAGATGGCCGTGCTGACGGAGACGGCTATCAGGGAGTAGGGCAGGATGAAGAGGGTGTAGGCGTTCTGGTAGGACCCGTTGCCGGCTATGTCGAAGGGGTTTCCCTCCAGGGGGGCGCCGTTGGTGATTCGGGCATTGACCACATTGGCCAGCTGGTCGATGACGACCACCCCCAGGCTCCAGGCCGCCACCGACCCCATGGAGCGCAGGCCCATACCCCGAAGACCCCATCGGGGCCGATACCGGAAGCCACACTTTACCAGGGGGAGGAAGAGGATCACGGCCTGGAAGGCCACCCCCAGGCTCCAGGCACCGGCGGTCAGCGCGACCTTGCCGTTGTCCCAGAAGGTGACCGGCTGCCTCTGCGCATTGCCGAAGAGTTTGATGAAGGCCATGAAGCCCAGGCAACTGATCAAATTGGCACCGACCGAGCTCCAGGCGTAGGCCGTGAAGCGGCCCTTGGCTGCCAGGATCTGCCCCAGGACCGTATAGAGGCCGTAGAAGAAGACCTGGGGCATGCACCAGAGGGTAAAGGAGTTCGCCAAGGCCCGCTGTGCCGGGTTCCACTTGGAGTTCAGATAAACCGAGGTCAGGGCCGGCGTCGCCAGCATCAGAATCAGGGTAAGCCCGGCCAGGAGGACCATGGAGACCGTAATCAGCTTGTTGAGACGGTCGGTGGCGTCCTTTTCCTTCAATGTCCGGACGATTTGAGGTACCAGAACAGCGTTGAAAATGCCTCCGGAAATCAGTGTGAACATGACCTGGGGAATCATCGCCCCGGTCTGGTAGGCGTCGGCTGCGATACCGGTGGTCCCGATGGCCGCGGCCAGGAGGATGGTGCGAATCTGCCCGGTGACCCGGGAGGCCGCAGTACCTGAGGCCATGATGACTGAATTACGGCCCACAGAGCTCATTCGTCTGCATCCTTCTTGCGGTGGAACTGACGCCAGAGTCCGCACAGGCCCAGCAGAACGGCGATTACCACGATGATAAGGCCGCTCATGTCGCTCAGGCGGAGGTTGCTGGTGATATGTGCCTGCCTGGTCTGGCCAAAGGGCTTGCCGTCACGGTCGATCAGGGAGATATCGACATTCGCCTGACCTGCCGTCGCCACCCTGACCTTGAAGGTGACCTGGGCCTCGGAGCGGGCCGGGATGATGGTATCGGCCGTGCGGGAGGTGACGATCTCCATGGAGTCGGTCTTGGCGCTGACCCTGGCATAGACCGGATAGGGGTGGCTGTTGCTGATTGTCACCGGCATCGAGGCGGTTTCGCTCACGACGGTCAAAGACTCGCTGGGGGTGATGCTGATTCCGTCCAGGAGCTGGTTCGATATGGCCCGAGCCTGGTCGGCCAGGCCTGGTGCGGACCGGATACCAGCCATGGCATGCAAGGCCAGGCAATCGTGGGCATTGGTGATCCGCTCCAACCAGTTGGCGGGGTCCTTGGACTGACGGGCGGTGGTATCCGCATCCTGTCGTGCCAGGGCCTGGCTGTCGGACTTGCCGGTCGTGGCACTGGCGGTGGGGTGTGAGGAGGAGGGGTCGGCCAGGATGGCTTTCGAGAAGCGGGTGATGTCGTTGCGACTGTTCGTCAGCGAATCCAGGGTACCGGCGATGTCGGAGTCCAGCTTCTTGCTTGACTCGCGGTTCTCCTGAAGTCGGGAGGCACCGAGACTGTAGTCGTCGGCCTTGTCCAGGGTTTCCAAGGAGCCTAGGGATATCCAGGGGGCGTGTTCCAGCCCGGCCATGATCTGGTCAACCTGCTGGGAGTTCTGGCTGGTTTCGAAGCAGACCATCAGGTCGCGCTGATCGTAGGGCTGCTCCATCTGGTAAAAGGCGCTCTGAGCCATGAACCTGGCAACCTGTCCGGCCTGGGTCCGTTCTCCGGAGGCCTTGGTGGAGGTCGGATTCCCCTGGGCCAGATTGCTCAGTTCCCGCTGGGCCGTGAGGACCGTTACCTGTCCGGCCTGGGTGTCGACCGTGAACTTGCCGGTGTGGGCCGAGGCCCCTGCTCCAGCCTCGAACCCTCGGGGGGCTACGACATGGGTGTATCCGGCCTTGCGGGCCTCGGTGACGGATTCGATGGACCACTCCTGCCTTCCCTGCCAGGCGTAGGCATGGTCTGTTGCCATCTTGCCCTGATCCGGGTGGGTCCTGGCATAGAGGTCCGCTCCGGTCTTGGCGCTCCATGAATCCGGGGAGATGCCGGCCTTGAGGTATCGTCCGGCATCCTGCCCGGCATAGGTGCTGATGTCGAAGTCGGCGGGCTGGATGAGGCCGTTGATCTTCGGGTTTCCGTCGATGGCCGTCAGGTAGGTCGGGTCAGCCAGGACCTGCAGGGTGGGGTGCCTGTTCAGCAGCTGTCGCTGGGTTTCCTGGGTCTTGGTCGCCTGGCGGCTGAGGGTGATTACCTTTCCCTCGTTGGTTCGGATGGAGGACTGGTCCTGTTGGTCCTGGGTCCTGGTCGCCGAGGGGGAGGGGGAAGATCCGTTGCCTCTGTCGGCCTCCTTTTGGGCGTCCTCAGCCACGGCCTCGTCGGTCTGCGTCATCAGGGCCTGCATGTTCTTGTCCTCCACCGTCCACTCCGAGGTGGTCAAGGGGAGGACCATGGTCATCGACATGGCGGGGGTTCCTGAGTTGGGCAGGCCATCCCAGGTCCTGGTGAGGAAGGTCCAGGTCTCTGCAAGAATTCGATTGTCCTTGCCGGTCAGTGAAAGGCGTACGGGCTTGGGACCCCAGGTCACCATTTTCCTGAGGCCCCCCGCGTCGGCAGGCACGGTAACGGTGACTTCGGCGCTTTGCCCGGGCTTGACGGAGTCCAGATCCCTGCTGTCCAGATTGTCTGGTGTTGGTATGCGTGTCTTCCCCTCGGACCAGGACTGCATGTCCGTGCGTGAGCTGAACGAGTAGAGGGCGTTGGTCCCGACCGTAAAGGTGGAGTCGCGCAGCTCCTGGCTCTCCAGGTTGGTCACGGTCGCCTTGAGGGTGTACCCGGACTTGTCGGTGACCACCGGGGTGGCTGATTTGAGGCTGATTTGGGCCTGATGCCCGTGGTCGTCGCCAGGGACGGCCATGGCGGATGGCAGGAACGTGCCCGGGGTCGCCCCCAGGATCAGGGCCAGGGTCAGGAGGAGTGTTCCCAGGATTGTGATCCAGGACGTTGCCCGCGCAGCCGATTCTTGACGGGCACGGGTTGACTGGGGGGTGCGCCGCCCAGGGCGCAGTGGGCTCTCGGTCATATCTGCTTCTTGTACTTCCTCGCGTACAGCCAGGCTATCTTCCGCTCATTGGGGTAACTCAGCACCGAGGCCAGATCCGAGAAGTCCACCCAGATGGCATCCTCAGCCTCGTGGTCCGGGTCGCCCTCAACACTCAGGGTTCCGCCAATCATCTGCAGGACGAAATGATGCACCAGCTTGTGGACCCGCTGGTTGGTTCCGGTGAACCAATAGTCTATCGTGGCGATCGAATCGGTCACCTGCCCCAGGATTCCCGTCTCTTCCTGGACCTCACGGACGGCCGTCTCCTCGGGCGTCTCCCCTTTTTCGATATGCCCCTTGGGTAGGCACCATTCCAGGTGTCCCGACCGAGAATGGCGGGCGATGATGGCCACCCGCTCCTGGTGGTCGAAAATCAGGCCTCCTGCCGAGTACTCCCTGACCACGGGGAGTTCCTGGGCATCCAGGGACGCGAAGGTGGCCGGCTTGCCTGCGTTCTTGTGGCGGGGCATCAGGGCGGGGGTCGGTGTGCCGTCGGCGGCTTCCTCCTGTTCCAGGGGTTGCCGGGCGAGGTGGCCATCGCGTAGCAGGGGGTCCAGGGACTCACCCACCGAATACAGGAGGGGCGATCTCGGACCGGTCTCCCGGGGGGCATCCTTCGATCTGGAGGCATGACTGTCCGCAGGGTCGGCGCTTTGCGAGAGCATGCGCGCAAGGTCTGCGGGCGTAATCATAATTCCACTTTACGTAGGTTAATGTGCAGGTGGGGTAACGGTAAGCTAGTAGGCGCATGAACTCTATATGGAAAGGGTGAGCGTGGATTTCCAAGTCTGGCCCGAGGCTATCGAACTCGGACAACTGTTTGCCGATCAAGGATTTGAACTGTCGCTGGTGGGGGGTCCCGTCCGTGACCTGCTCCTGCATCGGCCATCGCACGACCTGGATTTCTGCACTTCGGCCCGGCCCGAGGAGTTTGAACCGATTCTGCACAAGTGGGGCTCCGGATTCTGGGACATGGGCCGCAAGTTCGGCACCTTGGGAGCCGTGCGCCGCCGCCCGGATGGAACGGAAATCAAGGTCGAGGTGACCACCTATCGCAGGGACACCTACGATCCGGACTCGCGCAAGCCTGACGTGGATTATGGCGACAGTCTGGAGGGGGACCTCTCCCGAAGGGATTTCACGGTCAATGCCATGGCCCTTCGGGTGCCGGACCTGGTTTTCGTCGACCCCTATCGGGGTGCCAATGATCTGGCCAAGCAGGTGCTGCGTACCCCTGTGGATCCCGAACAGTCCTTTGAAGATGATCCGTTGAGGATGATGCGGGCCGTTCGTTTCGTGGCTCAGCTGGGTTTCACCATCGCCCCTGAGACGGCCGAGGCCATAACCCGGATGACCGACCGAATCAGTATCGTCTCGGCCGAGAGGGTCCGCGACGAGTTGACCAAACTCATGCTCAGTGCCCATCCCACCAAGGGAATCGAGGCCCTGGTCGAATCAGGTCTGGCCGATATCGTCCTGCCCGAGATTCCCGCCCTGGAACTGGAGCTTGATGAGCATCATCGCCATAAGGACGTTTTTGAGCACACCCTGATGGTGGTGGATCGGGCCATCGCCCTGGAGACCGGCCCGGACGGACCTGTGCCGGCCCCTGACCTGACCCTGCGCCTGGCGGCTCTCCTGCACGACATAGGCAAGCCCAAGACCAGACGTTTCGAATCCGGTGGGAAGGTGAGTTTCCACCACCATGATGCAGTCGGTGCCCGAATGGCCCGTACCAGGTTGAAGGCCCTGCGCTTCGACCACCACATCATCGATGACGTCTGCGACCTGATTGGCATGCATCTGCGCTTCCACGGGTACGTGGACGAGCGGTGGACCGATGCTGCCGTCCGGCGCTATGCCAAGGAGACAGGACCGCTCTTCGAGCGGCTGAACCGCCTGACCAGGGCCGATGCGACCACCAGGAACAAACGCAAGTCCCAGATATTCTCGGCCGCCATGGACGAGTTGGAGGAGCGGGTGCGCCAGCTGCGCAAGCAGGAGGATCTGGATGCCATCCGACCCGACCTGGATGGCGGGCAGATCATGGAGATACTGGACCTTCAACCCGGACCGATGGTGGGCAAGGCCTACCGGCACATGCTGGACTACCGCCTGGATATGGGGCCGGTCGATCAGGACCAGGCCGTGGAGGAGTTGAAGAGCTGGTGGGCCCGGGAGGGAGCCGAGGACTAGGCCCTGGGGGAATCCCGATCAGGCCTTGGGCGCCTCGGGCAGGTCTTTCATGCTTGCCGGATCGGCCACACACCCCTTGATGCCTTCGATGTCCTTGCCGACCGTGGAGGATTTGTCTTCATCGTTCAGGTCGTTGAAGGTTGCTCCGATGACCACATCGACCAGGTCATCACTCCGGTCGTCCATGATCATGATGGCATCGTTGAACTGGGTCGCGACCGTATAGCCACGGTCGATGCCCTGGATGCCGAAACGGATTTCGGTGCGTGCCGTCTCCGTCTTGTTGGGGTAGTCGCCGACCCCCTGCATGTTGAAACCGCGATTACGCAGGGCAGCTGCCACGGCCGTGCCCAGGCCGGATTTACTGGTTCCGTTGAGGACCCTGATACGGATATCGGGGTGGTTGACCAGCTTGGAATCCTGGGGGGGACAGGGCAGACTGACCCCATAGTTGGGCTTGACGACCTTGCTTTCCTTGGTGGAGCGACCCACGGTACCGAAGATGACCAGACTGGCGACAATCATGATGACCACCAGGGCGCAGACCGCGATGGTGAATACCATCTTCTGCCTGCGCCTCACGAACTGTCGGCGAGCCTCACGTTCATCGAGTGGTTCGGGATTCGTCATGGTCCACCTTCCGCAAATTACCTGGTCAACACTCTACCTTCAATGGGTGACGCTCACCGGTCTCACGACGGGTGCGACCGGTGAGTCGGCTTCGATGATCCAGTCCACGGCGCCTTCCCGCTCCCAGATCGCTTTCAGGGTCGCTGCCCTGTCCCCTTCGGGAACCATGGCGACCACTGAGGGTCCTGACCCGGAGATGAAGGCGGGGCCGGCTCCGAATCCGCGGGCCAGGTCAAGGGCAAGACCTGAGCGAGGATGGAGGGTGCAGGCGGCCAGCTCCAGGTCGTTGAGGTCGTTGTGGCCCGACCCAACCTCGTCGAAAGTCCGGTAGACACGGGCCGTGCTGAGTTCCTTCTCGTAGGCACCGATCAGCATATGCCCGGTCAGCCCGGTCTCGGTCAGTCGGGCGACTTCGGTGCTGTGAGTATCCAGGGGAGTCAGTTTCTGGCCGAAGTCGGCCCCCTTGCAGATGCCGCCATGCAGGCAGAAGGGAAGATCGGCACCCAGGTCCGCGGCGATTGGTTCCAGGCTGGTCATAGGGAGACCGAGTCCCCAGAGCTTGTTCAGGCCCAGCAGGGTACCGGCGGCATCGGTCGATCCTCCGGCCAGGCCCGCACCGACCGGTATGCGCTTGGTGATGTGGATGGAGACGTCAGGCTGGTGACCGGTGGTTCCGGCCAGGGCCAGAAGGGCCTTGACGGCCAGGTTGGCTTTGGGGTCGGCATGGCCGTCGGCCAGATCGCCCAGGTGGTCCCCCTCCAAGGTCAGCGCGAAGCCGGAGCCCGGTTCCCGCAAGGTCAGGTCGACCCGGTCATGGAGGCTGATGGCGCTGTAGATCGTATCCAGTTGGTGGCGGCTACCCCACTCATCACGACTGGGCCCGACTTTCAGCCTCAGGTTTATCTTGGCCGGGCAGTCCAGGCTTATGCTTCTGCCGGTTGGTTGTCCGGCTTCTTCCGGTTGTGTCATTCCTCCGTCTCCCGGCAGGCCCGGGCCAGGGCGGCGAACTCTTCCACGCGCATGGTCTCGCCGCGCCGCGTGGGGTCTATGCCGGCCTCGGTGAAAGCCTCGGGGGGTACCAACCCCTTCAAGGCCGCATGGAGGGTCTTGCGCCGTTGCCCGAAGGCGGCATCCACCAGGGCAAAGACTTCTTTTCGCTGGGACTCCACGGCTTCCGGCGAGGTGGACGGCGCGGTTGCACGGGTGAAGGAGACCAGGGCCGAGTCCACGTTCGGTGCTGGCCAGAAGACATTACGCCCGATTCGGCCTGCGGATTCGGCCCGTCCGTACCAGGCCAGCTTCAGACTGGGGGCCCCGTAGACCTTGGACCCGGGGGAGGCGACCAGGCGATCGGCCACTTCTTTCTGCACCATGACCAGGAAGCGATTCAGGTTGGGGAAGCGCTCCAGCAGGGTCAGGATGATAGGTGTGGCCACGTTGTAGGGGAGGTTGGCCACCAGGGTCAGGCTCCCTGCTGCCGCCAGGTCGGCTTGGCTGTCCGCGGACAGTGTCAGGGCATCCCTGTTGATGACCGTGAGGCGGTCTTGGGCATCGGGCATGAAGTCGGCGATCGTTTCGGGCAGACGGGTGGCCAGAGCGGGATCGATCTCGACGGCCGTTACCTTGTTGCCGGCTTCCAGGAGGCCGAGAGTCAGGGAGCCCAGCCCCGGTCCGACCTCCAGAACCGGGTCATTGGCGCCCACCTCGGCCAGACGGACGATTCGGCGCACGGTTCCGGGGTCGATGACGAAATTCTGCCCTAGTCGCTTGGTGGGGTGGATCCCGGCCAGGTCGGCTATGCGGCGGATATCCGCAGCTCCGAGGAGGTGTCCGGTCTCGGCCTGGTCCGTATCGGTGGTGTGGGTGATCTGGTCGCCCTGTGCATCTGGGGTGGGCAGGGGCATCAGTACCATCCGGTCTGTTCCGAGTGCCGCCAGGCCCCGCTGGGGTTGCCGTACCTGCCGGCGATATAGCTCAGGCCCCAATCAATCTGAATGGCTGCGTCATCACGCCAGGCGGCACCAGCCGATGCCATCTTGCTGCCAGGTAGGGATTGGGGTATTCCATAGGCGCCCGAGTACTGATTCTCCGCGTACCAGAGCCATCGCGATTCCCTGTTCCAGAGTTTGACCAGGTCATCGAACTGGCTTCCGACCCATCCCCTCTGTGCTGCGGCTCCCGCTGCGTAGGTCATGGCCGCTTCCGGAGAGGCGTGCCAGAGTCCGCTACTTGGTGTCGGTGGCGTTGGTGGTGTCGGTGGTGTCGGGGTGGGAGGGGCCGGGGGCCGGACTGGCTCGGGTGGTTGTGCGGGTTGCGGATTCTGGGTCGGCTGTGCGGGTTCGGTCGGTCTGGAGGTCTGGGGAGGGGTGGTGGGCTGGGTCGGCTTATCCTGGTCGGAGTCCTGCTTCGACTCGTTCTTTTCCTGGTTCTTATCCTTGTTCTTGCCCTTGTCCCCATCATCCGTCTTGCCTTGGTCCGGTTTGGTCTCCTGCTTGTCCGGACCGATGGCCACCACCTGGTCGATGGGCATGCTGACGGTCTCTTCCTTGACTACGCTCTCGGATTCCGCCTCTCCATCCACATAGGTGACCTGTATGGTCTCCTGCTTCTCTCCGTCGACGCCCTGTTGGCGAATCTCAATCTGCCCCGGGGCCAGATTAGGGTCAATCACCGTCCGGATCCCAAAGGCCAGGGGGGTGCTTCTGACGGTCTCTCCATGGGTGACGCGTCGTACCCGCAGGACCGTGGTGTCCTGGTCCTTTTCGACCGAGACGCGATCCTCCTTGCCCAGGACTATCCCCTTGGAATCCAGGATGGAAGCCGCTGGCAGCTTGCCGTTTGGGGCCACGGAGCTCTTCCCGTCGGCAATGACCGTCACAGGCCCTTCCTGGTTGATGACCAGACCGCCGGTCAGCTGGTTGTAAACGTTCTTCACGTCCACGGTGACCTTCATGGCGTTGCGTTGGTTGGCCTCGAAGAAGCCAAGGAGCTGGTTGACGCTGGTGGCCGTGGTCCAGAAGGCAACCTGCTGCCCCTGGATGTTGATTGTGGTCTGGTATGCGGAACGGACGGTAACCACATCGTGGTTGCGAAGCTGTCCGCCAGAGGTCGAATCGACCAGGTCGTGGGTCTTGACCTTGACCCCGGCCTGTTTCAGGAGTCCGTCCACGCTATAGGCATAGGTATTGATGGTGCGCGTCTGCCCATTGACGCTCAGGGATACGCTCTTGTGGGACGTGAGGCCGAAGGTGATGGTCATTGCCACGACGGTCAGGATGGCGCACAGAGCCACGCGTACCCGTCTCTGTACGATGAACCGCCGCGGTGTCCAGCGTCTGGCCATCCCGTCTCCCTCCGAACCTGAAGTCGTCTGGTGTACCCTCCCGTGAATCTTAGCGGGTGACGGCTCGGTCCCGGCTGTGGGGGCGACAAGAGCCAGATAAATGTACACATTTGATGGGACCTGAGATAGCAGAAGAGCCCGGTCGGCCATCGTGGTCGACCGGGCTCTTCCGGGTCGCGCGGTTTTGCTCGCGGACCTAACGAGGAGAGGACGGGAATGAAGGGGAATGATCCCGTCCCCCAATACGGAGCGGAGATGGTTGGGGAATGACTCCGGTCCGTACCTTCGAAGGCTGAGCCTTCGAAATGACTTACTCGAGGGAAGCTCTGTAGTTATCTTTAAATATCCTATCGCAACCTATAGAAAATTGAACCTCTTGCGGGGAATCAACGCAATTCCGTTACGAATGAGCCTCCTGTCAGATTCGAACTGACGACCTGCCGCTTACAAGGCGGCTGCTCTGGCCAACTGAGCTAAGGAGGCGGTCCTGTTCCGACAGACACAGGTCTCAATACAGTGGATTATCCTAACACCATCCATGCACTGCCGGGAACGCTCTCTTTGCGCGAACACACATCCTGCATGGGATTGAGAGAGCGAGCCGGCGTTCCGTGCGTATGCGCGAGGGGTGTTACAAGGCCAGTGGGCTGCCCTTGGGGCCGATTGAAGGCAGGACATCATCCTGGCCAACCTGCTCGGGGTCGAGGCCTATGGCCTTGAGGAGCCCGGCCTTGTAGTCCAGTCCGGACGTGGAGAGTTGCCCCAGGTCCCAGAAGGTTCCGTTGATGCGGACGGTCGGTGTGGACATCTGTCCCTTGTTGTGCCCCGAGGTATTCCACAGTTCCTTACGGGTCGGGGTGTACTTGTCCAAAGCACTCAGCCACGCCCTGTACTCGCCCTTGAGGGAACGGTCTGCCATCTCTGGGCTGATGCCGGCCTTGATGGCCTGCTGGCGGATCTGCTTGTCGCTGACCGGCTTGTAGTTCTCCTCGTCGGGCTGGAAGTCCTTGTCGTAAAGACTGGCCATGAAGGGCAGGAAGTGATCCGGATCGTTCTGCGCAATGTAGACCGCGGCGGAACCTGCACGGGATGAGTACTCGTCGGTGGTGAGTCGGTCCATGAACGACATGGGGTAGATGACCAGGTTGATCTGCCCGGCCTTCACCATGGCGGTCAGGGTGGAGTCCAATCCGCGATGAAGGGCACCGCAGCCCGGGCACATGAAGTCCATGTAGATCTCCACCGTGGGGGCCTGCTCAACCGACTTGTCCACTCCGGCCTTGCTGATCAGTATGCCGCCCTTGTCGTTGGCGACCGAGGGCTTCACCTTGACCTTCTGGACGGTCTCGTAGGCGTTTTCCACCTTGACCGGCTTGTGGCTGTTCCAATAGAGGAATCCGCCCAGGGCAATCAGGGCCACCACCACGATGGTGACGATAAGTCCGATCAGGGTCTGCTGTTTGCGTTCCCGGGCGGCCTCCTGCTGGCGAGCCTCCTCCTCGGCCCGGAGCCTGGCCTTGCGGTTCTGCTGCTGCCTGGCCTGGGTGGACTGGCGGCTGGACTTGGACATGTCACGGGTCCTTTCATTTGAATACTGAGCAAAGTCTAATCGCGGTCCATGAGGTCGAGGACGGATTACGAGTGAAGAATGGGTATAGGTGACCAGTCTATGGAAGGATGCAGGGCGACCAGGGTCAGGACGGCGGCCAGGACGAGCACCCAGACCAGGACCATGGTCCAGGCCCGGCGATGGCCCTTGGGCTTGGATGAGGCGGATTCGGTCTCCGATTGGTCCTGCATGGCCTGTGGGTCGGTGCTTGGATTGACCGCCTGGTCAACGGCCCCCAGGGGAAGCCAACCTGCACCAAGGCGGACCATGTAGGCCCATCCGGCCGCCTTCTTGGCATCCGGTCCGGCCTCCCCGACCAGCACGGTGGAGAGCCAACCCACCATGGTTGCCAGCCCCATGGTCAATCCCACCAGGGAGAGGGGGGCTCCTGCCGGAAGAGGGAAGCGCAGGAGGTGCCCGCCCAGGTTTATATACCCCGAAACCGTTGTCTGTCCGCCAAGCCAGGTGGCCAGTGCGCCGATTACCAAGACCACCAGGGCCAGGATGAGGATGCGGGGGAGGCTGAGCAGAAGGGCCTTGAGCAGGTGCCAGGGCAGGGCGGCCGCATTCAGGGCCCGGTCATGCCCCCTGCGTTGGCCTCCCCGCTTCAGCTCCCGATTGATCTGGCCCTGCAGACTCAGGCCGGCGGTACCCAGGAACCACATCAGCATCCACGCCAGGACCAGGGCGGAAATGGGGGCCACCAGAGCCATGAGGGCCGGAATGAAACCGATGATGACCAGTACCGCTGTGCCGGCATGGAGATAACGGGTCTGTCGGATCAGGGCTGGAGGCTCCTGAGCCGGGGGCTGATCGCCCAGCCAATGACCGGTGTCCTCCGGGGGGAGGGGGCTGGCGGCCGGCAGGGGCGGACCCTGGTCGCTCGTGGCCTGGGCGTCCTCCATATCGGACTGCGGTTGGCGGTCGTCCCATACCCCCTGGGGGAAGGCGTGGGTCTGCAGCATCTGGGTTCCGCCCAACCGGGTGGTTTCCTCGGGGTCGTCACGGCTGAGCGCATCCAGGGTGGCGGTGGCTTCATCGGCAGAGGACCAGGCCATACGGGGATTGCCCTGGGCTGGAATCACGGACGTTCCTGCTTCCAGGGTTCGGGTTTCGGGCTCCACCACCTGTGTGGCAGGTTCCACCACCTGGGTCGGTTCTTCCTGTCCCGAGTCATCCTTTGAAGAGCTTGCGCCAAAAGGGCGCACCCCCTCCTTCCGAGTGCCTTGATCCTGGGCCGGCTGATGTGTTGTGTTGTCTCCTGTGGCAATTCCGGAGCCCCCAGCGCCGGGGTCCATGGCATCCCTGGTGATGGCGCCCAGGAGGTCTTCGGGGCTGCAACGGGAATCGCGGTCAGGGGAGAGGGCCGCCCTGAAGGCCTTCATGGTGTCGAGGGGCAATCCGGACAGGTCGGCATTGCCCGAGGCCTCCCGCTCCAGGACCGCCATCATGGGTTTGCTGCCGAACACGGGCTTGCCGGTGGCGGCGAAGGCCAGGACCGCCGCTGTGCTCCACCAGTCCGTACCCTGGTCGGATTCGGCCCCGTCGATGATTTCAGGGGCGATGAATCCCGGGGTTCCCATGACCAGCCCCGTTCGGGTAACGTGGCTCTCCCCCTGGCCCATGGCGATGCCGAAGTCGACCAGGACCGGCCCCGAGGCCGAGATCATCACGTTGGTGGGCTTGATGTCACGGTGGACGATGCCCGCCCGGTGGACAGCCCTGACCGCATCGATCATCTTGCTGGTCAGCCGTTCGAGGTCATCGCCCGTATAGGGACCATTGGCCGCCACATCATCCCGGAGGTTCCGCCCCTCAATCAGCTCGGTCACGATGAATGCCAGGGCATCATCGAGCTCCATATCGACTATCTGGCAGACCCCGGGATGGTTAATTCGTTTCAGGGACAGGGCCTCGCGGCGCAGGCGCTCGCGGGCGGAGGCTCGGTCGCGGGCTTCGGGACTGTCGGGCCGGTCCTGGTCATCCTCCGTCAGGGACTCCCGCAGGATCTTCATGGCGTAGTCCTGGCCCCCGTCATCCCTGGCACGCCAGACGGACCCCATGGCACCGCCGCCAAGGGGTTCAATCAGGGTGTAGCCCCCAACCAGCCGACCCGGTTCCAGATTCAGCCCTTCAAGATCACTCATATCTCCATTGTGCCCCGACTTGGTGAAAATGACCTGATTCCGGGTTCCGTCGTTTTGTTCCCTCGTGGTGTGCTGCTCCCCGCGTCGGGATGCCATCCCCTGGCGTACGAACTCGATGTCCGGTGAAGACGGCCCATGAAGGGACGGGCGGTCAGGAGCACGGAGAGGGGGGCGAATCAACCTCTGTAAATAGTCGCTGATACAATATTCTCGAAGGGGAAATGCTCACTGACGTAAGGAAAAGGAAGTTCATGGAAGCTTCGCGTTTTGAACAAGGATCACAGGCCCTGGCAGCCATCGATGGCAAAGGAGGTCAGGATGTCATCGACTCCCTGCAGGATATAGCGCCCGACCTGGGTCGTTGGATTGTCGAATTCGCCTTTGGCGACATATACACCAGGGAGGGGCTCAGCCTGCAGCAGCGGGAGCTGGTCACCATAGGCAGCCTGGTCACACAGGGAGATACGGCCCCGCAGCTGGCTGTTCACATCCAGGGTGCCCTGAATGTTGGGCTGAGCAAGGAGTCCGTCATCGAAGCCATCCTCCAGTGCGTGCCCTACGTGGGCTTCCCGAGGGTCATCAATGCCATCAATGTGGCACGGAAGGTCTTTGCAAGTGCCGATGAGGAATCCACCGAGTCCAAGGCCTGAGTAGGAACGACCACTTCGCACTTGCCTGAGTCGCACCGGCTTGGCAATCCCGCGAGCGCAAATCCCCCAGTCGCTGTGATGCAACAGTGGCTGGGGGATTTGAATAGTCCGGCGCCAAGGCCGATGAAAGCTGGCAAAAATGGGTGCGAACCGAGATCGATCCTTGGTGTATAGTGATAAGTGGCTCGAGGGAGAGTTTCTCTTAACCGACAAATAAAAACCGTTGTGCGACACGGCCGAAGTTGGCTTGGTCTCAAGACGGAAACCACAGTGAAAAATCAACCCTTCACTACGGATCGTTCGGCACGTACCTGCCGATGAAAGGATGAACAATGGCAGAAGTGGTATTTGACCACGTCACTCGTATCTACCCGGGCAATGATGAGCCCTCGGTGAGTGACCTCAGTCTTGATATCAAGGACGGCGAGTTCCTGGTCCTGGTTGGCCCCTCCGGTTGCGGCAAGTCCACAACCCTGCGCATGCTGGCCGGCCTGGAGGAAGTCAACAAGGGGCGCATCCTCATCGGTGACACGGATGTCACGACCATGCAGCCCAAGGACCGTGACATCGCCATGGTCTTCCAGAACTACGCCCTCTACCCCCACATGACCGTTGCCGACAACATGGGCTTCGCCCTGAAGATTGCCGGGACGCCCAAGGACGAGATTCGCCAGCGGGTCGAGAAGGCGGCTGAGGTCCTCGACCTCACCGAGTACCTGGATCGCAAGCCCAAGGCACTGTCCGGTGGTCAGCGCCAGCGTGTGGCCATGGGTCGTGCAATCGTGCGCCAGCCCAAGGTCTTCCTGATGGATGAGCCTCTTTCCAACCTGGACGCCAAGCTCCGTGTGCAGACCCGTACGCAGATTGCCGCCTTGCAGCGTCAGCTGAACGTCACCACCCTGTACGTGACCCACGATCAGACCGAGGCCCTCACCATGGGCGACAGGATTGCTGTCATCAAGCTGGGCATCCTGCAGCAGGTCGGTGCTCCCACCGAGCTTTATGACCGCCCCGAGAACGTCTTCGTGGCCGGCTTCATCGGCTCTCCTTCGATGAACATCAACATCCACCCGGTCGTCAATGGTCAGGCCAAGATTGGTGAGGATACCGTCAGCCTGCCCCGCGAGGCTGTCGACAAGCTGACTCCCGAGGACGAGGGCAAGATCGTCGTGGGCTTCCGCCCCGAGGATGCCTCCCTGGCCGGCCCCTCCGAACCTGACGCCTTCTCCCTGAAGGTCGCCAATGTCGAGGATCTGGGTTCCGACGGATACATCTACGGCAACATTCTGACCGACGACAGTGCAGCCGAGCAGGCTACCGTTATGTCCGACCAGAACAAGCTGACTACAATCCGCGTCAGCCCGCGTGCCCTGCCGAAGGTCGGCGATGTGGTGAAGATCCATATCGATCCTGCGAAGATGCACCTCTTCTCTCCGGCCACCGAGCTGCGTCTGAACTGATTGCACCGGGATTCGTGCGGTCGGGTCCAAAGGATCGGATTCGTCCGCACGGTCCCTTTTCCTCTTCCCTTTCCTATTGGTCGGGTGACCAGGAGCCCTGTGCGACAGGTTCGCGCGGGGCTCTTCCCGTGTGGGAGGGGCGACGATTAGATTGGTGAAGCATGACCAGTGTGAATATCAACCGGGCCACCGCAGCCTCCATGGATCCCAGGGCCGTCCAGGCCACATCCATACAGGTGCCGGATTCCTCCCAGCCTGAACGGGAACCCGCCGCCCTGCACATCACCGCCTCAAGTTCCAATCCGAAGATGTTCACCCTCCCCTGGGAGGATCCACTGGCGACCTGGCCCCAGGAGCTTCTGGCCAATCTGCCCCGCGGCATCTCCAGGCACGTCGTCCGCTTCGTCCATGTGGGCGATGACGTATATGCCATGAAGGAGATAACCCAGCGGGTGGCCGAACGGGAGTATGAGCTGCTCCGTAAGCTCCAGAAGCTGGAGCTGCCCACGGTCAATCCGATTGCCGTGGTCACCGGGCGGCATACCCGGGATGGGCAGCCCTTGGAGGCCATGCTGGTCACACAGCATCTGAAGTTCTCCCTGCCCTACCGTGCACTCTTTGCGCGCAACCTCCGCCCCGATACGGCCGAACGTCTGATTGATGCCCTGGCGGTCCTCCTGGTCAGGTTGCATCTGGGTGGTTTCTATTGGGGTGACGTATCCCTATCCAACGTGCTTTTCTTGCGTGACGCAGATGCCTTCTCGGCCTTCCTGGTCGATGCCGAGACCGGTGACCTCCATGCCAGCCTGACCGATGGTCAACGCGAGTACGATATCGACCTGGCCAGGACCAATATCATCGGCGAACTGATGGATCTCCACTCGGGCAATCTCCTCTCCGGTGATGTGGACGAGGTGGATGTGGGCAACCGTCTGGTCGACCGCTACCACTCCCTGTGGAGTGCCCTGACCGACGTCGACAGCTTTGACCCTGACGAGATGTGGAAGATCGAACGCAGGGTCAACAAGCTCAACGACCTGGGCTTCGATGTGGATGAGCTTGAAATGAAGACCGAGGAGGACGGGAACCGTGTACTGGTGCGACCCAGGGTGGTCGATGCCGGGTACGCCTCCCGCAAGCTTCTGCGTCTGACCGGCCTGGATGTCCAGGAGAATCAGGCTCGTCGCCTCCTGAACGATCTGGATGCCTATCGGGCTTCGACCTGGCGGCAGGGCGAAGATCTGGAGATTGTGGCCACCGATTGGATGCGCGAGGTCTTCGAGCCCACCGTTCGGATGATACCGTCCGAGTACCGCAGCCAGATTGAGCCGGCCCAGTTCTTCCATGAGGTTCTGACCCATCGTTGGCGCCTGGCGGAAAAGGCCGGGCATGATGTACCCATGGCCGAGGCCGTACAGAGCTACATCAAGGAGTCCCTGCCTGAATACAGGTTGGACTCGGAAGACATGAAGACCATCAACGAAGAAGCCGACTCCGGTGTCGTGGATGATGAGATGCACTGGAAGCAGCGCGGAGACGGTGGGAGGGGTGAAGCCGTCGGAAGTGATGAAGGCCGGAGCGACCCAGTCAATCCGGTCTTCGGGGGCGGACTCACCCCGGGAAGTCTGGAGGCCGCCGCTGACCAGGATGATCAGGATGCCGCGGTCTGGGCTTCCAGCTGATGAATCAGATCTGATGACAATTCAGCCGACCACGGGGTTGAACGCCCGTGGTCGGCTGAATTGTTCTGACGGCCCTGCCTACTCGACGGACTTGCGGCGGGCCGTGGAGACGGCATAGAGGCTGATACCGGCCGCCACTGAGGCGTTGAGGGACTCGACCGAGCTGGAGATGGGGATGGAGGCCAGGGCATCACAGCTTTCACTGACCAGGCGGCTCAGCCCCTTGCCTTCGGAACCCAGAACCACGATCAGGGGGTCGGTTTCAAAGCCGGTCTCACCGACGATTGCCTGGCCTTCGCCTGCCAGACCAACGGCATAGTAGCCGCGCTCCTTGAGTCCCTGGATGGCCTTGGTCAGATTGACCACCCTGGCCACGGGCATATGGGCTGCCGCCCCGGCCGATACCTTCCAGGCGGCTGCGGTGACCGAGGCGCTGCGCCGTTCGGGCAGGATGACACCTGAAGCCCCGAAGGCGGCGGCAGATCGGATTACGGCTCCCAGGTTCTGGGGGTCTGTCACACCGTCCAGGGCGATGAAGAGCGGACGGGCGTTGACCCTTGCGGCTCCGCTGGCCTTGCTCAGGGCGGAGGCGTGCTTCTCGGCCCTGTCCACCAGCTCCTGCAGGGAGGAGTACTGGTAGGGCTGTACCTTGAGGACCACACCCTGGTGGTTGCTGGACCGGGCGATTCGGTTCATTTCAAGGCGGTCGGCCTCAAGGAGGTTCAGGCCCTCCTGCCCGGCCAGGCGGACGATCTCCCGGGTTCGGTCGTCGTGCTCCATGCGCGCAGCCAGGTAGAGCTGGCTGGCCGGTACCCCTACACGCAGGGCCTCAAGTACGGCATTCCGGCCGATGACCAGGTCATCGGAATCCGAGGTGAATCGGTCGGCACGACGCCGCGCTGCCAGGCGAGGGTCTGCGGCCTGTCGGCGCTGGGCCGCCTGCTTGGCCTTGTATGCCTTGTGATATACACGATCCTCGGCCTTGGGGGTGGGCCCCTTGCCTCGAAGCTTGTTGCGGTGCTTGCCGCCCGAACCCTTGGTCGGGCCTTTCTTCATAGCCATGTTCTCCATATTAGGGGCAGGCTGGAACCTGCCGGTCCCGTGCAGAGTCTCAACCCAGGGCAGGGCCTCAGGGGTGCAGTGGTCACTTGCGCATCCTGAAGGCGAGTGTATGCTCCTCTGCATGCATACGCCTTCAAGTGGGTTTGAAATCAAACGAGTGAGTCGCGAAAACGGGGAATCCGCCCCGCCCCTGGCACCTGGGAGGGTCAGGGGCGGGAATCAGCTGGAGACGTCGGCCTTGTAGAAGTCGACATAGGAACGTGAGGGGGTGGGGCCCCGCTGGCCCTGGTAGTGGGAGCCATTGTGCTTTGATCCGTAGGGGAATTCGCTGCCAGAAGTGAGCTCGAAGAAGCACATCTGTCCGATTTTCATCCCCGGCCACAGTTTCACCGGCAGGTTGCTGACGTTCGACAGCTCCAAGGTGATATGCCCCTCGAAGCCGGGATCGATGAAGCCGGCCGTGGAATGGGTGAGGATGCCGAGACGCCCCAGCGAACTCTTGCCTTCCAGACGGGCGGCCAGGGTGGAGTCAATTTTTATGTACTCCCAGGTTGAGCCCAGTATGAACTCACCAGGGTGGAGAATCCAGGGATCGCCCTGGCGCACTTCGAACTGCTCGGTCAGTGCACCCTGGTCTTCGGCCGGATCCACATAGGTGTACTCGTGATTGTTGAAGACGCGGAAGTACTTATCGAGACGAACATCAATACTGGCAGGCTGGACCATTTGCGGTGTCCATGGGTCCAGGGCGAGGTGCCCTTCATCATGGGCTTTCAATATGTCACGGTCGCTGAGCAGCATGTGCCTGTTCTCCTTTTGCAATTCACTCTTAAGCCGATGCCTCTACAATACTGAGATGTTGCGAGATGCGTGAGCATGAGTCATGTATCAGTCTACAGTGCCGGGAGTTGGGTCTGATTCCTGGGGCGCTTTGGCGGTAACCTGCGTACTGCATGCCGGGGCTCGGTAGGCCCTGATTCCGGGTTGTCAGCACTTTTTCAGGTAATCCCATCGTCTTCCCAAGGTCTCCGGTGTTTACTGTAATTGTCGGCAGTTAGTACCGCCGATCGGATGTCATTACGACATTTGCATAACTGATTTCCCTTTCTTCTCTCTGACCCGGCGGACCCAACTCCCGCCGGGTTCTCTCTTATATGCGGTCTGTCGTTCTAGCTGGGAAGTTCCATCCTGCCGGTCATGCCCGTTTCCTGTCGGACACGGGTCGTTGCCCCAATCCCTGCCTGCTCGTGGCGCGTTCGTTTTCCTCATGTCGGAAGGTATGAAAAAGGCCCCGTCCGTTATGGCAATGACGGGGCCTTTCAAAGGGGGAGGGGAGTGGCGGTTATGTCTCCGGCGGCTGAGGGAAGAGGGGGATATTACGATGCCGAAGGCATACCCACCGATGCTTCCTCCCCGGTATACATGGCCAACCCCACGACAGGGGTTAGTGGGCGGTATTGGGGTACCGCCCACGTCCTGGTCGTGGCGCTGACCAAATCCTGATATTGGTGTTCGTGGGAAGTCTTGTTGTTCTTGGTTACTGGTTCTTGGGGGCCTTGGAAGACATGTTCCGATGGAAGATCAGAACAATGACCAGGGCCAGGGCCGCTGTCAGGCCCATTACCCAGAACATGTTGGCCGCCTGGGCCGGAGCGCCGGGCTCAACGCCAAGGAAGCCGCGTGAACCGAAGCTCTGGTTGGACATCAGCCCGCTGTATACGGCCATACCGATGGAGGCAGAGGTGTTCATCATCAGGTCGCCGATGCCGATTCCGCGTCCGTTCTGGTCCACCGGCAGGGTGGCCGAGAAGGAGTCGTAGAGCGGGGTGTACGACATGGTGATACCTGCGATGAAGACGCATGCCAGGGCGGTCAGGGTCCAGAAACCGGAGGAGATGAAGATGGCCGAGCCGATGCTGCCCACAATCATCAGTGCCGCCGAGAGGACCAGCATGGGGAGCCTGCCGATGGTCGAGAGAATCGAGCCGGACACGCAACCCACCAGGGTGGCCACCAGGTAGACGATGGTCAGGCAGATCGAGACCTGCTTCAGTGAGATCTGGTAGATCTGGTCACCGATCACGTTGTAGATCGGCACGCAGGCGAAGTTGAAGAAGTAGAAGACGAAGAGGGCCAGGAGCACCGACATGTAGGCCCCGTTGGTCACGAACTTCCGGCTCAGGAAGGGGTTGCTGCCCTTCCAGACATAGACCGCGAAGACGGCGATCAGGATGGCCAGCACAGCCAGCATCCAGGCGGCCGGGAAGGAGAAGTAGATGGCCACGAACCCGGCGATCAAGGCGAAGAGGGCGATGCCGAACGCGTCGATCCGCTCCCCCTTGACGCTGGTGTCGGGGGTGTTCTTCAGGACCTGGGGAATGAGCAGGACGGAGATCAGGGGGACCAGGAAGAGGTACTTCCAGTCGATGGAGGTGATCAGGCCACCTGCGAAGATGCCCACGGCCGATGAGGCGTAGTAGACGGCGTTGAAGACACCCAGATAGAAGGCGCGCTCCTTGTCGCTCAGGTACTTCATGGCCATGACCAGGAAGACCGAACCTGCCACCTGGCCGCCTGCGGTCTGGATCATGCGGGCCAGGACAACGGCCCAGAAGTTAGAGGCGCCAAAGAAGCCCAGGAGGCTGCCGATAATAAGGGCGCCGACCCCGAAGAGGGTCATCTTCCGGGGGGAGATGTAATCGCAGAGCGTCCCGTAGAGCATGCAGACCACACCCAGGACGATGCCGGGCAGGGTGCTGATGAGGGAGGCATTCGCGGACATTCCCAGGGAATCGCCTACGTTCTGGAAGACCAGGTTGAAGGCCTGGATCATCAAGGTGCCCAGGAGGAAGATGGTCAGGAGGGCAGGCAGGGCACGCTTGGTCCTGGCCCTGTTCTCATCGGCTTCGGTGTTTTCCGCGATTGCTGCGGTGGAGTTCGAAGTCTCGGCTGTTTCGCTCATCGTTTCCCTTTTCATCGTTCGGTCGTCTGGCCGGTTGCCAAGGACATCAGCCGTTCCATGAACTGGCTGGTGAAACGCTCGGCATCCACCGAGAGGGCCACCTTGGTGTTCTTGGTCTTGTCTGTGAGGCGGTTGGGGTCGCCGATGGTCCGGGCCCGCTGCGGTCCCTCGGTCTCCACCATCAGGTTGGTGGCGAAGGTAGTGACCAGGCTGGGGTCGATGGCGACGGCCGCGGCAAGAGGATCATGCAGGTTGCACCCGCCGAGGAAGACCCCCTCTTCCTGCTCGGTGATGTTGATGTAGTAGTCGGTCATGTCGGCCAGGAACCGCCCGATTGCGGTGCCTGTACCGCGCAGGGATTCGGTGTCTTCGCGGCTCATCTGCACCTGGGTGGTCACGTCCAGCCCGACCATGGTGATGTCGGCCGTGGTGGCGAAGACCTTGTTGGCGGCCTCGGGGTCCTGGTTGATGTTGGCCTCGGCGAAGGGTCCTACGTTGCCGGGCTGGGTCAGGCTGCCGCCCATCAGGACGATTCTGATCTTATCGACGATGTCGGGGGCTTTTTCCAGAGCGGCGGCGATGGTGGTCAGGGCGCCGGTGGGAACGATGGCCAGCTCCTCCTTGGGGTAACGCCGGACCGATTCGATGATGAAGTCGACGGAGCTCTCCTCCTGGGCCTTCCGGTCGGAGTGTGCCGGGATTTCGATGTTGCCGGTTCCATTGGCGCCGTGGAAGATTTCGGAATCGGCGGGCACGGAGAAGGAATCCGTGGTGCTGGGGTGGTCTATACCCTTGAAAACGGGGATGTCGTCGCGCCCGTACATGGCCAGTAGGTTCAGGTCGTTGGCTACGCCCTGCTCGACGACCACGTTGCCGTAGGTGCCGGTGATGCCGATCAGCTCGGCCTCTGGCGATGCCAGCACATAAGAGAGTGCCAAGGTGTCGTCGATACCCGTATCAAGGTCCAGGATGATTTTCCTGGGCGTCTCTTTGGTTGCTGCCACGGTTGCTTCCTTCCGAGGCGGGCGGACCCAAGTCGTCCCCCCGCTTGTCCTCATTGCTCGACTTTCCTGGCTTGGCTTCCGTATGGTTCGCGCTAATAACCGCAAAAGGTATAACGTTTCACCAAAACTGCTTGTTGATAAACTACTAGGGGTCGAAACTCTTGTCAATCTCGGGGCCTGTACGTTCGCCCAAAGGAATGAATCGTAACGCTTCCGGGCAGGTGAGGGCGGTTTGGCAACGGGGCCGGGAAAAACGCTCTTCATCATGCCGTCTGGTCGACGAGGTTTGAAGTTCCGGGATACTGGGATAATGCAACCATGACTCTTGCAACCCCCGAACGGTATGCGCAGATGCTGGATGCGGCCAGAAGCGGTTCCTACGCCTATCCGGCCATCAACGTGACCAGTACCCAGACCCTCAATGCTGCCTTGGAGGGGTTTGCCGAGGCGGAGTCGGATGGCATCATCCAGGTTTCGGTCGGCGGCGCGTCCTACCTGTCGGGGCGAAACCTTGCCGATCGGGTGGTCGGCTCGATTGCCTTTGCCAGATTCGCCAAGGAGGTGATCGACCAGTACCCCGGCATCACCGTGGCGCTTCACACCGATCACTGTGCCCCTCAATACCTGGACGAGTGGGTCCGTCCCCTCCTCGCCTACGAAAAGGACCAGGTGGCTCGCGGTCAGGATCCGCTCTTCCAGTCGCATATGTGGGACGGTTCATCCTTGCCCCTGGGGCAGAACCTGAACATCGCCAAGGAGCTGTTGGAGGACTCCCGGGCCGCCCATACGATTCTGGAAATAGAGGTGGGTACCGTCGGTGGTGAGGAGGACGGTCACTCTGCTGCGATTGATGAGCGTCTCTATTCCTCTCCTGACGACGGGCTGAGAGTGGTCGACGAGTTGGGGCTGGGTGAGCGGGGTCGGTACATGGTGGCCTTCACCTTCGGCAATGTGCATGGGGCCTACAAGCCTGGCGTGGTCAAGCTCCGACCCGACCTGTTGGGAGAGATCCAGAACCGAACCGCCCGTGCCGTCGGTGCCGGTCGGGTCCCTTCTCCGGGCCCCGGGGTTCCCGGTGACAAGCCCTTCCTTCTGGTCTTCCACGGTGGTTCCGGGTCCGAGCCTGCTGACATCGCCAGGGCTGTCTCCTATGGAGTGGTCAAGATGAATATCGACACCGATACCCAGTACGCCTTCACCAGGGCCATCGCCGGGCATATGTTTGCCAACTACGACAAGGTCCTCAAGATCGATGGTGAGGTCGGTGCCAAGAACGAGTACGACCCCCGGTCCTGGGGCCGGGAGGGTGAAGACCGCATGGCGGCCCGCGTGGTCGAGGCCTGTCGGAGGCTGGGCAGCGCCGGCCGTGCCCTGAAGTAGTCGAGAGGGTTCCCTGCAAACACTCGGATGATGTGGGCCGGAGAGAGTTGGCTCACGGATGATGCCCGCTTGGCAGAGTAGGAACCCCCGTGGGAGACACCCGTCCCACTGTTGCACTCAGGGTTGTGACCCTTGATGAATTTCCCTGTGGGGCCAGGCTTTGACACTGTCCGGTCAGCTCCATACGTCGGGATAGGCTCGTGTGTGGATGGTCCGCCCTTGCTCCTGAGGGAGGCCGCTGGAAAAGGAGCGTGTCGTATGCCTGGAATCGTGATTGTCGGAGCCCAGTGGGGTGACGAGGGCAAAGGCAAGGCAACGGATCTCATTGGCGAACGCATGGACTATGTCGCCAGGTTCAACGGCGGCAACAACGCTGGTCACACCGTGGTCGTGGGTGATCAGGAGTATGACCTCCACCTCCTCCCCTCCGGTATCATCCACCCTTCCATCACGCCGGTCATCGGCAACGGGGTGGTCGTGGATCCCAAGGCCCTCTTCGAGGAGGTTGACGGGCTGGAATCGCGTGGAGTGGACTGCAGCCGCCTTCGTGTCAGCGAGTCCGCCCATGTCATCGCCCCCTATGACCGTACTTTGGACAAGGTGACCGAGCGATTCCTGGGCAAACGCAGAATCGGCACCACCGGTCGCGGCATAGGCCCGACCTATGCCGACAAGATCAACCGTGTGGGCATTCGCGTACATGACCTCTTCAATCCGGACCACCTGCGCGACAAGGTCGAGGCCAGCCTCCACCAGAAGAACCAGATGCTGGTCAAGCTCTACAACCGGCGGGCCATCGATATCGATGCCACCGTGGATGAGCTGAGCGGGTACGCTGAACGCCTGCGTCCTTACGTGGCCAATACCTCGCTGATCCTCAACAAGGCCCTGGATGAGGGTAGGAACGTGCTGTTCGAGGGTGGGCAGGCCACCATGCTGGATGTGGACCATGGCACCTATCCCTTCGTCACCTCTTCCAACTGCACGGCCGGGGGCGCCTGCACCGGCACCGGTGTCGGTCCCACCAGGATCGACCGGGTGGTCGGTGTGGCCAAGGCCTATGTGACCCGTGTGGGCGAGGGTCCCTTCCCCACCGAACTCGACAATGAACAGGGCGAGTGGCTGCGTAGGCAGGGTCACGAGTTCGGGGTCACCACTGGCCGCCCGCGCCGCTGCGGCTGGTTCGATGCCCTGGTCTCCCGCTATGCGGTTCAGATCAACGGTTTGACTGACATCGTGCTGACCAAGCTGGATGTCCTCTCCGGTCTGGAGACCATTCCCGTCTGCGTCGGATATGACGTGACCCGGGCCGATGGCTCTCGGGTCCGTGTCGACGAGATGCCCACCGACCAGGCCGAGTTCCAGTCCGCGCAGCCGGTCTATGAGGAGCTTCCGGGTTGGCGGGAGGATATTTCCGGAGCCCGCAGCTTCGATGACTTCCCCACCAGGGCCAAGGACTATGTCCGCCATCTTGAGGACCTTTCCGGTTGCCGCATCTCGGCTATCGGTTCGGGTCCCGGTCGCGACCAGATCGTACAGATTCACTCCCTGTGCTGACATGACGCCGGGATACGGCAGGTCGCCGGAGTCCGCAGATTGCGGAGGGGGTTGCGGGATGCACCCGAGTCCAGGAACGGGACCTGCCTCCATGCCCTATTCGACAGCCTTTCCCGAAGCGCTGGGAACCGGCATCATCATCAATACCTCCAAGCCGGTCGGGTCTGAGCTCCGTGCCGGACTGGGGCGGCTGATTGACACCTATGAATCATCCCTGTCCAGGTTTCGGGATGATTCCATCCTGGCGGACATGGCCCGAGCGAAGCGGGGCGGCAATTTCCGGTTCCCCGAATACTGCCAGGGCCTGTTCGACCTCTACGATTGCCTGTACCTCGCCACGGGGGGTGCTCTGGACCCGGCTGTTGGAGCTGATCTTGCGCGGTTGGGATATGGAAGGGATATGACCTTCCGCTTGAGCGCTGATGCGGTCGACCATCTCGGGCGAATCAAGGGCAGGTCCACCTGGGGGGATGATGTTGAGCGCGATGGTGTGATTCTGCGGACCAGGGGGCCGGTTCAGCTGGACTTTGGAGCCCTGGGCAAGGGGTACCTGGTGGACCTCCTGGCTGATGTGCTCAACCGGACCGACGATGCCGAAGGTGTGGGAGACTACCTGATTGATGCCGGGGGTGATATGCGTATCCAGGCCCCTGGAGCGGTCTCCATTGCCATGGAGGATCCCGATGACCTGACCAGGGCGGTCGGAGTCATCAGGATGACAACCGGTTCTCTTGGCGCCTCGGCCCCCAGCAGGCGGAAATGGACCGTCCCCCGAGGGGGCGATGAGGAGGAGGGGCTGATGGCCCTCCACCATATCCTCAACGCTGTCGATGGTATGCCTGTCCGCCGTGTCAAGGCCACCTGGGTGGTGGTGGGGCAGGAGGACCGTTCGGGGAATCAAGGTCAGGAACTGGGCGACCCCCGGGATAATCGCCTGGCGAAACTGTATCCGACCGCGCTGGCGGACGGTTTATCCACGGCCCTCTTCCTGGTTGGACCCAATGGTCTGGCTGAACGGTTCCCTTTTGCCTGTGCCGGGCTCGATGATTCCCGTCATGCCGTGGTTTCCAAAGGATTCCCAGGCGCATTTTTCGTGGGGTGAGCTGCGGCTAGGGATGTACTCATGCCAGTGGGTAAACCGATTCCGGCGCTTCGTGCGGGCGTGAGCGGTTTCCGTTCCGCATTTGATAGTCGATATTTATCGATGTCCAAACAATGAGTCGCATGGTGCTCGCCCGGCCACGCCGCGAGTAAGGTGGACGCAAAAGATGTATTAGTCGGTTGACCCTGGCGAAGGACAAAATCCGGAGTCGGAGCCAATGAGCAATGTCCGCTGAATAAGAACTAATCAAGTAGTCAAGTAATGTTTCGCGATCCCTGGCCGCAATGGGTGGACCAGAAGGACCGTTTATAAAGGAGTAAAGCTAATGGCAGCACAGATCTGGTATGAGAAGGATGGGGATCTCTCGGTTCTGGAAGGCAAGAAGGTGGCCATCATCGGCTACGGTTCTCAGGGACATGCTCACGCGCTGAACCTGCGCGACTCCGGCGTCGACGTGGTTGTGGGCCTGCGTGCCAACTCCAAGTCGGTTGAGTTCGCCAAGGAGCAGGGTCTGGAAGTGAAGACCGTGGCGGATGCCACCAAGGAAGCCGACATCATCATGATCCTGGCCCCTGATCAGTACCAGCGCACCATCTGGAGCGAGGAGATCGAGCCCAACATCAAGGAAGGTGCGGCCGTCGGCTTCGCGCACGGGTTCAACATCCACTACGGGTATATCAAGCCCACCGCCGACCATCCCGTCTTCATGGTCGCCCCCAAGGGCCCGGGCCACATCGTCCGTCGCGAGTACGTGGCCGGCCGTGGCGTGCCGGTGGTGGTGGCCGTGGAGCAGGATCCCCGCGGTGACGGCTGGGATATCACCCTGGCC
Source organism: Bifidobacterium [indicum] DSM 20214 = LMG 11587 (assembly GCF_000706765.1). Classification (GTDB taxonomy): domain Bacteria; phylum Actinomycetota; class Actinomycetes; order Actinomycetales; family Bifidobacteriaceae; genus Bombiscardovia; species Bombiscardovia coryneformis. Next base: position 1,691,692 of record NZ_CP006018.1, on the reverse strand, counting down.
TATGCCAAGGCCATGGGCGCCCTGCGTGCAGGTGCCATCAAGACCACCTTCAAGGAGGAGACCGAGACCGATCTCTTCGGTGAGCAGGATGTGCTCATGGGTGGCGTCAACCACCTGGTCGAGACCGGTTTCGAGGTGCTGACCGAGGCCGGATACCAGCCTGAAATCGCCTACTTCGAGGTCTGCCACGAATTGAAGATGCTGGTCGATCTGATGAACGAGGGTGGCCTGAACAAGGCACGTTGGTCCTGCTCCGACACCGCCCAGTATGGTGACTTCACCTCGACAGTGGTCGACGAGTCCACCAAGGACCGCATGCGGTACCAGCTCAAGCGCATCCAGGACGGCTCCTTCGCCAAGGAGTTCATTGACGACCAGGATGCCGGGGCACCCAAGTTCAAGGAGCTGCAGGAGAAGTTCTCCCACGAGAAGATCGAGGAGGTCGGTCCCAAGCTGCGCGCCATGTTCTCCTGGAACAAGGACGTCAAGGATGCCGACGAGGCCCAGTCCTTCACCGGCAAGATCGCCCGTTCCCAGGTTCAGTGATCCTGCGGGCCTGAGGGCCCCGAATCACGACCGGACAGGAACCGCCCCACGAATGAGCTTCTGCTCAACGTGGGGCGGTTCCATTTGCGGAAGGCGCGCTCGCGACCCTGAGCAGGAGGGGGTCAGTCGGCGGATCCGGCCCCTGAAAGGTCCATGTCCGCCAGCTTGACGATTTTGGTGTGGTTGATGAACTTGTAGCCCAGGTAGAGCGCAAGGACCAGAACCACACTGAAGTAGGTCATGCCCAGGTGCGACCAGTCCAGGCTGGCCATGGAGGGGATGTCCTGCCCGGCAATGACGACCAGGCAGAGCACCATTGCCAGGATGGGACCCAGAGGGTAGAGCTTGGAGTGGTACTTGAGCTCGCTCAAATCATGCCCTTGCAGTTTGAATGCCCGGCGGAAGCGGTAGTGGCTCAGGGCTATGCCGATCCAGGCGATGAATCCGGTCAGGCCCGTTGCCGTCACCAGCCACATATAGAAGGTCTGCCCGAAGATGCTGGAGGCGAAGGTGGCCAGGGACATGCAGACGGTGGCCACAAGGGCGGCCATGGGAATGCCCCGCCTGGTGGTCCTGGCGAAGATCTTGGGGGCGTAGTGGTCCTTGGCCAGTCCGTAGAGCATGCGGCTTGAGGCGTAGGCGCCCGTGTTGACGGCCGAGAGGATGGAGGTCAGGACCACGGCGTTCATGATGCTGGCTGCCGAGGCGAGTCCTGCTCGTTGGAAGACCAGGGTGAAGGGTGACATGGCGATGTTGCCTTCTGATGCTCCGAGGAGGTGGGGGCTGGTGTAGGGGATCAGGGCCGCGATGACGAAGATGGAGAGGATATAGAAGAGGAGAATCCGCCAGAACACCTCGTTTATGGCCTTGGGAACAGCCTTGCCGGGGTCCTCCGATTCGCCGGCGGTGACCCCCACCACCTCGGTGCCTTGGAAAGAGTATCCGGCTATCAGGAAGACGCCCATGATCGCGGGGAAGCCGCCCACGAAGGGGGCATCCTTGTAGGTGAAGTTGTGCAGGCCCACAGCAGGCTGGAACATGATGCCGAGAATCATGGCGAAGCCGATGACCAGGAAGACGATGATGGTGGCGACCTTGATCAGGGAGAGCCAGAATTCCGTCTCCCCGAAGGCCGAGACGGCCAGGGCGTTGATGAGGAAGACGACGACCAGGACCAGGAGGCTCCAGATCCAGCCTGGTGTATCGGGCAGCCAGTACTGAATCAGGAGCGCGGCGGTCGAAATGTCAACAGCTCCGGAGATGGTCCAGTTCAGCCAGTAGTCCCAGCCCATGGCGAAGCCTAGGGCGGGGTCCACATACCGGGCGCTATAGGTGGCGAAGGAGCCGGAGACGGGCATGTGGGTGGCCAGTTCGCCGAGGCTGGTCATCAGGAAGTAGACCATGAGGCCCATGGCTGCGTAGGCGACCAGTCCGCCGCCTGGTCCTGCCTTGGAGATGGTGGATCCGGAGGTCATGAAGAGCCCGGTGCCGATACAGCCACCCAGGGCAATCATCGATATATGGCGGGTCTTCAGATTGCGCTTGACCATGCCCTGGGACTGTCCGGTCCCCTTGCCCTTATCATCTGAAGACATTCCGTCTCCCTTTCGGGTCTATAGGCCGCATGCCCGTAAACCGAGTGCTGATTATTCTGCGCCCACCCTTCCCGCTCGCCGTCGGGGAGGGTTCAGGCTGGTCGGATTATCCGTCTGGCCGGTCCCTGATATGGATGTCACCCGCGCCCTTCCGAATCGCTCGCCTTGTGGGCACTATGGAATCGGTGGGGATGCTGATGGGGGTGGTTGCCCCGATGATCCATCAGTCTACTAGGCAGTGTGTCCCGGTCGCTGTCGTGGGTGGTCGGGAATCAGGCCCCCGTTCGGGATTCGAACTCGGGTGAAGAGGAGGTCAGGTCCATCTGGTCCAGGGGCACAATCTTGGTGTGGTGCTTGATTTTGTATCCCAGGTAGAGCGCCAGGACCAGAGGGATGCTGATGTAGGTGACTCCGATTTCCTGCCAGTTCCATGTGACGAAGGCCTCGATGTTCTGCCCCCCGATGACCACAAGGCAGAGCACCAAGGCGAGGATGGGCCCTAGGGGGAAGAGCTTGGCGTGATATTTGAGTTCACTGACCTTGTGCCCTTGGACCACCCAGGCCCGGCGGAAGCGGTAGTGGCTCAGGGCTATGCCGATCCAGGCGATGAATCCGGTCAGACCGGAGGCCGCCACCAGCCACATGTAGATGCGCTGGCCGAAGATGCTTGAGGCGAAGGTCGCCAGGGAGACCACCGTTGTGGCAGCCAGGGCCATCAGGGGAATGCCGTGACGGGTCGTCCTGCCGAATATGCGCGGTGCATAGTGCTCGTGCGCCAGGGCATAGAGCATACGGGTCGCTGCGTATGCCCCGGAGTTGGCTGCGGAGAGCACGGAGGTCAGCACGATGGCGTTCATGATGCTGGCTGCTGAGGCGAGTCCTGCTCGTTGGAAGACCAGGGTGAAGGGTGACATGGCGATGTTGCCTTCTGATGCTCCGAGGAGGTGGGGACTGGTGTAGGGGATCAGGGCCGCGATGACGAAGATGGAGAGGATGTAGAAGAGGAGAATCCGCCAGAACACATCCCGGATGGCCTTAGGGACGGCATGGCTGGGATCTTCGGACTCGCCAGCGGTGACCCCGATCAGCTCGGTGCCCTGGAAGGAGAAGCCCGCAACCAGGAAAACGCTGAGTATGGCCGGGAATCCCCCGACGAAGGGGGCGTCCTTGTAGGTGAAGTTGTGCAGTCCTGCGGCCGGGCGGTACATGATGCCGAGAATCATGGCGAAGCCGATGACCAGGAAGACGATGACCGTAAGGACCTTGATCAGGGAGAGCCAGAACTCCGTTTCCCCGAACGTCGATACGGTGAGGGCATTGATCAGGAAGATGACCACCAGTACCAGGAGGCTCCAAACCCAGCCTGGGGTGTCCGGTAGCCAGTACTGGATCAGCAGGGCCGCGGTGGAGATGTCCACAGCCACGGTGATGGCCCAGTTCAGCCAGTAGTTCCATCCCATGGCAAATCCCAGGGCGGGGTCCACGTATTTGGCGTCGTAGGTGGCGAAGGAGCCGGAGACGGGCATGTGGGTGGCCAGTTCGCCTAGGCTGGTCATCAGGAAGTAGACCATGAGGCCCATGGCCGCGTAGGCGACCAGTCCGCCGCCTGGTCCTGCCTTGGAGATGGTGGATCCGGAGGTCATGAAGAGCCCGGTGCCGATGCAGCCACCCAGGGCAATCATGGAAACGTGCCGGGTCTTCAGGTTGCGCTGTACCTGATTCCCTTTGCCCTGTGCAGCTTTACGCTTCGTGGCCGGGCTCTCGTGCCCGCCCTTGCTGGTCGCCATAGCCTGTATCTCTCCTCGACATGGTCTGAGGGCGCCATGGCGATGGCTTCCGTATGGTTCCGCAATCGTTCCGGCGGAATCTCATGAGGCAATCAGCCTGTAACAAGGTCCATAGCGCTCCGCAGCATCAAGCTGCGACAGTCCCGGGCTTCTTCAACCCGGACCCAGCGAGCCGGTCGTGTAGGACCGGGCCGCTTCGGCCGAGCCTCCTTTCGCCGAGGGTCGTCGACACCACACTGTCTGACCTCGGTTACTGTTAGGCTCGGCACCTCTTCAGTGACTTGTGATTACAGGACAGCCTAGAGTATTTCTCTGACAAGAACCAGTCAGCCCCCTATCCAGTCTCGGATTTTGACAGGCCGATGCCTCACCTGTGTTGGTGCCGATGGGTCAGCTGGTAGGCCGCCAGGAGTATGGCCAGCCAGATGGGCCCGGCGGTGACCGCCGGTCGGTAGCTGGGCGAGAAGCACATGAGCACCACCACCAGTGCCATGAAAGCCAGGACCATCCAGGGGGTCACCCGGGCCCAGGGGAGCTTGAAATGGAGGTCTTCCAGGGCGTCTTTCCCGGTCCTGCCGGCAAGTTCGCCCGGTCCGTGCCCTTCGGCGACGGCCTTACGGAAGTGCATCTCGGTCAGCATGATGATGGCCCAGTTGAGCATTGCGGCGATGGTGGCTACGCTCATCAGGTAGTTGAAGGCGAATCGAGGCCAGAGGAAGACCACCACGACGGCCAGGGCGATGACGCAGGCCGAGGTCAGAACGCCGGCATAGGGCACCCCTCCCTTGGAGAGCCGGTCCAGATATCGTGGCGCATTGCCCTGCTTCGCCAGGGAGTAAAGCATGCGGGAGTTGGAGTAGAGGGCCGAGTTGTAGACGCTCATGACGGCCGTGAGGCAGACGAAGTTCAGGATACCGGCAGCGGCGTGGATGCCCACCGAATCGAAGATCTGCACAAAGGGGCTGATTACCATGCCCTGGGCGTTGGGTTTGCCGATGGCGTTCCACGGAACGACGGCCATGATGACGCCGAGAGTAAGGATGTAGAAGACCAGTATTCTCCATACGACGGCGTTTGTGGCCTTGGGGATGGTCTTGCGGGGGTCCGCTGTTTCTCCGGCGGTGATGCCGAGCAGCTCGGTGCCGCCGAAGCTGAACATGACCACGGCCAGGGCCATGAGAAGGCCGGTCCATTGTCCGTCGGCCCCCCGCTGCATCAGTCCATTGGGAAGGAACCCTCCACCGACGGTGAACCAGTTCGAGAAGGATGCCTTGAGACCGCCTGCCGTGGGCAGGGCCAGGATGACCACGGCCAGGCCGCCGACAATCATGGCGATGATGGCCGCGATCTTGATGATGGCGAACCAGAACTCGAACTCACCGAACTTGCTGACCCCCATCAGGTTGGTGGCCGTGATGACCACCAGGAAGAAGGCGGCGGAGACCCAGGCGGGGATGGACGGGAACCAGAAGTTGACGAAGGAACCCACCACGGAGAGCTCCACCATGGAAACCAGAACGTAGTTCAGCCAGTAGTTCCACCCGGATATGAATCCGGCCCTCTTGGACCAGTAACGGGTGGCATAGTAACTGAAAGCGCCGGATTTGGGGTCCTCCACGCTCATCTCGCTCAGCGCTCGGACGATCATGAAGATGGCCCAACCGCCAATCAGATAGGCGATGATGATGGCCGGGCCTGCCAGGGATATGGATTCTCCCGAACCATAGAAGAGTCCGGTGCCGATGGCCCCGCCCAGCGATATGAGTTGAATATGGCGGTTTTTCAGGGTTCTGCGCAGGGCTCCCTCCTGCGGGGTTGCCGGCGTATCCGTCTGCGCTGGGGGTGGGGTCTGAGTCATGTCTGGTCGCCGTTCCTTAGCTATGAAGCCATTGGTAGCCGTCAGCGTACCGGTGCTTACTGACGCGCCCACCGTATATGTCGAGGGTTGCCCCGGTCGGTGCCGTGTTTGCATAGTGGAACGGAAGGCTTGTGATTTGTGGTCATGCCGTTCACTGGTAAGCAATCGGCGCGCAACAATACCGGTATGTGTGTGCAAGGATGCGGTCCACGTTGGGCGCTCGATTCGAATGCCGGAAGTGATTCTCAACGCTGCACCTGCGGTACCGATAAGGACCGACGCGCTGATGTTCGGCGATGTGGTCGATGAAGAAGGAAGAGGAGGTGGAACCGATGGGGCAAGCCGGGAATACGCAGACCTCCGGTACCGAACAGGGTGCCGACGGATCCCGCGATACATCCAATCAGATGGAGCGTGGATTGAGCAACCGCCATGTGCAGTTCATCGCCATTGGCGGCACAATCGGAACGGGTCTCTTTCTCGGGTCGGGTAAGTCCATCGCCCTGACCGGCCCTTCGATCATCCTGGTCTATATCGGCGTGGGCCTGGTCATGTATCTGCTCATGCGGGCCATTGGCGAACTCATGTATCGCAGCCCCAACCAACACACCTTCATCGCCTTCATCACCCGCTACCTGGGCAAGGGCTGGGGGTCCTTCGCCGGTTGGTCCTACTGGATCGTGCTGATTCTGATAGGCATGTCGGAACTGACGGCCGTGGGTACGTACTTCGTGACCTTCTTCGGCACCTTCGGTATCAACCTTGAGGCCTGGCGCGGCCTGATCGAGGTCTGCTTCCTGGCGGCCATGGTCTCCGTCAACCTGATTGCCGTCAAGGTCTTCGGCGAGACCGAGTTCTGGTTCTCAATGATCAAGATCACCCTGATTCTTGCCATGATTGTCACCGCTGTGGTCATGGTCATCGTCGGATTCCGCTACCCGGCCGTGCAGATGCCCGGTCTGGACCAGGTCAGCCCCGCAGGCCATGCCGGTCTGGATAACATACTCAACGGGCTCTCCTTGGCACCAAATGGGTGGTTGGCCTTCTTCATGAGTTTCCAAATGGTCTTCTTCGCCTACGAGATGATCGAGTTCGTGGGGGTTACGGTCTCCGAGACCCAGAACCCGCGCAAGGTCCTTCCCAAGGCCATCAACCAGATCATCATCCGCGTTCTCATCTTCTACGTCGGCGCCCTGATGGCCATCATGATGATCGTGCCCTGGCGCTCCTTCAAGCCCAACGCCGACGGGACCTTCGCCTCGCCTTTCGTCATGGTCTTCAGATACGCGGGCGTGGACTGGGCGGCGGGCCTGGTCTTCTTCGTGGTTATCACGGCAGCCTGCTCCTCCCTGAATTCCCTGCTCTATTCTGCCGGGCGTAACCTGTTCCAGCTGGCGGCAGGAGGCGGATCGCCTCTCATGCGGAGCCTGTACACAATCTCCCGTCGGGGCAGGGTGCCAGCCAGGGCCATCATCCTCTCCGGCGTCCTGATCCTGCTCTCGCCAATCCTCCACGCCCTGCCCGGTTTTGAGAACACCTTCGTCCTCTTCACTTCGGCATCCAGCGCGGTCATCATCTTCATCTACATCCTGACCCTCCTGGCCCATCACAGGTATCGAGCCAGCGACGACTTCATGCCCGACGGGTTCCTCATGCCCGCCTACAAGGTGACCGGCCCCATAGCCATCATCTTCTTCCTGGTGATCTACGTCTCCCTCTTCTTTGCCCCCGATACCCGAATCCCCGCCATCTTCGGCCTATGCTGGCTGGCGGTCTTTGGCGGCATCTGCCTGTGGAAGCATCGGAACGCGGTCGGGGTCGCAGGCTGAAACCCAGGGGTGACCGGTTGGGTCGGAGCCGCGCCGACGGCCCTGCCTGGGCAGAGGACAGGAAGAGCCCTATTGGCTGGTCCCGGCGTTGCTTAGTAGGGAAACTCATAAAAATCAAGTCTGTTTTTTCAGGCTGCCGTGCACTAGATTTGCTCTTTGATACCAAGAGAGCGCGGCGGTTTGCAGACATGGCGTGATGTACGCCGGGGGACTGTTGAGGGAGGGACCTGTTATGCGTCTTAAAGCCATGGCAAAACAAGCCTTGGCAGTAACGGGTTCCCTCCTGGCCTGCCTGCTGACTGTCCTGGCCGTATCCGCTTCCGGTCTTCTTCCTGTTCACACAGCTCTTGCCGCCGACAAGGCCTCTGGCTATGACACCTGGACCGATGTGTCCACAGCCATGGCCGAGGAACTGGATTCCGGGCGTGAGGCCTACGCCCGTGGTGATAATGCGGGTGCAGCCTCGGACTTCATGGCGGCCTACAACTCTGTATATGTGGCTTCCAATTTTGTAACGGCCACGGCCTCCACATTGGGGCAGGACCGTCGTTCCAATCTGGATCAGCGGTTCCAATCCCTCCAGTCACAGGCCTATGCACCAGGCAACCAAGGGCAGATCGATCAGGATACGCAGGCCCTGAAAGCCGATTTGGCCGATGCCGCCGCCCAGCTCGATGCCAATGGTTCGCTGGCCAAGCCGAGGCAGTATGCCAAGGCCCAGGAGGAGCAGATCAAGGCGGACCGGAAACGTCTGGATGCCGCGAAGAAGCATAAAAATACAGGCAAGGGCGACAAGACCTGGACCCAGGTGGCCGGCGAGATGACCCCCATCCTGGACCAGGCCTACCGGGCCGCAGCCGATGGCAGAGGCCAGGAGGGCTCCGATCTGGTCAACAAGGCCTACTACCAGTATTACGAAAAGCTGGGCTTCGAGAAGAACGTCATGAATGCCATCAGCGGTAGCCGGGTCTCACAGGTGGAGTACCAGTTCAAGGAAACCCGTATGGCCATGGTCGGCGGGGAGTCACCGAAGAAAATCAAGGGATTGGTTGACGACCTCAAGGGAATGCTGGTCACTGATGCGGGCATCCTGGACGGAGGGGCGGCCGACAACGTCAACAAATGGACCACCTTCCTGACCTCGGCTTTCGGTCAGGCCTTCATTGTTCTCCTCCGTGAGGGTCTTGAGGCCATCCTGGTTGTGGCCGCCATCATCGCCTACCTGGTCAAGTCCGGTTACAAGAGCAAGATTCGATACATATACTGGGGCATCCTTGCCGGTCTGGCCGGGAGCGGCCTGGTGGCCATCCTCTTCACCCTCCTCTTCAACGGAAACGGTCCTGAGCAGGAGATTCTGGAAGGCGTGGTCGCCCTGGTTGCCATGGTCATGCTGCTCTATACCAGCAACTGGATGCTCTCCAAATCCTCGGTGGACTCCTGGAACAGGTACATCAAGAACAAGACCGTGGCCGCCATATCCCAGGGCAGTGTCATATCCCTGGCCCTTCTCTCCTTCCTGGCCGTCTTCAGGGAGGGAGCTGAAACGGTCATGTTCTACCAGGCCATCTTCGCCATGGCTCCCAGCGGCAGCAAGGAGATATGGACCGGATTTGCAGCTGCTGCTGTGGTGCTGGTCATCATCTTTGTCCTGATTCGGTTCACCTCGGTCAAGATACCCATCAGGCCCTTCTTCGTCATCACCAGTGCCTTGATGGCCATCATGGTGGTCATCTTCGCGGGCGGCGGTGTCCACGCCCTGATTGAGGGCGATCTGGTGCCGGCCACCTACCTGCCGGGCGTGCCGACCAGCGACTGGATAGGGCTTTATCCCTATGTGCAGTCCATCGGTGCCCAGGTCCTGGCACTGGTTGTGGTCATTGTCTTCGCCGTCATTTCGATTATCAGGAAGAACCGGAAGGAGTCGGTCCGGCAGTCCGATCAGGACGACTGAGGCCCTTGCCGCGACCTGCCCGGCACATACAAGACTCATGCCAATGAGACAGTCAGAAACCGAACGAACAAAGGAAAGAAAATGAAGAAGAGGAAATTCGCAGCCCTGGCTGCCCTGGTGCTCTCCGGAACACTGGTCCTGGCCGGTTGCGGTGGGGGCAAGAACGAGGGGGCCAAGGAAGCCCCTGCCCCCGATACAACCGCCAATTCCAAGTCGGAAGGCGACAAGGAAGACAGCAAGGGCGCAGGATTCGAAGAGATTCCGATCCCGCCCGATGATCAGCAGAAGGGACCGCTGAACATCGGTACCGTCTTCTTCCAGCCCATCGATATGGAGCCTGCCTCCATGGGTCTCAAGGCCGCGGATGCCAGCCTTCACCTGGAAGCCGATATCCATGCCCTGGCCGACAATAACCTGGGCTATGCCAAGGGTGAGTTCATTCCTGACCTGACCGTCAACTACACGATTGAGAACAAGAACGACCCCAATGACAAGCAGTCCGGCACCTTCATGCAGATGAATGCCTCGGACGGCCCTCACTACGGTGCCAACATCAAGATGGACAAGGCCGGATCCTACAAGCTGACCTACTCCATCGAGTCCCCCGAAAAGAAGGGGTGGATGCTTCACGTCGATCCCGAGACCGGGGTCAAGGACCACTTCTGGACCGAGCCCATCGTGGTCAGCTGGGATTGGGACTACACCCCTCACCAGTGGTGATATGAGGGCTGGGTCGGTCTGAGCCCCGGCAATGGGGTGCAGTTCGACCGGCCTGAAAAGCGGAAGGCGGCATACGGGCGCAGCGAGGATTGATTGGGCCCTGTATGCCGCTTCGTGCGATTAGCATGGTCGGGTGGGTGCTGGTCACCGCCATGCACAGAATGTACGTGAAAGGCAGGCAAGATGCTTGAGCAATTCGTCGCGGTCCTGCCGGGGACGCTCGGGCCGGCCCTCCTGGTCATGGTACTCAGCGTGCTACTGACCGTCGGTGAGGGGCAAGACAAGCCCCTGTCGTCCTCCTGGCGTCTGGTCGGGCTGGGTGCGGGCACCCTGGCGGCCATCGTATTTGCGGCACTCAGGGCCACCGCGGTCATCAACCGACGCAGTATGGTCAATTTCCCCACCCTGATAGCCTGCGTCATAGCCGATCTGGCTCTGATCTGGGTGGTGCTGGCAGCCGGGAGGCTGACCCGTGACTGGCATGACCACAGGGCCTCTCTGAACCTGGCCAACGGCCTGGCTACCCTTGCCATCGCCCTCAGTGTCTTCAGGGCCCTACCTGATGTGATTCTCCAACTGACGGCTTTTGTGGAGCCCAATTCTCCCGTATTCACCTCCGAAATGCTGCTTCGGGCGCTCGGTTTCGTCCTGGCCATAGCAACAGTCGTCATCGTGGCGGCCATCTTCCGATCCATGCATCGGACCTGTTCCCATAAGGCGTTTTCACTGGCTGCCCTTCTTGTGGTCGTGCTGACCCTGATTCAACATGGCACCGGGTTGCTGGCCCTGTTGCAGAACACCGGAGAGCTCATCCTGCATGGTCTCCCCTTCAGGATTATGGCCCTGCTCTATAACGCCAACCAGGCCATGGTCATCGTCCAGGTCTGTGTCTTCGTGATTCCCGCCGTAGCCTGCATGGTTGCGGGATTCCGCATGCCTGTGGAGGGGCAGACCGCATCAGTCAGCAGGCAGCACAAGGCCTTCCGTCGGCGAGCCCTGGCCTCATCCGTCTGGAGCCTGGTGGCGATGATCTTCGTTACCCTGGCCCTGACCGTGGGCACGGCACAGGCCCACAAGGTGCCTGTGCTTTCGCCGCCCGAGACCTACTCCCTGTCCAAGGAGACGGCGACCATCAAGTTCTCCCAGGTCAGCGATGGGCACCTGCACCGCTTCCAGTACAAGGCCAAGGACGGCACGGTCATGCGGTTCATCATCATCAAGAAGAACGGGGCGGCCTACGGAATCGGGCTGGATGCCTGCGAGAACTGCGGTGATGCCGGGTATTACGAAAAGGATGGCAAGATCATCTGCAAGAAGTGCGATGTGGCCATCAACCTGGCCACCATCGGCTTCAAGGGTGGATGCAATCCGATTCCATTGCCCTATACCACCGGGCACGGCAGCATCCTGATCCAGACCGCCGATCTGGATGCCCTGTCCTCACACTTCAAGAGCTGAGGAGGTGCTGTCGGCATGTTTCTGATTCGAATGACTGTCAGGTCCTTCAGCCGCCAGTTCGGCAGAAGAATCCTCATAGCCGTGACCGTCTGCCTTTCCGCCTGCGTGGCCGTCGCCATGCTGGGGGTCGTCTTCGACGTGGGCGACAAGCTCAATGCCGAACTCTCCACCTATGGGTCCAACATCATCGTGCAGCCCAAGTCCGATGCGGTGGTCTCCGACCTATACGGTTCCCAGGCGAACCAGGGGAGTCAGGAGCAGTCCTCCCGCCCCGCCTCATACCTGAAGGAATCCGACGTACCGAAGATCAAGACCATCTTCTGGGCCTACAACATCACCGACTTCGCCCCGCAGCTCGACATCAAGGCGGGTGTGGACGGGGTCGAGGCCCCCGTGGTGGGGACCTGGTTCAGAAAGGACATCCACCTGGACAGCGGCGAGAGCACCACGGTCGGAGTCAGGGGACTCCGGTCCTGGTGGAAGGTTGAGGGTTCGTGGCCCGAGGACGGGCGTGACTCCTTGACCGGGGACCCGGCTCAGGGCATGATTGGCAAGGATCTGGCGGCCCGGTTGGGCGGTAAGCGGATTGGCGATACCGTTGGCTTGAAGATGGATGGACAGACCCAACAGGTCAGGATTGTCGGCATCTTCGATTCAGGCGATTCCGACTCCTCAGCCCTGTACGTGCCGACTTGGGCCTTGCAGAAGGTCTCCGGACTGCCCGACCAGGTGGACAGGGTGGAGGTCAAGGCCCTGACGACCCCCGAGAATGACCTGGCAAGGAAGGCCGCCCGTAATCCGGCCGCCCTCTCCCAGGACGAGTGGGAGACCTGGTACTGCACGGCCTATCCGTCGGCCATCGCCTACCAGATTGAGGAGGCCATACCGGGGGCTGTGGCCAAACAGGTTCGCCAGGTGGCGGCCCTTCAGGGTGACGTACTCCAGAAGACCCAGGCCGTCATGATTCTGATGACCATCCTGAGCCTCCTGGCTGCTGCCATCGCCGTGGCCAATCTGATGGCCGCCTCCATTTCCGAGCGATCATCGGAGTTTGCCTTGCTCAAGGCCCTGGGGGCCACCGACGGTGCTGTCTCACGGCTGGTCCTGGCCGAGACGGCCCTGATCAGCCTGGTCGGAGCCGTGGTCGGCGCCCTGCTGGGGTCCGGGGTCGCGCAGATTGTCGGTCACGTCGTCTTTGGTTCTGGCATCACCATGCGGCCCATGGTCTTTGTCCTGGTCTTCGTTCTTCTGGCCCTGACCGTGCTGGTGGCATCCATTTCATCCATACGTTCCATTCTGAGACTTCGACCGGCGGAGGTGCTCCATGGCAGATGATTCCAAGCAGGGGGGTGGAATGACAGACCAATCAGGTAGGTCGGCCCACCGCCACGCACCAATGACCAACACCCGTATGTTCCTGACCATGCTCTTCGGGGCGGTGTTCCGGCGGCGCAGCAGGGCATCCATGGCGGTGGTGGCCTCCATGGTCGGGGCGGCCACCCTGTTCTGCCTGGCGGCCGTCTGCCTGGAGGTTCCCAGGCAGATGAATCAGGAAATGCGGGCCTACGGAGCCAACCTGGTGGTGACTCCCATCCAGCAGGCAGGCCAGTCTCGGCAGGGCATCGAGCCGGGCATGGTCAGCCACACCACGGAGATGGTCACGGCCAAGGCGCCGGCCAGGCATGCCACCTACCGGTACGAATCGGTCAGGGTCAACGCCGGATCGCACATGATGGCAGGGATTGATGCCGAGCAGGTGCGCCAGCTCAACCACCACTGGAATGTGGACGGGGAGTGGCCCAAGGTCGGTTCCGTCATGGTGGGGCGTGATCTGGCGGATGCACTGGGACTGAAACCGGGCAGCAGGATTACCGTCAGCTACAGGGCTTCGGACAACGCCGATGATGCTCCCGTTGCGGGCGCTGCCGCCGGGGCTGAACAGTCCGATGCCCAGCAGACCGCCGACGCGCAGGCGGAGAGCCATTCCGCCTCAGGAGCTTCTTCCGGAGGGTCCGGGCACATGCACGGCATGGCCGGGATGCCCGACAATTCGGGTCAATCGAATGAGCAGGCCCAGGCGGGGAATTCTCCCGGCAATAGGGAGGCCCAGGCCCAGAGCCTGGCGCAGCAGGGGTCTCAAGCCCCGGTTGACGAGTCCATCGCCAAGGATGCCCAAGAGTCGGGTATGGAACTTCGGGTGGGCGGCATCGTTGATACCGGCGGTTCCGAGGATCAGATCATCTACGCCAGTCTGCTTGACATGGAGGCGCTGACCGGAGCCAAACGAGGGTCCGATGTCATCGAGTACTCGGTTGATGCCATGGGGTCGGATCTGTCGGCAATAGCCAAGAGCATCAATGAGATGACCAGCATGGGGGTTACGGCACGGACGGTGGCCAGGATCACCTCCGGCGACACCCACACCATCACCATGCTCCAGACCCTCTTCTGGCTGGTCTCAATCGTCGTCCTGGTGCTGACCTTCGTGGGGGTAGGCACCACCATGGCCTCCATCGTCTCCCAGAGACGCAGTGAAATCGGTCTGCGCAAGGCCCTGGGAGCCTCATCAGGCAGCATTGGGGCGGAGTTCTGCGCAGAGTCCGCCCTGTATGGGTTCCTGGGCGGGCTGATCGGTACCGCACTGGGATACCTGTTCGCCCGGCTGCTCTGCACCTCGGTCTTCCAGCGCTCGCTGGGATTCAGCTGGTGGCTGGCCCTGACCTCGGTCCTGCTCAGCATCGCCATATCGGTAGTCGCATCCATCCGGCCTGTGCACAGGGCATCACGCATCGACCCGGCACTGGTTCTCAGGGAGGAGTAATCATGAAGGAACAAGAAGAGGTCCGGCAGGGAAAAGGCGGAAGCATGCTCCTTGATCTGGACCACGTATCCAAGATCTATGGCGACCTGCACGCGCTGGATGACCTGAACCTGAGTATCCCCCAGGGGCAATGGCTGGCCGTCGTGGGGTCGTCAGGATCAGGCAAGACCACCCTGATGAACATCCTGGGATGCATGGATACCCCCTCTGCGGGGTCGGTCCGGTTGGAGGGGCGCCCTCTGGAGGACCTGAACCCTTCCCAGTTGGCGGATGTGCGTAAGAACGTGATTGGGTTGGTCTTCCAGAAGTTCTATCTGGTGCCTCACCTGACGGCCGTCGAGAACGTGATGGTGGCCCAGTACTACCACTCGGTGGTTGACGAGGACCAGGCCATGCGGGCCCTGGACCGGGTCGGTCTGGCCGACAGGGCTAAGCACCTGCCCGGCCAGCTTTCAGGCGGGGAACAACAGCGCGTCTGCGTGGCCCGCGCTCTGATTAACGAGCCCAAGCTGATTCTGGCCGACGAGCCGACCGGTAACCTGGATGAGGCCAATGAGAAGATTGTGCTGGATCTGTTCCGGCAGCTGCATGACCAGGGGACCTCCCTGGTTGTCGTGACCCACGATGCCCTGGTGGCTTCCTGTGCGCAACGTGAGATTATGCTCAACCATGGTGTTCTGGTGGGTGAACAATGGAACGACGAGGATGCCCGACGGGCCTATGAGGAGATTGGCGGCAGGCCGGCTTTCAGTGGCAGTGCCGACAAGGAGGCTCAGTCGGGTGACGTTCCTGTCGGATTTCGGGATCCGACCAAGGCGGCCAAGACCGGCGGCGGGAATCGGATCGACTGAGCAGATGATGGAGGTCCCCATGAAGGATGATAAGCGGGATGGAATCAACAGGGAATCCCGGGCCGCGGACGATGCAACCGGATTCACCGGGGCCCAGGCCGGATCTTCCAGGTCACATGGGCTGACCGGGATTTCGGCCACCCTGGTGGGTCTGGTCGCGGCCGCCTCCCTCCTGGGTGGGTGCGGCCAGACCGATACCAAGCCCATGGATGATGAGTATGCGGGCAATGAGTCCAGCAGCGCTCCCGGTAACGGAGAGGCACAGGGACCTAAGGCCGGTGAGGGTGTGCCCAGTGCATCTTCGCGGGATGGAAGGCAGCCTGCCGCTTCCGATACCGGGCAGTATCAGGACGGGTCATATGCCTTGACGGGCCATTACGGCAAGGATGGTTCCGACAGCATCGATGTCGACCTGGATGTGTCGGGCGGCACCGTGCAATCGGTCAGGGTCTCCGGGAAGTCCGATTCCCCGGTCTCCAGAAAGCACATCGACGAGTTCGCCAAGGCCGTGCCTGGGGTGGTCCAGGGCAAACCCCTCAAGGATCTCAAGGTCAGCAAGGTGGCTGGTGCCAGCTGGACCTCGGATGCTTTCAACAAGGCTCTGGACCTGGCCCGGCAGGAGGCCTCGATTTCGCAGTAGCCTCGGGCGACGGTCGGTGATCCCATGTGCGGAATGCGAAGGGTGCCCGACACGGAACCAATCCGTGCCGGGCACCCTTCGCCTTGCCGAGGGATGATCGGTCGGCCGACTACTTCCCCGGATCCACTCGAAACTAGCGATCCCACCAGGGGCGGAGCGGGTAGGAGTACGTGCCGGTCGCGGGGTCGGGCTTGATGCACTGGAACTGGTGCACCTGGATATTGTTGATTTCGAAGTTCAGGCGCGACCCGGCCATGTAGAGACCCCAGAGACGGGCCTTGGGCTCGCCGACCATGGTCTTGGCCTGCTCCCAGTTGTCCTGGAGGTTTTCGGTCCAGTGCTGCAGGGTCAGGGCGTAGTGCTGACGGAGGTTCTCCTGGGTCATGACCTCAAAACCGGTGTCCTGGATGGCCAGTTCGATCTCGGCCGGGCTGGCCAGCTCGCCATCGGGGAAGATATACCGGTCGATGAAGCCGCCGGCCCTCTTGTTGTCGTGGGAGTTGGTCCGGGTGATCTGGTGGTTGAGGAGGATGCCGCCGGGGCGCAGCTTGTCCATCATCTCCTTGAAGTAGGAGGGGTACTGCTTATATCCCACATGCTCCATCATGCCGATTGAGCAGATGCCGTCGAAGCCTGATTCGGGTACATCGCGATAATCCATCAGGCGGACCTCGGCCAGGTCGCCCAGGCCTTCCTTCCTGATCCACTCCTGGGCCCATTCCACCTGTTCCTCGGCCAGGGTGACACCGATGACATGGATGCCACGCTTGGCGGCGGCCACCTCCATCGAGCCCCATCCGCAGCCCACGTCAAGGAGCCGGTCGCCCTTCTTCAGGTTCATCTTGTCGAGGACCATGTTGAGCTTGTGCTCCTGGGCTGCCTCCAAGGTATCGGTCGGCTTCTCGAAGACGGCGCAGGTGTAGGTCATGGAGGACCCCAGGAAGAGGCGGTAGAAGTCGTTGGACTGGTCGTAATGGTAGCTGACCGTGGCCGCATCGCCCTTGCGGGTGTGGGGGCGCAGGCCCTCGGTCAGACGCTTGGCCAGGGAGGGGCCCTCGATTGCAGGAGGCTCGGGGATGCGAATCCCGTGCGAGAAGATGGCGGCGGCCATGCGGGCCAGATCGGCCTTGCCGGGCTTCTTGACGTACTTCTTCAGGGCCACCAGGTCCTTGAAGACCTGATAGGGATTGCCTGGCTGCAGGTCCGGCGAATCCAGGTCGCCCTGCAGGTAGGCCCGGGCCAGACCCAGGTCGTTCGGGTTCTCGGCGATGTAGTATATTGCGCGCGAGTTCTTGATCTCCAGATGGAGCGGTGCGGCCGAATCTCCGAAGTGCGATCCGTCGAAGGCGGTTATCTGAACCGGCGCGGCAGGGTCCAAAAAGAGCCCGATCATTTCCGCGACCGTCATATTGCTTCTGGCCATGAAGCCCCCTTTTCTGACGTCCTGATTGCGAATAAGCATGACAAATCAGGCCGCCTGTGGTTGTTTTCTGGACCCAACCGTACTCCTCGTACTGGCCTGTACCGGTATTCTCTGAGCTGATGTGTGCCTTGTCGAATCCCCTTTTCGCTGGTAATGCTGGTGCTGAAAGTGAGGCGACCGTGATTGGTGATGATAACCAGGAAGGGTTGATTTCGAATCCCGACAATGCTTCTTCACCGGGGAACCTGCGGGAAGAGGAGGTGCCCGCCTGGGTCGGTCGAACGCTGGTCCGGCTGGGGCACTCGAATTTTCGTGCTGGATTCAGTCTATCGGCCAGGGACCGCTCCTATGCCAGGGCCAGGGGGAAGGCAACCATCAACCGCCATGCCCACGAAATGCTGGCCAAAAGGGTCGGACCGGCCCATCCCTTGAAGGATGGGAAACAGACACCGTACAGAGGTCATCCTGTCTTCACGGCCCAGCATGCCACCGGTACCTGTTGCCGTGGATGCATCCAACGTTGGCACCATATTCCCAAGGGCCGCCCTCTGACCGACCGTGAGATCGATCGGTTGGCCGCCCTGGTCATGGGGTGGATCGAGCGCGATTTGATGCATCATCCAGCCTGATACCGGTCGGATGATGCACCGTGGCAGGGCCTTATCGGGGATGCTCGTTGGATGGGGGTTGACTGGCCCTATGCCTTTGCGGGTTTGGTTGAGCGGTCCGCACCTGCCGACTGCTTGGTCCCAAGCGCCTTCCTGGCTTCGGCCTTGAGCATTTCGGGGGTCTTCCGGGTGCCGTTTTCCTCGGCGTCCTTGATGATGGCCTTGACGTCCAGGTCCGGGTTCTGGTCCTGCGTGGCCACCAGGTCGCGGGCCTCCTGGCGGTTGAGGACCGTAGGCAGGGTGCCGGGCATGGGCTTGCGGGCTGTTTCGGCCAGGAAGAGGACGGTCACCAGGCCGCAGACCGAGGTGAACATGATCCAGTATGCCGGGGCCAGGCCCTTGCCTGTGGCTGTCACCAGGCCTTCCATGATGACCGGTGCCGTACCGCCGAAGACGGCCACGGCCAGGTTGTAGGAAAGTCCCATACCGCCGTAGCGCGAGGCGGTGGGGAAGAGGGCGGGCAGGGTCGAGGCCAGATTGGCCACAAAGAAGATGACCGGTATGGCCAGGAGGACCAGGCCGGCGAAGACCGCGCCCGTGGTGCTCTGTTCCAGAATCCTGAAGGCCGGAAGGGAGAGGCACAGTCCGGTGAAGGCGCCCATGAAGAGTACCTTTTTGCGACCGAACCTGTCGGAGAGGGCACCGGTGATGGGGATGCAGAAGGCCACCAGGAGGAGGACGGGCAGGGATAGCAGGTTGGCCTGGGCCGTGTTGTAGTGGAGAGTGCCTGTCAGATAGGTGGGCATGTAGGCCGTCAGGGTGTAGCTGAGGGTGTTGGCCGCGGCCACCAGGATGAAGGCCATGAGCAGTTCCTTCCAGTACCCTCGGATCAGGTCGCCCAGGCCCTTGTGTTCGCTCTTGGTCTTCTCGTCCGTAACGGCTTGCGCCTGCTCAAAGGCCGGGGTGTCCTGGACCTTCGCCCTGAAGTAGACGGCGATGCCTGCCAGGGGAAGGGCGATGATGAAGGGGATGCGCCAGCCCCAGGCAAGCATGGCCTCGGGTGAGAGCTGGAACTCCAGGAGTGAGACCAGACCGGCCCCGAAGGCATAACCCAGGTAGGAGCCCACGTCCAAAAGGGAAGCAAAGAAGCCGCGATGCCGGTCGGGGGCATACTCGGTGACCATGGTCGATGCACCGGCATATTCTCCACCGGTCGAGAATCCCTGGACCAGCTTGAGCAGGATCAGAAGGATGGGGGCCAGCGGGCCCACGGCCGCGTACCCTGGTAGGACTCCGATCAGCAGTGTGGCTGCCGACATGCTCAGGAGGGTGAAAGCCAGGATTCGTTGCCGGCCCAGCTTGTCGCCGAGCTGGCCCAGCACCACACCGCCCAGGGGTCGGGCGATGAAGGTTACCGCGAACACACCCAAAGAGAAGAGACGCTGAATGGCATCCGAAGCGTCGGAGAGGAAGACCCGGCCGATGGTCACGGCCAGGTAGCCGTAGACTCCCACGTCGTACCACTCCATGAAGTTGCCGACCACGGTGCCGGCGATGGCCCGTTTCAGTGTCGACGCATCGACCACGTTGATGTCAGTGAGATGCAGGCGCTGGTTCCAGCTTCGGTGGGGATGCTGGTTGCGCTTCCTGGTCCTGCCTTTGGCAGCGGGCCCAGTCTTTCCGCCCCGCCCATGACCCTGCTTCGAATTGAGATTATTTCCGTCGGTTGAACTTGATTCCTCTTGTGCCATCATTCTTTCTTCGGCCCCCTGGCCGTACTGCATTTCGAGTGTTTTGGTATCACACAGTGGTATTCTATCGGGTCGTTTGAAAGACACACTCCCTGGGGAATGGCCGCTTCCCCACAGCAACAGGCGCGAGACACTCTTGACCAACCACGACCATAAGCCTCGTCAGCCGTCTTAAAGCATGGGCACGGGCCTTGCCATAGCAGTAAACTCTCTATTGACGCGAGTCGTCAATACAAGGAACTCCCCATCCTTGGCTCAGGTCCCATCATTTGAGACCGTTGTACTCAAAGCCCTTGGCAAAACCGGTAATTCCTGTCGAGAGCGACGAAGGGTTCGAAGAGCTCATTGCCAACGCGTGAAGTCACCTACAACCCCTCGTTCCTCAGAGACATCAAAAGGTTGAAAAGAAAGCAGTACGATGTGCGACTGCTCAGCGCAGCGCAATCTGCACTGAGAATAACGATAAGCAGGAACTGGGCGGGAAATACAAAATCGCCAACTCAAAGGCGACTTCGCCACTTTCTGCGAGCCACATGTAGACGTGGGCTGGCTGCTAGTATATAGAGTACAAGACAGCGTAATTACTCTTACGAGAACCGGAAGTCACAACCAGCGGCTGCGAAAACACTGTTTGTAGGTCGTTTAACGACTAGTGCTAGCAGCAATCATCGGTTCTCCCAGCTACAACAGTCAATCACTTGTATTGTCGATTTTTATTCTGACCGATTACAGAGTAAAAATCATCTTGATGTTCAATGACTTTCCTCATCTCACACTTTTCCATAACCCGTGCCGATTGAACACTGGTGTCATAATGATCGCCTCGCATGGCTTCAATTCGTAAAGTCGAGAAACCATGCCTTAGTACTGTACTAAGTGCCTCTGTTGCTATACCTTTACCCCAGTATGGACGTCCAATCCAGTACCCAAGTTCTTTTGCATTATCCAACAAGTTCTTATAATCATCGCTTAAGGCCGAGCTACTGCTAACGGTCTTTTGTATAGCCCTACTTTTTAACCCGATACTGCCTATTGGTCGGTCACTTCCTGCCAGTGAAATAGCACAGTTTCCTTCAACTGCAAGAACAGTGTTTATATCGTGCAAACTACCGTCAACACTAGTGCAGGGATTCCACCTTGCAGTAGGTCCCACTTTCGGATCTTTCGCGCATATATGCATAAAGACCCGGCTTCTAAATAGTTATTTGGTTTGCATGGACGCAGCGTAAGCCTTCTCGTTTCAATCATAGTCTCGTATTTTTCTTAATGGTTAATTTCATATCTGTAGAGCCATAGAGATTAATGAATTTTGAGTCCACGAGCTCGTATTTATAAATCTGCCCGCTTTGCTTCGTAACTGCGCCCAACGCCTTCCGTACCAGGGGGTTACCAGAGCACAAGTGCTTTCCGGCGCCAAAGCTGTACGCCCTTTCCGTATTCGCTAAGTTAAAGCAGTCAGGATCCGGGAAGCACTCAGGATCCCGGTTAATGCTGTATAAGTCAAAAATTACGAGTTGACCAGGCAGTATATGAGCATCTCCGACCTGAACCTCTTCAGAGCACACCCGACTTATAGTTGTGAACGGTGGAAATAGCCGTAGACTCTCTGCACAGATATCATCCGACCTACTATCAGCCTCTTGCTCAAGTTCAGGATGAGTTAGCAAGTTGTAGGCCAAGAAATTAAGCGCCGCCACAAACGGTGCGAAACCATCCGATACCAAGTTAATCAGCAATGGGTACTTCTGCTCACTGGGCAAATCAAGTAAGGCATTGCCTACATATCTGTCACTATCACGATATCTACTATCTACATCGTTGACTAGCTGATATGCTTGTCGGATTGACTGAGCAACAGCGTCAAAGTCATGTATCGTTAAATAACCGCGTAGAAGTAACGAGTTTATTTGCTCGGAAGCTTTAATAAGCAGAGCCACATCTTTTTCAGATATGCCTATCAGCTGGGCTAGTATGTTGTATACATATGGGACAGCATAAAGCTCACTAAAATCACCTTGCTTGTCCATCGGCCCCCACCGGTAATCAATATTACGATACCTGTCTAGAATTAGAGTATTCACCCTACGCCGCAGCGTCTTATGCAAATCACCATCAGTAAACATGACCCAATTGGAATAGAACTGTTCTAATACTTGCAGGGTATCTGCGTTCAGTGGGAGTTCCTTAAGACTAGCTTTGGTGTTTGCTAGTAGACGTTCGTCTCTTACCAATAAGTTAAGATGACGAACGTTGAATACAAACCACGCGTTAAATTCTTCATCAAATACAATCTGGTCTCTGATTCCAGGCAATATATCCTTGTAAAAAGCAAACCTATCATCGGCTAACTGCTGCCCTATATACATGCTATACCTCTCCTCGAATTTGCGAATCTGCAAATAACTTTTTAGCTTCCGAAAAGCTTAGTCCGGCTCTTTTCTGCGCTGTAGTGAAAAAATCTAAGAAGTCAATGAGTTTATCCGGGTAGTACCTATTAGGAAAATGACTATCGAGAAAATCAAATACCTCGGTGTATGTTTCTGCAGACATTCCTTGGCTATTACCGGACTCCCGTATAATCTGTTCCCCTATTTGCCTCAGCATTTTCTTATTTGGCTCTTCTAATTTTAAAAAACTGAACCTTCGCTCGAATGCCCCATCTTTATATAGTTCTTTTGCCTCTTGAGGTGTTGTTGCCCCGATAATACGGATATTCGTCTCCGTAATAACAGGCTTCAAGAGGTTCACCGCAGAAATCCCTCCCTCAGAGGCACCTGCATGGATTAGAGTATGAATTTCATCAAAAAAGATAGTAGACTTCTCTTGCTGGGCTTTCTTAATCATGAGCTGCATACGTTGTTCAAATTCACCACGATATTTAGTGCCAGACAGCATTTCTGCCGCCGATATGGAGATTAATGGCAGCGATCTACTACGAAAATAGTAAAGGACCAGGGCCGTTTTCCCTACACCTGGTGCTCCAACTAGGATTACATTGTTCTTGTATAAACGGTTAAGGTAAATGTCCAGAAGCCTGAGTTCACCGTCACGTCCAGTCAGCTCTCTAACTTCTGCGGTAGGAACATCACCATCAGGAACATCTATTGTCCTGATTATCCTCGCAGCGTCAGATTCTACTGACTGCAGATATTTGAGGACATCCACAGGTGCAGGGTTCGGGTGACTTTCATAGTACTTATCGAGTTTGTGGTCTAGGTATGGGGATTCATGAAGAAGTTCCACAGGAACTTGAGACCGTAGTCGTGAATCGAGCGCGCCCTCATTCATTGCTTTCATGAGTTCGAGAAAGTTGTGTGTCATGCTATCCGTGGTACTTACTGAGCAAACTGCCCGCTATGTACTGACCAGTCAGTAGTGTCAACAGCAATCTGACGTTCCACAACAGAGGGCTCTTGAAGCATGCCTAAGTACTTAATTGCTTCCGTCTCCATCATCTTTGCAGCTAAAGCGTTGTCTGTGTCAACAATGGCAGACACACGATGTGCATTGTTGATTCTGTCTATTCTGTTGTCGCTGGTACTAATACTCTGAAGAGGAACCAAATCAGAGTATGACCTCGTCTTGCCAGGCAATAGCAGGGGCCCCAGGAAGATTTTCCCGTTGGCATATGGACCACCATAGAGGATAGCGGTTTTTGTTGCTTCGCTGAATTCATCAACAATGTGCGCCAATTTGCCTAAAGGCTTGTCTGCACATACCAGGATCAGATCAAGACTCACGTTTTCAAATTCTCGGTTAAGAGTGTCTGCGCTTAGTACCTCACAGTTATGTGCAACTATTGTCGCATCTGGCGCGACTTGTTGCAGTTCTCTCAACGCTACATCGGTCTTCAACTGTCCTACATCTTTCTCACGGTACAAGACCTGCCTGCTGGTATTTGATAGTTCAATCTCATCAAAGTCAACTATGTGAATAGTGCCAATACCAATTTGAGCAAGCCCAAGTGAGAGATATGATCCAATTCCACCAACACCGATAACCAGTACCGACGATTCACTGAATCTCTCCTGTTGACGAACGGCATCCTCTATCGTGTTGCCTGGAAGCGCAGCAAAATTTAGAAGCTGACGATCATATTTCGCAAGTTGTTTAGGGGTGAGACTGGTTGAAAGGCAAGCTGGATCTGAGTACTCCTTGAGCACGTTTCGACTGACAAGCTCATCAACCAGGAAATCCACATCATCCACAGAGTAACGAGTCTTCTCTAGCTCTTTAGAGAGCTCGCCTACCGTGTGTGGCCTGCACATGATATCCAGAATTGTCAGTATCACATCACCGTTGACGCCGGGAAACTTCACATTTTCTTCTCTGGGTAAGAAGATACATACCTCACCAGCCGCATTATGATGGACATAGGCTACTTCATTAAGTACATATTGTTTTGTTGCGTTGCTCATATATATCCCTCAGCTTTCTATGTATGAACAAGGAAGGAGGTGCTATGCGAAAAGCGCAGACACCCCCCTCCTTTTTAGCTTAGGCAAAAACCGTGGCCGCGCGGGCCGCGGTATCCTCGGCCTCAGACGTGTTTTGTGCCTGAACAGTCTTGGCAGAAATCAGTGTCTTTTCCATGGTCAACTCCTTTCTTCATTGATAGGTTGCCACCCGATAGTCAGCGGTGACTTTGCTATTTTATTATAAAATTTTGCCAGATAGCAAGAAACATCTGCCCATTAATCGGGCATCTTTAGTTCTTGTGACCAGTCCGTTTATATTCTTTGACTCAACAATCTAAACTTGTCACTTACTACTGCAATACTTGTGAACAGTCCGGCTGCATGTTCCGTCTTTTACTCGTAGCAGAGTAATCTTTGGGACTCTTGATATACTGGAAGGGGCTATATTGAAGATACTACGAATTCGGGAAAAGTGGGATAAAGCCGAGCTTTCCTACTATGCAAGTCTAGCACTCCTGACTATTTCCAAGTCACAGCCCCATGCTATACTTACGGTACTTCTTTTGCGTAAAGGCCTGAACCTTGCTGACATCATGTTCGTACAGGCAATCTTCAATGTTGCGGTCTTCGTTTTTGAGCTCCCAAGCGGGGTGATATCAGATCTCTATGATCGAAAGATAATCTATGAGTGTTCTATCGTGGCTTGGATTCTGACCTGCCTTATCATTTTCTTTGGGAACGGTTTCCTCGCCATGTCAGTAGCATGGGCTTTTTACGGTATCGCTGAAGCACTATCTTCAGGAACTGTAGAGGCCTCGACGATCAACATTTTCAAAGCGAATTTAACCAATCCGGAAGAGCGGATAAAGCGCTTCAAGCGAATCTCTAGTCAATTGTCGTTAGTCGCAATGATAGTAGGCGCCTCTCTCGGGGCTGTACTTTACTTTTCTGTCGGCTTTAATATGTACTTATTCGGCATTGCCTTCGCTTGTCTGTCAGCTCTGCCGATCGCTCTCTTTTTCCCGAAAGATGAGCATTCTTCAAGGAGTGACGGATCATCCATATTGAAGCAGGTGAAAACTGGCTTAGGCGAACTAAAAGGTAATCGCACTCTGACTCTCTTGATAATGCTTACAGCGGTTGGGCAAATCTTCTTCCAAACACATTTCAATTTATGGCAGGCATACATGTTGTCAGTTGGAATAAGAGAAAAATACCTAATTGCATTTTATTTTGTTTTCCAGGTAATCGGAATACTCTCGTACTCTATCCGTATCGATTACCACTTAAAACGTGTCATTCTCTTTGCCACTCCATTTGCTGTCGCTTTGCCGCTCCTTATTTTGCTCCCTAGCACGGTAGCAGGCATATTCGCATATTGTGCAGCGACATTTGCCTTTATGTTCTTGCAGTATTTATATGATGTGCTATTTTCCTTAAGGGTATCTCAGGAGCGAATCAGTACGTTAATAACGCTCAACTCAACAATAAGCCGAATATCCGGATTCCTGGTTCTAGGGGTGAATGGTCTATTGCTTAAAATAATAGACCTTAAGCAATTAATAGTTGGAAACTTCGAGATCTCGCTACTTCTATCTATCTTGATAGTTGTGCTCTTCTTGAAAAAGTCAGACAAAGCTCTCTTGTGAAGCCGAATTCCAAGCTTCATATAGGAAAAATAGTCCGCTATTCCCTTCGATTGAGCCCTATTTGATCAGGACTACATTGCTCCTGCTGCCGCGAACAGCAGTACCATAACTGTCTTCAGAGTACAACCCAATATCATTTTTACGATTCCCTTCCAATCAAGCACATGGAAATCGATACTCGTACGATTGCTGAAAATCATGACGTTCAAAGCCTGCTTCTCTGGACCGGGATTCCGCCAGCTATGACAAAACGCCCTTTCTTAGCGGCGAAAAGGCGGGGTTATAAGGTATGGGCATAGAGCTTAGTTCGCCTCGGGCTTTGATTCGAACCAATCGGTCTCCTGGTCCTGGTGGTTCCGTTCGAGGGTCATGTATCGACCTCGTCGTATAAGTCGCCGGTCGCAGGGAAGCTTGTAGTCTTCGGCTCAGCTGGTGAGCCTGCCAGCAGCGAGGGTCGGATATGAGAAGGAACCCTGCTGTTGCAGGGCATACTGCCTCACGACATCGCCTGACTGCCGAATCGCCTCAATCGTCCGGGCGGAAGAACGGTGCCGGCTGCATCCGTCAGCGTATGCAGCCGGTTATGGTCGGCTCAGAGAATCTGACAGAATTCGATGGTCTCCCTGTTGGGTCCGTAAACGTTGAAGTAGCGGATGCCGCGATCCCAGAAGGTGGGGATGGACTGGATGCCGTCTTCCTTGATCTCCAACCCCAGATCCCTGGCATTCTGATAGGCGGCTTCGATATCCGGGGTATCCAGGGCCCAGTGATTGATGGCTCCAGTGGTCAAAGGGGCCTCTTCGCCTTCCCAGGTCTCGATGGTCAGGTGACCATAACGCATGAAGGCGCAACGGTTCTCTCCGTTGGGGAAGACTCCCACCAGCTCGAAACCGAGCTTGGCGGTATAGAAGTCAACGGTCTCATCCAGGTTATGGGCAATCATGCCTGAGTGCTGGAGGTCTGTGGTGAATGCCGACATTGGCTGCATGGATAACTCCTTTGTTGTGGCGAGCACCGTATTCTGACGTATGGCCGATACGTGCTGCTGGAACCATGGTATGCGCTGCTCGGTACGGAACCTCTGGTGCCGGTTGCCGCTGCTTTAGGGATTCCGATTCCCGGTTGCGCTTGCGCGGTCCTCAGTCCCCGAAGGCGACCACCGCCTTGATGACACCGCCGATCGATCCGGACATCAGGTCGGGCACTTGTTCGAGGCTCAATGTGTGGGTGACCAGACCTGCGATATCCAGGCGAGCGGAGGCAAGGAGGCTGATGGCGTCGTCGAATGAACACGGGTTGCTGAAGGATCCCTTGATGGTCAGCTCCTTGCGGTAGATGTCATAGGCGTTCATCGTGAATCGGGCATCAGGGCGGCCAACGCCGAACATGAGCACCTGGGCCCCATGGCGGCATGCCTTGATGGCCATGGTCTCGGCGGCGGGAACCCCGACGGCTTCGATCACCAGGTCATAGTGGTCCCGGGGCGGTGTCTGTCTCCGCTTGTCCGACCTGTAGACGGCATGAAGGTTGTTCAGCGCCTTCCCCCTGGCCAGTTTCGTCTCGCTCAATCCGACCATGTCGATCTGAAAGATGCCCTGAATCCTGAGGAGCTGGGCAAAGAGCTGTGCCATGAATCCATCCCCAACAATCAGGGCCCGCTGATTGGGCCGCAAGTCCAGGCATCGGATGCCATGCAAGGCGCAGGATAGGGGACCGATGGCAGTGGACTCCAGAAACTCCAATCGATCGGGCAGCCGGTAGACCACCTCGGCCGGGGCGGAGAAGTACTCGGCCATCCCACCTCCGCGGGTCACGCCGATGACCACCGGGTGTCGGCAGAGTTCGGGTCTGCCATTTCGGCAGTAATCACAACGATGACAGGTGATGTTAGGGTCCACGGCCACCCTGTCCCCCTCGGCCGCCTGGCCTCCGTCAGCCAGGGTGACCGACCGGGTGCCGATGGCCGCCACGGTTCCGCAGTTCTCGTGCCCCAGGATAATCGGGAGATTGGCCTCAATCGAACCCTGTGCTCCCTGGTAGATGCCGCGATCTGTGCTGGATACGCCTGTAAAGGCGGTGCGGATGAGAACCTCTCCCGCCTTGGGCCGAGGAACCGGGACCTGCCTCATGTGCAGGCCGCGTGTTCTGTCCAATACCAGTGCCCTCATGATGGTTTCCCTCCGCCGGCTGCGGTGCAGGTTTGCTCGTCGCTGTGCTTACTGCTCTTCCGGTATTTCGGCTTGGACCTTGTGCATACCTATAGGGTGAATCGTCTTCGGACTGATACCCCTCATCTGATTGAGGAGTTGGGTGCCGAAGTTCTCAACTGCCTGGTTTCATCCTAGGGTCGCCAGGATTTGGAATCCGGTGCTTTTCTGCCGGATATCGGTATTATTTTGCCTTTTCCTTGGATAGGATGGGTAGTCTCGCCCTGGCAGTGACAGGGTTGGCAAAGGTGCCGTTGAGGCTCTCCCCCTGTGTGCGATCAGTTGTGCTGAGCGCGACCGATTGGGTCAAGAGCAACAGGCCGTTTCCCCGCACATATCGGAGGTGGGTGAGCATGGGCAGTCATGTCGATGGGCGGGCGGATTTGGAGGTGGTCCTGCCTCGGAGCGGCGAGAGCATCCGCTGGGTGGAGCACGGGTACCCTTCGGCCCTGGCCCGGTGGCATCACCACATCGAAATTGAGATCCATCTGATCCGCAAGGGTAGGGGAATGATGATGGCCGGGGATGGGATGGTGCCTTTTGATTCGGGGCAGGTTTCCCTCCTGGGGAGCGATGTTCCCCATAATTGGATTTCGGAATTGGACCCGGGTGAGGTGTCCATTCCCAAACGGGATGTGGCCTGCCAGGTTCATCCCGAGCGCATCCGAGCCTTGGCGCGGATTTTCCCCGAGGCCGGGAGGATACTGACCCTGTTGAGACGGAGTGGGCAGGCCCTTGTCCTGTCAGGCGCATCCGCGCGCCGAGCGGCCACCATCCTGATTGGTATGGGGGCGCATCATGATCTTGACCGGCTGATTGACCTCCTGGCGATTTTCCGTATCTTCATCCAGGCCCCTCGCCGGGAGTGGATGACAGTGGTTACGCCGGGTTACGTGGCGGAGGCGCCCGACGGCATGACGGAACGGGTCAACCAGGTCCTGGCGTATATCACGGCACATATCGCAGACCGGATTACCTTGGAGGAGGTCGCTGCCCAGGTGGTGATGAGTCCCTCTGCGTTCTCCCGCTTCTTCAAGGAGGCGGCGGGAATCAACTTTTCCGCACTGGTCTGCCGCTTGCGGACTGCACGCGCCTCCCTCCTCCTGGTCACCACCGATCTGCCCATCGCCCGGATTCAGTCCTTGAGCGGGTTCGGTAATGCCGCCAATTTCAACCGTCGCTTCAAGATGGAGACCGGCACGACCCCGCGTGCCTACCGCCGGGCGTATCGACACTGAGGCTGTTGATTTCTCTTCGCGTACTGGAGTGGGTCAAAACGTACTGGAGTGGGTCAAATGGACGAACTACGTCCGAATGGTGGATGCTGCTTGGGAGGATGCACACGGGTGCTCTAGCATCGTGCCCATGAGGAAAATGACATCACGGCAGGCCTGGTTGCCCATGGGTGTCTTTTTCTATGTCGATGCCCGATGGCGTTAATGTCCTTCGCCTGATGGGCCAGAACCGGCTCGGTTCTTCTTCTGATTCATATATCCGCCTCGGTGTTTGAGGTCTCTTTTTCCATTGCTGACGGGTGTGGGGCCATCGGATGGTTTGGATTCATACCGTATTGGATACCCGCCTCAACCCGGGCGCACTCGCACCATGAGAGGTTCATCCCCCGTCTTTCCAATCGCAGCATCCGACCAAGGGAGTGCCGGTATGACCATCAATGCAACCATGGAATCCCACCAATTCGTCAGCGACCTTGACGCCCTGTCCATATACAGGCGCTTGCGCACCAGGTATCGGGAGGATCAGCTCTTCCTCCTGGAGTCCCTGAGCGGTCCCGATACGGACAGGAACCGTTCGGTGATTGGATTCGAGCCCATGTTGACCCTGAGTGTGACGGACCACGTTATGACCATTGATCCGCTGGGTAACGTACAGCTGGCAGGTCTGTTGGAGGTCTTCGGCCGGATTGAGCAGGGGGTGGTTCACCATCCGGTCTCCGACATCCAGGAGGTGTTCGCGGTACTGAGGGGGATTGAGTCCTCCTTCGCCATCAGCGGCGGCCATGAAGGCCCCTTCGGGATGGGATGGTTCGGCTACTTCGGGTATGACACCATTTTCATGATTGAAGACCTGGAAGAGCGCATTCCCAGGGATGCGGCCCTACCGGTCATCTCGCTGACCCTCTACCGGGGAATCATCACCCTGGACCTGAAGGCTGGCGGCCACTGCGCCACGCTGATCCATCTGAGCGG
Organism: Bifidobacterium [indicum] DSM 20214 = LMG 11587; assembly: GCF_000706765.1. Classification (GTDB taxonomy): domain Bacteria; phylum Actinomycetota; class Actinomycetes; order Actinomycetales; family Bifidobacteriaceae; genus Bombiscardovia; species Bombiscardovia coryneformis. The sequence continues at coordinate 1,661,373 of NZ_CP006018.1, read as the reverse complement.
CGACCCTGGCGGGTACGACATCCGGGATGGTCGGGGAAGCAGGGAAAGCGACAGTCCGGTAGGGCAGGAAGACGCGGGTGGCATTGAGTACAGCAGGCTTGACGGGCAGCCGGATGGGAAGAGCGTTGGGCATGAGTCCGACCGGTTTGCGGAAATGCTGGGCCTGCTGCAATCTGACGCACCCCTTGCGGAAGACCTTGCCCGGACCGGTGCAGGGTCTGAGGATGCCGGATCGGACTTCCCTTACAGCGCCCATGACACGATTGACCGGGACCTCTTCTATCGGTGGTTTGCCAAGGGCAAGGAGCACATAGCCCAGGGAGATGTGTACCAGCTCCAGCTCGGGCATGAGATTCAGGTGGACTCCAGGATTCCGCCCTTCCAGGTCTACCAACGGCTGCGTCGGCAGGACCCGTCCCCCTATATGTACTATTTTGTGACTCCCCAAGGGGTGCATGTCATCGGCGCCAGCCCCGAGCTCTTCATCGGACTGACCCCTGATGGTGACATAACCCTGAGGCCCATCGCAGGAACTGTCGGCAATCCCGGAGATGATGAGGCCCGCCAGGCGGCCATCAGGCAGCTGACCGGCGACCCCAAGGAACGGGCCGAACACCTGATGCTGGTGGATTTGGGGCGCAACGACGTAGCCAGGTGCTGCACACCCGAATCCTTGGAGGTGGACCGGCTGATGACCACCGAGGTTTACTCCCACGTCATTCATATGGTCTCGGATGTGGTCGGTCGAATCCGGCCTGGCCTGGACAAGTACGACGTCTTCTCGGCCGCCTTCCCCGCCGGCACCATGACAGGAACCCCCAAGGTGCGCGCCGTGGAAATCATCGAGGAGACCGAGGTCAGTTCGCGCGGGGTATATGCCGGGGCGGTGGGCTTCCTCGGATTTGACGGCCAGGTCCTGACGGCGCTGTGCATAAGGACGGCCTCCTACCATTCGGGCAGGTACCACCTGCGCGCCTCGGCCGGAATCGTCGAGGATTCTCAGCCGGAAAGCGAATGGCAGGAAACCATGAAGAAGATGAGTTCGGCCTATCTGGCCATCACCGGAAAGGAGCTGGCCCATGAGAGTCTTGCTGGTTGATGCCTTCGACAGTTTCGTCTATGTGGTCAAGAACTACGTGGACCTGTTGGGCGCCGATACGACCATTGTCCGGGTGAACCACCTTGCCGAGGTGGATCCACTCACCTTTGATGCGGTCATCCTGGGCCCTGGACCGGGCCATCCGGAGGACTGCGGATACCTGGAGCTCCTTGACCGGGTTGCGGGACGGAAGCCGGTATTCGGCATCTGCCTGGGCATGCAGGCCATCGCAGTACATGCCGGAGCCCAGGTGGTCAGGGCCTCCAGCCGCCAGCACGGTAAGGTGAGCCGGATAAGAAACGACGGGAGGGGCTGCTTCACAGGGTTACCCGACACCTTTGAGGTGACCAGGTACCATTCCCTGGTTGCCGATGAGACCTCGGTCGGGCAGGTCGCCGATCTGGAGATCAGTGCGCGCTCGCTTCTGGACGGGTATGTGATGGGCCTGAGACGTGGTCGATCGCTCATGGAGGGTGTCCAATTCCACCCCGAGAGCATCGGCAGCCAGTATGGTCACCAGGTGATTGGCAACTTCTTCCGGGAGTACTGCGGCTCGCCTGCTGGGAACTGACCCGTTGCGGTCGGCTGTCGGTAATGGGGGCCGACCGCACCCGAAGTCCGTATCAGGACATCTCGCTACGGCCCTGTCGCCAGTATCCCATGAAGGAGACACTGCGTCGGTCCATTCCGTGGTCTCTGACCAGCATGCGCCTCAGGTCACGGACGGTGGCTGCCTCGCCGGCAATCCAGGCATACAGGTCATCGGTTTGGATGACGGTATCCGCCTCGGCGGAATCGGATGTCTCCCAGAGCAGCTCGCGGTCGATATCGATTTCCTTGAATTCCTTGGAGGATTGAGCGGCCTCGTCCGAGTCGGAATGGACCGGCAGGTCATCCAGGAGGTTGTGCATGGCCTCGGTAAGGGCATGACCGTGGCCGGACTCGTCGCGCACAGTCCAGATGACGCGAATGCCCTCGGGTGTTTGGAGGGGGAGGCGGTCCTCTTCGGTCGGGACTTCAATCACCACCACCCCGTCACCCTGCCACTGGTCGCGAACCAGGCTTTCCATTATGGCGGCGATGGCCGGGAGCGCCGTTTCATCACCCGCCAGGAGGATATGCCTGGATTGGCCCGGGTGAAAATCAAGTCCTGGAACCTGTCCTCCGACCCTTCCATCGGGGCCGATGATGACGGCTTTGTCGCCTGGCTTGGCCTGCTCCGCGAAGGTTCCGGCAGGTCCGGAAGGATCGTGGATGACGAAGTCCACATCCATTTCCCCGATCTCGGGCCTGAGAGCGCGAACCGTGTAGGTACGCATCGGGTTGCGGCGCTCCGTAGGGAGAGCTCTCCATTCCTGTAGCCAGCCAAGCGGAACTTCTGGGGCAACCTCAAAGAAGGAGGGGTCAGGCACTGATCCGTCCGGAAGGGGAAGGATGATTTTGATTCGCTCGTCGTATCCCGCATCGGCGAAGATCTTCAGATCGGGACTCTGGAAGACGATGCGGCGGAAGTGGGGCGAGAGTGTTTCCGTTCTGGCCACGGTGACGTGGAAGGGAATCAGGGATACCGGGTGGTTGGCGGGAAGTTTCATGGTCATTGCTCTTTCTGTTGGGGTGTATGGCCTGACCTTGGACTCAGGCCTGTTGTGTGGGTGTCTGGGTTGCCGAGAATCAGGACACCGGGTTTGGTGTCATAGGGCTGGATTGCTGTGTTTCGGATATCGGATGCGAATCATGGGGATGTACATTACCGGGGCCTCACGGAGTGGGCTCCGAGGCTATGGAGGGGAGCAGGTGTCATCAGTGGAGTGCCGGTGGACCCATCCTTCGCCACGGTGGACGCGATGTCGAACACCTCCGTGACCAGGTTCTCGGTCATGACCTCGTCGGGAGCGCCCAGGGCGACCCTCCTGCCATCCTTGATGGCCAGGATCCAATCCGAGTATCTGGCGGCCATGTTCAGGTCGTGGAGAACCATGACCACCGTGACGCCCTCCTGCCTGTTCAGGGTGCTCAGCAGGTCAAGCACCTCAAGCTGGTAGGCGATGTCCAGGTAAGTGGTCGGCTCGTCAAGAAGGAGTATGTCGGTCTGCTGGGCGAGGGTCAGGGCAATCCAGGCGCGCTGGCGTTGGCCTCCGGACAGGCGGTCGATTGGGCACCCCGCCATATCGGTCAGTCCGGTCAGGGCAAGGGCCCGTTCCACCGCCTTTTCGTCCTTGTCCGTCCACCGCTCGACGAAGTGGTGGTGGGGGTATCGGCCGCGAGCGACCAGGTCGGCGATGGTGATGCCGGCGGGGGCTGACGGGTTCTGCGGCAGTAACCCCAGAATCGTTGCAACCTTGCGGGTGGGCATGCTGGTGATGGGCTCTCCGTCCAGCATGACGGCCCCCGAGGCAGGTTTCAGTATCCTGGCCATGGCCTTGAGGAAGGTTGATTTTCCGCACCCGTTGGGTCCGATGATGGACCCCATCGTGTGTGGGGGTATATCCAGACTCAGGTCCTCGATGACCGTACGCCCGCCATAGGTGAGGCGAAGGTGCGAGGCGGTCAGCTTATGCGCGCTGCTCCAGGAGTCGTGTGCCGGGGGTGACGTCATGATGTTCAGAGCTCCTGTCTGCGGGTCATGAGGACCATGATCAGGATGAGGACGGGGCCGCCCACAATGCTGGTGATGATGCCGACCGGCACCTGGGTTGTGGGCAGATGTTGAGCGACGATGTCCGACCCCAGAACCAGGCAACCTCCCACCAGGCCCGACTGGATGAGGGCCGATGTTCCCCGACCAACCAGGACTGCGGCGATGGGGCCGGAGAGGAACGAAACAAAGGAGATGGGACCGGTGGTCGCCGTTGCGACAGCCAGGAGCAGCACACCCACGATAATCACCTCGAACTGGACACGGCTTACCCTGACTCCCAGTCCGGCGGCCATCTCCGGTCCCAGCTGCAGTGTGCTGACATTCCTGTCGAGTGCCAGCAGGAGCATGGCGCCGACGAGGGTTGTTGTTGCCAGTATGGGTAGATCGGACCACTGGGCATCGGCCAGGCTGCCCGTCAGCCACCGGGTTGCTGCCTGGATGTCCCATTGGTTGCTGCGAACCATGAGCCAGGAACCCAGAGCATTGAACCCTGCGGCCACTCCGATTCCGATCAGTATCAGCCGGGTCGGGTCGAACGAACCGCGCCAGGCCAGGGCCATGACCAGGAGGGCTGTCAGGAGACCGCCCATGACCGCCAGGCAGGCCAAGGGCATGCCCGACAGACCCAATACGACAATGCCGAAGATGGCGGCCGTGTTGGCTCCTGCCGTGATGCCGATGATATCCGGGCTGGCCATCATGTTGCGCAGGAGGTGTTGGAAACCAATTCCGGCCATGCCGAATGCGATGCCGGCGGCGCAGCCGATCAGTGCCCTGGGCATGCGGAGTTGGAGAATCACGAATCTGGTCCCTTCGTCTCCCTGCCCCAGAAGCGCTCCAATCAGGTCGCTCATGGAGTATGTTCGGTGTCCCAGAACCAGGTCCGACAGCGCGAGAGCAACCAGGAGTACCACAAGCAGGATGGTGACCGCCAGTGAACGAACGGTATGGGTCCGTCGTATCCGTTGCAGGTCGGTCATCGCATCGGGTCTATGCGATTTCTGAAGGGCGGGGTTATCGCCACGAACGGGAGGAGCGACCATGCCTATACCTCCGCGCTTCTTCTGCGCCCGGCCAGAATCACGAATACGGGAGCCCCAATCAGTGCCGTGACGATGCCGACCTCCACGTCGGATGGGCGGGTGATCATCCTGCCCACCACGTCGGCGCCAACCACCAGAAGGGGGCCGATGAGGATGCTCAGAGCCATGATTCGTCTGTAGTCGGGTCCTATAAGCAGTCGTGCCACATGGGGGACCACCAATCCGACGAAGCCAATCGGACCCGCCAGTGCCGTACAGGAGGCGCAGAGGAGTATCGCCGCAAGCCAGGCCAGGCTGCGGACACGCCCGACGTGCATACCCAGTCCTTCGGCCATCTGATCACCCAGGGTCAAGGCGTTGATTCCGGGTGTCAGACAGAAGGCGAGTATCAGGCCAAGAGCGAGAAGAGGCAGGACCGGCATCATGAGATCGAACCGGGCGCCGGAGATTCCGCCCACCTGCCAGAAGCGATATGAGCTGATGACATTGATGCGCGGCAGAAGGATGGCGGAGGTAAGAGATCCCAGTACTGAACTGATCACGACACCGGCCAGGGTCAGCCGTAGCGGAGATGGACCGGATGGTCCCAGGGAGCCTATGGCCCAGACGGCCAGTGCGGTCGTCGCACTGCCCAGCAGTCCGACCCAGACATACTGGGCCGGGGTCGATAGGGAGAAGAAGGCTATGGAGCAGACGATCGCCAGGGCCGCCCCCGTATTGAAACCCAGAATCGACGGGTCCGCCAGTGGATTGCGTGATATGCCCTGCATCAGGGTCCCGGCCACCCCGAGCCCGGCACCGACCAGGAGGCCGAGGACGGTGCGAGGGATTCTCAGGCGGATGGCCGAGACCGCGATGTCATCCGAGGAGGCGGACAGGGCGTGGAGGATGTCGGAAGGGCTGACGGAACGGGATCCGAAAACCAGGGACAGGGCGCAGACCATGACCAGGCAGACCGCCAGAATCAGCCCGGACAAGACCATGGGTCCGTTTCCATTGCGATGCATGGTTGCTCGCCGGGTGCCTGGGCGCGGAGTCACTCCCGACCGCATATATGCGCCACCTCTCCCTCTTTCATCCCCTCACCTGCGGCCTGATTAGACCTTGGCGGCAGCCTCGCCCAGAAGTTGGGCGTATGCGTCGGTCGTCTTCTGGATGGACAGGGCCGAGGGGTCAAGGGCATTGGCCATCTCGCTGTCATTGTCGATGACCACGACGGATCCTCGCTCAACTGCAGGAATCTTGGAGAGGAGGGGGTCCTTGCGCATCGCTTCAAGCAGGTCCGGGGTGCCGTAGGTAACGATGATGTCGACATCCTTGTACCTGTCGGCATGCTCGGAGGAGATCTCCTTGTAGAAGTTCTTGGTGCTCTTGGAGTCCTCCTTGATGGACTCCGGAGTCTCCATACCGAGGTCGTTCAGGAACTGAGGCCGGGCGTCGGAGGTGGTGTAGACGCTGAACTTAGAGAGCTTGGAAGCATCGAAATACATCACTGCCGCGGTCTTGCCCTTGATGGCCGGTTGGGTCTCTCCGGCCTTTGAGATGCGCTCCTCCAGGTCGGATATCAGCTGCTTGCCCTTTTCGGGTTCTCCGATGGCTTTGGCTGTGGACGTGATGACCTTGCGCCAGGGGTCGCCCCAGGCAACCTCTTGATAGGCGATTGTCGGCGCAATCTTGCTCAAGGTGTCATACTGCTTCTTGGTCATGCCGGAGAGCAGGCCGATGATTAGATCGGGCTTGGACGCGGCGATGGCCTCGACATCGATGCCGTCCGATTCGTCATGCAGCTTGGGCATATCCGCCTTGGCCACACGCATCTCATCTAGGGCATCCTTGGTCCAGGTCAGATACCCTCCATCCACGGTCTTGCCGAAGGAGTTCTTCTGGATGCTGACCGGCACGACCCCCAAGGCGATGAGGTTGTCGGGAGTGGCCCATCCGACGGTGGCGATGCGCTTGGGCTTGGAAGGGATCGAGGTGGTGCCGTAAACATGATCGATCTTGACGGGGAAGGAATCCTGCTGCCCGGAGGTTGTGGTCTCGCTGGACGTGGCTGTCTGCGAATTCTGCCCGCAGGCGCCTAGAAAGAGCGTGGAGCTTGCCAGTACAGTGACGATCGCGATGGCGCGTTTGAGCCTAGTCAGGGGAAGGGATGTTCGAGTATGCATGTGTTTCCTTTGATTGTGCTGTGAAACTGGCATGGCGCACCAGAGCCAGATACCAGATTTAGCATCGGCGCGACAGGAAGAAAAGAGTTGATTTCCTTAGCCGCTTGTGTTACAAAGCGCGCTTGCAAGGTAATGAAGGATTCACAGAGCCTTAAGTGGAATCCCGGACCTGGGTCTCGGCACCGGAAGTCTGTTTTTGGACTCATGGACGGCGTCATCGTGTATCTGCCCCGGAGTGCGCCAGAAGCAACCGAGCATAAAGCACTGCACGGTATTTCGGAAGACAGCCATCCGCTTTGCCGGATTTGCTTCACTCTCCTTGTAGATGTGACAGTTGAGATCTCGTTGTTTCCCCGTCATAACTTTGATGTCGCCGTCACCTCCATGTCACGCTTCTTCGAATATCTTTCTGAAGATAAGCTGCGTCATCACTTCATTGAGTTGTTTTGCTGTGCGTTCTGACTCAATCAGGGTTCCGAGTTCGATGTTTCCCTGTTGTCCGTGGTATGACAGATTCACTGATGTTATTTCATATCCGCAGAGATGATCTTGGCGTGCAGAGCGGCCATCTTGTCTTCCTTGTTGTTGTAACGTATAGTTTGAGAAAGCAACCCTTGTGTGAAGCAATTTGCCTGCTTCTGGCTGGTTCGAGATGTTGTTGAAGGGAAATTTGACAACCCCCTTTCCGGCTTTTGCCGATGATGGTGTCTGTAAGTTCTGAGAAATATGAGGACAGCGAGTATCCGGTCATTAGAATGCTGCTTTCCGCGCCCTCGATCATTGATCGAACAACAGCCATTGTCGGCTTTGCATTAATTCTGAACGACGGCGGTGCTGTCACGACAAGTGAGACTTTGTCGGTGCTTTCTATATTCAGAGCAGACTGGATTGTCTTAGCTATTTCCTCGCAATCTGTCGATGACAAACCCGGATACTGTCTGCGCAAGATGTCTGCGGCAATGTCGGTACCATTGGCAGCATCTGCCCTTATGGTATTCAGAAGTATCTCTCTTCTTACATCTCCACCTGACAGAGCTCATTCACCAACTCTCGGAAATACGAAGTCTCCTCACGTTCCGAAAGAGGAACCACAAGTCCCCGATCAAGCATGCGGTTCCCGTTCTCGCATGCAGTTTCTGAAACCATACAGCACGAATGGCAGGTGGCACCGTTAGAGTTCTTTCCGGCTGGGAGCGTGTTCATGCATTCCGGATCGTTTGTGCAGATCAAGGCTTCCTGGAATGTGTCCCGCATGAGGTCTGTCATCTGGACTGCCGTACCGAGTTCTACAAGACCTCCGAGAGAGCCCTCCTTGTCGGAGCTTCCCGTGTAGAGCAGGACGCCTGCCATATTGTCGCCGAAGTAGATTCTTTCCCTGATTGCCGAAGAGGAGTAGCCCGACGACATGGCCATTTGCTTGATGAGAAGATGGGAAAAGGTATGCATAAGGGCGTAAACGGCATTACGTTCTGCCGTTATCGTCCATCCCTTTGACTTACAGTACTCCTCATAGGAAGCAGCATATTTCCCCGAAATTTCTGCGACTTTGGGCTCATTTAGCCAATCTGCAAGCGTTTGTCTGTTGAATTCGATAAAAATTCCTTCCCCGTTTACCTCTACAGCAGGAAGCCATCGTTCGTCCCCTCCTTTTGTCAGGTAGACGACATCCGGCTGTTCATCCGCGTCAGGTTCGGGAGCATCAACACGCGTGAAGCCAAGAAGCACCTGCACCTCACGCAGTCTTGTTATGCGGATGATTCGCTTGAAGTAGCGTTTAAAGTAATCGGGCAGAGCATCTTCTTCGGTCTTGAAGTGTTTCTTGTTGGACTGATAGGACGGATCATCGTGATGCGTTATGGCTTCATACTCCATTCGCTTGATTTCCGTAAATTCCTTGATGTTTTTCATGCGTCGCTCATAGGCTGCATCAAATTCCTCGCGTGTATACCCGGAAAAGTAATTTTCATAAACACCTTGAAGGACTGATTCCTTGTCGGCTCCGTATTTTACAGCCGCCTCGATACCGCGGAGATGCTCGTCTATCAGGTTGTATAGGGGATTAATCCACGGTGGGATAGATATGGCACTTTTCGACACGGCAAAGTATGCGTTTGATGCGCCTCGTTGTGACGGGATGACCGGTTTCTCGCACTTTTCGCTCTTGCAGCGCGGCCGGAACGGGTGCATGCCGCTACACGACAGGCCTTCGAAGTTCTGAGCCTGCGTCGCTCCGCTCATGCTTCCTTTCATGCCGCATGAGCACTCTAACCGCATATCCGACAGCGTGGATGTACTTCCGGTGGAGTACATTCGCATTTTGCCTCCACAATCTGTTTCTCCGCGATGAACCCACCATTTCCAAGGAAAATCTGACATGTGCCCTTTTTCGCAGATTGTTATGAAACGGGCTGGATAAGCGCGCCATCCGCAGTCGGGGCAATTAACGCCATATTGCAGGTACGTGTCAAAATCACTGTCAATCGTCTTCCTTGCATCAAAGAGCCTCCCACATTTGGAGCAAACATGCCAGTAAGGAAAAGTAACGACGGGTATGTCATACGCAAAGGTGGTCCTCGGCATATAGAAGGCATCAACGTTCAGGTAGGATGCAAGCCGACCGTCTAGTATCTTCTTCCCTTTGACCTTCCAGTACGGGATATCAAGAATAGTCACTGAGTCTTTTACCGCGTCTACAACCGATCCCGGTCCGAAGGTTGTAATGATTTGGTTTGGTCGCAACTCGCCAAGTTTATTATTATAGTGCTCAGCCATATTAGTCCTCCTGGTAGTAGTACATATTTGCTGCGCTCTCCACATCACGCATTGATCGCAAAGTGGGTTTCTCGCTCTCGATATGAGGCTGCTCATATCCGTTCATAAGCCTGCTGTATTTTTCTGTTCCTACAACGTAATAGCGAAGAGGTCTCGTGGCCTGCACTGCCGCTGACTTTGATTTCCACCAATCAATGAACTGGCTGATCTCTTCACTTGCATCAGCTCTTGCAGATGGTTTGACAATCCCTATCCGGTCAAGGATCATTTCTTTCACAGTATTGATATGGCTCTGTGGCAGAGCGCTAATTGCCGCAGCATCCTTGTTGTTGGCCATTTCCGGGTACAGAAGTCTTATAGCTGAAATAACAAGTGCGTGTAGAACACGATCCCGTGCTCTTGCAGAGAATGGAGTGGCAGTTGTCCCCTCCACGAACCGGTATAGCTGCGCATGGTAGCCAGTGAAGTTCTCGTAATGCGAAAGGTCACGTGGACGGTAAGCGTTATACAGCGTCACTACAAGTCCAGGATGAGCACGCCCTATGCGGCTTGTCGCCTGGATGTATTCGGAGTTCTGTTTCGGCTGGCCCGTCACGACCATAAGTCCAAGCCGATCGACATCCATACCAGTTGCAATCATATTCGTTGCAAGGGCTGTGTCTATGTGGTTTTTTGCCGTATAAGGCAGCTCAAGCTGATTGAGTTTTTCCGGTATTCTCCATGACGACATTCGGGATGTTATCTCGTCGGTCTTATCCAGAAACCTGCGCTTCTTGGAATCATAGTGTTTCTGGATACGTTTAATTCTAGCGGGAATATCATCCTGCAGAAGGCGGACTGCACCTCCAAGTTCTCGGATACTGTTAAAATATCCGATCAAACTGTAGTACGGATCAATGACGTCCTTGTACTCATCTTGTAGGGAGAGTGTGTAGGCTGCCTGCAGAATGATGGCGTAAGTTCTCAGCAAGGCTGTTTTCATGGACTGCCCAGGAGCACAAATTCCGACATATTTCCGGAACGGATCTTCCTCGATCGGGATTTCGCGTATAAAGAAGCTGTCGCCAATCTCGAAGCCATTAGGAGGGAATTGCTTCGTTGCGTTCCTGGCATACAAGCTCTTCGCCTGGTTGCCCGCATTTTTGATTGTTGCCGTGGAGACTACGTACTTTGGTTTAATTCCATCATGCGTACACATGTCCTCGATAATTGTCTCATACGCACCGTAGACAGTTCCAAGAGGCCCCGTGATCAGATGAAGCTCGTCCTGGATAATCAGCTCTGGAGGGAGGAACGGTTTCACCTTCGTAATTTCTGCAGCAGGAAGGTTTGCCGTCTTCCTGTGTTTCGGATGTTCTTCCGATCCGATTGCAATATACCCGTCGCGGCTGCACTTGTGGTCAACTCTTCCGAACAGCGCATTCGTGTTTACGTCCCACGGCAGTTTTGCGAACTTGTCGACCGTTGACAAAATAATGGTGGGACACTTTGCGTATATTTCTTCATCTACCAGATATACCGGGATTGGGGTGCGTGTCCCGCTCTGTGGGTATTTATAGAATATGCAGTGCTTATCTGAGCAGTAGATTTCTACGGACTTCTTTTCCGGTACGATATAAAAATCCTTTTCTGTGAGAGACTTGCCGCAGAGCGGACACGTAAGAAGCTGCTTATAGAGCAGGTTCTCCTTGCTGCCCGGCTTTTCTTTCACTTCGGCGAACCCGTTCGGAGTCACTGCACCTCCGACCCAGAAGCCGATGCTGATCGGCTCTGATCCGTAGCGGGGTTTTTTCTGCCTGACGAGTTCAGCAGCGACAACCATCCTCGTGATACGGTCACGTTGCTGCGTCGTCAGCAGCCTAAGCGTGTAACGCAGGATGATGGTTACGCCGCCGTCATGATTGTATTTGTCGCCTTCAGAAGATCTCAGACGTCTGTTGGCGATGGTGAAGGCCATGAGTCCAAGGTAAGCCTCCGTCTTTCCGCCGCCAGTCGGGAAGTAAAGCAGGTCGACGAATTCACGCTCAGTATCTTCCGGATGCACAATGCCCTTGAGATTCATCAGAATAAAAGCGATCTGGAACGGCCTCCAGGAGAAGTCGTTCCTCGGGTTGTTCGGATCGAGAAACTCTTTGAAACTGCACTCGATGCCTTTTCCGTGTTTCTTTGCGTAGTTCTTGATGCTGTTCTGCATGAAGATTACGCTGTTCATGAAGCTGAATGCCTCAAAGGAGATATCATCGGTCGTGATGATGCGGATGCCGTCCCGAATTCTGCGCAGGGCCTCTGAGCAGTGGCCTATAACCGTATCTCCGACTTGCTCTCGGAATTCTGGATCGCTCATTCTTGAGCTGTTGGTCAGAGTTTCATTAATCCAAGCCTCGTATGAGTCGGCAAGCGCGTTCAGCTTCTGTATAGTTTCCGACTTTTTATCTTTTGCTGCCATCTGACAGGTAGAAAGCTTGGATGAGAAATGCTCAAGTGCAGCACTAACGCCGGGATGCTCATATTCTGGGATGAACGTGGATTCAACATAATCAGTCCGGCCGTTTTCGGTCTTTCCCCATACGGCAGCGCAGCCTCTGCCGCGTCCCATAATCGGCCGTTGCTCAAAGTAGAACTCCTCGGTCGTGGGAACATCCCTGCAGACATGCTCTGCGATGAACACCGTCGATTGGTTTTCTCCTCGAGCCTTGATTCCTACCTGGAAAACCAGTCCCTCGACGTCACTGGACGGATTGCTCCGCTTGTTCACAACATAGGCAGTAACGAGAGAGTATCCGGTCTTTAATGGAATGCGCGACACATGGACATGAATATTTGAATCGCGGACAAGCGTGTAGTCCTTTGTGTGCCTGAAGTCGCTGAATTTGACTTGAACGGTTTCCTTCTCCGGGGTCCTCTTGTAAACCGTGCGGCTGTGTTCCTTCCCATCCTTACCAACGCTCTTCTCGGTTGACTTTGTGTAGTCTCCCCAAGTCACATCCAGGAAGATGTAGTCGAGACTGCTTTCCACGTAGAAGCTGATACCGATGGATGACGGCAGCTCGAATTTCGTGGTAGATATCGACTCGTTATCATCATCCTTGCCGGGTGTGAAGTCCTTATTATCCCCGTAATCAATGTCGGCTTCGACTTCCTGCTCGTTCTTGTCCGGTGCATTCTCATCGCGCTGCGGCTCGAGCTTGCCGACGAGATAGGCGTAGCGCGGATTCTCGTCCAGCTTTTCCTCCGGAGAGCACGGGCCGATCAGGTCGGTTCGTATTGCTTTTATGATTTCCTGTCGCACTTTGGCATACTTGAATCTGTCAGCCATTAGTCCTCCTCCTTTATGGATGCGCTATTCGAGGGTATATTTGCAGGCATTTTCGGGATGGACTTTGTCATCGGAATAAGCCTATGCTTTTGTGTCATGTGGTATGAGTCGGTTATCGTGGTGGAAAACCTCGCCAACCATGAGCCTTCACGTGCAGCTGAAGAGCCCACGTGCTATTGACTTAAATCTATGCATAGTCGCGGTTTCCACGAAGAGAACAAGGGTTGCGCTATAGACTGTTTTCCTGGAATAGCCGCACTGATTCAGTAGCAGATTAATCCAACTGACCACATCTGGCTCTTCCTTGAGGATGATGGAGAACAATCTCCCCGTATCACTGTCGAATGCGCTTGCTGGGTAATATGAACTTCATGGTCGGTGGGAAGCTCATGCCTTATGTCGCTCTTTTTTGAGAACGGTCCGTTCATAATGAAGGGGACGGTAATCTCTTCTGGGCGTACAAGTAGGTTCTTTGTTTATGTTCTTGCCAGTTCGTTGCATCGAATTTCCCCCTGTGGCCATTCTCTTTACGGGTTTCTTCTGACCAGTGCCAGCCCTACTTTGGTGGCTTCATTATTTTATCACTAGTTACAACAATGGCATAGCAAGGATATAGTTACGGATTAGAAGAAGAACTGCCGACCTAGGTCAGTTCGAATTTTCCTTTTCTTGCGCAGCTGTTCTTCTAAAATTTCAGTACTATTTTGATCAGAAGCATAGGATTGTCAGTTTCAAGGTTTTTATTGAATTCCGCGATTTCCCGCTCCCCCTCGGTTCTGAACCGGTTGTTTCGTTCGGGGAACGACGCCTGGAACACTTCGAGCTCCTTCTCCTTCTGTGCTGTCTTTTTCCGGAGATCCATCTTTTCGTAGAAACTGCTCGAGGTGCGTTCTTCGTTATGGAGAGCTTCGACTTCTGCAAGCATTTCCTGTCGCTGCGCCTCGATCTGCTCGCTCTGGATGCGAATCCAGTTTTCGATTTTGCGTCTGTTGTATTCCCGTACAGGCTCTGTCTGTTTTTCGAGCCTGTCCAGCATCTCAGATCCGAGGTTTATGTTTATCTCCTGGAACAGCGTGCTTTCCTCGGCGGTTGGTTTGAAATAGCGGATGGCGGAATCATCAATTTTCTCCAGTTCCGGCACGAGATCGTCTTCATCAAAATCGATGTATCTTCCTTCGTGGTCGCACAGGAGCAACGCAGGGAAGAGTAAGTCTACGTTATTGTACATAGCGCCTAGGAACAGGTAGCCATGGGCGCCGACGGTTTGTTCGCCCCAATCGTCGACCTCCCAATACTGAAGGTCGTTGACCGGGTCCATTGATGGAACCTTGTCCCAGTATGTGACTTCCTGAAGATAACGGTCGATATTCTCTTTCGTTCTTTCGAGCGCCTGCTTCTTTGCCCCGCTGCTTTCCGTAATTAGGATGTCGCGTAGTTTGCGCACGTTCTTGTAGCCTTTTGCGTTCAGCTTCCTGTCAAGCTTATCGAACTCTCTCTCGAATTCATCTGGTGTGTTGCAATTCTGGTAGATGTCCAACACCATTTTTTCAAAGCTCGTGCCAGATTCCAATACTCCGAGCGCAATGTCAGAGGCGCCGAACACTCCCTCGAACAGTTCGAACTTTTTTGACAGTATTTCATAGACGCGCTTGTCCGCCTCGTTCTGTGTGTTTAGAAGGTTAATGGCGACCACGTCGTTCTGTTGTCCGTAGCGGTGACATCGTCCGATTCGTTGCTCGATCTTCATCGGATTCCAAGGCAGGTCGTAGTTGATGACCATATTACAGAACTGCAAATTCAGACCTTCTGATCCGGCGTCGGTGCTAATCAGTATCTTCGCATTCTCTTTGAAATAGTCAACGATGGCGTGCTTATATTCGACATTTCTCCCATAGTCCGTGTTCCCTGGGTTCTTCACCTGCCATGCCCGGTAGATTCCCTTTGTCATGGTGTCGTCGAAGTCGCCGTTGAACTGGAGTATGTCCTCCTCGCTATACCCGGATTTGCGAAGCTCAGCAGCAATGTAATTCTGCGTCCGCTTTGACTCCGTGAATACGACAGCCTTCTGAGCTATGCCATTATTCTTCTGATGCGAGAATCCGTTCTCAAGCGCCTGCTTCAGAGCGACGACCTTGGAATTTGTCTTTACGCGCATCGCCGCATCGATGATCGCATTGACCTCATCCAGCTCATCCTGGATGCATGTCTTCTGTGCGGCGGTGTCCGCATCTTCGATTTCTTCAAAGCCGGATTCGTCGATTTCGTCTTCGACAAAGCTCCAGAAGAGATTGAAGCCTTCCTGCGCATCAGCCGATCTCGTGCCCTCATGCAGCTTTTCGAGCCGCTTCTTCAGTACTTCGAGTGTTTCGACCAGGGCGAAGCTGGATGAAGCCATGAGTTTCCGGATAACCAGGATGACCAGGCCGCGGTTGGAAGTCGGTATGGAATACAGGTTATCCCTCTTGAGGAACTGATTTACTCGTTTATAAAGCTCGATTTCGTCCTGTGACAGTTCGAAATCCGCAGTCTTACAAATTCTCTTCGCAAAATGCATATAGTCTGCAGTGTCTTTTCGGAGAGTTCTATACAGCACCGGCGTGAGTTCACGCTTGAGGTCGTCGTAATTCTCGTCTTTCATGTACAGATGCCGAAACATCTGCTCTGAACCGAAGATTCTCGGATCGATAAAAGAGACCAGCCCGTACAGATCCATGAGTGAGTTCTGCAACGGTGTTGCAGTAAGGAGAATTTTTGGAATCCCTCCCGACAGCTCATGTAGTCTCTTTGCACGTTTCGTGCCATTCAGGTTGCGTAGATTGTGTGCCTCATCGATAATGAGGAAATCCCATTTCACGTCGGGGAACCGCTTCATCAGCTTTGACGAGTAGTCGTAAGAGGTAATCACAATCAGGAACGATTCGTCAGTAAGTTTCTTGTACCAGCCCTCCGCGTCATGTTCTACCGTAAGTCTGTCAAGAATCACGGACTTCAGATTGAATTTGTCATCAAGTTCCAACTCCCACTGCTTGCGGAGCGAAGCGGGGAGTGCTATCAACACCTTTTTCGCTCCGGATTTCCGCATGTAGCTCAGAACGAGTCCCGCCTCGATTGTCTTCCCGAGCCCGACCTCGTCGGCAAGCACTATGCCACCTGTCTTTATCGCGTCGACGGCAGTGCAGAACGCGTTGATCTGGTGAGGTTTCGGATCAAGATGGGACTCGCTTGCAAATAGAAAATGGAAAGGAGATTTCTTCAGTTCTTCGCACTTGAACCAGCGGTACTGTCTGAGGAGTCGGTTTCTGTTTTCACTGCTTTCCATCTGCGTCCTCCCCATGAAGTTGTGCAAGAATGCCATCTGCGATGCCTCTTGCCATCAGAGGAGGCACGGCATTGCCAATCTGCACGAACTGCGATGTGCGTGACCCTTCGAAGTAGTAACTGTCTGGAAACGACTGTATGCGTGCCGCTTCCCGCACAGTGATGGACCTATGCTGATTAATATCCGGGTGGATAAAGTAGTGTCCGTCCTTGGAGAGGTGCGCCAGTATCGTGTGGCAGAAGTGTTCGTCTCCCTCGACGATTTTGAAACGGTCGATGAAGGAATGCCGGTTTTTGTGCGTCTTCAATTCTTCGGGCAGATCGTTGTAGTTGAGACGCTTATGCCCGTCGCCCCACAGCGCTATAACTTTCTCGTATATCTTTATGTCCCGCTCTATGTTCGGTCGGCAGTTCTGCAGGGTCAAGACATCATCTTTCGTCCGGATGCCGGTCTCGGTCACGTATCTGCTCGGCTTTTCCTTCGAATAGGTGTTATTGCTTTCGCCAGGAAGGAGTTTTGGAAGGTCTGTGAATAGGTCGTTTACCACGGCATCCGACTTTTTCTCCACAAAGTCCGGGTACGCCAGGTCGCTGTTCTTGAGCCATCCGACGATGATAATTCTCCGTCTGCTCTGAAGCACGCCGAAGTTTTGCGCGTTCTGCTCCCGGCATTCAATTTCGTATCCCACGTTCTTGAGGCACATCTGCAGGTCCTTCCAGATGGTGCCGCCCTGGGCTGACTCGATGCCAGTTACATTCTCGAATGCGAACATACGCGGCTGGTATTTCTCGAGGAATCGTGCGTATAACTTATACAAGTAGTTGCGCGGGTCGTCTTTCATCGGAGTCTCCATATGGCTGCTCTGTGCTCTGCCGACGAATGAGTAAGCTTGGCATGGTGGACCGCCAACAATCACGTCTATCTTTCCGAAGCCGCGCATCTTCATGATATCGTCGATGGTCTTGAAGACGGACGGAAGTGTTTCGTCCGACAGCGTCTCGTTGATGACCGTCTTTGTAATGGTTGTAGGGAGCCGCTTTATAAACTCATCCCGGACGATTTTCCCGGACAGGTACTCTTTGTAAAGAGTGAGATCACCCGTGTTCTTCAGATAGTGGTATGCACTGCGGGTTTCGAGCGTCTCTGCGGCGTGCTTATTCATCTCGACATGCGCAACAGGCCTGAAGCCTGCCTGAAGGAAGCCCTCGGACAGCCCCCCGGCTCCTGCGAAGAGGTCTATGAAATTGTAGCTGCTTCGATTATCCGCCTGTGGCATACATCTTCCTCGCATTCTTTATTTCATGTAATACGGTATGGCAGGGCTGGCATGTTCAACCGGCGTTACCGATCACGTCCTCTTGGATCTCGCCTGCCTCGCAAGGTTCTTCCTCATCGGGGATGGCTTCTCCTGTGTCGTCCTGCTCAACGTCCGGAGCAGCGAGTCAGTTATGACACCCATCCTTGCTGAGTTTGGCGAGGGATGGTGGGCCAATCCCCGTGTCACTCCGTAAAATTGTGCGCTTCGAGTTCCTGTCTATCGGCAACTTCCACGGTTTTTGCAGCTCATTCTCTTTTTCATTGGTTTTCCCCCTTGTTCCATAACCCACCGTACAGCTCCGGATTGTCTCCGGAAAGTTATGGCGCCGTTTGCTTAACAGTATCCTGCGTGTCCCCTCGCGGTAAGTGTCCTGCTTGCCGAAGGAGATGAGCAGCTGCTTCTCTATTCCTGAGTATATCTTCATGACATCGTTGGTGTCTCACCGCTTATGTTCTTTGGGATCATGGAATTGTGTGCAATAGTCGTGAGCGCCGTCAAATTGAGAGGACGCGAGGCCGTAAAGCGTCTTGCTTCTGTAACTCGTTCCTGTTTCCGTATAGCTAGGCATTCCGAATGCGTGACAGCCAAGTTGCTGAATACGGCCCTAGGGTGTCACAGGCGTCTGTGCATAAAGAGTCGTTCAGCTACTTCATCTTCACGCTACGTTCCGTTCTATATCCATAAGGATGCTTGCTGCCCCGGATTCTTTTGGGCATATCGCCAGATTCAGAAGCGTCGAATACGACTTCGCTCTGCGGTTCAAGGTCGGTTCTTTCAACGGAGTAATGAGGGGAATCGCTATTAGAGCTCACCTCGGGTCCTCCCCAGAGAGCGGTCAACCGTTTTGTTTGCGGCACATGTCGTGCACTATCCCCAATGGCCCGCCTTCCCCCTTGGTTGGCGGTTTACTTTACCTTTGCCTTAATTTCTCTTATCTCTATAATATAGAAGATAGTCCAATCGACAATGGCGTATCGAAAAGACAGGATATCTGTATATGGATGAAACTCCGCTGACCCTCGATAGTGTTTCTTTTCACTATGCCTCGGGCGGTCTTGGCATTAACGATGTGTCTCTGGCCTGCGGGACCGGTTCGTGGACGGCTTTGATGGGTCCATCAGGGGCAGGCAAATCAACTTTTCTTTACTGCGCTTCCGGCCTGTTGCCGATAGAAAGTGGAGTGGTTTCAATTGCTGGCAGGAATCTGTCCGGCATGCGTGAATCCGATCTGACGCGGATGCGGCGGGACCATATCGGATTCGTGTTCCAGGACTACAACCTGGTTGATGCCTTTACCTGCTTGCAGAATGTCATGTTGACAGCACTGTTTGGTGGCCCGTCCATTAAGAAGGAGAATGCTCTTCGAGCCTTATCGCTGGTAGGGCTGGGTGATTTTGCTGACTCGTATCCCGCAGACATTTCGGGTGGGCAGCGTCAGCGTGTGGCAATTGCCCGGGCTTTGGCTTCACAGCCGGACATTATTTTTGCTGACGAACCTACTGGAGCCCTGGACAGTCGAAGCGCCTCATTGGTCCTCGACTCTTTCGAGGCCGTGGTGGAACAAGGGCGTACCGTCCTGATGGTTACGCATGACCCTAACGTGGCGGCCAGGGCCCACCGTGTCGTCTTTTTAAAAGACGGCCACGTGGATTCTATCTGCGAGGGGTACGATGCCGAGCGTCTGGCCATGCACTTGGCTGATATGGCATCCACAACGGCCGGAAGGCAAGTGCAATGAAGCGACATGGTCCCAACGGTCCGGCTCATCAAGCCTCCTCGCACCTCTCGTCGAAGAGGGTCTCACTCGCAGCGCTTGTCTGGTCTCTGGTCAAGGCTCATAGCGCCTCGTATATCGTCATGTCCGTGACAGTGTGCGTGACCTCTCTTCTGTTCTGTTCGACCTTGCAGGTTTACATGGCTGGCAGAATGCAGGACGGCATCGGGAAAATGGGATCCATGCATACCTTGCGCCGTCTCATGGCAGAAACGCCATATCGGAATGTCGTTATGATATCCACGGTGTCTGTGCTGTGCATAGGATTGATTTCCATCTTCCTCGTTCTTGCCTCAGTCTCCTTCCTGGTGCAGGACCGTAGGCGAGAGTTCGGAATGATGCGGCTTAATGGAGCCAGTCGGACAAGAATCATGGTGATGGAGCTGTGTGAATTCGCCTTGCCTTTGGCCCTTGCGAACATCGTAGGTTCCTTGCTCGGGTCTGTCCTGGCTGTTCCTATGGGAAGGGCGTTTTCGGGCCCTTCGGAGTTTCCTGGTTCGGGAGTGAGCTTTGATTTGAGGATCCGTCCGTCAGTTACTGTTCTGTCCTTTGCTTTCATGATGGTCGTCTGTCTGCTGGGAGTGTGGCTGGCAATACGAAAGTTGAATAAAGTGCCACCGCTGGGGCTGATGGCGCAAGAGTCTGTCAAGGGCGCCAAAAAGATGGGCAAGCTCCGAATTGCCATTTCCTGCCTTCTGGTTCTGCTTTCCTTGTTCGTCGGTTTCGCTCCGATCTCCTTGCCTCTTGATATGCGCTGTATGCTGCTGGTCATCTTGGTAATCTGCACTGTTTATGCAGCTTCCCCTCTTCTTGTGGCTGGTTCGGTTTCGCTGCTCGGTTTGATTCCGGAAAAGCTGGCCAGTGGGCCGGGGATTTTGGCTCGTCAGCGGGCCAGAAGGGAGACGGCCGGTTCTACGGCAGTCGCCTTGCCTGTCATGATGGTTTTGACGATTGTGATTTCTTTCCTGGCGGTCTTCCAGGCCGGTTCCATAGGAGGAAACATGTTAAACCTGCAGCCGCTTAAAGCGGATGTGATCGTAAGCTCTGACACCGAAGAAAGCTTCGACGAGCTGTCATCGACCATACGGGACCTGGGTGATGAAGTCCGTGGAGCCGATATCTATACAACCCAAACCTGGGCCGTGGAGAATCCCTCAGGAACATTCCAGGTGGCCTGGCAGAACGGTACGGATGGGCTGGTCGGAGACGGTGCGAGGAGGGCTACCGCCCCCGAGGCGGTCGAAGGAAGCCTGTCTGACCTGGGCCCCGGAAAAATTGCCGTGTCGAACCAAAACACCGATTACCGGCTGGGTGACAAGGTTACCTTGATTGATCGCAGTGATAAACGTTATCAATTGACCGTGGCTGCCATCGTCAGGCCGCCCGAGGGTACGCCCCCTCTGCCTATGGACTTCCTGTCCTCAGCTGACGGACTACCTCATGCCGGCGAGGAGGAGCAGGTCTTAGCGCTTATCTCCGCGTCCTCGCCATCGGCAATCAGTGATATAACCAAAGCAATTCGTGGTGCCGGAATCAAGGGAATGTCGGTGGAAACCCGATCTGCTTTTATAGATCGGTTCTTACAGCGTGGCGTCTCAGGTCAGCACGCGCTGTCCGTTATGATTGTCGGCGGTACAGCACTCGCAATCATCTTCCTGCTTCAGTCGATAGCCATAGCCCTCTCCGAGCGGCAGGGGCAAAATCGGAGACTCTATCAAATTGGGGTATCACGGCAGTCCATCGTTTGGTCGGCTGTCCTGGAGACAGGCGTGAACATACTTGCCGGTGCCTTAATCGCTGTGGTTGCTATATGCGTGGTTGTGGCGGCGGTAGCCTTGGCCTTTAGCGGTATAGGCCTGTCTGTTGCTTATACGCCAATTCCTCTAGGGCCGTTCTGCCTGGTCGGATTCCTGCTGCTGGTCATCGGCGTCGCCGCGACTCTCATGGTCTCATATGGCACCTTGAAGTCCGTTGGATCAAATTAGTGGAGTACAAGAGCATGCTCCGATTGCTTGACTAGCCGCACTCCTCGGAGCGGCAGCCTTGACGGTTTTGACAGAGCCTGTGTATATTGTGATATCTACTTGGTAAACAACCACGCAGCGTTTTGGTCTGGCCGTTTTTTGATTTCCTTCAATGGGCCCCTGAGGCGTTGACTACTCCGTGGCATAAGCAGGAGAGTGGCATGACTGGGTTGACCAGCGGCTCCAAGCAAGAACAATCAACTGATACCGGGATGGCTCCGACTGCAGGGCAGGACTCTGAGCTGAGGCGCACCGCGAATGACACCATTCTCAAGGATCCCTCCACGGCGGATGCCGAACAGGTGGCCCTTGCGCTGAATGTGGATCCTGACCGGGGCCTGGACGAGGCTGAGGCGGCACGTCGGTTGGAGGCGTTCGGCCCAAATGAACTGGCTGGGGCGCCTCCTGTACCCGCATGGAGGAAGTTCCTTCAGCAGTTCAAGGATCCCCTGGTCTACCTGCTGCTGGTGGCCACGGCCATTTCGCTGGTGGCCTGGATGGTGGAGCGTTCTCATCCGGCGGCCGGTGGGGGCGAGCCCCTCCCGTTTGACGCCATCGTCATCATGATCATCCTCATCCTCAACGCCGCCCTGGGATACGCCCAGGAAGCCAAGGCCGAACGGGCGGTGGATGCCCTGGCGAGCATGACGGCTCCGCGTGCCTCGGTGTTGCGCGACGGTCAGGTGGTCAGCCTGGAGACCAGCAGGATTGTGCCCGGTGATGTCGTGGTCCTATCCGAGGGAGACTCGGTCGGTGCTGACGGGAGACTGTTCCAGGCCGCGGGACTGCGCGTGGCCGAGGCATCGCTGACCGGCGAGTCACTGCCGGTGGGCAAGAGGCCCGGTCGGCTTGACCGGCCCAAGGCTTTGGGCGACAGGGCCAACATGGTCTTCAACGGCACCGCAGTGACCCAGGGCACAGGTCGCATGATTGTCACCTCCACCGGCATGGACACCCAGGTCGGAAGGATTGCCGGCATGTTGGCCGATACCCAGGAGGAGCCCACGCCCCTCCAAAAGGAGATGGCAAGGGTCTCCAAGCTCCTTGGACTGGCCGTCTGCCTGATTGCCGTCCTGGTTCTGGCCGCCCTGGCCCTGATGGAGGGCTTCCAGACGACTCAGGACCTGATTGACTCCCTGCTCATGGCCGTTTCCCTGGCCGTGGCCGCCGTACCCGAGGGGTTGACGGCCATCCTGACCGTGGTCCTTGCCCTGGGTGTGCAGCGCATGGCCAAGCACCATGCCATCGTCAAGAAGCTCAGCTCGGTTGAGACGCTCGGGTCGGCATCGGTCATCTGCTCCGACAAGACGGGGACGCTGACCCGCAATGAAATGACCGTTGAGCGGGTGGTTGTCCCCTCGGGGCAGGTCCGGCTCACCGGTACCGGGTACACCCCGGAGGGAGCCATGCAGCCGGTCGCGTCCGCAGGGGCCGACGATCAGCTGACCGATCCCATCGATTCATCCCTGGCTGCGGAGGTTGAAGAGACCCTGATGGTCGGAGCCGTCGCCAACGACGGAGACCTTCACTGGCAGGGGGGCGATGTCGAGTCGGATTCCGATGCCCAGTCCGGTTCCGACCAGGGGCACTGGCAGATAGTCGGCGACCCCACGGAGGTTTCGCTGATTGTCGCCGCCCGCAAGGTGGGAGCCGATTCCAGAGCTGATGGCTATCGTCGTCTTGCCGAGATTCCCTTTACGTCCGAACGCAAGCTCATGTCGGTTCTGGCTGCTTCGAGAACCGGTGACGAGGGGAAGACGCGTCTCTTCTGCAAGGGCGCTCCCGATGTGCTGCTTGATCGATGCGACAGGATTCTTGAAGGCGGTCAGGTCAGGACCATGACCAGTGCCGATCGGGAGGGGATACTTGCCCAGGTAAGCAACCTCTCGGCGGATGCCTACAGGACCCTGGGGCAGGCCTTCCGGCCTGTGTCCGGCCAGGAGCTGTCATCATTGGCCGAAACCGACGCAGGGGAGGGGCCGTCAGCGGCGGTCGGAACAGACCAACAGTCTCAGTATGCCGCGGCGGTCACCTTGTCCGCTGACACGGTGATTCAGGAAAGCGCCCATCTGGAGAACAACTTGATCTGGACGGGCATGGTCGGGATCATCGACCCGCCCCGCACCGAGGTCCGCCAGGCGGTGGACCAGGCCCACAAGGCCGGAGTCAGAACAATCATGATTACCGGCGACCATCCGCTCACAGCAGCCAGAATCGCAGGGGACCTGGGTATCATCCAACCCGGGCAGCCCGCCTGCACCGGCGAGCAACTGGATGCCATGGATGCTGACCAGCTGCGGGAGACCACCTCCAAGGTCTCCGTCTACGCTCGCGTGGCCCCTGAGCACAAGCTGAAGATTGTCGAGTCCCTTCAGGACCAGGGCAAGGTCGTGGCCATGACCGGCGACGGTGTCAATGACGCCCCTGCCGTCAAGGCTGCCGACATTGGCGTAGCCATGGGCATCACCGGGACCGAGGTCACCAAGGAATCGGCCAAGATGATTCTGGCGGATGATAATTTCGCCACCATCGTTCAGGCTGTACGAGAAGGCCGGGGCATATTCGACAACATCCGCAAGTTCCTGCGCTACCTCCTCAGTTCCAATATGGGTGAGGTCTTCACGGTCTTTGGCGGTGTGGTCTTCGCCGGCCTTCTGGGTATATCCCAGCCTGGTACGGCGGGTGTGACCGTGCCTCTCCTGGCCACCCAGCTGCTCTGGATCAACCTCCTGACCGACGCGGCGCCCGCACTGGCCATGGGTGTGGATCCCCAGACCGACGATCTGATGGACCGCCCGCCCCGATCCGTCAGCGACAGGGTGATCGATCGGGATATGTGGTTCGACATCGTCTATATAGGCCTGGTCATGGCTGCGGTCACCCTGATCGGCATGGACATGCACCTGAGCGGCGGCCTCTTCACCGACAGGTCTGTCCAGATGATTGGTCACGAGGCGCAGATCAGGGAGGCGCGGACCATGGGCTTCACTATCCTGGTCTTCGCCCAGCTGTTCAACGCCTTGGCCTCGCGTTCGTCCCGGAAGTCGGCCTTCCATGGGCTCTTCAGCAACCTCTGGCTCTGGGGTGCCATAGGGATCTCGATCCTGCTTCAGCTTCTGGTTATCTATGTGCCCTTCCTGGGCGAGGCCTTCGGCACCGTTCCCCTCCAGCCCCAGGCCTGGCTTGAGTGCATCGCTCTGGCCTCCCTCGTGCTGGTGGCCTCGGAGCTGCGCAAACTGGTCACCTGGGTGTTCAGGCGGATTCGAGCGTAACCCCCCCCTTCAGGAGGGGTGCCGAAGAGGTTGTGCGGGCCTGGACGCGTAGTGCTTTGGAGACCCGGATTGCGACCCGGGGATAAACCGGTGCTGAGCCGCCGAGCCTGGCTCTCGGAGTGTTTGCAGTATTATCTCCCCGGGGTCCAGGCTCGGGTGTTTTGATTGGGACTCATCGGCAATCCTCATGGAGGGGAGCGCGGTCGCTACAATACTTGTATGAGTATTGAAACGACGGGTGATGGGTCCTCTCTTGCAACAGAAGATGATGAGGCACGGGTCAGGGTGCTCAAGGCACTCGCCGATCCGACCCGCCTGCAGATTGTGCGCTACCTCAAAAGGGTGTGCAGAGGTGTGACCTGCGGGGAGATCGCGCAAATGGTGCAGATGAGTCCCTCGGCTGGCTCGTATCATTTCAGGACCCTGCGTGAGGCTGGTCTTACGGTGGACGAGCGGCGTTCGCGCGAGAAGTATGTCTCCCTTAACGAGGAGACCTTCCGCCGGTACGCCCCCGGATTCCTTGCGGCCCTGTAAGGCTGTTCTCCTGATGCGGGAATCGGTCCACCGGCTCTTCCGATTCGGTGTCCGGGTGCTTGTTGAGAGTGGTCGATGTCGTGCTACTATTTAATAGTTCATGAACTATTAAATAGTTAAAAGTCGCAGAAAGTCAACTCTCCTATGCGTAAACACAAGCCGACCAGTTCATTTTGGATTCTGGGTCTCACCTCCTTGGGCTTCTTCATGTCGATGATGGACTCGATGATTGTCACCACCGCCTCCACTGCCATTCGTCATGACTTCGGTATTTCAATCACCTCACTGCAGTGGGCGCTCAATGCCTACAATGTGACAATCGCTGCGGTCCTCCTGGTCGGTGCGGCCCTGGGGAACCGATTCGGGCACCGCACTGTGTATATGGCTGGCATGGCTGTATTCGTCCTGGGATCCCTCATGGCCGCCCTTTCAGGCTCCATTGCCGTGCTCATTGCCGCCCGTGTGGTGCAGGGTGTGGGCGCCTCCGTGCTGACGCCCATGTCGATGACCATTCTGGCCTCAGGAACACCACCTGAGCGCAGGGGCAAGGCGCTGGGCATTTACTCTGGAATCGGCGGTCTGGGCTTGATCGTCGGTCCGGCCCTGGGCGGTCTTATCGTCTCCCAGTTGACCTGGCAGTGGATTTTCTGGATTAACATCCCGATCGGTCTGGCCGGTATCTGGCTGAGCCACAAGTACCTGCCCGAAGATACGCCAGGAAACGGGCGCATCAACCTGGTGGATGCAGTGCTGGTCATTATCGCTTCCGTGGCTCTGATACTTGGGCTGTCCGACAAGAGCTGGAGCCGCTTCTCTATAGTGCTCGGCTTGGCCGGTGTTGCCTTGTGGGCTGTGCTCATGCTGCGCCAACGCGGCCAGTCGAATCCTATGATTCCCTTGAGCTTCTTCCGATCCCCCTCCTTTGATGGAGGTAACCTCGCCACCTTCCTTCTGTACGCTTCCATGTACGGGGTGGTTTTCTTCCTGCCTCAGCAGCTACAGGTGGTGGGTGGTGCGAAAGCCCTGGTCGCCGGTCTCGAGCTTCTTCCCTGGACGGGAACCCTGGTTGTCGTCGCACCCCTGGCCGGGAAGTGGGTGGACAGGTTCGGCGAACGGATGGTTGCCGCACTCGGGTTGTTCCTGCAGGGCCTGGGATATTTCTGGATTGGTCTGACGACCGGTGGCGAGTTCACCTATGCGGCCCTGGTTCTGCCCCTGATCATCTCCGGTGCCGGCTTGTCGATGGCCGGCCCCGCCTTGCAGAAGGCGGTGCTGGGAGCGGTGCCGTCTGCTGATAGCGGCAAAGCGTCCGGTATCTATAACATGTCTCGTCTTCTCGGTGGAGCGGTGGGCGTTGCTGTTTCAGTGCTTGTCTTTTATGCCAGGGGCAGCGCCTCTTCGCCGGCTGCCTTCACCTCCGGTTTCAAAGCCGCCATGTTGACTGCTGCCGTGCTCTCCTTGCTGGGATTGCCGGCCGCTGCCGCCATAGGTAGATCTGAAAGCAAGTAGATCCGCTGTTTGGTGTGGGTTATGGCTGCCAGGTGGTCGGCTATTCATTTTGTTCTGCATATCGGTTTACAATCGGTAACCATCCGCATTGGTTGTGTCCGATGATGCGATGATATTAATGAGACCCGGGAGCATCGACCAGTTGGGGATGGTCATTGATGCTCCCGGGCCTTTCCCCGGTGCTGTCGAGTCGGGTGGGCCGACTCGACAGCCTTACTCAAGCGAAGTATCTAGTTGTCTCGATTGCCTGTGATGGCGCTGCGCCGCGATGCCGCACATGGCGACGACGCCGGTAAGCAGCGTGAGCATCATGCCGGCCCCTCCTGCGTTGGGAAGGAGGGTGCCTGCGGGCAGGTACAGGTACGATAGCGACGTATCCGGCATCTGTCGTACGTTTTCCAGCGTGTAGTCGACGGTGACCGTCACCATCCCGGGCTGATGCGCAGGAGTGACCACGGTGGCACTGTGGCCGTCACTGTTGATGGTCAGGCTTGTTGCGGGGCTCCGGTCGAACCTGACTCTGGTGATCACCGGCCGCTTGTTAAACAATACCGGTACAGGAGTCGAGGTCTGCGAGAAGATACCGTCGTTGCCGAGCTGTCCAAAGATGTTGTCTCCCCATGCTTGGGCATCTCCGTCCGGGCCGATTGCCATCGTGTGTTCATAACCTGCGCTTATATGGACAGCACTGAGTATCTTGACAGGCACACAGTTTGGGCTATTCCCTGTTTTTTTGCCGTCGCCGAGCTGTCCATGCCAGTTCCATCCCCATGCCCAGGCGGTTCCAGCCGAGTCAATTGCGAACGAGTCGTTGGGGCCGGCAATCACTTGCGTCGCGTTCAGGTTTCCGTTGCCCCAAGGGGAGCAAACAAGAACGGGGATACAGGCGTTATCGATGCTGTTGTTGCCGAGCTGGCCATACTGGCCCTGCCCCCATGCCCAGGTTTTCCCATCAGTGCCGACGGCAAGTGCGTGCCAGCCTCCGGCACTGACCTGGACCGCTTTAAAGCCGCAGGATGCGTCCATGGGGCAGGTTGGATCGCGAACGCGTGTGGGGGTCGGATAAAAGACGGTGGAATTTGGACCATCGAGGCGATTGTTGCCGAGCTGGCCGAAATTGTTGTACCCCCAGGCGTACACGTAACCGTCCGTTCCGATGGCCAGGTTGAAGGACCAGTTGGTGCTGATCTGTACGGCGCGGAAACTGTTGGATGAATTCGCGGGGTCCTTGACCGGGACGGGAACAGGCTGTCGATCGGTGAATACGGTTCCGTTCCACCCTCTTGCCTGGCTGCCCCAGGTGTATACGGTCCCGTCCGTTCCCAACGCCATGGAGTTCAAAGCGCCGGCGTCTACCTGGACTGCGGTTAGGCCCTTGTATTGGTTCGTAGGGTCATTGGGGTCGCGCACCCTCGCAGGCGTGGTGGTTTGATCGCCGCAATTGGTGTTTCCTAGCTGCCCATGGCTGTTAAGCCCCCAGGCGTACACGTATCCGTCACTGCCTAGGGCCAAGGAGTGATAACCCCCAGCGCTGACTTGTACGTACGTGAAATCCGCCGGGGCTCCATCAGGTTTTTTCACCAAGACTGGAGCTCTGCGGAGGGAGGTTGTTCCGTCGCCAAGCTGCCCATGCTGGTTTGAACCCCAGGCATATGCATTCCCGTCGCTGCCTATGGCCAGAGAATACCCCCTGTGGGGTTCCTCGTTGAGGTTCGTCGCACTGCTGGTCTGGTTGAACTTGATGCCCCTATTGAGGGGTGGGGTGATGCGCACGCTCTGTCCGCCATACTGGCTGCCCCTGTCCGGGTCGATTTGCCAAGTGTCCTGACCGTCGAGTGTCCAGTGGGCGGTCAGAGTGAGGTTCGAAGTGACGGGTTTGCTGAAGTCATAGGCAATCCTGCCATTGAACCATCCGTCGAACAGGTAACCGCTGCGTACCGGATTCGTTGTGGGCCTTTGCACACGCCCATACGGACTGGGGACGTATTGGGCGCCGGGTCGGGGGCTGCCTCCGTCCGCGTCGAACGTGACTGTATATGTTGGGCTTGGTGCAGCAGCTCTGGCGAGAGGCTCTTCCACCGTGTAGGTGAAACTCTTGGAGAAGGGCTGGTTGTCTTGCTTGCCGCTGATGGTGACCGTGGCTTGCCCTGCTGGCCTCGCGGGTGCGTCTGCCTGCCAGGCATCGCCGCTGCGGGTCAGGGTCATGGGCTGGTCGTCGAATCTGGCCGCGTCCAAGGTCGGCTCTTTGGTGACGACGACTTTGACAGGCCTGTCCTGTTGCTTGGTGCTCCACGCAAGCAACTCTCCCTGCAGATTCAGGGCGACAGTCTTGCTGCCGACTGTGAGTGCCTGTATGTAGGACTGCTTCCCGCCGTCCACTTGCGTAGGTGTGCTGTTCGGCTTCCACGCCCAGATTTGGCCTTTGGTGTCCGTAATCAGCACCTGGTTGCCGCTGCTGCTGACCCGGTTTGGGCGTTTGTCATCTGGCAGACGAATCGCGGAGGGCGCAGTTTTGTCTCCTGCCAAATAGCTGGCTTGGCCAGTCGTGTCCATAAGGACGAAGCCTGTGCCGACGCTTTCGACCTGGATGATGGGAGTATCTGCGGGCTGACTGATGCGCGTGGCGTGCGCATCAGCACCGGTCATGTTCCAAGTCCAGGCTTGCCCGTTCGTGTCCACGGCCAAGGCCTGGTCGGCGGCCGTAGTGACAAGCGTCGCATGTGCCTGCTCGGGCAGGGTGACCACGGCTTGTTCGGACAGGCGCGGGCCTGCCTTCTCGGTTTTGGTCTCATCAGCTTGGAGCGTGTGGATGCGACCTTGCTGATCAACGGCCAGGAGCCATCCATGACTGATGTCCGTGCTGATGCTTGTATACAGGGTTTCCCGGGTGACGTCAGGAATCGTGGGCGAGGGCTGCTTGACGGTCCAGGTGTAAAGGTGATGATCCGATCCCAGTGCCGCCTGCCAGTGGTCACCGGTGCCTGCTTGCAGGTAGTGGAACGCGTTCCGAGACTCAGACGGGGCCGGAATGGACGTTGGAGTGGCTGCGCCGTTCCAAGTGTAAAGACCACCGTTGCTGGTCTGCCCGATTAGCTGGTCTCCGGAGGATTCCAGGTGGGAGAAGCGCGGTTCCTTGCTGGAAGGAGGGTTGATGGTCAGGCGGGCCCCTGAGGCAGGTCCATGATCGGGACTCAGCTGCCAATCCGTGTCCTGGACCCACTGGGCCGTCAGAGTCATGTCCTCGCGGACGGGAATCCGGAAGTCGAAGACCTGGTCCTTGTATGTCCATCCGTTGAATCGATGGCCTTCGCGCTGCGGGTTGCTCTCCGGCGGGCCGGCCAGGGTGCCATCCTGCACGGTCGTTTGCGTGGGCGGGGTTCCGTCCGACAGGTCGAACCGCACCACGTGCGAGGTCTGTTTGTTTGGCTTTTCCGCCGGCTCGGTTGAGGAAGGCTCCGCATCATCTGTTTCACCGATTGTTGGAGATGGCGCGCTTGTGGATGAGTCGGTCGGGGTCGCAGGAGTGGTGCTTAGCGCATTGCCTGGCGTTGTGGCAGGCGAGGGGGTGGGCGTCAGAAGAGAAGTGTCCGATTCGTCGTTGTCATTGGTGCCAGTGGACCCCTCAATGACGGAAGAGGCCTGCTGTCCCTCTGATTCTTCGGGGGTATCGGTTGCACTGGCGACAGCCATGCCCAGGCTCGACATGAGACCCAGCACGGTGACTATGAGTGTCAGCGTACGGCGCAGACTGTAGTTCAAACGCATACTTGCATACCCCTTCATTGACAACAGGTACTGACCGTTACCCTTGATTCGCGGACTGTAAGCCGGTGTCACGCATTACATCGACCCGTCGGACGGACCATCCAGTCTTCCCCAAGGTGGTCCGACACCAACAATGTCAATACCGACAATGTCCAATCAGGTTCCCAATACCTGTAACTAACCGTAGCAGTCTGTTCTATAGGATAAATTATTATCTCCTATATTGAGACCTGTGTGAGACATGTCTCAAGGCCGCCATTTTCGTCCATGATTTAAGCCTTTTTCCTTGCTAAACCGGGAAAAGTCTTTGTTGTGTTTTCTTGCCTCTACGGCAGGATCTCTTGTTGTTGGGCAACAGTTTGTTGCGCATGACGAGCGCCAGTGAAATTAAATGCGGCGATACGTAAGTCGGGCAGTGAGGCTTGTGCGGTTAGTGGCCTTATTGGATGCCCTTGTGGTCTTAAAAGTAAGTGTACTTGCATGAGAGTTGCTGAGAACAATCTCGCTCTAGATTCGAAGCTTGAGGGAGCAATCGGCAGTTTGATGTGTTGGCAAGTACTCTTCTTTGTGGCCTGCTATTGAGTGCTTGGGGAGACATCTCCCCAAGCACTCTTGAGCTTGTTGCGCATGCCATCACGCAAAGGTGTGCCACGACTTTGGATGGGACTGAGAGCGCCACGAATCTTATGGAGCGGTGACATATTTGACGTCATCAGTCGAGGCAAAGGTGATCGGTGGTGGTTTTGCGCGTCTAACAGATGTACTCCATGTACTTGGCCGCAGAGATCGGTCGGCTCTCAGAGCGCTCATATCTGCCGCTTTTTGACCGCTTATTGCCGGACACGACATCTATATATGTTCAATTGGCCGCCACAAAACTCAGATAGCTCTATACGACAAAGAGATGTAGAAAAGTGTGACTAGGTCTTGTTATCGTTTGGGTGCGCCACTTTTCTATGTGCAAAGTGGCGCCTGGTAAATAAGTGGAGCTGCGGGGAATTGAACCCCGGTCCGATGACCGTACCCTCAGTCTTCTACGTGCGTAGTCTGCTGGCCGTTATGGCTATCTGTCTGCCCCCACCTGTGTCGCAGACGACTGGTGGCGGGCATAGCCGCAGGAAAAGTCCCCGGATCGTCCTGCGGTGCAGCGGTCCGGGCAAGTCTTCTTAATGACGCTCAGCATCCCCCCGAAGGCGAAGGAGAGTGAACGGAGCAGCTGCTCACTGGTTTATCCTGGCGCGAAGCTCAGGCAGCGAGAGCGAACTCAGTGCGGTTAGATTTAGCACTTGTTGTTTGCGGGAGGACATTAACGAGCGGACCCCCGCGTTCTCGGCACGCTTCCCTGCGACGAACAGGTCACCGTCGAAACCGATCAGCCCCAATCTTCAGTTATCAAACCTTGCCGGCACTCTTCGCGACCGGCCTCGTCAGTATACAACAGATACGAACGGTTGGTATTCCGCTTCCCTTAGGTGTGAGCGCCGGAATGGACGGTCTGCCTGCTCCCCATCCCGTCCGGCAGGGCGGGGCGCAGTCGCCGCACCGTGGAGGGGGCCGACTGCCGGACAGGCTGGGCTTACTGGCCGGCTGGAGTCTGGGCCTGAACCGAGGCGTTCACCTGGTCGATGGCGGCCTGGAGTGAGGCGGCAGCTTCCAGGTATGCATCTGGCTTGTTGCCCTTGGCCTGTCCGGCCTGCTCGATGGCGGTCTGCAAACCATCGCGTACAGCGCCATCCGTTACTTTTCCATCGGTGTCGACCAGAAGACTCAACGCCTCGCCCTTACGCCTGTCTAAGGTGTCCTTGGCATTCTGGAGGCTCTTTGCGTCTCGTGAAGCGACCACGGCCTTGGCGGCCTCCGTGTACTGGCTGGAGAGCTCGTTCAACCTGGTGTCGTATCGACGGGCCGTGTCGGTTGCGTCGCGGAGTTCTGCTGTGGACATGGCGGCGTCGCATTGGACACTCTGCAGCCTGGTGCCGCTGGTCCTTTTGATGGTGTTGCCAAGTTTGCGGATGTTGCTTATCGTCTTCGGGTTCTGCACCTGAGGAGCCCGGATGGCGGCCGCCTCCTGATGCTGGTCCACTGTGGCCTGTGCGGTCCTGGAGCTGTCGTACATGGACTTGACCGATGCTACACAGCTCGCTACTGCGGAATCGTGCCGACGCGGCTCATACAGGCTCCACCCGACGATGCCGGCCACTGCCAACACAACAACGACAGCGACAGCCGTTATAGGCACCATCCACTTGGGACGGCGGCTGGTCTTCCGGCGGTCAGTGGTGGGTTCCTTGTCCATGGTTCCTCTTTCTCGGCTTCGGGCCACTCGGTTCTCCCTCCAGATTCGCACAGGTCGACGGGAAGTGAAGACCGAGGGAGCCTTGGGTGCTTCCTGCCTATCGCCCTGGGGCATCGGTACCTCGTGCTGTCCGGGCGGTGTTCCTGCCTTCTGCCGTCTCATTGCGCGTCAACCTATCAGAAGTCAGTGAACACCGGATACGAGCCTACCGCAAAATCACTAGGCATGCGGACCTGTTGCTGTCGTCCAGGACAGCAGCGAACCCTGATAGAGCTTCTGCTTACTTTTCAATTCGTCGTGATCCCTGAACCGGGACTTCTGGATAGGTCGAGTCGCTCAATTGCCTTGTGTTTTCGATAGTTCCATATTCCTTTTGATTTTTTCCGTTGCGCCCCGTTTTTCGTTCAAAACATGTGAACCTTTATGTTATGGAACGTGAGGAATCTATGAATCTCAAGAAAGCGGTGTACGAACAGCGAACCAATCAGAACAGCCCCAGTTCCCGACCCCAACAAGGGGAAGTCAGGAAGATAAGAGATATGACGAAACTGAGGGGGGGGGAGGGATGCTGATCGTCCACGTAGGATATAGAGGGCCTGGCACAGGCGGGCACGCGCCTCACTGCACAGAGGTTCCTTCGTTATGAGTGGGGTGTGCTTGTCAGGTGTCCATGGAAGAGCGACCTGTTGAAGCTCCAGGTCGTATCCGGGAGACCAGCGTAGATTACCTGGCCCTCAACTATGACCTTGTAGGAAGGTGACGGGACATGACGACGGAGATTCATGGCCGCAGGGAGATTGCGGAGGAGAGCATCCACTCCATAGAGATGGAGAACGGATCCATCACGCCGTGGATGCGGGAGCAGGTCCGAGAGTGGGTCGAGGGGCGGACCGACATTCCCACTCTGGTCAAGCGGACCAGATCTCATTACGGACTGGAGTCCTGAGATGGGCGCGCCGCACGATTCCTATCTCGTAGAGGGCGCCGACGTGCTCAGAAACAAGGTCGGGGCGACCACTTGGTCCGATCTGGAGTGCAGGGAAAACGATCTGGTGTTCCTGAGAATGAACGAGCTCATGGAGAACCCGCCGAAAATCGACGGCACTTTTAGGCAGGTCCAGGAGATGCACAAGGCCTTGTTCCAGGATGTATATGAGTGGGCGGGGGAGTTGAGGACGGTGGACATGAGTAAAGGTGGCGGGCCATTGTTCCAACCCGTCGTCACCTTCCGCACGGCCATCCGGTACTACGAGGAGGTTTTTAGGGAGGACCACCGGCTTAGGGGAATGGACAGGGACAGGTTCGTTGCCAGGCTGGCCGTCAACTTCGACAACCTGAACGTGATCCATCCGTTCCGTGAGGGCAACGGCAGGACCCAGCGGGCCTATTGGAGCATCGTTGCGCATGAAGCGGGGTGGGAGATTCCCTGGAGCCGCATATCCAAAGAGGAGAACATCCAAGCGTCGAAGAACGCCGTCCTCGGCGACCAAAGCGGTCTGTGTCGCATGTTCGACAGGGTCGTAAGACCGCGAGACTAGAAAGAGCTGAATGCGCCATGTCGGTCGGTTCCTAACGGTGAATTGCAGCATAGCGAAGAAGGGAACCTCGGCAGGCATAGACAGAAATCGAACTGTCCATCTAGCAGCTACTGGGTCTCGACTAGCTGAGTATCCAAGGCCCTCGAATGCCTCCTCCGGGGAGGTTAAGGGAGTAATCCAGGTACCATTCCAAGAGTGGGCGGGAGCAAGGCCCGTCTCCGGACCATGCGCCACCACATCAAACTTGTACACCAACTCATGGTCGTCCGTGAAAAGCCAGCGGGAGAGGAACCTTCCAAGAACCCGGCCCTGCTGGCACATCTTGATCAATCACCCAATGCCACAGCCGCCATCCGGCCTACAGCCGTGCATTGAGTTATCAGGCTCATTGATGAAGTCATTCCATTTCTGGCTACTTCCTTGTGATGTTGAAGGTGCGGGCTGCTGGACTGGCGCGGGGGCTGACCAGCCTCCGCCACCGCCCTGCCCGTAGGAGGGCCGGTAGGAAGGCGTGTATCCGCCGCCGTAGGATGGGGTCGCCTGCTGTGCCGCCTGTTCTGCGGCCTGCTGGTCCGCCTGGGCCTTGGCCTGCATGGAGGCGTTCACTTGGTCGATGGCCGCCTGGAGCGGACCGGCCGCATCCCGGTAGTCCTTGGCCTTGCCCTTGGCCAGGTCGGCCAGGATGATGGCCTTCTGTAAAGTCTCGCGGGTGGTGTTGTCCGCCACTTTGCCGTCGCTGTCGCTCAGCAGCCTGGAGGCCTCTTCCCTCTTTACGCCCAGGGCGGTGCGTGCATCGTCCAGGTCCTTCGCGTCCCTGGAGGTCAGAACTGCCTTCGCGGCCTTGTCCAGCTTGTCGTACTTGCTGTCCAGGTCTTCAGCCTTCTGCTTGGCAGCCTTCAGATCTTTCGTGGACATGGAGGCATCACACCTGACAGTCTCGGGTTTGATGCCGCCGGCGTTCTTGACGGCCCTGGCCATGGCGACCACCGTCTTGGCATCCTTGACCTGATCGGAACTGACCGCCCAGGCCTTCCTCCAGAGGGCGGCCCTGGATGCGGAAGACTCCTCAAGGGAGGCTGCGTCCATGGAACACCGCTCTTTGACCGAGTGGTGCGACATCCCCGTATAGACGAGACAAACAACAACCACTGCAACCACAAGGGAAACCAGCACAAGGAGGGGAATAATCACAGTCCCCTGCCGGGTGTGCCCCTCGGCTGCATCGTCCTTGTCCGGCGCGCGGCCCTGATCGGGTTCCTCCGCATCGGCCACGGTCTTCGTGATCCGTTCTTCCTCTTCCTTGTTCATATCCCCTCTTCCTGCGAACGTGTACGATTCCCTACGACATCAGAGGAAAGCGCGAGGCTCCGTGTTACAAGTGGATCCTTGTACATGTTCATCCTTACCTCAATGGGATTCGGTTGTGCCGGTGATTAATCTTGGCTGATAAGTCACCGGATTTCACCGGTCCCGAACGTGTACTCCCCCGGGCAACCGGGGGTTTTCTATTTCCTGCGGGCATCCGGTCCGCGCAGCATGAAGCGGCCTCTCCGGGGAGATGTCCGTCGACTTATGCATCATCCCGTCTCCCCTTCCCTGACTGCACCGACTGCGTCACTGCTCATGAACCGTGCACCTGCCGGGTCTCCCACTTCGCGCCGCGAGGGAGATCAAACACGATAAGCATAATGCGACCATCATTGATCAATGAGCAAGAAGAACGTGTTACCTGACAATGCTGGACGGCCTGGGCCTGGAGGACCCCAGCCCCGGTAAACTTCCCGTGGACAGAAGACGATTTACCGGGCTTTGAAGAGCCGTTCATGTAAACTGGGTCATCATGATGAAGGCTAGCCAATGGACCGCCATCGACAAGGGGACAATCGACCTCGTCAGACACTTTCTCCGTGAAAACAAGCCGAAAATCAACGCCCGCGACCTGGCCACGTTGCTGGACTGCTCGGAGTCGAGGCTATACAGGATATTCCACTACAGCAGCACCCCGCTGACCGTGGGTGAATTCACCTCGGTATGCACGATGTTCGGCAAGAACCCGGCCGACGAGTATTCACGGATCCTGAGCCTGGCGGAACAGGACAAACCGGCACTGCAACGAACGGATCTACTCGTTCGACGCATAGAGGATGCACTGACGGACTTCCATAGAACAGGCCAATAGACCCGACAACAACCCATCAGCCAAAGACCGGAAAAGGGGAATTCCCGATTTTATCGAATCCAAGACGAGGGAAAGCCAAACAGGAACTAACCGCCCGTAACGGGACTTCCAGAGGCCGCTGAAAGGGGTCCCCGATTCATGGGTATGATGGGCCTGAACAAGAAGAAACCTCCGCCTGCTGTAACAGAACGGAGGTCAGAAAATGAATTGAACAAGAGAGAGTGTACCCCATATGACGGATTACTACAAACCGGACTCTCCGGACGGGTTGCAATGGCAGCAGCTCGGCAGGCAGAACCGCTCATACCTGATGCAGGACTTCTGCCGCATAGGACTCCCCATCCGCAACCCCGGGCCTGACACCGCCAAGTGGGTCAGGACCAACGGCAACCTGACGTACGTCATCCACCCCCACACCATCCAGAACGAAGATGGCGGGGTCACCCACATCTGGCCCTATGGGAAGAAGGCCAGACTGCTCCTGGTATGGATAAGCACCCAGGTGGTGCGCCAGAAGGACCACAACACCGACCGCGTCATCATGCTCCCCTCCACGCTGAGGGAGCTGATGAACGACCTGGGAATGCACAGGAAACCCACGGCGGCCGACTACGACGACTTCAGCCACCAGATCAGTGCCCTCTCCGACTTCAGCATGACCATAACCAGGACGGGGACCCCGCCGGAGACAGGCTGGGTGACTGGCAAGGACGTGACCCTGGTCGAAAAATCAGATGTAGGGTGGTCCCGGTACACCCCGAAGGACGCGGCCTCCGAGGGGTCGTACATCAAGCTCACGAAGGAGACCTGGGACAGGATGTCCAGGAGCACGTCGCTGTCAACCGAGATAGTGGAACTGCTCACCATGACCGGGAAGGGCGTTGATTTCGACATCTACGCCTGGCTGTCCCAGCGCATATGCGCGCTCAACCATTCGAGCTACCACCGGACCCCGGTCATCCCCTGGACGACGTTGCAGAAGCAGATGGGTTCTAACTACGCCGAAACCAGGAACTTCGTGACCCACTTCAAGAAGGGGCTGCAACATGTGGCCGCCCTGTGGGATGCGACCCTGATTGAGGCCGGCAAAGAGGGACGGCTGAGATACAGCTTCGAAAGGGGCGGACTCTGCCTGTACAGGTCCCCTGAATTGCTCGTTGATGCCGATTATGACACCTATACAGACCACTTGGCACTGCCTCTGCCCGAACTGGTCCGGGAGAACCTCGTTGAAGCGGGGCAGGCATTTGGCATCGGCCTCATTCAGGGCCTTCTGGGCATGGGCTACGCCGTCCGGGAAGCATGGTCACCTCCATCCGGCCAAGCGCATTGTGGACACTGTTCAGATCCGCAGCGGGGCCGAACGTGCGATTATCCGCCTCCTGATGGACTCAGCTGACTTGGGTGTCCATCACCCCTCCGCCCTGGCCGTCCGAATTGCCCGCACCGCCACCGGCGAAAGCGGCGGGGACACCCGCCAACATCGAGGCCCCGCCACCGCGGCGGCAAGGCCCTTGCGCAGCATCGTCCCGGAGTCCAGCCGCCCGAGTCGACCGGCCCAGGCCCTGATCTTCCCTGACTTTTGCACATTCTCAATTCCCTTCCGATATTATGAAGGGGACGGCCTTATGGTCGTCCACAATAAAAGCCAGCGGGATAGGAGACCTGCAAGAAACCGGTCCCGCTGGCACATCTTTAATCAATCACCCAATGGCGCACACACCAGCTGAATTGCATCCATTGCCGAGTGGCACTTGAGTTTGCAGCCACTGCTCCCAATTGAAGTCATCGCTGGAGTTTCCTCCTCGTGGTACTGAGGGTGCAGGAGCGGCCGGCGCGGGGGCTGACCAGCCTCCGCCTCCACCTCGCCCGTAGGAGGGTCTCGCCTGCTGGACGGCCTGGGCCTGCTGCGCCGCCGCCTGTGCGGCTTCTTCTGCGGCCTGCTGGTCCGCCTGGGTCTTGGCCTGCATGGAGGCGTTCACCTGGTCGATGGCCGACTGGAGCGGACCGACCGCATCCCGCCAGGCCTTCGCCTTGTCGCCCTTGGTCTGCTCGGCCTGGCCGATGGCCTGTTGCAGGGTCTCGCGGGTGGTGTTGTCCGTCACCTTCCCGTCGCTGTCGCCCAGCAGCCTGGAGGCCTCTTCCCTCTTCGCGGCCAGGGCGGTGCGTGCGTCGTCCAGGTCCTTCGCGTCCCGGGAGGCCAGAACCGCCTTCGCGGCCCGGTCCAGCTTGTCGTACCTGTCGTTCAGGTCCTTCGCCTTGTCGGCGGCGGCCTCAAGGTCCTGAGTTTTCATGGACGCATCGCACCTGACCGGCTGCGGCTTGATGCCGCCGGCGTTTTTGACGGCCCTGGCCATGGCAATCACCGTCTTGACATCCTTGACCTGATCGGAGCTGATACCTGCAGCCTCCTGGTAGCGTGCCGTCCTGGCGGCGGCACCGCCGGCCGGCTTCTCCAGACGCGCCACGGCCCCGGAGCACCGCTCAACAGCTTGGGTGTGTTGACGATTGGAAACCACCCGCCAGCAGATCAGGCCAGCTGCAATAAGGACAACCACGGCGGCGGCGGTGACGACTGGGATCATCCACCTGGGCCGGGTCCTGGTCGCTCCGTCGGTGTCCTCTGCGGATTCGGACGCTGGAGGGGTCTGGGAGTCCTCCAGGCCGGATGGAGGACTGATTTCCTGGTCGCCGGAGGTTGGTTCCTTATCCATGCTTCCTCTTTCTTGGCCTGGGCTGCTCAGTCCTATCCCGGGTTCGTACATGTCGGAGAGAAACGGGTACTATGGAAAAACGTGCGGACTTAGGTACCTAGCCGTGCCGCAAGAGCAGATTTGTGCCCCCCCTCGGATTCGAACCGAGAACCCACGACTTAAAAGGACGCTGCTCTAACCATTGAGCCAGAGGGGCAACACAACAAAAATACACGGCTGGGACGATATTTTCCAATCTCGCGGTTTCTTCCGAGGTGTGGTGTCAGGTGAGATGACGGAAAGAAGAGCAACCAAGGCTTCGTTTCGCGGCGTGTAGAATGTTGGCTAATCAAGGAGCGGGTATGGCTATTCGATTGGTTCGTCTCGATGCGGCTTCGACGGGGTATGCCGACGAGGCATGGGAGTACATGCAGGCATGCAAGGCCGTAGCCGGTGATGAACTGGCTGGTCTGGGGTGTCTGGAGGACTGCACGTCGCTTGAGCAGGTCAGGCGGCACTGGTTGCCCCAGGTCGTCAATGAGGCCGAGGGGGAGAACCTGCCTCCGGGATACGTGCCGGCCTTGCAATTCCTGGCCTTGGAGCCTGATGGGACTCTGGTCGGGATGATTCAGTTGCGCCTCGATTTGAATGATTATCTGCTGGAGCTGGGAGGAAATATCGGCTATTCGGTCCGCCCGGACAGGCGGCGTCGTGGGTACGCCAATCAAATGTTGGCAGACTGCCTGGGTGTGGCCCGGCAGGAAGGGCTGGACAGGGTTCTGGTCACCTGCGACGAACATAATGAGGGCAGCCGACAGACCATCCTGTCGAATGGCGGCAGGCTGGAAGACACCCGATATACAGCAAACGGGCTTGGAATTCAGCGGTACTGGATTGACTTATAAGGTACGGGTCCGT
This sequence comes from Bifidobacterium [indicum] DSM 20214 = LMG 11587, assembly GCF_000706765.1. Taxonomy (GTDB): domain Bacteria; phylum Actinomycetota; class Actinomycetes; order Actinomycetales; family Bifidobacteriaceae; genus Bombiscardovia; species Bombiscardovia coryneformis. The sequence goes on along the minus strand of NZ_CP006018.1, from coordinate 1,621,198 downwards.
CCGCTCATATAGGTGATCTGCACAGAGGCGGACCCGCGAGCCGCGAGCAGCTCCGATAACCGTCGAGGGTCAGTGAATCAGTCCAGGCCGAGGTCGTATGCGGCGTCCATGTCTTCACGGGAATATGTGCGGAAGGCCGTAAGGGTCTGGGTTCCGGTCACGCCTGGTACCTTGGCGATGCCACCGGGGATGACGGCGGTCAGATCGTCGAACTTGCCAGTGGAGACCACGGCCACCAGGTCGACCTCTCCAGCCACGGAATAGACATCCTTGACCCCGTCGATTTCGACAATGGCACGTGCCACTTCGTTGATTCTGTCGGACTGGACCGTAATCAGTACGATGGCGTTTGTCATGGCGGCTCCTTGCCTAGGTGTGCTCATGCCCAGTATATGGTCTGCCGGTCGGCCGCCGCGGGCATGGTCCACAGCGTGGAGCATCACGGGTCAGCTTGTGAAATAGGTTGGCATATTCAACCATTGCCACCACATCGGCATCTCCGTCTGAGAGAATGAAACCATGGTCTGGGTGATTGTGCTCATATGGGTGCTGGTAGTGGTGGCATTCATCGTCTACGTCCTGCGTCTGGCGCGCGGGGAATCAGCGAATCGCGCCTTCTCCCAGTCTTTGAATGAGCGTGTGTTCAGGGGTGCCGGGCGGCGGCGTGAGGACAGGTTGCCCCGCATCGGTGGAGGCAGGCTCTCCTTTATTCCCAACCCGGACGGAAGCGCGGAGGACTCCGAGGAGGGTGGGCCAGGTTCCATCAAGTGCCCGGTATATGTCAACTCCGCCTCGGTGGTGGAAATGAGAGCGCTTTTGTCCTCGGACTTTACGGACGAGATCGAGCTCTGGCAGACCAATGAGGGGAACTTGGTCACGCCTCTGAAACCGCATACGGACGATGGGTTCGAAGGATTCATCGTCGAAGAATCCGCACAGGCCGGTGAGCCGGTGGCGGTAACGTCGGATGCCATACCGGCGGTCAGCCCCACTGCCTGACAGGTCGTCTCAGGGAATCACCCTCTCCCTTGGCGGCATAAGATACGGGAGCGGTCTCCTTCACCCGTCGTCGAGAGAATTGCGGATGTGGTTACCCGGTATCCGGTCCGTTGCCCGGCTTCTCCGCTGAACGTGTGACGGGCTATGCGTCTTGCCTTCCCCGTGTCCGTTCGCGACCCTAATCTTGTCGGTATGACTACGTCCTACCTGTTTATAGCCATAGCACTTGTCGTCGTTCTGGCCCTGGTCGTGGCAGGGGTATGTCTCCTGTCCAAGTCCCGGCACAAGAACGGGGACGGCTCGCAGCCCGCAGGGTCCGATTCGAATCCGGCGAAGCAGCAAGAGGTCCCGGGCAGGACCGAAAAGGGTTCCGACGGGGGCACGCGGGCATCAGGAGATGCCGCAAGGGGCCAGGACGGGGAACCCTCGAAGAGCGGGGTGTCTCTGGAACCGGAGTCTTCTGCCTCGCGTATGACCAGGCTCAAGGCCAAGCTGGCGAAGAGCCCCAACCCCTTCGGGAAGGCACTTTTTGCCATCCTCACCAAGGACCATCTGAGTGAATCCGACTGGGAGGAGGTTGAAGACACCCTGCTCATGGCGGATGTCGGGGCTGAGGCCAGTGAGCAGCTGGTCGATCAGCTGCGCTCGGATGCCCGGGTCAGTGGTGAGAGGGATCCCAAGGCGGTTCGTGCTGGTCTCAGGAAGCGGTTGATCGACCTGGTAGATCCCGGCATGGACCGAACCCTGGAGGCCGATAAGCCCGAAACCGGCAAACCCTCGGTCATCATCATGGTCGGGGTCAATGGAACCGGCAAGACCACGACGGCCGGCAAACTGGCACGCCTCTTCGTTGCCGATGGCAAGACGGTGGTCATGGGGGCCGCCGACACCTTCCGCGCCGCAGCCGCCGACCAGCTGGAAACATGGGGCAGCAAGGTGGGTGTTCCGGTCGTCCGCAGCGACAAGGAGGGTGCCGACCCGGCCTCGGTTGCCTTCGAGGCTTCATCCAGGGCCAAGGAGATGGGTGCCGACGTCCTGATTGTGGACACCGCCGGCAGGCTTCAGAACAAGGCCAACCTGATGGATGAGCTGGGCAAGATCCGCCGCGTGATCGAGAAGAACCTCCCCGTGGAGGAGGTCCTCCTGGTCCTGGATGCGACCACCGGGCAGAACGGGATGATCCAGGCCAGGGTCTTTGCGGAGGCCATCGGTGTAACGGGCATTGTCCTGACCAAGCTCGACGGTTCGGCCAAGGGTGGTATCGTAATCTCCGTTCAGCGGGAGCTGGGCGTGCCGGTCAAGCTGGTTGGTCTGGGCGAGGGGCCCGATGATCTTTCCCCCTTCAATCCCGAGTCCTTCGTGGATGGGATTCTGGGCGAGGAGTGAAGCCCTGCCGGTCGGCTCTGAGCCGGGTTGAACGAAGGTTGGACAGGAATACCGGGGATTACGTTCCGGTTACGGTTTCCCGGTCCAGGTTACTGATGGGAAACGAACGGTTGACCTGGATGAAACCCTTTGGCTGTTCTATGACCTTGAAGATGAACGACGATTGGCGTCGTCCGGGTCCGCCCGCCGCGACGCGGGACTTGACGGCTCCGGGCGTGGAAAGAGAGGTGTGAGCATGGATTCGGGAAATGCTGCATGGATGTTGATGGCCGCGGCCATGGTCTTCTTGATGACCCCCGCAGTGGCCTTCTTCTATGGAGGTATGGTCCGGGCCAAGGCCGTGCTGAACATGCTGATGATGTCAACGGTGGCCATTGCCGTCACGGGCATCATCTGGACTCTCTGGGGCTGGTCGATTGCATACGCGGGCAAGGATGTGGGTGGAATCTTCGGTGACCCGGTCACCGGCTTCCTCCTCAAGGACACGGTCACGGCCAAGGATGGGATTTTCACCTCGGTCGATCTGAAAGACGCCCCCTACCCCCACACCATCGATATCGCCTTCCAGGTCGCCTTCGCCATGATCTGCGTGGCCCTGATTTCCGGCGCCCTGGCAGAGCGCATCAAGGTCAGCACCTGGATGATTTTCGTGGCCCTCTGGATCACCTTGGACTATGCCCCCATGGCTCACATGGTCTGGAACAACGGTCTCCTCTCGGCTGACGGCGCCATCTCCAATGCCATCGGTGCCCCGGCGCACGACTTCGCCGGCGGTACGGTCATTCACATCAATGCGGCAGTGGCGGCCCTGGTCATCGTCATGATCATCGGGCGGAGGATTGGCTTCAAGAAGGAGCCCATGCGTCCCCACAACGTGCCCATGGTCATGCTGGGGGCCTTCCTGCTTTGGTTCGGCTGGTTCGGATTCAACGCCGGATCCGCTTTCGCGGCCAACGGCACCGCCGGGTACTCCTGGGTCTCCACCACCATCGCCGCCTCTGCGGCCACCCTGGGATGGCTCTTCACCGAGAAGATCCGTTCCGGGCACTACACCGCCATGGGCGCGGCCTCGGGCATGATTGCCGGCCTGGTTGCCATCACTCCGGCAGCCGATGTGGTTTCCCCCCTCTGGGCCATCGTCATGGGCCTGGTGGCCGGTGTGGTCTGCTGCTTCGCCTGCGGTCTCAAGTTCCGGTTCAACTATGACGACTCCCTCGATGTGGTCGGTATCCACGGAGTGGGTGGTGTGCTCGGCACCCTCATGGTCGGACTCTTCGGCGCGGGAACCGGTCTCCTGGCCGGTGGCGACTACAAGCAGCTGCTGGTACAGTTCCTGGTGGCGCTGATTGCCGTGATTTACGCCGCAGTCGTGACCGGGGTCATCGCCTTCGCCCTTGAGAAGACCGTCGGCTGGCGCGTCAGCGACAAGGAAGAGGTTGTCGGTGTCGACCAGAGCGACCAGGGTGAGAGCGCTTACGAATTCGCCCTGTCCGCCAATTAATCATCAAAGGAGTGTAGAGACATGAAGCTGATAACGGCAATTCTCCAGCCTCAGAAGTTGGAAGAGGTCAAAGAGGCACTCTCCCAGGCGGGTGTTCATGGCATGACCGTCTCCTCCGCAAACGGCTACGGTCGTCAGGGTGGGCACAAGGAGGTCTACCGCGGCGCCACCTACACGGTTGACCTGATTCCCAAGATTCGTGTGGAAGTGCTGTCCGATGACGCCAAGGCGCAGTCCCTGGTCGATGTCATCGTCCAGACCGCAGGCACCGACACGATTGGTGACGGGAAGGTCTGGGTCCAGTCCCTGGATTCAGTCACCCGTGTCAGGACGGGTGAAACAGGTGCCGCCGCCATCTGAGGGTGGCGCTGGCTGATGGATGACCGCCGACCAGGTCCCGGTAGGGGCTCGGTCGGCGGTTTTCGTATTTTGGCTGTCTCTGCAATCGGAGCGTTGAGTGGGGCGTGCAAGGGCGCACTGCGTCCAGGCGGAGTCCGGTTGTTGCGGCAGGGAGGGGATACGCCGGAAGAGATGGGGTCAGTCGGCCACCAAGGCCCGGTCCATCCATGTGTCCGTCCGTGCACGCAGGCCGTTGAAGATGGCACGGATGCCGATGAAGAGGATGTTGATCGCCCCCCACAGCATGGCGATCCGCCAGGTGTCCTCCCAGCCCTGCGCCAGGTTGGTCAGCCCCAGCAGGCAAGCCACATAGACCAGGGCCGTCAGTGAGCAGGTGGCGGCCAGATACCGGTAGTCCTCGGCTCCGATCAGGATTCCGTCCAGGGCCCACATCCAGCCTGCTATGGGCATGAAGACCCCCTGAACGATCATGCCGACGGTTATCAGGGAGCGGATGGCGGGGGTGGGACTGAAGAGCGGGGTGGCGAAGAGTCCCAGGGCAATCATGACCAGGCCCACCAGAACACCCATGATCATGCCGGCCTTTGCCGAGAGGTCCGTCATCATCCGAGCCCGTGCCTTGTGATGGGCCCCCAGTTCGGTTGCCACCAGGGACTGCCCTGCGATGCCAACGGCATCCAGCATGTTCAGGCCGAAGTTCCACGCCGAGTTGACCCCCTGATAGGCTGCCAGGACCCGTTCGCCCAGGTGGGCGGCCGCGACCACGGTCATGACCAGGCAGACCCGCAGGGCCAGGGTGCGCAGGAAGAGGGGGAAGCCGTCGCCCATGCTGCTGGCTATCCCGCTCATCCGGGGCCGCAGGCTGGCCCCCTCTCGCCTGGCCCAGATCAGGGCCGGGATGGTAAGGAAGAGACCCATGTACCACTCGGCGATCAGGGTGGCCAGGCCGGACCCGAGGATGCCCATGTGCAGCCCGAAAACGAAGAGCACCTCCAGGATTGTGTTCAGTATCGCCCCTGATATGGCGGCGACCAGGGTGATGTTGACCTTTTGCAGGCCGCGGAAGATGCCGTTGGCTGCATAGACCAGGAGCATGGCGGGCAGGCCGAATATCAGCGCATTCAGATACTGCTGGGCGGCGTCCAGGACCTGCCCCGAAGCTCCCATGACCGAGCAGAGCGGGCGGCTGAAGATCATCAGGATGGCACAGACCACCACCCCGATGATGAAGGCCAGCCACATACCGTCGATTCCGGTTTCCATCCCCTCCCTGCGGCGGCCCGCGCCCATCAGACGAGCAACCTGGGAGGTGGTCCCGTAGGCCAGGAAGACGCAGAGGCCGACGGTGGTCAGGACCACGGTCGATCCGATGGAAAGCCCCGCAAGGGCCGAGTCGCTGACGTGACCGACGATGCCCGTATCGATCATGACGAAGAGGGGTTCGGCGATTAACTGCCCGAAAGTGGGGATGGCCAGAGAGGCTATAGCGGCATAGGTGGAACGGGCTTGGCGTTTTCGGTCGGGCTTGTTCCGCGCCTGGTCCTGATCTGATGAAGTCACGGATGCCATGCTACAACCGGGCTTCGGTCCTCTTCCCGTTGGGGCCTCATCGTGGCTGACGCAAGAGGCACTACCACTGATGAAGAGCAGGCGCAACTGCCAGCCGCCGGAGAGAACTCTATCCCCAGGTTTTCCACACAGTTATACCCATGAGGTGGATAAGTCAGATACATATCCTCTATGACACGCCTAAAATGTGGATAACTTTTATTTTATGCACAATGGGGTGTGGCCCAGCTCACTTCACACGGTCATCCCTCTCGACATGCCTGTGGATGTGGAGTAATGGTGCCGAAGATTCCTGGTGTATTTGCGGTCCGAACCGGCCCCAGGGGTTTCCTGCCTTTGTACCTGGTCCGTAAAAGCCTTGGGCTAAAACCTGCCGAACCCTCGCAAGCGGTAGGTGCCGTCCGTAGAATCGAACCTATGGTTTCTGAAAACTCCACCGACTACACTCACCCCGAGCAGCGTCCGCCGCGAGAGGATGGCGGCTCGCGTGACGTGATCTTCGATCGGGTCCCCCCGCATGACGACGATGCCGAGATGGCCGTCCTTGGCGGGATGCTGATGAGCAAGGACGCCATCGGAGAGGTCAGTCAGATGATTGACGTGGCCGACTTCTACCAGCCCAAGCATCAGACCATTTATGAGGCCATCATCACCCTCTTCTCGGCCTCGCAGCCCGTGGATGCTGTTCTGGTGGCCAACGAACTCCTCAAATCCGGTGACCTGGACAAGATAGGCGGCACCGACTACCTCCACTCCCTGGTGGCCTCGGTCCCCACGGCGGCGAACGCTACCTACTACGCCGAAATCGTCCACCAGAGGGCCATCCTTCGCAACGTCATCGCCGCCGGTACCAAGATTGCCCAGCTGGGGTACTCGGCTGAAGGGTCCCAGGCTGAAGACATCGTCAACATGGCACAGGCCGAAGTCTACGAGATGAGTTCGGGCAAGGTCCGTCAGGATTACGAGGCCATCGGGCCGGTGGTCCACGACACCCTGGAGCAGCTGGACAAGCTGCAGAACGGATATGCCGAGCGTGGTGTGCCCACCGGATTCAAGAGCATCGACGATGTGACCCAGGGCCTTCAGCCCGGGCAGATGGTCGTCGTGGCAGGCCGCCCGGCCATGGGTAAGTCCACCCTGGGTATCGACTTCGCCCGTGCCGCCGCCCTTCACAACAACCTGACCACTGTCGTCTTCTCCTTGGAGATGAGCAAGACCGAGTTGGCCCAGCGCATCATCTCGGCCGAAACCGATATTCCCCTGGTCGCCCTGCGCAGGGCCGACGACATCACCCCTGAGCGTTGGAACACCCTCAACACCTTCTGGAGCAAGTTGCAGGAGGCCCCGCTCTTCCTGGATGATTCCCCCAACATGAGCCTGATGGAGATCAGGGCCAAGTGCCGCAGGCTCAAGCAGACCAATGACCTGAAGCTGGTTGTCATCGACTACCTCCAGCTGATGACCTCGGGCAAGCGGGTGGAGTCCCGCCAGCAGGAGGTTTCCGACTTCTCGCGCGCCCTGAAGCTTCTGGCTAAGGAGCTGGAGGTTCCGGTGGTGGCCCTGAGCCAGCTCAACCGAGGCCCCGAGATGCGTAACGATAAGAAGCCCATGCTGTCCGACCTGCGTGAGTCCGGCTCCATCGAGCAGGATGCCGATGCGGTCTTCCTGGTTCACAGGCCAGACTTCTACGACAAGGAGGACCGCCCGGGCGAGGCCGATATCATCCTGGCCAAGCACCGTAACGGCCCGACCGACACCTTCCAGCTGGCCTTCCTGGGCGAAAAGTCCAAGTTCAAGGACATGCCCCAGGATTACCAGCAGGGAGGGGTCTGATCATGATTCGGCAGGTCGCGACGGGCGAGGGGAGCCAAATGGGCATGACCCCCTCCCGGCACTGGTACTCCTTCCTGGCGCTGCCCGCAGGCAAGGCGGTCCGCGTCCTTTCCCGCCTTACCCGTCACGGAGGCTCCGCCCTTCCGGGCAAGGTGGTCGAACGGATCGACCCCACCTTCCTGGCCCGGACCCTTTCCCGTCTGCCCCGCGGCGTGGTCCTGGTCTCGGGAACCAATGGGAAGACCACCACCACCCGCATGGTCGCCTCCATGCTTGAATCTCTCGGTCTGAAGGTCTTCACCAACCCGACCGGCTCCAACTTCACCCGGGGTGTGGTCTCATCCCTGGTCTCCACCCTCGGCCCGGGTGGGAAGTTGGATGCGGACATAGCCGTTCTGGAACTGGACGAGGCCTACGCGGTCCACTTCGTCAGGCAGGTCAAGCCCCGCCATGCCCTCCTCCTCAACGTCATGCGCGACCAGTTGGACAGGTTCGGTGAAATCGATACCACTGCAGGTCTCCTGGCCCAGGTGGCCGAATCCACCACCGGCACCGTGGTCCTGAATCGGGAGGATCCGCGCATCTCCGCCCTGGCAGCGCAGACCCCTGCCCGGACCCGGGTGGCCTATTTCGGTCTGACCGATGACCTGCTGACCTATTTCCCGACTGATGACGACATGCATGCCCAGACCGAGACCAGGGCATCCGGGGAGGACGCGGATGTGCCTTCCCCGAGGCCCGGTCACTCCCTTCCTGCGGATGTGGTCCTGGAAAAGGTCATGGACCATAGGGCCGTCTTCCGGGTGGACGGCAGGCGGCTGGAGACGGATGTGCGCCTGGAGGGTGTATACAACCTCTACAATGCCGCGGCGGCCCTTGCCCTTGTCCGCTCCGTCCTGGCGGATAATGAGCCGGACGATGCCCGGTTGATGGAGGCCCTTGCCCAGGTGACCCCGGCCTTCGGGCGTGGTGAGGTCATCACCTATAAGGGGGCGCCGGTGGAACTGGTCCTGGTCAAGAACCCCATGGGATTCCGACTGGCACTTTCCTCCTTCGACCCTGATGGACGGGATACGATGATTGCCATCCGCGACGACTATGCCGACGGGCGCGATATGAGCTGGCTCTGGGATGTGGATTTCGCCTCACTCAGGAAGTCCGGTGTTGCTATGGTCTCCGGGACCCGGGCCTATGACATGGCCCTCCGCCTGGCCTATGAGCAGGTACCTGTTGATGCGGTCGATACCGATCTGGAGAAGGCCCTGGCCGCCTTCCTGGATGCTCATTCCGGCCGGCCCAAGCGAATCTACTGCACCTACACCTCCATGCTGCGTCTGCGGGCCGAGCTTGGCCGTGTGACCGAGGTCAGCGATGCCGGAGTGGGGGTATGAGCATGGAAGACACCGAGGTGGCCCAGATGGGCGCGGATGAGTCCCGGTCGAGCGAATCTGCCGGAAACGGAAAGGGGACGTCGAACATGGACCATCCACCCCTGCATGTCCTCTCCCTGTACCATCGCGACATGAACATCTACGGGGATTCCGGGAACATCCTCAGCGTGACCCGGCGGGCTGAGCTCTACGGGTTCCGGCCTATGATCCGGTACTACAATCCCGGTGACCCATGGCCTGACCAGGTCGATGTGATTCTCGGCGGCGGTGGTCAGGACCACGGCCAGGAGCGAATCATCCAGGACCTCCAGAAGAAAGGTTCCCTCCTCGCCGACCTGGCCGATCGGGGCACTCCCATGCTGATGATTTGCGGGCTCTATCAGCTTTTCGGCCATTACTTCGAGACCTCGGACCATGAACGCCTGGAGGGAATCGGCATCCTGGACGTGCACACCGTGGCCAGGTCGGACCGGATGATTGGCAATCTGGTTGAGCACAGTCCCGATTTCGGCCAGGTGGTCGGGTATGAGAACCACTCGGGTCTGACCTACCTGGGGGAGGGAGCCCAGCCTTTGGGGACCGTAGACCAGGAGGGGCGCGGCAACAACGGCAAGGACCACACCGAGGGTGCCCGCCGAAACAAGGTGATTGGCACCTATATGCATGGTTCCCTCCTCCCCAAGAACCCGGCCATCACGGACTATCTGATAGGGGCGGCCGCCGATGGACGGTATGGCGAAGGCTCTCTGGACCAGATGAAGCAGGCCATGACCGAGGACGCCGGGCAGGAACTGGCCCGTCTGGATTCCCTGGCCGAGCAGGCCAGCAGGATAGCCGTATCAAGACCCAGGTGAGGCCGGTGTGGCGGTAGCCGTCTGAATCGGATTCCCCTCATCGCACATATGCATTTGCGCGATGCTAGCGTGGGTGGTGATACATCCGTTGGCAGGAGGCGATGATGGGGTCGAAGAGACATTCAGTCGGCAAGGCCGCTCTGGGTCTGGGACTCGGGACCTTGGGGGCGTGGTGCTGGGCTTTGGCACCCGGTCTGCCGGTGGTGACCGGTCGGAGGAAACCCGTCGGTCTTTCCCGGAAGCCCTATGCCCATCGGGGATTGCATGATGCCGGATCGGGTATGGAGTCCGCCGAGCTCAGTCCCGGGCAGGAGGCCTATCGGAATCGGGTCCATGCATGTCTGGCGGCGGAGGTGCAGGTCGCTGACGACAAGGTGGTGGCACCCGAGAACTCCCTGGCGGCCTTCGAAGCCGCGTGCAAGGCCGGCTACGGTATCGAGTTGGATGTGCATCTGAGTCGCGACGGTCAGGTGGTGGTCATCCATGATGGGGACCTGCGACGGGTGGCGGGCGACAATCGTGCCGTGGCGGATCTGACCTATGCGGAATTGCAACGGATTCCCCTCCGCTCCGGAGCGACGGTCCAAGGCGGGAAATCAGCTGAGACGAGCGCCGGAAGCCCTGAGGCCCAATACGTGCCGCTCCTGTCCGATGTGCTTGCCCTGGTGGACGGCCGGGTGCCTCTGGTCGTCGAAATCAAGATGGATCGGGGGCTGGACCGGGAACTCATGCGCAAGACCGACGCCCTCCTGTCTGGTTATCAGGGGGACTATGTCATTGAATCCTTCAACGTCCTTGCCCTTGCCTGGTATCGGAAGCACCGGCCGGAGGTGACCCGGGGGCAGCTGGCGGTTCCCTATCGCGGTAGGGTGGATTCTCCTGATTCGGCCCTGCGGTGGATGGCCGGTTCCCTCCTCTTCAATTGGCTGGGGCGCCCGGACTTCGTGGCTTATGAATGGCATGGCGGGCATTCCCTGCCCATGCGCATCTACCGGTTCCTCGGCGGAACACCAGTCGCCTGGACCGTTCGCTCCGAGCGGGCTCAGGAGGAGTCCCGCCCGGACTTCGATGGAATCATCTTCGAGTCTTATCTGCCCGGGAACTGAACCGGCCATAAAGTCCGGAGACCACGGCGGCCAGGGCCAAGCCCAATCGCAAAAAGGTGCCACCACCCTATGCGGGGATGGTGGCACCTTCAGTGCAATCAGGGCGGAATCTATCGCGATGGTTGAGATTCCGCCCTATTGACGCTTGGTTCAGTCGATGACGCCGTAGAGACGGTCGCCGGCATCGCCCAGGCCGGGGACGATATAGGCGTGCTCGTTGAGTTTCTGATCGACTGCGCAGACCACGACCTTCAGATTGATGCTGGGGTCAACGTCCTGCTTCAGGCGCTCCAGGCCCTCCGGAGCGGCCAGGATGTTGATGGCGGTCACATCCTTGGCGCCGCGTTCTGCCAGATAGTGGGTGGCGGCGACCAGGGTGCCGCCGGTGGCCAGCATCGGGTCCAGGAGGAAGCACTGGCGACCGGAGAGGTCCTCGGGCAGGCGGTTTGCGTAGGTGACGATGTCCAGGGTGCTCTCGTCGCGCTTCATGCCCAGGAACCCGACCTCGGCGGTCGGCAGAAGGCGGGTCATGCCGTCGAGCATGCCCAGGCCCGCGCGCAGCACGGGAACGACCATGGGGCGAGGGGAGCAGAGCTTCTTGCCCACCATGGGTGCCACGGGGGTTTCGATCTGGCGGTCTTCGATGTCGAGATTGCGGGTGGCCTCATAGGCCTCCAGCATGACCAGCTCGCTGACCAGTTCACGGAAGGTGTTCGAGGGGGTGTTCTTGTCCCGCAGTACGGTCAGCTTGTGCTCAATCAGCGGGTGTTCCAGTACATGAAGTTCCATACCTTCTAGCGTAGCTCAGTCACTGGTCCGGTCCAAGAAAAGACGGGGTATTCCATGGCGGGCGTAAGCGAGTCCCCGATGCCGAGGCCGACTGCGATACGGCCACGGTGCCTTGCGGGTTGGTCAGAGTAAAGGAAAACGCCGAACCATGAAAGCGCCTGTCGGCGCAAACGCCGCTCGCAGCGGCAAAAAACGGAGCCCGGGGCTTAAGCATGGTCCGACGCATGCACCATTGTACGGCAAGAGTCCCAGCAGTCCAGATAGGAAACGCGCTTACTTTCCGGGATTCAAACTCGGGAGCAAGCGTCGAACAAACCTGCTCCAGGAGCCCTGCCGGGGAAATCCGGTCTGGGAATCGACATGTCTGCCGGAGACGTGGGCTGCCTGAGCCAGTCGTAGGGTGGGGCGGGTACCAGGGTTGACCGATTGAGCTGCGGAGTCAACCTTTGTGCCTTACTCCAGGCGGCCCCGGCGCCAGAGGGCCGCCCCGTGCAGGAAGTCCCGGGCGGTGCCGTTCAGGGATGAGGCTGTGCGGAGAGCGGCCTCATCCTGTTCGGATTTGGTTTCTGCAGTGCCTGTGGACCTGCGGCCCGAGGCCTTGATTCCTCTGGCTATGACATCGCAGAATGCCCCCGCACGCTCCAGGGCCACGGCGAAGTCACCGGTGAAGGCGCCGGAGAGGATGGAATCGGCGGTCCTGGCTATGTCGTCGGCCTCCGGGGCCGGGTCCACGCCGGCTATGGCCGAGGCGGCCGTATCGGTCGGTTCGCCAAGGCGCCAGAGCCGGGATATCCCGTCGGCGTCACGCCGCATCCAGGAGCGGAGCATATAGAGCCGCCAGAGGATGCCGGGCAGGGAGTCCGGATCGGTGTCGCTCCAGAGCTCCGCGATCAGGTCCACCCCCTCGCGGTCGACCAGGGTCAGTACCCGCTCCACCACCTCCGGATCCTCGGTATGGTGCACCTTGTCCAGGAGGGACGCGGCCGAGACATGGCTCATCTCGCTCACCTGCTGGGGGTCCATGCCTCCGGTGAGCTGGGCTGCCAGGGAAGGGTCCAGCTGCCCAGGTCGTGAGGGCCTGGACGACCCGGTACCGGAGGCCACGAAGCCGGTACGTGAGGGGCGGATGGAGGAGGACCCGACCTGTGAGTTGCTGTCAGTAGACAATTGGAGTCACCTTCTGTACATCGATGATGGATGGATGCGCGGGGTCACCTGTCAGGCTGAGCACGATGGCGCTGCCGGTGGGCATGAAGGGGGACCCTTCAGGTAGGCGTTTCGCCATGCCCTTGCTATTGCACAACCCGCGCAGGTGCTCGAAAATTCCACCCAGAACGGGCCGGTGCATGCAGACCATCGCGGTCCTGTCGCCCAGGCTCAGAAGGTCCGCCATCTGGTCATCCATCCACTTGACGGCCTGGGTCGGATTCCTCTTGAACGCTGATTCGGTCAGACACCCCGCCGTTGTCAGGTGCATGTTCGCTTCGTCTGTATAGGGTCGGAGGGTCTGTACGCAACGTACCCAGGGGGAACTGAGCGCCAGGTCCGGTGCGAAGACTACCAATTCCCGGGCCAGGGCGTAGGAGGCGGCGGCGCCTTTCGGTGTTATCGGACGGTCGGCATCCCTGCCGGTCCATTCCTTGCGCGGCACCGCCTTGCCGTGCCGGACGATGATGAACTGCCGGGCATTGAGCGCCCCCTCGTCCACCCTGTCGATGAAGGCGGCCAGGACGGCTCGATCACTGTGATGGGTCAGGAGGCCCCTGGCGGTTTGTACGCTGACCCAGCGAATCTGATCGACTTCCTTGACACGGGGTTTATGTATGGGACCCATGAGAGTACGTTGCCTCTCGGCCCGGTCCTCCCCGGCAGGGGTCGCCATCCAGTACCGGATGTGCTTGAGGCGGCCTCCCCTGGAACTGCTGCGCCTGCCTTCGCTTTCCAGGGGGTACTCCACATCAGTCAGGTAGGGGCCCAGGCGCGCGATCTGACCGGTCTCCTCACCCACCTCGCGCAGGGCGGCATGCATGTGGGTCTCCCGGTTTTCCAGCTTGCCCTTGGGCCAGCTCCAGTCGTCGTATTTGGGCCGGTGGACCAGGCAGAGCTCCAGGTCATCCAGGGCGGCCCGGGGGCTGGTGCCTGCTGGGGGTCTGCCATCATCGCTGAACTTCATCCAACCTCGGAAGTCCTGCCGACTTCTGTAGAGGATGGCCCCGGCGGCTTCGACGGACTGGCTCATAGTATGGCCTCCTTACGGGCCGGTCCATCCGGTCCATTTGGTGCCGGCAGCCTCCGTGAAAACCTCTGGAGGTTGCCGGCCAGGCCTCCGTCCTTCAACGGCGCCGGGACCTCAGCGCGCGGGTGTGCTTGTCGATCAGATACTCCTGGCAGTCCACCAGGGGGTCGCCCTTCTCGTTGTGGGAGTGGCGCACATAGGTGCCATCCGCCTGCATGTGCCAGGAGCTGGTCGTGTCGGCCATCTGCAGGTCCACGTACTCAATCAGCTCCTGGCCCTGGTCCGGCGCAGTGATACGGACCAGGGCCTCCACGCGCCGATCCAGGTTGCGGTGCATCAGGTCCGCCGAGCCTATCCAGACCTCTGGGCCCGACAAGGGCCCCTCGCCAATCTGTGGGCCCTGTGAGTTGGCAAAGGCGAAGATGCGGCTGTGCTCCAGGAAACGCCCCAGTATGGAGTGAACCCGGATGTTCTCGCTCAGCCCCGGTACTCCGGGCTTCAAGGCGCAGATACCGCGTTCGACGATGTCGATCTTGACCCCGGCCTGGCTGGCCCTGTAGAGGGCGTCGATGGTCTTTTCGTCAACCAGGGCGTTGACCTTGATCTTGATCCAGGCCTCTTTGCCGTCCAGGGCGGCCTCCTCTTCGCGGGCGATGCGCTGCAGGAGCCCCGACCTGACGGTGCGGGGGGCCACCAGGAGGCGGTGGAAGGAGGACTTGGGGGCATACCCGGAGAGCTGGTTGAAGAGCCTGGCAAGGTCCTGACCCACCACGGGGTCGCAGGTCAGCAGACCCAGATCGGTGTACTGGCGGGCGGTCTTCGGGTTGTAGTTGCCTGTGCCCACGTGGCAGTAACGCCGCAGGCCGTCTTCCTCCTGGCGGACCACCAGGGAGAGCTTGCAGTGGGTCTTGAGTCCGACGATGCCGTAGACCACGTGGACGCCGGCACGTTCCAGCTGCCGGGCCCAGGCGATGTTGGCCTCCTCGTCGAACCTTGCCTTGATTTCAACCAGGGCCAGGACCTGTTTGCCTGCGTGGGCCGCATCCACCAGGGCGTTGATGATGGGGGAGTTGCCCGAGGTGCGGTAGAGGGTCTGCTTGATGGCCAGAACCTTGGGGTCGGCCGCCGCCTGCTCCAGGAAGGCCTGTACCGAGGTGGAGAAGGAATCGTACGGGTGGTGCAGGAGAACGTCGTGCTCGCGGATGGCGGCGAAGATGTCCTGGGCCTGGCTGGATTCCACCTCGGCGATCTGCCGGTTGGTCGTCGGGATGAAGGGCTGGAACTTCAGGTCGGTCCGGTCGATGGACTGGAGCTCGAAGAGGACGGTCCAATCAAGGGGTGCCGGCAGACGGTATACCTCGTCCGGGTTGACCCGGAGCTTGGTGGCCAGGAGCTGGGAGAGGAAGGGGGAAGTGGTGTCCGAGATCTCCAGGCGTATAGGGGGGCCGAAACGGCGCTGGAGCAGTTCCTTCTCCATTGCGTTCAGGAGGTTCTCGGCATCGTCCTCCTCCACGTCGATGTCCTCGTTACGGGTGACGCGGAAGGAACGGGCCTCCTTGATGATCATGCCGGGGAACAGCGACTCCAAGTGGGCGATGATCAGGTTCTCCATGGTGATGAAGCCATAGCGCTCGTCGCGACCCTCCTCGTCGGTCAGATCGTCGACGGGGACCAGGCGGGAGAGGTTGTCGGGAATCTTGACCCGGGCGAAATGGGTCTTGCCCGAGGTCGGGTTCTCGACCAGGACGGCCAGGTTCAGGGAGTTACCCGAGATGTAGGGGAAGGGGTGGGCCGGGTCCACTGCCAGAGGCGTCAGGACCGGGAAGACCTGGTTGCGGAAGAAGCTTGAAAGACGCTCCTGCTCCTGGCTGCTGAGCTGCTTCCAGCTGAGCAGGATGATGTGCTCCTTGGCCAGGCCGGGCAGGATGTGGTCGATGACGTAGTGGGCCTGCTCTTCCTGGAGTTTGTGGGCCTGCTCCGATATGGCGCGCAGCTGCTGGCGGGGGCTGAGACCACTGGCTGCAGTGACGGCGATACCCGTGTCCACACGACGCTTGAGTCCGGCCACGCGGACCATGAAGAACTCATCCAGGTTCGAGGCGAAGATCGCGGCGAAATTCGCGCGCTCCAGAAGGGGGACCGTCTCATCCTGAGCCAGCTCAAGCACACGCTTGTTGAACTTGAGCCAGCTGATTTCGCGGTCGAAATAGCGGTCCTCCGGCAGGGGTGCTTCCGGCTGGCCGTGCCTGACTGCGGGGCGGCGGGACTGCTTGTCGGTCTCGGCTATGTGCTCCGCAATCTGGCTCTTGAGTAGGGCCTTGGAGGGTGCGTCGAATTTCTGAACCATACTATAGAACTCTATTCCGTAGTGTGGTCCGGGGCAATCCGCTGAATGGCGATAGTTCACGACGCATGGAAAAGGGCGGCCCCCGAAAGGGCCGCCCTGCAAGGTCTGCTCCAGTGGAATCTCTGCACAACATCGTCGTTGCAACGGTTAAGTCTGCAATGCCCGTTCAACGCATTGGTCCATGTGGCCATACACTTTGTGGGCTTCCACTCTGTTGAGTTTTCCTTGTACTTGGTATTATGCCAGGTTCTTCAGGGGGTGCAAGCCTTGCCGGAGACCCTCTGAGGGATGGGAGGTTCTGTTCGGTACGGTGCGAATGAACAGTCCCACAAGGAGGGCGATGGTCGTTTCGAATTGGCCTGTGTTCACATATGTGCTGAATCGGGATTGAGTCTACAGGTTTCGTTGCAATTTCAGGCGTGTCGCGGTTTTGCGGTCTGGGAGGTCCCAATCGGGCATTGTCGCTTGTGCGGGTTGCATCCAGTCCTCTTGTTCTCCGGCCTCCTCCTGCTTTTCCTGTCTGTCGGTACACACTTGACCACATGGATCTCGCCTCCTGGTCCAGGCGCGGATGCGCATGTGTACTTGCGTGTATTGGCAGTTGGATATCGGAAATCGGGTCAGGTCTGGACCGAGTGAGGCAGGTGGTGACGTCATGGGAATCTCGAACAGGGCGGATAAGACTGGCGCCGCCAATCGTAGGCCGTCTGATGGGGGTCTGGCTGGTCGCCCTGGCGGAAGGGGCGAGGGGTTGCGTGGCCTGGTCTTCCTCTGTGCTTCGGGCGGGGTGGGGTTGACCACCTTGGTTGCCCTGGTGGCAAAGAGTCTGGCAGGGCGTTCCCATGTTTGCGCCTTGGCTGATCTGGATTTGACCGGTGGGGGAATGGATGTCCTTCTGGGAATCGAAGGTGTGCCAGGCCTACGACTTGAACAGATTCGTGCTCCACTGGGAAGGATGGACTCCCGGGCTTTGATGGAGGAACTTCCCGTCTGGGACGGTATCCCTGTCCTGAGCAATGATCCCTGGAATGGCCCTGCACCGGGCTGGTGGGATATGGATGCGGCCTTGAAAGCCATGTCGGGTTTTGCTGAGCTGCTTCTTGTTGATGCCGGACGGGGAACCGGTCTGCGGACTCTGCGTTCGATAGCGGGGTTGCCCCGGGTGCTCTTGGTTGATATGACCGTCCTGGGGCTGGCCAGAGCTCGATCTCTTCTTGCTGGTTCCAAGCCGCCGGGAGGGGTGAGCAGGGAAACCGCTGATGCGCATGAGGGTTCCGATGCTCACTGGGCTGGTCAGGTGGATATGGGCAGGGGGAGGCGAGCACCGGGCTCGACTGGAAGGGATGTGGCTGGGGGAGTCCCAGCCGGGTCAGAATCTGGCGGAGCGAATCCGATTGATGTGGATCCCTTGGTGGTCATAGGCGTCCGGCCACATGTTGGGCGGTCATCCGACCTGGTCGGGCAGGATGAGGCGGCTGATTTCCTTGGGCTCCCGCTCATCTGTGTTCTGAAATCTGAAGCTTCGCTGGCTGGTTCGGTTCAATCGGGTCTGGGTTTACGGAAGATACCGCGGTCATATCAGAAGGCTCTCAAACCTCTTATCGATGTGATTGAGGATTCCCTTCCATTCCGTTCGGGTGGCATCGGTGGTTGAGGGATGGGAGTCGAGGTTGACCTTCGGGTACCTGAACGATTTGGTGCAGGACTCGGCCGTCACGGATATCGCCGTCACCGGAGAAGGAAGGGTCTGGGCTGACAGGGGGAGGGGCATGGAGGAAGAGATGCTGGAGCCTGGGTTTGCATCGCCCGGGGCCGTCCGCGATTTTGCGGTCCAGCTCTGCTCCCAGCTGGGCAAGCGGTTGGACGATGCCCGCCCTATTGCGGATGCCTCAAATGAGGCGGGCATCCGTATCCATGCCGTGTTGGCCCCGCTGGTCCCCTCCGGGGCCTCCCTGTCCATACGACTTCCCTCACGTCGCCACCCTGGCTTGGAGGAGCTGGTCGCTTCGGGGCTCTGCCCCTATAGCTGGCTCTTCATTCTCAAAGCCCTGGTGGTGAACCGTGCCACTCTCCTGGTCACCGGGGGAACGGGGGTGGGCAAGACCACTCTCCTGCGGTCCCTCTTGGCGCTCTGCCCACCCTGCGAGCGACTGGTCACCGTTGAGGAGGTGCGTGAGCTGGGCACCATCGCAGGGCATGGCAACCAGGTCGCTCTGGCTGCGCGGGAGTCCAATGTGGAAGGGGCAGGTGCCGTTGGACTGGTCGACCTGGTCAAGGCCACCCTGAGAATGCGGCCGGACCGAATCATCCTGGGGGAGTGCAGGGGTGAGGAGGTATCCGACCTCCTGAGAGCCTTTAACTCCGGACATACGGGAGGGATGGTCACCCTCCATGCCGACAGCGTGGAGCGGGTTCCCTCGCGGCTGGCCTCTCTGGGCCTTCTGGCTGGTCTGAGACCCACTGCAATGGCTGCCCTGGCCGAAGGGGCGTTCGATGTGGTGATTCATCTGGAGCGCGACGGGGGCCAGCGCCATATTGCACAGATAGGAAGGTTGACCATGGGGAGGGAGGGGGCGTTGGTGGGTCTGCCGGTCTGTACATGGTCGGGAAAAGGCCAGCCCCGATACGGTCCAGCCTGGGGTCCATTTGCCAAACAGTGGGGAATCAGGACCGGCACCGGGGATCGAGGCGGGGGATGAACGCCGACCTGCTTTCCTTCCAATTCAGTGTCCTGATTCTGATTGCAGGGGTGCTTGTTCTGTCGAGTCGAGGTGATGCCAGGCGCCGTCTGGAATCACTGACCAGGAAGAAGGCCCTGAATGCCGAGGCTGAAGGGTCGGCGGTCCTGATTGCCTCCCTGGTTGCCCTGGTCCGTAACGGCAGTGGTCTGGTGGAGGCGTACGAGGAGTTGTCCGACCAGCGGTTTGCCACCAAGGAAGTCACCTATGACCGTGTTCACACCATGCTTCGGGAGTGGTGTTTACCCGCTGAACAAGATGAGGGCATGGAAGCTATTGCCGTTGCCCTGGTGGCTTCGTATCGATTGAGTGCCGATTCGGGGTGCCGGCCTTCGGACTGTCTGCGGGTGGTGGCCGACATGCAGAAACGTCAGGCTGCGATGAAGGATGCCCGTGACGGGGCCTTTGCCATGCCCAGGGCCACGGTGAAACTCCTCTCTGGTCTGCCGATTCTTACCGTTTTCCTAGGTGAGCTGATGGGTGCGCATCCGCTGTTCTTCCTTTTCCGGCCAGGCGCAGGATTGGGTTGTCTGGTTGTGGGGACCTGTTTTTACTGTGCCGGACTTATCTGGATGCGGGGGCTGCTCGACGGACTGGAGAAGGGGGAATCACTGTGATGAAGGCGTTGGGGATTGCCGTGCTGGTTGCTCTTGCGAGGGCGTTGTTCCGTGACCCGGTCGCGCTGCGCTCGCGGTTGGGATGTGGCGGGAGGGTCAATCCTCCGCTCACGCTGGTTCTGGAGATGGTGGCGGTAAGCCTGCGTCAGGGTGCCTCGATTCCTTTTGCTCTGGAGGGTGTGGGGCGCACCCTTGGCGGTGCCTATGCGGAGACCATGATTCGGGTGGCCCGGTTGCTGGTCGAGGGCAATGACTGGTATTTTTCCTGGGCGCAGGCCATGAGGCATCCCCGGATCGGAGAGGCGATGACGGTTCTTTCGGGTTGTTTGGAATCCTCATGGTTACATGGAACTTCGCCCCTGAACCGGATGGACACCACCATTGAACAGGTGGAACGGAAGGCCCGCAGTCGACTGGATCAGGAGACTGCCAGGCTATCCATCCGGATACTGATGCCCACCGGGCTTTGCATCCTGCCGGCCTTTGTCCTCATCGGTGTCATTCCCTGTATTGCTGCCTTTGCGGGCGGGATGTTCTGAATCGAGCGTCTCGGCTGGGATATCTTCCACCTTGCTCCCCATTGTGCGGTGCTTCGCGCGCTTTCCTCGACGGTCCGTCTTTGGGGTCTAGGCCATTCCGGTTTCTTGGATGCCTCGAAGATAGGTCACGCGTGAGCGGCAATCCACGAAGAATTTCATCGGTGCTCATTTGACCACATGTGCATTGTCGGAGATCTTGCACGGCGCAACCGAGGCAGAGTGGGAGACGTCAGACGGGGAGGTTCCTTGGAATTAGCGGAACCCGATTGATTGGGGCTTACGAAAATGAAAGGTGGCTGTAATGACAAGTATGCAATCGGTGGTTAATGGTCAGGATTCCTGTAGTGAAGGAATCGAATCCACCCAGCTTGAGGAGTGCGCTGATGCCGAAGTGACTACCATGCCCAACGGGGGTCGTGGATTCGCTGGACTGAAAGCGGTACGGGCGAGATTGTCCCAGAAAGTGTATGACTTGGTTCGCCGTCTGCATCTTATGGTTCTCGTGCTGATTCGACGAGGTGCCGTCAGGTTGAAGGTGCTGACCTCGCGGCCAGAGTCCGGAGCTGCGACGGCCGAGTATGCCGTGGTTCTGATAGCAGCGACGGCCTTTGCCGGTCTGCTCCTGGTCATACTCAAGTCCGATACCGTGCGTTCCCTCCTGTCGGCACTGGTCAAACAGGCCCTGAGCGTCTGATGGTGGGCCAGGATATGGCAAGACCGGGTGGGCGCAGCCAGCCGGAGAAAGACGGATCTGATTCGGGGACGGTAACGGCGGAGTTCGCCATAGTGCTTCCGGCTGTCATGGCTTTGGCCATACTGCTCCTGGCCCTGACCCAGACCGTTCGCACCGGCATGATCTGTCAGGAAGCCGCTAATGCCGCGGCCCGTGAAGTGGTGGTTCACCAGGGTGGGGGCGACCCGGCCGCAATTACGGCCCGGATGGCCGGGGGCTCTTCTGTTTTGTCGCGCGAACGTTCCGGTCACCAGGTCCGGGTCACCCTCTCCTGCCCCCTTGTCTCCACTCCGCTTGGGGTTCTGCCTCCCCGTATCCAGGGCAGGGCCGTAGCGATTCTCGAGGAGTGAGGCTGTGGCTGTTGAAGGGAACCGTTTCCACCGACCGGCCCCAGCTGACGTCCGGAGGGATTCGCGCCGGGTGGAATCAGAGGCTGCTGAACCAGGGCAGATGGTGTTCGACGGGCGCGAACGGTCGGACTGTTCGTCGCTTCCCGGCAGTAGAGCAGGACGGTGTCGCTGGTGCAAGGCAGGAGCTGGCTCCGTGAGGCCGTGGTGGGATGGTGCAGATAACGGGTCCGGGTCGGTCTTGGGTATCGTTCTTGTTTCCTTGGCAGCGATGGGGCTGGTGCTTGTCGCTATGGTGGGGAACCTGCTCATCTGCCGGGGCAGGGCGCAAACGGCAGCCGATGCAGCAGCCCTGTCCGCCGCGACGGCCTTGTACGAAGGCAGGGACTCACCCTGTGTCCGGGCCGCGTCCGTGGCTGCCGCCAATAAGGGGACCCTGACAACCTGTACGGTTGAAGAGGAGGATGTCCTGGTCGATGTCGGGGTTGATACCTCGGTTCTCATCGTTCCCAGGGTGGTCCAATCGTCTCGCGCCGGGCCGGTCGACTGCGGCTGAGGCGAACGGCGGCTAAAAGCGAACGTGTCTAAAGAAATGGATAGCCTTGAATCATGGCATTAGCACTCTATAGGCGGTATCGTCCTGACACATTTGACGGCATTATCGGTCAGGGCCAGGTCACGGTACCCCTGTCTCGGGCACTGGATGAGCACAAGCTCACCCATGCCTACCTCTTCTCGGGTCCCAGAGGATGCGGGAAGACCAGTAGTGCGCGAATCTTCGCCCGGTGCATCAACTGCGCCGAGGGTCCCACCAGCCACCCCTGTGGGGAGTGTGACAGCTGCAAGGACCTGGCCACAGGCGGCCCGGGGTCAATCGATGTGGTGGAGATTGATGCGGCCAGCCACAACGGGGTCGATGATGCAAGGGAACTCAGGGAGCGTGCGGGATTCGCGCCTGTGCGTGACCGGTACAAGATATTCATCCTCGATGAGGCCCATATGGTCACCCAGCAGGGATTCAACGCCCTGCTCAAGATTGTCGAAGAGCCGCCAGAGCATGTCATGTTCATCTTTGCGACCACCGAACCGGAAAAGGTCATCGGCACGATCCGGTCCAGGACCCATCATTACCCCTTCCGTCTGGTTCCCCAAGAGGTCATGGGTCCGTATCTGGAGGGAATCTGCTCCAAGGAGGACATCAAGGCCGAGCCTGGTGTGCTGAAGCTGACCATGCGGGCAGGCGGCGGTTCCGTGCGCGATACCCTCTCCGTTCTGGACCAGCTTATGGTGGGGGCCGTGGACGGTGCCATCACCTATGACTCGGCCGTGGCCCTCCTGGGCTTCACCCCCGAATCCCTGATTGGTGAGGCGGTGGATGCCCTGATCAACCATGACGGGACCGGCCTGTATGGAGTAATCCAGAAAGTGGTGGTTGGCGGATTCGAACCGCAGCGGTTTGTCGAGGATCTCCTGGCCCGTGTCCGCGACCTCCTGGTGTTGAAGTTGGCCGGTGACAAGGCCGAGAGTGTGCTGAGCGAGGACTCCGATGCCGATCAGGTCGCAGACCTGCACCGCCAGGCGGACGCCCTGGGATTGACCACCTTGACTTCGATGGCCGACTGTATCAATAAGACCCTGGCCAGCATGAACGGGACCACCTCGCCCCGAATGCGGCTGGAATTGCTTGCGGCGCGTCTCCTTGCCATAGGGTGTGAACCCATGGAGGCCCCTCAGCAGGCCCGGTCTGCCGACTCTGCGGCCACCAGGCCGGCCGTGCCTGCTCGGTCAGGTTTTATCGGATCCGGCAACCGTACCGGTCAACAGGAACGCAATAACCCTGAAGCAATGCCGGACAAGACCGCATCGCAGATACGTTCCAGCGATGGGCCGGTCCAGTCCCCAACCCAGCAGGCCCCAAGCACCAGGCAATCCCAGACTGCCGACCAGACCGGCCCGGCTCGTTCGGAATCTGGAGCGCAGTCGGATACTGCTCCACAATCCTCTCCTGCTCCGCAGGGCTCGTCCTCTGTTGCAGATGGACAGGAACCGATTCCAAGCGGAGCCGAGCTGGACAGGCGTTGGGATGCCCTGGTTGCCGCCTTGCCGGATGAGGTCCGCGATTATGTGACCAGGAGCAAGGTGCCTACCGTGTCCTTGAAGACCGGTTCCTCAGGTAGGCAAATGCTGGCCATGACTTTCGACAGGCCACTGAGCCAGCACGCCTTCGCCATGGCTGTAACCTCCCAGAGCGTGGATGGCGAGACCAAGGTTCCCAAGATCGTCATGGTCCGGGCTCGGCAGGAGTTCGGCGACAAGACCATGATTGCCCCCTCCGGGACGGCCGCCAATGGTGAGCAGGTGGAGTCGGTCGCCAAGATGACGCCACAACGCCGTGCCGAGGTGAAGAAGGAAGTCGCCTTGGCGCGCGCCAACCTGTCGACCATGAATCTGGATTCGGCCGTCATGCCTCACGCCGCCTCCGACATGAACCACACGGGACGCGACACGGCAGGCACCAAGAGTGAAACCGGTGGGAAGAAGTCCCCTGCCGGTGACCAGGCAGAATCCGGCGACGGATCGGATGACGCCCACCACCCAGGAAGACCTACCGGCCCGGAAACGGCAGTAGGCCAGGTTGTTCCGGAGGGGCGAGCCGCTCCGGACATGGAGGCGGATTCGGCCAAGCAGTCGGCTTCCGGCCCCCTGCCGGCAGCAGGATTCGGCTCAACAGACTCCTATATGCAGGATGATGAGGATGACCCTTGGGCCCATCCGACACCTGTGCGAGCGACCGGGGAATCCGGCGACCGAAAGCAGGATGAACAGCCCGAGGAACATGAGACCAAGAAAGTCGCCGTTCCTGATCTGAGTGATGATATTGATCCCTGGGCGGTTCCCGAGCAGGCAGCTCCTGCTGCTGAGTCGGGTTCGGCTCCGATTGATTCCAGCGGGAGCACCGTGCCTGCCGCTGGGGATGCGGCCGCTGGCCTATCGTCCGGCAGTGCTGAGCGGATGACCGGGGATGAGGACGGGCAACCAGCAGGTAACCCTCAGAGCGGCCTTCGGCAGCAGCCGCAGACCGTTCCTGTCGGCTTCCAGAGCGAGCGATCCGACGTGGCCATGCCGTCGAATCAGACGGTCGCTGGGCAGGATTCCGGCCCGCAGTCTGGCGGTCCCGAATCACCGGATGAGTCCGGATCGGATCTGGGTGGAACTCCCGCGCCTGCAGATGTCAGCCCTGATGAAGACGTCTACTCAATGCAGGATGCCCGGTTGGGGGCCGATATGACCCTGAACCAGGATGACCTGGCCAAGATGTTCGATGTATCCAAGGTCGAGGACTTCTCCGCCGACGATCCAGCCAATCCGCTGAATGTGCAACGCAGGCGACAGGAACGACAGGCGGGTGAATGATGGCGGGAACCTATGACGGAGCCATTCAGGATCTGATTGACTCATTTGCCAAACTCCCCGGGATAGGGCCTAAAGGGGCGCAACGGATAGCCTTCCACCTTCTGGGTGTGGACAGGCAGAGTGCCCAGGACCTGGCCGATGCCATCATTACGGTCAAGGAGAAGGTCCGCTTCTGCGAGATCTGTGGGAATGTCTGTGAAACCAGTCCCTGCCCAATCTGCCAGGATCCTCGCCGCGACCGGTCCGTCATCTGCCTGGTCGAGGAGCCCAAGGATGTGATGAGCATCGAGCGGACCGGCGAGTACCGCGGTCTGTACCACGTTCTGGGCGGGGCCATTGACCCCATGTCCAACGTGGGGCCTGGCGACCTGCGAATCCCTGAGCTGTTGCAGAGGCTCAAGTCGGGCGAGGTCAAAGAGATCATCCTGGCACTGGACCCCAATATCGAAGGCGAAGCCACAACCACCTACCTGGCCCGGCTCCTGGATCCATTGGAAATCACAGTGACCAGGCTGGCCAGTGGTCTGCCTGTAGGCAGCGATCTGGAGTATGCGGACGAAATAACCTTGGGGCGGGCCATCTCCGGTCGTCGTGCGGTCTGAAACGAGGCCGACGACCGGGCCATCCCTGCAATCTTAAGTTCACGGATGTGGTGATGAAGAGGCGATGCGGAATCGGTCGCCGAAAGCCGGAGCAATCGGCGCCGACAGGTAGTCGTTCCCTTCATTCCCGACTGAGGCTGGTGGTTTTGGGTCCACATGCTGGTGACCTGGGGGTTCAGGACCATGGACGTTCATATAATGGCCTCTCGTAACGTAAGTTCAAGTGGCTCAACCTTCGCGGATGGAATAGCAGTGGCTCTTATCGTTCAGAAATTCGGCGGATCCTCGGTAGCGGATTCGGATTCCATCAAGCGTGTGGCCAAGCGCATCATCGAGACCAAGCATGCAGGCAATGATATGGCTGTCGTGGTTTCGGCCATGGGAGACACCACCGACGATCTGATTGACCAGGCCCTGGACGTGGACTCCAATCCCCCCGCCCGGGAGATGGACATGCTGATGACAGCCGGTGAGCGTATTTCCATGAGTCTCCTGGCCATGACCATCCATGCCCAGGGTGAGAGCGCCCACTCCTTCACCGGCTCCCAGGCCGGTTTCATGACCGATGCCCGGTATGGTGCGGCCCACATCCGCAATGTCAAGCCCTATCGTGTGATGGATGCGCTGAAGCATGGCGAGGTCGGTATCGTGGCGGGGTTCCAGGGGGTCAATGCCGACGGCGACGCCACGACGCTCGGTCGCGGGGGGTCGGACACTTCGGCGGTGGCCCTTGCGGTGGCCCTTCACGCGGATGTCTGCGAGATTTACACTGATGTGGATGGGGTCTTCACGGCGGATCCCAGAATCGTTCCCACCGCCCGCCGTATTTCCAGGATTTCATACGAAGAGATGATGGAGATGGCTGCGGGTGGATCCAAGGTTCTGGCCCTGCGTTGCGTGGAATACGCCCAGAGGTTCCGCATGCCCATCCATGTGCGCAGCTCTTTCTCGCACCGGCCGGGGACGCTGATCGTGTCCCAGGATATGGATGTGTCGGATATCCCCAACCTGGCGCCGAATCAGTGTCAGGTGGCCCAGGCGCAGCTGGACAACCAGCCGGGCCGTGAAGGATGACGGAAGGATGAATATGGCAGGCGGCAAATCAATGGGTGACCTCTTCCCGGACCTGAACGGTCCCGAGGCACCCATCATCTCGGGCGTGGCCCATGACCGCAGCGAGACCCAGGTCACTCTGCGGTCGGTCCCCGACAAGACGGGCGTGGCCGCCAAGCTCTTCACCATCCTGGCCGAGGGCGGCATCAACATCGATATGATCGTTCAGGCGGGTGCCTCCACCGGCACCGTTGATATTTCCTTCACCCTGCCCAGTGCCCAGGCCGACCAGGTCCACCCCCTGCTGGATCAGGCCAGGGACGTCATCGAGTTCAAGTCGGTCGACCTCAACTCCGATGTAGGCAAGGTCACCCTGGTTGGCGTAGGCATGAAGACGCACTCAGGCATCACCGCCACCTTCTTCCGGGCGCTGAGCGACAAGCACATCAACGTGCTGATGATCTCCACCTCGGAGATTCGCATCTCGGCCCTGGTCCCGCTGGAGGACCTGGATGATGCCGTCAAGGCCGTCCATACGGCCTTCGAACTGGACGCGGATCAGGTCGAGGCGGTCGTCTACGGCGGTACAG
This sequence comes from Bifidobacterium [indicum] DSM 20214 = LMG 11587, assembly GCF_000706765.1. Classification (GTDB taxonomy): domain Bacteria; phylum Actinomycetota; class Actinomycetes; order Actinomycetales; family Bifidobacteriaceae; genus Bombiscardovia; species Bombiscardovia coryneformis. The sequence continues at coordinate 1,594,194 of NZ_CP006018.1, read as the reverse complement.
GTCGCTGACCCGCGGATCACCGCTACAATCAAAAAACCAGGGAAAATCAAACAATCCGGATCAATCCATGCAGGGAACCGGCACACTTCCGGTCCGGCTCCATGCATCCGTTCTGCGGCGGATGGGTCGGAGAGGAGATTAGGATGACGACGATCAACGATCGGGGCATCAACGTTGCGGTGCTGGGCGCCACAGGGCAGGTCGGCATGGTTGTGCGTCGAATTCTGGCCGAGCGCGGTTTTCCCGTCAGAGACCTGAGATTCATGGCTTCGGCCCACTCCGCCGGGCAGGAAGTGGACTGGTGTGGGCATCCCATCATCGTGGAGGATGTCGAGAAGGCGGACCTGGCGGATATCGACCTGGCTATCTTCTCGGCCGGTGGCGCCACCTCGAAGGTCTGGGCTCCCCGCTTCGCCGAGGCGGGTGCCTATGTGGTCGACAACTCCTCCCAGTGGCGGATGGACCCTGAGGTGCCCCTGGTGGTTTCCGAGGTCAACCCCGAAGATCTGGATCGGATTCCTCGCGGCATCGTGGCAAACCCCAACTGCACCACCATGGCCTGTATGCCTGTGCTGAGCCCCCTGGCCAAGGCGTACGGTCTCAACCGACTGATTGTCTCCTCCTACCAGGCGGTTTCCGGTGCTGGTCGGGCGGGAGTTCTCCAGCTCAGGAACGAGGCGGCTGCGGCGGTTGAGCAGGGCGCGGACAAGCTGGCGTTCGACGGTTCGTCCATCGACTTCCCCGCCCCCACCAAGGTGGTCAGGACCATTGCGTTCGATGCGGTTCCCTTCATCGGTTCGCTGGCGGATGACGGAAGCGAGGAGACCGATGAGGAGCAGAAACTGCGCAATGAGAGCCGTAAGATACTCCACCTGCCCGGTCTCCAGGCCTCCTGCACCTGTGTTCGTGTCGGGGTCTTCACCTCGCATGGCATGAGTATCAACGCCGAATTCGACCAGGACGTGACACCTGACCAGGCCAGGGACCTCCTGGCCGCGGCTCCTGGTGTGAGCCTTTCCGATATCCCGACCCCGCTCCAGGCGGCTGGCAAGGATCCCAGCTTTGTTGGCAGAATCCGTCAGGATCAGGCCGTGCCGGGCAGGAAGGGGCTGGCCATGTTCGTCGCCAACGACAACCTGCGCAAGGGTGCCGCCCTGAACGCCGTGCAGATTGCCGAGGTCATCGTCGCCAAACACTTTGCGGACCGGGCCTGAGTCCTGGGGGTCGCCTTGAAGGGCATGGTCGGGGAGTGGGGAAGTGCGGATGCCTGACCGCTGAGCTGACGCACCCGCCCGGTCACGGTATCACTGCCGTTTTCTGCCCCCGGTTTGCCTGTCATCCAGCTCCAGGATCCCCTCCGCGGTCTCCCTGTCGGTGGCCAGGGCCGAGATTAGCCCCGCCCTGAGGCAGGCCAGGATTCCCGGCACCTTCTGGTGCCCCCAGGCCACACCGATGACCAGGGGTATGCGCTTGAGCCGGTCAAAGTCGATGGATATGGTCCGCTCGCACAGGCTGGTGCGGATGTGGTTGCCCTGGGCGTCGATATGGTGGCCGCAGATATGCCCCACCGCCTTCCGGGCTGTCACCTCCCGAACCAGGTCGGCATTCTCGTAATCGTGGAAGATATGCCCGGAGCGCCCATCCTCCACGGATCCGACGCCAACCACGGCCACGTCCGCATGGCCGCCCAGGGTCAGGGTGTCGGCAATCTGCTTTTCCTTGAGCATGGCCTTGGCGATGGTCTTGGAGGAGAGAATCATGGGTACGGGCAGGGAGGTGTAGTTGCCTCCCAGGCGTTGGGCCAGCATCCTGCAGATCTCCGGCGAATCCGTCATGGGGTTGTTGGGGGAGAGGGAGCCGATCATCTGCGCCACGTTGGTCTTGCCCCAGTTCTGGAGCGGTACCTCCCGCACCGTATAGGCCACGGCATTGCCGTTGGAGACCGTAACGAGGGAGTCGGGCCGGGTATGTTCCACCAGGAGGGACGCGGCGCTGCGTGGGACCACATCGTAGCCCGTGCATCCCGAAGGGGGCTCGGAAACCCTGGCATAGTGCAGGTTGAAACGGCCTATCAGCTCGTTTTCCAGGTTCTGCAGCCGCTCCAGGGGGTCTCTGATGGTGACGGAGACCAGGCCCTGGTCCTCGGCTTCCTTGAGCATCCGCGAGACGGAGGGCCGTGAGTACCCGACCCTTGCCGCAATCTCGGACTGAAGCATGTGGTCCTCGTAATACATGCGGGCGATTTTCAGGAGGAGCTGGACCCGGTCGCGCGCCTGTGCGGAGGTCATCAGCTGCACGTTGCTGAACATATGTACATCTTATCAAGTACTTGTGGTGCCAGCAAGGCAAAACAGAACTGGGCAGTTGATGAATAAATCAGCTATTTTTGCCCGGAAGGTCCCGGTTGTAGTAGAACTGGCAAGCATATGTACATTACCTGGGTTGCCATTGTGTTTGGTCCTTACCTATCCTGGACCCTGTACGAGGGCGCCGGTGCCATAGGGTGGCCGGATGTGGTGCCCGACAGCCGCAGAGAAGACAAACAAAGGAGTTCGAATGGCATTCGCAAGAACGATCCTCGGAGATGTGGACCCCGGGACCCTGGGTGTCGTCAACAGCCATGACCATCTGATTCGCGTCGGGGCCGGAGAGGTCTACCTGGATGGTGACCACCAGCTGGATTCCGTCGAGAAGGCCCAGACCGAGGCCGGGTACTTCGCCAAGGCTTCCCTGAACTGGAGCGACCAGGGTGGCACCGTGGTCGATATGTGCCCGATCAACTGTGGCCGCGATATCGAAAAGCTGGTCGAGGTGGCCCGCTCCGTTGACCATTTGCAGGTCATCGGTGCCACCGGCTTCCACCGTGAACACGTCTACCTGGAGACCCAGTCGCACTGGATCAACCGCTACAGTGTGGACCAGATCGCCGACCTGGTCATCGCCGACATCACTGAGGGTATCGACCGCAACGACTACACGGGTCCTCTGGTGGACCGCAGCCCCTACAAGGCCGGTGTCATCAAGATCGGCACTGCTTACGGCAAGATCACCCCCTTCGAGCACAAGTGCATGGAGGCCGCAGCCAAGGCCGCCATTGCTACCGGTGCCCCGATCAACACCCATACCACCTACGGCACCTGCGGCCTGGAGCAGGCCCAGACCCTCATCGAGCTGGGCGTCCCGGCCGATCAGATTGCCATCGGACACATCCAGCGCAATGCGGATGTCTACTACCTGGAACAGATTCTCGACCTGGGCGTCTACCTGGAGATCGACGGTACCAACCGCATCAAGTACCAGCCCGATTCCAACAGGATCATGGAACTGAAGGCCTTCAAGGACGACGGCTTCGAGGACAGGATTCTCCTGGGCACCGATTCGGGCAAGCGCTCCTACCAGAAGGTCTACGGATCGGTCAGCGGCGTTGACTACAACCCCGCCGTGGACGGCCCCCGCATGATCGCCGAGGGGTTCGATCCCGCCTACGTCGATAAGCTGCTTATTGGCAACGCCCGCACCTTCTTCACCTTCCGCAAGGAGGCCTGATCGCCATGGCGAAGGAGAACCAGCCGGGCACCGAGGGAGCCCTGGAGCGGCCGCGGTTGCAGATTGCCCTGGACACCTTCGACATGCCTTCTGCCTTGAAGCCGCTTAACGCGGCCATCAGCAAGATTGACGTCATCGAGTGCGGTACCGTCCTGATCATTGCGGAGGGACTGAAGGCCGTCCGTGAGATCAGGGCGCTCTACCCCGGGAAGACCATCCTGGCCGATGTGCGTATCGCCGAGGCCGGAGCGGTCATTTCCAGGGCCTGCTTCGAAGCCGGTGCCAACTGGGTCTCGGTCGTGGCCGGGGCCAGCATGACCACGGTGGGGCAGGTCGTCAAGGTCGCCCAGGAGTTCGGTGGTGAGGTCCAGATTGAACTCGGGGAGAAGTACGACTCCGACCAGGCCAGGCAGTGGCGTGAACTTGGTGCCACCCAGGTCATTGTTCATCGTTCCCGGGATGCCGAGGCCGCAGGAACCTTGACCTGGGGTGAAAACGACAAGGCTCGCATCCGTGAACTGCATGATATGGGATTCAAGGTCACCGTCACAGGTGGCGTCACCGCCAAGGACCTCCCCTTCTTCGAGGGTGTTCCTGTCGGTGTGGTCATCTCGGGTCGCGGCATTGTCAAGGCTGACGACCCGCTGGCGGCGGCGACCGAGTTGCGGGACACGATTGACAGGGTCTGGCCCTGACAGTCCCAGAGAATTCCGCTCGTCCGTAGTACGGATGAACGGTTCCGGCCCGGTGGTCCGGATGGATCCACCGGTGCCGGACCATACCCCCTGCCGGAGTTGCCGGGCTTCGGCGGGGCAATGACCGACCAGGCAGTAGAAGGTTGAACCGGTGGACCACCACCGCAGGTGGTCCACCTGGATCTGATCCGTTCATGACGGATCGAACAAGGAAAGACCGGAGAAGGACATGGCTGTCCTGATACGGTTCGAGTGAAACAAGCTAAGGAATACGATGGCAGAGCATACCTATGACCTTTCAACGATTGGCGAGGGTCAGATCAGACTTACGGTCAGGAGGGGCGAGCGCCTGATGAATGCGCGCTCCGTCCTGATGAACCCGGCATGTTCGGAGGCCAACGTGGCCGGTGTTCTGGCCCAGTTGCAACGCAAGACCCTCTGGACCTCGTCACTGCCCGAGGGTGATCTGGGCGAGTATGTGCTGAGCGAGTACCGCTCGGTGGGGGTGGACATGAGCACCATGGTCCGCAAGCCTGCCAGCCGTATCGCCCTCTACTTCATGGAGCCGGGCGAACCTCCGATGCCGGCCAACGTGATCTACGACCGGGAGTACACCCCATTCAGAACCACCGGGGTGAACGATTACGACTGGGACCGGATGCTTGATACCCGTCTGGTCTTTTTGACCGGCATCACCGCAGCCTTGACCGATACCACTGCCGAGGTGGTGACCTACGCCGCGGACCAGGCCGCCAAGCGGGGCATTGACATCGCCCTGGATGTGAACTTCCGCAGCAAGCTCTGGACGGGTGAACAGGCCCGGCACATCCTGGAACCCATCGCCGAGAAGGCCCGCATCCTCTTCTGCTCCATCAAGGACGCTAAGAGCGTCTTCGGGATAGAAGGAAGTGGGGAAGAGGTCTGCGAGCAGCTCTATCGGCGCTTCGGCAATGAGTACATCATCTCCACCAACCATCTGGACGGTCCCTATCTGCATACCTCCAAGGGGGTCAAGAAGTACACGACCACCACGGTTCCCGTCGTTGACCGCCCCGGTGCCGGTGACTCCTTTGTGGCCGCGACCCTGCATGGCTTCCTCTCAGATGATGTGGATTGCGGCGTGCGCTGGGGCCAGCGGGCCGCCGAATACGCTCTGACCCATATGGGCGACCTGACCCGTATCCGCGCCCATGAACTCGATATCCCCCTAGGCGATGACATCAACCGTTGAGAGCCGAAACCGACCTTCAGCATACTTACGAAAGAGAACGCACCATGAGTGACACACAAGCCCAAGCGGGTCGGGGAGGTCTGACCGCTTACGAGCAGATCGACACCCGCCCCCTGACCGGGCATCAGAAAAGCATCATCGGACTGGCCATAGCCGGGAACATATCCGAGTTCTTCGATATGTTCCTGATCGGATTCGTGGTCTCCCTCCTGACCTCGGCCTGGCATCTGACCGGTGTCTCGGCCGGTATCATCCTGGCCTGCTCCGGTCTGGGCACGGTCATCGGTTCCATTGTCTGGGGCCGTCTGGCCGATCGGTTCGGACGCAAGCACGCCTTCCAGTGGTGCGTGCTCTGCTTCGTTGTCTTCACGGCCCTGTCGGTCTTCCTGCCGGATGGAGCCTGGATTCTCCTGGCCGTTCTCCGCATCGGCGTGGGTATCGGTGTCGGGGGTCTGAACATCATCTCCATCCCCTACGTCCAGGAATTCGTGCCGTCCAAGCAGCGCGGCATGCTCTCCGGACTGGCCTCGGTCTTCATCCCCCTCGGCCTTCTGCTCGGCTCGGTGGCCCAGAGCGTGATTGGGGAGAACTGGCGGATACTGGTGGCGCTGGGTGCCATCCCGGTCCTGCTTCTTTTCTGGCTGGCCATGGTTCCTGAATCACCAAGGTTCTACCAGAGCGTCGGGCGTGATGACGATGCCCGCAAGGCCCTGGGGTGGGCCCTGGAACTGCCGACCGACCAGGTCGGTGCCCTTCCCAAGGTCGAGCAGGAGCAGAAGGCCAGCTACGGCCTGCTCTTCTCCAAGCACCTGAAGCCGTTGATCATCATCTCGGTCGGTTCCTTCTGCTTCATCCTGGGTTCCTTCGCCATCCAATCCTGGGGTCAGACCCTGATGAAGGACGCCTTCGGTTTCTCCACCAAGATGGTGGCCTACCTCTTCATGGGTGTTTCCGTGGCGGACTGCATCGGGAGGTTCGGTTCGGCCTGGCTGGCCGACGTCATCGGCCGTCGCTGGACCATGTTCTCCTTCGGCATCATCGGTGCCCTGGGTTGCTTCTATGCAGCTTTCTTCCACAACTCGGGCTGGCAGTTCTACATCGCCGTCCTGGTTATCATGACCTTCGCCGACGGTGTCTTCGGTATCCTCAACGCCTTTGGAGGCGAGCAGTTCCCCAATGATGTGCGTTCGACGGGTCTGGGTCTGGGTTACGGCATCGGAGCCACGGCAAAGATCGTCGGGCCCATCTTCATGGGCCTCCTGGTCGGCGGGGATTATGTCTCCCAGCACATCAACATCGGTGTCGTCACCACGGCCTTCACCTTCTTCGGTGTCTGCCTGGTCATCGGAGCCGTTGTCTATCTCTTCGCCCAGGAAACCAAGGGCAAGGATCTGGAAAGCCTCTGATTCGGATTTCCGCAGGGCGGGGCCGTCTTCAAGGGAAGCGGCCCTGCCCCTTGCATGTCCGGGAGGTCCGGGCGCGAGTGCCGGATTGCCGGGTGGCCTTACACTTGATGGCATGACCAAATCATCTGACGAGGCTCGGCGGCAGCTGGACAGAATCGTGGCCCTGGGCTATCCGGACGTGGCCGACATCAGCGCCGCGGCCTTCAGATCCCTGGCCCAGCCGCTTATCTCGGCCCTGGAGGGGACCGAGTTGGGTGATCGAATCCTGCTCATACCGACCCGGGAGCTGGTCAGCCCCGAGTCCCTGATATCCCGTACCAGCATCAACAGGATGGCCGGATTCACAACCATGCCGCCCCGGGATATTGCCAGCTTCATGCCACAGAACGGATTCGAACCCCCCGAGGGACCCTTCTACATCGTTCTGGAACCCCACACGGGTACCTGCTATGTCAACAGGGAACCCGATGTGGCTCGCAAACTCATCGATTCCGACGACCGCCTCCCGCTCACCCTGGAGGAGGGTCTGGCCATAGCCACCCAGCATCCGGACTGGCTGGCGGTGAAGAACGGCTTCAACCTGCTGGGGTCCCATAGCGCGGACGGGCGCGTCCCCAGCATCTGGATGAGCCAGAACGCGCCCCGACTGGGGTCGGTCTGGCCAAATTCCCGCCATACCTGGCTGGGTAACGCATACTGCCTTGGCCGTCGCGGCATCTCACTGTTCAGGTAGGCCCGGCCTTCATCCGTCTGCCCCGACATCGCCGAAGTCTGGACCTGGCGGTGGGTCAAGCACATATTTGATGCACAATGTACAGAAAATGAAAACAAGAGAGCAGCAGAAGGAGGAGTGATGGATCGGGATCATACATCCGTATTCGATCTCGCGGCACAGGCCGCAGCGTCCAATGGGGGTAACAACGATCTGTTGCTGCCTCCCCGTCGGTTCGTTGGCTCGCCCCAGAAGCCCAGCGCCATGCCTTACACCAAGTACGTGGCCTATAACAAGCAGGTTCCCTTCGATTATCCAGAGCGGACCTGGCCCGAGAAGACCCTGAAGCGGGCGCCCCGCTGGTGCTCCGTCGACCTGCGCGACGGTAACCAGGCCCTGGTGGACCCGATGGACTCCGAACGGAAGCTGCGTTTCTGGAACCTCTTGCTTTCCATGGGCTTCAAGGAGATCGAGGTGGGATTCCCCTCGGCCTCCGAGACCGATTATGACTTCATCCGCCTCCTGATAGAGCGTGAGCTGATTCCCGACGATGTGACCATCGTGGTGCTGACCCAGGCCAGGGAGCATCTGATTCGACGCACGTACGAGGCCCTGCGCGGGGCCAAGCGGGCCGTGGTCCATTTCTACAACTCGGTTTCGGTCCTCCAGCGTGAGGTGGTCTTCCGCAAGGACAAGGCCGGCATCAAGAAGCTGGCCACCGACGCTGCCGAGCTCTGCAGGTCCCTGGAGGCGGATGCCGGGGAGACCGAACTCTATTACGAGTACTCACCCGAGTCCTTCTCCGGGGCCGAGCCCGAGTTCTCCCTTGACGTCTGCAACGCGGTCATCGATGTGATCAAGCCGACACCGGAGCATCCGATGATCATCAACCTGCCCAACACGGTCGAGATGACCACTCCCAACGTCTTCGCCGACGAGGTGGAGTACATCTCGAACAACCTGCACGACCGAGATGCCGTGGTCCTCTCCCTCCACCCACACAACGACGAGGGCATGGCCGTGGCCGCCACCGAGCTGGGTCTCCTGGCCGGTGCAGACCGGGTCGAGGGGTGCCTCCTGGGCAACGGGGAGCGTACCGGCAACGTTGACATCTGCACGGTCGGACTGAACATGCTGGTCCAGGGCATCGACCCCCAGCTGGACTTCTCCGACATGCCGAATATCCGTAGAACCGTGGAGTACTGCAACCAGATCAAGATCTCCGAGCGGCACCCCTACGCCGGCAACTTCGTCTACACGGCCTTCTCCGGCTCCCACCAGGATGCCATCAAGAAGGGTCTGGACGCCCGCCAGCAGGCCGCTCTGCGTGACAACGCGAATCCGGAGGACTACCTCTGGCTGGTGCCCTATCTGCCCATGGACCCCAAGGATGTCGGTGGTAGTTATGAGGCCATCATCCGTGTGAACTCCCAGTCCGGCAAGGGGGGAATGGCCTATCTGCTCAAGGCCAACCACAACCTGGACCTGCCCAAGCGCCTGCAGGTCGAGTTCGAGCGACTGGTCCAGGCTTATGCCGACAAGACCAAGCACGAGGTCAAGGATGCGGATATCTGGCGCCTCTTCAAGGACGAGTATCTGCCCGTCGAGGAGAGCGGCAGCGTGGCCGGTGGCGAGTCCATGGCCGACAAGGACGATGAGTCCCTCAGCCAGTGGGGCCGCCTCAAACTGCTGAGTGTTTCCGTCTCCTCGGGCGAGGACGGCTCGGACACCGAGCTGGAAGCGACCGTGTTGGACAGGGGTCTGGGCTCCCAGGACGAGGAGAGCAAGCGCCGCATCAAGGGGCATGGTAACGGTCCCATCGCCGCCTTCCTGGATGCCCTGAAGTCGCAGGACCTGACCGTTTCGGTCCAGGATTACGCTGAGCACGCCATGACCGCCGGGACCGATGCCCTGGCCGCCTCCTATGTGGAGTGCAAGGTGGGTGAGCCCGCAGAAGCCCGAGTGATTTGGGGCGTCGGCATCGACTCGTCGATTTCGACCAGCTCCCTCAAGGCCATCATTTCGGCCATTAACCGGTTCGAACGAATCTGACCGGAGTGTCCGGTGACACGGAAAGGCCGTTCCCCCGATTGGTGGGAACGGCCTTTCCGTTTCGCCTCACGGGCCGTTGCGTCCGGTCCTGCGGGCTCTGCTCTTCGGGTCTTCCCCGACTACTGCCCTGTCGCCGGCGGGCTGTTGCTCTGTGTTGTCTGACCTTCCTGGCCGCCTTCGCTTCCGGTATCGGTGCTTCCGCCCTGTGCCGGGGTTTTCTCATCGTCTGAGCCGCTGCCGGTGGAACTGCTCTCATCCTTTTTGGCTTCGGGTGTCGGTGTTTGGGAGGGTACGGCCTGTTCGTAGGACCGGGGGGTGTAGTTGCTGCGTCCTCCGCCGGTTCCCCAGGTCCCGTCCGGGCCGCCGATCTTACCCTTGTCGACGGCGTTCGGGAACTTCTCGACCGGACTGTCGCCCAAGGCGCCCTTCATGTACTGGGTGAAGAGGCGGACCGGGTAGAACTGGTTCTGGTAGACCTCGGGTACCTTCAGGGCGCTTCCATCCTCGCCCTGGTTCCAGACCGCGAAGGTGGTCAGGACCGAAGGGGTGAATCCGATGAAGGAGATGGCCGTCTCGTCGTTTGCGGTTCCGGTCTTGCCTGCGATGGGCCGCCCCAGGGACCGGGCATAGGAGCCGGTGCCGTACTGGACCGTTGAGGTCATGGCCTTCTGAAGGAGTGCTATCTGATCCTGATTGAAGACCTGGTCGCCCTTGATGGCGGCTGTGTACAGTTCCTGATCCTTGGAGTCCTTGACCTGGCTCACCAGGTGGAGCTCGGGCTTCTTCCCCCCGTTGGCCAGGGTGGCGTAGCCCTGGGTGGCGTCGTAGACGGTCAGGGCATCCAGACCCAGGGTGTCGAAGGTGGTTGTGTCATCGATCTTTCCAGTGATACCTGCCGTGTGGGCCAACTGGGCGGTCTTCTGGGAGGTGACATGCTCGCCCAGGTCCATGAAGACGGTGTTGACCGAGTTGGCGAAGGCCGAGTAGAGATTGATGTATCCGTAGCTCACCTGACCTGCATTGGCCACGGACTTGCCAACGCTGGAGAAGGTCCTGGGGGAGTTGCCGTTGAAGACGGTGTTGAGGCTGACCCCTTCCTGGATGGCGCCCAGAAGGGTGTAGGCCTTCATGGTCGAGCCTACCTGGAAGGTGGCCTGATCCACGTTGTTGAGCTGTTTGACCAGGTAGTCGTCGCCCGCATAGAGGGCGATGATGGACCCGTCACGCGGGTTGACCGAGAGGCCACCGGTCTGCAGGGTCGGCGGAAGGTCCTTGTCTCCGGTGGAGGGACTGGCCACCTGGAACATCAGATCCTGCTTGTCCTTTTCGATGGTCGTGATGATCTTGTATCCGCCCGTGTCCAGGTCGTCCGCGGTGAAGGGGGCCTTCTTCCCCTCCGTCAGCTCGTTGCGGACCATTCTCAGCAGGTACCCGTTCGGGCCCTGGTAGACGTTCCTGGGGGAGTAGTCGATGGTCTGGGGCATGGAGGCCTTGGTCTTGTCGGCATGGCTGATGTAGTGGTCTTCCTCCATGATGCCCAGGACCCGATGGAATCTGGACTCCGCCTGCTTGGGGCTGACTGCGGGGTCCCAAGTGGTCGGAGCCGGGATGATGCCCGACAGCATGGCGGCTTCGGACAGGGTCAGGTCCTTGGCGTTCTTACCGAAGTAGTTCTGGGCTGCCGCCTCGATCCCATAGGCCCCGCGCCCGAAGTAGATCGTGTTCATGTAGTTGCACAGAACCTTGTCCTTGCTTTCGGTCTGTGAGATCTTCAGGGCCAGGATGGCCTCGCGCAGCTTCCCCTTGTAGGTGGTCGTTTCGCCCAGGTAGTAGCGTTCGGCATACTGCTGGGTGATGGTGGATCCACCCTGGCGGGTCCCCTTGGTCACGTTGTTGAAGAGGGCTCGACCGATGCCTTTCAGGTCGATGCCGCTGTCGTTGTAGAAGGAGCGGTTCTCGGAGGCGACGATTGAGTTGCCTACGTACTGCGGCAGGACAGCACAATCGATGATTTCCCTGTCCTGGTTGGCATAGGTGCCGATCGGGGTTGTTCCGTCAGCAAAGTAGACCGTGGTCTTCTGGGCCAGGGCCTGCTTCTCGGGCGGTACGATCTCGGTGGTCAGGTAGAGGTAGGCGAAGCATCCTATGGCGGCTACGATAAGGGTCGCCAGGATGCCCAGAATCCACTTGAGCAGGAGATGCCGCTTCTTCTTGGGCGGCTGACGGTGTCCGCCCCGGTCAGATCTCACGTCCGAGCGGTGTGAGGGGGCCTTGTTGCTCTTCTTGCCCCTGATCTTGGTGGTTTGCCCCACCTGGCGGGTCGAGGGGGCTGGATGCCTTCCCTTCGCTGCCGAGTTGACTGTATGAGTCTGTTTGGCCATGAGAACCACGCTAACCGTCCTGGTTGAAAACCGTTCGACTCAAGGCTGAACGTCCATCATTCCCGTACGTTTCCGTCGCTCGGTACCTGCTGTTGCTTCCCTGGCGGGAGCGGGCGGGTGCAGGTATGTATATATCCTGTACACATATATGCGCCTGGTTCCAGGGTTTTGGGCTGCGGTACGTCCGCGCTGCCGCGGCATGAGGCTCTGTCCGGGGCCGTTCTCGCTCCGGGAACGAATTCCTCGTCCTGTTCCTTGCAACTCGCTGGGAACAGGTATGCTTAGGTTGGAATAACTCAGTTAATCAGAGGAGTTTGTATGAGCATCCGTGTAGCTATAGCGGGCGTGGGCAACTGCGCTTCCTCGCTGGTGCAGGGAGTCGAATATTACAGGGACGCCAAGGATGATGACAAGATCCCCGGCATCATGCACGCCAATTTCGGTGGGTATCGCATCCGTGACATCGAATTCGTGACCGCCTTCGATGTGGATTCACTCAAGGTGGGCAAGGACCTGAGCGAGGCCATCTTCGCTTCCCAGAACAACACCTACAAGTTCAGCGACGTGCCCAACCTGGGTGTCGAGGTCATGCGTGGCCCCACCAACGACGGCCTGGGTGAGTACTACAGCAAGATGATCGAGGAGTCCGACGTCGAGCCCGTCGACGTGGCCCAGGTCCTGCGTGACAAGAAGGTCGACGTCCTGGTTTCCTACCTGCCCGTCGGTTCCGAGGAGGCCGACAAGGCCTATGCGGCGGCGGCCCTTGAGGCCGGCTGCGGCTTCGTCAACTGCCTGCCCGTCTTCATCGCTTCCGACCCCGAGTGGGCCCAGAAGTTCCGCGATGCCGGCGTGCCGATCGTGGGCGACGACATCAAGAGCCAGGTGGGCGCAACCATCACCCACCGTGTCATGGCCCGTCTCTTCGAGGACCGCGGTGTCCGCCTGGATCGCACCTACCAGCTGAACGTCGGCGGCAACATGGACTTCATGAACATGCTGCAGCGTTCCCGCCTGGAGTCCAAGAAGATCTCCAAGACCCGAGCCGTCACCTCGATTGTTCCCCACGAGATGGATGAGCATAACGTCCACATCGGTCCCTCGGATTACGTGGCCTGGCTGGATGACCGCAAGTTGGCCTTCGTTCGTCTGGAGGGCACGACCTTCGGCGATGTGCCGCTGAACCTGGAGTACCGCCTCGAAGTCTGGGATTCCCCCAACTCGGCCGGTATCGTCATCGACGCGGTCCGCGCCGCCAAGATCGCCCTGGACCGCCACCTGGCCGGCCCGATCCTGGCCCCCAGCTCCTACTTCATGAAGTCCCCGGCTGTGCAGCATGAGGACAACGAGGCTCGTCAGCTGGTCGAGGATTACATCGTCGGCAAGGTCGAAGGCGACGAGGATGCCCTCAACGCCGATGTCAAGACCGCCAAGGACAACGGCAAGGACGTCTGGCACGCCTGAGCCAAGGCAGGTCCGCCCTGGTTCGGTCCTATGGGGCCGGATGGGGCGGCGTGCATGAAACGCCAGTGACCTGTTTCGCTGGCATTTGTGCTTATAGGAACGGCCGGTCACCTATCGCAGGTGACCGGCCGTTCGCGTATCCCGACCGGACCAAGGGTGCCGCCTCTGGACCAGGCGTGCATCCGCTCAGTCAATCAGAGGCTTGACCTTCTTTTCCCAGGCATCCAGGGCGGAGTTGATGACCTGGTGCATGTCGTAGTAGGCATAGGTGCCCAGGCGGCCCCCGAAGACCACCCGGGGCTCCTGCTCGGAGAGACCCTTGTACTCGGAGTACAGGGCTCGGTCATCGCTCGTGTTGATGGGGTAGTAAGGCTCATCTCCCTTGCCGGCGAAGCGGCTGTATTCCTCCCAGACCACGGTGCGTTCATGGTTCTGGCGGTCATGGCGTTCGGGGTTGAAGTTCTTGAACTCGATGGCCCGGGTGTAGGGGACGTCCGGATCGGAGAAGTTCATCACCGGGCATCCGAAGTGGTCGTCTTCGTCGTAGCGCCGCTCCTTGAAATCGACGGTGCGCCACTTGAGTTCGCCCAGGCGATAGTCGAAGTACCGGTCGACCGGGCCTGTGTAGACCAGGGGGACCTGGCCTACCAGGGCATCACGGTTCCAGGGCTGGGTGGTGTCGAAGAAGTCCGTGCCCAGACTGACCTCGATGCGGGGGTCGTCGATCATCCGCTCGAACCAGGCGGTATACCCCTCCTTGGGCAGCCCCTCCCAGGTGTCCTTGAAGTAGTGGTTGTCGTAGTTGAACCGCACAGGGAGTCGCTTGATGATTGATGCGGGCAGCTGGGAGGGGTCGGTCTGCCACTGCTTGGCCGTGTAGTTCTTGATGAAGGCCTCGTAGAGGGGTCGTCCAATCAGGGAGATGCCCTGGTCATTCAGGTTCGCCGGGTCGGTTCCTGCCAACTCGCCGGCCTGCTCCCGAATCAGGTCCCGGGCCTCCTGGGGGGTGTAGCGGGCCCGGAAGAACTGGTTGATGGTTCCCAGGTTGATGGGCAGGGGGAAGACCTCCCCCTTGTGGGTGGTGTAGACCCGGTGGGTGTAGTCGGTGAATTCCGTGAAACGGTTGACATACTCCCAGACCTTCCGGTTGGAGGTGTGGAAGAGGTGGGCCCCGTACTGGTGAATCTCGGCACCGGTCTCCTTGTCCATATAGGAGTACGCATTGCCTCCGATATGATTCCGCACGTCGATGATCCGCACCCGTGCTCCGGAGTGCTCGACGGCCTGTTGGGCCACGGTCAGGCCGAAAAGGCCAGCACCGACGATAACCAAATCTGCATCCATACTGTGACTTCTTCTGTTCTTCCGGTCCTGCCGGATTCCTAACTTCCTGGCTGGGTTCATGATATCGGAGCCTTCCTGGTGCCGGGAGCCGGCCCTGATGAAACAGACTGAATTTTTACCTCCACCCGGTAGGCCGGGCGCGGCCTGGCCCTATTTCAATGAGGCGCGTCAATCGTTGTGGTCTGCTATCATGGTGACTTGCTCTCACGTGGCGTTATGTCACCCAATCCCCCCAGGGCAGGAATGCAGCAAGGGTAAGTGGCCTCTGTCGGGTACGTGGGAGTTTTCTTATACCCGGTGGTGGGGTGTTTGTTGGATATTCAGGGTGGTTCCGTGTGATTCGAATCCGCCTTGGACGGGTGCCATCCGGTGTTTGCGGATTGCCGTTTGGGTGTGAACGACATGCGCTTCTTATGCGTCGGAGCCGTGTCCAGGGCCCGGGGTTTGGATAAAGTCGGGTGATATGACCGATATGCGAAATCAGGGTCAGGCCGAGCAGGTCTGGTATCAGGACCCGAAGGACCAGCACGTTGAGGACAGTGGGGCCTTGAAGGAGATGGACCCGCTGACGGTCCGCCCGCGCATGTCGAGCCGCATGCTCTGCCTGGTCCTCGGGCTGTTGATGCTGGCCGCCTCCGCCGGTGTCTGGTGGCTGGCCGTCTACACGATGGGCGGGCAGTCCTATGACGACATGGTCATTTCGAACTTCAACGGTTTCGTCGATCAGGTCCCCCTCATCAAGGCCTACCTGGGCATCTTCACCATGCCCTATGTGGCCGCTGGAATGTGCGTTCTGATTGGTCTGATTGCCCTGGTGGTGGTTCTGGTCCGCAGGCGTTGGTGGCTCCTGGGCCAGGTGGTGGTCTACCCCCTGCTCGCCTATCTGTCAGGGAGGATTCTCAAGAAGTACCTGCCCCGCCCCCTCCTGATCAATGTCCTGTCCACCAAGGAGAACTCCGCCCCCTCGGGGCACACCATCATGGCCGTGACCGCGGTTCTGGTCCTCCTATTCGTGGTGCCGAGGGTCTGGCGGGCCCTGGTGGCTTTGATCGGTTTCGCTTTCACCCTCTCCGTCGGCTGTTCCCTGATTCTGGGCGGATGGCATCGACCGGCCGATGTGGTCATGTCCATCCTCATCGCAGGGGGGCTGGGGCTGATTACGCTGGTCTTCACCCGGTCATCCGGTATGGATCTGCCGGGAACCCGCATGTCGTCGGCATCGGTCCAGATCGTCTCCACCCTGATGATGACCCTCGGAACCCTGGGAACCCTCTATGCGGTTTTCGTCATCTGGCAGATTTCCTCCGGCTTGGAGATGAGCGCCAGGTGGACCTTCTACGGGGCCCACTGTTCCGCCGTCATCCTCATCGCCTCCCTCCTTTCGCTCCTGCTCGGTCTGTCCCTGGCCATGCGTCAGGTGACCGCCTCGCCGCTCACCCGTTTGGGCCTGGTCGGTGAACCACCTGCCCCTCCGCGCGAAATCTAAGGCCGTCGGCGTATCCGCGAGAGCATCCGTCACGTCCATCCACGCACAGTGGCGTTGATTTGCGACATGACGACCTCTGGTGAGTAAGATGGCGTGCGAAGAACACTATATAAGGAGAGGCCATGGCATCCGGCAATAAGCTTGTCATTGTTGAGTCGCCAACCAAGGCAAGGAAGATCGGTGGATATCTGGGCAAGGGATACACCGTCATGGCCTCGGTCGGTCATATTCGTGACCTGGCCCAGCCCTCTCAGGTGCCTGCCTCCCAGAAGAAGGAATACGGCAGGTTCGGGGTCGATGTGACTGACGGGTTCAAGCCCTACTACATCGTGGACGATAAGAAGAAGAAAACCGTTTCCGAGCTGAAGAAGGCCCTGAAGGGTGCCGATGAGCTGTATCTGGCAACTGATGAGGATCGCGAGGGGGAGGCCATCGCCTGGCACCTGGTGCAGACCCTCAAACCCAAGGTCCCCGTCAAACGCATGGTCTTCCACGAGATAACCCCGGAGGCCATCAAGGACTCCCTGGATCACACCCGCGATGTGGACGCCGACATGGTCGATGCCCAGGAGACCCGGCGGGTGCTGGACCGCCTCTACGGGTACGAACTCTCTCCCGTGCTCTGGCGGAAGGTGGGGCCCGGCCTGAGTGCGGGACGTGTCCAGTCCGTGGCCACCCGGCTGATTGTCGAGCGTGAGCGGGAGCGAATGGCCTTCGTCCGTGCGCCCTACTGGGATTTGGTGGCCGAGCTGGCAGCCGGATCGGCCGCTGATGCCGAGGATGACCAGCCTTCGACCTTCAAGGCTCAGATGGTCCAACTGGGTGACCGGCGCCTGGCATCTTCCAAGGACTTCACCAGCAAGGGGCAACTGACCGAGACGGCAGCCAAGGACCAGGTCCTCCAGATGGATCAGGCCCAGGCCGACCGAATCGCCGAAGCGCTCGCAGACCAGCCCTTCACCGTTGTCGGGATGGAGACGAGGCCCTACCGGCGCCGGCCCCAGCCCCCCTTCACCACCTCGACCATGCAGCAGGCTGCCGGTAACAGACTGGGGATGAGTTCCCGGGCTGCCATGAGGGCGGCCCAAGGACTCTACGAGAACGGTTACATCACCTACATGCGTACCGATTCGGTCACGCTCTCCCAGGAGGCCATCGCGGCCGCGCGAAAGAGCGTCACCAGGGTCTACGGGTCCGAATACCTCTCGGCCAAGTCCAAGCAGTATGTGACCAAGACGGCTGGCGCCCAGGAGGCCCACGAGTGCATCCGTCCCGCAGGCTCATCCTTCCGACGGCCCGAAGATCTGGCTTCCGTCCTGCCCCCTGACCAGCTCAAGCTCTACACCCTGATTTGGCGCAGGACCCTGGCTTCGCAGATGGCCGATGCCACGGGATCGACCGCTTCCGTACGCCTATCGGCCCAGGCCGGTGAGGATGGGGAGGCCATTTTCCAAGCCTCCGGTACCGTCATCGAGTTCCCTGGTTTTATGAAGGCCATGGGGTACGGGACCGAGAAACCCAAGGGCGCCGCCGGTAAGCGCGACAGGGCCGAATCGACCGATTCCGCGGCCGACAACGGGTCCCTGCCGCCGATGAAGAAGGGCGACCGGCTCAAGGCCTCATCGGTGAACCCCGATGGTCATGAGACCCAGCCCCCGGCCCGCTATACCGAAGCCTCCCTGGTCAAGACCCTTGAGGCCAAGGAGATTGGTCGGCCTTCCACCTACGCCAGCATCATCTCGACCATTATCGATCGTGGCTATGTCTACGAGCGTGGTCGCGCACTGATTCCCTCCTGGCTTGCCTTCTCGGTGGTCAGACTTCTGGAGACCAACTTCCCCCGGTATGTGGACTACCAGTTCACGGCCCAGATGGAAAACGGCCTGGACATGATTGCCCACGGCAAGGAGAAGGGGAAGGACTGGCTGACCCGCTTCTACTTCGGATCCGGAGAGGGTGCGGCGGAGAGCACCGACCAGGCCCACCAGGGACTCCAGGAGCAGGTTGCCCAGCTGGGTGACATCGATGCCCGGAAGATCAACACCATCGAAATCGGCGATGGACTGCAGGTCCGTGTGGGCCGCTACGGCCCCTACCTGGAGGATACGGCCGATTTGGATGCCGAAGGGAACCCCAAGCGTGCCTCCCTTCCTCCGACAATGGCCCCCGACGAGCTGACGCCTGCCGTTGGTCATGAGCTCATTGCTTCCAATGCGGGCGGCCCCAGGCAGCTGGGTATCGATTCGGAGACCGGTGGTCAGGTCGAGGTTCGCAAGGGTCGGTTTGGCCCCTATGTGGCCCTTGTCGATCCGGAGAGCCAGGAGGCCGAGGAGAAGAAGACGGTTGCATCCGCCAAGTCGGGCAAGGGTGGACACGCAGCCAAGTCCGAGGCCCCCAAGCCAAAGATGGCCTCACTGTTCAAGACCATGGACCCCGATACGGTGACCCTGGAAGATGCCTTGAAACTGCTCAGTCTGCCCAGGACGGTGGGCACCGTTGAGTTGGTCGATACCAAGACCGGGCAGATTGACCAGGCTACGGTCACTGCCAACAACGGCCGGTATGGCCCCTACCTGACGGCAACCAAGCCGGATGGCGGCACCGAGACCAGGTCCCTGAGCAACGAAGGCGAGATATTCACCGTCGACCAGGCCGCAGCCAAGGCCCTCTTCGACCAGCCCAAGTATGGCCGCCGTACCCGTGGAAGCGCCAAGCCGCCCCTCCGTGAGCTGGGCCAGGACCCGGAAAGCGGGAAGCCCGTCACCATAAAGGACGGGTTCTACGGGGTCTACATCACCGATGGACAGACCAATCGGACCCTTCCCAAGCAGTACACGGCCCAGTCCATAGAGCCCGAGGAGGCCTTCCGTCTCCTGGCCGAGAAGCGAGCAGCCGGTCCCAGGAAGCGTCGGACCAAATCATCCGGAACCAAGTCCAAGACCACCAGGAAGACAACGACGAGAACCGCTAAAACCTCTCGCACGAAGACGACTGCGGCCAAGAAGACCGCCAGCACGCGCAAGAAGAGCGCGACTACGGAGAAGAAGGCATGAGCGACGGATTATTCATATCCTTCGAAGGCGTTGATGGGGCCGGAAAATCGACCCAGACCCAGCGGGTCCACGCCTACCTGCAGGAGCGTGGGCTGAGGTCCCTGGTAACCCGGGAGCCGGGTGGCACGCCTGCCGGTCTGGCCATCAGGGAGCTGGTCCTGCATGGTATGGCCTCCTTCCCCTCCCTGGCGGTGACCGGGGGGACGGATGTGGTTGATTCGACCGACGATCTGGCACCCCGCACCGAGGCCCTTCTCTATGCGGCAGACCGTGCGGAGCACGTGGCCCAGGTGATCAGGCCCGCCCTGGACCGGGGTGACATTGTTCTGTGCGACCGGTACCTGGATTCCTCGGTGGCCTATCAGGCGGGGGGTCGTGAACTCTCGGCCGATGTGATCCGGCAGTTGAGTCTTTGGGCCTCGGACGGCCTCCTCCCCACCAGGACCTATCTTCTGGATGCCGATCCCAGCCAGTCCAAGCAGCGGTTGGACCATGAGCCCGACCGGTTGGAATCAGAGGGTGACGACTTCCAGCGGAACGTGAGGGAGGCCTTCCTTCGCCTGGCCGAGGAGGAGCCCGACCGGTTCGTGGTCATCGATGCCTCCCGGTCCGTGGAAGAGGTCTGGTTGCAGATTCAGCATGATTTGGATGGTCTGATTGAAGGCAGGACCCCCAATCTTCCCGCCCCGGCCGAGGGGCCCGATGATTCGTCCTACGACGAAGACGGTGTGGATGATGAGTCGGATGCCGACGAACCGGACCAGAATGACGATATCGAGGATGAGGATGCATCCGATTCCGAGGCTGGCGATGCTGGGAGGAATCAGCCCCCTTCCGCGGCTGTGACGGCACGGGGAATCTTCAGGGGCCACCTCCTCAGGAAGGCACGATGAGCGTCTGGGATGCCATCGTCGGGCAGGAGCCCACGGTGGCCCTGCTCAAGCAGATTGTCGCCTCGCAGGGACACGACCGTGACTCGGTGGCCCAGTCCTGGCTGATTTGCGGACCTCCTGGATCCGGGAGGTCGAACCTGGCGCGTGCCTTTGCGGCGGCCCTGGTCAGTCCTGATCATGGGCTTGACGATCAGCCCAGCCGTATCACCCAGCAGGTCTTGGCCGGGACCTATCCCGATGTAACGGTCCTGTCGACCAACAAGGTCACCATCGGCATTAACGAGGTTCGTGAACTCATCATGACCTCGGAGCAGATGCCGTCCACCTCGCCCTGGCGGGTCATCATCATCGAGGACGTGGATAGGATGCTGGAGCGGACCACCAATGTCCTCCTCAAGGAGATAGAGGAGCCCGCCCCCCACACCATCTGGCTTCTCTGCGCCCCCAACGCCCAGGACGTTCTGCCGACCATCCGTTCGAGGACCAGGGTCGTCAACCTGGCCATCCCTTCGAATACGGCCGTTGCCGGTTTCCTGACCGATCAGGTGGGTGTGGAACCACCCCTGGCGGCCAAGGCGGCCCGCCTGGCCCAAGGGCATATCGGCATCGCCAAGCTCTACGCCACCCGCGAGCAGGTGCTGGTGGACCGTGACGACCTGGTGGTGGGTCTGCTCAACCTCCACCGTGCCTCGGATGCCGTGGTCCTGGCCGGGAGGGTTGTCGATGCGGCCAAGGACCAGGCCACCGATACGGTCAACGAGCAGGTCAAGCGTGACGAGCAGGAGTTCAGGGCCATCAACGGACTTGCCCCGGACGAGCGCATTCCCAGGCAGCTCCTCGGTGCCTACCACGCGCTGAGCAGCAAGGACCAGGTTCGTCGGCGCGTGACCAGGTTGACCAGGGACGTACTGGATCGGAATCTGACCACCCTGGCAAGCGTCTACCGGGACGTGGGCGTTCTCCAGAACCAGGCCGAGGAGACGGCCGGACTGGTCAATCTTGAGAACCGTGCGGCCATCGCCGAACTCTCGGTGCGGCTCTCGCGTGAGGATGCCATAGAGCGACTGGAAATCATAGCCAGAACCCGTAGGCGACTGGCTGCCAACGGCTCCACCCTGCTGGACTTCGAGGCCCTGTTCTGCGGGCTCCTGGCATAGCCTTCTTTGGGAGGGCTGTCGGTCACGTCCGAATCCGTGCCCTCCTCCTGGAATCAGGCTCCCGATTGGGAGCGGCAGGCATTAGAGTAAAAACATCGTAAGTCGGCCCCGAACCGGGCGCGGTCGTCCCGCTGGTCGTTCATCGGCAGTGGATCGGTCCCTCGTCGGGATTCTGATACATCCGAAGAAAGGGAGGCACGGTTTCATGCCCTGCACCACGCTGTTGATCGGCAAGAATGCAAGCTATGACGGGTCCACCATCATCGCCCGCAATGAGGATTCGCCCAACGGGGAGTTCCGCCCGAAGCGGTTCGTCGTGGTGGAGCCGGACGAACAGCCCCGCCACTACCGCAGCGTCCTGAGCCATGTGGAGATGGACCTGCCCGACAACCCCATGCGCTATACCTCGGTACCCAATGCCGTACTGGATCAGGGTCTCTGGGCCGAGGCGGGCGTCAACTCCGCCAACGTGGCCATGTCCGCCACCGAGACCATTACCACCAACGAACGTGTTCTGGGTGCCGACCCTCTGGTGGAACTGGCACCTGCCCTGGGCAAGCCCGGTGAGGAAGGTCACCTGGCGGAGGTGCCTGGTGGCATCGGCGAGGAGGACCTGGTCACCATCGTCCTGCCTTACATTCGTTCCGCTCGGGAGGGCGTGCAGCGTCTCGGTGCCCTTCTGGAAGAGTTCGGCACCTATGAAATGAACGGCATCGCCTTCAGCGATCTGGATGAAATCTGGTGGCTGGAAACCATCGGTGGCCACCACTGGATCGCCAAGCGGGTCCCCGACGACTCCTACGTGACCATGCCCAACCAGCTCGGCATTGATGAGTTCGATCTGGACGATGCCCTGGGTGACCAGGAGAATCACATGTGCTCGGCCGACCTGCGCACGTTCATTGACGACAACCATCTGGATCTGGCCGTCGAGTCCGAGTCCCCCTTCAACCCGCGTGATGCCTTCGGTTCACACAGTGATTCGGACCATGTCTACAACACCCCCCGCGCCTGGTACATGCAGCGCTTCCTGAATCCGTACGACGAGGTCTGGGACGGGCCCGATGCCGACCATAACCCCACCAGCGACAACATCCCCTGGTGCCGTCAGCCCGAGCGGAAGATCACCATCGAAGACGTGAAGTACCTGCTGGGCTCCCACTACCAGGGAACCCCCTACGATCCTTACAGTGCGACCGGCGACGAGCACACCCGAGGTCTCTTCCGTCCCATCGGAATCAACCGGAACGACCAGCTGGCCGTCATCCAGCTGCGTCCCTACCGCCCCGAGTCCTGCCGGGCCATCCAGTGGATGTCGTACGGGTCCAACGCCTTCAATGCCCTCATTCCCCTCTATGCCAACGTCGATCGGACCCCAGAATATCTGAGCAACGCCACCAACCGGGTCTCCACCGACAGTCTCTACTGGGCCGACAGGCTGATTGCCGCCCTGAGCGACTCGGCCTTCGCTTCGACTTCGGCGGCCATCGAGCGTTATCAGCAGAGTGTGGGCGGGGCCGGTCACCGGATGATTGCCGCTGCCGATGAACAGGTCGGCCGCCTTGAGGGGGATGACCAGAGTACGGATAATCTCGAGGTTCGCCGGATTCTCGAGGCCGCCAACCAGGAGTTGTCCGACAAGGTTCGCAAGGAGACCGACGATCTCCTGGGTGAGGTCCTGTACACGGCCAGCATGTCCATGCGTAACGGCTATCACCTCTCCGACAACTGATCCGGACCGAGCCGGTCCCCCTGTCCGATACGAGAAGAGAAGCGAACAAGTCCGCCGCCGCCAATGCCACGACGACACGGCGCAAGGAGGAGGAAATCATGACCGATTTCGAGGATTACGTCAGACCGTATGGGCTGTTCAGCAAGATTGATGCCTTCGGCTATCTGAAGGATCTTCAGGAGCATCCCGACCAGCCGCGCAAAGAGGGCAAGGTCATCCTGGTCACCGCGGATACCCCCCTGAAGGCCTCGCGCGGCGAGGGCAAGACCACCACCACCATCGCTCTCATCGATGCCCTGCGGGCAAGGGGTGTGGATGCGGCCGCCGTCCTGCGTCAGCCCAGCATGGGTATCACGGCGGCAGGATCCAAGGGGGGTGCATCCGGTGGCGGAAAGGCCTCGCTGACCCATCCGGAGCTGGTGGACTGGGGTCTGTGCGGTGAGATGGCCGCCATCGAGTCCGCCCAGAATCTTCTGGTCTCCTTTGCCGAGAAGGCCGTTGACGAGGGGAGGCTCGACACGGTTCTGGTGCCCAGGGTATCCGAGGTTCCTTCCCGTTCCCTCCGCCAGATTGCAGTGGATCGCGGGAAGGGGAACCTGTCCGAACGGACCGTTCTGACCCCCACCTGCGAGCTGATGCAGATAGTGGTCCTCTCCCGGAGCATGGAGGAGATCGGGCAACGGGTCGCCGCCATGGTGGCGGGTACCCTGGACGGGAAGCCTGTCAGGTTCGGTGACTTCATCGACCTCTGGCGGATTACCGGTATCCTGACCGATGCCGTCAAACCCGCCTATACCGAAACCCTCCAGGGTTCCCCCGTCTACGTGCACTGCGGCCCCTTTGCCAACGTCTCCATCGGTATCCCCAGCCTGGTCAGCGTTCAGATGGCCTGTGCCCGGCACGACGTGGTCATCGTCGAGGCCGGATACGGGGCTGATGCCGGTGCCCAGAAGTGGCTGGATATCGCCGCCCGTGAGTATGGGGCCCAGTGGCCCGCCGCAGCAGTTGTCGTCACCCGGGCCACCACCTGGCGTGACGATCCCAAGCTCCAGTGGCGTTATCCCTTCCACGTCAACCGTCTGGAGAGCCTGGGCATCCCCACCTTCCCGATGATCAACCTGTGGGAGGGCGAGGACGGCCAGGCGGGCCAGCTCCGCCAGACGGCTTCCGATCTGGGCTTCCGTAGTCCCATTATGGGGAATCTCTTCCGCGATGGCGGCCAGGCCCTGGAGGACCAGCTGGATGGTCTTATCGAGGCTTTGGGAGCGCCTGCCCCCGCTGATGCGGATACGGTCAGCCATCATGGGATGGACGTGATGGATCAGATCTGCTGGATTGCTCGGAGCGCTTATGGTGTTCCCGGCAGCCGAGTGGTGGAGAAGGACGGGTTCGCCCAGTCCCTGGAGCAGGCCAGACAGCTCTGTACCCAGGTTGGCGTGAACCTGGAGGATATGACCATCGTGGCAGTCAAGTCCCCGGCCACCATGACCGATGACGACACGGCCCCGGAGGATCAGCGAACGGTTACTCTGAAGAAGGTTGAGCCCCATGTTGGAGCCGGTCTGCTCCAGGTCAACCTGACCACCTCGCTGACCACTCCCATGCCCAAGATTGTCTGAGGTGAGAGCGTGCCCGGCCTTCCCGTACTAGGCGGAAGGGCCGGGTAATCCTTTTGATGTCAGGTGACGCGCCGTGTTGCACGGTATGGAAAACGGTGTATAGTTACATCTTGGCTCAGCTATGTGCCACACGCCCCTATAGCTCAGTTGGCTAGAGCAGCTGACTCTTAATCAGCGTGTCCGGGGTTCGAGCCCCCGTGGGGGCACAGAGTCAAAACCCTACAGCCGCAACGGTTGTAGGGTTTTCCTTTATCCATGCTCGGCATGTCCGAAACCGGTTTTGTTGGATATTCGTTGGATAAACACCCCCTCGTAAAAAAGCCCCGCCGAAGCGGGGCCGGAAGGTCATTGCTTAACTAATGAGCACGTTTCTTACGTCGCCAGCCTGCCTGCTGCTTTCCTCCGCGGCGGTCCTCAGCCACTGGGCGATGGCGTTCGGGTTCTTGATGTAGGGCAGTTCGTGGGCGTATCCGTTGTTCTCGACTACGGAGAGCGACCCGCCCAGGAACAGGTTGTCGGTGGCGTTGATCATCTTCGCCCTCCGAAGGTCGATGTGCGTCGTCTTCCTTGAAATCAGCCCGGTCTGCTGGGTGAGGATGTACGTGCCGTCGAACGAGTACTGCGTCGTGGCGATCTGCACGGCCTTGATTACGGTGGGAATACACATCAGCATCCATCCCCAGCATGCGTTCCCGATCAGTGCCCGCCAGTCTTTCTCTATCTGCGGCATGAAACCCCCTTTGGTAGTCGTCGGTGATCTTCTACAGGGTAACAGGAGCGCCGCCTAAGTACGTATGGGCCTTAAGGGAAAGGCCCATTGAAGCAGGGTTAACGGTATCGGTGACTATGAGTAGTGGACCGCAGTTGCCCTAGTCATGCCTGGATCAGGTCGATGGTATTCACGGTAAATCGCACGGATGTTCTTAGCGTGGTGGGGGACGGATTAAGGCGCGCGGTCCGATGCATTTGGACCATTCTTGAATGGTTCCCCATATCGCGGATAATATGAGTCATATACAGGATTCCTTGTACTGGTTCACCGAAGAAATGGAAAGCAGGTATGACTATGGGGCGTCTTCAAGGCAGGAAAGAGCGTGAACCGTTTGTACTGGAACACGCCAGTATCGCCACGGGTGACGAGGCGGGCACCGTCGAGACTGACATGTCCATCCTGGTGTCGGCGGATGGGCGCATCGAGCAGGTCTGCCCCACCGAGTTGGCCTATATACCTTCGGGGTACCATCGCATCGATGCCACCGGCAAGTTCGTGGCACCCGGTCTGATCAACGCCCATGTCCATCTTTTCGCCGATGGAAAGCCCCTTTCCGGCGGTGGCAATACTTCGCCTCGTGTGATCAACGGGGTCATGAAGGCCTTGCACAGTCCCGCGGGCAGGCTTCTCATGGACGCCCGAATCAAGAAGAACGTCTCCGCCCTGCTGAACTCTGGTGTAACCACGATTCGGACCCTGGGCGATATCGGCTATGAGGGGGTCCGCCTGCGCGACAAGATCGATGCTGAAGAGGTGACAGGTCCCCGTATCCTTGCTGCCGGGCCCCTGCTGGCCATTCCGGGTGGGCACGGCGATCCCTTCATCTCCCTTTCGTGCACTTCACCCGAAGAGGCCAGGCGCAGGACCAGGGAGAACCTCGACCACGGGGTCAACGCCATCAAGGTTGCCGCAACCGGTGGTGTGACCGATGCCACCAAGGTCGGTGAGGCCGGCAGCCCTCAGATGACCCAAGATGAGATGGCCGCCGTCTGTGATGAGGCCCATGAGTTCGGCGTTCTGGTGGCCGCCCATGCCCAGAGCCCGGAGGGTGTCAAAGCCGCCCTGAAGGCCGGTGTGGATACGATTGAACACGGCAGTGCCATGGATGACGAGATTATCGGGCTTTTCTTGGATAATCCGCGCTCGCTGCGTGGCTTCTCGGGTCTGGACCCCACCCTGTGCGCGGGTCTGCCCTTGATTAAACTGCCTCAGGACCAGCTTGGGGTCAGTGATATCGTCCGCAGCAACTCCGAGTTGGTCGTTGATGGAATGGTCCAGGGGGCCAGGCAAGGCCGTGAGAATGGTATCTCGGTCGGTGTCGGCACTGATACCGGTATGACCTTCGTGCCCCAGTACGGTACCTGGCGTGAGCTGGACTACATGGTCAAGTATGCGGGCTTCACCCCCGCCCAGGCTTTCCACTCGGCCACCCAGGTCAATGCACGCAACCTTGGATTCAGCGATGTGACAGGTTCTGTTGAGGCTGGCAAGGATGCCGATTTGATCGTCCTGGCCGAGGATCCCGTCAAGAATCTGCGCACCCTGGCCAATCCCCAGCTGGTCATCGCCCGGGGCAAGCCGGTCTGGCACCCCGAGGTCAAGCACTTCGAGGACATCGACCACCTGCTCGATACCTTCTGATTCGATACCCCCGCCCGTAACATGCCTACGGGCGGAGGCCGTCGATTTGTATTCGCAGCCTGCGGCCCTTTCGATATGCCCCCGCCTTCTCCCATGACGAGGTGCCGTGGGAGCATGGCGGTATGCAGAACGGAGATTCGGGACTGAACCGGTCGGGTTCTGCCCAGGTTGTCGGGAGGCTGGCGCCTTCGCCGACCGGGCGGATGCACCTGGGCAACATCTACGCATGCCTGGCGGCCTGGTTGGGTGTCAGGTCTTCTGGGGCTTCCGGGGTGTTGCGCCTGCGAATCGAAGACATCGACGGGCCTCGTGTGGTCGAGGGCGCCGACCGGTGGATCATGGATGACCTCGATTGGTTGGGGTTGGACTGGGATGGTCCTGTGGTCTATCAATCGCGGCGCGGGGCTGACTATGACCAGGCCTTGAACGTGCTGCAAGACCAGCATTTGACGGATGGCGAGCCCCTGGTATATCCCTGCTTCTGCTCGCGGGCTGATATCCGTGCGGCCTCGGCCCCCAATGAGGGTGATGGATTCCTGGTGTATCCGGGAACCTGCCGGAATCTTCCCGTGGATGTGGTTTCGGAACGGTTGGACCGGGGCGACCGGCACAGTCTGCGTATCGCGGTTCCTGCCGACTCTATTGGTCCTGATGCCATCTGCCGGTTTGACGATCTGGTATTCGGGGCCAGGTCCTTCAACCTGCCCCGGGATGTGGGTGACGTGGTTATCAGGAGGGCGGATGGGTTGGTCTCCTACCAGCTTGCCGTCACGGTCGATGACCTGGCCATGGGGGTGAATCAGATTGTGCGGGGGCGGGACCTTTTGCGGTCAACGGCGATCCAGACCTGGATCCGGAGCCACCTGCGGATGGACGCCCAGCCCGTTCAGTATGCCCACCTGCCCCTGATAGACGGTGCGGATGGCAGGCGGATGTCCAAGCGGTTCGGCTCGCCTGATATGCAGACCCTCCGTGAACAGGGGTGGACTGCACGGCAGGTGATTGGAGTCTGTGGTTGGCTTCTTGGGCTTCTGGACCATCCCGGGCCTGCAAGTGCGCAGGAGCTGCTGGATTGCTTCACATGGAAGAGACTGGCCTGCAATCAGGAGGACCGTCGACTTGACTTCGAAGGGCCGAATCTGGCCGGGATTGGTTCGGAAGGCTCCAAACTGGCCTGATTTCCGGTGTTCACGGGTCGATGGTGGTTCCCCGGCGGACGCATATGATTCGGCCCGGTGGTAGGAACCCCTGGTTACCATGGCCTCAGTCGAAGCTTCCGAATATGAGGAGGTACTGGGGCATGGTCGCTTATATGGACCACAAGGATTTGTCTAATCGGATCATCAGCCAGGAACGGACCGTGCAGATTGCCGACGGGGTCAAGAAGGTGGCTGAGCGAATCGCCAAGGCGGAAGAAGCGGCGGGGCGGCGCGAGGGGTCGGTCGCACTCCTGGCGGCCACCAAGACCCGGGATGTGGGTGAAATCATGGCTGCCATCGATGCTGGCATCCATCTGATTGGGGAGAACCGGCCCCAGGAGGTCACGGCCAAGGCCGAGGGGCTGATTGAGTCCTGCCGCGAGAGGGGGCTGCGACTCGGCGGTGATTCGTCCGGCTCACAGACCGTGGGATTCCACCTGATAGGCCAGCTCCAGTCCAATAAGATCAACAAGGTCCTGCCCTATGTCGACACGGTCGAGTCCGTAGACGGTCTGGAGCTTGCGCGGAAGGTAGCCTCCCGTGCCCAGGCCAAGGGCTTGGTCAAGGGCATTTTCCTCGAAGTCAACGAATCGGGCGAGGAAGCCAAGTCGGGCTGTGGCCCCGACCAGGCCCTGGACCTGGCTTACGAGTTGGCAGGCATGGAGGGGATACGGCTGGATGGACTCATGACCATCGGAGCCCATGTGGATGACGAGGTGACGATTCGCCAAGGATTCAGCCACCTGCGAGGCCTACGTGACACCATTCGGTCCTCGGGTGAGCCCGGGGCCGATTCCTGCACCGCTCTTTCCATGGGCATGACGGGCGATCTGGACTATGCAGTGGCCGAAGGGTCCACAATCGTTCGCGTGGGTACCGCCATTTTCGGTCAGCGTGCTTTCATCTGAGGGGCGGACCGGACTCCTCGACGGACTCTCCCAGGGGCTAGACTGTCCCTATGAGAATCGCGCGTTTTTCCATCGGTAATACTCCTCGCTATGCCTTCGTCCAGGAGGACAAGCAGGACGGCAAGGACTATCTGGTTGAGCTGAGCGGGTACCCCCTGACCGGGCAGCAGGTGGAGCCCACGGGTAAGCGTTATGCCCTGGACGACGAGAATGTGCGCCTGCTGGCGCCGGTCATTCCGTCCAAGATATATGGTGCCGCCAAGAACTATCGGGCCCATGCCGCCTATATGGCGGAGAAGGGTCAGGCTGTGAACCCGGAGCCGCCTGAGCGCCTTATGGTCTTCATGAAACCATCCACCTCGGTTATCGGCCCTGATGATCCGATTATCAAGCCCTCCTACAGCAAGGACATGAACTACGAGCCCGAGGTGGCTGTGGTCATAGGGCGTATCGCACGCAAGGTCAGCGAGGCCGAGGCTATGGACTACGTGCTGGGATATACCTGCGTCAATGATGTGACCCTGCGCGACCTCCAGCAGGATGACCCCATGTGGACCCGCTGCAAGGGTTTCGATACCGCCTGCCCGCTGGGTCCCTGGATTGAAACCGATCTGGACTACCGGGATGCGAGGATATCCTTCAGGCTCAACGGCGAGGAGGTGCCCGAGGCCAGCGGTACCACGGCCAACCTGATTCATTCCATCCCCGAGCAGATTGCCTTCATCTCCAGCTTCGCCACCTTGCTTCCGGGTGACGTGATCATGACCGGCACCCCCAACGCATCAGGTTCCTTGCAGGGGCGGGATGAGGCCACTGTCCACGTTGATGGCATCGGTGACCTGCGCAACGTGGTCATCGACGAGTAGGGCCCGATTTTCCGAATCGGTTGTTCGGGGTTGCCGGCGGCCCTGGGTCGCAGCTGGGATGACCCTCATCCGGTGTGACGTCTTCTTTGGTGAACGGGACTCTGTCCGATTGACGGGGTCCCGTTCTCTGTATCTGACTCATTTAAAAAACCTGAGTCATATAGACTCAAGTTTTGGGAATAAGTATGTCCATCTGTGGGTTGATTAATGCAGATATGACCGAAGCATGGTCTGATCGGGCGGCTCCGACGGGTCATGCGGAAGATTGTTGGAGGACAACCATGGAACAGAACTTCACCACCATGGCCCAGGAGGCCATTGGAGATGCCATTCAGTCCGCCTCGGCGGCGGGCAACCCTCAGGTGGATGTGCTTCACCTGCTGGATTCCCTGCTCAGGCAGCAGTCCGGAGTGGTTGGTGGATTGATTCAGACGGCCGGTGGCGACAGCAAGCAGATAGGGGCCGCCGTCCGCAATGCCCTTGTGGCCCTGCCCTCGGCCAGTGGGTCGACGGCCTCTCAGCCCCAGGCCAGCCGCCAACTGAGCATGGCAATCAGCCAGGCCGAGAAGGAGATGCAGCAGATGGGGGACGAGTACGTCTCCACCGAGCACCTGCTCATCGCCATCGCGGAGGTGCCCGGTCAGGCCGCGGACATCCTGCGTCAGGCGGGTCTCACGCCTGAGGCCCTGCGCAAGGCGACGCCCGATGTGCGCGGTGGCGCCAAGGTGACCAGCCCCGATGCCGAGGGCACATACAAGGCCTTGGAGAAGTACTCGACCGACCTGACGGCCCAGGCCAAGGAGGGGAAACTGGACCCGGTGATTGGTCGGGACCAGGAGATTCGTCGCGTCATGCAGATCCTGTCGAGGCGTACCAAGAACAATCCTGTTCTGATTGGTGAACCCGGCGTGGGCAAGACCGCCGTCGTCGAGGGCCTGGCCGAGCGGATTGTGGCCGGTGATGTTCCTACCACTTTGGAAGGCAAGAGGTTGATTTCGCTCGACCTCGGCTCCATGGTGGCCGGCAGCAAGTACCGTGGCGAGTTCGAGGAGCGTCTCAAGGCGGTCCTGAACGAAATCAAGAGTGCGAACGGGCAGATCATCACCTTTATCGATGAGATTCACACCATCGTCGGAGCCGGCGCCAGCGAGGGCTCCATGGATGCCGGCAATATGCTCAAGCCCATGTTGGCCAGGGGCGAGCTCCGTCTGATTGGGGCCACTACCCTGGATGAGTACCGCGAGAACATCGAGAAGGATCCCGCCCTGGAGCGTCGCTTCCAGCAGGTCTTCGTGGGTGAACCCACCGTGGAGGATACGGTGGCCATCCTGCGTGGTCTGAAGCAGCGGTATGAGGCCCACCATAAGGTGACCATCGGTGACGATGCCCTGGTGGCGGCCGCCACCCTGTCAAACCGGTACATCTCCGGCCGCCAGCTTCCCGACAAGGCCATCGACCTGGTCGACGAGGCCGCCGCCCATCTGAGGATGGAACTGGACTCGCAGCCTGAGGAGATCGACGAGCTGCAGCGGAGGGTCACCCGCCTCGAAATGGAGGAGATGCAGCTGAAGAAGGCCGACGATCCGGCATCCCATGACCGCCTGGAAAAGCTCCAGGGTGAGCTGGCCGACTCCCGCGAAAAGCTGGTCGGGCTCAAGAGTCGCTGGGATCAGGAGAAGGCCGGGCACAACAAGGTTGGCGACCTCCGTGCACAGTTGGATGCCAAGAGGGTGGAGGCGGACAAGGCCACCCGCGAAGGCGATCTGGAGAAGGCCTCCAAGATTCTGTACGGTGAGATTCCCGGCATTCGTAAGGAGCTTGCCGAGGCGGAGAACGCCGCGGACAAGGCCAAGGCTGCTGCTGATTCAGGGGAATCTCAGCCGGACGGGGCGGACGCCGTCGGCGGTCCGGCGCAAGAGCCCATGGTTCCCGACCATGTGGATGCCGATTCGGTGGCCGAGATTGTTTCCGACTGGACCGGTATTCCCGTGGGTAGACTCATGGAGGGCGAGAACGAGAAGCTGCTGCACATGGAGGACTACCTGGGCAAGAGGGTAATCGGGCAGAAGGAAGCCATCCGTGCCGTCTCCGATGCGGTTCGCCGCTCGCGTGCCGGCATATCGGACCCCGACCGTCCGACCGGGTCCTTCATGTTCCTTGGACCGACCGGCGTGGGCAAGACCGAGCTGGCCAAGGCCCTGGCCGACTTCCTCTTCGATGACGAGAAGGCCATGGTCCGCATCGACATGTCTGAGTACATGGAGAAGGCCTCCGTTTCTCGGCTGATAGGCGCGGCCCCGGGCTACGTCGGTTATGAGGAGGGCGGTCAGCTGACTGAGGCGGTCCGTCGTCGGCCATACTCGGTGGTCCTCTTCGATGAGGTGGAAAAGGCCAACCCTGAAGTCTTCGACATTCTCCTGCAGGTCTTGGATGATGGTCGCCTGACCGACGGGCAGGGACGGACCGTGGACTTCAAGAACACGATTCTGATCATGACCTCCAACCTGGGTTCCCAGTTCCTGATCAAGGATGAGCTGGACCAGGATGCCAAGCGGAAGGCGGTCTTGGATGCGGTCCAGGCCAACTTCAAGCCCGAGTTCCTGAATCGATTGGATGAGTTGGTCATCTTCGACCCGCTCACCCGTGATGAGTTGGGTGGCATCGTGGATATCCAGGTCAGGCAGGTCTCACAGCGTCTGACCGACCGCAGAATCACCCTTGATGTATCCGACTCGGCCAGGGAGTGGCTCGCCAGCATGGGGTATGACCCTGCTTTCGGCGCCCGCCCGCTGCGCAGGCTGGTCCAGACCGAGGTAGGGGACCAGCTGGCGCGGATGCTTCTGTCCGGCAAGGTGCATGACGGCGACACCGTACTGGTTGACCAGACCGGTGGTGAGCACCTGGAGCTGACCGCCTGGC
Source organism: Bifidobacterium [indicum] DSM 20214 = LMG 11587 (assembly GCF_000706765.1). Taxonomy (GTDB): domain Bacteria; phylum Actinomycetota; class Actinomycetes; order Actinomycetales; family Bifidobacteriaceae; genus Bombiscardovia; species Bombiscardovia coryneformis. Next base: position 1,561,121 of record NZ_CP006018.1, on the reverse strand, counting down.
CCACCGATACCCTGGTGGATGATGATGTGAACGTCGGCAGTGTCACTGCTGACGGGGATGCGGTTCCCGGAGACGCTCGCGAGGCCGGGGACGGGAGCCAAGGTAGGAACGCCCAGGACTCCGCACCGGAAGACTGATAGGGCGAATTGAAGAGAAGGCCGGCACCCCGTAGCTGCTATCGGGGGTGCCGGCCTTTCCTATGCGGAGTCAGAGCAGGATGCCCTGCCCGGGCCTAGTGGGTGCTGGGGTTGTCGGGGTTCCACTGGCTGTCGACGATGATCTGGGGCCGACGTGCCGCCACTGTGGGCAGGTGGTCGGTGTCGATTTGGGCCAGGCCCCTCCAGCGTCGACGAAGGTGATGGAGATGGTGCAGGCGGCGGGTGTTTGCCATAGGCAGGATGGCGGCAATGGCCGCTGCCGCCGGGGCGATCATCGGATTGAGCATCCAGCCGAAGAGCGGATAAAGAACGCCTGAGGCGACAATCAGCGCCGCGATGTTGTAAACGGTCGACCAGGTCAGGTTCTCTTTGACTATTCGCTTTGTGGCTTGGCTCAGTTCGATGGCGCGGACAATGCCGTCCAGGTCTCCGTTGCGCAGAATCAGGTCGGGTTCCGTATCTGAGGTGGATTCCCGCCCGGGTCGGGTCCCAAAGGAGATGTGGACCTGGGCCCTCTTCATGGCTTCGGGCTGGTTGTGGCTGTCTGCGGCCAGGGCCACCAGCCTGTCCGGACTGGGGGTGTGGCTCGTGTCTTCGATTCCGTCGGAAGGAGCATCACCCGTATGCTTCCCCAGGTCATGAATCAACCGTTCCAGACAGTAGGCCTTACGGGTATCAGACAACTGGGTGACCAGCATATCCACTCCGGCAACCCGGGCTGCGCGCTCAATGCGTGCGCTGATGCTGTGACCTGATGCCTTGTCCGTTTCGGCCCTGGTGCCGTCCAGGACCAGGCTCATGACTTTCAGGGAGCGCAGGTGTGTGGCCGCCCGGATAAGGGATTCCTCGTATACCTGTGCCCCATCGGAGGAGTCTGACTGATCGGCCAGGGCCGAATCGTCTACGGCCACGGCCGCAACCCGACTCAGATTGCTCATGGCCCTGGGTGAGGTGAAGAGGACTCCGTTCTGTATCCCGGTATTCAGAGCCGTTCTGAACGCCAGAGGTACGGTCACGGTGGCTGCCGTCGGGCAGGCTACGGCCAGGACGCAGAAGGCGCTGGCGACGGCGTGTGCCAGGTTGGGATCGGGGCCGAAAAGGAGCCAGGCCATCAAGGTCCAGACGGTTGCAATCAGAATCCAGGCGATGGCGGTGTGTGTCTTTCGGTCGATGGTGTGCACAGCGGGAGAACGGCCGGTCAAGGCATCGGGAATGACCTGCATGAGTCTGGATACATAGGTGTCCTTGCCCGATGCCTCGACCTTGATGATCAGGTTGCCTTCGACCAGTTTGGTGGAAGCAAGCACATGGTCACCAGGCCCGTACCTGAGGGGGGCCTCCGCGCCGGTCAGCTCCTTTTCGTCGATGGTGGCGAATCCGGCCACCACCTCTCCGTCGTCTGCCAGTCGCTCGCCTTGCCTGACCAGGAGCAGGCTTTCGGTGGCTATGTCGTCCTGGGCCACCTGATGTCCTGTCAGACCGGACCAGGATTCGTCCCCGCTGTCTGTATCCAGTCCCTGGAGTTCCGTGGTATCGAGCACCCTGCCAGAGCCGGGTCGGGTCCGGGCGAGCATCTCGTATGACCGGGCCAGGGAGGAGTGGGTCCTGACCTCAAGGATTCGCGCAAGGAGGAGAAGGGTGATTACCACGCCCACTACGTCGAAGTATGGGGATCGGGATCCTTCGGGCAGGAGGGAACCGGCCACGCAGGTGGCCAGGCTGTACAGGTAGGCGATGCCGGTTGCCAAGGTGGCCAGGAGGTTGGGGGTGCATCGTCGATGCTGTATGGCGCTCCAGCCGTCCAGGATGATGCCGCGTCCACAGTGGAAAAGGACCGGGGTGATCAGGATGGCCTGAATCCAAGGGCTCGTCAGCCATGTGGGGAGGGCATCCGGCGCAAACCGTCCGAAGAGGTCCAGAATCAGGACCGGGGCGGTCAGGATGGTGCTGATTATGGCCAGGCGCACCAGGTGGTGGTATTCGTCTTCGAGGCCATCGATCCGGCGACCCATGTTGGTCCATTCGTCCCGTGCCGGCTCCTTGTCGTCATTCCTCTCCTGCCCCTGCTTGGCATCTGTGCTGCCCGAGGGCATGAGGAAGTACCGGATGATGAACCAGGTTGCAGCGCAGGCTACAACAAGACCGACTATCGCCAGAAAGATATCGATACCCACCGGTTCTCCTTCGTCGTGGTCTATTGTTTCGGACGTCGCTGTACGGATTCGGGCCTCCGATATGTCTATTTTGCCCTTTTCGCATGGAATGCGTTCCCTGTTCCGACTGTTCCTTGCCGAATAAACTAATTACCAGGCTGGTCTTCCTATGCGGACATGCTATCGGGCGGGTCCATGAGATGGGGTTTACTAGAACATATGTTCGATTCTACAGGTTCTGCAATCATCCTTGCTCTGGTTCTCCTGGCCGTGCTTGTTCTTGGAGGGGCGGTCGGCTATGCACTCGGAAAGGCCCAGGGTCGGCAGATTCCCCTGCCTGTTCGGGAGGGGGAGACGGAAGAGCTGCGCTCGCAGCTGGAACAGTCCCGGCAGGAGCTGCGTGAGTCGGAATCCGCCGCAGTGGAATACCGGACCAGGGTTGATGGTCTCAGCCAGGAGTTGGCCTATGTCAAGTCTCAACTGGCCCAGGCCCAGCAGGCCGAGCAGGTCCGCTTGGATCGGGAGAGGCTTCGGGCCCAGGCCCAGGAGGAGGAGAAGCGCCGCAGACAGGCCGAGGCTCTGCAGGAGGAGAGCAAGGTCCTTTCCGCTTTGGCTCCCGTACAGAAGAACCTGGATGCCCTGCAGCAGAAGGTCTCTCAGATAGAGGAGGGCCGCAAGCAGGAGATGGGCTCCCTGGGGCAGCAGCTCAAGATCCTGGGGGAGCAGCAAGGCAGGCTCGATAAGGAGACCAGCTCCCTGGCATCAGCCCTGCGCAACAACAAGGTTCGTGGGGCCTGGGGTGAGGCGCAGCTCAAGAACATCGTCGAATCCGCGGGGCTGCTGGAGCATGTGGACTTCGATACCCAGGTGGTGGTCACCTCGCCGGATGGCAAGACTCTGCGCCCTGACATGGTGGTTCACCTGCCCGGAGGCAAGACCATACCCATCGATGCCAAGGCCCCGTACTCGGAGTACCAGCGGGCCTGCGAGATTCCCGATACTGCATCGGATGACGACCTCCGCCGTCGCGACGATCTCCTCAAGGCCCATGCCAAGGCTTTGCGCGACCATGTCAAGACCCTGGGCGACAAGCAGTACTGGAACGCTTTCGACACGGCTCCTGACTTCGTTGTGGCCTTCATACCCAATGACTCCCTCCTTCAGGCCGCTCTGGAAGTGGATCCGACCTTGATGGATGATGCCTTCGCGCAGAAAGTGGCCCTGACCTCCCCGGTCACCCTCTGGGCCGTGCTCAAGTCGGTGGCCTATGCCTGGCAGCAGCAGAACCTGACCGATGATGCCAAGACGCTTTTCACACTGACCCATGAGCTCTATGAGCGGTTCGTCGTACTGGGCGACCGTGCCAACAAGTTGGGCAAGTCCATCACCAGTACCGTTGCCGCCTACAACAATTTCGCCGCCTCGCTGGAATCCAGGGTCCTGGTCACGGCCAGGAAGTTGCAGAACCTGGATCCGACCAAGATCATCGACCCGGTGGATATGATCAATTCCGAAAAGGCCAATCTGCGGGAATTGACCGCTCCGGAGGTTCTGCCTGACGGTCCCCAGGATGAGGCCTGACCTGCCTGGACTGCCTGCCCGTTGGCAACCGGCGTTAGTCTGGTAGGCATGAGCAAGGCAACAGACACAGAACGGACCGGCTCCTTCCGTCCCACCGGGGCCCCCGACCTGACGCTTGACCAGTCCGCCCGGAGCATGATGGAGCCGGTCGATCAACTGAGGGAACTTCTGTCACGTGAGATTGACGGGCGCCCCTTTACGGAACTCAGCGGGGTCACCTTCGACCATCAGGGTGCGGAGCTGGCCGGTCACGTCCTTCTGGATGCCCTCGAAGATGCCGGCTACTCGGTCGATGATTACGATGCAGTCGGTGCCCTGACCGCTGCCGCCGTCCCCCTGGCCGATGCCATGCTCCACGCCGCCGCCTCAAGGGGGCAGGCCCTGAACGCCTTCGTCATGGATTTCGTCTACCCGTCCATCAAAGGACCATCCATTGAGGGGAAGAGGGTCATTCTCCTGGATGCCTGGCTCAGTCAGAAGTCCTATGTGCAGACATCATCACTGGTCACCCTGCGTAAGGGGAACGAACTCAGTCTCGATTGCAGCATCATCCGGCGGCAGGGTGCCGAACCTCTGGCCATCGCCTCCCTGGTCGGAGGGCTCGGCCCTGAAGCCCCTAGTGGGTTGGGCGAGCTCGACGGCGGACTGCCCACCATCCAGGTTGTCGATACGGTCGATGATTCGAAGACCAGCCTGCCCTTCATCTGTGCCTTCAACGAGCAGCAGTTCAACCCGGGCAAGGGCCAGGAGCGATGAGGGAACCGAATCCCATCACCCAGGCGGCCAAAGAGTCGGGCGAACCTGTCTTCCGGCAAGTGGGATTGGGGCCCTGGGCCGAAGAACATCCTGATCTGCCCCGCCCGGACAATCCCGGTTCCGTCGCCTATGATCCGAGATTCGACAGCGATCTTCTGGACCAGGGCGATCGACGGAATGTGCTTGATCGCTATCGGTATTGGACTGTTGAGGCCATTCGGGATGATTTGGACCGCAGAGGTCGTCACGGGTTCGAAGTGGCTGTCGAGAACTGGACCCATGACTTCAACATCGGTTCCATGGTCCGCACAGCCAATGCCTTCGCCGCAGGTCGGGTCCACATCGTCGGCCCCCACAAGTGGAACCGCAAGGGTGCCCTGATGACCGAGCTGTACCAGCACGTGGTCCACCATCCCAGTATCGATACCATGGTCGATGACCTGCGAGACGAGGCCGGCAGGTCCGGTATCCCCATGCCCAGGCTGATCGCCATCGACAATGTGCCCGGTGCCGTTCCCATCGAGACCTACGACTTCCCGGATCGTTGCCTGATGATCTTCGGCGCCGAAGGGCCGGGTCTTTCCCAGAAGGCCCTGGACCTGGCCGATGATGTGGTCTATATTTCCCAGTTCGGTTCCGTCCGCTCCATCAATGCCGGGGCCGCTGCCGCCGTGGCCATGCATTCCTGGATTGCCCAGCGTGCAGGGGGCGGACGCCTTTCCTGAGGTTTCGGTGTGCATACGTGCCGCCCGTACCTCATTTGCATTGGCGTGGGGCCGGGCGGATGCACGACAGGTGTAGTGAGAAACTGTTATGCTCAGGACATGATAGAGGTTGAACATCTGACTAAGAGCTTTCGTGGCAAAAAGGCCATAGATGATGTCACCTTCACAGTCCCGGATGGCCGCGTCACCGGTTTCCTTGGACCAAACGGGGCTGGAAAATCCACCACCATGCGGGCCTGCCTGGCCTTGATCAAGCCTGAAAAAGGGCGTGCTCTGATAGACGGCAGGCCTTTCACCAAACTCGAGTCACCGATGACTTCGGTCGGGGCGGTGCTCAATCCCAGGTCAGCCCACAAGTCGCGCTCGGCTTATGCCCATCTGCGTTCCCTGGCCGCCTCCAACGGGATTCCTGTGGCTCGGGTCGACGAGGTCATGGAGATGGTGGGACTGACAGGCGTAAAGAACAAGAGCGCCGGCTCCTTCTCCCTGGGTATGAGTCAACGGCTCTCCATTGCGGCGGCCCTTCTGGGCGATCCCAGGAACCTTGTCCTGGACGAACCCATCAACGGTCTTGATCCCGATGGGGTCAAGTGGGTGCGCGAACTCTGCAGGTCCGCTGCCGCCCAGGGCAAGGCGGTCCTCTTGAGCTCCCATCTGATGAGTGAGGTGGCCTTGACCGCCGATGACCTGGTCATCATCGGGCAGGGCCGCATCATGGAGCGAACCACGGTCGACCGCTTCATCCAGGAGCATTCGCACGAATCCATCAGGGCGGTCACTCCTCAACCCAATGAGTTCATGGCCGCCCTGTCAACGGCAGCGGGAATCCACATCACCAGGCTGCCGTCGGACTCGGCATGTCCACCCGACGCGGCCCTCTTCCGTATAGAGGGGGCGCCTCTGGCGTCAACGGCCACCATCCTGGCCAATGACCAGGTCGTCCTGTATGAGTTCTGCCAGGAGAAGGCCTCGCTGGAGGAGGCCTACATGAAAGCCACCCACGGGCAGGTCGAATATCGGTCCCGGGTTGTTGCCGACCCCGAGGCAGATGCCCGCAACAAGTCGAGGCGAGGCAGGCGATGAGACGTGTGGCGCATAGGGCCCCCGATGGTGCCCGACACATAGTCGATATCCGCGCAGCGTCCGCCGGGAGCAGGAGGGACCTCGCCCCCTCGCGGGTCCATCTCTCCTTCCTCCGGGCCCTGCATGGCGAAATGCTCAAGCTGAATTCGCTCAAGTCGACATGGATCATGGTCGCCCTGGCCCTGCTCCTTGAGCCTTTCGGAGCCTTCGCCTCGGCCTGGAGCTACAAGTACCTGAGCACGATCAATCCAACCACGGGGAAGCCTCTGAAAACCCCCGCTCCCATAGCCATGTCGGATTACTGGCTATCCACGGGGGCGGGGCTGAGCATGGCCATCATCGTGGTCGGCATCATGGGTGTTCTCTGCATCAGTTCGGAGTTCACCGGATCCTCCATAACTGCCACCCTGACCAGCAATCCACGTCGCGGCACAGTTCTGGCTGCGAAGGCCGCCTACCTGGCCTTCCTGACATGGATAACCTCCCAGATTGGGGTCCTTTTTTCCTGGGCTGCTGTGCAGCTCACCCTTTCAGCACCCGGCAAGACCGAACTCGAGGCCTCCCAGGTATCACTGCCCTGGTTAAACCTCCTGGGTGGTCCCCTCTTCCTGGCGGTTTTCGCCGTCATGGCCCTGGGCATCGGTGCCGCGTGCCGGTCGACTGTCGGCGGTGTCATGACGGTGTTGGGGTTGATTCTGATAGCCCCCATGCTTCTCAGCATCCTTCGGGCGGTAAGTAGGTACTTTGCCTGGTTGGATACCCTGACCAGCATTCTACCGATGGATCTGCTCGGTCTCTTTTTGGGCGGGCAGACTGCACCTCCCTCTGACGTTACGGGTTTCCTTCCGCTGTGGTGGCAGGCTGGTCTGATCATGGTTGTGTGGGCGGCGGTCTTCTATTTCCTGGGAACCCTGATCGTGAAAAGGGTCGATATCAGCTGACCAATCCGCCGATTGGCGACGATCGGTTTGGGGACATGACACTGCAATTGGGTCTCTGTATCCGCGACCGATGAGGTGGCCTCCCGGGCGTCTGGACCGTTGCACGACCAGGCTTGGATCACCTCCCGAATGCCGACCCCTTCGTGTCACACAGCACCAATATGATGGTGGTATGCCAACTTTTACACGTGAAGAGATCAAGCATCTGGGCGATCTGGCCCGTATCGCTCTGACCGATGATGAGGCGGACCGTCTCAAAGGCGAACTCAACGTCATCGCCGAATCCATCGCCAAGGTCCAGGAAGTGGCCGGGGATGATGTGCCTCCCACGGCCAATCCCATACCCCTGGAGGCATACCTGCGCCCTGATGAGGCGGAGGAACCCCTGACCCAGGAGGAGGCCCTGTCGGGGGCTCCCGCCACCGAGTCGGGCATGTTCGTGGCACCGCGCATCCTGGGTGAGGAGTGAGTGAAGCAATGAGCACTACAGAATTGGTCAAGGAATCCGCCTCCGAGATGGCCCGGCAGCTGCGGGCCAAGGAGATCTCCAGCCGTGAATTGGTCCAGGCCCAGCTTGATGTGATCGAGGCTGCGGAGCCCAGCATCGATGCCTTCCTGCATGTCTCCGCCGACCAGGCACTGGAACAGGCCGATGCCATCGATAAGCGTCTTGCCGCCGGTGAAACCGAGGGCATGTCTGAATTGGCCGGCGTTCCAATCGCCATCAAGGACATGATTGTCACCAAGGGCATCCCCACCACAGCCGCCTCACGGATTCTCGAAGGCTGGGTGCCTCCCTACGATGCCACGGTCATCGAGAAGATCAAGGCCGCAGGTCTACCCATTCTGGGCAAGACCAACCTGGACGAGTTCGCTCAGGGGTCGTCCACCGAGCACTCAGCCTACAAGTCCACGCACAATCCCTGGGACACCGAGAGGGTGCCCGGCGGTTCCGGAGGCGGCTCCGCCTCTGCCGTTGCCGCCTTCGAGGCCCCTCTGGCTCTGGGCACCGACACCGGTGGCTCCATTCGCCAGCCCGGAGCCCTTACCGGCACGGTCGGTGTCAAGCCCACCTATGGTGGCGTCTCCCGCTTCGGAGCCATTGCCATGGCCTCTTCCCTGGACCAGATCGGTCCGGTGTCCCGGTCGGTCCTGGACTCCGCACTCCTGCAGGAGCTGATTGGCGGTTACGACCGTCGCGACTCCACCTCCATCCCCAAGCCGGTTCCGCCCCTGGCTGCCGCTGCCCGCGAGGGCATGAAGCGCGACCTGAAAGGCATGAAGGTCGGTCTGGTCAAGGAGCTGGGCGGTGAGGGTTACCAGCCTGGTGTCGAGGCCCGGTTCAATGAGGGAGTAAGACTCCTGGAGGACATGGGTGCCGAGGTGGTTGAGGTCTCCTGCCCCCACTTCCCCTATGCCCTGGCGGCCTATTACATCATCATGCCTTCCGAGGTGTCCTCCAACCTGGCCAGGTATGACGGCATGCGCTACGGCATGCGGGTCATGCCTCCGGAAGGGGTTGAACGGACCGCGGCCAACATGATGTCGGCAACCCGCGAGGCCGGGTTCGGTGATGAGGTCAAGCGACGCATCATCCTGGGTATCTACGCCCTTTCCGCCGGTTACTACGATGCCTGGTACGGGTCGGCGCAGAAGGTGCGCACCCTGATTATCAGGGACTTCGAACAGGCCTTCGAGAAGGCCGATGTCCTGGTCTCGCCCACCTCGCCCACAACCGCCTTCAAGTTCGGCGATAAGATGGACGACCCCCTGGCCATGTATCTGAACGATGTGGCCACCATCCCGGCCAACATGGCAGGCTCGCCCGCCATGTCGATCCCGGCCGGACTCAGTGATGACGGTCTGCCGGTGGGCTTCCAGTTCTTCGCCCCCCAGATGCGTGACGAGGTCATGTACAAGCCCGCTGCGGCCTTGGAGGCGGCTCTCCAGGAGCAGTGGGGCGGCCCGGTCTTCAAGGACCTCAAGGCCCCGTGGCTGGACGGCCTCACCAACGGATCTGCCAAGTAGGCATCGGAAGGAAACGGAATCACAATGGCTGAAAAACTCATGAAGTACGCCGATGCCGTGGCCAAGTACGACCCGGTGTTCGGCCTGGAGGTGCATGTCGAGCTCTCCACCAACACCAAGCTCTTCTGCCCGGCCCATATCGAGTTCGGCGGTGAGCCCAACTCCCAGCTGACCCCGGTGTCCCTAGGTCTGCCCGGCAGCCTGCCGGTGGTCAACAAGACCGCCATGGACTATGCCGTCAAGCTCGGTCTGGCCCTGCACTGCCAGATCAACGAGTGGAGCCAGTTCGCCAGGAAGAACTACTTCTACCCGGACATGCCCCGCGACTATCAGATATCCCAGTACGACAAGCCCCTGAACGGGGAGGGATACCTGGATGTGGAGCTGGACGATGGGTCCATCTTCCGCGTGCCCATCGAGCGTGCCCACGTTGAGGACGATGCCGGCAAGAACACCCATCTCGGTGGTGCCGACGGCCGTATCGAGGGCGCCGATCACTCCCTGGTCGACTACAACCGTGCCGGTGTGCCCCTGGTCGAGATCGTCACCAAGCCCATCGAGGGCGCCGGGGATCGCGCCCCCGAGGTTGCCGGGGCCTATGTGCGCGCCATCAGGGACATCGTGCGGTCCCTGGGCATCTCGCACGCCCGGATGGAGCAGGGCAATATGAGGGCGGACGTCAACGTCTCCCTTCATGCCGGTCCCGATACTCCGCTGGGTACCAGGTCCGAGACCAAGAACGTCAACACCTTCAAGGGCATCGAGAAGACCCTGACCTACGAGATTCGTCGTCAGGCAGCCCTGCTTGAATCCGGTGGGGAGGTCCTCCAGGAGACCCGCCACTGGGATGAGTCCACCCAGACCACGGCCGGTGGTCGCGTCAAGACCGACGCCAATGACTACCGTTACTTCCCCGATCCCGACCTGGTCATGGTTCATGTGACCAAGGACCATATCGAGGAGCTCAAGGCCGAGATGCCTGAGATGCCTCGTGAGCGCAGGGCCCGACTGAAGCAGGAGTGGGACTTCACCGATCGGCAGATGCAGGATGCGGTCAACGCTGATGCCGTGGACCTGATTGAGGAGACCGTCAAGGCCGGTGCCACGGCCGCCGGTGCACGCAAGTGGTGGCTTGGCGAGATTTCCCGTGAGGCCAATTCCCGCGGGGTCACCCTCCAGGAACTGCCCATTTCGGCTCAGGACGTCGCCGATGTGGAGCAGCTGATTGCGGAAGGGAAACTCAACGACAAGCTGGCCAAGCAGACCGTTTCCGGCGTGCTTGCAGGCGAAGGCGGCCCTGCCGAGGTCGTCAAGAAGCACGGATACCAGGTGGTTTCGGATGATGGTGCCTTGGATGCGGCCGTCGACCAGGCCCTCAAGGACAACCCCGATATCGTGGCCAAGCTCAAGAGCGGCAATATGAAGCCCATGGGCGCCATCATCGGTGCCGTCATGCGTGCCACCAAGGGCCAGGCCGATGCCAAGGCGGTCAACAAGATCGTCATGCAGCGCATCGCCCAGTGACCAATGTTTCGCGTCCCGGGGATTTTCATGGTTTTCCCAGGGGCGCGGGATATGATTAACTGTCATCGCGAGGTGGCGGTCATGGAGGTGACGTGATGTCGACAAGCGGCAGCGGTAATGAGGGACCGCAGACGGAACGTGGGGAATCAGATAATGTCGAAGGCAGACGGCTGCCTGACCGTATAGAGATTCCTGTCATTCGCGGCGAAATGGTGCATCTGCGCCCTGCGGCGATATCCGATTTGACCGCCATGGACCATCTGGAGGCCTTCTACAATTCGACGGGCATCACCGGCAAGGGGCCTGAGGCCGAGCGGGCGGTAGTCAATGCCTGGGTGCGCAGATCCGTGGCCTGGTCCAAGGGTCTGGCCCCCAAGGAGTCTGGTGTGGGGGACCCTGAGTCCAGGCGTACGCTGGCTTGGGCCATGGTGAGCGATGCCGACCCCAGCCAGAGCGGCGCACCCGATACCAGCAAAACCGGCGGTGTCATCGGCATGATATTTCTCATCGATGTTGACGGTTGGTCCCGTTCCGCGCGGATCCAGGTGGTTCTGGGGAAGGACTTCCGGGGGCGCGGATACTCCCGTGACGCCATGCCCAGGGTTATGACCTACGGGTATGCCGCAGCTCCTACTGGACTTGGGCTCCACCGTATCTGGGTGGCCGTGCCCGAGAAGAACACCAGGTCCATATCCGTATACCAATCACTGGGCTTCATGGTCTCGGGAACCTCCCGCGATGCGCTTTGGGACATCGAGAATGGCAAGTACCAGGATCAGATCGTCATGGATGCCCTGGCCGACGAGTACGACCCCATCCAATCCCTGAACGCGTTCGGAATGCATGTCATCGATGAGAACCCCGGTGTTGCCCAAACCTTGATTGCCCGTGGGTATACCACCGAGGACGGAAGGCGAATGACCGCTGCGGAAGCCCAGCGACATGCCTCCGAGATCGAAGCCGGCCTGGCGGGGAAGGCCGCAGACCGCGACGGTGCCCGAGGGACCGGAGAATCTGCTGATTCCAAAGTGGCGATACCCTCCTCGCCCTCCCCGTCCGAGGGCGCACCACAGATCGGGCCCCACGCGGGCGCCGATAAGTCAGAGGCGGAACACGGCGAAGAGGGCCAGACCCAGGAGGGCGGGGGTCACAATTCCTCCGACTGGGCCTACGGGTCCTCCAAGGCCAAGCGGTCCAAGCGGGCCTGGTGGCGAAACCTTGGTCACGGTCGTGACCGTTCCAACGGAGGTGGCCGATGAGCGCCGAGGATCTCGACAACTACGAAACCGATGCCGAGCTGGCCCTGTATAGGGAGTACCGCGATGTCATCAAGCTCTTCACCTATGTGGTCGAGACCGAGCGTCGCTTCTACCTGGCCAACAAGGTCGACTTCAACGTGCGCTCGGCCGGTCAGGATGTCTACTTCGACGTATGCCTCACCGATGCCTGGGTCTGGGATGTCTACCGTTCCAGCCGTTTCGTAAAGAATGTACGTATCGTCACGTTCAAGGATGTCAATGTGGAGGAGGTCCAGAAGACGGACATCGACATCCCCGACTCCCTATCCTGAGCCAAGGGTCGCCTCACTTGGCCCTGTATCGTACCCGGGCTTTCCGGGTCAGAGGGGCAGGGTGGTTGGTGCCTTGACCGCAGTTGATCCGATTGTCCCAGCAAAGGGATTGTATGGCTTCTGCGGATTCATCTCCGCGGTTGAGCGGGAAGGTTCCGGAATGGCTGGGAATCGTGAGGGAAGTGGTCAAATGATCCGCGGTTCCAGAGCCCTGGGTAGAATGAACATGAATTATCCGGTTTTCAGGAGGTTGGCAAGGTGAGCAAGCAGTCTGTGGTTATCGTCGGCGGAGGTCCTGCTGGACTGACGGCGGCATGGGAGCTGGTCAAGGACGGCGGAAACAACAAGTACGACGTCACGGTCCTTGAGTCCACCAATACCTTCGGCGGTATCTCGCGTACCGTCAAGCACAACGGGAACCGTATGGACATCGGCGGCCATCGCTTCTTCTCCAAGGACGATCGGATCATGGACTGGTGGAAGGAGGTGCTTCCCCTCCAGGGAGCCCCCTCCTACGACGACAAGAAGTTGGGTCGTCACCACGACCTGGAACCGGGTGGTCCCGACCCCGAGCAGACCGACAGGGTCATGCTCAAGCGCCACCGTGTCTCAAGAATCTACTGGAACCACCATTTCCTGGACTACCCCATCTCCCTTTCGCCCCAGACCTTGCAGGCAATGGGTTTCAAGCTGACCATGCAGGCCGGTTTCAGCTATCTGAAGTCCTTGATTCACAAGCTGCCTGAAGATAACCTGGAGAACTTCTACATCAACCGCTTCGGGCGCAAGCTCTATTCCATGTTCTTCGAGGGGTATACCGAGAAGCTCTGGGGCCGTCACCCCCGCGAGATCAGTGCCGACTGGGGTGCCCAGAGGGTCAAGGGACTGAGCATCATGGGCGTGCTCAAGAACGCCTTCCAGAAGCTCCTCCCCAAGAAGCGTGATTCCCGCGAGGTCGAGACCAGCCTGATTGAGGAATTCTGGTACCCCAAGCTGGGGCCCGGTCAGCTCTGGGAGACCGTGGAGCGCCGCAACGTCGAGCATGGTGTCCATGTCATCACCGAAGCCGAGGTGGTGGGACTGAACCAGGAGGATGGGCGTATCTCCTCCGTGGTCTACCGGGATGCCGACGGTCAGGAGGTCACCCTCAAGGCCGATCAGGTCATCTCGTCCATGCCGGTCAAGGACCTGGTCGAGGCCATCGCCCGTGAGGATCCCTCAGCCGACAAGGAGATGGTCCGCGTCGCAGACGGGCTGCCGTATCGTGACTTCGTTACAGTCGGTCTGCTCATCCGTCATCTGCGTATCCGCAACACCACAAAGATGAAGACCCTCGGCGATCCTCCCATTGTTCCGGATTGCTGGATTTACGTGCAGGACCCGGGCTACAAGATGGGCCGCATTCAGATTTTCAACAACTGGAGTCCCTACATGGTCGAGAAGGCGGACGACACCGTCTGGATCGGACTCGAGTATTTCTGCGAAGAGGGTGATGACTTCTGGAATATGAGCGACAAGGAAGCCACGGACTTCGCCATTAAGGAACTGACCAGGATGGGAATCATCAACGGTCCCACCGACGTGATGGACTCCCACCGTGAGCGGGTGGCCAAGGCCTACCCCGCATACTTCGACACCTACGACGAGATGCCCGGACTGGTCGAGTGGCTGGATTCCTTCGGAAACCTCTACTGCGTGGGCCGCAATGGGCAGCACCACTACAACAATCAGGACCACTCGATGGCCACTTCCATGGAGGCCGTCAAGAACATCAAGTCCGGTAGGACGGACAAGGCCAACGTCTGGAACGTCAACACCGAGCAGTCATATCACGAAGAGAAGTAATCGCCTGGGGCATCTTCAGGGGCCGTCCCAGCAGCTGGGAGAGGAAGGCCACGGCCCCCTCGAAGAGAACTGCGTACATCTCGTCCTCATTTGACGTGTCCAGGGCCATTTTCCTGTTGTCGATCACCGATGACATCCCATCACTGATCAGCCAGGCCAGTGTTTCGGTGTCGATTGCATCGGTCAGCACGGTCCGGGGCAATTTCCCCTGCTCCAACCAGCGGCTCAGGGCCTGGGCGAGGTGGGAGATTATCTTCGTCATGAACCCGTTTACCAGATTCGCGTTTGAACCCAGGTAGTTGTACCAGTTCTCGTTGTCGGCGAACGCCTCGCTCAGTTTCTGGATCCCGGCGATGAGCGGGATGGCAACACCGTCAAGGACATCCTGCACATCAAGGGAGGGGTCGTCCAGGATTTCGATGGCATCCTGGGCCTGGCGGTCGAAGTATGTACTCAGACAAGCATTGACCAGGTCGTCCTTGGACTCGAAGTAGTAATAGAAAACGCTCATGCCGACACCCTTGCCGTCGTTCATGGCCTTGATGATATCGCGTAGCGAGGTGGTGGTTACACCGTTTTGGGTGAAGAGCCGCATTGCGGTCTCCACGAATTCACGACGGCGGTCTGTGCGAGCTCTGCTTTTCTTGTCCACAATGGACAGTTTACGGCCTTAATGACACGCTGGGCCCGTGCTTGCGGGAATCCGGGCCTCGTTGTATTCTTTATTTAAGTTCGAACGGTTGAATCAGTATCGATCTTTCATTAGCGGTTTACCCGCATATTCTCAAGCTATTTGCCTGGTTTTATTCGGCATGGCGTAGGAAAGGCAATATAACAGTGGCAACAAGCCAAGATTTACATTCTATGAAACTGCCTGAGCTCAAAGAACTGGCCAGACAGTTGGGTTTGCGTGGCATCTCCACCATGCGTAAACCGGTCCTGATCGAGACCATAGAGGCCGCCCGTTCCGGTGGCGAGGCTCCGGCAGGCGTTACCGTCAGGACTCCGGAGTCCGCGCCCCAGGCCAGGAAAGATACAACCAGGTCCGATGCGGAAGTGTCCGTCAAGGAAATGGATCTGGATGGTTCCGACGAGGGGACCTCCGGCACGGAAAACCGGACGCAGAAGAGCTCGGACCGCCAGGACGGAAAGAAGATCGGTGATCTCTTCGATGTTCTGGGCATTGACGAGAACGCTGCTGCCCATAAGGACGGGCATGACAGCAGAGAGGGCAGGTTCCCCCACACCGTGGCCGATGAGGAGAACGTGATCATCTCCCGCCGCCGCCATCGTTCCACTGATTCGACGCGTGGCAATAGGGCCACCCGTTCCCGTAACGAGCGCGACCATGAGCGTGAGCCCGAGGGCAACGAAGAACACGGCAACGGAAGCGTGCGTAATCTGGACGATATCCTGGCCGCCCTGCCCGCGCGCAACGACCACTCCCGCAAGCGTTCCTACGAGGAAGGACGTGAGGAGGGCCGCGAGTACCGGCACAACTCCTTCGATCGCCGCAACCGCAATGAACGCAACGATCGTACCGATCGGAACGACCGGCACAACAGTCGCAACAACCGCCGCAACTCCCGTGACTTCGAGCCCAGGGAGGAGAGGCGAGAGAGCTTCAAGGCAGAGGACATGGTCCCTGTGGCGGGCATCATCGATGTGCTGGATTCCTATGCCTTCGTGCGCACCTCCGGGTACCTGCCCGGCCCCAACGACGTCTATGTTTCCATGGGTCAGGTCAAGAAGTATGGCCTGCGCAAGGGCGACGCCGTCCACGGCTCCATCCGCCCCCCGCGTGAGGGTGACCACCGTAATCAGAGGCAGAAGTTCGTTCCCCTGCAGGCCATCGACACCATCAACGGGATGAGCGTCGAGGATGCCGGTGACCGTCCCCACTTCAACAAGCTGACCCCCCTCTATCCGCAGGAGCGCATGCGGATGGAATCCCAGCCCACGAACATCACCGGTCGTCTGATCGACATCGTTGCCCCCATCGGCAAGGGCCAGCGAGGTCTTATCGTTTCGCCCCCCAAGGCAGGCAAGACCCTGACCCTCCAGTCCATCGCCAACTCCATCAGCGCCAACAATCCCGAGGTTCACCTGATGGTGGTCCTGGTCGACGAGCGCCCGGAAGAGGTCACCGACATGGAGCGCACGGTCCAGGGTGAAGTCATCTCCTCCACCTTCGACCGCCCGGCGACCGACCATACGACAGTCGCCGAGCTGGCCATCGAGCGCGCCAAGCGCCTGGTGGAGCTGGGCCAGGATGTGGTGGTCCTCCTTGACTCCATGACCAGACTGGCCCGGGCCTACAACATAGCGGCACCGGCCTCCGGACGTATCCTCTCCGGTGGTGTGGATGCCCAGGCCCTGTACCCGCCCAAGCGTTTCTTCGGTGCCGCCCGCAACATCGAAAACGGCGGATCCCTCACCATCATCTCCTCGGCCCTGGTGGAGACCGGGTCCAAGATGGACGAGGTCATCTTCGAAGAGTTCAAGGGAACCGGCAACATGGAGCTGCGCCTGACCCGTGACCTGGCCGACAAGCGCATGTTCCCCGCCATCGACATCAATGCTTCCGGCACCCGCCGTGAGGAACTGATCACCTCACCCGATGAGCTGGCCGTGGTTTACCGGCTGCGTCGTCTCCTGGGCGGCATGGAGACCGAGCAGGCCTACCAGACCCTGGTGCCGAGGTTGAAGAAGACGGCCACCAACCGCGACTTCCTCGCTGCCATCAACCAGTCCATGCTGGGTCAGAAGTAGCCTGCGCCGACCGGCCCATGCCGGTCACCAAGCGTCATTGCTGCAGGGTCGTCCCCATCCGTTGGAACCGGAAGGGGACGACCCTTGCTGTATCCGCGTTCTGCCAATCAGGTCAGGCGATAGACTGGGATGTTATGAACAACCAGGAAGCAGAGACTTCGATTCACGACCAGGTCGGGGCGGGGGACCCGGAGGTGGCGAATCGGGCCCGTGAGGTGGAAGAGCTCCGAGCCGGTGTGGACAATATCGATGCTGCGGTCATCCACATGCTGACCGAGCGTTTTCGGGTGACTAGGCAGATAAGCCACCTGAAGGCCGAGGCGGGTTTTGCCCCAGCGGATCCGGGGCGGGAGTCGGAACAGGTGGAGCGTCTGCGTTCCCTGGCCCAGGACGGCGGGTTGGATCCCGACCTGGCCGAGGCCTACCTGCACCTGGTGGCTGATGCTGCCAAGCGCATCCATTCCCGCGTGGCCGGGAGAGAGGCGTAAAGGGTATTCACTTACGACAGCCGCCAGACGGAGGCGGCTATCTCCTGGGACTTATGGAAAACAAGAGCGCCTGTGGAGCCGGGCGGGTTGCCGGCTCCACAGGCGCTCTTGGGTACCGTTTGCGGGGATGAGAATCGACCCCGGTCCGGTCTACTTCTTCGGCTTCTTGGCGGGGGGCTCGCCCAGCTGGCTGGCGGTCACCCGTATGCCCGCCTCCTCATCGGCGGGGCCGGTTGCATCTGAACCGTCCGACTCCTCGACAAGGTTCATGTCACCTGTCGCCCTCCCGGCCTCGGCCACGTCATCCAAGGCGGCCCTGACGGCATCCATGCCTTCGGGCGCCACACTCAGGGTGACCGAAAGGATGGGGGTCTTCATGGAGACCTTGGCCTCGGACTTGATTCTGCGCAGTGAGGCCAGGGCCTTCCCCGCCCAGGTCAGCAGCTCCGGGTCCTGTCCCTGTGCGGCCTCCCGGTATGCCTCTGCCTGAGGCCAGGTGGCGCGGTGTACGGAGCCTTCGCCCTGGTGCATCCACTGCCAGACCTCTTCGCTGGCGAAGGGCAGGAAGGGGGCAAGGAGGCGATCAACTGCATCCAGCACCAGCCCCAGGGTGGTCCGGGCGCTCAATACCTGGGCCTGATCGGGGGTCCTTCCGGTGGCCTCCGCCGTTCCGTAGGCGCGGTTCTTGGCCAGCTCAATGTAGTTATCGCAGAAGTTCCAGAAGAAGGATTCCACCGTTTCCAGGGCCTTGGAGTGCTCGTAGTCATCGAGGGCCTGGGTGGCCTGGTCAATCACCCGGGCAAGCCCGGCCAGAACCGCGCGATCCAGGGGAACGGTCACATCCGCAGGGTCCCAGGTGGCCTTGGCGGCCTGGCCCACATGATGGTTTTCGTCCTCACGACCTATGGCCAGGGCGAACTTGGTGGCGTTGAGCAGCTTGACGGCCAGACGGCGGCCGATCTTCATCTGCCCCTCGTCGTAGGTGGCATCCAGCCCGAGTCGGGCCGATGCGGCCCAGTAACGCACGGCGTCTGCACCATACTTCTTGATGGGTTCGTCGGGGACCACCACGTTGCCCTTGGACTTGCTCATCTTCTTGTGGTCCGGGTCCAGGATCCACCCTGACAGGGTTGCATTGCTCCAGGGCAGGCAGCCGTTTTCCAGGTGCGCCCGGTCGATGGAGCTGAAAAGCCAGGTGCGGATGATGTCCTGGCCCTGGGGGCGCAGATCCATGGGGAAGGTGGCCTTGAAGAGGGCCTGGTCTTCTTCACCCGGTTCGGCCCAGTGGGTCACGATCTGAGGAGTCAGGGAGCTGGTGGCCCAGGTGTCCATGATGTCTTTCTCGGCCGTGAAGCCGCCGGGCTGGTCACGCTGGGTTTCGTCGAAGCCCTCGGGCACGTCGGTGCTGGGGTCGATGGGGAGCCGATCCTCCGCTGGGGTGATGGGATGAGCGTAGTCGGTCTCGCCATCCTCGGTCACCGGATACCAGAGGGGGAAGGGGACGCCGAAGAAGCGCTGGCGGGAAATCAGCCAGTCACCGTTCAGGCCCTCCACCCAATTGCTATATCGAACCCGCATGAAGTCGGGGTGGAAATCAAGCTCTTTGCCCCGTTCCAAGAGCTCTTGGTTGAGCTTCTTGTCGGTGCCGCCATTACGGAGGTACCACTGGCGTGAAGTCACGATTTCCAAGGGCTTGTCGCCCTTTTCGTAGAAGTTGGTCATGCGCTTGGTGGGCTTGGGCTCCCCGTCCAGGTCGCCGGCCTCACGCAAGGCGTCCACGATGATCTTCCGCGCGGAGAAGGTGGTCTTCCCCGCGATCTGCTCGAAGATATCCTTGCCGCCCTGGTCGGTGATCCAGTCCGGCGTTGCCATGATGATTCGACCGTTGCGCTGGATGATGGAACGAGTGGGGAGCTTCAGGTCGCGCCACCATTCGACATCGGTCACGTCGCCGAAGGTGCAGCACATGGCTATGCCCGCGCCCTTGTCCATTTCGGCGGCCGGGTGGGCCAGAATGGGAACCTCCACCTTGAAGAGGGGGGAGTAGACCTTCTGCCCGAAGTACTGCTGGTAACGCTTGTCGTCCGGATGGGCGATCAGAGCCCCGCAGGCCGCCAGGAGTTCCGGCCTCGTGGTCTCGATGTAGATGGGGGTGCCGTCCTGGAAGCGGAAGGCCACCCGGTGGTAGAAACCGTCGTACTCACGCGACTCGAGCTCGGCCTGGGCCACGGCGGTCTGGAAGGTCACGTCCCAGAGTCCGGGGGCCTCCTTCTGGTAGGCCTCGCCCCGGGCAAGGTTCCGCAGGAAGGCCTTCTGGGCCACCCGACGGGGATGCTCGCCGATGGTGTGGTAGGTCTGCGACCAGTCGATTGAAAGCCCCAGGGAACGCCAGAGACTCTCGAAGAGTTTCTCGTCCTCTGCGGTCAGCTCCTCGCAGAGCTCGATGAAGTTCTGCCTGGAGACCGGAACCTGGTCCTTGGCGTTTATCTTCTTCCCGTCCGTGCCATGGAAGGGTGGCTTGAAATCCGGGTCGTACTTGAGGGAGGTATCGACGCGCACCCCGTAGTAGTTCTGAACCCTGCGCTCCGTTGGCAGTCCGTTGTCGTCCCAGCCCATGGGGTAGAAGACGTCATAGCCCCGCATCCTCTTGAAACGGGCGATGACATCGGTGTGGGTGTACGAGAAGACATGACCCACGTGCAGGTGGCCGGACACCGTGGGCGGCGGGGTGTCGATGGAATAGACGGACTTGCGGTCGCGGGAGTTGCGGAAGCGGTAGACCTCGGACTGCTCCCAGTCCTGGCACCACTTCTCCTCCAGGCCATCCACGCCCACCCTGTCGGGCAGGGGGGTCAGGCTGGCGTTGACGATTCCTTGGTTTTCAGCAGACATACCAGCATTTTATGGACGAACAATGACAAGGAGCCGGCGTCTGCCGGGCATGTCAGTGCCTGACCTCCAGGTTCCACAGGGGGAGGTACTGGTCGACCATGGTATGGGGCATGCCCTGAAGTCTGGAGGAGGCCAGAATCCGGGGGGTGCGGGCATAGAGCCAATCACTGGGGGAGAGGTCGCTGACCTGGCGTGCGTATGCCCCGAGCCGAGTCGCATACTCCTCCTGACTGGCCGAGCCGAGTACCTGATTCCAGGCGTCCTGGACTGCACGGTTGTCGAAGAGCATGGTGGTGTTGGGGTCTGCAAACCGGCCGATCTGATCATTATCCATGGTCAGGATGGTCATGTCGTAGTCGTGGCGGTTCAGGACCTGGTCGCGGAAGGTGGGGCGGTCCACCATGGTGACCCTGCTGGGTATCCCCACTGCCGAAAGTTGGGAGGCGATCATGTCTCCGATCTGCCTGCCGTAGGTGTCCTGATAGACCAGGCGCAGGCCGCCCTTGTAATAGGACTGGGAGTAGTAGGAGGCGAACTGGGAGGCCTTTTCGGAGTCGTGCGGGAAGGCCTGGAGCCCGGCATCAAAGCCCGGACTCATTTCATTCAGCGGCCCCCCCAGGGGTTTGGCGCCTCCGGCCTCAAGACTGGCCAGGGACTGGCGGTCAAGGGCGTAGCGGACAGCCTCGCGTACGTGCTGGTCGGAGAACAGGGAGTCGGGACTGTTGTTGAAGGCCAGGACCAGGTTGTTCTGACTGGGGCCGGTGGAGAGTTTGACCTCACTCCCTGCCCCGTCCGCCGCTTCCTCGGCCGGGGCCGCCTCGGTGGGGGTGAGGTCGACGATGGCGTCGAGGGTTCCCTTCTGCACCTGCTCGACCGCGTTTGCATCCTGGCTGTTGTAGGTCAGGACGACGGTCGCCGTTTTGGCCGTGTCCGGCCCCTTGTACTGGTCGTTTCTGGTCAGGGTCAGCGATGATCCCGGTCGCCAGTCCTTGACCTTGTAGGGGCCCGACCCTGCGGATGCGACGGAGTAGTTCACCTGGGCCTGACGGTCGTAGACAATACCTGCACGGCCGCAGAGGGCCCTGGGGAGGTGGGCATCGGGCTTGCTCAATCCGATGGTCAGGGTGGTGATGGACGGGGTGTTGACCTTGGCCAGGTTGGTCAGCCACTCATGTCCGACATACTGTTTTTCGACAATCTGCTGGAGGGACCAGAGGGCATCGGAGGAGTCCAGGACCCGTCCGTCCGCGAACCGTGCGTCGGCGCGGATATGGAAGGTGTAGATGAGTCCATCGGTGGAGACGTCCCAGCTCTGGGCCAGACCAGGGGCTGGATTGCCCTGTGGGTCGGGGGTGAGCAGGGTCTGGTAGACGTTCCCAAGGAGGGCCTGCTCGATCGGCAGGTCGGTTTCGGTACGGATGTCCAAGGACTGCGGGGCTTCGCGGGCGGCTATGTGGATGGTGTCATCGGATCTGAGGATTCCCAGGCGGGGATTGCCTCTGCCGATGATCAGAGGCCAGGCCAGATAGACACCGGCAGCCAGCATCGCAGCCACCAGGATGAAGATGATGCCTGGATTTGGAGGCCTTGCCCTTGTGCTTTGCCATGCTCCCGATTCTAACGGGGCGGCGGGTCAGTCCAGGATTCCGGCGCTGGGGCAGGTTGCGGACAGCGGGCAGTTCAGGCAATCCGGCTTGCGGGCATGGCAGGTCTGCCTGCCGTGGAAGATCAGTCGGTGGGAGAGGTCGGTCCAGTCCTCGGGAGGGAAACAGTCACATATCTCGTGCTCGATTTTGACGGGGTCGGGGTGGGTGCTGCGCCAGTCCGTCCTCCACCGCAACCGGCCCGTGACCCGAGTGACGTGTGTATCCACAGGGAAGCCGGGAATCCTGAAGGCATTGCCCAGGACCACGTTGGCGGTCTTGCGTCCCACTCCCGGCAGCTGGGTGAGCTCCTCCATGGTCTTGGGCACCGTTCCCTGGAAGTCGTCGACCAGCATCCGGGAGAGTCCCACCAGGTGCTCCGCCTTGGCGTGGTAGAACCCCACGGAGTGGATGATGTCCTCGATATCGAGGGGGTTCGCCCCGCCCATGGCCGCGGGGTCAGGGTAGCGCTCGAAGAGCTCCGGAGTGACCGAGTTGACCCGTTTATCCGTGGTCTGGGCACTCAGGACCGTGGCTACAAGAAGCTCGAAGGGGTTGTGGAAGTGAAGGGCGCAGTAGGCTTCCGGGTACACCTCCCGGAGGATGTCATATTCGGCGTGCATTCTGGCCAGGCGTTCGGCCTTGGACTCCCTTCCGCCGGTTCGCCTGCCTGCAGTGCCGTCCCCATCGGTATCGTTCTTGCCGGATTCTCTCCTACTGGTCACTGTCGTTCGGCTTCTTTTCCTCTGCCTTCCCCTTCCGGGGTGAGGCGGTTGAAGGTGCAGGACCCTGGGTTTGGGGGTCGCCCTGCGATGGGGGCTGTACCCGACCCCTGCCTGCCTTCGCTGATTCGGGCGGGTCAAACCGGTATCCCACGTTTCTCACGGTCCCGATCAGGTGTTCGTATTCGCCACCCAGCTTGGCTCTCAGACGGCGGATGTGCACGTCGACCGTTCTGGTGCCGCCGTAGTAGTCGTAACCCCAGACCTCCTGGAGGAGTTGGGCCCTGGTGAAGACCCTGCCCGGGTGCTGAACCAGGTACTTGAGCAGTTCGAATTCCTTGTAGGCCAGATCGATGGGGCGTCCGTGAACCCTGGCCGTGTAGCTCTCGGTATCCACCACCAGGTCACCGCAACGAACCCGGCCCGTGGGGACCTGATCCTCGGTGATGCGTTGATGCTGGTCGGCCTGGACCTGGGGGGTGTCCCGCTGGCAGACCAGGCGCAGGCGGGCCTCCACCTCGGCCGGGGAAGCGGTTTGGACCACCACGTCCGCCACGCCCCATTGGGCGTTGACCACGGTGAACCCTCCCTCGCTCAGAATCAGGATGATCGGTGTTGTCAGTCCCGAGGCGCGTAACAGGCTGCAGATGGTCTTGGCGTTCGCCAGGTCGTCGCTGGCATCGATGAAGAGGACGGTGTCCTCGGGCATCTTGACCAGTGAGGCGGCATCCAGGGGGAGGACCCTGACGCGATGGGAAAGGAGGGCCAATGCCGGCAGAACAGTCGCGGGATCCTTGGCAAAGGTCATCAGCGTCAGATCGGTCATGCCCCACCCTCCTTCATCGTGTGCAGTCCACTGTATGCGAACAGGATGAACAATTGTCATCATTGTACAATCAGGCTTGTCGCCGGTCTCACAATCCGATACAGGGTATTCCGTGCCGTGACCGTCCTCAGGGAGGGTGCCTGGCTTAGGATTGTTGATAACGACCGGTCAATGAAACCTGCCGAAACCGGCGAACAGGAGGATACGTGGTGGATACCGTCAAGCGGACCGGGGGTAAATCCCCCATGGTGGCCCAGCTGCTGGCCCTTGCCCTGCTGATTCTGCCCTCCCTGGCGGCCTGGGCGCTGGGAGTCCTTGGTGTGTCCGGTATCCTTCAGGCAGTTCTTGTGGTGGTCGCCATATTCGCCCTGGTGGCCTGCTGGCCCTTCGTGGGTCCAGGTATCCCCACCGATCCGGATAGGGGTATCGCCGCCCTGCTGGGTCTGATATCGCTGGCTCTTGTCTTCATCCTGCCCGGCTTTACGGGTCTGGAAGGGATCTGGAGCAGTGGGGGCGACCCGGGTTCCACCTGGCCCTTGGCCAGGCTTTGGTTGGAGTCCACCGGCCTCCTGCTGACCATCCTGGCTGTGGTCATGTTCGTCCGGCAGATGGCCCGGGAGAATCGGCGAATGGTGATTCGCGGCATCTCCGCCACCGCCCTTTCCGGTCTGGCGGTGGTCTGTGCGTCGGGATGGGTCCTTCTTCCCTCCCTCTGCTCGCTTGTCGCCGGTTCGATGGAGGCCGCCCCTCTGGCCGTGGTGCTGGTTGTGGTGGTCGGTCTGATTCTGCTGGTGGGGCTTGTCCTGGCCGGTAGGGAGTGGGGGCGGGATCTGGCTGTCGCGGATGCCGAAGAGGTCGAAAAGACCGGCCAGACCAATCGTGTTGGGCCTGCCTGGTTTGGGATGGCCCTGGTGCCGGTCATGCTTTCCGGAGCCTTGGTGGCGCTGTCCATTACGGCCCTGCACTTCCTGGTCTGACAACTCCCCTGTCTGTTAGTGGTTCAGGGGAGGATGCCCAGGTGCTCCATGAATATCTGGACGCCCATGGCGATAAGTATGATGCCGCCTGCTATCTGGGCCGGCTTGCACCATCGCGCCCCGAAGAGGTTGCCGATTCGCAGGCCGAGCATGGAAGCCAGGGCCGTCACCGTTCCTATGACCAGCACGGCCAGCCAGATATTGACATCCATCAGGGCCAGGCTGGCACCGACCCCGAAGGCATCGATGCTGGTGGCGATGGACAGGGGGAGCATGTTCCTCCAGGAGAAGGGTTCCTTGGCCTGGGTCGACGGCTGGTCCTCCTTGTAGGCGATCGCCTTCGATCCGGTCTCCTCTGAATCGGTTTCTTCCCGGCCTGCCTGGCCCTGTTCGGCTCCCTCCTCCTCATCGGGTTCGAAAACCGCCTCGCGAATCATATTGATGCCGATGATTCCCAATAGTCCCATGATGATCCAGTGATCAACCGCTGTTACATAATCTTCAAGCAGGGAGGCGGCGAAGTAACCGATCAGGGGGAACAGGGCCTGGAACCCTCCGAACCAGAGTCCGACCAACCAGTGATGACGTACTTCAAGCTTACGGACGGTGAGTCCCTTGCCTATGGACACGGCAAAGGAATCTGCGGACACGCCTAGGGAAATCAGTATGAGTCTGATGAACACAGCATTCCTCGAGATGTTCATCCCACAAGGGGATGGGCCTCGACCAGGTTTCCTCGAACCCGCCTACGCCTCGGGTGCGTTGACAGCGGAACTGCCGAATAGTCGGCTTTGAATTCGCTGAATGCTGTTCACTTGTCACGCCTACTAGATACAAGTGCTCAGTATACCCAACTGAGGCGGGGCGTGGCAAGGTGTTTTCGTCGACGGGCCGCCCTATTTATCCCGATATGTGACCGCGTAGAGCTTCCCATTCTGATATCGGGCCATGTAGACGTCAGAGACCTTCCTGATTCCCTTGTCGTTCAGGCTCTTCATCAGCCACTCCTCGTCCTTGCCCATCATGTCCAGCACATCGGGATCGGCCCGGCCGTCCAGGATTACCGGATAGCGCACGTCCTGGTCCTCCTTGGAGATGACCGTCAAACCGCCGTTCTGCTCGACGATGCATCGCTTGACGTCCCGTATATCGTTGATTCCCTTGGTCCGCAGCTTGAAATCAACCTCCTTGGCGGTCAGGTTCACCTTCAGGCAGTTCCTGACCAGGAGTTCCCCGTTTTTGATGATGGTGACCGGCTCCCCGTCAATGTACTTCCCCACGATGTGGATGTGGGTCTTGGCATACCTGGTCAGCAGAATCAGCGCAGCCCAGATCAGCAGGATGACGACATACTGGGCCATGGAAATGGAGTTGCTGTAGATCACGCCGCCGATGATGCCGCCCAGTACGTAGTTCTGCAACTGGTCCATGGGTGAGGTGGGGGCAAGGTTCCCCTTGCCGGTCACGTTGATCAGGAGGGTGATGAAGAGAAGACCGACAATCAGCTTCAGGGCCACGTTGACGTAGAAATTGATATCCATGGGTCACTCTCCAATCACGGTGATGTCGGGCTTGTAAAGGTCGGCCTTCTCCAGGAGGAACTCCGAGCCGGAACTGTTGAACACCAGGGTGTAGTAGCCCTTGGGTGTCTTGATGATCATGTCGTTGTTCCTGGAGGTGTCGTTGATGCTGATGGTCCGGGGGTCCACGTCCAGCTTGGCCGCCGACTTCTCGATGACGACGGTCAACTGGCCGCTCTGGACACTGGCCGTGCGCAGGTTGGTGAAGTCGCTGTACTGTATGGCGGCAGCCAGCAGGAGGAGGGTGCCCAGGATGATGGCCAGGTCCTTGAATTTCCGATCCCACTTACGTCGGGCATACATGACCAGGAAGAAGAGGAAAGCCAGGGCCAGGGCGACGATGATGACGATCTTGATCAGCCGCCAGTCGGTCTGGCCCCCTTTGAGATAGGTATAGGTATAAAAGGTCATAGCGGCTCCCTGCTATTACGGGCATCTCCTACTTCGCATGGTAGACGGGTCAAGAGGTAATCGATGGATTTGAGGCGGTGCGAGCGCCCTTGCTCGGCAACACTGTGAGCAGTTGCACATTCATCTGCGGATATGCAAGTGGTGTGCCGACAATACGGGGAATGTCGACACACCACTTCCGCCACAATGGGCGGTGAAATCAGAACGGTCCGTTGCCCTTACTTCTGGTTGGCCAGGCGCTCGCGAGCGGCCTTGATCTCGGTTTCGGCAGCCTCGGCATTGGTCCAGAAGTCGCCGGGCATGACCTCCTTGCCGGGCTCCAGGGCCTTGTACTGCTCGAAGAAGTGCTTGATCTCCTGCTTGTGGAAGTCGGAGACATCGTCGATGTCCTTGATGTCATCGAAGCGGACATCGGCGGGCACGCAGAGAACCTTGTCGTCGCCGCCCGCCTCGTCGACCATGTGGTACAGGCCAACGGCGCGGCACTCGATGATGCAGCCGGGGAAGACGGAGTTCGGAATCATGACCAGCGCGTCCAGGGGATCGCCGTCCTCGCCCAGGGTGTCCTCGATGTAGCCGTAGTCGTCGGGGTAGCCCATGGAGGTGAAGAGGGTACGGTCCAGCATGATGCGTCCGCTTTCGTGGTCCACCTCGTACTTATTGCGCGAACCGCGGGGAATCTCGACCAGCACGTTGAAGGTCTCTGCCATAGTCCTGTCTCCTTTGTCTGGCCGTGGCCACGCGGGCTCGGCCGAATCGGGTGTTTTCTCATACACAGCATAGCCAGGCGGGCGCACATTCGACCACATCCTTTCCGGGTTGAGAGCCTGGCCGGTTCCCGGGGTCATACTCAGGGTCCGCGGGGTGGAGGATGCCTGGCTGGATGACTTTCGAAGACAGTGCATTTCCGCCCCTGCTCCCAGCCTTGGCCATCCCTGGCCGAGGATTTCAATCCGAAGAAAAGGACGAAGATGAAACAAAGAAGACAAGGCCCCAGTCCGCTGGCTTTGGTGATTGCCCTGGTGGTCATGCTGGTGCCGCTGTCGCCGGCCATGGCGGGAGGTGGGTCCGGGCATGCCGGAGGCGGCGCAGTGGGGCATGGCGCCTTTTGGCAGGGCTGGGCCTACCGTGACGATGATTCGGGAGGGTTTGGTGGTTATACGGTAGCCAGTATCGACAAGGCCTTTGGGGTCATGCGTATCAGGGACGGGGCGAATGGCACCACGGCCCGGGTCAAGCGGGAGGCCTTGGAGGAGGCCAACAGGAACTGCATGGGCAGATTTGACCAGGCCCATCCCGACAGGGTCGGTCAGGGGAACTGCCGGGTCACCGGCGTGGGCGTCGTTGTCGGCATGAGTGATGGGCAACGGGTCTTCGACGGGGTGAGCATGGCCCAGCACTCCATTTGGATGGACAACTGGCGACGGTCCGTGGCGGTCCGGCCATACAGCAACCGGGGTGTCTCCTACCGAACAAGCCAGGCTTTTTGGGACCAGCCCGGAGATTCGCTGGATGGATTGGCCGAGCGGTATGCCGGCAACGAGCGCGGCATCTCCCTGGTGGTGATCATGCTTAACGACTTCGAACCCAGGCCGGCCGATCAACCGCCAACCCAGGCCGACAAGCAGGTCGAGCTGGGGACCAGTGCGGACCAGATGACGAATCAGACGCGGATTACCACGGATACAGGAGCCAACGGCCGTGAACTGGTTTTCCGAGACGACTTCCAGCCCATGGGGCAGCGCTACACCGTCGGCAACCAAAGGGTGGTTGACCTGACGGATGGGCAGGACCTGAGCGGTCGCTTTGACTTCAACACCGTGACCGGGGCCACCCCACCCGCGAATCGTGCCGTGGCCGTTTGGCGGGGAGGTGACATGCCGGCGAACCATGTCTGGCAGTGGGGCCTGGATGTGACCGTGCACCAGCCGACCACCAATATCCTGCAGGATACGGGTGCTGTCTGGTGGAAGGGGGTAACCCTTGAGGTCGAGCATCCTACCCCGACACGGAGCTTCTCCACCTGGGCACCCAACCCTGACAAGTCTTGGGTGCTCCGAAACCCTTCAACAGGCCAGTGGCGCACCGTCATCGATCCGGAACGCACCAACCGGACCGGAGCCGATGGTCATGTCTTTCTGGACGGTGACGAGGTCGGTGCCGTGGTCAACGCCACCGTGGATTCCGGCCTCATCCAGGCTCCCGACTTGCTTTCCTTGGATGACGACTGGTCCGCCGCCGACTATCTGGTTGATCAGGAAGGTGCCGAAAAGGTGCGGGTCTATGAGGCCAAAGGTGTAGCGGATGGTGATGGCCGTTACCGGCAAAGCAGCGTTTCGGACATCAGTGAGCATGGTGTTGACGTGACCGATCGGTTCGATATCACCGCTTCTGGAACGACGGTCAGAGCCAGGGCCAAGAGCGGTTACCTGGCGCGTCTGCAGAGGATGCCGAACCCCTTGCAGGTGACCATGCTGGTGCCGTTCGTCGTCAACTTCGCCAATGGTGGCGGGGCGGCGCAGGTCCGGCAGGATATGGGCAAGGGCCCGGGTGAAGAGGTGAACTTCTGTGCTGCCATGCCTGCCCAGCCGGGTGGGGACGGGTCCTTGACCAACAGGGGATTCCAGACCGTCAATGGGCAGACTGCTGAAACCAACCGTCCGGGTATCTGCGCCTACCTGCCTCCCGTCAGGAAGGACGTGGTCTCCGAGTCCAGCCAGGGAGGCACCCAGGGAAGTGTGGACGGAAAGATCGTCCATCCCGGCCAGCGACTGGAGTACCAGCTGGACTCACAGCCCTCCCTTCCCGCAAGCCTGGCCTATCCGGTCAAGGAGATTACCTTCACCGACACCTACGACCAGTGGTTCAGGCCGGACAAACAAACCCTTGAGATGATGGACCTTGCCAAGGGTAGGCCGATTCCCAAGAGCGGATACTCTACGCATTGGGACGATCGCCTGCACCTGGTCCGTGTTTCGCTGAAGGATGCGGGTCTGATTGGGCAGTGGCGGGCCTCGGGCAATCCCAGGGTCCAGCTTCGCTTCGAGGGAGTGGTGGATAAGGCGGCCCCGACCGATCATCGGGTGGACAACCAGTGGGTGCTCACCATCAATAACTCCCTGACCCCCTCGAATCGGGTCGTCAACCCGCCCCCGAAGGTCAACCCTGTCAAACGTGTTGTCAGCTCCCGCGATCAGACGGTCAACATCGATGGGCGGACCCTTCTCCAGGGGGATACGGGGGTTTACCGGATAACCATGGATGTCAGCCAGTCCGACCTGGCATACAAGGTATGGAGACTTGGCCTGGTGGATGACTTCGACGATGAGCACCTCAGCATTGATCCGGGCCACATCCGGGTCATGGGATCAGACGGGCAGGACTACACCGCTCGGTTCAACATTCAGATTCAGGGTGGGGTTGTGTACGCCTTCGCCAGGACCGTCGACACCTTCATCCCGGCAACCGGCCTGACTGTAAACGGCGATCCGCAGCCCGCGGATCTGGCGGCCTATGCTCGCAGAATCGGGCATAGCCCTCTGGGTGAACCGTCCATCGACCAGTCCCTGCTCGGGCGCACCTATGATCTCATCCTGCCGTACCGGGTCATCAGGGTCGGGCGCGGACAGGTGCTGAGGAACCAAGGCATACAGGTGTTGAATGACATCAGGCGCAAGACCAACGTCGTCTCCAACCCCCTGCAACCCCTCAATCCTGCCAAGGACGTTGTGGTGGCAGTGGGAGGCAGGGGCTCAGATGGCAGGAGCGTCTACCGTGACGATTCCTTCCTGTACAGGTTGGACTCAAGCATCCTTCCCCCAGGCAGGGCCTACCCCCAGGTGGACCAATGGCGGATTGAAGACCAACTGGTCCCTGCCGTGGATCGGTTTACGGGGCAGTGGGCCGTCTACGCCTCTCGGGACCTGTACCGGGGTGGCAAGGTTCTGGTTCATAAGGGTGGGCAACTGGCTGGTTCCGACTTTGATGCTTCGCCATTGGGCGGTGATCTCTTCACCCTGGTTTCCGGGTCGGATGGGAAGGTTGCGATTACCGCCACGGCAACATATCTGGCCATGGTTTCCGCCATGCCCGACCAGGAGGTGGGGTGGCGAGCCTACCTGCAGTGTCGTCGCCTGGTCACCGTCGATAGGCATGAGAACCGCTTCACCGAGTACTACCAGGACAAGGTGATTCCCTCCAATGCGGTGTGGACCAGGACACCGGAGCTGACCCCAGGCCTGCATGTGGAGAAGTTCGACAAGGTCAGCGGGTATCCGGATGGCGATCGGGACCATCCCAGCCAGGCCCTGCCTGTCGCCGGTGATACGGATATTGTCTTCCGCATCACCAACGATTCCGGCAAGGATCCGGGTACAGGAGGAGGTCCCCTTTTCCGGGCCAAGGATCTCACTCTGGAGGATTGGACGGTCAATGGCGGTGGCCGGGTCATTGACTTCAGGTATCCGCAGGGGTGGAATGACCTGATTCTCAAACCCGGACAGTCAGTGGACGTTCATGGAACCCTGGTGGGGGTGTCCGGACACCATACCGACAGGGCGAGGGTAAAGGGAAGTCCACTGACCACCTGTCCGGTCGATTCTCCTGACTCCATGCCGGATCAGGACGGCTCCCTGACCCGGACGGCCGCAGCCGGAGGATCCGAGCCGGTCGAGGGGCAGACCCTGTGCGCAGACACCGAGGTTGAGTCCAACCTTGATGACTGGAATGGGACCTCGTCAGGCTTGTCGGCAACAGGTGCCCAGGTTTCCCTGGCCCTGGTCCTGCTCACCATCTCGTCCTTCGTCGGGTTGGTCGTCCTCCTTCTCGTCAGGAAGAGGCGGAAGTAGCCGGTGATCCGAAAAGGCAGCCGGTTTTGACCCCTGGAGACCCCTACCCTTTTGCCCGTCCTGGCCCCTGCTCTCCAGATTTCCTCCGGGAAACCTCAGAGTGGTGAGCGATGGCGGGGGAAAAGAAAAACCTGGAATTCCTCAGAATTCCAGGCCACTGGTAGCGGGGTCAGGATTTGAACCTGAGACCTCTGGGTTATGAGCCCAGCGAGCTACCGAACTGCTCCACCCCGCGTCGGCTGTGTTGCACAGCAGTTATCCATCTTACGGATTGGTCGACTTTTGTCAAGTTTGGGCGATTGCGTGGGTCACCAATCGGAAGTCCCGGGGTCGCCGAAACCGGATAGGGGATAATGGACCTATGCCTATCACCGTCCCCACCGGGTTGCCTGCCAGGTCCATCCTGGATTCGGAGCGCATCTTTGCCCTGGAGACCCATGAGGCGGAACGTCAGGAGATGCGCCCGCTCAGGCTGGTCATCCTCAACCTGATGCCCAAAAAGGTGGAGACCGAGACCCAGCTCCTGAGGCTGATTTCCAAGTCGCCCCTCCAGGTCGACGTCGACTTCATGAAGACCTCCACCCATGAGGCCACCCACACCAGCCAGGATCACCTGGTCAAGTTCTACGAGAACCTGGATGCGCTCCGGAACAACTGCTACGACGGCCTTATCGTAACCGGGGCACCGGTAGAGCAGCTGGAGTTCGAAGAGGTCGACTACTGGGATGAACTGACCCGTATCCTGGACTGGGCCGGTAGCCATGTCTTTTCGACCATGTATCTCTGCTGGGGTGCCATGGCCGCCCTCTACCATCGGTACGGCGTCGCCAAGCACCTCCTCGACCGTAAACTCTTTGGGGTCTTCCCCCAGTACCTTCAGGACGAGTACTGCTTCATCACCAACGGGTTTGACGAGATTTCCCTTCAACCCCACTCCCGCCTGGCCGGTGTGGACGAGGACCAGGTGCGGGCCTGCCCGGACCTGCAGGTGCTGACCTGGGGCCCCCAATCTGGTCCCGGCTTGATCTGCACCCAGGACTTTTCGGAGATATTCTCCCTGGGCCACTGGGAGTATGACCGCGCCACCCTGGCCCAGGAATATCGCCGCGATACGGATAGGGGGCTCTGCAATGTCCCCTTCCCGACCAACTACTTCCCCCACGACGACCCCACCCTGGAACCCGTCTTTTCATGGCGGGCCCACGCCAACCTCCTTTGGCGCAACTGGCTGAACTGGGTATATGAGACCACTCCCTACGACCTGGCCATGGTTCCGGCCCTGCGTGCGGCCGGCAAGTTGGGCACGGACCGGTCCATCAGGCACGAGCCGGGTGCGCCCCGTCGTGACCGGTACCGCCCCCTGGGAACCGATGGATATGGGCTGGTCAGGGGAGGCTTCGACAAGGTCAATGAAGAGTTTTAATCTTCCTATCGGCCAGTTCCGGATGGAATTTTCGGTGCCCAATCTGATTTTCGTAACAAGCCTGTGAGGTGTCGGTTACGAGCAAGCGATGTGTTGGGCTACACTACCGATACGGTGCCGCTAAATAGAGCGTATCCGCGCTATAGTGAGCACTACGTCGTTTCAGGAGGCGATAGATGTTAGAGGCAATAGGGAGTGGGACAATCAGTCTGGCCATGGCCACGCCGAGCGAGCTCCCTTCCGTTGACGATTTTCTGCCTCCGGAGATCCTTTTCCAGGGGACGCCATTCGCCATGAACCGGATCATTCTGGTCAGGCTTGTCGCCATGCTGGTCATTCTTTTGGTCCTGGGCATTACGGCTTCCCGGGCCAAACTGATTCCCTCGCGCTGGCAGGGGGCTGTCGAGTGGGTTATCGAGTTCATTCGCGACTCCGTGGTCTACGACACCTTGGGCGAGGTACGTGGCAAGCGCTACGTACCCATGATCACGACCATCTTCCTGACCGTCCTGGTGTTCAACCTCTGCGGCATCATTCCTGGCATGAACATCGCGGCCACGGCCACGATCACCATGCCCCTGGTGTTCGCGCTCTGGACCTTCTGCCAGTACATGATCACCGGCATCCGGGAGCAGGGGTTCTGGGGCTACTTCAAGACCGAGCTCTTCCCCGCCGGGGTGCCCTGGCCCCTGTACATCATTCTTACCCCCATCCAGTTGCTTGAGATGATCATCGTCAAGCCGGCCTCCCTGACCATCCGGCTTTTCGCCAACATGGTCGCCGGTCACCTCCTGGTGGCCGTCAGCCTGGCCTTCACCCAGTTCTACGTCATCGAGGCCACCAACAAGCTTCTCGCCCTGGCGGGCGTCGGCTGGTTCGCTCTGGGCTTTGCCCTGACGGCCTTCGAGATTTTCGTGGCTGCCCTGCAGGCCTATATTTTCGCCATCCTTTCAACGGTTTATATCTCCATGAGTTACCCCGAGGAGGACTGAACCGATGAATCGCAACCGCAGACTCCGGTAAGGGGCATATCCTGGAGGCCCCGTACGGGCGTCTGACGTTTGCATCAATAGAGTTTTGCGGTACCGACAGGTTCACAGCGGTCGGTACCGTGCCAAGATCCAAGAACCGGCAACGGTTTAGGAAAGGAAAATAAATGGACATCATCACTCTTGCTGAGGTCTCCGGCAATCTGAGCATCCTGGGCTACGGCATCGCCGCCCTGGGTCCTGCCCTGGGACTGGGCATCGCGGTGGGCAAGACCGTTGAGAGCATGGCCCGTCAGCCCGAGATCAGCGGACAGCTGCGTACCACCATGTTCATCGGTCTGGCCCTGATTGAGGTGCTGGCACTGCTGGGCTTCGTGGCTCTCTTCATCGCCTGATTCCATGCGGCGGATGCATCGCCATGATGCACAAGATGGCATGGCTTCGATAGCGGAAAGGAGGAGCCAATGAACGCAGTAGCAGCCGGCAACGGGATAGAACTGTTCATCCCCAAGCTCTACGACATTGTATGGTCTTTGATCATCCTGCTCATTCTTGCTGTCTTCTTCTATAAGTTCTTCATGCCGAAGTTCCAGTCGATTTTCGATGAGCGCTCGGCCAGGATCGAAGGCAACATCCAGAAGGCCAAGAAGGCGAAGGATGATGCCGATGAGGCCAAGAAGAAGTATGAGGACCAGTTGGGCAAGGCCCGCGTGGAGGCTTCGCAGATTCGGGATGACGCCCGGGCCGAGGCATCCAGGATAGTCGCAGATGCCCGTAGCAGGGCCGAGACCGAGGCGAGCCAGATTACCGAGAACGCCCAGCGTTCCCTGCAATCCCAGCAGCAGCAGGCCCTGGTCTCCCTGAAAGGTGAGGTGGGTACCCTGGCCACCGCACTGGCGGGCAAGATCCTGGGTTCCCAGTTGCAGGACAGTGCCGTGCAGTCCTCCATGATCGACTCGATCATCGCGGATGCCGACAAGGACGAAGCGGACAAGCAGAAGGCAAGATGACTGACAGGCAGACTGCAGGATCATCGTTCACGCGGAAGGGGAGGTGAGATGCGAGGAGAGACTTCACTGGCCTCCGACAAGGAGACCCGCGACAAGTATGCACCCCGGCTGAAGAGCAAAGGGGAGGATGCTCTCCGTGTCGCCACGGAGCTCTATGCCTTCGTCAACCTGCTGGATGCCAACAAGACCCTGGAGAGGGCCCTGACCGACCCCTCCCGTTCGGCCGCCGACAAGCAGCAGGTGATCGACCTGATTCTGGGCCAGGAGGCCGACCCCCTGACCGTGGATATCCTCCACGACCTGGTGGCCCACCAGTGGAGCAGGATTGCCCACATCGCCAATGCCGCGGAGGACCTGTCCGTGGATGCGACGGCCTATTATGCCGACGCCCTGGGTATCACCAACCAGGTTGCCGGTGAGCTGGCAGAGATACACTCCGCCCTCCTGGGCATGCCCCTGGTGCTCTTCCGCCTTTCGGATGAGTACGGCAGGCCCGAGGCCCGGGTGAATCTGCTGAAGTCCCTGTTGGACGAGCAGGATATGCACCCGGTCACTGAGCAGCTCGCCCTGAACGCCACCCAGGATCTACGCGGGCGGCGCTTCCCCGACACGGTCATGTGGCTGGTCGACAGGTTCTCCGAACACATGGACCAGGTCATGGTCACCGTCACCACGGCGGTTCCCATGAGCGATGAACAGTCCAGCCGTATCCAGGATGTATATGGACGTAAGTTGGGTAAACCGGTCCATATCAATTCGGTTGTTGACCCATCGGTCCTTGGTGGCATGAAGGTCCAGTACGGGTCGGTCTCCACGGACGGCACGGTGGCGACCCAGCTGAAGCACCTGCGACGGCGGATGACGACGGCGGGATGAGGCCGGAAAGAGAATGACAGACTTGAACAAGAACGAAAATAAGGAGTGATCATGGCAGAAATGACCATTGATCCCGCCGTTGTGCGCAAGGCGCTCGACCAGTTCGTCGAGTCCTACCAGCCGACGAATACCCCCACCGAGGAAGTGGGCTACGTTCGGACGGCCGGCGACGGTATCGCGCACGTAGAGGGACTGCCCGGCTGCATGGCCAATGAGCTGCTGACCTTCGAGGACGGCACGCTGGGCCTGGCCTTCAACCTGGACGCCAGGGAGATTGGTGTGGTCATCCTTGGTGACTTCGCAGGGGTCGAAGAGGGCCAGGAAGTCCACAGGACGGGGGAGGTGCTCTCGGTCCCCGTCGGTGACGGCTACCTGGGACGCACGGTGAACCCGCTGGGTGAGCCCATTGACGGTCTTGGAGAAATCAAGAGCGAGGGTCGAAGAATACTCGAGGCCCAGGCTCCTGACGTCATGCACAGGCATCCCGTCGACGAGCCCCTGTCAACCGGCATCAAGGCCATCGACGCCATGACCCCCGTTGGTCGGGGTCAGCGCCAGCTGATCATCGGTGACAGGCAGACCGGCAAAACGGCTATCGCCATCGACACGATCATCAACCAGAAGCGGAACTGGGAGTCGGGCGACCCCAAGAAGCAGGTGCGTTGCATCTACGTGGCCATCGGACAGAAGGGCACCACGATTGCTTCGGTCCGTTCCTCCCTAGAGGAGGCCGGGGCCATGGAGTACACCACCATCGTGGCCTCCCCGGCTTCCGACTCCGCAGGGTTCAAGTACATCGCCCCCTACACCGGTTCGGCCATCGGCCAGCACTGGATGTACGGCGGCAAGCACGTTCTGATTGTCTTCGACGATCTGAGCAAGCAGGCGGAGGCCTATCGGTCCATCTCCCTCCTGCTCCGCCGCCCGCCGGGGCGTGAGGCGTATCCCGGAGACGTCTTCTACCTGCATTCGCGCCTGCTGGAACGCTGCGCGAAGCTCTCCGATGATCTGGGTGGCGGTTCCATGACCGGCCTGCCGATCATCGAGACCAAGGCGAACGACGTCTCGGCCTATATCCCGACCAACGTGATTTCCATCACCGATGGTCAGATATTCCTTCAGTCCGACCTCTTCAATGCCAACCAGCGTCCTGCCGTCGATGTGGGCATCTCCGTCTCCCGAGTGGGTGGCGCCGCCCAGACCAAGGCTCTGAAGAAGGTCTCCTCGACCCTGAAGATCTCCCTGGCTCAGTATCGTTCGCTTCAGTCCTTCGCCATGTTCGCCTCGGATCTGGATGCGGCCTCCAAGGCCCAGCTGACCCGTGGAGCCAGGCTGACCGAGCTGCTCAAGCAGCCCCAGTTCACGCCCTACTCCATGGAGAAGCAGGTTGTTTCCGTCTGGGTCGGCACCCACGGCAAGCTGGATGATCTGGACCTGGAGGACGTCCTGCCCTACGAGTCCGGCCTCCTGGATTACCTGGACCACAACACGGACATCCTCAAGACTATCCGTGATACCGAGGACTTCACCAAGGAGACCGAGCAGGCCCTGGAGAAGGCTGTGGACGAGTTCGCCAAGACCTTCGTGACCCACAACGGCAAGACCCTGGACGGTCGTCAGGCCGAGCAGGATGAGGAGGACCAGCCGGTCGCGGTCCAGCAGGAGAAGCTGGTCGCCGAGGGTGGCAAGAGCGGTAAGGCCGGGAAGCGGTAGATCATGGCCTCACAACTCGCATTCAAGTCAAGGATCGCCTCTACAAGGGCCTTGGAGAAGATCTTCAATGCCCAGGAGATGATAGCCTCCTCGCATATCGCCAAGGCCCGTACCGTGGCCCTGGATGCGAAGCCTTACTCCGATGCGATCTTCGATGCGGTCCAGGCTCTGGTGGCCCATACGGATGACATCCGTCATCCGATTGTCCGGAAGGACGAAAAGAACCCGCGTGTGGCCGTTCTGGCACTGACCGCCGACCGTGGCATGGCCGGTGCCTACACCTCCTCGGTCATCAGGGAGACGGAGTCCCTGCTGGAACGTCTGGACCGGCAGGGCCGTCAGCCTGAACTCTTCGTCTACGGACGTCGTGGCATCTCCTACTACAAGTACCGCAACCGGGACATCGCCAGAACCTGGGAGGGTGAAAGCGATCGGCCCGGGGTGAATGTAGCCAGGGAGATATCGGATGCTCTCCTGGAGACCTATATGACTCCGGCTGAAAAGGGCGGGGTCTCCGAGCTCTATATCGTGTTTACGGAGTTCATCAATATGGTCGTCCAGAAGGTACGCGTCCTGCGGATGTTGCCGCTGGAACTGGTTCGTCCCGATGAGGAGGATCCTCAACAGGCCGTGGATTCGCCCGAACCGGGAGACCAGGGCACGGTTGGCGAGCCCGGCAGTCACTATGCGGCCCTGTATGACTTCGAACCCAGTCCCCAAGAGGTATTGGATGCGGTTCTGCCCAAATACATCCAGTCACGCATCCACGAATGTCTGCTCACCTCGGCCGCCTCGGAGACGGCCAGCAGGCAGAACGCCATGCACACGGCAACGGACAACGCCAGAAGTCTGATCGACGATCTGACCAGGAAGCTCAATGCCTCCCGTCAGGCCTCGATCACCCAGGAACTTACCGAGATCGTCGGCAGTGCCGATGCGCTCAACAAAGAGGAAGAGTAGGAACGCCAATGGTTGCACAGCAAGCAGAGACGACCACAGCGAGCCACCAGCAGGATTCGGCCTCCAAAGGCCGGGTCACCCGTGTCCAGGGATCGGTCATCGATGTCGAGTTCCCGGCAGGCCACCTGCCGGATATCTACAACGCACTGACCGTCGATCTGAGCAAGTCCTCCGACACGGAGGGCGAGTCCCTGACCACGATCATGCTGGAGGTCGAGCAGCACCTGGGTGATTCCACGGTGCGTACGGTGGCCCTGAAGCCCACGGACGGTCTGGTCCGCGGTGCCACGGTCACCGACACGGGTGGCCCCATCGAGGTGCCCGTGGGTGATGTGACCAAGGGGCACGTCTTCGATGTGGCCGGAAACATCCTGAACAAGAAGGATGGCGAGAAGATAGAGGTCAAGGATCGCTGGCCCATCCACCGCAATCCTCCTGCCTTCGACCAGTTGGAATCCAAGACCCAGATGTTCGAGACGGGCATCAAGGTCATCGATCTGCTGACCCCCTATGTAGAGGGTGGCAAAATCGGTCTGTTCGGCGGTGCAGGCGTGGGCAAGACCGTGCTCATCCAGGAGATGATTCAGCGTGTGGCCCAGAACCACGGCGGTGTTTCGGTCTTCGCAGGCGTCGGAGAGCGTACCCGTGAGGGCAACGACCTGATCGGAGAGATGGAAGAGGCCGGCGTATTGGAGAAGACCGCACTGGTCTTCGGCCAGATGGACGAGCCCCCGGGGACCCGTCTGCGTGTCCCGCTGACCGCTCTTACCATGTCGGAGTACTTCCGCGACGTGCAAAACCAGGATGTGTTGCTCTTCATCGACAACATCTTCCGGTTCACCCAGGCCGGTTCCGAGGTCTCGACCCTGCTGGGCCGTATGCCCTCGGCCGTGGGCTATCAGCCCAACCTGGCGGATGAGATGGGTGCCCTCCAGGAGCGCATCACCTCGACCCGCGGTCATTCGATCACCTCCCTCCAGGCCATTTACGTGCCTGCGGATGATTACACCGATCCCGCACCCGCCACCACCTTCGCCCACCTGGATGCCACCACCGAGCTCAGCCGCGATATCGCCTCCAAGGGCATCTACCCGGCTGTCGACCCGCTGGCCTCGACCTCCAGGATTCTGGACCCCCGCTATGTCGGCCAGGCTCACTATGACTGCGCCAACAGGGTCAAGGCCATCCTGCAGAGGAACAAGGAGCTCCAGGACATCATCGCCCTGATCGGTATCGACGAGCTGGGCGAGGAGGACAAGACCACCGTCAACCGAGCCCGTAAGATCGAGCAGTTCCTGGGGCAGAACTTCTACGTGGCCGAGAAGTTCACCGGTCGCAAGGGTTCATATGTTCCGGCGGACGAGACCATCGAGGCCTTCACCCGCATCTGCGACGGCGCCTATGATGACGTGCCCGAGCAGGCCTTCTCCGGCATCGGCGGTATCGATGACCTGGAGAAGAAGTGGCATAACATGCAGAAGGAATACCAGGCATAATGGCAGGCACTGAAAAGACCTCCATGCAGGTCACCATCGTTTCGGCCGACAAGCCTGTCTGGTCAGGGCAGGCTCGGTCGGTCACGGTGCCGGCCACGATGGGTTCCATGGGTATCATGCCGGACCATGAGCCGATTCTCGCCCTGCTCAAGGAGGGGGATGTCTCGGTTCAGACCCCGGACGGAGGGAAACGGAGCTTCCACGTTGACAGCGGCTTCGCCTCTTTCGATACCAACATACTGACCGTGGCCGTTGACCACTCCATGGACGACCAACAGGGCTGAAATCGGTCCCGTCTGGCCGGTGGAGGCTCCGCTTCCACGGCCGGCCAATCCGGACCGTCGAGGGTCTGCCCCTGCCGGGCAGACCCTTTTCTGTTCCCTTATCAGGGCATCTTTGAATACCACGGGCGGACGGTCCGATGTTGGCTTGCTGATATATTGGCTCACGTGCGAATCATTGTTGCCGATTGCTCGGCTGAATACTCCGGACGACTCAACACCACCCTGGGTCCCGCCAAGCGGGTAATCCTGGTCAAGGCCGATCAGAGCTGCCTCATCTTCTCGGAACTCGGATCCTATAAGCCCCTGAACTGGATGTGCGCTCCCTGCACACTCAGGGAAATCGTTCCCGAGGAATGCCCCGACACCAGCCCGGACAATGGGGGAGACGGTGATTCCGGCGACAAGAAGGCGGGCGATGCTGATATTGCCGGGCCGGGAGGCGAAGAAGAGAGCCCGACTTCCGCAGAGGAGGCGGACCAGGCCGAATCCGCAGCGCCTGAAAGCCTGATTGCCCAGGAGCAGGATGAGAACCAGTCCGGCTCGGTTCGTAGGGTGCTCAGGGTGTCTGCCGGTAAGAACAGCGATGTGCTGACCATACGGCTCTACCAGATCTACTCCGATCAGACCTTTGACCTGGGTACGGACCCGGGGGTGGTCAAGGATGGAGTGGAGGCCCA
This sequence comes from Bifidobacterium [indicum] DSM 20214 = LMG 11587, assembly GCF_000706765.1. GTDB lineage: Bacteria > Actinomycetota > Actinomycetes > Actinomycetales > Bifidobacteriaceae > Bombiscardovia > Bombiscardovia coryneformis. The sequence goes on along the minus strand of NZ_CP006018.1, from coordinate 1,520,171 downwards.
TCTTCAGCGTTGCCTGGCCCAGCAGATCGAACGGATCGGCGAAGGTGCCAGGTTGGTCAGGCGTGAGTATCCCACCCCGATAGGGCCTGTGGATATCATGGCCATTGACGGAGAAGGCATGCATGTGGCCGTTGAAATCAAACGAAATGGCGGCATAGACGGGGTGGAGCAGCTCACCCGTTACTGCCAGCTTCTCAACCGCGACCCTCTGCTGGCCCCGGTCCGTGGAATCTTTGCCGCCCAGACCATCACGCCCCAGGCCCGTACCCTGGCCGAGGATAGGGGATTCGAGTGTCTGGTGCTGGACTACGAGGAGATGAAGGGCACCGACGACGGCGAACTGACCCTCTTCTGATGGAATCGTCGCCACGACGGTCGGGTTGTGAGACGGATATCACACATATGTGATTTTCGGCCCGAAAGGGCCTGATATCACTAGATATAGTGACTAGACCCATGACACGCCACTACTGATGGTGTTGTGCTTTCTTGTGGGGCTGTGTACAGTGCAATCAACAGGTTCGGGTTGGACCCGGTTCGGATTACCGGAAAAGGTGAGCTGAACGGACTTCCGAACGAGTGAAGGATACAAACCCTACCATCATGGGGAAGGCGATTATGTCGATTACGGTCTACACCAAGACGCACTGTCCGCAGTGTGATGCCACCAAGCGTCAGTTGACCAAGCAGGGCTTGGACTTCGACCAGGTGGATCTGACCGCGAATCAGGAGCTGGTTGACCAGTTCATTGCCAAGGGCTTCAAGCAGACACCGATCGTGGTTACCGATGAGGATACATGGAGCGGATACCGTCCCGACATGATCAAGAAGGTAGCGGCGACAGCCAAGGTCTACGCCTGATCAACAGGACGAAGAAGGGCCCGGTTCATGGAATATGAACCGGGCCCTTCTGTATTTCTCCCAGGTTTCGTCCACTCGGCATTCGCCGCGCATGGTGGGGAAGTCAGGGAGCAGGTGGATAACACGATATCCGTTATTCATATAACCAGAAGCGCACATGGGAACCCCACGTCCCCTAGGATGGGCACCAGATACCGGCCCGCATCAGAGGAAGCCTCGAACAGGGTACCGGAAAGGAGTCTGATGGCATGAACTGGTCCTTCATGGCACAGAATGTGCATTTCTTCGTCAATGCAGCTTACATGACCGTCTTCTCATCTCCTTCTTTGGTGTGGTCTTCGCTCTTCTGGTCGGGTTGCTCTGTGCTGCCGCCGAGGTCTCGCACATCCCCCTGGTGGCCTCCGTCGCCAGGGTCTACATCGAACTCTCCCGGAATACGCCACTTCTGGTTCAGCTCTACTTCCTCTACTTCGGATTGCCCAAGCTGGGAATAAGCTGGAGTGCCCAGACCTGCGCCATCGTCGGCCTGGCCTTCCTGGGAGGATCCTACATGGCCGAGGCCATGAGGGGCGGGTTTGAGGCTGTGCCCAGGGTGCAGCGTGAATCGGCCAAGGTCCTTGGGTTTTCCCCAAGTCAGACTCTGATTCATATCATCCTCCCCCAGGCCTTGGGCAGTGCGATTCCCGGGGTGGTCGCCAACGTGATTTTCCTGGTCAAGGAATCTTCGGTGGTCTCCGCCATCGCCTTGGCCGATGTCATGTACGTGACAAAGGACCTGATGGGGATTTCATATGACACCTACGAGTCCCTGGCGCTGTTGATTGTCACCTACCTGATCATTCTCCTGCCCATATCGATCATCGGAACGGTCCTGGAAAGGAGGTTTGACTATGCACGGCGTTGAAATCCTCTTCCAGCCTGGCGTTTTCCCCCGTCTTTTCACGGGGCTCTGGGTGACTGTCTGGATAGCCGGCATCTCGGTCATCCTATCGATTCCGGTCGGTCTTCTGGTGGGGTGGCTGATGACGGTCCGAAACGGACTGGTACGTGCTGTCATGCGCATATACCTGGATTTCATCCGGATTATGCCCCAGCTGGCCCTGCTCTTCATCGCCTTCTATGGGTTCGCTCGGGCCTTTGACTGGAATCTGGATGCGACCGGGGCCTGTGTCCTCGTCTTCGTCCTCTGGGGTGGGGCGGAGCTGGGTGACCTGGTCCGCGGTGCCCTCGAATCCATCCCACGCAGCCAGTACGAATCGGCTTACGTGCTTGGTCTCAGCTCATGGCAGACCTTCCGGCGGATTATCCTGCCCCAGGCACTCCGGCGGATGCTTCCTGCCAGCGTCAACCTGGCCACGCGCATCGTCAAGACGACCTCGCTGGCGGCGCTTCTGGGTGTCATCGAGGTGATCAAGGTGGGGCAGCAGATCATCGATGCGAACAGGTTTGCGTACCCCCAGGCGACCCTGTGGATATACGGGGTGATTTTCTTCATGTATTTCTTCATCTGCTGGCCCCTCTCCCTGGTGGCGCGGCATCTGGAAAAGAGGTGGGCTCATGACTGATGGACAGGAAAACCGACCATCCGCCGGGACCGTAGACCAGGTTCAGCCTGGTGAGACGGATGGCAGGATGGGTCTGGCCGGATACCCGGACCCCTCGGGGCATACGGGGATCCCTGCATCGGCTCAGGGTCCGGTCCTGGAGGTTGAGCACCTGGTCAAGCAATACCCGGGGGCTGCCGAGCCGGTCCTGAACGATGTGTCCTTCCGGATACCCAAGGGGAAGGTCTTTGTGGTTCTGGGCCCGTCGGGGTCTGGCAAATCCACCCTTCTGAGGACCATCGCCGGTCTGGAACCCATCCAGGGCGGCAGGATTCTCCTGGATGGGGAGACCGTCGAGGCAGGCAGGCCCGGCAAGGGCGGGAAAGCGCCTGGGGGGGAGCCGGATCCCGGGATCCCGGAGCGCCGATCTTCGTACCAGGATTGGCATGGTCTTCCAGAGCTATGACCTCTTTCCCAACAAAACCGTCCTGGACAACGTGATTCTGGCACCGGTCCTGGTGCAGAAGCGAACCAGGGATGAGGCCCGCCAGGAGGCCTTGGAACTGCTGGCAAGGGTGGGGTTGGCCGACCGGAAGGATGCCTGGCCCAATGAACTCTCGGGTGGGCAGCGTCAGCGGGTTGCCATCTGCCGCGCGCTGATTCTCCACCCTGAAATCATGCTCTTCGACGAGGTGACCGCGGCTTTGGACCCGGAGATGGTCCGCGAGGTCCTCCAGGTCATTCTTGAGCTGGCCGACCAGGGATTGACCATGATGATCGTAACCCACGAGATGGCGTTCGCCAGAGGCATCGCCGACCACATCGTCCTCCTGGATGGGGGAAGGCTGGTCGAGGAGTCCGATGACCCCGAACGCTTCTTCACCAATCCGGCCACGGACCGGGCCAGGCAGTTCCTCTCCACCTTTACGTACGAGCGCAGGCGTGGTGACGGGAACGGGGGAGCGGACCGATAAGCAGATGAGCAAGTCGTCAGGTTTGCAGAGCCGGCGATTGCGATTTGAGATTTTCCGGAGGGCAACCTCCGGGAGCCGTCCATGAGGGCGGATGACCAATATGGAAATCAAGGAAAAGAGGGACTATGGCGGCAAAATCGGTGAGCCGATTGGTTCGAGCAGCGGTGGCGGTCGGAGCTTCGATCGTAATGATGGCCTCGGTTGCGGCCTGCGGTCCGTCCGCATCCGCACCCAGCGACGCGAAGGGTGACGAGGGCAAGTCGGCGGGCACATCCCAGTCGGCACGATCCCTGGATGCCATCAAGAAGTCGGGCAAGCTGAAGGTTGCTGTCTTCTCCGACAAGGCACCCTTCGGGTATGTGGACAAGGATGGGAAGTACCAGGGGTATGACGTGGTTCTTGCGGAGCGGCTTGCCAAGGACCTGGGTGTGGAACCCGAGTACACCTCGGTCGATCCGGCAGCCCGTGTGGATGTCCTGTCCAGCAACAAGGTCGATGTGACCCTGGCCAACTTCACGGTTACGGACGAACGGGCCCGCAAGGTGGATTTCGCCAAGCCCTACATGAAGGTCTTCCTGGGTGTGGTCTCCCCTGAGTCGGCTCCCATCCAGAACGTCGAGGACCTGGAGGGGAAGACCCTGATTATCGCCAAGGGCACCACCGCCGAGCCTTTCTTCGAGAAGAACTACCCCAAGGTGAAGCTCCAGAAGTATGACCAGTACGCCGACGCGTACAGTGCCCTGCAGGACCACCGTGGAGACGCCCTGAGCACCGACAACACCGAGGTCCTGGCCTGGGCCAAGGCCAACAAGGGATTCACGGTCGGCATCACCAAGCTGGGCGACGAGGCCACAATCGCTCCAGCCGTTCAGAAGGGCAACAAGGCCCTCCTTGATTACATCAATGAGGAGATCGCCAAACTGGGGAAGGAGAACTTCTTCCACAAGGACTATGAGAAGACCCTGGCTCCGGTTTACGGTGAGGCAGCCAATCCCGATGACATCGTCATCGAAGGCGGAGTGGGCTGAAGCCTGAAATGACCGGTACCTGTATCCGCCTATGAGCGGATATGAAGGAGACCGGATACGGAAAAGGCCGGAGATCCCACCCAGATTCATAGGGTGGGACCTCCGGCCCTTTATCGGTGTTGGCTGCTAAGACGGTCCTGTCAGTATGCGGCCAGGATATCGACCACGAAGATCAGGGTGGAGTTTGCGGGTATGCCAGACTTCTCCTGATCCCCATACCCCAGATCCGGGGGAACGATGACCAGGACCTGTGAACCTACGGTCTGGCCTGCCAGCCCCTGCTGCCAGCCCTTGACGACCTGATCGAGGCTGAAGTCCGAAGCCTGGCCTCTGTCCCAGGAAGAGTCAAACTGCTTGCCGTCGCTGGCGAGCCAGCCCGTGTAATTGGCGCTGACTGTCTGGTGCTCGCCCACTTTGGCTCCCTTGCCCTTGATCAGGGTCTGGGAGACCAGCGTATTGGTCGGCTTGTAGTCGTTCAGATCCAGGGAGGGCTTGCCTGTATTGCTCAGGCTGATTTTGGGCAGGTCGGCGGGGATGTCCTTGACCTTCTCGCCCTCGGCCCGCTTGAGGTCCTTGGTCTTGGAAACGAAGGTTAGAGCCATGATGTAACTGGACCCCTGGCTGTCCTTGCTGCTGCCCGACTGGCCGCCTTCCTGCTGGTCGTCGATGCCGATGGCGATTGTGGTGTTGATCTTCTGGCCCCGGAAGACGTCATAATAGGCGGGGATCGAGGTCTTGTCGATTACGATGGAGCACTCCGGCTTTTCCTCATCCCAGGTGGAGTTGATTTCCTTGCCGGTCTTGGAATCGATGGCAACGCTCCGGGTGCAGACCCTGTCCCCGTCCTGAATCACATCCCCGTCACCCTCCTGGATGACCTGGTGGGACTGGTTCTCCACCTTGAGGGGGGTGTCAAAGCTGATTTCGGGTTTCGAACCCGGCTTCCCCTTGGCCGAGATACCGCTCATCGTGTCGGAGGCGGACTTGGGGGCATCGGAGCTTGACGAGCAGGCGGAAAGGCCTGCACAGAGGGCCAGAGCGGTCGCAGCACAGACGAACTGGCGGATGGTGTCGCTTTTCCTGTTGAGTTTGGTCATAAGGCCCAAGTCTAGGGGGTAATGGAGATTTTGCCCCATGCAAAAAAACGATTATAAGTCCATGACTGTAGAATGTCGATGTTATGGAGCAAGAAACTGAAGGAACCGAACGCGCATCCCGGCCTGGTAAGCCGTCGCGACGCAGCACAATCATGCGTGGGGTGATCACGCCGATCTTCGGGTTGCTGGCTGTGACCTGCATTGTGCTGGGTGTCATGAATGCCACGGTATGGAAGCCCTCCCCCCACGTTGACGCGCAGGGCAAGACGGATACTCGATATGTGGTGACCGATCCGGGAGTGCTGCCCTTGGTCGACAATCGCGTCAGTATCCGTGCCACACCTGAGCGGACCAGGGGGAAGGCCCAGGTCTGCATGGCTCTGACCACGGCCCAGGACGCAGCCGGTTGGACGGCAGGCCAGGATGTGACCCGGGTCAAGGGGCTTGATGACTGGGAGACCCTTGACCTTTCACGGGGCAAGACCGCGGCCAAGCAGGCCAAGGATGGCGCTGATGGTGTCGCTTTCGCGGATTCCGATATGTGGCGTCAGGTCAAATGTGGTGGCGCCTCGACGGTGATGACGATCGAGGCCGACAGGCCTGATTTGGTCCTGCTGGTCGATACGCAACCAGGAGCAAGTGCCGACCAGCAGGGGGCCAAGGCCTCCGCAGCCCAATCGGCCGTGAAGCTGCAGCTTTCCTGGGAACGTAGCAAATTGCCTGATTTCGCCATCCCCTTCTACTTCAGTGGCGGCCTTCTGGTTATCATGGCGGTTCTCTCCGCCACGGTCTTTGCCATGGACCCTGCCAAACGTCGTAAGAAGCAGGCTGCATCGGTGAAGGAGCAGGAGCCGGAAGTGACCGTGGCCCAGGCTTTGGGCAGCATGGTGGCACCCGGATTGGGCAAGAAGAGGAAGAGTACAGGCCGGCATCGTCGGCACGCTGTCGAAGGTTCCACCCAGGTGCCCGGCTCGGGTACCGTACCCAATGGGCAGGCGCCGCAGGTGATTGATCCTACAGCCAGGAATATGGTCGCCACTCAGACGACTTCACAGCAGGGCACGGCCAATGTTGAGGGGCAGGGCCAGAGTCAGCCCCAGGGGTGGTCTCAGGTTCCGCCCCAACCAGGGCAAACGGAACGCTCTCAAGGCTTCACCGGCAGTGCTCCGTCCCCCATGGGAGGAGAGAAGGCGGTTGCGGATTCATCTGAGACCACCCAGTCCGAAGCGTTCGAGCCGGGCAGGTCAGTCACCGGTGACCGTGGTGCGGATGACATCTCACAGACCTCGGTCATTTCCCTGGAGGAGATGAGTTCCTATCTGGCCAGGCTGGCAAATGAGGGGAATATCAAGCAGGACGGTGAGGAGCAGTCATGAGCAGGATGCAACGAGTCGTAACCAGGTCCCTGGCGGCGTTCATGTCCTTGGGGTTGCTCTCATCCCTGGCGGCCTGCCAGGGCCAGGTGCCCCAGGTTCAGAAGCCCGGTGCCGCACCCGCGGGTGTCGCCACCAGTGCCCCAAATCTGACGACCAAGCAGGAAGCCGCGATTCGCAAGGACATAGGGCAAGTACTCGACAAGGCCAACGAGTCCAAGGACCCGACTGGCCTGGATGCGCGGGTCACCGGTCCTCAGCTGCAGATCAGAACCAGTGAGCTTGAAATCGCCAGGGCGACAGGAAATCTGAATCCCAAGACGACCATTCCCACAACCATCGCCCAGACCGTTATACCGGGCGATCCGGGGTGGCCGCGTTCGGTCTTCGCCATCACGACGACCACAGAGGATCAGCAGTCCAAGCGCCTCCTGGTCCTCAACCAGGAATCGGCCCATGAGAACTACAAGCTCTGGGGGGTCGCCAGACTCTTCCAGGGGGCCCAGTTGCCCAAGTTCCCCGTGGACACCATCGGTGCCCAGATGGGCACTCCGACCGACGAGGGCCTCAAGGCGACTCCGGCCGAGGCGGTCCGTCGATATGCAGATGTGCTGCAGAATCCTGGCTCCAGTCAGTATGCCAAGGAATTCGCCCAGGATGATTTCCGCACCTCAATGGACACCCTGACCCAGGCCGTTCAGAAGGGGATTGAAGCCAATCGTGGCTCGCAGGAGCAGACCTTCGCGCCTCAGGATGGAGAAATCCGGGTCATGCACTCCTCAGAAGGCGGTGACCTGGTGGTGGCGCAGATCAACTCTGTCTGGACCCGGCGTGCGGGGGAAGGACGGGAGTCCTCTCCGGCATCGGATTCCGAGAAGGCCCTTTTTGGTGACGGAAAGGCCACCAGCACGATGAAGGTCACCTATGTCAACGTCGTAGCCCTGTATATTCCCTCCTCAACCTCCCAGGACCCGATTCGGGCGGTGGGTGCGGAACGAGAGCCCATCAAGGTGGAAGCGGTCTGAACCGGTGAGATTGCGGTGGGTGAAAGACGCCCGGACCGACTAGATTGAGTGGGAGAGACTTAACCGGGGTAGGGGTCGGAAGACTCAAGGAGATACGAACATGGTGAGCAATGACAGGCAGGGTCAGCCCGGTGTTTCACTGGCGGGTGCAGTCGATTTAGGTGCGCTCAAGCACCAGGTGGATGCCCAGCCGGGCCAGACCGGTGGGGCTCCGGCGGCCGGCGGATATGTAGTTGATACCACCGAAGCCAGTTTCCAAGCCATGGTGCAGACCTCCGCCACCTTCCCCATCCTTCTCCTGCTCTGGGTGCCGACCGATGACAGGCTGTTCCCCCTGGCTACCAAGCTCGGGCAGGTGGTCAACGCCCAGGAGGGGAAGATTCAGCTTTCCCGTATCGACATCGCCTCCAATCCGCAGATTGCCCAGACCTTCCAGGTCCAGGGCGCTCCCGCCCTCTTTGCACTACTGGCTGGACGCCCCATGCCCATTCTTGAAGGGCTGCCCACGGATGATGAACTGACGCAGATTACAGATCAACTCATCCCTCAGGTCATCCAGATGGCTCAGCAGGCAGGTATTACAGGCACGGCGCCATACCAGGAGACCAGCCAGGAGGGATCTTCGTCCGCCGAGGACCAGGGTGGGCAGGAGCAGGCCGTACCGTCATCCCACCAGGAGGCCAACCGACTGGCCCAGGAGGGTGATTATGCGGGTGCCGCCGAAGCCTACGCCAAGGTGATTGAGGCTGATCCCAATGATGACCTGGCGCGGCGTGAACATGCCAAGGCTCTCCTCATGGACCGTTCCTCCGCGGCTGACGTCCGCCAGGTGCGGCAGATGGCGGCTGATGCCCCTGACGACCTGGATGCCCAGTTGGCCGTGGCTGACGTGGACATGATTGGTGGTCAGATTCAGGATGCCTTCGACCGCCTTTTGGACTTTCTCGGCAGCCACCGCGACCAGATGGAGCCGATACGTCAGCGGCTTCTGGAGTACTTCACGATTCCTGAGCCTGCCGACCCCAGGCTGGCCAAGGCGCGTCGTCGGCTTTCCACGATGATGTACTGACGGTTGTTCCTGGGCGGTTGTGTCAGGATATAGAAAACCCGGTCCCTGCGGACGGTGTCCGGGGACCGGGTCGGGTTGTTGATTACCTCGTCATCGAACTCTTGGAACTCTTACGTGACCGAAGACGGGCCTGGCAGACAAGACCGACAAGCGCTATGGCCAGGGCCGTAAGCACCAGCCCCAGGAGTGCCGGACCCGTGGACGCCAGAGTACCCACCCAGGGCCCTCGTGCGGTCGTGCCGGGGTTGCCTGTAGTCGTTTGACTGACCGGGTTCTCCGGAATCAGCGGGTTGACGGGGGTCGGGGGTGTGTCCGGGTTGACCGGTGTATCTGGGTTGACCGGTGTGCTCGGAGTGGTGGGTGTGTTCGGCACCACGGAGGTTACCGGTGCAGTTACCGGTGCCCACTGGGCGTACACGGTGGTGTCCTGTCCTATGTGCTGGGTGAAGTCCACGGGTGTGCCGTTCTGTGCTTCGGTGGACCACCCTTCGAAGGTGTACCCGGCCCGGGTCGGGGCCGTCGGCTCGTTGGGTGTCCGGTCTGCGCGGACGGTCTGGGAGGACACGGCGCTGCCGCCCTGGCTGTCGAAGGTCAGGATGTAGAGCGGGGTCCACCGGGCGGTCAATACGATGTCCTTGTTGACCCTCGTGCTGGCGAAGTCGAACAGGACTTCCTTCGGGGTGGTGCTGGTGTCCGTGGAGCCGTCGCCCGCGGTGGTGTTGGAATTCGTGGAGTCTTCTTCTGCGGTGTCGTCCGAGTCGAGGAGGTTCCTGGTCAGGGTATCGCCGGGGTTGGTGAGGTTCCTGGTCAGGATGTCTCCCATACCGGTGAAGTTCCTGCTAAGGGTGTCGTCCGAGTCATCGGGGGTTTCGTCCGGAGTGGCGGGATTCACCTTCATGTACCAGCCGTCGAAGTCGTGCTTGTACCGGATGGGATCGGGTACCCTGCTCGCCAGATTTCCCGAGTACACCAACTGATCGGGAATCCAGGAAGACGCAGGCTCGGTACCCAGTTCGAAGCGAATCTGGTAGATGTCCCGTGCCGACAGGTCTCTGCGCGGCCGGTCGGTTACGGTTCCTTCGTAGTACCATGCGCCTTCTCGCGAGCTCTCCTCCCAGAAATCGAAGCGGTGGGGTTTGTCCAGGACCGGGACTTCCCAGACCACCTCATAGTTGCTGGCGTCGTAGTGCCCCTGGTTTACTATCCTGCTGATGTCCGACTCCGCGTATCTTCCATCTGGACGAATGGGCAAAGGCAGAGCCAGTTTGGTGCCGGGTAACTCATGCCGGTCTGTAACAATCTCCTGACCGGATATATCGATCGTGGCTGCTGATGACTCGAAAGTCTTGAGAGGGCTTGCATCGGAGATATGGTTCTCACTGAGTTCGACGTTTTGCAGTGAGGGCAGGCCGCTGAGGGCCGCCAGCGGCCTGACATCAGTGATCTGATTATTGGACAGGTCCAATTCTGCGAGCTCTTTCATGTTCGTGAAGGACTCGAATCCGTTCGGACTCTTCAACCCTGCACTGTTGATGGAAATCTGCTCCATTTTTTCCAGCTTGGACAGGGGCGAGAAATCGGTGACCACGGGGGACATCGGCATATCCTCGTCAGTCATGACGTACAGCCAGAATGCTGTGGTTTCTGTCAGTGCGGAGAGGGGGCGCAGGTCAACTGCGGGCTTGTCCGTTCGAACCGACTCGTCTTGGGTGTAGTCGTAGTCCAGTGAGATGGTTCTGATGTTTTTGAGGATCTGTATGCCGTTGAGGTTCCATACGTCGTTGAGGGAGACGTCGTAGTTGAATTCCTTGTCGATGTCGTCCTGGGTGAGGATGTCCTGGGGTTCCTTGTCGGCTGCGGCTGCGAGCTGTTCGGCGAGGTCCTCGTCGGGGAAGCACTGGGTGTAGGTCGAGGTTCCGGGTTCGCAGACGACCTTCTCGAGTTCGGGGAGGGGCGTCTTGGTCTCGTCCGGGTCCGGGGTGGTGGTCCCGGTGGATCCGTTCTGGTCGTCGCCGGGGTTGTCGGTGTCGCTGATCCACCGTCCGTACAGGGGGGTGTTCTCCATGACGGGTTTTCCGAAGTCGAAGCGTTCGCCTCCTATCCGGGGGGAGGTGTACCAGCCCACGAAGCGGTATCCGGGGCAGGCGGGGTCTGCCGGCTTTGTGACGGTGCGGCCCTGGGCGACCTGCTGCCCGGTGGTGGGCTGCGGGTCCACCGGCTGGTTAGGGGTGAAGGTGACCAGCCTGGGCTCGGCAGTCACCACCTCCAACTGCACGGTTCCTTCAAAGTAGTGGTCTCGGTCCTCGTCGTAGTCGTTTTCGAATCTGAAGGAGCGGGTGCCACCGGCTGCCGGCGCGGACCAGATGAGGTTGGTGCCGACCTGTTCCATACCTTCCGTTGGTTCGATGTCGATCGGGGTGACGGGTGCCCCGTTTTTGCCGATCGGGAGGGGCATGCTGACGGCCTGGTTGGGGTCGTCCCGCAGGTCCTCACGGCCCAGATATATGGTCTGATCCGATACATCGAGGTCGCTGGGTTGCAGGTCTTTCAGGGGAGACAGGTCGAAAATGTGATTATTCGACAGGCTGATGTACCTGGCGTTGGTGTAGTTCCTCAGGGGCGTGATATCGGAGATTGCGTTATCGCCGAGGTCCAACTCCGTGATGTTCTGTGTCAGAACAGGGTTGCCCAAGGGGGTCAGGTCGATAATACCGCCGTCACCGAGGTTCAGCTCGGTGAGGGCCGTGAGGTTTTCGATGCCCGTCATGTTGGAAACCCCGTAGGCAGAGAGGCGCGTTAACCCGTCCACATCAGCCTGTGTCATGATATCTGTTGGAGTCTTGGCATCGGGCTTGACATGCTCTGCCACCTGTTCCGCCAGTCTACGATCAGGGAAGCAGTCGGCGAAGGTGGAGCTCCCGATTACGCAGCCTGAGGTATCGGCAGGCGCAGGTTCGGTCCCGTTCCCGTCTTCATATCCGAAGGCCGATTTGTTGGTTGCGGTCATTCCGCCGGCCAGGACAGTGGCTAGTGCCACGGCCGCCGCCAGCGGACGTAATTTGATAGAGACTGACATTTGTAATTCCCCTTTTGCCTGTTTCTCTGTTTTGGGGACGCGAAATCTGGGGTTTCGACTCGATTACACGGTCGAACCCACAATTCAACATCCCCTGTTATCCCTGCCTGTCAGAATACACGATTTCGCTAAAGGGCCCTCGCATGAGTCAATCATGTTGTTAAATCCCTCACAAAAGAGTTTTTGTTGGGGTGAGAGGCGGGGAAGTGACTGCTTGCTTCCGGGAGAATATGCGATGGTCTCGGGTTGCACCCCTTGATATACGAAACCCGGTCCCTGCGGACAGTGTCCGGGGGACCGGGTCTTTGGCTCAGGCGAATGCCTGAAGTACCGGGGCTATTCAGCCTGGATTGGATCCTTGTTTAGCGCGGCACCGAGCTCCTTCGTGACCGAGGGCGGGTCCAGCAGACAAGGCCGCAAATGGCTATGGCCAGTGTGGCAAACACCAGCCCCAGGAGAGCCGCACCCGTGGATGCCAAGGTGTCCACATGGGACCCTCGTGGTGCTGGATCAGTCGTTTGGATGATTGGGTTCTCGGGAACCAGGGGATTGCCGGGAGTCGGAGGGCTGATCGGTGTTGTTACCGGTGCCCATTGGGCGTATACGGTGGTGTCCTGTCCTATGTGCTGGGTGAAGTCGACGGGTGTGCCGTTCTGTGCTTCGGTGGACCATCCTTGGAAGGTGTACCCGGCCCGGGTCGGGGCTGTCGGCTCGTTGGGTGTCCGGTCGGCGCGGACGGTCTGGGAGGACACGGCGCTGCCGCCCTGACTGTCGAAGGTCAGGATATAGAGCGGGGTCCACCGGGCGGTCAGCTCGATGTCCTTCTTGACCCTTGTGCTGGCGAAGTCGAACAGGACCTCATCCGCGGCGGTGCCCGAATCCGCCGAACCGCCGCCTGCGGTGCTGTCGGAGTCGCTGGAGTCGCGGAGGTTCCGGGTCAGGACGTCGCCGGGTTCGGCCAGGTTCCGTGTCAGGACGTCGCCTGTGCCGGAGCGGTTCCAGGGCCAGATCGGCATGTCGTCCTCGTCCTCGTCCGTGGGGTCGGGGGTGTTCTCCATGTACCAGCCGTCGAAGTCGTGCTTGTACCGGATGGGATCGGGGACCTTGCTCGCCAGATTCCCCGAGTACACCAGCTGATCGGGAATCCGTGAGGATGTGGGTGCGGTGCCCAGATCGAAGCGGATCTTGTATATATCCCGCCCGGTCACATCACCAATCGGCCGGTCGCTTACAGTTCCTGTGTGGTCCCAACCGCCTTCTCGGTGGCTTCCATCATAGAATGTGTAACTGTGGACTGTATCCTGGACCGGGACATTCCAAACAACCCCATGGTTTTTAGGATCATAGTGGCCTTCAGCTGTAATCATTCCGATTTGCCGCCTATCAAGGTAGCAACTCCTGCCGTCCGGAAGCGTGGGCAGGGGCAGGGTCAGTTTGGTACCGGGGAATTCGTGCCGGCCTACGATGATTTCTTGATCACATACTAAAATCATGGCGATTGATTTATCGACGAATGGTATGAGAGGACTCGCGTCCAAAATACTGTTGCCGTCGAGGTTGAGCTGCTTCAGTGAGGGCAGGCCGCTGAGGGCCGCCAGCGGACCGGGATCAGTGATCTGATCATAGCTCAGCTCCAATTCCCTGAGCTCTTTCATGTTTGCTAAGGACTCGATTCCGTTCAGGCTTTTCAATCCTGCATTGCTGATGGAGAGGTTCTCCATCTTTTCCATCTTGGACAGGGGCGAGAAATCGGTGACCAGGGGGAAGACAGGCGTGTTCTTGTCGGCTGTGCCGGTCAGCAGGAGTGATGTGGTTTCGGTCAGTGCGGAGAGGGGGCGCAGATCCACCGCAGACTGGCCGTGCGTGTAGTCGTAGTCCAGTGAGATGGTCTTGATGTTTTTGAGGATCTGTATGCCGTTGAGGTTCCATACGTCGTTGAGGGCGACGTCGTCGTTGAACTCCCGGTCGATGTCGTCCTGGGTGAGGATGTCCTGGGGTTCCTTGCCGGCTGCGGCTGCGAGCTGTTCGGCGAGGTCCTCGTCGGGGAAGCACTGGGTGTAGGTCGAGGTTCCGGGTTCGCAGACGACCTTCTCGAGTTCGGGGAGGGGCGTCTTGGTCTCGGTCGGGGTCCGGGGTGGTGGTCCCGGTGGATCCGTTCTGGTCGTCGCCGGGGTTGTCGGTGTCGCTGATCCATCGTCCGTACAGGGGGGTGTTCTCCATGACGGGTTTTCCGAAGTCGAAGCGTTCGCCTCCTATCCGGGGGGAGGTGTACCAGCCCACGAAGCGGTATCCGGGGCAGGCGGGGTCTGCCGGCTTTGTGACGGTGCGGCCCTGGGCGACCTGCTGCCCGGTGGTGGGCTGCGGGTCCACCGGCTGGTTAGGGGTGAAGGTGACCAGCCTGGGCTCGGCAGTCACCACCTCCAACTGCACAGTGCCGCCAAAGCCAGAGAGGCTGTCAAAGTCGCCGAATCTGAAGGAGCGGAGGCCGTTGGCTGCTGGTGCGGACCAGATGAGTTCGGTGGCGGTCTGCTCCATGCCTTCCGCCGGCTCGATGTCGCTTGGGGTGACGGGTTCCCCGTCCTTGTCGATCGGGAGGGGCATGCTGACGGCCTGGTTGGGATCGTCCCGCAGGTCCTCACGACCGAGGAATATATCTTGACCGTACGCTCTCATGGTTCTGGGATGCAGGTCTTTCAAGGGTGACAAATCGAAAATTTGGTTGCCCGACAGGTCTATGTACTCGGCATTGGTGTAGTTCCGCAGGGGAGTGACATCGGAGATTGCGCTAAGAGAGATTTCCAGCTTCGTGATGTTCTGTGTCAGAACAGGGTTGTCCAAGAGGGTCAGGTCGGGAGTAAGGCCATCTTGGATGTGCAACTCGGTAAGGCCGGTGAGGTTTTCGATGCCCGCCAGGTTGGCAACGTCGTTGGTATAAAGGCGCGTTAGCCCGTCTATATCAGCCTGCGTCAGGATATCCGTTGGATTCTTCCGGGGCGTGATGTACCGGGCCACATCTTCCGCCAGCTCCCGATCGGGGAAGCAGTCGGCGATGGTGGAGGTTCCGATTATGCAGCCTGAGGTGTTGGCAGGGACGGTCCCGGTCCCGTCTTCATCTCCCAGGGCCGATCTGTTGGTTGCGGTCATCCCACAGGCCAGGACGGCGGCCATTGCCACGGCAGCCGCCAGCGGGCGCATCTTTATGGAGACTGACACTTGTATTTTCCCCTCTTACCGGTTTCCTGTTCCGGGAATGCGAAACCGGAGGTTCCGACTCGATTGCGCAGTCGAACCCGTATTTCACACCCCTGTTTTCCCCCAGCTGCCAGAATACACGATTTCGCAAAGGGGCTCGCACGCGGCAATCATGTCATTGAACCCTCACAATAGAGCTCCGGCGGAGTCGGGCGACGATGAAGCGGTTCCTGCCCACAGGAAGGTATGCGCTGACCCTGGGTTGTGTCGCTCCTTATATATAGAGAACCCGGTCCCTGCGGACGGTGTCCGGGGGACCGGGTCATTGGCCCGGGCGGTTGCCTGAGGTGCCGGGGCTATTCGGCCCGGCACGGGTCGTCGTTCAGCGAGGTACCGAACTCCTTCGCGACCGGAGGTGGGCCTGGCAGCCAAGGCAGCAGAGCACTATGACCAGTGCGGCAAACATCAGTCCCAGTAAATCGGAACCCGTGGAGGCGAGGGTACCCAGTCGGGACCCCCTTGATGTCGTAACGTACTTCCCGGTAGTCATTCGACTGACCGGAGAGTCAGTGCTGATCTGACTGGTTGAGTTCCCGGAAGCCAGGGGGTTATCAGGGGTCGGAGGAGTACCTGGATTGACCGGGGTGTCCGGAGTAACGGGTGCTCCCGGGTTGACTGATGTATCCGGGTTGACCGGTGTGGTGGGTGCCTCCGGCACTACGGGGGTTACCGGTGCCGTTTCAGGGGTCCATTGGGCGTATACGGTGGTGTCCTGTCCTATCAGTTGGGTGAAGTCCACTGGTGTGCCGTCCTGTGCTGCGGTGGACCAGCCCTGGAAGGTGTATCCGGCCCGGGTCGGGGCTGCCGGCTCCTTGGGAGTCTGGTCGGCGCGGACGGACTGGGAAGACACGGCGCTGCCGCCCTGGCTGTCGAAGGTCAGGATGTAACGCGGGGTCCACCGGGCGGTCAGCTCGATGTCCTTCTTGACCCTTGTGCTGGCGAAGTCGAACAGGACCTCATCCGCAGCGGTGCCGGAATCGGTCGAGTCGTCGCCCACAGTTGTGCTGGTGTCTGTGGATTCGTCGTCTGCAGTGTCGTCGGCGCCAAGGAGGTTCCTGGTCAGGATGTCGCCCGTGCCGGAGAGGTTCCTGGTCAGGATGTCGTCGGAGTCAGCGGGGGTCTCGTCCGGGGTGGCGGGGGTTTCCTTCATATACCAGCCGTCGAAGTCGTGCTTGTACCGGATGGGATCGGGTACCTTGCTCGCCAGATTCCCCGAGTACACCAGCTGATTGGGTATCCGGGAAAGTGTGGGAGCGGTGCCCAGATCGAAGTGAATCTGGTATATATCCCGCCCGGATACATCATCAGTAGGCCTGTCGGTTACGATTCCGTCGTAGTACCACGAGCCTTCTTGATAACCCTCATCCCAGAATTCGTAACTGTGAACCGTGTCCTGGACAGGGACGTCCCAGACCACCTCATAGTTGCTGGAGTTATAGTGGCCTTTATCCGAAATCGAATGGATGTTTTCTTCCCCGTTGAAGATGTACTTGCCGTCTGGACGAGTAGGAAGAGACAGGGCCAAGGTGGTGTCGGGTAATTCGTGCCGGCCTACGATGATTTCCTGATCAGATATGGAAATGTAGGCGGGTGACTGTTCAAATGGTTTGAGGGGACTCGCATCCAAGATAGCGTTCCTTCTGAGGTCGATACCCGACAGTGCGTGCAGGCTGCTGAGGGCTGACAGCGACCTGACATCAGATATCTGATTATTGGACAGGTCCAAGTCATTGAGCTTGGTCATGCCCGTGAAGGACTCGAATCCGTTCACGTTCTTCAATCCTGCCGTGTTGATAGTGATCGTTTCCATCTTCACCAATTTGGATAGAGGCGTGAAATCAGTGACCAGGGGGAAGGCCGTCGTGTTCTCGTCAGTAGTACCGGTCAGCAGGAACGACGTGATTTCGGTCAGCTCCGAGAGTGGACGCAAATCCACCGCAGATTGGCCCTGTGAATAGTTGTAATCCAAAACAATGGACTTGATGTTCTTCAGAATCTGTAGGCCGTTCAGATTCCACGCATCAATCAGGACAAGGTTATCAGCGAATTCCCGGTCGATGTCGTCCTGGGTGAGGACGTCTTCGGGATACTTCCAGGCTTTGGAAGCAAGCTGCTCGGCAAGATTCTCATCAGGGAAGCACTGGGTGTAGGTCGAGGTTCCGGGTTCGCAGACCACCTTCTCGAGTTCGGGGAGGGGTGTTTGGTTGTCGCCCGCATCGGACCCGTCCGTTGACTCATCCTGGCTGTTGCCGGAGTCATCGGTGTCGCTGATCCACCGTCCGTACAGGGGGGTGTTCTCCACGATGGGTTTTTCGAAATTGAAGGGTTCCCCTCCCACCCTCGGGGAGGTGTACCAGCCGACGAAGCGGTATCCGGGGCAGACCGGATCGGCGGGTTTCGTGGCGGTCAGGCCATGAGCGACCCGTTGTCCGGTGGTGGGCTGCGGGTCCACCGGCTGGAGGGGGGTGAAGGTGACCAGTCTGGGCTCGGCGGTCATCACCTCCAGCTGCACGGAACCTTCAAAGAGGTAGGTCAGATCGTCACCGCCATCAAAGTTGAAGGAGTGGGGGCCTCCGGCTGCCGGTGCGGACCAGATGAGTTCGGTGCCGATCTGTTCCATACCTTCCGCCGGTTCGATATCGGTTGGGGTGACGGGTTCCCCGTTCTTGCCGATCGGGAAGGGCATGCTGACGGCCTGATCGGGATTGCCCCGAAGATCCTCACGACCCAGATATATGTGCTGATCGGAAGCCTTCAAAGTGTGGGGATGCAGGTCTTTCAGGGGCGACAGGTCTGAAATATGGTTGCATCTCAGATTTATGTACTCGAGGTTGGTGTAGTTCCGCAGGGGCGAGATATCGGTGATTTCATTCTCGTCGAGTTCCAACTCCGTGATGTTCTGTGCCAGAACAGGGTTGTCCAAGGGGGTCAGGTCGGTAATACCACCGATGGCGACCGCCAGATCGGTGAGGGCGGTGAGGTTTTCGATGCCCTCCAGGTTGGAGACCCCCTCAGCGTAGAGACGTGTTAACCCGTCTACATCAGCCTGCGTCATGATGTCTGTTGGAGTCTTGGCGACGGGCCTGACCCTCTCCGCGATTTGTACTGCCAGGTTGTAATCAGGGAAGCAAGAGGCGAAAGTAGAGCTCCCGACCACGCAACCCGAGGTATCGGCACGGACAGCTTCGTGCTCGTTCTCTTCTTCTCCGAAGGCCGATTTGTTGGTTGCGGCAATTCCGCAGGCCAGAACAGTGGCTACTGCCAGGGTCGCCGCCAGCGGGCGTATCTTTATAGAGACTGACACTTGTAGTATATTCCTTTTCACCGGTTTCACTATTTAGAGGGTGAGGAACCAGAGGATTCGACTCGATAAGGTTGTTGAACCCACACTTTCAACATCCCTAATTAACCCCGAAAGTAAGAATACACGATTAAACGGAAGGCAAATTACACCTGGTAGCTGTGCAGTCTGGCTCCTTGCAACCGAGTTTGTGTTTCGGATGGTGCCGTGTTCGCTGCTGTCAGCGGTTGTCCGGGTTTCCTTCGGTTCGGTTGTGCCCGAAATTGCTCATGAAATGGGGGCCGCTTTCCGTGAGCTCCCTATCGAAGTCGTCTGCCCATAGGCTGAAGGGTTTGTTGGCCAGGCCGTCGTTGGAGAATCTGGGATCGTCGGTGATCTCCGTCAGACAGAAGTCGGGGATGGTCAGATCGGTGACGGGGCCGCTGCGTTCCACCTCGGCGACAACAAGCGGCGCATTCTCTCCGCCGAAGACATCCAGGTTCCACCAATCCTCATCGAGCCAGATACCGTAACGGTTCTTGATGATTGGGGATCCGCCTCTGAGCATGAGCTCTTGGGCGATGCCGATGTCGATGGCGCGTTCCGCCTCGTACCGTGTTCCGCCGACTGATGGTCCCTTGGCCGTCATGGAGGCGGCGGTGAAATGGTCGCCTGTTTCCAGGAGCGTATGCAGGGCATCGGTGTGGCTGTTCATATCAAGTGCGTGGTCGTCGGCCTGGAGGCGTATTCGGAGGGCGTAGTTGTCTTCGTGCACGTAGTAGCTCTGCACTATCAGGGTGGGGGTCTCCCCGTTCGTCAGCTTCTCCGGTAGGTTCCGGCAAAAGAAGCGGCGCTCAAACTCGAAGTCCTTGTGTTCCTCTTCCAACGGCATTCCTTCATGGTACGTGGTGGCCTCTGACAGCGCCATTCACCGGTGGGCAGTGGTCGGATATGGGAACCCGGTCCCTGCGGGTGGTAACCGGGGGACCGGGTTCATTGCCAAGGCAGCGATCTGATGCCTTGGGACTCTTCAGAGCGAGCTCGGAGCAGCGACTAGCGCGGCATCGAACTCCTGCGTGACCGAAGGTGGGCCTGGCAGACAAGGCCGCACAGCGCTACGATCAGTGCGGCAAACACCAACCCCAGGAAATCGGAACCTGTGGATGCCAGTATGCCGGACAGGGAGCCTGGTGCTGCCGTGCCGGGATTGTAATCACCAGGGTTTCCGGGAGTGATGAGATTCGCGGGGGTCGGGTCCAAACGCCAGTGTGCGTACACGGTGGTGTCCTGCCTCAGCGGTTGGGTGAAGTCCGCGGATTCGCCGTCCTCCGCTTCGGTGAACCAGCCTAGGAAGGTATGGCCGGCCCGGGTCGGATCTGTCGGTTCATCGACCGTTTCGCCGTCGCGGACGGTCTGGGAAGGCACGGCGCTGCCGCCCTGACTGTCGAAGGTCATGGTGTAGAGCGGGGTCCACCGGGCGGTCAGGACGATGTCTCTGTTGATCCTCGTGTTGTCGAAATCGAACGGGTCCTCCTCCGCGGTGCTGTCTGAGTCACTGGGCCCCTCACCCGTTGTGGTGTCGGAGTCGGTCGGACTCTTGTCGTCGCTGCCGCCAGAAACAAGGAGGTTCCTGATCAGGATGTCTCCCGGTTCGGCGAGGTTCCTGGCCAAAGCGTTGCCGGAATCAATGAGGGTTCCGCTCGAGTTGCCAGGGGAATCAGATTTGTTTCCGCTTGAGGAGCGGCTGGGGGTAAGGGGTTCCTCGTTCAGGTACCAGCCGTCGAAGGCGTGCTTGAAACGGACGGGATCGGGCACCCTGTTCGCCAGATTCCCCGCATAAACCAGTTGGTCGGGAATCTGGGCAGGAGAGGTGCTCCCGGTACCCAGGTCGAATTCGATCTTATATATATCTCGCGCCGAAGATTTGTCGTCAAGGGGACGATCCGTTACGGTCCCATCGAATTCCCATGAGTCGAGGCGGGACCCGCCTTCCATGAAATCGTAGCTATGGACGCTGTCAACGACCGGTGCGTCCCAAACCACCGCATAATCGCTGCGCTTGTGATAACCGTTGCCACTTATGGAGTCGATATCCGTTTCGGCATATTTGCCGTCTGGGCGGATAGGAAGACTAATGGCCATGGCCTCTCCGGGTAGCTCATGTCGAGGTACGACGGCTGTCTGGTTGATGGCACTGAGCTCAATGGGGCTCTTGGAGAGATCCTTGAGGGGGGACATATCGAAGATGCGATTGCTCTCGAGAGAAAGAAGCTCCATACGGGGCAGGTCTTTCAGGACTGCCAGTGGCTTGACGTCGCTGATCTGGTTACCTTCCAGCTCCACTTCCGTCAGCCTTGGCATATCTGTAAAGGACTCGAATCCCTTCAGGTCTTTCACACCGGCCTCGTCGATATAGAGTTCGCTCAGTTTTTTGAGCTTGGACAGAGGCGTGAAATCAGTGACCAGAGGATCCATCTCTGTTTCCGCGTCCCCCGATCCGGACAGCCAGAATGACCAAATTTCAGGCAGCTCAGCTACAGGACGCAAATCTACCGCGACCTGGCCTGAACGCGGTGACTTTTGGTCCGGATAAGAGTAATCCAAATTAATGTACGCAGCCTTCTTCAGGATCTGTATGCCGTTCAGATCCCAGACATCGGTCAGGGAAATATCCCTGAACTGCGTGTCCACGTCCTCCACGGTGAGTACCGCATCGGGTTCTTTTTCAATTGAAGATGCCAGTTGCTTGGCAAGATCGGGGTCGGGGAAGCACTGGCTGTATGTCGAGACTCCGGGTTCGCAGACGATCTTTTCGAGTTCGGGGAGCGGCGTTTGGTCGTCGTCCGAATCGGGGGTGCCTGGTCCGGGGATGTCGGTTTCGTCGTCATTGTCGTTGTTGGGGGTATCGCTGACCCACCGCCCATACAGGGCAGTGTTTTCCAAGATGGGCTTTTCGAAGTTAAAACGAACCCCTCCCATCCCTCGTGCGGACGTGTACCAACCCACGAAACGGTATCCGGGGCAGACGGGATCGGCCGGCTTTGGCACGGGTAGTCCCAGGCCTATCTGTCGCCCGGTTGTGGGTTGTGGGTTTACCGGCTGGGAAGGGGTGAAGGTGACCAGTCTGGGTTCGGCGGTCACCACCTCCATCTCCACGGTCCCCTGGAACTCGTAACTCTTGTCGTCGGCAGCCTCGCCGAAAGAGAATGACCGGGTGCCACCGGCTGCCGGTGCGGACCAGACGAGGTCGGTGTTGGTCTGTGTCATACCTTCAGTCGGGTTGATTTCACTTACGGCGACAGGCTCGCCGTTTTTCCCAAGCGGAAGGGGTATGCTGATGGCCTGATTGGGATTGTCGCGTATGTCCTTGCGGTCCAGGTATACGGTCTGCTCCAGTACGGTCAGTTCCTTGGGGTGAAGGTCCTTCAAAGGTGAAATATCGGAAATCCGGTTGAACATCAGGTCGATGATGTCAGCATTGGTGTAGTTCCGTAGAGGCGAAACATCGGTGATTTCGCATTCTTCGATGTACAGACGCTTGATGTTTCGGCTAAGAACGGGATCGTCCAGCGGGCTCAGGTCCGAGACTCCACCGGTATCGATGCTCAGCTCGATGAGGGAGGTGAGGCTTTGAATACCTTCCAGACTGGAGATTTGGTCGAGAGAGAGCTTGGTTATCTGATCCACATCGGCCTGGATCATTATGTCTGAGGATTTCACGCCTTTACGTGGAACCGCCTCCGCTACCTGTACTGCCATTCGGTGGTCGGGGAAGCACTCTGCGTAGGTCGAACTTTCTATCACACAGTTGGAGGTGCCGATTCGGGTACTTCCATCCCCGTCTTCTTCGCCAAAGGCCATTTTCACGGTTGCGGTCACCCCGCAACCCAGGAGCATGGCTACGGACAGAACCGCAGCCAGCTGTCGTATTTTCACAGAGACTGACACTTGTAGTATTCCTTTTTCCGGTTTCACCATCGTTATGGGCGTGGAACCAGGGGATTTGGCTCAATTGCGCAGCCAAATCCAACCCCCAACATCCGTAATAACCCCACCTCATAGGATACACGATTTGGCAAACGTGTTGTTACGTTCCTCACATTTCAGGTCTTAAGGTGCGGTGGGGCGGGTCAATCCAGAAGCATGGTGACGAATGTGAAGACCGCTTGAGGAGCGAAGGCGGAATCACTACAGTGGAACGCAACCCGAGGGAAGAAGTCGGGGTTAGGTGGTGGCTTCGCGGGATTGTGGATGGTGCAACGGCGCGTCTGAGACGATTCTGCGGAGTCCTGCCATTGCGTGCCGTACCGGTTCTCGTTGCTTTCCTTCGCTGACACACCGCGGGGAAGGCCGTATCGTGCGACACCTGGCCATACGCCGGGTGCGATTTTCGGCAAGGTGTCCTAAGATGGTTCCTGTTGTCCGTCCTTGGACGGTCGTAATCGGGTTCGTAGCTCAGTGGATAGAGCGTCTGTCTCCGGAACAGAAGGTCGAGGGTTCGAATCCCTTCGAGCCCACTCCATTTCGGTTTCCTTTATATCGTGTTTCTTTTTTCAAGTCTGGCTCAGGTATTGCCGTGGACCCTTCTTATTCCTTGAATGAAATGCTCCGAGCTGGCTTATCGGTGGGCCCATACATGGTCACTGCTCGGCATCAGGATTGCTGGCGGTTTATAGTTGGAGGCAATTCGTCCGGGATTCCCCGGTCGACCACTGGCCCCTGCCCGACCGCCTGCTGGACGGCGCTGGAGGGTCTGCACAGGAGGAGGACGTTCATGGACGAGGGTCTTGAAGAGATCGGCACGCCGTATGCACCCCAGGCCTTGGGTGCCTATAGTCAGGCGGTCAGTGCGAACGGGTTCGTTTTCGTTTCCGGACAGCTCGGTATTGACCCGGAGACCGGCGAACTGGTGGAGGGCACGGCCGGTGACCAGGCAGCCCAGGCCCTGAAGAACATCAAGAGCATACTCGATGCCGCCGGTACCGGAATGGAAAAGGTGGTCAAGGCCACGGTCTACATGCGCAATGTTGAGGATTTCACCGAGGTCGATAAGGCCTATTCCCAGGTCTTCATCGGCTCCGTGCGCCCCGCCCGCGTGGCCTTCGGCAACAATATGATTCCCAAAGGCGCCCTGGTCGAGATAGATGTGATTGCCCTGGCCTGAGTCAGGTTCGGGTTCGACAGCCGTCTCGTCGCCAGGACCGTTAGACTTGGGGTCATGAGTCCTGAAGCACTTGCCCGTATCATTTCCTCAACCGCCGTCGAATTGGCCCAGGCGGGCCGCCTGGGTGACCTGGACGCCTCCATGGTCCCTGCCGCCGAAGACCTGGCCGTCATGCGGCCCAAGGACCGTTCCCACGGGGACTGGTCAACCAATATCGCCATGCAGTTGGCGAAGAAGGCCGGCATGAACCCCCGTGATATGGGGCAGACCCTGGCTGAGGCCCTGGCCCAGGCCGACGGAATCTCCGGTGTGGATGTAGCCGGCCCCGGTTTCATCAACATCAGTCTGGACTCGGCTTCGGCCGCCGCTGTGGTCGACACCGTTCTCAGTGAGGGTAGGTCCTATGGGGCCAACAACCATCTACAGGGTCGGACCCTGAACCTGGAATTCGTCTCCGCGAATCCCACCGGCCCCATCCACATCGGTGGAACCCGCTGGGCTGCGGTCGGCGATTCCATGGCCCGGGTCCTGGAGGCCAACGGAGCCAAGGTGGTACGTGAGTATTACTTCAACGACCATGGCACGCAAATCGACCGATTCGCCCGTTCCCTGGTTGCTGCGGCACATCATGAGCCCGTACCTGCCGATGGATACAAGGGTGCCTACATCGATGAGATCGCCCAGAGGGTGGTGGACCAGGCCAAGGCCGATGGACTGGATGTACTGGCTCTGCCCCGGGTCAGGGATGAGGACGGTGCCGAGGGCGACAGCGAGCAGCGCGAGGCCTTCCGCAGTCGGGCCGTTCCGATGATGTTCGACGAGATACGAAGGTCCATGCAGGACTTCCGCGTTGATTTCGACGTCTGGTTCCACGAGAACAGCCTGTATGAGTCGGGTCAGGTTCAGGAGGCCATCGAAGAACTGCGCACCCGTGATGACATCTATGAGAAGGACGGAGCCACCTGGTTCCGGTCGAGCAGGTATGGCGATGACAAGGACCGCGTGGTCGTCAAATCCGACGGGAACGCCGCCTATGTGGCTGCCGACATCGCCTACTATCTGAATAAGCGCCGGCGGGAGAAGGACCCCTGTGATGAGGCCATCTACATGCTTGGGGCGGACCATCATGGCTACATCGGCAGGATGATGGCCATCTGCGCCGCATTCGGCGATACGCCGGGCGTCAACATGCAGATCCTGATTGGACAGCTGGTCAATGTGCTCAAGGACGGTCAGACCGTGCGGATGAGCAAGCGGGCAGGCAACGTGGTCACCATCGATGACCTGGTCGAGGCCGTCGGGGTGGATGCGGCCCGGTACTCCCTGGCCCGTACCGACTACAACCAGACCGTCGACATCGACCTTGACCTCCTGGCCTCCCATACCAATGAGAACCCGGTCTATTATGTCCAGTACGCCCACGCCCGGTCCAAAAACGTCGACCGGAACGCGGCCGATGCGGGCATCGATTCAGCCAAGGCCGATTTGTCCCTCCTGGACACCGAGGCGGACAACGAGGTTCTGGCCACCCTGGCCCTCTATCCAAATGTTGTGCAGACCGCCGGCGATCAGAAGGCTCCCCACCGGGTGGCCCACTACCTTGAGCAACTGGCGGGTGTGTACCATCGCTGGTACAACCTGGAGCGGGTGGTTCCCATGGAGTTGACCGGGGCGGATGATCCGGCCCGGCAGACGGACAAGAATCCCGAACCGGCCCGCGCCGCTGCCAGACTCAGGCTCAACGATGCGGTCCAGCAGGTCATTGCCAACGGTCTCGACCTCCTGGGTGTCTGCGCGCCGGACAGGATGTGATCCGAACGTCCACAGGGAGAACACGCTGCCAAGGAGGGGTGCCGTGAGTCAACGGAAAGAAGAGGGGGCGGCCCTGGGTGATATCTGGCCGTCCGCTGTCAGGCGGGATGATGCCGGTGCAGTGGATGTCCGGAGCATCCCGGTAGAGGATCTGGCTGAGCGGTACGGCACCCCGCTCTATCTGATGGACACCTCCTTCATGGCCGACCGGGCCAGGATTTTCAGGGAGACCGCCAGCCGCAGTCTTCCCACAGCCACCACCCAGGTCAGCTACGCAGGCAAGGCCTTCCTGAGCAAGGAAGTCGTCCGGATCATGCTGGACAGGGGCCTCAACATCGATACCTGTACCCTGGGCGAGATGCTGATTGCCAAGGCAGCCGGTGCCCCCGGACGCCGCCTGGTGCTGCACGGCAACAACAAGTCCGATCGGGAGATATCCCTTGCCATAGAGGAGGGGTATGGGAAGATCGTCATCGATGCGGCCGATGAGCCGGAGCGTATAGCGGCCATAGCCCATGGCCTGGGCAGGCGGGCCCGGGTCATGCTCAGGGTCACGGTGGGGGTCCATGCCGGTGGGCACGAGTACATCTCCACATCGCATGAGGACCAGAAGTTCGGCGTCCCCATGCTGGCCCCAGGGGCTGATGCCAGTCCACTTGATCGATTTGGCGCCGGCGACGGGCAGGAATCAATGTCCCGAACAGCGGAGGTTGGCAACGGGGTCTTGTCCGCGAACTCCTCCGACCTTTTCCAAGCAGGTGCCGATGGGGCTCCGATCAATCCGGTCCTGGCCGCCGCCTTGGATACTCTGGCCAACGGTCCCGCCATCAGGGTTCTGAAGGATATCCAGGCCCATGCAGGCGACCTGGAACTGGTGGGAATCCATACCCACATCGGATCACAGATTCA
The DNA here is from genome assembly GCF_000706765.1 of Bifidobacterium [indicum] DSM 20214 = LMG 11587. Classification (GTDB taxonomy): domain Bacteria; phylum Actinomycetota; class Actinomycetes; order Actinomycetales; family Bifidobacteriaceae; genus Bombiscardovia; species Bombiscardovia coryneformis. The sequence continues at coordinate 1,493,707 of NZ_CP006018.1, read as the reverse complement.
CGGTGACTCGGCCTTCGGGCAGGCAGCCAATCGGATGATGTTGCTCAGACGGACCTTCTGGGAGACCGACGGTTTCCTGCTGCCCGAGGTGGATTTGGGTGGCGGTTTCTCCGTTCCCTACCTGCCGGACGAGGATCGGATGGACCTGTCGGGTGCTCTTGGCGACCTGGGTCTGGCCATCGGCAGGATAAACGACCGGCTTGGTATGCCCATGCCCATCATCTCCTTCGAACCTGGCCGGTGGATTGCAGGCCCCAGCGGCATGACCCTGTATCGGGTGGGGACGGTCAAGCCTGTACCCCTCTCGGACGGGACCGTGCGGACTTACGTGTCAGTGGATGGCGGCATGAGTGACAATATCCGCCCGGCGCTTTACGGGGCGGACTACACGGCTGTTCTGGCCAATAGGAGGGGCAGTTCGGAGACCATTCGCGCCCGGGTGGTCGGCAAGCACTGTGAGTCGGGCGATATCATCGTGCGCGATGTTTCCCTGCCCAAGGACATCCGCCGGGGGGACCTCCTCCTGGTGCCGGTGACCGGGGCCTACGGGCGGACCATGGCCAACAACTACAACCAGGTTCTGATACCGCCGGTCGTGGCGGTGGACGGGGCTGGTGACCACCTGATGCTGCGGGGGCAGGCCATGGACGACCTGCTCGAACTGGATCAGGGCTAGAATCACACGAGCCGGAAGGCAAGGAGAACGATCATGGATGTTCGCCAGGAGTTCCTGAGGATCATGGACACGCAAAAGCTCATGGCCCTGGCCACCAGTGTCGATGGGCAGCCTGATGTGAGGATGATCGGTTTCGTCTACGACAAGGTCAACAAGGTCATCTACTTCGTCACTTATCCGAAATCGGCGAAGGTGGAACAGATCAGGCAGAACGACAAGGTGGCTTTCACCACCCTCCCCGCGGAGCGGATCGAGTGTGTGCGGGGCGAGGGAGTGGCCAGGCCCAGTTCCCGGACCCTTGAGGAGGTGGCGCCGGTCCTTGAGGAGAAGCGGCCGGGATACATGGAGCACATCAAGCGGGTCCGAGACAGGGTGGCCCTCTTTGAAATCGTCGTCGATGAGGTCAGGGTGGTCCTGTCGGATAAGAAAGACCATCTGCTTCGGGTCTGAGGTTCCGTTCATGACCGTTCCGGACCAGCAGGAGGCGGCTCAGGATGGTGGATTCCGGGGGGTGGAATCATCCCCGCAGGTGTCGGATTGATTCTTTAGGATGAGGAATCACAGCACCCGGTGCCTCGGGTGCAAGCTTAAGGAGCGCACATGTCCGCGAAGCCCGAAGTCGAGTCCGATAAACCCATCCGCATAGCCCTTCTGGGGGCCGGAACCGTAGGCTCGCAGACGGCACGCCTGCTGGTAGAAGAATGCGATGACCTGGCCAGAAGGGTCGGGCGCCCACTCGAATTGGTCGGCATTGCCGTGCTGGATCCCTCCAAGGTCACGGCGGATTGGATCGACCGTTCCCTTCTGACCACCGATTCGGAGGGCCTGGTCACCCGGGCCGATATCGTCATCGAGTTGATTGGCGGCATCGAGCCGGCCAGGACCCTCCTTCTCAAGGCCATCGAATCCGGTGCCTCCGTGGTCACGGCCAACAAGGCCCTTCTTGCCCAGCACGGGCCGGAACTCTACCGGGCCGCCCAGGACCATGGTGTGGATATCTACTTCGAGGCGGCCGTTGGTGGTGCCATTCCCATCGTCCGTCCTCTGCGTGAGTCCCTGGTGGGCGACAGGATCACCAGTCTGGTGGGAATCGTCAATGGAACCACCAACTACATTCTCGACGAAATGACCACCAAGGGCCTCCAGTTCGAGGAGGCGCTGAGCGATGCCCAGGCCAAGGGGTTCGCGGAGGCCGATCCCACGGCCGATGTGGACGGTCTGGATGCGGCGGCCAAGGCCGCCATCATGGCCACATTGGCCTTCCATCGGGATGTGAGGATGGATGACGTTCCGGTTGAGGGAATCAGGTCAATCACGGCGGACGACATCGCTGCGGCCAAGGCCGAGCGTCGGGTCATCAAACTTCTTGTCGTGGCGGAGCGGACGGACCAAGGCATCTCCGCCAGGGTCTACCCGGCCCTGATTCCGGACACCCACCCGCTGGCTTCCGTCCGGGGCAGCTTCAATGCGGTCTTCGTCACCGCGGAGGCGGCCGACGACCTGATGCTCTACGGACGTGGTGCCGGTGGTGCCCCTACGGCCTCCGCCGTGGTTGGTGATGTGGTCACCGAGGCAAGGCACATAGCCCAGCAGGGGATGGGACCAATCATTCCCATGTACGCCCGGATTCCCATGGCCCCGCTTGAGGCTTCGCGGGCGGCCTTCGCGGTTCGTTTCCTCATCCATGACAAGCCCGGCGTCCTGGCTGCCATCGCCCAGGTCTTCTCCCGGGAGGGAATATCCATCAACGGGGTCAACCAGGACATCAAACCCACCATGCACGATCCGGGCTACAGCGGGGAGATCCAGCAGCTCAGGGTCGTCACCCACCTCTGTGATGAAGTGACCCTGCGCCGAGTGGTCAAGCAGGTTTCCACCTTCGATTCGGTGACCGGTCAGGCATCCGTCCTGCGTGTCTTTGACCAGGATGCCCTCTGATGGGCGCGGACCGTCCCTGCGCGCGGACCGTCCGGATACGGGTGCCGGCGACCAGCGCCAACCTGGGTTCGGGATTCGATACCGTGGGCCTGGCGCTGGATTATCACGACGAGATCGTTTTCACCCGGTCGGACGACCCGGCCGACACGGGTGTCAAGGTCATCATCGAAGGGGAGGGAGAGGACACCCTTCCCAGGGATGAGACCCACCTGGTCGTCTCCGCATTCCGAAAGGCCTGCCAGGTTTTTGGCCTACCCAGGTTCGGCTTCCTCATGACTGCCCGCAATCGAATCCCGCAGGCCAGGGGCCTCGGATCCAGCGCCGAGGCCATCGTGGCCGGAATCAGCGCGGCTGCAGCCTTCGCCCACCCGGGAGGATTCTCCAGGGATGCGGTCTTCGATCTGGCTGCACAGATCGAGGGGCACCCCGACAATGTGGCGCCGGCGGTCTATGGGGGCTTGACCGTCTCCTACGATCTCACCACTGATGAGGGGGTGGGGTCACTGCCCATAGCGGGAGGGACACCCTTGACCCCCGGTTTCCATAGTCTGCGCTACCAGGTTGACCCTGCCATCAGGGCCACGGTCTTTGTGCCCGACTTCCGACTGTCCACCCAGAAGGCCCGACAGGCCCTGCCCGACCGGGTGCCTTACGCCGATGCCATTCACAACCTGTCCAGGGTCGCCCTGATACCGGGAGCATTGAACCCTTCAGGCATGGCCGACATGGGGAGTGGTCAATTCGATGGCCAGGGGAATCTCGCTGCCAGGGCCAACGCGCTCCTGTTCGCGGCCACGCAGGACCGGCTCCACCAGCCTTACCGGGCGGGACTGATGCCACCTGCGACCGATCTGATCGGCCTTTTCCGCCGGCACGGGTATGCCGCGGCGGTCTCGGGTGCCGGTCCCTGTGTCATCGTCCTTCACTACGGGGATGCTTCGGAGGACTTGAAAACCCTGGCCAAGGGTGAGCTCGAATCGGGGCATTGGCAGGTTCTGCAATTGGATGTGGACCGTAATGGGGTCCAGGTGGAGAGTGACGAGGAAGGTGACCTGATTGGCAGTTGAAACCCGGAAACCAATGGCGGCAGTACGAACCGGAGGCAACGGGGAACACGTCCCCTTCATTCTGGCCTCCCAGTCCCCTTCCCGCCAGGCGCTCCTGGTCAAGGCGGGAATCAGCCCGGTGATTCGCAAGTCCCACCTTGACGAGCCCAGGGCCTTGGAGGACGCTGCCCGGTCGCGGGGATTGAAGGCGACGGACCTGTCCATAGAGGACCGGGTCTCTGTTCTGGCAGCAGGCAAGGCGGATCTGATTCTGCATACCCTGCAGTCGGTTGTCGAAACCGAGCATCGGGTCCAGGGAGACCTGGTTGTGGTTCGGCCCCTTGATGGGCAGGCCGCTTGCCCTGCGCAGGTTCGACCCATGCAGCAGGCCGTCAGGTCCTGGTCGGGTATGGCACAGGCCAAGGTTGGCCCCCTGCTGTTGGGATGCGACTCGCTTTTCACCCTGGACGGGCGAATTCTTGGAAAGCCCCACAGGCCGGAGATTGCCATGGAGCGGCTCATGGCCATGCGGGGCCGCACCGGCACATTGGTCACCGGACACTGTCTGATTGATGTGGCTACAGGGCGTCGGGTTCAGGGTGTCAGCCGGGCCAAGGTCTCATTCGGGCACTATGACCAGGCCGACATGGAGGCCTATATCGCCAGTAGAGAGCCCTTGGAGGTGGCTGGTTCCTTTACCTTGGAGGGCCTTGGGGGTGCTTTCATCACCGGAATCGAGGGTGACCCCAGCGGGGTCATGGGGCTGAGCATGCCCACCCTGCGTTCCATGGTCGAGGAATTGGGATTGCACTGGGCCGACCTCTGGGATCCCGTCCTGGTCGGGGCCGAGGAGCCGGTGGAAACCTGTGCCGATCCGGCCGGTGTAGTCCCACCCGAGGGGAATGTCCACCAACCGGGAGACGGGTGGGTGAAGTGTGCCTGCGGAAAGCAGCATTGGGGGCTGAATGGGGCGGCCGGTGTTCTCCTGGCCAGGCGTGACAAGCAAACCGGTACGGTGACCGATGTCCTCCTTCAGCACCGAGCCAAGTGGAGCGCCGAGGGTGGCACCTGGGGTGTGCCGGGCGGTGCCATATCCGATGGGGAGAACCCCCTGGAGGGTGGCCTGCGTGAGAGCTATGAGGAGGCCGATATCCATCCGGAGGATATCCAGGTGGTCGGTTCCCATTGTGAGGATCACGGTCCGTGGGGGTACACAACCATCCTGGCCTTCGAACGGCCCGGACATTGGGTGAGTCCGCATATGAACGATGACGAGAGCATTGAATTGGCCTGGGTTCCGGTCGACCAGGTCGATTCGCGTCCCCTCCTGGGTGCCTTTGGCCGGGACTGGCCCAACTTCCGTCGCCGACTCGAAGGGCTGGCTGCCCGGAACTGAACCGGTCCAGGACCCTCTACGGACTCCCGGTCGGTCTTAGCCGAGAACGATGGCGATCAGGGCGATGACAACCGGCGAGGTTACCGTGCTGACCAGGATTCCGTCCCGGGCAAAGGTGGTGCCCACGTTATACCTGGCCGCGTAGTTGTAGACGTTCTGACCGGTGGGCAACGCGGCAAGAACCACGCACCCGTAGAGCTCGGCACCGCGGAAGCCCATGACGAACCAGGCCAGGAAAAAGGCGATGAGGGGCATGACCAGGTTCTTGAGGATGACCACGGTCAGAGTGGCCCGACGGTTGGTTTCCTTGCCGAATGGTCTGGAGCCGCGCAGGGACATACCGAAGGCCATCAGGATCATGGGGACGGCCGAGGCGCCGATCATGTCGATGGGCTTGAAAACGAAGTCGGGGATGACGTAGTGCCCGACACCGGCACTGATGGCCGAGACCAGGATGCCTCCCAAAGAACCGATCAGGATTGGTTGTTTCAACGGCTGCTTGGCGATGGTCTTCAGGGAGAGCCTCCCGGTGGTCGACGCGTCCAGCACGGTCAGGCTGATGGGGGTGAAGATGGCCTGCTGCATGACCAGGATGGGGGCGACCAGGGTGGGATTGCCCAGGATGTAGGTGGCAACCGGCAGGCCGATGTTGTTGGAGTTCAGGTACAGCGAATTCAGGACTCCGATTGTGGTGTTCGCCGCATCCATATGAAGGGAGACGGCATTGATGATGACGAAGACGAGTCCCACGGCCGCCGCCGAGAAGAAGGCCACAATGATGCTGGGATGGAAGATGACGCTGATCCGCTGTTTGGAGAGGATGGCGAACATCAGGCAGGGGGTGGAGACGAAGAAGGAGAACTTGTTCAGCACCATCTGAGCCGAGGGGCCTCCGATATGGAAACGAGCCGCCACGTAGCCTACGGCGATGACGACACCGATGATGAAGAAGCCTTCCATGGCGCTGAGCAGACCGGGCATCTTTATCTTTCACCAACTCCCAAAATCGTGGTCGTGCGGACGATGGCAGGCAGAGGCTGCGCCACCGGGCACACCTATTCTGCCACCTGGGCGCCCTGTTCGTTCAGGATGTTCCACGGACCAAAGGCCATCCAAGGCTTGGAAGTTCATTCCGCCCTCGGAGCCATCTGCCTATAGCATGGTCGTATGAATACGATCCCGCAGGATAAGACACCCCACCAGTTCGGTTCACAGGTGGAGGGGCTCCTGGACGGCACCGCAAACCTGCCTCGGCAAGAGGCCCTGGCCCTGATACTGGAGCGGATGGTGGCCACGGCCTCGGTCAGCGATGAGGAGGGCACTCTGGCGGACGCGGTCCAGTCCGCGCTCGCGACCTGCCCTGGTTGGCGGGTCGACAGGCTGGGAGACACGGTAGTGGCGAGGACCGACCTGGGTAGGGACCACAGGATCGTCATGGCCGGGCATCTGGACACGGTCCCCATCAATGCGAATATGCCTCCGCGGTGGCTGGAGCCCGGGGATTCTGAAATCAGACCCGACGTGGCCGAAGCCCACCCGGATTCCCGGGTGCTCTGGGGGAGGGGCACCGCAGATATGAAGGCCTCGGATGCGGTCATGCTCCACCTGGCCGCCACAATCGACAATCCGGACTACGACCTGACCCTGGTCTTCTATGACCATGAAGAGGTGGCGGCCGAGAAGAATGGCCTGGGCAGGGTGGTGTCCGCCCACCCCGACTGGGTTCGAGGAGACTTCGCCATCATCGGTGAGCCGACCAATTGCGGAATCGAAGCGGGATGCAACGGGACCATGCGCTTCGACGTGGTAACCCACGGGGTGGCCGCCCACTCAGCCAGGGCGTGGATGGGCAGCAATGCCATCCATGCCGCGGCCCCCATCCTGGCGAGGCTTGAGTCCTACCGGCCCCGGACCGTCACCGTGGATGGACTGGACTACCGGGAAGGCCTCAACGCCACAATGATCAGCGGGGGGACCGGAACCAACGTCATACCTGACTCATGCCGGGTTCACGTCAATTACAGGTTCGCGCCCGATAAGAGTCTGGCCGAGGCCAAGGCCATGATGATGGGTGCCGCTGCGGGGGCCGAACTGGGCAACGGTGAGCACCGGGCAACCGGAGGGGTCTTTGAGGGGTTCGATATCGAGATGCGCGACGAATCCCCGGCCGCCCGTCCCGGGCTTGCTTCTCCTTGGGCCCGCTCCCTGACGGACCTGATTGCCGGGGCCAATGGATCAACTCCCCGGCCCAAGCTGGGGTGGACCGATGTGGCCAGGTTCTCCGCCCTGGGTATTCCCGCCGTCAACCTGGGTGCCGGGGACCCCCTTCTTGCCCATAAGGCCGATGAGCAGGTTCCCCTCGATGATTTGGTTTCACTGGAGTCAATCCTGGTCTCCTGGCTCAAAGAACGCGATTAGTTTAGTTTTGTGTCATACTAGATAGCGGTGGTTCTGCCTGACCACTTGAAGCGTAGGCGTTGATCCCCCTGCTTGGATCCTTCCGAATCCATGCAGGCGATGGTGTCCGCCCACGCCAGGAAGACTTTTTTCGAAGGCGTACCGACCTGCGCACCCCCGGGGTGGGCGGCCACAGTGAGAGTGTGGCGTGACAGGGTGTCGGAGCCGTGAGCGCGGTTCGAGTCAGCGTGCCGCAAGGAGCATAGTGCCCAGGAACAAGAACGAGGACAGTCAGGAAGACTCCTCAGCAAACTCAATGCAGACCAGTCAGCAGGCGTCCGACCAGCCTCAAGCCGAAAAGGGAACAACTCGGCGCCGCCGCAGTGGCAGGCGCGTGGTGCGCGTGGCCGGTGCGGCCGGTGCCCATGTGCCCGTCCAGGTCGAGGCCGATGAGCATGAGGAGGCGGCCTCCGACAAGGGGCGTCGTCGCCGTGTCAAGGTCCAGGACGATGGTGGGGATACCCGTTCGGAGTCCGTTTCCCGTCGCCGGTCACACAGGAATGATCCGGAACAGGAACCGGGCCTGAGTGAATCGCAGGCTTTGGACAGGGATGTGACCGAAGAGGACGCGGAGGCACCTACCTCCCGGCGCCGTAAGGTGCAGACCAGGTCCCGCAGGTCAAACCGCGCCAAGGCCTCGGAATCGACTGAATCCGGTTCCCGCAGCCGTTCCGGCGCTGGCCGTGATGTCGAAGACGAGCGGGATGACCGCCAGGAACGTGCTCTGGAGGCCGTGGAATCCCTGACCGGTACCGATCCGGGGGATGATGATCAGGACCGCAAGTCCAGGTCGACCAGGTCCCGGTCCCGTTCGTCTCGTTCCGGTTCGTCCCAGTCGGCACCGGCCCGGCCCATGACCTCCCTCCTCTTCCAGGAGCCGGTGATTCCGGTGGTGCAGGATGACGATGACGAGCCCGTCATGGAGGATGACGAAGAACCGGCGCCCACCAGGTCATCCCGCAGATCCAGGAGCCGCCGCTCCCGCAATGCCATCGACCGTGAGTCTCTGGCAGAGGACGAGGAGCGTTCCGAATCGGGATCCCGTCGGTCGCGAAGGCTTAACGCCGAGGAGCGTCGTGCCGCCGATGAGGTGGAGCAGATCGAGGAGGACCTCGACCATGAGGGCATCACCTTCATCAACGATGAGGACGAGAGTGAGGAGGAGGTCACCTCCCGCTCTTCCAGGCGACGTCGTCGCAGCAAGGGTGAGCGCACCCATGAGGACGAAACCGAGAAGTCCGGTTCTCGTCGCAATCGCCGCTCGCGCGACCATGAGAGTGAAGAGGAGGAAGAAGGGGGGCTGACCCGTCGACGCAGGCGGAGGCGCGGCTCCAAGTCTTCCGATTCCGAAAGCGAGGAGACCGGCGGTACGCGGCGCTCCCGCAAGCAGCAGTACATCGACGAAATCACGGATATCGAGGGGTCCACCCGCCTGGAGGCCAAGAAGCAGCGCCGCCGCGACAACCGTCGTGAGCGTTCGCGCCAGTCCCAGCTGGTGGAGCAGGACTTCCTGGCCCGCCGTGAGAGCGTAAACCGGCTCATGGTGGTGCGTGAAAAGGAACAGCACACACAGATCTCGGTCATCGAGGACGACATCCTGGTGGAGCACTATGTCTCCGACATACAGGAGGTCTCCACGGTCGGCAACGTCTACCTGGGGCGGGTTCAGAACGTCCTGCCCAGCATGGAGGCGGCCTTTGTCGATATCGGACAGGCCCGCAACGGCGTTCTCTACGCGGGTGAGGTCAACTGGGACACCACCCGTCTGGAGGGGCAGCCTCGACGTATCGAGCTGGCCTTCAAGTCCGGTGATCCGGTCCTGGTCCAGGTCACCAAGGATCCGATCGGGCATAAGGGTGCCCGTCTGACCTCCCAGGTGACCCTGGCCGGACGTTTCCTGGTCCTGGTGCCCTCCGGGGGCATGACCGGCGTCAGCCGTAAGCTGGCCGACCATGAGCGCTCCCGTCTGAAGGGAATCATCTCACGTATCGCCCCCAAGGACATGGGGGTCATCATCCGCACCGCGGCCGATGGTGCCAGCGAGGAGGCCCTGACCAAGGACCTGGAGAACCTCCAACGCCAGTGGGAGGAGATCGAGTCCAAGCGCAAGGAGTTCCTGCACGGCAAGCGGCCCAAGCTCCTTCAGGGCGAACCCGATGTTGCCATCCGTGTGGTGCGGGATATCTTCAACGATGATTTCGCCAGTCTTGTCGTCCAGGGCGATCGGGTCTATGACCGGGTCGAGAACTACCTGGACACCATGGCCCCCGATCTCAGGGACAAACTGGTGGGGTGGGACCCGTCCGAGCATGAAGGCAAGGACGTGTTCGACAAGTGGGGCATCGACAGCCAGCTGCGCAAGGGAATGGAGCGTCAGGTCTACCTGCCCTCCGGCGGTTCCCTGGTCATCGACCGTACCGAGGCCATGACCACCATCGATGTCAACACAGGACGATTCATCGGCAGGGGCAAGTCCTTGGAAGAGACCGTGACCAGGTGCAACCTGGAGGCCTCCGAGGAGATTGCCCGCCAGCTGCGTCTGCGCGACATCGGCGGCATGATCATGATCGACTACGTGGATATGGTCATGCCGGCCAACCGCGACCTGGTGCTTCGCCGTCTGGTGGAGTGCCTGGCCCGGGATCGCACCAAGCACCAGGTGGCCGAGGTCACCTCTCTGGGTCTGGTCCAGATGACCCGCAAGCGGGTGGGCCAGGGCCTGGTCGAAGCCTTCTCCGAGGAGTGCCCCACCTGCCATGGGCGCGGGTTCATCCTCCATGATGAACCGACCATCTCCGCCTCCTACGACGACCCCTATGCCGTCAAGGGCGGGGATCCCTTCGTCAAGACCAATAAGCACAGCCACAATGCGCCGGCCAAGGAGAGCACGACCACCGGTTCCACCCCCGCTGTCAAGGCCAAGCTGGCCAGGATCGCGGCAGCCGCCCAGGCCGCTGCAGACGAGGACGTGCAGGACGATGACGAGATGGAGGCCACGAATCCGCTGGATGTCGACAAGGAGTCGTAAGCTGAAACCCGTTTTGCGATCGGGTGAACGCATTTGACGATGCAGAGTGTTTGATTATATAGTAGTTAGCTGGTGTTCGGACTGAGGTTGCGGGCACGCTCAGCTTTAGACAAACAGGCAAGGTAGGGTTATGTACGCGATTGTGAAGGCCGGAGGCCATCAGGAGAAGGTCCAGGTCGGTGACCTGATCGAGGTCAACCGTCTGGGCGCCAAGAAGGGCGAGTCGGTCGAGTTCCCGGTCGCGCTGGTCGTCGATGGAGCCAAGGTGACCATGGCCGCCAAGGATCTGGCCAAGATCTCCGTCAAGGGCGAGATTGTGGACGATGAGGCCAAGGGCCCCAAGATCAACATTCAGAAGTTCAAGAACAAGACCGGTGTTGCACGCCGCAAGGGTCACCGTCAGAAGCTGTCCGTGGTCAAGATCACGGCCATTGCCTGATTAGGGTCGAAGAGCTTAGGAAAGGAATCCAGACATGGCACATAAGAAGGGCGCGTCCAGCTCTCGGAACGGGCGCGATTCGAATCCTCAGTACCTGGGTGTCAAGAAGTTCGGCGGCGAGGCCGTCGTGGCGGGCAACATCATCGTCCGTCAGCGTGGCACCAAGTTCCACCCCGGTCAGAATGTGGGTCTGGGCAAGGACCACACCCTCTTCGCACTGGTGGATGGCGAGGTCAGGTTTGCCGAGCGTCGTGACCGCAAGGTCGTTGACGTCGTCACGGCCTGAGCTGGCTTCAAGACTTCAGCCGCGCCCGGTAAGGACGCGGCTTTTTTCATTATTCGGACGGCGACCGCTTGGTCGGAGAGCATAGAGGTTGGTTGGAATGAGTGCATTCGTGGATCGTGTCACCGTCCATGTCAAGGGTGGCGACGGCGGGAATGGGGCGTCCTCCATACGTCGTGAGAAGTACAAGCCACTGGCGGGACCTGACGGTGGCGACGGCGGGCATGGTGGATCGGTCATTCTGGAGGCCGATACCAATGCCACCAGCCTTTTGGACTACCGCTTCCTTCCCCACCGCAAGGCCGACTCGGGCACCATGGGTCTCGGCGGCGACAAGGACGGCAGCCGTGGCCAGGACCTGATTCTGCCGGTTCCGGTGGGCACGGTGGTGTTCACCGCCGAAGGACGCGAGGGTGAAACCAAACTTCCCGGCAAACGACTGGCCGACCTGAATCATCCGGGAGACCGGTTCGTTGCCGCCCAGGGCGGCATCGGCGGCCTGGGTAATCGGTCACTCGCCAATAAGGCCCGGCGCGCACCCGGATTCGCCCTCCTGGGTGAACCTGGTCAGGACAGGGACCTGGTCCTGGAACTCAAGTCGATAGCGGATGTGGCCCTGGTGGGCTTCCCCAGTGCCGGCAAGTCCAGCCTGGTGGCAGCCATGAGCTCGGCAAAGCCCAAAATCGCCGATTACCCCTTCACCACCCTGGTTCCCAATCTGGGTGTGGTCCAGGCCGGGGATGAGCGTTTCACCATGGCCGATGTTCCCGGGCTGATACCCGGTGCCTCGCAGGGCAAGGGTCTGGGCCTGGAGTTCCTTCGCCACATTGAGCGAACCGAGATCATCGCCCATGTGATTGACTGCGCCACCCTGGAGTCGGACAGGGACCCGATCAGCGACTACCGCGCTCTGGAGGACGAGCTTGCCAAGTACGCTGATCAGCTGGAGCTGCCCTTGGGGGTTATCCCTATCGAGAAGCGCCCCCGGGTGGTCATTCTCAACAAGGCCGACCTGCCCGAGGCCCGGGAGTTGGCGGAGTTTGTCCGCCCTGAATTCGAGCGCATGGGGTTGAAGGTCTTCGTGGTCTCCACCGCCTCCCACCAAGGGCTCAACGAACTGGGCTACTACCTGGCCGCCCTGGTGGCCCACCTGCGTGGCAAGCTCAAGGCCCAGGCCGCTGAGGAGGAGGCCAGGGTGGTCATTCGCCCCCTGGAAACCCATAAGGGCCGCAGGGGTGACGCCAACGGTGCATTCACCGTGGAGCGGAAGCAGAACCGCAACGGGGAGCACTGGTTCCAGGTTCGTGGTGAGAAGCCGGAACGCTGGGTCCGTCAGACCAACTTCGACAACGAGGAGGCTGTGGGCTTCCTGGCCGACCGCCTGGCCGGTCTGGGAGTCGAGGACGCACTGCGGCGTGAAGGCGCCCGGCCCGGTGATGAGGTCAGGATTGGACCCGGGGATGACGCCATGGCCTTCGATTGGGACCCGACCATCGCAGCCGGTGCCGAGATGTTGGACGGTACTCCCCAGATCGCCCGAGGCAAGGATATTCGCCTGGAGGAGACCGAGGGGCGCACCCGACGCCGGACCAACAGCCAGCGACGCGAAGAGTACCACCGGATGATGGATGCCCGCCAGGCCGTGCGTGAAGTGATGGATCAGGAGCGCAAGGCCGGTCACTGGGCTGACCCCTCCGTGGCCGACGATCCCCACGATCTGGAAGGGCTCCTGGGTCGGCCTGGAGCCGACGATCGGGCGGACCAGGCCGAGGAAGAGGACTGAGCAGCCATGGCCGCGCCCAGTCAGGATGAAATCCGGGCCAGGGTGGCCCAGGCCTGCACGATAGTGGTCAAGGTGGGTTCCAGCTCCTTGACCACCCCCGATGGGCACCTGGACCCCACCCGCCTGGATGCGCTGGTCGGGGCCCTGGCATCGGCCGCCAATGATGGGGCCAGGCTGGTCCTGGTGACCTCTGGAGCCATCGCAGCCGGGTTCGGGCCCCTGGGTTTCCGCTCGCGGCCCGATGATGTGGCCACCCAGCAGGCCACAGCCTCGGTGGGCCAGGGACTCCTCATGGCCCGGTACGAGGCCGCCTTTGCCAGACGGGGACTGAAGGTCGGTCAGATTCTGATTACGGCCCGCGATACCACCCTGGCCGTTCAATACCGCAACGCCCGGCGGACCCTCTGCCGCCTGCTTGATTTGGGGGTCATCCCCGTAATCAACGAAAACGATGCTCTTGCCAGCAACGAGATCCGATTCGGTGACAATGACCGCCTTTCGGCGTTGATCGCCAACATCGTCAGTGCCGACGCCCTGGTTCTGCTGACCGATGTGGATGCGCTGTATACCGCTCCTCCGAGTCATCCGGAGGCCAGACGGATCGAATTCGTCCCCGATGTGGACGAGGCCATGAATCAGGTTGATGCGGCTGGGTCCTCCTCGGGCCTGGGCACAGGAGGGATGACCACCAAACTGGATGCCGCCAGAATGGCCGCTTCCTCGGGAATCCCCGTGGTCCTGGCCAGGGCCGACCAGGCCGGGCCGGCCCTGGCCGGGGATCGTGTAGGCACCCTCTTCGCTCCGATACATCGACGGGGGTCTTCGAACAGACTCTGGATTAAGTACGCATCCCTCCCTCAGGGGGGGTATGTGGTGGATGCGGGCGCGGCCGAGGCAATTCGTGGTGGTCGTGCCAGTCTCCTGGCAGCGGGAACGGTCAGTATCAGAGGCGGTTTTTCGGCCGGCGACCCGGTCTGGATATGGGACCGGTCCGGTACCCGGCTGGCAAAGGGGCTCTCAGGATACGACTCCGAGGAGGCGGAGGAGATGCTGGGCATGACCACAGCGGACCTTCGAAGAAGGCAGGGGGCGCATTTCGCCCACCCCTTGGTCCACCGGGATTCCCTGGTCCTTATCTGAGGAAACCGCGGCTCCGGCGGTACCATGGGAACCATGAGCATGGCTGAATGGCAGACCCTAAGCAACCGTATCGATTCCGTGGCGCCCAGTGCCACCCTGGCCGTGGACTCCAAGGCCAAGGCCATGAAGGCCCAGGGAATCGATGTAATCAGCTTCGGGGCGGGCGAGCCCGACTTCCCCACTCCGGACTTCATTGCCCGTGCCGCCTCGCAGGCCTGCCTGGACCCGCGCAATCACCGGTACACACCCACGGCAGGCCTGCCTGAACTTCGTCAGGCCATAGCCGACAAGACTGAACGCGACTCGGGTTATGCCGTGACGCCCGACCAGGTGGTGGTCACCAACGGCGGCAAGCAGGCCGTCTACGAGACCTTCCAGATACTGCTCAATCCGGGAGACCAGGTCATCATCCCCGCCCCCTATTGGACCAGCTACCCCGAAATGGTCACCCTGGCCGGTGGGGAGCCGGTACCGGTCCTGAGCGGAGCCGATCAGGGCTACCTTCCCTCCCTGGATGCACTGGAGGCGGCGAGGACCGAGCGAACCAAGGCCATCATCGTCAATACCCCTTCCAACCCCACGGGGGTCGTTTGGGATGATGATCTGGTCAGGGCCATAGGCCAGTGGGCCCTGGAACATCACATATGGGTCGTCAGTGATGAAATCTACGAGCACCTGACCTACGATGGCGCTCACACTCCTTATCCGGGTGCCTTGGTGCCGGAGCTGCGTGACCAGTTGATTGTCCTGAACGGGGTGGCAAAGACCTACGCCATGACCGGATGGCGTGTCGGGTGGATGGTGGCCCCGACCGCGGTATCCAAGGCGGCAGGCAAGCTCCAGGGGCACATGACCTCCAACGTGGCCAATGTCTCCCAGCGAGCCGCCCTGGCAGCCATTCAGGGTCCCATGGACGCGGTGGAGACCATGGGCAGGGCCTTTGCCCACCGCCGGAAGTCCATCATGGTCGCCCTGAATCAGGTGCCGGGGGTCGAGTGCCCTGAGCCCAAGGGCGCCTTCTATGCCTTCCCTGATGTAACAGGTCTCCTGAACCGCCCGCTTGGGCCTCATGGGACCATCAGCCGGACCTCGTCCGACCTGGCCGCCGCAATCCTGGAGGAGACCCATGTGGCCGCAGTGCCTGGAGAGGCTTTCGGGGCCCCGGGCCATCTGCGTTTCTCCTATGCCCTGTCCGACCAGGATCTGGCCGAGGGGATGCGACGGTTCCAGGCGTGGATCGGAGCTTGATTCGGGGTCTTGCCGGTACGATGACGGCACGCGGTTGGACTCAGGCCACCCTTTGGGCTAAACTAGCGATTTGGCGGTTTTTCTCCCAATAGAGGAGGCGGTTTCGTCTCCTTCGAGTACTGTTGAGAGAAGTTCCGATAGGGAAGTGGCGCAATTGGTAGCGCAACGGTCTCCAAAACCGTAGGTTGTGGGTTCGAGTCCCGCCTTCCCTGCTAAGTGTTGCAGCCGGCAGTGCACGACAGTGAAGGACAGTAGACCATGGCAAAGAAAGAAGACAAGCCAAACTTCTTCATGCGTATCGGTCTGTTCATCAAACAGGTCATCGATGAGATTCGCAAGGTGGTCGCGCCTACCGGGAAAGAGCTCCTGGGCTGGTCCGTGGCGGTCTTCATCTTCGTCCTCCTGCTCATGCTCTTCGTGACTGCTCTGGACTTCGGACTGGGTAAACTGGTCTTCCTCATATTCGGCTGAAGCGAAACAAGGTAGAAGGTGGAGTAATCCATGAGTGATGATCTGACGACTGAGGGTCTGGGCGACGATTTGGCCCAGGAACCGCAGGATACGGTCCCGGCCGTTGCCGAGGGGGAGAGTGCTGCCCCGATTCAGGATCAGCCTGTCGACCAGTCGGCTCAGGATGATGCCGCCCCCGCCACCGACCAGGCCCAGGGTGGCCAGGCCGATGAATCGGCGCCGGAGTCCGCGGACGCGGATACCGCCGATCAGGAGGATGCCGGGCAGAAGGCCGTTGATGAGTTCTCCAAGAAGCTGCGCACGCTCGAAGGCAAGTGGTACGTTCTCCACACCTATTCCGGGTATGAGAAGCGGGTAAAGGCCAACGTCGAGTCCCGTATCGTGTCCTTCGGTCTTGAAGACCAGATCTTCCAGGTTGAGATTCCCATGGAAGAGGTCGAGAAGCACACCGACAAGGGCAAGAAGGTCGTCACCCGCGTCAGGGTTCCCGGGTACGTGCTCATCCGTATGTGGCCTGACGAGAACGCCCGCCGCATCATTCGTGATACCGAAGGTGTCACCGGATTCGTCGGCCCCAGCAAGGAGCCTGCGCCTCTGTCCCGCAAGGAAGTCGTGCGTATGATGGCCCCGATGATTGCCTCCGAGGCCCTGAAGGCTGCAGGCGACAAGCCCGAGGCCGCCAAGAAGCGTACCGTGGAGGTCTCCTACGCCGTGGGCGACCAGGTCACCGTCACCGACGGACCCTTCGCCACCATGGCCGCAGTGGTCTCCGATGTGGAGCCGACCACACAGAAGCTGACCGTGCTGGTCTCGATCTTCGGTCGTGACACCCCGGTTGAGTTGGGCTTCGATCAGGTCGAGAAGATCTCCTGACCGCAATGTCGGCCCTGACCGGTTGCGGTCGTCGGTACGTGTCATAATCAACAAGCTTGTGTGCCCCGTAGGGGGTGCATGTGGAAAGAACAAGTTGCGGGAGGAGGCTCAGGCCTCCGACATCACCGCTCCATAGAAAGAAGAACCAGCAATGGCTGCAAAGAAGAAAGTCACCGCGCTGATCAAGGTGCAGATTGAGGCCGGCAAGGCCAATCCTGCTCCGCCGCTGGGTCCTGCACTGGGTTCCCATGGCGTTAATATCATGGACTTCTGCAAGCAGTACAACGATGCCACCAAGGACAAGATGGGTCAGGTCATCCCCTGCATCATCAGCGTCTATGAGGATCGTTCCTTCACCTTCATCACCAAGACCCCGCCGGCTGCGGACCTGCTCCGCAAGGCCGCTGGCGTGGCCAAGGGTGCCGGCAACCCGCTGACCACCAAGGTGGGATCCGTCACCAAGGCCCAGGTCCGCGAGATTGCCGAGACCAAGATGGAGGATCTCTCGGCTCGCGATATCGAGGCCGGTATGAAGATCATCGAAGGCACCGCCCGTTCCATGGGCATCACCGTCACCGACTGAAATTGTTGTGAGCGGTAGGGCATACGCTTGCCCGCACCGCGACTGCTGATAGGAGAAGCAGATGACCAAGCGTTCCAAGAAGTATCGCGAAGCGGCCGAGAAGGTCGATCGTACCAACCTGTACAGCCCCGAAGAGGGTCTGGCCCTGCTCAAGGGCATGCCCAAGCGTGGGTTTGACGAGACCGTCGAGGCCGTCTACCGGCTGAACGTCGATCCCCGTAAGGCCGATCAGCTGGTCCGTGGCACCGTGAGCCTGCCCAACGGCACCGGCAAGACCGTTCGTGTTCTGGTCTTCGCCCGTGGCCCCCAGGCAACTGCTGCCACCGAGGCCGGTGCCGACGTGGTCGGCGATGACGAGTTGGTGACCAAGGTCGCCGGCGGCTTCCTCGACTTTGATGCCGTGGTGGCCACCCCCGACATGATGGGCAAGGTCGGCCGCCTGGGCCGCGTCCTCGGTCCCCGTGGCCTTATGCCCAACCCCAAGACCGGCACCGTCACCATGGATGTGGCCAAGGCCGTCTCCGAGATCAAGGCCGGACGTATCGAGTTCCGCGTCGACAAGAACGGCAACCTGAGCTTCCCCGTGGGCAAGGTCTCCTTCGACGAGAAGGCCCTGGCCGAGAACTTCCACGCCGTTGATGAGGAAGTCAAGCGCATGAAGCCGGCCACCGTCAAGGGCCGCTACATCACCAAGGCCACCCTGACCACGACCATGGGCCCCGGTGTTCCCCTGGACATCGCCCTGCTCTGAGTCGGGTGCTCGGGGCGTGTTCCCGGCATAGATATCGTAAGGACGGAAGGCTGTACGGCCTTCCGTCCTTTTTGTTGCCCGCCGTGTGTTTTCCGGCTCCGACCTCATCTGCTTCCGGTTGCCGACCGTGCTCGGGTGCTGACACCTGCTGTTTTGCCGAGGACTTCAGAAGGTTCACCACGGTCCTGGTGCCAAGGCGGTTAGTTCCTCCGAGTTCCTTCCCGGTCCGGAGAGCAATCGTCCTGATTGGCTCCGGTAAGGACGTGTCGGCGTTCGCAGGACATGGCCAGTATCAGGAATGGTACGACCATGGCCACAGGAAGCATGTGGCGTTCGAAATTGTTGGCCGGTGCCGTGACCATGACCCCCATGATTAGCAGGAGGGGAAGGAACTCGAGGAGGTGGCGCCATCGCCCGGCGCTCAGCCAGGCGGCAATCAGAATCAGAGCCAGAGTCACCCAGAAATTCCCCTGGGCTATCCAGCCCAGTACGGGTATGCTGGCCCAGGTTCTGGCTGCACCAGTGACACCGTTCCTCCAATCGCGGCACCAGTACTGAATCCAGGTGCTGGACTCCTGGACGTAGGAGTTGTTCAGGTAATACGACATGGCCACATAGGCCGAATCGTTGACGTCGAAGTAGCCGTAGCACTCGGCCATGAGGGCATCCAGGTAGGGAACGGCGTGCCCCTTGGCCAGGTTGAGCCAGGCCTTGTTGAACTTCTTCATCTGGTCGTCCGTGACCGTGCGCCACTTGTAGACAATCAGTTTGGGCTGGTTCCCGGATGACTTGACCCGGTCGGCCTCCCAGGGTGTGTAGTTGGAAGCGGCCGAATCCAGGTCAAGGATGGGGTCCAGGTCCTGTCTGGTCTGACTGTCGATGCCAGACGGGTCCACTCTGGCTACTCTGGCCACCTGCTGGAGCTGGATGCTCTTACTCTCTATCGGGTCGCCCTTGATGACGTGCCCGGCCCCTTCCAGGCCACTGACCAGGGCCGTGAAGGCCATGGCGGGCAGGAGGAGGCAGATCAGATAGGTCTTCCAGTACCGGCGGAGCATAATCAAGGCCAGCGCAATCTGGGCGATGACAATGTAGATGCCGTACTTGGCGCTGATCAGCATAATCAGGGTACTGACAGCCAGACCGACAAGTGTTCTGGGGCTGGCGAAGGGGTGGTTGCCGGCCCCGTCCTGTCTGATGGTCTGGTACCAGATGCCGAACCACCAGACGAAGGAGAATGCGAAGAGGGGGGACTTCGTCAGGCTGATTGAGCTGAAGACGTTGAAGGGGCAAACAAGGAAGAAGAGGATGACCAGGGTCCGGGCCAGGGGTCCCGCCCGGTAGGCACCGGGTTCCGTCACTGCCGAGGTCATATGGCAGCTGCTGTCGTCCGGGTGCCCTCCTGTGAAGAACCGGTCGGCTGTGACGGAACAGCAGAAGGCCCCGAAAACGAGTTGCAGGCCTGCCAGGAGAACGATTCCCGCATCATATGAACCAGTGAGTCGCTGGGAGGCCAGGGCCGTCATCCCGTAAAAGAAGGTCAGGACCAGGTTGTGCTGGTCGGTCAGGAAGGTCGGCTCGGACGGCCAAAGGTAGTGGCCGATGGGGTAGACGTCCATCTGGGTGAAGGCGTTGCCACCATATTGGGGCACGTCACCGCGCAACTGCAGAATCCAGTTGGAGCATTCGGCAATCTGGGCATAGAGGTCGGCTCCGTAGGCTGCCAGCAGGGTCACCAGGGCCCAGGACCATCCGATGACCAGGAGGCACATGATGGGTTTCCATCCCCGGGTCTGCCGCATGATAAAAGACCGGTAGGCCCTGCCTGCGGACCGAAGTCGCTTCCGTCCCGAGAGGGAGTCTCGGACTGTTCTGATGGCCTTTCCAACGGCTCCATCCGATCTCCTCAACATGGACAGGGGAGACTCACCGCCGTAGAGAAGGTGTCTGACCAAGGCGACGAGGCCCAGGCAAACGGCCAAAGCGCACAGGAGAATCAGGGCATTCTGCCAGCCGAACTCGGCCATGGATCCGCTGCGGCGGTAGATAGGACCCACCGAGGTGCACCAGGCTATCCAGAGACAGATGAGAAAGGCCAGCACCCGGCCCAGAATGGTGCCGGGAGAATTCCGATGGTCACGCAGAGAGTTGGCGCTGGTGCCTGTGTCTGCTGCCAAGTGGTCCCCCTTGTGGATGGAGCGTGTGGTTTGAACCATGCAATTCTACCTTTGGACCACAATCCTGAGATGGTGGTGTCTCCCGTCGGTACGATTTGCTCAAAAGGACACATGATTTGTGAAAAAAGTATCAAATTGAATGACCGGTTTTGTTGATTCCCGGTTTCCGGTGACCGTGCATGACTTATAGTTAGGGATGCGCCTCATCAGAATACCGAGTGGCAACCATCGGCATCGCTGCGCAGTGGTGTTGTGTCTTTTATCGCGGTGCTCGATACCGTTGATTCGACCAATACCCCTCTGGCCCATGCTCTGGGAACCTGTCTGTATTCAGACGCGCGCCAACGGGTGGAGAAGCCGTTTGGGGACGACACGTCCACAACAGACGCGGGGACGGCGAAGGGGTTTGTAGTTCCTGGCACACGAGGGAAAGCCGAAGATATGCCTCGAAACGATGCCCGCGAGGGCATTGCTACGGCTGAGAGATATGAGGGAAGAGCCGCAAGTAGAGGTACTCGGCGATGGCCCGGCACCGGGCCTTGTAATCCGCCACGTAGTGTGGTTGTTGATGTACAGGTTCGGTGCCGCGGTCGTCTCGACCGTGACAGGGGCAATCGGGCTGGTTATCCTTTTCCCCGTAATCCGTGACTCTCCCTGTCCCTCCAATACTTCTAACCTGGATGCCAGACCATGCGTCTATGTCCATTTCGACAAGGTCTGAACGGTTCAGGAGGTAGGGAAGAAAAACTTGTAGGAGCAGGTACCTCATCTGGTTAAAGGAGAGATACTCCCAATTGCATACCCAGGGAGGTTGATACAATATCCGACGGTGAGAAGGGAAGTGCATATGGTGACAGAATCCGAGGAATCATCCTCTGGCCGGGTTCGAGGTTCATCGGGCGAAGTCCGGAACTCCAGCTTCGAGCTGTTGCGCCTCCTTGCCATGTACATGATAATCCTGCACCATTATGTGGTTCACAACCCCTTTCCCGTATATGACGAGCCCGCTTCGGTCAGCCAGTTCATATATACCTGCTTCTTGCCCTTGGGCAAGGTCGGTGTGGACATCTTCTTCGGCATATCAGCCTGGTTTCTCTGTCAAAACCGTGATTTGAGCCCCAGGAAATCCCTAAAGCGCATTTGGGTGCTGGAGCGGCAGATGCTCTTCTACAGTCTTCTGCTGATGCTTGGGCTCGTCCTGTTCGACCGCAAGGACATCTCCCGGTCGCAGATTGTCTACTCCGTCTTCCCCCTGATTTCGAATCTGTGGTGGTATCCGACCAATTACGCTCTCTTCCTCCTCTTCTATCCGTTTGTGACTGTGGGGCTGCGCAAGATGGGGCAACGTATGCACGGCTACCTGGCGGTGATTCTGCTGGTGGTCTGGGGTCTTATCTATGGACTGACACCCAATGATTACGTTGGTTTCCTGGCTTCTACATTTGTGAGTTTCATCTACCAATACCTGCTTATCTCGTACTATCGGTGGTATTTGAAAAAGGCATCGAAAACACTGGGCTGGTCAATGGTCGGCCTTGGGTCCGCGGCGGTCCTTGGCCTGATTTTGTTTGGTGATTGGATGCGGACGTTCACCCATGGCGGGTTTCCTCCGATGATTTTCGATTACATCAATCGGGAGAGCAAGCTGCCCCTCCTGCTTATCGCTTTTGGGGCGCTTCTGGTTGCGGATCGCATCCACATCAGGAGTCGGTTGATTAACTATCTCGCCAAGGGCACCTTCGGGGTTTACCTCATGCATGACTACCCGCCGGTCAGGGCTCTGCTCTGGGGGCGCTTCGATATTCGGAAGGTATGGGGGCAAGACGCTGCCGTGGTTTACTCCCTGGCTTTGGTTCTTTTGATTTTCATGGTCTGCCTGGCCATCGATCTTATCCGCGACCGCCTATTCGCCCTCACCATCGATCGTCATAAGGGACGCTGGTTCGAGCTCCTTGCCGATCGGATCCAGTCAAGTCATGCCGCACGTAGGTGCAAACAGTATCTGTTGAGCATCCACCGGGGCGCTTTGGAATGAGTGAAACCTGATTCTGCCCCCGCTCGGGTGTGGTAGCACCATCGCCGCCTTTCCTGGTCATATCATGGTGCCTAGATGGGCCGCTCAGACGTTCGGCGGCTCTAGGAGAGAGGGGTAGAACATGAGTGAACAAGATGAAAAAGACCAGGTCAGGAACCCGGAAACGGTGCAGAAGGAGACCGTGGTCGTCAAGGAGGAAACCGAGAAGCACCCCGTCAGTTCCATGGCCATCATCAGTCTGGTGCTGGGCGTGATCAGTCTCCTGGCATCGGTCTTCAAGGAGCTTGACCTGGTGGCCCTGTGTCTTGGTGCCCTGGGTGTGCTCTGTTCCCTGATAGGTTTCTTCACGGCCCGGAGTACAGGGCGGCACCGGGGTAAGTCCCTGGTTATCGTTGGCCTGGTCCTGAGCCTTCTGGCCATTGTCGTCGCCTTCTTCATGCATGGCGGCATCAACCAGCCCTTCGTGGTTCCCAGCATCAAGTTCTGAAGGACCTGATTCGGGGTGTTTCGGTTCTGGGTCGGCGGTCGTCATCTGCATCGCCGAGTGCTCGGTCACCGAACACCCCGACGAAACCGTATACCTGGATACTGGGCGCGTTCACCAAAAAGCCGGCGCATAGGCTTCACTGATGCGGATACGCAGTCTAGGCCCTGCTACGGGCAGTGAGCCGCGCCCACTTCCACGGATACGACTTTTTGCAGGCAGCGGTTGCATTCAGGTGCGTAGTTTGGCCGGAATATGGTTTCTCTCGATAGATGTCAGCGATATCCCTCAGTGAGTAGCCGCCGATGCCATTGGTGCAAAGGAGTCATGTTGCTTCAGGCTTACCTGATATAGGGAACCCAGGGGTATGCAGGTTGCAGAATCACGAGAGACAATTCCCAATACCCACAGGTTGAATCAAAAGGTGGGTCCAAGTGGAGCGGGCGACGGGAATCGAACCCGCGTAATCAGTTTGGAAGACTGAGGCTCTACCATTGAGCTACGCCCGCAAAGCCGTCGGCTCGTTACAGAGCATACCACATGGCCGGACAGGGGAGGACCTTGCCGTGTTCAGCGGGGCGAAGCTGCGGCGGGTGAGAGTGTCTTGATCCTGCTTCTGGTTCGGCCCGTATCCCCGGTCGCGGCTGGGTCCGGCGCCACCCGCTGTACTCGATTGCGCAGGTCGGTATAAGCTGTGTGACAGTGAATCTGTAAATGAGCGGGCTTTGGGATACGGGTGGACATGACGGAGCACAATCGGCGAGATGTTGAGACAACCTCGGGGAAGGCGGACCGATCTTCGGTTTCTTCCGCGTCTTCGACCACCATTCCGACCGCCGAACAGCGTCGCTTGGCTCACCTGGATGGTCCCGAGTCCAGTAATCCGGCTTCGGCCCACCCCGAGGCCACCATCGCCGAGTCGGAGTACTCCCTGGCGGACATCGAGCGGAAAAAGGCGCGGCCCATACGCTGGGTCATTTTCGCGCTGGCCATACTCCTGGCAATCATCCTGCCCTATGGATACGGGCGCTCGCTGGCAATCAACCACACGCAGGGGGTCCTGCACTATGCCTCGGTCATGGATCCGCGCGGCATAGCCCTGATTGCCTGGATGGTCACGGTCCTGGCCTTCATGGGGATCGGCATGTCGATCATCGAATCGCAATCCTGGTTCTGGCGGGTGGTCTTTGTGCTGGGGCTGGCCGCCGAACAGCTCATCGCCGGACTCTGCCTCCTGAAGATGAACTTCTGGTACGGTACCTTCGTCATCTACCAGCACCAGGCCGTCCTGGCCAACGCGGCCAATCTCGGCATCATCGCGGCCGGTCTTGGTGTGGCCGTCTTCGCCATCCTCTTCGTCGCCATCCTGGTCTGTGTCAAGAAGGACTCTCCTTGGAACGCCCTGACCCATAGCTGGTCGGCCCTGTCCATGTTCTTCATCATTGAACTGGTCGCCATAGCCGTCGTTCTCTTCGGGGGTATCATCACCGCGGTCTGAGGCTGCTTCGGTTGCGTCTGCCGTACATCGGTGCCGAGTGCTGCTCCTCATGAGGTCGGCGAAGTGTGTATAATTGCTCTTTGGCGTGTTTCGCCCGCGGATTCAGAGCGCTTCGGCATAGGGCCGGTGCACCGCGTAACGGAAGAAACAGAGGAGGAGCCGTGGCTCTTACGACTGAGCAGAAGCAGGCAATCGTCAAGGAATATGCGACGCACGAGGGCGACACGGGTTCTCCCGAGGTTCAGGTGGCCTTGCTGAGCAAGCGCATTGCCGACCTGACCGAGCATCTCAAGGAGCACAAGCACGACCACCATTCGCGTCGTGGCCTCCTGCTCATGGTTGGTCAGCGTCGCCGGTTGCTGGACTACCTCAAGAAGGTTGATATCAACCGCTATCGCTCCCTGGTGGAGCGTCTTGGACTGCGCCACTGAAATACACTTCCGCCCGGGCCTTGGTGCTCGGGCGCTTTTGCATGTTGGAAATGAGGATTGAAAACCGAGATGTGGATGAAACGGTCCCAGGATGGGATCGTGACCCGGGTAACGGGCTGAGTCCAATCGGGAGCCCCACAGGATGAAACAGTGCTGGACAGGGTCCGGCAGGGGAGTCCCGGTCAGCGCGATCAGGTATATCGCGTACGGCATGCACGAGAATGATGAAGTCAGTTGATAATCAGGTAATAGGAAGTAAACAAAGGAGGAACCCTATGGAGGGTCCCGAAATCACGGCTGTAGAAGCCACGATTGACAATGGTTCATATGGCAGGCGCACGGTGCGCTTCGAGACGGGTCGTCTCGCCCAGCAGGCGGATGGGGCAGTTGCCGCCTACCTCGATGACGATTCGATGGTCCTGTCGACCACCACCGCCGGATCCAGCCCCAAGGAGAACTACGACTTCTTCCCGCTCACCGTCGATGTGGAAGAGAAGATGTACGCCGCGGGCAAGATTCCCGGCTCCTTCTTCCGTCGTGAAGGTCGTCCCTCGACTGAGGCCATCCTGGCCTGCCGGTTGATCGACCGTCCCCTGCGCCCCCTCTTCCCGCATACTCTGCGTAACGAGGTCCAGGTTGTTGAGACCATCCTGGCCCTCAACCCCGAGGATTCATACGATGTGCTGGCTTTGAACGCCGCATCCGCCTCGACCCTGATTTCCGGACTGCCCTTCGAGGGGCCGGTCTCGGGTCTGCGTCTGGCCCTCATCGACGGCCAGTGGGTGGCCTTCCCCCGCTGGAGCGAGCGTGAGCGCGCGGTCTTCGAGCTGGTTGTGGCCGGTCGTGTGGTTGAGGACGGCGATGTCGCCATCGCCATGATCGAGGCTGGTGCCGGCAAGAACGCCTGGACCCTTATCTATGACGAGGGTCAGATCAAGCCTGATGAGGAGGTCGTGGCCCAGGGACTGGAAGCCGCCAAGCCCTTCATCAAGGTCCTGTGCGAGGCGCAGGGTGAGCTCAAGGCCAAGGCGGCCAAGCCCACCAAGGAGTTCCAGCTCTTCCCCGAGTACACCGAAGAGCTCTACACCCGTATCGATCAGATTGCCCACGCTGACCTGGATGAGGCCCTCTCCATCGCGGAGAAGCTGCCCCGTCAGGACCGCATCCATGAAATCAAGGAGAAGGTCCGCGAGGTCCTGGCCAATGAGTTCGTCGAGATGGATGAGGCCGAGAAGGAGAAGGAGCTGGGCAACGCCTTCAAGGAGCTCCAGCGCCAGATCGTCCGTCGTCGTATCCTGACCCAGGATTACCGCATCGACGGCCGCGGCCTGCGCGATATCCGTACCCTGTCCGCCGAGGTGGACGTGGTGCCCCGGGTGCACGGTTCGGCCCTGTTCCAGCGCGGTGAAACCCAGATCCTGGGTGTCACCACCCTGAACATGCTCAAGATGGAGCAGACCATCGACGCCCTGTCGGGTCCCTCCACCAAGCGCTACATGCACAATTACGAGATGCCGCCCTATTCGACCGGTGAGACCGGCCGTGTGGGTTCCCCCAAGCGTCGCGAGGTGGGCCACGGCAACCTGGCCGAGCGTGCCTTGATCCCGGTCCTGCCCAGCCGTGATGACTTCCCCTATGCCATCCGTCAGGTCTCCGAGGCCCTCGGTTCCAACGGATCGACATCCATGGGTTCGGTCTGCGCCTCCACCATGTCCATGCTGGCCGCCGGCGTGCCCCTGAAGGCCCCGGTCGCAGGCATCGCCATGGGTCTGGTCACCGGTGAGGTGGACGGCAGGCCCACCTACAAGACCCTGACCGATATCCTGGGCGCCGAGGATGCCTTCGGCGACATGGACTTCAAGGTTGCTGGCACCTCCGAGTTCATCACCTCCCTCCAGCTCGACACCAAGCTGGACGGTATTCCTGCCGATATCCTGGCCGCCGCCCTGCAGCAGGCCAAGGAGGCCCGCGCCACCATCCTGGACGTGATTGACGAGTGCATCGACGGTCCGGCTGAGATGAGCCCCTACGCACCGCGGATCATCACCACCAAGGTTCCTGTTGACAAGATCGGTGAGGTCATCGGGCCCAAGGGCAAGATGATCAACCAGATCCAGGAGGATACCGGTGCCGATGTCTCCATCGAGGACGACGGTACGGTCTACATCGCCTCCGAGGGTGGCGAGGCAGCGGCCAAGGCCAAGGAGGTCATCGACCAGATCGCCAACCCGCACGTTCCCGAGGCGGGCGAGACCTTCAACGGCAAGGTCGTGAAGACGACCAGCTTTGGCGCCTTTGTCAATCTGACCCCGGGCACGGACGGCCTTCTGCATATCTCGCAGATTCGCAACCTGGCCAATGGTGAGCGCATCGATGCCGTAGAGGACGTGCTCAAGGAGGGCGATACCGTCGAGGTCATCGTCCAGGGAGTGGACGACCGCGGCAAGATCTCTTTGGCCGTTCCAGGATTTGAGGACCAGGAGTCCGGTGCGGGTCGGGACCGCGGTGGCCGTGGAGACCGTCGCGATCGTGGAGGCCGCTCCGACAGGGGAGAGCGCCGTGAGCGTTCCGACCGCGGTGAGCGTCGCGAACGTCGCGATCATCATGACCACGTCGAGCGCCCCGAGCGCGAAGATGACGACCGGTACCCGTCGCGCAGGGCCTCCAGGCCCGAGCGTGAGGACCGTTACTTCGACGAGGACGACCGCGGGGAAGCCCCCCGTCGCCGCCGTCCCCGCCGTGACAGTGGATTCGAGGGTGACGACTGGTCGGAGGACGAGGATGGTGCCTCCCGTTATGACCGTCGCCGCCGCACCGGGCGTGATGACGAGGAGGAGCGTGGTGAGCGTTCCGGACGCCGCCACTCCGATCGCCGTGAGCGTTCCGACCGTGGAGATCGCGGAGACCGTGGCGGTGAGCGCTCCGGTCGTCGTGAGCACCGTTCCTCGGGTCGTGGTGGATACCGTGGCCGCAGGGAGAACCCCCGCTATGCCGCCGATGAGCATTACGACGAGTACCGTGCCGACCGCGAAGAGCGCTCCGAGCGTCCCCGCCGTCGGGTTCGCAGGGACTTCGATCCCTTCGACAGCGAGGACTGATACAGGCGACTACAGGTCGCTGAGCCCTTCCGAGGGCTAATCGCCTTAGGGTCCCGCCTCCGGGCGGGGCCCTTTTCCATGGTCGGGGCGTTAGAATCGTCTGGACAGGAAAACGGAACATCATATTCAAGCAATACCGAGGAGTGGATGATGGCATCATCGATGAGAGTACTGGGGCCTTTTACGACCACGTCGGTCGGTCTGGGCTGCATGGGTCTTTCCATAGAGGGGAAGCCCGATGAGCAGACCGGAATCGAGACCATCCATACCGCTCTTGACGCAGGGTGCCGACAGCTGGATACGGCCTGGGCCTACTATGAGTCGGGCGGCCCGGAGCAAACCAACGAGCGGCTTGTCCGTGCAGCTCTGGAATCCTGGAAGGGACCCCGTGAGGAGGTCCTGGTGGCAACCAAGGTGGGGCACTACCGTAACTTCACCGATGGTAAGCCCACTTGGGCCGTCGATGGCCGCCCCGAGAGCCTGATCAGGCATGCCAAGGAATCGGCCCAGGCGCTGGGTGTCGACACCATCGACCTTCTTTACTTCCACCGTCCCGATCCCCAGGTGCCCTACCGCGAATCCCTGGAGGCCATGGAATCCCTGGTTCAGGAGGGTGTGGCCCGGACACTGGGCGTCTCCAACGCCAACCGTGAGCAGATTGATATGGCCAGGGAAGTGATGGGTGGAGATCTGGTTGCCGTCCAGAACCAGTTCTCTCCCACGTTCACCTCCAGCAGGGATGAGCTGGAGTACGTCTCTGACCTGGGGCTGGCCTTCGTCTGCTGGAGCCCCCTGGGTGGCTTCCGCAAGGCCAAGGATGAAACAAAATACGATCTCTTCCGCAAGGTGGCCGAGGACCGGGGTGTGTCCTACCAGTCAGTGGTCCTCGCCTGGGAACTGGCGAAGAGCGAGCATGTGTTCGTCATTCCGGGGGCCCATAGGGCGTCCACCATCGTGGATTCCCTGACGGCGGCCCGGCTTGAGCTGAGCCCAGAGGAGCTGGCGGTTCTGGGGTAGTCCGGTCTTCAAATCCGGTGTTGGTTTCCAAACCTCCAAACGGTTTGGATGACGATAAAAGGAGTGAATCCAGTATGACCAAAGGGGCGGTGGAACCCGGGTTCGAAACGGCCGATCAGTGGTCCGATACCCACGAGGTGGTGGACAGCTCAGCCATTGCCACCCATGATGTGGACGGGGCACCCATCCCCGTCACCATCCCCGTCAACCTGGCACCGGGTGTCAAGGTGGTGTACACCACCCGTCTGGGTGGAGTCTCGCGAGGCGGCTATGCATCGCTCAACCTGGGGTCCAAGGGCAATGACGATCCCGCTGCGGTGGAAGCGAACCGCCGTGGCCTGGTCCGGGAGCTGGGGAAGCCGCTTCGCCTGGTCTCCCAGGTCCATTCGGCCCAGGTCGTGGATGCGGATGGACCGAACCCCCTCGATGCCGGCATGGAAGCCTCTCCTGGCGATGCCCAGGTGACAACCCGTACCGACCAGGCACTGGGTGTGTTCGCAGCCGACTGCCTGCCCGTCCTTCTCGCCGACCCGGAGGCAGGCGTCATCGGCGCAGCCCATTGTGGAAGGAAGGGGCTGATGGCCGGGGTCATCGCCTCGGTGGTGGATGGCATGGTGTCCAAGGGGGCGGTCCGGAACAGGATCGTGGCCACCCTGGGTCCCTGCATCTGCCCGGATTGCTATCAGGTCGACGAGGAACTTGCCCACTCCTTCGATCAGCGCTTCCCGGGTACGGCAGGGGTGAGCCGGTTCGGAGGGGCATCCATCGATATCGCCATGGCGGCCCGGATGGATCTTCAGGAGGCCGGTGTTTCCGTGGTGGTCGATTCCGGTCCGCGTGTGGCCGCCGCCACACACTATCTGAAGGACGACCAGGAATTGGAAGCCATCCACAAGATGGACGATGGGGCCAAACAGGCCCGCGACATCCGTGTCGACCAGGCGGGGCATTGGCTCTGCACCGTCGAGAATCCACTCTGGTTCTCGCACCGCCGATCCGTCCTGGCAGGTACCGGGGACGAGGGCCGAATGCTGGCCTTGATCATGCGCGAAGGCTGAGCGTGCATAAGTTCAGTGCAGAAATTCTATCCCCGCTGATTTCATCCACAAGGGCCGATAGCGTGTGACTATGAGCGAGATAAGAGAACCTGAGGATGGAGTGCGTGCGGATGCCCCCCGGTCCTCCGCACCGGTCGTGGCAGTGATTTTGGCCGCGGGTCTGGGCGTCCGATTCGATACGGACAATCCCAAGCAGCTGTTCAAGGTGGGCGGCAAGCCGATAGTGGCCTGGTCCATCGAGGCCTTTGAGGCCAATCCGGGCGTCACCGATATCCTGCTGGTTGTCAATGACAAGGTGCGCTCGCCGATTGAAGCGATTGTGGCCGAAAATGCCTACCCCAAGGTCCGGATGGTCATCACGGGGGGTGCGGAGCGCGCTGACAGCACAGAGGCCGCCCTGCAAACCCTGGCCGAGGCCGGTATACCGAGCGATGCCAAGGTGCTGATTCACGATGCGGTCCGTCCCTTCGTCAGCCAGGAGTCCATTACGGGGTGCATCGAGGCCCTGGACGGTTTCAAGGCCGTGACGGTTGCAGTCCCCTCGACCGATACGATCCTCTATGCTCACGACCTGGGTGACCGCAAGGTGGTCCGTGACGTGCCGGACCGGGCTGATATGTTCCGCGCACAGACCCCACAGGCCTTCCGTTTCGATACCCTCCGCCTCGCCTATGCCAAGGCTGCCAGCGATCCTGAGTTCCATCCGACCGATGACACCCGCGTGGTGGTGGACTACCTGCCTGACGTGCCGGTGGCCATCGTGGCCGGCAGTGAGACCAACCTCAAGATCACCCTTGCCTCGGATATCCCCATCGCCGAGTGGATGGCACGCTCCTTCCAAGGGAAGTGAGGGGAGACCAACCCTACCTGACCTGTGTACCATGGATGGCATGGAGCAGATCAAGGTCATCGTCACCGGATACGACCGTTATCAGGGGGTTGACGTCAACCCCTCCTATCTGGTTCCCCAGGCCCTGGCGGACCGTGGCGTGGGTGGGCTGAACCGAGGCGGCACCCGGCTGGAGGATCCCCTTCTGGGAGTGGATCTGGACATCACAGCCGTCACCCTGCCCGTCAGCTTTGCCAAGGCATGGCCCATACTCCACCAGGCCATTGAGCGGGTGGAGCCCGACCTGGTCATCTCCACCGGACTGAAACGTCACGCCCGTGGCATATCCATGGAGAGGTGTGCGGTCAACGTCAAGGCGGTTGGCGATGACCGTGCCCGCCAGGAGGGAAGCGGACATGGGCTTACCGAGCCCGTCGATCCGGATGGGCCTGCCGCCTATTGGACCCGGCTTCCCCTCCGTGCCATCCTTCAGGAATTCGGCCACTGCGGGATTCCCGCCACGCTGAGCTCGGACGCCGGCACCTACGTCTGCAACGCCCTTTTCTACAACCTGCTGGGGTGGGCCACCAAGCATCCGGAAGTGCTGGCCGGGTTCGTCAGCCTGCCCCTGGCCAATGAAAACGACCGCCAGGGGCTGGGTCTGCCCATCGAACAGCAGATCCGGGCCGTCCAGGAGGTGGTGAGGGAGACCGTGCGGTACTATCGCCAGCCCTCGTCCAGTCCCATCCTTATCGCCTGACCACAGGATCGATGTCCTTGGCGAAAGAGCCAAGCCTGCAGTGAATGCGGCGCCGACCATGCACGGAATGCGGCCGGAACAGAGTAAAGTCAAAAGGGTCCGCCCTTGGCTTCAGCCTGGGCGGGTGCAGGTACGTTTTGGTGGCAAAGAGGAGTGAATCCATGGCCGAAGATCAGTTTCCGGTGGTTCTGCGCGGGTATGACAAGGAACGGGTCGACCAGGCCCTGGCGGTCTCGCGAGAGAACCTTGGCCGCCTCCGTCAGCAAATCAAAGCTGATGATGACCGCATACTGAAGCTTGAGGCCGAGCTTCAGGAGGTCAAGGCCCGCAAGGCCGCAGTCCCTGCGGGAAACTCCTTCGCCTCCCTGGGAGCCAATGCCCAGCAGCTCCTGGCCTCGGCCGAACAGACCAGCACCGAGCTGCTGAACCGGGCCAAGCAGGATGCTGCTTCCACCAGGACCTCTGCCCAGGAGAAGGCCACGACACTGGTCAATGAGGCCAAAATCGACGCCCAGCACATTGTGGATGATGCCGAAGCCAAGGCCAAGGCCATCATCGAAGCCGCCAATGACGAGGCACGGACCGTGGCTACCACGGCCAAGCAGCAGACGGAGCAGGACAAGTCCTCCTCTGCCAGGGTGATCGCGGAGCGCAGGCAGGCTCTGGACCTGGAGCTGCAGAACTCGCGCGAGGAGCATGAGAAGCGCCTTGCGACGGAGAAGGCCGCCCATGAGCGTGAGCTGGCCGATGCGAAGGCTGCGGCAACCGAGGAGATTGCCGACAAGCGCCGGAAGAACGACCAGGAGATGGCCAAGCTCAAGGCCGAAGCCAACGACCAGATTCAACAGGCCCTGGCCGAGGCCAACAAGAAATTGGCCGATGTGCGTGAGCAGGTCTCCCAGACCCTGAATGGTGCCCGTCGCCAGGCCGGGGAGATTACCGACAAGGCCAAGGCGGAAGCCCAGCGAATCGTCGATGAGGCCAACGTGACCAGCGCTCAGACCATGGCGAAGGTCCAGTCAGAGGCCGAGCAGATTCGTGCCGATATCTCCAACCAGCAGGATGAGGCCACAGCCAAGGTGAGTGCCTTGTTGAAGAGCCTGGAAGACCGGCGCGAGCAGACCGAGAGGGAATCCCAGGAACTGATAGAACAGGCCAAGGCCGCCCGGAAGGATGCCGACTCCTTCGCCTCCTTCAAGCGGGAGGAGTCCGAGCGGAAGGCCGCCGAGATTTTGGAAGAAGGCAAGGAGCGGGCCCGGGCCGAGGTGGAGAAGCGCCGTGAGGCGGCGCAGTCCGAGCTGGACGGCCTTAAGGAGCAGATAACCAAGCTCCAGCATCGTGAAGCCGCCATTACGGCCCGTGTCGATGAGCTACGGTCCATCTTTGCCAAGTCCTTCGGCCAGTTCGACGGATTCCACGATGAAGATGCCATCCGGGACCGGGATGACACCCCGGCTCCAAGTGTGCCCGTGGTCAACGCGGTGCCGGTGGAGACGGTTGAACCGCCGGTGATGGATCCGGTCACCCCTGTCGCCCAGTCTGTAACGGAACTGATGGGAGGCAATGAGTCGGCTACCGTCACCCCCGAGACGAAGCCGGAGGTCCAGTCCGTCGACGATTCAGCCGAAGAGCCAATTCCGTCCCAGGTGACGGATGGGGCAACGACTGTCGAAAGCGGACACGAGGGCGACTCCGACGCCGTCCTTGAAGGCGACGGGGTGACTGATGGCTTGCCGTCTGTAACGGCCTCGTCCCCGAGTATCGATGACCAGGAAACAACCGTGATTCCCCCGATTTCGCAAGCAGGTCCATCTTCCGGGGTTGACCGGTAAGGAACTGGGGATACGGCTTTTCGACCGGCCCGGCAGGAGGGATTCCTGCCGGGCCGGTTTTCTTTTGCCGGGTCCGGGTTTCGCTGCGGTCCCTCACCCTGTTCCAGGCATAGAGTCAGTGGTACTACAGGCAAGAGAGGTGGGGCGAAATGAGCAGGGAATCAGTGCAGGACGATTCATCCGGGAAGGAGTCGGTCCATTCTGATGGATGGTCCGAGTCGGGTGGCGGGTCTCAATCGGGTGCGTATCTGCATTCGAGGAGACGGTATCGGTCGGGAGCGGAGTCCCGGCCGGAAACGTCGGACCGGTCAGGAGGTCAGGTCGGTTCCGGTTCCTGGGCCACCCGGGTCAGGAGAGCCGTCAACGAGCAGGGGTTCTATGCCCTGGTCTATCTGATTCTGGCCAACCTGATCATCTTCGTTCTGAACCTTCCGCAGGTTTCGCGATTCCTGGGGACTGCCGGTGTTCCCGGGCTCAATGATGCAATCAGTGAAGTGCTTCTGTTCCTCTTCCTCCTTGCCACCAGGTTCGACGAGGTGACCGGCAGGCGGGAGGATGGCGTTGGCTACCATTCATCCAAGGCGCCGGGGGTCCTCTTCCTGGTGGGTGCCTTCATCCTGATGATCTTCTTCGGGAGCCTGGAGACCGGACTGACCGGTCTGGTCGACCGGGGTTCGCATGCACTGGGGTTGGTCTACAGATCCACCACAGCCCAGATAGAGGCCACCCAGTTCGGCATCTGGGCCCCGCTCGACACGGCCATACTGGTTCCGATCGTCGAAGAGCTTCTCCTTCGCGGCGTGGTCATGGCCAGGCTTAAGCCCTATGGGCGAACCTTTGCCATCATCACCTCAGCTTTCATCTTCGCCTGTATGCATGGCGACCTGACCCAGGGTGTCTTCACCTTCCTCCTGGGACTCCTCCTGGGCTATGTGGCCATGGAGTACTCCCTGACCTGGTCCATCATTCTCCACGTTGCCAATAACCTGATTCTGGCGGACGGAGTGATGTGGCTGACCCAGGCTCTCTCGACACCAACGGGGGATATGGTCAACCGGATTATCGCAATATTCGGTCTGGTTGCCGGTCTGGTCGTCCTCCTCATCTGGAGGCGCCCCCTGGTCGAATATGTCAGGACCCACCGCGCAGCGAAGGGATCCTATAAGGGCTGGCTGGCCCTTGGACTGATTCTCCTCGTTCTCCTGGCCCTGGTCAGTGCGGCACAACGCTTCTCTATGGCATGATCCCCGGTCGTTCCTGCCTGAGTCCGGGCCGAATCAGGAGGTGGACCGGATTTCGGCCTGGGCTGACCGGTCCTGTCATGCAGGCTTCCCACTATGCTGGAAAATGGTGAACGTACATATCGATGAAAGGAATCAGGGATACCCCGTATGACATCAGCATTGACACCCCTTGATCAGTCGCAGTTGAACGACCTGGGCACCGCCTTCGACCAGCGCGAGGCCAACCGTATCGCCATGAACGCCGTCACCCAGGCCGGCATCGACCAGGTGGCCCACAACTATGACCGGTCCCGTCTGGTCCAGCACCGCTTCTCCGTCAGTGTCGACAACGGCAAGGTGACCTCCCAGGCCCACTCCGGTCGCTGCTGGCTCTTCAGCTCCCTGAATGTGGCCCGGTTCGTGGCACGCAAGGCCCTGAACATCGATGCCTCCAGCCCGGCCAACCCCATGGGCGACTTCGAGTTCTCGCAGAACTACGCCATGTACTACGACAAGCTTGAGCGGGTCAACTACTTCCTCCGCGACATGGCCGCCCTGGTCCGTGCCGGGGAGCCGACCGATTCCCAGCTCATGCAGTTCCTCCTGGGTGATGTCATGGGAGATGGCGGCCAGTGGATCATGGCCATGAACATCTACAAGAAGTACGGTGCCGTCCCCAAGCAGTTCTACCCGGAGACCGCCTCCTCCCAGAACACGGGAGAGATGGATCACCAGCTGCGTCGTCTTCTCCATCAGGCTGTGGCCCATATGGTGGCTGACCCCTCCAAGATTGATCAGATCATCGCCGAGACCACCCAGGCCGGGCACCGCATCCTGACCATCCACCTGGGCACCCCGCCCACCAGCTTCGACTGGGAGTGGACCGACAAGGACGGTGTCTTCCACCGCGATGGACGGATCACCCCCCAGGAGTTCTGGAAGAAGTACGTCGATGCCGGGCTCGAGGACTACGTCTGCCTGGTCGACGATCCCCGCCGCGAACACCCCAAGGGGACCAAGATCGGTATCGAGCATCTGGGCAACGTGGCCGGTGGCGACCCCACCGAGTACCTGAACGTGCCCATGGACTTCATGAAGGACTGCGCTCGCAGGCTCATGGCCGAGCAGGGTCTGCCGGTCTGGTTCGGCGCCGACTGCCATCCGATGATGGACCGCAAGGCCGGACAGTGGGCCACCGACCTCTTCGAGTACGGCAGGGTCTACGATGTGGACTTCGACATGGACAAGGAGGAGCGCGTGCGCTTCGGCGATTCCGCCCAGAACCACGCCATGGCCTTCGTGGGTGTCGATGTGGCCGACGACGGCACCACCACCAACCGGTGGAGGGTCGAGAACTCCTGGGGTGGCGATATCGCCAACAAGGGCTACTTCACGATGAGTGATGACTGGTTCACCGAGTACGTGTACGAGGTGGCCGTACCCAAGTCCATGCTGCCTGAGGAGTACCGCAAGGCCTTCGACCAGCCGGCCCTCATGCTGCCGGCCTGGGATCCGATGGGCGCCCTGGCCTGAGCCGATAGAGAACGGCATCCGCCGCCTTCCTGCCCACATAGGGACATGGGGGCGGCGGATTCGTACCTGCCCGGGTACAGTGTGACCAATAGAGAGAAGCCCGATATGTGGTCGGGGAGGAGAACGCGATGGCAGTGATCAAGGGGCCTGGTAGCGGTCAGGACAAGGAGAGGCACAGGCTGGGGGATGAGGCCGTCTATCCAGAGACCGTCGATGTCAACATCAGCCAACTTGATCCCATCCCGGCTCCGCGTCACTTCATCAAATCCCTGCCCCTGAATGCCGAACAGACGAGGTTGGTACTTGAGTCGCGCCAGGCCATCAAGGATGTTCTCCATGGCCGTGACGACCGGCTCCTGGTGATTGTGGGGCCCTGCTCCATTCATGACCCCAAGGCGGCCCAGGAGTATGCCCGACGTCTGGCGGCAGTGAATCGGGAGCTCAATGACCGTCTGGTCATCGTCATGCGGGTCTACTTCGAGAAGCCGCGTACCACAGTGGGATGGAAGGGTCTCATCAACGACCCCGACCTGGATGGCTCCTTCGATATACGAAAAGGTATCTGGCAGGCGCGGAAGGTCTTGACCGACGTACTGTCCGCCGGTGTTCCCGCGGCCACCGAGTGGCTGGACCCCATCACCCCGCAGTATCTCTGTGATGCGGTGAGCTGGGGGGCCATAGGGGCCAGGAACACGGAAAGCCAGGTCCATCGCGAGCTCGCCTCGGGCATGTCCATGCCAATCGGCTTCAAGAACTCCACGGACGGGAATGTGGATGTGGCCGCGGACTCTTGCTATGCCGCCGCTTTTGACCACCATTTCCTCTCCATCAACCTGGACGGGCATGTCATTTCGGCTGAGACCAAGGGGAACCCGGACTGCCATCTGATTATGCGGGGGTCCTCCAAGGGCCCCAACTATGATCGGGATTCGATTCGCCAGGCCCTGGAAGAGCTGGCCAAGTCCAAGGCAGGTCCCGATGCCTGCCCCGGACTTATGGTTGACGCCGCCCACGGCAACTGCGGCAAGGACCCGGATCGGGAGGTCGGAGTGGTCGAGGATCTGGCTGCCCGCATCGGCGGGGGAGAACGCGGCATCCTGGGCATCATGATGGAGAGTTTCATCGAAGGCGGTCGGCAGGATCCCGCCCCATTGAACCAGCTGGTCTTCGGCAAGTCCGTGACCGATGCCTGCATCGCCTGGGACAGGACCGAGGAGCTTCTGCATACCCTGGCTGATGCCATCGACCGCCGCCGTTCGTCCCGGGAAGGTGGCGTGCATCGTGAGCGGTAAGGACAGGGAAACAAGGGAAATTCCCGCGGATTCACTCAACGGGTTGCAGGATCCACCTCTGCGTAAACCGCGCAAGGCATACGAGGTGGAGCTCCTCCACAAGGCCATTGCTGAGGGGGTGGATCCCCTCAAGTCCGGGGCCGTGCCCCGGTGGGAGGATGAGGTCGGCATCGGGCGCATCGTCAATCGTCGCGTCTTTGAGCTGGACAGATTGCCCTCACCGGCCGAGGTCCTGACCAGGTACCCCCTGGATCGGGACGCCAGGAACCTGGTCATCCGTTCCAGACAGGAGATCAGAGCCTGCCTTCAGGGCGAGGACGACCGTTTCCTGGTCATCATCGGTCCCTGCTCCATTCACGACCCCAAGGCCGCCCTGGACTATGCCAGGCGCTTGGCGGCCATGAAGAACGAGCTCTCCGACCGTCTTCTGATCGTCATGCGCGTCTACTTCGAGAAGCCCAGGACCACCATCGGCTGGAAGGGGCTGATCAACGACCCCGATCTGGACGGGTCCCATCACATTCAGAAGGGACTACTCCTGGCCAGGAAGACGCTCTTGGGTGTCCTCGGGGCCGGTCTGCCCGCAGCTACGGAGTTCCTGGAACCCACGTCGCCCCAGTACATCGCAGATGCGGTGAGTTGGGGAGCCATAGGGGCCAGGAACACCGAGAGCCAGGTGCACCGTCAACTGGCTTCAGGCATGTCCATGCCCATCGGTTTCAAGAACGCCACCGACGGCAGCGTGGATGTTGCCGTTGATTCCTGCTATGCAGCGGCCCAGCGGCACACCTTCTTCGGCATCGACCACGAGGGGCAGGCCGCGGCCGTGGAGACCCTGGGCAACCCCGACTGCCACCTGGTCCTGCGAGGGTCCAAGCACGGACCGAACTATGACAAGGAATCGGTGCGGCTGGCCCTGGAAGCGAGCCGTCGGAAGATGCCTGCCGACAGTGCGGCCACCCACGGTCTGATTATCGATGCATCGCATGGCAACTCAGGCAAGGACGAACATCGTCAGATTGGTGTGATTGAAGAGCTGACCGACCGCATTGCCGCCGGGGAAGAGGGCATCACCGGGCTGATGGCCGAGAGTTTCATCAAGGGAGGCAACCAGCCTGCGGCTCCACTGGACCAGCTGGTGTATGGGCAGTCCGTTACGGACCGGTGCATCTCCTGGCCTGATACCGAGACCCTGCTCAGGCGACTGGCCCGGGCGGTGGATGAACGACGCAGCCGATAGGGCTGAGAAGTCATACAAGGCGGCCCCTGCGGACCGTCTTGCTGTAGGCTGGACGGGCAGAGACAGTCGTGTAGCAGTGAGGAGACCCAGGATGAGCGAAGAGAACCAGCGGCAGGGTCGCGACCAGGTGGTCGCAATCATTGGTGCCATGGATGAAGAGGTGGCCCTGATTGCCAAGGGGTTGGAGGATCCGATCCATGATGAACGGTCGGCCCAGGCCAGCCTGGACGTGGTCAGGGGGAGTCTGCAGGGTGCCTCGGGCCCCATCCAGGTCGTGGCGACCGTCGGCGGAATGGGCACGGTCAACATCGCGGCCACCACCCAGTACCTGATGGACACCTATCGTCCGGATGCCGTCATCTTCTCCGGCATTGCCGGCAACCTCAACAAGGACCTGCACATCAATGACGTGGTCCTGGGGGGAACCCTGCGGTACCTGGACACCGATATGCGGATGGTGGCCCAGTTCGCTCCCGGGACGGATGAATTCCATTCCGATCCCCACCTCCTGGATCTGGCACAGCGGACACTCGATACGATGGGAATCAAGCACCTGGTCGGCACCATCGCCACCGGGAACTACTTCGTTGATTCGGCTGAAAAGATCGCCCAGGTCAAGGAGGCGACCGGAGCCGATGCCGTGGAGATGGAGGGGGCCGCTGTCTGCCATGTGGCTGCCCGTAACCATGTGCCGGCACTGGTGATTCGTGCACTGAGCGATAATGCCGATACCGACTATGAGGTCTTCAGGGATTTCGATATCTCGGAGTATGCGGACACCGCTGCCAAGCTGGTCCTGAACATAGCCAAGGGCCTTTGAGTCAGGATTCCCGATGCGGACGGGTCACCGACCCCCGGTCTATCAGCCGGGGGTCGATGTATACGTGCTCGGTCTGCCGCGCCCTGTCGCCCATCCGCTTGGTCAGGAGACGCAGGGCGGACTGGGCCAGATCGAACTCGGATGATCTCAATACGGTCAGGGGCCTGGTGCTGGGTGTGGTATACCCGTCGATGGAGATCAGGGAGACATCCTGGGGCACATGTTTGCCGCGCTGTTGCAGCGCCTGGGCCACGGCAATCGATAGGTAATCGGGATGGACCAGGACCGCTGTGGCCCCTGTGCGGATGATGGCGTCGGCAATGTCATTGACGTCGTCCGCTTCATAGGCCTCTCGTCCGGTCAGGAGGAAGGCCTCTTCCATCGTGTCTTCCCGGTCCTGCATCATCAGGCGCC
Source organism: Bifidobacterium [indicum] DSM 20214 = LMG 11587 (assembly GCF_000706765.1). Lineage (GTDB taxonomy): Bacteria > Actinomycetota > Actinomycetes > Actinomycetales > Bifidobacteriaceae > Bombiscardovia > Bombiscardovia coryneformis. The sequence continues at coordinate 1,453,854 of NZ_CP006018.1, read as the reverse complement.
AGCCCAGTTCTATATCACCGGAGGTGGGGGTGTACCCCAGAGCCAGCCCTATACGGGTATGACCGTGGTCCCTGAAGTGGAGCAGCGCCTTGCGCACACCTACGGGATGGTTGGTATGGACGGAATCGATGAAGTGGTCGCTCCAGAGTGGGGGTTCGCGCTCCAGTACGGTGACGGGGAGTGGGGAGTCGGCCAGCCACCGCCAGGTGGCCTCGGCGATTGCCGGGTTGATGCTGGGCGCCACGATGATGCCGCGCAGATGATCCGTCTTGGACAGTTCGTCCAGAATGCCGGTTTCCGGGTAGTCCTCGTAGGAGGTCTCCCTGGCCACAATATCCATGTTGTACAGGTCACGCGCAATCTGCCTGATGTGCTCGGTCACCGCAGGCCAGAAGAAGCTGGGCTCGGGGAGCACCACACCGATGGTTCCCCGGCTGGTCTGGCCGGAGCCGATGGCGGGGGCTCCGGAAGAGACCGACATGAGCGATCCAACGCTATACAGATCGTTATCAGGATTGCTCTCCAGCATGGAGTGGGTCGATGCTCCTCCCACCGAGGCGCCGGGTCCTTCCCGTATCGGTTTTTCCTCGGCCTCTGGTGCGGCTTCGGTGGAATTGAGTGAGAGCGCACCTCCGCGGACCCGCCTGATGAGACCGGCCTTGCTGAGTGCATCCAGGTCCCGCCGGATGGTGATTTCCGTAGTCGACATCATCCGGGCAAGGTCGGGCACCCTGACCACGTCATCGCGGAGGAGGAGGTTCAGAATCATGTCCCGGCGCTGGGCCGGCAGCCAACCCTGGGGTGGCGGCGTAGGCAGGCCTGGTTGATTCCCCGGGTTGTCTTGTTGCACGTCGCTGTGTTTGGTCATGTCTGTATACCCACCCTATGGAATCGGCAATACGCCGTCCTCTTCTGGGAGAGTTCTCCTACATGTGAGAGTACACCCGGTAACTAACTGAAACAAACTGCAACAAACCAATAGAGGCACTTTTGTCGCCCATATACTTAAAAACAACTGTTGGAAGTGATGCTAAATCAATGGGGAGTGTTCTTTCCGTTATATTTACGGTCATTTGATAGCAGTAAGGAACCGGTGGGCAGTGCTCGCCTGATTCCTCGGCGGTGTAGCCGAAGGAAAGGAAAAACAATGAAGTTCAATTCAGCATGCAAGGCCTTGGCTGTAGCATCAGCGGCCGCCATGCTCTTGGCCGGTTGTGGTGGGGGATCCGGCACGGATGCCTCCGACAAGAGCGGCGCTGGCTTCGACGAGAACGCCAAAACCACCATCTCCCTTGCGGGTTGGTCACTCGACATGACCCCCGAATTCAAGACACTGGCCGATGGGTTCCACAAGGCCCATCCCAATGTGACAATCAACATCAAGCAGTATTCCGCAGACGATTACGACAAGCAGCTGACCGCTGACATTTCGTCGGGCGCCCAGCCCGATGTATTCCCCGTCAAGACCATGGTCAAGTATGTCACCTATGCGGACTCCCAGGGTCTGGCGGACATCTCCGACATCGCCAAGGGTTTCCAGGGCGACAAGCACATCGACCTGAACGGGTACGACCACGATGGCAAGTACTTTGCCCTGCCGTATCGCAGCGATACCTGGGTGCTCTTCTACAACAAGGACATGTTCCACAAGGCCGGGGTGGAGGAGCCCAGCGCCAAGTGGACCTGGGACGATTACACCAAGGCCGCCAAGGAACTCAAGGAGAAGCTCCCGGAGGCGGGCTATGACGGCAACAGCGTCTACCCCATGTACATGCACAACTGGCAGTCCGTCGTGCAGTCCTTCGCTCTGGCCCAGTCCGGCAAGTCGGCGGACGACACCTTCCTCAAAGGCGATTTCTCCTACATGGAGCCCTACTACAAGAGGGCCTTGGAGTGGCAGGACGAGAAGTACACGATCGACTGGAACACCTCCTTTACCAACAAGGTCCAGTATCAGCCGCAGTTCGGTACTCAGAAGGCTGCCATGATGCCTATGGGCACCTGGTATGCCGCCGTCCTGGTGAATCAGCAGCAGACAGGCGAGGCCGATAAGTTCAGCTGGGGCATGGCCCCTGCTCCGCAGAACCCTGACAAGAAGCTGCCTTCGACCCCGATTACCTATGGCAGCCCCACCAGTCTGGCAATCTCCTCCAAGATTTCCGGGCAGAAACTGGCCGCAGCCAAGGAGTTCGTCAAGTGGGCCGTCGGCCAGGGCGGAGCCGTCGAGTTGGCCAAGATCTCCACCACTCCGGCCTACATCGACGACAAGGTGACCGAGACCTTCTTCTCTCCTGAGGGCATGGCCTCTGACCAGGCCTCCAAGGATGCCTGGAGCAAGCACGACAGGAAGATGGAAGTCCCGGTAAGTGCCGCATCCGACACCATCAACTCCATCCTCAAGGACACCCACTCATCGATTATGACCGGGGCAAAATCCCCGTCCGATGGGCTTAAGGAAGCAAGGCAGAACGTCAAGGATCAGGGCGTATTGGACGAGTAGCGCCCGCGGTGGTGGGGAGGCTCCGGGGAAGCAACAGGCCCTGGAGTCTCCCCGCCATCGGCCTTGTGGTTTGGCCTGGTGAGGGCACGGATGGAATGAGCGTGGCAGGTGATTTTCAAACCCATGACACGGTGACGGCAGTAAGGAGCAGGGACAGATGACGGAAGAAACCGGAGTAATCGGCAGCCGACAGGCGGTTGCGGATCGCAAAACCGGGTCCCAGGGACCCGGCGATGGGCGGCGAGCCCCAAAATCCAGACAGGGCAGGTTCAACGCCAAGGCGATTTCACGAAGGAATCTGCGCAATGGACTGATTTTCATTTCACCGAACTTCATCGGCTTCATCTGCCTGACCCTCCTGCCCACATTGACCCTTTTCTATATAGCCTTCACCAAGTGGTCGGCCTTCGGCAAACCCGTCTTCAACGGGGTAAAGAATTGGGTCAGGCTCTCCCATGACAAGATTTTCATGACCTCGGTATGGAACACCTTCTACTACTCGATAGTCCACATCCCCCTGACCCTGATTCTGGCCTTCGCCCTGGCTGTCCTGCTCAATTCCAAGCTGCGTGGTCGAGCCTTCTTCAGGACGGTGGCATTCTTCCCTTACATCACCTCCCTGGTGGCTGCTGCGCAGGTATGGGGCATGCTCTTCGACCCCAAGTCCGGCCCCATAAATTCCTTCCTCAGGCTGTTCATCAGCAACCCTCCCGGGTGGTTGGGTTCGACGGCCTGGGCCATGCCCGCCGTCATCATTGTGGGCACCTGGCGTGAGGTCGGCTATTATATGATCCTGCTTCTGGCTGGGTTGCAGACCATTCCCTCCGAGCTTTATGAGGCGGCCGAGCTTGACGGTACCAGCGGATGGCAACGCTTCTGGCACGTGACCGTCCCCATGATGCGCCCCACGCTCTTCTTCGTCATGATCACCCTGACCATCGGATCCTTCAAGATTCTCGATCTGACACTGGTCATGACCGATGGCGGTCCCGGCACCAGCACCCTGGTGCTGGCCCAGTACATCTACCGTGTGGCCTTCGAGCGTGGCGACTTCGGTTACGCCTCGGCCGTCTCCCTGGTTCTTTTGGCCATCTGCATGGTGGTCACACTGATTCAGTTCTGGTACAACAACCTGAAGGAGGACTGAGACCATGTCCACCAACACAGTGTCTTCGGCCCTTGCCTCGCCTGCCGTCGAGGAGATTCCCTGGAACAGGAAGAAGGCCTCTCCGGCCAAGATCGCCGGGACCATCATCGGGTATCTGTCCATGGTCGTCGTCTCGGCCTTCGTCCTTCTGCCCTTCTTCTGGATGGTGCTTTCCTCACTGAAGCCCAACAACGAGGTGTATGCCATTCCCATCAAATGGTTCCCATCGGTCTGGCATTGGGAGAACTACGCAACCATCTGGACCAAGTCGGATATGACGACCTGGTTGCTCAACACCGTTTTCTTCGCTGTGATTGTGACCCTCCTGCAGGTCTTTACCGGGTCCTTCGCGGCCTATGGTTTTTCGAAGATTCCCTTCAGAGGGCGCACCACTCTTTTCTTGATTTACATCGCCACCATGGCGGTGCCCTGGCAGGCCTACATGATTCCGCAGTTCAAGCTGGTCTCAGCCGTCGGCCTCTCCGATACCAGGTGGTCCATCATCCTTCTGCAGGCCTTCGGAGCCTTCGGTGTCTTCATGATGAAACAGTTCTACGACACCATACCCGAGGACTTGTCCGAAGCGGCCAGACTGGATGGTCTGAGTGAGTTCGGCATCTACTGGAGGGTCGTCCTGCCCCTGTCCGGCCCATCCCTGGCGGCCCTGGCCATCATCACCTTCACCAACACCTGGAACGACTACATGGGTCCGCTGATCTACCTGCGCTCCCAGAAGCTCTATACGATCCAGCTGGGTCTGAAGCTCTTCATTTCCCAGTACAACGCTGATTTCGCAATGATCATGACGGGTTCGGTCATTTCGGTCCTGCCCATCCTGATTGTCTTCCTCCTTGGACAGAAACAGTTCATAGCCGGTATCGCCACTTCCGGCATGAAGGGCTGAGCTTCATACGCGGAGACAGCGAATCAAGCAAGGGCGGACCAGAGATTGGGGCATGGCGTGAGCGTTCGTGATAACCGTGACAGTGAGACCGCAGGTTCGAAGGGGCATGCCATGCGTGCCCTCCTGGGGGTGACCAATTCCGTTGCGGTTGTACTGGGTTCGGGGTTCTGCACCCTCATCGGCATGCTCCCCCTGGTTCTGGTCCTGGTGTTCATGCAGAGTCCGGAGTATTACCCTGCCTGCATTCTGGCCTGTGTCCTGAGTGCGCCTGGGCTGGCGGCACTCTTTGCGGTTTTCCGGGATCATCCCGGTCTGGCCTCGTCCTCCACGGCCATCCGGTTTCATGTTCTGGAGACCATGGAAGAGGAGGGGCGGAAGTTGCCCGATTGGATTGCCCGGCCATACGTGGACCAGTCGGTTACATCAGGGTTCTTCACCTATTACTTCAAGGCGTACGCCCGACTGGCCGTCCGTTCCTGGATGGCGTGGCTTCCTCTTGGCATCATCGCCTTCGCCCTGGTATATGATCTGCAGATTGCCGCGGTGGTCTCATGGGGAGGGCTGCTCTGGCCTTTGATTGTGGTCTGCCTGGTCCTTCTGGTGCAGACGGCCTTCGTCTCCCTGGTTCTGGTCGTGGAGTATCCCAAGGCCGTAATTCGGCGCCTCCTGGTCAACGCCCTACTCCTTTCGGTCAGGCGTTTCTACATGTTGCTGGTCTCCATCCTGGCTCTCGCCGGATATGTCTGGGGATTGCTCAGGTCGCCGATTCTGGTTGCCCTCCTGGGTACCGGGCTGATCTGGTATCTGATTTGGGCGGCCGCCCGTTGGCAGGCGCAGCCCTTCTTCCTGCAGATGGCCAAGGAAAGCCGAGACCCCGTAATCGAGTCCATGTACCGGCAGGGTTCCGGGTCCCCGTCCTTCTCTCCCTTGTCCGACTACCGGCAGTAGAGGGGCATCATGCTGTCAGATTCGAATCATGGAGGCGGGGCCGCCCCGGTACCTGACGGTCGAATTCGGATTCTTGTCAATGACCGGGTGAGCCCGGTTGCCTTGGAACCCTATGAGGTTCCCCGGGTCAGATGGCGCCTTGACCCCATGTTGGCTGCGGATGATTCCGCTTGCTCGGCACGGGTCATCGTGGCCGACAGGCCGAATCCCGACATGGGGAACGGCTTTTCCCGAGATTCCGTTTTTACCTGGGAGAGCGGCATCCGTCCGATTGACGAACTCAACGGGGCTGCACTGCCTGAGGTTCCCATGGGACCCTCGGAGCGGTACTGGCTGAGGGTGGAACTGCTGGATGCCCAGGAGCAGGTGGTGTTTCGGTCCAGGGCCGCCACCCTCGGAACCGGCCCCGGTTCCAGATGGTCGGCCCAGGCCATCTGGACCGAGAGAGACGAATCCCCCCAGGCCCAGAACCGGACCCAGAACGAAGGTGGAAACGCTTGGGGTTGGGCCTTTCTGCGTGGCGTGGTCGCATTGCCTGCCAAACCGGTACGGTGGGCGACCCTGAACGCCACGGCCTCGTCGACCAGGCCGGCCAGGCAATTCGTCTACCGACTCTGGATGAACGGTGCCTTCCAGGGGTGTGGACCGGTCTTCCCCCTGGGCGACGAGGCCCGCTACGACGGGTATGACGTAGGCGGGATCCTGCAGCCGGGCGGAGACAACTTCATCGGCGTCATCGCCTATGCAACGTCGGATCAGAGGTTCGCCGCCCAGCTCGATGTCTGTTTCGAAGACGGACAGGTGGAGCACTACGGCACGGACGCCTCCTGGAAGGCCCTGCCGGGTGGTGCCGCCTTCCCGGACAGCGCCTCCATCGGTACCAGGTACTACCGGGCTCCTGCCGAGGATATCGACCTGTCGTTCTATCCCGGGGGTCTTTCGGCGGCCGGCTTCGACGACAGGGACTGGCCGCCCGCCAGGGTGAAGGAGCCATTCGACCACTGCCTGGCTTCACCTGTTGATTCTTTGCAGACCTCCTACCTGCATCCGAAGAATATCCGCCGCACCACGCCGAAAAGCGTGCTTCTGGATTTCGGCTCCGTGGTGATGGGGGGTATACGGTTGCGGGCGACCCTTTCGGGTGGTATGGATCTTCTGATCCGGTATGGGGAGGTTGTTCAGGACGATGACCGGGTCAGATACCAGCTCTCCGCAGGCAATGTGTATGAGGATCGCTGGCGGATGGAGGCGGGGGAGAATGCGGCCGAGACCTGGGGGATTCGCGTCTTCCGGTATGCGGAGCTGGTCTGTGAGGAGTCGGGGCAGGCTTGGGAAGAGCTGGTCTCGGCCGTCGCCGCCGGGCAGGTGGAGGCCGCCGCTCTTCTGACACCGGCGATTGACACCCATGCCGACTTCCGATCCTCCCGGCCTGTCCTTGACAGGGTCTGGAAATTGGGGCGGGACACCGTCACGAGACTCAATGCCAACATATATGTGGACTCTTGGACCAGGGAGCGGGCTCCCTATGAGGCAGATGCTTGGATTCAGCAGCGGGCTCATCAGGCCCTGGATGACGCCCCGTCCATCGGCCGCTACACGGTGGATTATCTGGTGGGAAATCGAACCTGGCCCACCGAGTGGCCCCTGTATTCCATCCTGGCCGTGCACGATGCCTGGATGTCGACCGGCGACCTCGGTCAGATGCGCAGTCGATACCGGCGGCTCTGTAGTCTCCTGCCCTTCAGGTACCTCGACCGGGAGAGCGGCCTGGTGGTCAAGGAACCGGGCCGGTCAAGCCAAATGGACGGGGATCTGGTCGACTGGCCTGAGAGCGAGCGTGACGGGTATCTCTTCGGCAGGGTCAATACGGTGGTCAATGCCCTATCCTCCCGTGCCTTCGCCGATATGGCCGATATGGCCAAGGCCCTGGGCCGCCATGGTGATGCCGTCCTCTTTGCCCGCGTGGCCTCCAGGATGCGTGCCGCCATCAACGATCGTCTCTATGACCCCTCTGCCGGTGCCTACTGGGATGGACTGGATCACGGACCCTCCGGACGTCCCCTGGCCCACCACTCCCTCCACGCCTCGGCCTTCGCCCTGGCCTTTGCGGAACCACCCAGGGGGAGAATCGAACGGGTGGGGGACTTCCTGCGCGGTCGGGGTATGGCGTGCAGCGTTTACGTGGCGGCCGTCTATCTGGATGGCCTTTACCGGTCGGGCCTGGGGGCGGATGCCACTGCTCTGATCAGTGCAACCACAGGCTTACGGACATGGAATCACATGCTCGATCAGGGCAGTGGTGGAACCATGGAGGCCTGGGATCCCTGTCTTAAGCCCAATACCACCTACTCCCACCCCTGGGCCGCATCGCCTGTCTACCTCCTGCCCTCTGGCCTGATTGGGAATTCGTCCCTTGGAGCCTGGGTGCCGCTCCCTCGCCTGCATCCCGCAACCCGGTGATCTTGAACAGGCGGCTGTGGTCCTGCCCCTGCCCAGGGGTGACCTGTCGGTGGGTTACCGGACTTCAGGACCGGTACGGACCGCTGGTGGTCGGACCAGCCTCTCCGGCATCCGAATGGAACTCGATCTGCCGCAGGGGTGCCGTGCCCATCTGGTTCTTCCCCCGATGATTGGGGTCGGCGCGGGGCAGGAGGTCGCCGTCACCGTTGATGGGGTCGATACGGTGGTCAAGGCCGAGGGGGATGGAATGGTGCTTGGCCGCACCGTATGCCCGAGGGGTTCCCTTCCCCTGGAGCCGCTGGGGGCGGGAGCCCATACGGTCAGTGCCTGCTCGCCCTTGACTTGACCTGGTCCACCCGGGTGTGTACAGTTTCACTCCGTACACCAAAGACTGTTGGTCGGGGCCGTAAGGTCCCCGAAGTTCGGTGCGCCGAGCCAGCACAGGTTGAGTTTATCGGGTTGTTCTATCCGATTCGTTTATGCTCCGCCTGTGAGTGGGGTATTCCCCTTTCTTCTGCTGGTTCCTTGTGCTGGGCTATGCCATGGTCTACTCAGGAAGGAACGCCATGAAAAGGCCCGAAAAGGAAGAGGTCGTCGCCAGGCTGACGGACAAGTTCCGTGACGCCGACGCGGTGATCCTCACCGAGTACCGCGGGCTCAGTGTTCCGCAGGTCGCCGACCTGCGAAGCAAGCTAGGCCGCGATACTTCCTACTCAGTGGCGAAGAACACGCTCGCCCGTATTGCAGCCGGGGAGGCTGGCATTGAGGGTCTCGATGAGATGCTCGCCGGTCCCTGCGCCATCACCTTCGTCAAGGGTGATTACGTCGAGGCTGCCAAGACGCTGCGTGATTTCGCCAAGGAGAACAAGGCACTGGTCGTCAAGGGTGGTTTCATTGATGGAACCGTCGTCGATGCCGATGCCGTGAAGAAGATCGCGGATCTGGAGTCTCGCGAGGTCCTGCTTTCCAAGATGGCGGGCGCGCTCAAGGGCACCATGTCCAAGGCCGCCAACCTCTTCGTCGCTGTGCCTACCAAGGCCGTGCGCACCTTCGATGCGCTGCGCGAGAAGCAGGAAAAGGCCGCTTGAGTTCAAGGCCCTCGGCCCTGATTCAAGCTGCTGTAAACAAAAGAATGTTCGGTGGCCGGTCAACCAAATACACCGGTTGCCACAAATGAAAGGAAGCCATCATGGCTAAGCTCTCTGCTGATGAGCTCATCGACGCGTTCAAGGAAATGACCCTGGTCGAGCTGTCCGACTTCGTCAAGAAGTTCGAGGATGAGTTCGACGTTGAGGCCGCCGCTCCCGTGGCAGCCGTTGCCGCCGCCCCCGGTGCAGCCGCACCGGCCGAGGAGGAGAAGTCCGAGTTCGACGTCATCCTCTCCAGCGTTGGCGACAAGAAGATCCAGGTCATCAAGGCCGTTCGCGCCATCACCAACCTGGGCCTGGCCGACGCCAAGGCTCTGGTCGACGACACCCCCAAGCCCGTTCTGGAAGGTGCCAAGAAGGAAGACGCCGACAAGGCGAAGTCCCAGCTGGAAGAAGCCGGCGCCACCGTCGAGCTCAAGTGATTGCAGGCTCCTGAAGGAGCTGCTTGAACTGCAAGCCCCGCACCATGGTTCTCCATGGAGCGGGGTTTTTCATATCGCAATGAGGTTTGGCCGGGTCGGAGCGGAGCCGACGAGGGGGAACCTTCATCGATGTAGATGGGGCGTTCGCGACCGTCGTGATGATCTATATCAGCAGTTGATTGTTTCTGACTCAAGTTGAGCAATAGTGATTAAATATGTTACTATGCCTCTGTATCTTGGTTTACTGCCCTGATTCTTCCCGTTCGAGGTCGACGTTAAGAGGAATGCAATGACGCACATGTTCAGCAACCAGTATTGGACCGTGACATCGGGAGACCTGTCGGACCGGCGGCGCCCCCTGGATTCGCCGGGGTTCGCCGATACCCCTGATGGTGCCACGCCGATAGTCATCGACCCGAGTCAACAGCATCAGCCCTGGTTGGGTGCCGGAGCCGCCATCACCGATGCCGCAGCCTCGCTGATCTGGGGATGCCAGTCCAAGGAACAACGCCATGCCATGTTGGACGACATGTTCAATCCCGACAAGGCCGGGTTCTCCTGCATCCGCATTCCCCTGGGGTCCTGCGAACCGTCCTCCCAGCCGTATTACACCTATGACGACATTCCCTACGGGGACCATGACAAGGACCTGAAACACTTCTCCCTGGGTGAAGGGGAACCGGGCGCGCCCGATGCCACCAAGGACTTCAAGTACATCATCCCGGTCGTCAGGGAAATCCTCTCCATCAATCCGGCCGTGCGAATCATCGCCTCCCCCTGGAGCGCCCCGGCCTGGATGAAGAACACGGGGCATCTCTGCCAGGGTGGTCACCTCCGGTTCAATGAGTGGACAGGCAATGGGTATGACCCACTGGAGGATTCGTTTGAGGGGGTCTATGCACGCTACTTCGCCAGGTACGTGGACGAGATGGAGGCCCTGGGCATCCCCATCTGGGCGGTCACGGTCCAGAACGAACCTTCCAACGCGGCTCCCTGGCCCGCCATGACATGGACCCTGGCCCAGCAGGCGGACTTCGCCCACAGATTCCTGCGCCCGGCTCTCGATAGGAGCCACCCTCAGGTCAAAATCTTCATCAACGATGATTCCGCGCACAGCCTGACCGGTCCGGTCGACCGGGACGTCAGCCCGGCCCAGGCTGGATCGATTGACGGCCTGACGCTCCATGTGTATGACGACGACTACGCCAAGCTGCCCAACGCCACCAGGGTCTACCCCCAGTGGATCTATGGGATGACCGAGCGCAGGTGCATGCTCAACGAGACGGTCGAGGACGCGGCCCACATCATGTCGGGCGTGATTGGAAACTGGCTTGTCCGGAACGGGGAATCCTTCATCACCCTCTGGAACATGGCACTGGACGAACGGGGCCTGCCCAACCAGATCGGAGCGGATGGCCGCCGTGGCGTCGTCACCATCGACCGTGCCACCGGGCGGGTTCGCCGCAACCTCGAGTACTTCATGCTCAGGGCCTTCGGTCAGGATGTGGAACCGGGGTCCAGGGTCATCGAGTCCAGTAACTACACCCCCAACGGATGGAGCGGAGGCCTGGGGTCGGTGGCTTTCATGGCCCCGGACGGGTCCATCAGCGCCCACATCTACAACCCGACAGGTACCCCGATAAGGGCGGCCGTCACTGTGAACGGGTGGGGGAATCGCTGGCAGCTGGTGTCGGTGCCCGCCTGGGGAACGGTGACCATGCACCAGTCGGATGATTCAAGGATCAACAGGTCGTCGGTTCCGGATGATGGGGAGTTCGTCCTGGATATTCCCGCTTCGGGTCTTATGGATGACAAGGCCCCGGGCAAGTCCTGAACGTGACAGAGCGGCAGGGTGGGCCCGGGCAAACCCCAATGGCGGTAGTCGTGGAAATTCGTGAAACGAGGCAAGCATGAAAGAACTATGGACAATCACATCGGGTGACCTCTTCCAAAGGCGTCGGCCAATGGACTCTCCGGCCACGGTGTCAGATCCGGGTCAGGCCGTCCCGATTCAGGTTGATCCGACCCGGCAGTATCAGCTTTGGGAGGGTGCCGGAGCGGCCCTGACCGATTCCAGTGCCTACCTGTTCATGACCAGTATGGACGCGGGTCAGCGCAGCAGGATACTGACCGAGATGTTCGATCCGGCCCAGGGTGGATTCTCTACCCTCCGCATCTGCATCGGGTCCTGTGACTTTTCGAGCCAGCGTTACTACTCGTATGACGACCTGCCCGATGGCGTGGTGACGGATGCGGCCCTGGATCACTTCTCCATCGGCGAGGGGGAGCCCGGCTCTCCCGATGCCACCAGGGACATGAAGTATGTGGTACCGGTCCTTCAGGAGATCATGGCCATCAACCCCGGCATCCGTATCCTGGCCTCTCCCTGGACGGCTCCGGCGTGGATGAAGACCAGCAACCGACTTGAAGGGTCGGGCCGGTTGCGGCTGGGTGAGTACTGTGGCAACGGGTACCGGAACAAGGACAAAATCGATTACGTCTACGCCCAGTACTTCGTCAGGTTCATCCAGGCCTACCGCGACTTGGGCATCCCGATTGCAGCCGTGACCATGCAGAACGAACCCTCCAACAATCCCTCCTGGCCCATGACCGTCTGGACCCCGGAGGAGCTGACACGTTGGGGCGTTGACTATCTGCGCCCGGCCCTGGACCACAGTTTCCCCGAGGTCGAGATATTCTTCGGGGATGATGGACTTCGGTTCTTCACCCGGCCTGTCAGTGAGTACATGACCCCGACCGAGTCCCTCAGCTTTGCCGGCTTCGCCCTCCATACCTATTCCGGTCTGCCGAAGTGGGTCTTCAACGCAAGCCGTCAGTTCCCCCAGTGGAGGGGCATCATGAGCGAGCGTCGTTGCATGCTGGATGAGACCGTTGAAGAGGCCAGCCATGTCATGTTCGGCGAAATCGGCACGGGCCTGGTCCGCCAGGGCGTGGGCATGATCGATCTGTGGAACCTGGCCTTGGACGAGCGTGGTCTACCCAGTTGGGCCAAGACCGTGGGCCGCCGTGGCGTCATCACGATTGACTCAGGGACCGGCAAGGTGAAGCGGAACATGGAGTACTTCATGCTGCGCAACTATGGCCAGGACGTGCCGGTGGGGGCGCGCAGGGTTGCCTCCACCTCCTATACCCCTGATGGCCGCAGGGGTGGCCTTGGCTCGGTGGCCTTCGTCCGAGGGTGTGGAGAAATCAGTCTCATCCTCTATAACCCGACCGGAACCCCCGTTCAGGCGGCGGTCGGCATCAATGGTGAGGGGGCCAGGTGGCGACTGGTTGAGGTTCCGGCCTACGGCACGGTTTCCTACCATCGGGTTCCCGGCGAACGGATCAATGACTCCACTGTTCCCGATGATGAGGAGTTCGAGGTCTACATGACTCCCCACCCCGAGGATGACAGGGATGAGACCGATGTCTGACGGCACTCGGCACTCTTGACCGGCAGTGATCTGCTGCACGGTCGTATCGGTTCCGGCCGACGCCTTTCGGGGTGTCGGCCGGAACCGATTGTACTTTTGATCGTCCTTGCCGCCGGGCGTCCCCGGCGTTTGCGGATAAGTCCTGATTTCGTGTAATGGGGCTCTGGGATGGGTGCCCGACCTGTCGATGATGTGGATGATGTGCCGGTTATCGGTCGATTCATATCGCGGGCGGACCTATTTCAGGATTTCATGACACAATAGCCTTATTACTGTGTGAAGGCGGCTGCAGATTGGGAGGTCCATAGCGTGAGTGACGGTCAGAGACCAAAGCTGGAGTGGATGATTAAGGTCAATGGGGTCGAAGAGACCAGACTGGAACCCGGTCAGAGCTTGGAGATTGGGCGTAAGCCCCTGAGGCCTCTCGGCGATGATGGCAGACGACGCCTTGAGGTTCCCGATGGGACCAAGTCCATGTCCAAACGCCATGCCGTTTTCACCTATGGCGAGGATGGTTCCGCTGTCCTGCGTGACATGGGATCCACCAATGGCTCCTATCTGGTTCAGGGCGATGGTTCCCTGGTCCGTCTGCCCAGCCAGGCCGACTTCCTTCTGCCGGGATCTTCCGTGCGTTTCCAGTTCGGGGATGTGCCGGTGGACTTCGTTCAGGTCGAGGCACAGGTCCGGGCGGAGGACAGCCAGGCCCGCCAGGTGCCTGATCTCTTCTCCTACGCGAATGAGCGGAGGGAACCAGTGGAACCGGATGCCTCCGGTATGTCGGTGGACGACATCCTTGACATGAGGGCGGGCGAACCGACGGGTATTTTCCGTGCCGACGGGGTCCGGAACCGGGTCAGTGCCCTGCATGACATGGCCTTGGGTGCAGGTGATGCCGCAGCCACCCAGTCGCAGATTCCCTCCCAGGGTGACCAGGTGCCAGCACAAAATGTACAGTCTGCAGGAGCCCCATCACAGCCACGGCCCGATGTTGAACCCCAGGCACAGACTCGGCAGCAGCCCCCGGCCCAAAACCTGCCAGAAACGTCTGAGCAGCAGGTGCCCGCCCAATCCGCGCAGGGCAATCAGCAGGTGGATGGTCTGCCGGTCCTGGCCCAGCCTGTAGGACAGGAGGGGAAGCCTCCGGTCCAGCGCAATCTGTTCGACGATGCCAGAAACGCCCAGGCAGGCGAGGCGGGTACTCCTGCCCCGGCTGAGCAGGGTCAGCCCCAGCCTCAGGTTCGGCCGTATGCAGGTGCTATGCCCCAGTCGCAGGCCCAATCACAGCCTCAGGTCCAGCCCCAGCCTCAGGCTCAGCCGCAGGTTCAAGCCCGACAGCCGTTGCCAGTCCAGACCCAGACCGGTATGCAGCCGGCTATCCAGCCGCAGCAGCACGCTGCCCAGGTCCAGCACGAAACCTCAGCCCAGCAGCCCACACAGGAGGGGGCCTTCCAGCCACTCGGCGCAGTCGAACTGGCCCGTATGGCCCAGCAGGAACAGGAAATGGCCGGGGAGCGCCAGGAGATTGAGGTCAGTTCGGCAGATGCTGAGCAGACCTACCGGCCTGCATTCGAGCCGGGTTCCGTCTTTGATCGGGTTGCCAAGGGGGAGTATGGCAATCAGGAGGAAGTCATCGAAGTGGATGGGATGAGTTCGGACGACGCCAAGCGCACCTCCGATTTCGCCCTCCAGTTCGAGATGGCCAAACACACCCAGTTGCTGCCCTTCCTGGCCATGAATCCTGCCCTTTATGATGACCTTTACGCCTGGTTGTCCGCCCAGGGCAACGAGGATATCGATGAGGCCCTTCAGGCCAATGAGGGCTATCGCGAGTATCTGAATGCCACCGGGAAGTGAGTCAGGAATGAGCGAACAGATAGTGAACAGTGACGAGATGGCCCAGGAGCAGGGAAGCGTAGGAATGAGCCAGGAAGATCGAAACGGGTCCGCCCGCGAACCTGAGCGGGAAGAGACCGGCATGTCTGCCTTGGACCGCATCCGGTCGTGGAGGCAGGACTACCAGAACCAGGCCGGGGTCACCCCCCTGGAAAACGTTGGGCAACTGGCTGCGCAAATGGATCTGACCCATGCCCATCCCTCGGGAATCGCCCAGCTGTTCGCCAGCGGGCAGGTGCACCTGAATGCCCTCTTCAGGGACAGGGGGATGCTTCGCGCCGCCCATCGACGTCTGGAGCGGGTACTCGACGACCAGGCGGCAAAAGAGCGTATAAGCGGTTGCGCCCAGCTCTCCCTGGTGGTGGGTGTGGCAGCCTGGCAGGGCAAGGCCATGCCCGTCCTCCTTTACCCGGTCTGCATCGAGGAAGGACGGGAAGGGGCATCCCGGGCCTCCATCCGCTTCACGGGAAAGGTCGACCTGAATCCGGTCTTTATCTCCGCCATGCGGGAGAGGGGGGTCAATCTGGACACCTCCAGGCTCTTCTCCGCCTCGCACTACGAAGGTGGCACCCCAGAGACCTCGTCCCTCTTCAAGGACATGACCGAGCTGATTGCCCCCAAGATCAACGACTTTACGATTGAACGGAAAATCGTTCTTGGATGCTACATCGAGCCCTCCGCCCAGCTGCTGGGGGAGAGCCTGACCATCCTGGACAGGATGGAGGCCGGGCCGACCGGCAATGATCTGCTGGATGCCATGGCAGGAGACCAGGAGGCCTCTGCCAGGCTCAGGGGCGAGTCCGTACCTGAGTACAGTCCTTTCGATGCCGACCCGCACAGTGAATTCGAGGCCGGAGACGTTGATAACCAGGTCAGGTATGCCGCCCAACTGGTTGGCTCGGGCCACAGCGTCCTCCTGGATGAACAGACCGGTCGGGAGAGCGCGGAAGATGCCCTGGCCATCGCAGCCCGCTGTGTCGCGGCGGGGCGGACGGTTCTCTACGTGCCCTGTGTGGTTGAGCAGAAGCGTCGGTTCCAGCACCGGCTTGAGGCCAACGGCATGGCTGATATGGTCCTTGATATGACCGACGGTCAGTTCAGTCAAGCCCTGGATCGACGTCTGATTGATGCTGTGGGCTTCAAGCCCGGTAAGGCGACCGAACACTTCGACCAGGTGGCCGACGAGTTGGTGGGCGTGCGTACCCGGCTCACCCGGTACCTGGGCGACCTGCACGGTGTGGACACGGGTTGGGGAGTCTCGGCCTACCAGACCATCCAGAACCTTGCCCAGATTGCCAACCTTCCCTCCCATCCTGTGACCAGGGTCCGCCTGAGTGCGGCTACGGCCCACTCCCTCCAGGCGCAGATGGATGTCTGGGCCGAGAAGTTGGAGCGTGCGGCTCAGCTGGGTGAATTCACCATCGGGCCCGACGACACCCCCTGGTTCGGGGCCACCCTGACCAGCGAGAATGAGGCCGTGGACGCCTATGCCAGGGTCGTCCGCCTCCTTCAGCGGCTTCTGCCCGCCACCCGTGAGCAGGTCAAGTCCACCGTGGAGACCTGCGGTTTTCCGGTGCCTGCCACTGTTCGTGACTGGGGGAAGCAGGTGGTTGTCCTGAAGAACCTGCGCCGGGTCCTCGACGTGTTCCAGCCAGCCATTTTCGAGCGTGATATTCCGGCCATGATCGAGGCCACCAAGTCCAAGGCCGACCGAAAGGCCAACGGAACCAATCTTGGCTTCTGGGAACGCCGTCGACTGGTCAAGGAGGCCAAGAGCCTGCTCAGGCCGGGTGCCCAGGCCGAAGACCTGCATGCGGCACTTCAGGTGGTGGCCAAGCAGGCCGACCAATGGCGCACCTTTGTTCCCCATGGCGGCTGGCCCGTTCTTCCGCCCAAGCTGGATACGATAATCGACACCCAGGATGCCCTGATCCAGGACATGACGGCCCTGGATACGGTCCTGACCACCACGCCCAGCGGCGGCGACCTGGAAATCATGGAATTCAACAAGGTGGAGGAGAGGCTCAAGGCCCTCTTTGATGACCACCTGTCCCTGGATACCCTGCCGGAGCGTTGCTCCCTGGAAGGGGAGTTCAAGGCTGTTGGGCTGGATGATCTTGTTCAGGACCTCCGCACCCGGCAGGTGGAGCGCGAGGCCGTCCGAGGAGAGCTGGGGCTGGCCTGGTGGACCACGGTCTTCGATGACATCATGCACTCCTCCCAGATCATCTCCAACCAGGATGGCTCGGCCCTGTCCAATGCCGCCGAGCGTTTCAACCAGGTTGATGCACAGCACGTGGACAGTGTTGGACCCATGGTGGCCCAGGAGAGCGAGAAGCGTCTTTCGGAGCTGCTCTTCTCCCGCACCCAGGAGGCCAACCAGTTCCATACCATGCTGGCCGGGAACCCCAGCGCATCCCTGTCGGCCTTCCAGCAGGCGCATCCCGGCATTCTGGCAGCTACAAAGCCCATCATCATCGCCACCCCTGCAACCCTGGCCACCCGGACCAATCCGACTCAGCTGGCCGATACGGTCATCATCGATGCCGGGGCCCATATGCCCTCCATCCAGGTCCTGACCGTCCTGGCCAGGGCCGGGCAGGTGGCGGTCATCGCCCATCGTCCGACCATTACCTCGGAGGGTCTCCTCCAGCTGGTCGACCAGCTGGTTCCGGTCCAGGCCCCCGCCCGCCCGTCCAGACGCAGCCCGCTCCTGTCCGGCTTCCTCCAGGGGCATGGGTATGGAACCCTTCCCGCTTCGCTGCCTTGTGAACGATCCTGCGGAAGGGTCAGGCTGACCAGGGTCGAAGGTACCGGTGTGCCAGTCATGGCGACCGGCCTGGTCGAGTCCAACCAGCAGGAGGTGATGGCCGTTGTGGACCTCCTCCGGCAGCGGGCGGCCTCCTTCTCCATCGTGCCTGCCTCATACATCCTGACTGTCGTGACCCTCTCCTCCAACCACCGTTCCAGGTTGGGGGCCGAGTTGAAGGCCGCGGCCGCCAAAGATCAGGCTTTCGGCAAGTTCCTCCGACATGTACGCATCATCGGTATCGATGAGGTATGCGGGGCCAAGGCCACGGATGTGGTGCTGACCCTGGGCTTTGCCAAGACCTCCCATGGTCGTCTCCTGCAGCAATTCGGCGAGCTGGAGGGTGACGGCGGCAGCGGAATGCTCCTGGATGCTCTGGCCTTGGCTGACCGTGACCTGGATATCATCACTGCGTTCGAATCCCAGGACCTGGAGGACGATCGTCTCCACCAGCCTGGCCCCAAGCTCCTGAAGGAGCTCCTGGCCTGGGTTGAGGGCCTGGGTGATGAAGAACCCCAGCCGGGTTCGGCATCCGAATCGACCAACGTCCTCTTCCGTGACCTGGCCCAGCGTCTGCGCTCGCGTGGATTGGATGTTGCGGTCGACTACGGATATGAGGATTCCCCCAGGATTCCGCTGGTGGTTGGTCTCAAGGACAAGCCCTACGCCCTGGCCGTCCTGACCGATAATGTCGAATTCATGCATACCCAGTCCACCCGTGAGCGCCATCGCTTCAACACGGAGGACCTGCAAAGGCTGGGTTGGTCCGTCATGACCGTCTGGAGCGTCTCGACCTTCGTCAATCCGGATAAGGAAGCCGACCGTATCGTCGCCCGCTTGGCGGATATCTACCAGCAGGCCCACTGATGGTAGAAGCGGAAAGTCCTGGTCGTCCCCGCCGACACCGTCGTGTGGTGCGCACGGGGACGGAACGGTTCGATGCCGACAGCACCTTCATGGATTCCACGGATAGGCAGACCGAAGAGGACCGACGGAGCGAGGATGACCGTCGCATCCTGGACGAGCTTCCTCCCCACTGGGGTCTCTTCCCGGCTGAGGGCAAGGACTGAGCATCGGATGGCCGACTCTTTGTCTGCGGGCCGCTCTCCGGACCGGGAGTCCGTTTGAGTACTGAAAGTCCCTGCCTGCAACCGGTTGTTCTGGTTGCAGGCAGGGACTCTTTTTGAAATCCGGCCCCCGTCGGGAGCGTTCCCCTCGGGGCTCACCTTGCCATGATTCCAGGCTGTTTGAAATTCACAGGCTGGATTCGGGACGCTCTGCAGCATGCTCACCCTGGTTTTCATCCGTCCGGGTTGCGCGGATGTCGGCGGCAATCTGCTGCAGGAGCTGGAGGGTCTGGTCCTCGGTGGAGGGGGTTCCGGGCTTGTCCTTGACCCCTGAGGCCGCCCTGCTGATCTGCCGCAGCTTGTTGATCGGCAGGATGATGCAGAAATAGACGGCAAGGGCGATGAGGAAGAAGTTCAGCAGGGCCGTGAGCACCGCACCGAAGGATATGGTGGCGTTCCGGTAGGTGATGGTCAGTAGTCCCGACAGGTCCGGCTTGCCGAAGATCATGGCGATCAAGGGGCTGATCAGGTTGTTGACGATGGAGTTGACGATGGTGGTCACGGCGGAGCCCATGACCACACCGACGGCCATGTCGATCATCGACCCCCGGGAGATGAACTGCTTGAACTCTCCCACCACGCCCTTGTTGCTGACCTCGGAGATTTTCCTGGCCGCCTGTGCGGTCTCCTCGACTGCGAAATGATTGATTGAGTCCATGACTTTCCTCCCTATCCTTCACTGTGCTCAAGGCACATGTGTCTGGATTCCTGTTTTCATTATCGGTGTCATGGCCTCGGGATGGTGCTTATTGTCTTCGGAGGGTGTCGGACCGGGGCCCTCGATACCGTCCCCGTTCTTCAGGCGGACGGCCACCAGGGGAGTGTCCGGGTCCATGGAGAGGACCCTCACAGCATCATCGGGCTCCATCGCCATGGTGACAAGTCGAGCCTCCTGCTTGGGCGTGGAGGTGTCCGGGCCGGTGGTTGATGAGGTCTTGGGCTTCGGGGGGAGGTTGAGAATCAGTGCCTGCTGTGATAGGACGCATGGCCCGTCAGAACCGGAGTCGCCGGTTGCCGAAGTGGGGTGGACGACAAGATTCGAAGGGACTGCTTCCTGAGGCTGACAACCGTGGGGAGCCAGCAGCTTGACCTGGTCGCCCGGGTCCAGGGAGTCGGTGCTGCTGGACAGGTGGAGGCTTACGGAGGTCGTCCCGGGTGGTTCCGGATAACGGCCGGCGACCATAACATCCAGAAGTGGGCGGTCTCGGGTGACGGATACCCGGGTGATTTGGCCCAGGACCTGGTCGGGTGAGGAAAAAGAGCCGGGCAGATCGTAGGAGCCGGTCATGGTTCTGGTCGAGACCATGGATGTGGTGATTATATCGCCGCGGGCTATGTCAGAGACTGCAACAAGAATCTCCCGGTGTCCCATCAGGCCCATCAATATCTGCAGGAGTGAAAAGACCGCCAGACCCAGGCAAAATGAGGCGCCCAATCGGCGTACCGTATGGAGGCGCCGTCGAACGGCCAGTTGGTTGTCTGTCCGACCGGAAGGGCCGTGTGCCCTGGAGAGATGAAAATCAGCCATGGACCCAGGCTGTCAGGTGATTACCTGATTTGCCGGGTTCCATGGCTGATGTGGTCAAGTATGACTGGAAGTGCTACTTGCCGGAGTCGGAGGACCCCGAGGCCCCATCGGTGCGATAGAAGCCGTGCCCCTTGAACTCGATGGGAACAGCGGAGAAGACCTTGCGGACCTGTTCCTCATTGCACTTGGGGCAGATGGTGATGGGGTCGTCGTCGAAGGACTGCTCCTCCGTGAAGTCGTAACCGCAGTTCTTGCAACGGTAATGATAGGTAGGCACCGTTCGTTCCCTCCGCTGGTAATCGTTCTCTACACGAGTCTGGTCAACACCCACATCCTAGCGGTACTGGCGACCATAGGCGGTGGGTTCTGACTCTTCCGACCCTTATTATGACCCGAAAGACGCTCGACGTGACCGGCCTGCCGCTGTAAGCGTGAATCCCGTCGGTGTCAGGACGGCATCGACAGGCAGGTCATGGGGCAGGTGGGGGAGAGGATCCGTGACCAGCTCCTCCTCCCAGCAGATGCCCACAACCAGGGCTCCGTCCGTCCGATTTACCAGGGCCCGGTCGTACCAACCGCCGCCCCGACCCAGCCTGGTCCCCAAGGTGTCTATGGAGAGGGCGGGTACCAGAATCAGGCGGGCTCCGGCCAGGCTTTCGGCAGGTAGGCTGACGCCCTCGGGTTCATCGGGCCGCCAGCCGCCGATGGTCTCCATCCGGCCCAGGTCGGTCGGTCCGCTCATGAGGCCCCATCCGACCTCCAAGCCGGTGCCCAATTTGGGTATGAGGACCTGATAGCCGCAATCCAGGAGGGTCTTGAGGAGGTCGTCCGTAGGAACCTCACCCCGTATGGAAGAGAAAGCAGCGGCCCTCGGGATGTCGCCAAGGACGGCTTCCTCCCTGCCGTGATCTGACGCATCCATCCGGTCTTCTTCTTTCGATGCAACCATCGGGAGAACCGATTCGAGCAACTGCACGGCCAGATTCCGACCAGCCTTAGAGAGTCGGTCGTCGCTGATGTGGTGCCGCTCCGACAAGCGCCTCTTGCGCAGGGCGTTCTTGCAACTCCCATTCTGGTCCATGACCCCACCGTGTGGGGTTTGGGCGCTCGCGCCCATCCTCCCCGTGCTCGGGTCGTTCTCCACTGGCATGGCTTCTCCTATCCGGTGGTTGACGAAACGCGACCGGAGACGTGAGCGGCAACATGACAGTGTGCCGGGCCGTCAGGGTCATAAGGACCGTTTTATCAGGAGATTCCCACGATTGGTAGCCCCCAGCGGTGGCCGGACGAGGATACCGGTGAGTTCGGGGCGATTTGGCGATCGTTTGGTGAGACCATGGAGATATGTCCGTCCTCCAGTCCTTGCGTGATGCCTGGCATGGCAGTCAGTCCCGTGATCAGGCCCGTGCCCTGATTCTCCCCGATCGGCTCACTGCGCCACCGGGGCACGGTGATTTTTGCCTGAGACCCATCCGGGAGAATGACCAGGAGGAGTGGAACCGGGTGCGGTGGGATAACCGGGACTGGCTTGCGCCTTGGGAATCCGGCGACCCCACGCACGGCCCCGGCATGAGTTACGCCCAATGGATGAGCTCCCTGGAGCGGTCCAGGCGTGAGGGAAGTTCGGCCCTCTTCCTGATGGAGTTTCAGACCAGGCTGGTCGGGCAGGTATCACTTGGGGCAATCTGCTACGGGGCCATGCGAACGGCTGTGGTGGGCTATTGGGTCGCCGAGAAGTGGATCGGTCATGGTTTCGCACCGCTTTCCCTGGCCCTGCTGGCTGACTGGGCCTTCCGGGCCGATACGGGCCCTCATCTGCACCGCATAGAGGTGGCCATTCTGCCGGAGAATCAAAGATCCCTTGCCGTGGCACGCAAGGTGGGTCTGAAGCCTGAGGGGCTGAGAAGGGGATACATGTATGTGAATGGGGCCTGGAGGGATCATCTGACTTTCAGTCTTTTGTCGGAGGATTACGATCCGCGGATTCTGGACCGGCTTTAGGGCCGTTCATGATCCGTCCCATTCGTCCAGGAAAGGTCCAGAAGGCCGACACGCCTCGCCTTCCCGGTCTATTTGGGGTATGCCGTCAACTAACGTAGGGCCTTATGGTTTACGAATCGCTCAGCAGCATCGTTATGGTGGTGATTGCGGCGATTCTGGTACTGGCTTGGTTGCCGGGGCGGACCGTAAGAGGTATGAAACGGGCCTCGGAGCACCGTCAGGACAAGCTGTCCACCTCCCTTCACATGGTTGGGGAGCAGGACGGCATGCGGTTCGGTGATGCCGGGCCGCAAACAGCGAAAGGGTTGGTCATGCAGCAGAAGCAGCAGGACAAAGCCTCGCTGGGTGAAGCCCAGCGAATCCGGCGCGTTCGGCAGATGCGCCGGGAGGCGATTCGCAGGCGGCGCATTCTGGTCGTCTCCCTGCTGGTGGTGACGGCCCTGGTTGCCGGGTTCTCCTTCCCTATGGAGTACAGCTTCTGGTTCATGCTCATTCCCCTGGCTCTGACGGTCATGGTTCTGATTGCCGGGGCCCATGCATCGGCTCAGGCCCGTGCCTGGGAGGCCAACCTGGCCCGGCGCAAGGCCCTCCAGCGTCGCCAGCGAGCCGCCAGCCTGACGAAAGGTGGCGGCCGTCCTTCCGGCAGGGCCGCCGTGGCTCCGGCTGATGGCGGGGAGTCCGTGGGGTCGCCCTCGGAGATTGCAACGGATGTCCTTGACCAACAGGAAATCAACCGGACCATTGCCAAGGCCCGCGAGGACAAGCGCGCTGCCCTGAGTGCCCGTAAGCGCAAGACCGAAAATGCGGCGACGAATACCGGGACCGGCGAGAAGGGTGCAACCAAGGGCGGGAAGACCCCGTCGGCGGATGCCAAGATTGCCGATCGCTCCGAGCACCGTGGCGGTGTACGGAATGCTGCTGAGAGGAACTCCACTTCAAGTGCCGAGAAAGCAGGGCAGCCTGCCGGGGCCGGGAAAACGGGGAAGGCTGCACGGAAGGCAGGAAAAGGTACGGTCTCTCTTCGAGGACAGCAGGTCAACCTGGAGTCCTTCACTGCTGCTGCTGCTGCTCAGGTATCGGGCGACGCGGGTCAGGATGCCACCCACGAACTGGAGCGGATCAAGCCCTCTCCTGCCCTGGACGCCTTTGAGATGGCCGCATCCCAGGATTTGATTTCCTTCTCCCTGGGTTCACCCCGGAATGGATCGATGCCGGAGTCCGAAGGGCCGCAGAGTCTGGAGATCAAGTCCACAAGGCAGGTCTCCAAGGCCGAGCCAGCCAAGGCGGAAACCCGAGGGAAGAAGGCAGGGAAGCGAAAGAACGCCGACCGTGCAGGCAAGACCGGAACCGGCTCTTCCGAAAAGGGCCGGGTGGATATGCCCAAGGACTTCCATCAGCGTGAGATGGAGGCCGACGTGGAGGTTCCCAAGCAGAGCTCGGACTCGCTCTCCATCGGAGTCGAGGCCATCCTGGCCCGTCGGCAGCCGTCCAGGCAGGACTGAGTGCCCGACCCTGCGGTGACTGTTCACTGTCGGCATTAGCACTCAAGTTGGCAGAGTGCTAATTTCGCGCTACGATGACAGGTAGCGCAAAGGAATGCGTGGTGAGTGTTCGTCAGCCTCTCATCGACGTTCCGGCGTGGGTTTATTGGCTGTTCTCACAGATGTAGGGAGGTCCACAGTGTCGATTGCACTCACACCGTTGGAAGATAAGATCGTCATCAAGCAGGCTGAGGCGGAGACCAAGACCGCTTCGGGTCTGGTGATTCCTGATACCGCCAAGGAGAAGCCCCAGCAGGGCGAAGTCCTGGCTGCCGGTCCCGGACGCCGTGATGACAAGGGGGAGCGTATCCCCATGGATGTCAAGGTTGGCGACAAGGTTCTGTATTCCAAGTACGGCGGCACCGAGGTCACCTATGGTGGTGAGGACTACCTGATCGTGTCCGCGCGCGACGTGCTGGCCATCCTCAAGTAGGCTGGACCTTATCGATTTTTCTGGCCGGGTGCCCTGAGGGGCCCCGGCTTTTTCGTATCCGGGCGCCGTCCGGGTCCGCCATGCGAGCCCTGTGGTGTCGTAAGTGGTCCTGAAGCTTGTGCCCGGCGCATGGCTCGCTACCATGGTGGCCATGGCATACAGACATCGCTCTTCCATTGACGCCCTGCCCGGCTACAGGCAGGGCAAGGCGGCTCCGGTCACCCCGGGACTGACCCCCTATAAGATCTCCAGCAATGAGAACCCCTATCCTCCTCTGGCCGCTGTCAGGGAGGCCGTGTCGGACCGGGCCCTGGTGCACCTGAACCGCTATCCGGATATGCGTGGGACGGTGCTCGTCGAGCGCCTGGCCCGCCTGCACCAGGTTGCCCCGGAGAACATCCAGCTGGGGTGCGGGTCGACGGAGGTCATCACCCAGCTGGTCAATCTTGTGGCCGGCGAGGGGGATGAGGTGATGTATCCCTGGCGGAGTTTCGAGGCCTATCCCATCATCGTGACCGGTGCCGGAGCCACCTGCGTGCCGGTGCCGTTGAACGACAGGGGCGGGCACGACATCGAGGCCATGATTGCCTCTCTGACCGACAGAACGCGCCTGGTCATCGTCAATAATCCCAACAATCCTACGGGTACTTCGGTTTCGCAGGAGGAGGCGCTGCACCTGCTTGAGGCGGTGCCCGATGATGTCCTGGTTCTCTTCGACGAGGCGTATTTCCAGTTCAATGACGATCCCGCCCAGGCCAAGGGGCTGGAACTCATGCGGAATCATCCCAATGTGGTTGTGGCAAGAACCTTTTCCAAGGCCTATGGCTTGGCCGGCCTGCGCATCGGCTACGCTGTGGCACCGGCCGAGGTGGTCCAGGGACTGAGCAAGGTGGCCCTGCCCTTCGGTGTCAGCGACATGGCCCAGGAGGCCGCCATGGTCAGTCTCGATGTGTCCGACCAGCTCCGGGATCGCGTGGAAGGCATCATGAAGGAACGAGCCAAGGTGGTTGCCGCCCTGGAGGGGCAGGGATGGTGGATTCCCCGCTCCCGGGCCAACTACTTCTGGTTGCCCCTGGGTGGGGCCACGGACCAGGCCTATGAGAGCTTCCTTGCCAACGGTCTCGCGGTCAGGGCCTTCCCGAACGAAGGCATACGCATAACCATCGGGGAGGCCGAGGCCAACGACCGGGTCATCCGGGTCTGTGCCGATCTTAAGGAGCAGGGGCTGATCTGAGGATTTGTGGGAGCCGCGGGCGGTCAAGGGAGACCGCCCGGCTCTGTATGCGCTGGCATGGCCCTTTTCTGTCCTTCGCTTTTCCCCCTCTGTTTATGGCTTGTGGAACAGGGATGCCAGGTCCCGAACAGCCAATCTTTGAGGGGTCGAAGTTTTTGTTAGGTTTCTCACAAGCTGCCATAAACACCCGCTTTTAGGCTTGTGTCCGCTCTTGGGAGCCTATATATTGTGGTTGCCTGCACTGGAGATAACAATATCTAGTGCCTGTACGGCAGTAGCCCTATCCATATCCGTCTGTTGCAGGGTACGTCCAAGGACTGCTGCGGACGAGAACCATATGAGCGGGGGTAGAAGACGTTATGAAAGGTAGGACGGACATGAGTGCGAAAATCGAGACCGAGGCAGCCGGGGCCTATGCGGATGATGCGATGATGAAGGCCTCCATTACCCCGCCCGAGTACCGGGTCAATCCCGAGGGCAGGGTCCGACCGGTCAATTGGAACCACATCACCGATGAGAAGGACCTGGAGGTCTGGAATCGCCTGGTCTCCAACTTCTGGCTCCCCGAAAAGGTTCCTCTGTCCAATGACATTCCCTCCTGGAATGGTCTGACCGAGCATGAGCGGCAGACCACGGTCCGGGTCTTCACCGGTCTGACCATGCTGGATACCACCCAGGCCACCATCGGAGAGCTGGTTCAGATAGATCATGCCCGCACCGAGCAGGAGCAGGCCATCTATACCAATATCGCCTTCATGCAGTCGGTCCATGCCCGGTCCTACTCGTCGGTCTTCTCCACCCTCTGCTCCAGTGACGAGATCGACAGGGCCTATCGCTGGGCCGTGGCCAATGACGTCCTCCAGGAGCGGGTCCATGCGGTCCTGCAGGAGTATGTCAGCGATGATCCGTTGAAGCGCAAGGTGGCTTCCACCATGCTCTCCTCCCTCATGCTCTATGCCGGGTTCTATCTGCCGCTGTATTTCTCCAGTCACGCCAAGCTGATGAACACGGCTGATATGATTCGCCTGATTCTGCGCGACAAGGCCATTCATGGCTACTACTCCGGTTATAAGTTCCAGCGGGGCCTGGAGGATAGGACCGAGGGTGACCGCGTCATGCTGGAGAAGTTCACCAATGACCTTCTCGACAGGCTCTATGACATGGAGATGGTCTACTCGGGCCAGATCTATGAGGGGTTCCCCTTTGTGGACGATGTCTTCGCCTTTGTTCGGTACAACGCCAACAAGGCGCTGATGAACCTGGGCTATCCGGCACGGTTCGGATCGGACCAGACCGCTGTCAGTTCGGAGATTCTGGCCGCACTGTCTCCGTCGGCCAATGAGAATCACGATTTCTTCTCCGGGTCCGGGTCATCCTATGTCATGGGACATTCGGAGTCCACGGATGACGGCGACTGGGATTTCTGAAATATTGCCCGGGATGGGCATCTATGTGAGATGAAGAACAGTTGGCACAATATGTGGTGCTCGTTTTGCGGCGAGTCCCCATATATAGTAGTTGAGGCTTCCTGATTTGAAGGCAGGGAGCACGCAGGTTTTATCCGGGGAGATCCGGAGGCTTCAGGAGGTCATCGTATGTCGGATATGGCGAAACCGGGTCCAGTCGGGTCGGGGGGCCAGGGGGAGGTCAGCCCTCCGGAGCTGGCTGCAAAGGGGGACCGTGTAGGGTCGGTGGTCTATTTCTCCTCGGCCTCGCAGAACACGGCCAGATTCATCGCCAATTGCCATCTGGAGGATGAGGGGATTGATGTGTTCCGAATCCCCCTCCGTCCCAAGGATCCTGAGCTCAAGGTGAACCAACCTTACATTCTGGTGGTGCCGACCTATGGTGGCGGTTCGGCCAAGAAGGCGGTCATGCCCCAGATAAAGCGCTTCCTCAACGATCCGCAGAACCGGGCCTGCATCCGTGGGGTCATCGCTTCGGGCAACACCAACTTCGGCGACGCCTTCTGCATGGCCGGTGACATCATCTCACGCAAGTGCCAGGTGCCCTTCCTCTACTATTTCGAACTCATGGGCACCAAGGAAGACGAAGACAAGGTCCGTAAGGGTGTGCTCGACTTCTTCCACAATCATCCTGAATAAAAACAACAAGACACCGATACAGACAAGCCAGGAAAGGACGCAGATGGGCGCCTACGACGATACTTCGCTCAGTTTGGACAAGACGGGGACCCGTGAGGAGCAGGACCATGATCCAGCGCATGACTATCATGCGCTGAACGCCATGCTCAACCTCTATGACGCGGATGGCAGGATCCAATTCAACAAGGACAAGGAGGCCGAGCGCCAGTATGTCACCCACCATGTGGCTGCCAACACCATGGCCTTCCCCTCCACGGCCGAGCGGCTCAGGTATCTGCTGGATAACGAGTACTACGATCGGAAGGTCTTCGAGCGTTACACCCCCGAGTTCCTGGACAGGATCTACGACCACGCAGCCAAAAGCGGATTCGAGTTCGATACCTTCCTGGGTGCCTTCAAGTTCTATACCTCCTATGCGCTGAAGAGCTTTGACGGCAAGCAGTACCTTGAGGACTTCCCCCAGCGTTCAGTGGCCGTGGCCCTGGAGCTGGCGGATGGTGACGAGGACGCGGCAATCAAGTATGCGGATGAGATCATCTCCGGCCGCTTCCAGCCCGCCACGCCCACCTTCCTGAACCTGGGCAAGGCTCAGAGGGGGGAGCCGGTCTCCTGCTTCCTGGTGCGTATCGAAGACAATATGGAGTCCATCTCCCGTGGCGTCAATGCCGCCCTCCAGCTCTCCAAGCGCGGCGGCGGCGTCGCCCTTCTCCTCAGCAATCTGCGCGAGATGGGCGCACCCATCAAGCACATCGAGAACCAGTCCAGCGGCGTGGTGCCGGTTATGAAGCTCCTGGAGGACTCCTTCTCCTACGCCAACCAGCTTGGTGCCCGTCAGGGTGCAGGTGCCGTTTATCTTTCGGCCCACCATCCCGATATCATGCGCTTCCTGGATACCAAGCGTGAGAACGCGGACGAGAAGATTCGCATCAAGTCCCTCGCCCTGGGCGTGGTCATTCCCGACATCACCTTCGAGCTGGCCAAGCAGAGGGCCCCCATGGCCCTCTTCTCCCCCTACGATGTGGAGAGGATCTACGGGAAGCCCTTCGCGGACATCTCCATCAGCGAGCACTACGATGAGATGGTCAAGGACAAGCGAATCCACAAGAAGTACATCGACGCCCGTGACTTCTTCATGACCCTGGCCGAGATCCAGTTCGAGTCCGGTTACCCCTACATCCTCTTTGAGGACACGGTCAATAAGGCCAACCCGATTGACGGGCGCATCACCATGTCGAACCTCTGCTCGGAGATTCTTCAGGTCCAGGAGCCCAGCACCTATACCGAGAACCTTGACTACGACCATGTCGGTCGCGACATTTCCTGCAACCTGGGGTCCCTCAACATCGCCAAGGCCATGGATGGTGGTCTGGCCGACACGGTGGAGACCTCGGTGCGGGCCCTGACCTCGGTGGCGGACCATACCAACATCGAGGCCGTCCCCTCCATCAAGCGGGGCAACGATGAGGGTCACGCCATCGGTCTGGGGCAGATGAACCTCCATGGATTCCTGGCCCGTGAGGGAATTCACTACGGGTCCGAGGAGGGGTTGGACTTTACGGACATGTACTTCATGACCGTTGCCTACCACTCTTACAAGGCCTCGCATAGGATTGCCGTCGAGCGGGGGAAGGCCTTCGATTCCTTCCCCAGGTCCGACTATGCCAAGCCGGCCGGGCAGGGGAACTACTTCGATAAGTACACGGATGGCCGCAGGTCCCTGGAACCCAGAACCCAGCGGGTCAAGGATCTCTTCAACCAGTACGGGGTGGAGATTCCCACCGTCGAGGATTGGAAGCAGCTCCAGGCGGACATCCTCAAGGACGGCATCTACAACCAGAACCTCCAGGCCGTTCCCCCCACCGGTTCGATTTCATACATCAACCACTCAACCAGCTCCATCCACCCGATTGCCTCCAAGATCGAGATTCGCAAGGAGGGTAAGATCGGGCGCGTCTACTATCCGGCTCCCTATATGACCAATGAGAACCTTGAGTACTTCGAGGATGCCTATGAGATTGGTTGGCAGAAGATAGTGGATACCTATGCCGAGGCCACCCAGCATGTGGACCAGGGGCTCTCGCTGACCCTCTTCTTCCCCGATACGGCCACCACCCGTGACCTGAACAAGGCCCAGATCTACGCCTGGCGCAAGGGGATCAAGACCCTCTACTACATCCGCATCCGCCAGCAGGCCCTGGAGGGTACCGAGGTCGAGGGCTGCGTCAGCTGCATGCTCTGACCCCTGCGGGTCCGCCACCTCGGACCGCTACCGTGACCGGCTCCGCCCCTTTTGGGACGGGCCGGTCGCCCTCTGTCATGGCCCTGCATGTCGGTTCGTCCGATAGACTGGTCATTCCACCCGATGCCCGCCAGGCCGCGCCCCCGGTCGTCGGAATCAAACGTTGACTTATATAGAAGTAGTCAGGGCCGGTTTTAAGCCCGTCCCACCCAATAAAAGGAGCGTCATCATGGTCCCACCTATTTCCATCCCGCGCCAGCCGCTGAAACTGATCGATCGGGTCACCGCCATCAACTGGAACCGCCTGGAGGATGATAAGGACCTGGAGGTCTGGGACCGTCTTACCGGTAACTTCTGGCTGCCCGAGAAGGTTCCGGTCAGCAATGATCTGCCCTCCTGGCAGGCCATGACCGAAGAGGAGCACACGCTGACCATGCGTGTCTTCACCGGCTTGACCCTCCTCGACACCATCCAGGGCACGGTGGGCGCCGTCAGTCTGATCCCTGATGCCCTGACCCCGCACGAGGAGGCTGTCTACACCAACATCTCCTTCATGGAATCGGTGCATGCCAAGTCCTACTCCTCCATCTTCTCCACCCTGGCCTCCACCCCCGAGATCGATGCGGCCTTCCAGTGGAGCGAAGAGAACGAGTTCCTTCAGCGCAAGGCCCAGATCGTTCTGAACTATTACGAGGGTGACAACCCCCTGAAGCGCAAGGTGGCCTCCACCCTGCTGGAGTCCTTCCTCTTCTATTCCGGCTTCTATCTGCCCATGTACTTCTCCAGCCATGCCAAGCTGACCAACACGGCCGACCTGATCCGCCTCATCATCCGGGACGAGGCCGTGCACGGGTATTACATCGGGTACAAGTACCAGAAGGGCCTGGCCAAGGTCTCCGAGTCCGAGCGACAGGTCATGAGCGACTATACCTACGAACTCCTGGGTGACCTTTACGACAACGAGGTGGAGTACACGGAGAGTCTGTACTCGGGTGTGGGCCTGGTCGACGATGTGGAGAAGTTCCTGCGGTACAACGGAAACAAGGCGCTGATGAACCTGGGCTATCCCGCCCTCTTCCCCGCCGACACCACCGATGTGAACCCGGCCATCATCGCCTCGCTGAGCCCCAACGCCGACGAGAACCACGATTTCTTCTCCGGTTCCGGGTCCTCCTATGTCATGGGGAAGGCCGTGGAAACCGACGACGACGATTGGGACTTCTGAGTTCTGAGGATATTGCTCCAAGCAACCTGCGACACGGGGTTGGTTGGACTTGCGAAAAAAAACAAAACGTGTCATTATAGGCAAGTTGTCGTACGGAACCTTGGTTTTAGTGCGGCATGGCGGATTTCCCAAGCGGTCAAAGGGAGCTGACTGTAAATCAGCCGCGTAATGCTTCAGTGGTTCGAATCCACTATCCGCCACGCCTCGGTAGCTCAGTGGCAGAGCACTTCCTTGGTAAGGAAGAGGTCGTGAGTCCGATTCTCACCCGAGGCTCTCTGGCGGGGTAGCTCAGCTGGCTAGAGCGTACGACTCATAATCGTAAGGTCAAGAGTTCGAGTCTCTTCCTCGCTACTGTGGCCGACATACGTCGGTCGTGCAACGACTATAGAGGTGAACCATGGCAAAAGCCGCAGATATCCGTCCTGGCATTACGCTGGCGTGCACCGAGTGCAAGGAGCGTAATTACATTACGACCAAGAACCGTCGTAACACTCCTGACCGTCTGGAGCTCAAGAAGTTCTGCCCGCGTTGCGGCAAGCACACGCTGCATCGCGAGACCCGTTGATTGCATAGCGCTTACGGAAAAGGACCCGGTCATCTGGCCGGGTCCTTTCATATTCTCCCTGGAATGGGATTTGGCGATCCTGGTCGCCTGGCTCAGTCCCAGTCCTGATAGGCCACGGCGAAGGCCTGATCCAGGTCGGCGATCAGATCGTCGGGGCTCTCCAGACCCACGGATATTCGAATCAGATCGTCACTCACTCCGGCGCTGAGGCGGTATGGCCCGGGGACCTCGCGGTGGGTGATGCGCGCCGGGTCCACAATCAGGGTCCTGCAGTCACCGATGTTGGGCATGTAGGCCAGGAGATGGACCGAGTCCACGATTCGCTTCACCTGCTCATATCCACCCCGGACCTTGAAGGAGAGGATCGTGCCTACTCCCTTGGGCAGCATGGTCGAGGACAGACGGTCCTGCAGGTCCGCATCGCCCCTGTGCCGGCCCTCGGGAATGCCCGAGTAGTTGACATACTCCACCTGGGGGATGCTCAAGAGGTGACGGGCCAGGGTTTCCGCCGTCCTCACCTGGGTGGTGACCCGTTGGGCCAGGGTCTCCAGCCCAGTCAGCTGCAGGTAGGCCGTGAAGGGGCTCATGACCGCCCCGAAGGTGTGGAGATACTTGGTGTGGACCCTGTTGAGGAAGGCCAGGCTGCCGAAGGCATCGAGGAAACTGACCATGGATCCGCGGCGCTCGTCGCTGATGATCAGCTCAGGCTGGGTCATTTGAGGGTACCGTCCGTTGCCCCAGTCGAACCGTCCGGCATCGATGACCACGCCTCCCAGTGCGTTGCCGTGCCCTGCGACCCCCTTGGTGGTGGAGTGGACGACTATATCAGCCCCGAAGTCAATGGGATTGAGCAGGTATGGGGTGGGGACCGTATTGTCGATGATCAGGGCGATCCCGTGCCGGTGAGCCAGGTCCGCCAGTCCCGGTATGTCGGCTATCGCCGTGGACGGGTTGGATACGGACTCGGCGAAGATGGCCCTGGTGTCATCCCTGATGAAGGATTCCACCGCATCGAGATCGTTGATGTCTTCGACGAAGTCGGTCTCGATGCCGAAGTTGGGGAAGAAGGTCTTCATGGCATCCACCGAGGTTCCGTAGAGGTCGACCGGTGAAATCAGCCTCCCGCCACCTTCGGCCGCACAGAGGAGTGCCGATGATACGGCGGCCATGCCCGAGGCCATGGCCACGGCCCCCTTGCCTCCCTCCAGACTGGACATACGGTCCTCCAGGACCTTGACCGTCGGATTGGACAGGCGTGAGTAGGAGAACCCTTCGATTTCGCCGGCAGCCAGGGCATCGCCCCGGTTGGCGGTGACCATGTCAAAGGCGGCCGACTGGTAGATGGGAACGCTGGCCGAGCCCCCTCCCTGGCTTCGACAGTCGTAGCCGCCATGGACGGCCCTGGTCGCAAATCCTTGGCTCATGGCGGTCAACCCCTCTTCATGTGATGGAAGCACCCATTTCACTCATTTATCAAACCCTCTTCAGGCGGCTGCGGCAACGGCACCACCATAGATGTTCCTTATAGGGCGTTATCGAGGGCGTATATTTCGTCAGTCGGACCATCCGGTGGGGGAGTGGTCGTGAATGGTAAGCCGATTGATGCTGCAATCGGCGGCCGCCTACGTGTCTGGAGCCACTCTCCGGTGCGCGATGATACAGTGAAAGACATGCCAGAAGCATCTTCCACCAAGGCCTCCACTCCAACCTTTGCCGATATCACCACCATGGGTGTGGGAGGGCGGATTGCATCCTTCGTCCAACCCCATGACAGGGTCGGGCTGATCGAAGCGGTGGAGAACGCCGATTCCAATGGTCTGCCGCTCTGTATGATCGGCGGCGGGTCCAACCTCCTGGTTTCGGACAAGGACTTCCCGGGGGTGGTGGTGCGCGATACCCGACAAGGCATCTCGGTTCCTGACGAGGTGGCGCCCCCGGAGGGTGGGGACCCCACTGTCCACATCAATGCCCCGGCCGGGACCAACTGGGATGACCTGGTCTCCTACTGTGTCCGGATGCATCTGATCGGTATCGAGGGACTGTCGGGGATACCCGGAACGGTCGGCGCCTCGGTTGTTCAGAACATCGGTGCCTACGGACAGGAGGTCGGCGGCCTTGTCGACTCTGTCGAGGTCTGGGACCGTCGGGACAAGGTAACCGCCTATCTCAAGGCTGCGGATCTGAACTTCGGCTACAGGACCTCCCTTCTCAAGCAGACCATGTATCAGGCCCCGGCCGTTCCCGATGACCACTTCTTCCCGACACCACGGTATGTGGTCCTTTCGGTCACCCTGGTCCTGCGGCACGGTTCGTCCGCCCGGGTGGGCTCAGCCCAGCTGGCCAAGGCCCTGGGTGTGGAACCCGGGTCCTCCCTTCCTTTGGAACGGATTCGCCAGGCGGTGCTGACCGTCAGGGCAGGCAAGGGGATGCTGGAGGACCCCTATCGCTATCTGACCGACTGGATGGGAGGTTGCCGAAGGGCGTCCGATCTGGAAGAGGCCTTGGCCGCTGTCCAGGGTGACCTCCAAGGTCCACGGGGTGAGCGGGTGCTCCTTGACCGCCACAGTTGCGGCAGCTTCTTCACCAATCCGATCGTCACCCGTGAGGTTGCGGATGCCCTGCCGACGGATGCCCCACGCTATTTCGTCGACGCCGTACACAGCGACCCGGCTGCCGGTCCATCCTTGGTCAAAACCTCGGCGGCCTGGCTGATCGACCATTCCGGTTTCCATAAGGGATTCTCTCTCGGGGAGGGGTCTGCTGCCGCCCTGTCCGACATGCACACCCTGGCCCTGACCAACCGGGGAGGGGCCGGGTCCGATGATCTGGTGGCCCTTGCCCGGACCATCCAGGAGGGGGTGGATCGCACCTTCGGCATCCACCTGGTTCCCGAGCCCGTCACTCCTGGCATCAACCTGGCTTGACAGCCCCGGCGAATACTGCGCGTACGGGCGAGAGCCGTGTGGATGCCGATTTCGCGCGGCCCTCGTCTCTCTTCGGTTTTCTCGTGTTTCCCGCCCCTGAGCCTTATGTGCCTGCGGGTCTGATTTCCTCTCCTGCCATAGCTGTCGGGGCAAGCAACAGCTGGCAACTTATTCCTCCGCCATCCTTCGGCCGCATAGCTTGAAAACAGCAGCGGACGTGTCAGGTCGTCCCCGCGTCGGCGCGGGATGTGACGGACCTGTTGGGTCCATCGGTCCTTGGCATGGAGGAATGGTATGGCGGCTTCCCACGACATGGTTGTCAGCGGTGTCCGTCCCGGAAAGGTCCTTCTGGTTGGCGAGAGCATGGGGCTTTTCTCGGCAGGTGAGGAAGGCCCATGCAGTGAGGTTGGGTCCTTCAGGGCATCAGTGGCCGGTGCGGAACTCAACGTTGCGGTCGGCCTGGAGCGGCTGGGTCAGCACCCGGTCTATATGACACGCCTCGGTTCCGATCCGATCGGAGATCGGATTCGATGCTTCATGCGCCAGAACGATCTGGATACCTCATTGGTGGGTACGGATGCCTCCCGTTCCACCGGCTTCATGATGAAGTCCAAGGTAGAGCGGGGCGACCCCAAGACCTACTACTTCCGCAAGGGGTCGGCGGCTTCGGCCATCAGCCCCTCCGATATCGGATCCATCGATTGCGCGGGTATCTCCCTGATGCATATGACCGGCATCCTACCGGCCCTTTCCACCAGCACCATGGAGGCGAGCGAGGCCCTGATGGATATGTCCCGGGCAAACCGGATCTTCATCTCCTTCGATCCGAACGAACGCCCGGCCCTATGGAAGAGCGACGGGCATATGAGACGGACCCTCCTGTCCCTCTGTGCCAAAGCAGACCTGGTCCTGCCGGGCATCTCCGAAGGCAGGCACCTGTTCGGCCTGGACAAGGTCCGCGATATCGGCCAGGCCTTCATCGACAACGGTGCCCGTTACGCGGTCGTCAAGGACGGGCCGGACGGGGCCTACGCGACGG
Source organism: Bifidobacterium [indicum] DSM 20214 = LMG 11587 (assembly GCF_000706765.1). GTDB lineage: Bacteria > Actinomycetota > Actinomycetes > Actinomycetales > Bifidobacteriaceae > Bombiscardovia > Bombiscardovia coryneformis. The sequence continues at coordinate 1,418,225 of NZ_CP006018.1, read as the reverse complement.
ACGGCCACGAAGGGGTCTACGTTCCGGGTTTCAAGGTGGATGCGGTGGTGGACACGGTCGGTGCCGGTGATGGTTTTGCGGCAGGTGTCCTCTCTGCACTCCTGGAGGGCAGGCCCCTGTCGGAGGCTCTGGAGCGCGGGTGTGCCATCGGCGCCATGCAGACCCAGGTGGTCTCCGATAACGAGGGTCTGCCCACAAGGGCCGAACTGGACGACTTCATGGCCCGCCACGAACGGGCGGATGTCGCGGACGGGACGATTGAGCCGGTCTTGGTCTCCCCGGATTGAGACCCCGCAGAGGAATAAGAGACGAATCCGATTCCACTGAAGAAGGAAACAAGCATGAACGATGTCGAAAAGGCGGCCGTTGCGGAAGACGGAACAGGACTGATCGATCTGATTCGCCGGATCAAGGTGGTCCCCCTGGTCACCCTGCATTCGGTCGAGGAGGCGGTCCCTCTGGCCAAGGCTCTGGCGGCCGGTGGGGTGCCCATCGCCGAGATCACCTTCCGCTCCCCGGCGGCCCTTGAAGGGATGAGGGCCATCCACGACCAGGTGCCTGAGGTGACCCTGGTGGCCGGAACCGTGCACACCGTCGACCAGGCCCGCCAGGCGGTCCGGGTCGGTTGCCGTGGAATCGTCTCGCCGGCTTTCAGCGACGCCGTGGTCGACTGGTGCCTGGGGTCCCTGATTCCGGTGCTGCCCGGAACCGCGACCCCGAGCGACATAGAAAAGGCCTATGACCGCGGTCTGCGCTTCACCAAGTTCTTCCCGGCCGAGGCCTACGGTGGCGTCGGAACCCTCAAGGCGCTCTCCGGTCCTTTCGCTGAGATGAGCTTCCTGCCCACGGGGGGAGTGGGGTTGAAGAACGTTCGCGAGTACATGGCCCTACCCAATGTCTTCGCCGTAGGCGGGAGCTTCCCCGTGCCGTCCCCGGCTCAACGCCGGGGCGATTGGAAGGCCGTTACCGAAGCCTGCGTCCAGGCCCGGCAATTGGTGCAGGACTGACGGGAACCATCCTCCTGGGGTTGACCGGACCTGAGTCGTTCCCCACAAGACCAGTCGGCAACATCAGGCGCAAGCGGATACTTCTTCAACGGTTGTTCCGGTAGGCATCCCAAACGCCGAGCAGATACTGGATGCCCATGGCACGGTCATAGAGGCCGTACCCTGGGCGGGGTCTGCCGGCCTCGGTGTTCTCGCTCCACAAGTGCCGCCCATGGTCGGGGCGGATGTATCCCTGGTAATCAGCCTCGGCGTAAGCCCGCATAATGCCGACGGTGTCCACGTCGCCCTCACTGGCCCGGTGGCCCACCTCGAAGAAAGACCCCTCCTCGTCGGTGAAACGGATGTTGCGGACGTGGCTGAAGTGAATCCTGTCCATGAAGGTCCTGACCGCGTCGACTGCGTCATTCCCCCTCCTGGAGGAGAAGGAACCCAGGCAGAGGCAGAGACCGTTGTAAGGACTGGGATTCAGATCCAGTACCCGCTGGATCCCCTCCTTGCTGGAGACCACGCGCGGCCATCCGAACAGGTCGAAGGCCGGGTCGTCCGGGTGAACGGCCAGCCTGACGTCGTAGCGCTCGCAGGTGGGAATCACGGCATCCAGGAAGTACTTGTAGTTGGCGTACATAAGCTCATGGTCCATCCCCTGGTATGCCTCCATCAGCTCGGGGAGATGGGCCAAACGCTCGGGCTCCCAGCCAGGTACGGTCAGGGCCCCGGCTCCTTTGAGGGTCTCGTCGATGATGCCCTGGGGGCTGAGCTGGTCCACCTGGTGCTGGTTGTAGTACAGGGCCGTCGATCCGTCGGGGCAGGGATGGAACATCTCCGTGCGCAGCCAGTCGAAGACCGGCATGAAGTTGTAGGTAACGACCCTGACCCCGGCCTTGCCCAGGTTGGCCACGGTTTCGATGTAGGCATCGATGGCCTGGTCACGACTCATTCCCAGGACCGTCGACCCGGTCTTGATGGATTCATGGACATTGACCGATTCGACCACATCGGCGTTGAAGGTCTTGGTTATGCCGGCTGCGCGGTCCCTGGCGGAAAGCCCGGTTATCGTGGCCATGGCCTCTTCGATTTCGCCCGGCTGCCAGACCTCCCCGGCCTGCTTGTGGTGGAGGGACCAGACGATGGTTTCCACTCCCGGAATCTGGCGGATGTCATCCAGGCTGATGGTGTCGTTGCCTTCGCCGTACCAGCGGAATCCCATATGCATGTTGCTCTCTCCTTATGGTGGGTCAGGCGGTCCTGACCCTTGTTTCCTGTCCGTGCGACCAGTGGGCCGGGGCCGGAAGGGTTTCGGAATTCACCAGGTGCGTGCGACCTGGTGGAGGGTGCCAGCCACCGCACCCGCGCCCTGGCACATGGCGGCCAGGGCGTCGGTGATTTTGCCTGCCAGCGGAGTGGTGTTCAGATCGGTGCCGAAGACGGATATGTCGGCCAGGATGGGCCGGATGATTGTGGACAGGGTCTCTCTCCCGGCAGAGCCGTTCAGGGGGATGCCGGAGAGGATGCCTTGGAGTTCCTTGAGGCGGGGGTCGGGACTGAGCTTGACCGTCCTCCCGGCGTCGTCGGTTCCCTGTCCGTCCGAGCCGACCAGGAGCCGCAGCCAGGCGGCGATGATCAGGGGGATGGCTTCCAGGGCGCTTGCATCCAAACCATCGGTGCGTAGGTACTTGCTGATGGTGTTTCCGTACCTGACCGGCATCTTCTGGGAGGTGTCGGTGCATATACGGGCGGGCGTATCGGGCAGACCGGGATTGGGTATCCTGATCTCGATTACCCGGCGGAGGAATTCCTTGGGGGAGAAGATGCCCGGGTCCTCGACCACCGGGAGCCCTTCCACATACCCCAGCCGGGTGACCAGGGCCTTGAGGTCCGGGTCGGCGATGGTCTCCGACATGGTCGGATACCCCAGGAGCATCCCGAAAACGGCCAGTGCCGTGTGGAGCGGGTTCAGGCAGGTGGTGACCTTCATCTGGTCGGCGGCGTTGACCGTATCCTTGTCGGTCATGTAGACCCCGGCCTTCTCCAGGAGCGGTCGGCCTGCGGGGAAGTCGTCTTCAACCACCCAGTACCAGGTCTCCTCGGTGTTGGCATAGGGGGCCATGGCGGTCCCCCCTCTGGTTCGGAAGGGTGACATGTCGGCCATGCCCATGGCCTCAAGCCTTCGTCCCACCTCCTGGTCGGGGTTGGGGGTGATCCTGTCAATCATGGTCAGGGGGAAGGTTATCCTCATGTCGTCATCGAGGTAGCCCCCGAAGTCCCGCCCGGCCAGTCCTCTACTGATCCACTCGTCGGCCATTCGCCTGACCGCCTGTCCGAACCTCTCCCCATTCCGGGAGAAGTTGTCGGTGCTGACCAGGGCCAGGGGGAAGGCTCCGGCCTGGTAACGCTCAAGGAGGAGGGCCGTGATGACTCCGATGGCGCTCTTGGCCTTGGTCGGACCCCCCTCGAATTCGGGGGCGATCCAGGGCAGTGCATGCCCCTTGGAATCCACCAGTGCATAGCCCTTCTCGGTGATGGTCGTGGTGACCATCTGCAGGCCGGGATCGCGGAAGACCTGCCTGAGGTCCTGGAAGGATTCGGGGTTCTCTCCCAGAGGGTAGGTGCCCGCCACGGAAGCGATCAGGGCGGCATCCATGGACCCGTCCGCCCTCAGGATGACCTGGAGAAAACGGTTGTCGAAGGGGGTATAGGCCTGGTCGATGATGGACGGGTCGAAGGACTCGGCCACCAGGATTCCCCGATCGGTGGCGCCCAGGTCCAGGAGCCTCTGGGCGATTGGGGCGTGAACGGCCCTGAAGAGGTTGCCGGCCCCGAAATGGACCCAGACGGGTGACTGGTTGGTGGCCTGGCGCATTGCGGTGGTATCGAATGCAGGCAGGGTTACTCCGGCTTCCTGCCAGGCTGCGGTCTCGCTGTTCATATCGTCGTCCAGGTGAAGCATCGGCGCCTTCCTTTGCTCAAAGAACCTTCCGTTGGAGCCGGACGTCGCCGTCTTGACCCCTGTCCTACCGAAGAAACCTATCAAGTCGATCCGCGCATGTTCACGGAGTTGCCGTTTGTTTCCCATGATGGTCGTTTCGGTTGCCATGGATAGGGCTGCGGCATTTATACTTGGATGCAGGAAGACTCGAAGACGCTGGCGTGCATTTCGGGCACCAGGGGCAGGCGCGGGAAGGCTGATTGGGACAGATGAAGACCGAAGCGGGTTCGGAGAAGGGCTCCTCCAAGGTCACCATATATGATGTGGCCCGTCAGGCCGGTGTATCACCCTCGACCGTTTCACGCACCTTTTCCCGCCCGGATCGGGTCAGCATCTCAACGGCGCAGAGGGTTCAGCAAGTCGCTGATGCCCTGGGCTACCACAGCGATATGGTTGACAGCCGTTCGGGCTCCCAGGGTAGGGGACTGGTGGCGGTCATCGTGCCCGACCTGGGCAACCAGTTCTTTACCGGAGTCATCCGCAACATCCAGGACGAGTGCGAGCGCTTCCGCTTCGAGACCATGATCCTGGAAACCAGGGAATCCATCACCAAGGAGCGCCGTATCGTCGATACCGTGGCACCTGTGGTCTCCGGAATCATCCTGGTTTCCCCGAGGATGCCGGACGCCATGATACGCAAGTGCGCACAGTTGCGCCCCCTGGTCAGTGTCAACCGTGACGTCCGGGGTGTCTGCAGCATCAGCATCGACGTTTCCAAGGGGGCGTGCCAGGCGGTGGACCATCTGCACACCCTGGGTTATCGAAGTCTGACCTACTTGGACGGGCCGGCGGCCTCATGGTCGGGAGGCATCCGCTGGCGGCAGATATTCAGCGAGTGTGAGGCCAAGGGGATAACCGTCAAGCGCTCGATGCCCTGTGCCCCGACCTTCTACGGTGGCTATTCCTTCGCCGAAAAATATCTGGATGACCCGACGGGCGCGGTCATCGCCCACAACGACCTGATGGCGATCGGGCTGATCGTGGCCCTGAGGAGGCTTGGCTGCGAGTGCCCCCGGGATGTTTCGGTCATCGGGTTCGACAATGACACCATGTCCATGGTGAGCACACCGCCCCTGACCACCATCCACATGTCCCTGTCCGCCCTGGGGCGAGGGGCGGCCGATCTTCTCATGAGCCGTCTGGCAGGGGCCGCCTCATCCACGCCCGCTCCTACAGTCCCTGCCCACCTGATTATCCGGCAGAGTACCGGCGCCAAGTCGGATAAGTCCTAGGGGTGGGGCAGGAACCAGGGCCGGAATACGGCTGGGAGGGGCCCTGGCAAATCATGGCAACTCCACACCCAAGGTCGTCCGGGCGCCGATAGGCTGACAGGTGGTATACGAGAGTTTTGTTCCTTGACGGCTCCAATCGCCCATATGGTCTGTACGGCCGGTTTACAGGCAGCCGGGGAACTGGAACGCCGGACCTGCCATTTTCGACTAAGGAGTTTGTAGTGGCTTTCCTGGATGATGACTACCTGCTCGGGACGCAGTTGTCCCGGGAGCTGTTCCATGACGTGGCCGAGGGCCTGCCCCTGGTGGACTATCACTGCCATCTGCGTGCCAAGGAGATCTATGAGGACCCCCATTTCGACAATATCGTCGATGCCTGGCTGACCGATGGACACAATTACGGCGATCACTACAAGTGGCGGTTGGAGCGGGCAAACGGGGTGCCGGAACGTCTGATTACCGGAGACGGCGATCCCTGGGATAAGTTCCTGGCCTACGCCCGCACCATGGAGCAGGCTGTGGGCAGTCCCGTCTATATCTGGACCCACATGGAACTGCGCCGGTACTTCGGCATTTCAGAGCCCTTGACCGTCGGGACCGCCAGGTCCATCTTCGAACGGACCAACGAACAACTGGCCGATCCGGGCTTCTCGCGTAGGGCCCTCCTGCGCAGGATGAAGGCCAAGGTCATCTGCACCACCGACTCTCCCGAGGACAGTCTGGAATACCATGAGCGGTTCGGCGATGAGGGGGAGTCCTTCAGGATGGTACCGGCCTTCCGCCCGGATGAGGCCCTGAATCCGGTCAGCAGCAGGTATGGGAGATGGGTCGGCACCATGGAGTCGGTATGTGGAAGGTCCATGAACAGCTTCGGTGACCTGGTCGATGCCCTGCGGGAAAGGGTGGACTACTTCCATGAGCACGGTTCCCGGCTGGCTGACCACGGTGTGGATGCGGTGGAGTTCGCCCCGGCCGCGGGCGAGGAGCTGGACGTCATCTTCAACAAGGTCAAGGCGGGTCGGGAGCTCGACGGGCGTGAACGGGCCCAGTACCGTGCCGCCCTCCTTCTTGAGCTGATGCGAATCTACAAGAACAAGGGCTGGACCATGCAGATCCACCTTCACGCAAGCCGCAACAACAACTCCGAGGCCTTTCGGAGGCTGGGCGCCGATACGGGGTACGATGCCATGGCCGATGGCGCGGTGGCTGCACCCTTGGTGGGCCTTCTTGACCAGGCGCAGAGTTCGGGAGTGCTGCCCAAGACCATCATCTATTCCCTCAATCCCAATGACTACATGGCCATAGCCACCGACCTTGGTTGCTTCGGCGGCGAAGACCGTGGTCAGCTTCAGCTGGGCAACGCCTGGTGGTTCAACGACACAATCACCGGGATGCGCCGTCAACTGGAGGTCGTGGCCGAGACCTCCCTCCTGGGCAATTCCGTAGGGATGACCACGGACTCCCGCAGTTTCCTCTCCTTCCCCAGGCACGAGCTCTTCCGCAGGGTGCTCTGCGGTCTTCTGGGTGACTGGGCCGCCCAGGGCATCGTCCCCGACGACAAGGGGTATCTGGCCCCTCTGGTTCGCGCGGTCTCCTACGAGAATGCCCTGGCGCTCTTCGACGACTGACCGGGACCGCAACGGTGCTCGTCCTTGAGGCCCGAGAGCCGGAAAACCACCCCGGGCAGGGATGGCGATAGGCCGGTTACAGGGGATTTACGGTTTCGTGGTGAACGATTCCTCTCCCGGAATGGCCTGTCGTTCAGGACCGGTCTTATGCCTCGAATGGACTTTTGCTTGCGCCCTGCCCCCTGGGGGGTACTATCCGGTAGTGAACAAGGTCCCTGGTTGCGGGTCCCCATCTCCTATGGTGACGGGCCGGGGCCACTGGCGTGCACCGTGAGTCACGATTGGAAGAACGATGGAACTTTTCAGGAAAAAGTCGGTTGAGCAGACCCTTGCCGAAACCGGCGAGGAGGGACGCTCCCTGAAACGAACCCTGTCCACCTGGGACCTGGCCATCATGGCGGTGGCCGTGGCGGTCGGTGCGGGTATCTTCTCGGTGGGTGCCCAGGCGGCGGCCTTCCATGCCGGTCCAGCCGTCATCATCTCCTTTGTCATCGCGGGTGTCGTCTGCGCCTCTGCCGTCATGTGCTATGCGGAGTTCGCCTCGATGATTCCCGTATCGGGGTCCGCCTATACCTTCACCTACACCACAATCGGCGAGCTGGTGGCCTGGATCATCGGCTGGGATCTGATCCTGGAAATGCTGATGGCCGCCTCGGTCATCTCCAAGTACTGGGGTGTCTACCTGAACGACTTCATCCACCTGATGGGTGGGGAATCCTTCTCCACCAGTTTCCATCTTGGTTCCTTCGAGATTGATCTGGCTCCTCTGGTGGTCGTGACCCTCTTCACGGTTCTCCTCGTTTTGGGCACCAAGTTGTCGGCACGGTTCGACGGGGCCCTGACCGTCCTGAAGATCGGCATCGTGGTCTTCGTCATCGTCGTCGGCTTCTTCTACATCAAGGCCGAGAATTACCATCCCTTCATCCCACCTGCCGAACCCGCAGCCGACGTGCCTGGAGCCACGGTCTCGGGCATCATGGGCCAGCCCCTCTGGCAGTGGGCATCGGGCATGCAACCGACCATCTACGGCATATCCGGCATCCTCTCCGGGGCTGCCCTGGTCTTCTTCGCCTTCGTGGGCTTCGATATCGTGGCCACCACGTCCGAGGAGGCCAAGGAACCGCACAAGACCATCCCCAGGGGCATCGGTCTGGGCATGCTGATTGTCATCGTCCTCTACATCCTGGTCGCCATCGTCACCACGGGCATGGTCTCCTACAAGGACCTGGCCCAATCCAAGAGCCCCTCACTGGCCACCGGCTTCGAGATGGTGGGAGCCTCCTGGGCAGCCAAGATCATCTCCTTCGGCATCGTCATCGGCCTGACCACCGTGGTCATGGTCCTCCTGCTGGGATTGACCCGTATCGTCTTCGCCATGAGCCGTGATGGTCTCCTGCCCAGGTCCTTCTCCAAGACGGGCAAGCACGGCACCCCCGCCCGCATCCAGATTGCCGGGGGCATCCTGGTTGCCATTGTGGCCTCCTGCTTCCAGATCGATGTCCTCTCCGACATGGTCAACATCGGCACCCTTTCCGCCTTCCTCCTGGTGGCCATCTCCCTGCCCATCATGCGCAAGCGCCGCCCCGACCTGCCACGGTCATTCAAGATGCCCGGGAATCCCTGGGTCCCCATCCTGATTGCCCTGGCCTGCCTGTGGCTCATGCTCAATCTGACGGTTCTGACCTGGATTCGTTTCGTGGTCTGGCTGGCCTGCGGCTTTGCCATCTACTTCTGCTACTCCTATAGGCACTCCCGCCTGGGTCAGCACCGCTTGTCCGGCGAAGTCCCCGAGTCCACCTTGGCGGGCATCGAGGATTAGGGTCCCAGACCGGAGGTAGACTGAACCCAGTTATTCAGGAGGTTTACCTATGACGTACGTCATCGCCCAGCCCTGTGTTGATGTCAGGGACAAGGCATGCGTGGACGAATGCCCGGTCGACTGTATCTACGAGGGAGTGCGCTCGCTCTACATCAACCCCAACGAGTGTGTTGATTGTGGTGCCTGTGAACCCGTCTGCCCGGTTGAGGCTATTTTCTACGAGGATGATCTTCCTGACGAGTGGGCCTGGTACAAGGATGCCGCCAACGACTTCTTCGCCGAGGTCGGAGACGCCGGCGGGGCTGCTGCGGCCGGGGCCTACGATCACGATCCCGAAAAGGTGGCGGCTCTACCTCCTCAGAAGTGAGGCCAACCGGGTCGCAAGGCCCGTTCCGTAATCTACATTCCAGGGGGTTCCGTGGGTTTTCAGACCTTTTCCTCTCCCTACGACTGGTCGCGCATAGATCGTTACCGCCGGATTGCATCGGCTGTGCCCGGAGGTGTGGCCGATCTCTCGGTCGGGTCTCCTGTGGATACTGTTCCGGACTCCGTCCAGGACGCCCTGGCCCGTTCCGCAGACGGAAAAGATGCCCACGGATACCCCGCAACCATCGGCAGTCCTGTACTTCGCCAGGCCTTGAAGGACTGGTTCAGGAGTGAGCGCGGCGTCGATCTGGACTCCTGCGGGGCATCCCTTTTGCCTACGGTCGGGTCCAAGGAGGCCGTCTCCCTCATGGCCTCGCTCCTCCATCTGGGGGAGGGGGACGTGGTGGTCCAACCCGCAGTCTCCTACCCGACCTACGCCATAGGTACCCAATTATCCGGTGCTCGCGTGGTCACGGTGGACGACCCGGCCGATGTGGAATCCTGGGTGTCCATCCCCGGGGTCAGGGCCATCTGGGTCAACTCCCCGTCCAATCCGACCGGTGCTGTGCTCGATGCCGAGGATCTTGCCGCCATTGTCCGCGCGGCCCGCTCCATCGGTGCTGTCGTGCTGAGTGACGAGTGCTATGCCCTCCTGACCTGGACTCCTGGGGGTCCGGCAGGGGAACCTGCCCCCTGCATCCTCGATCCTGAGGTCTGCCAGGGGTCTGCTGATGGTCTGATATGCCTCTATTCCTTGTCCAAGCAGTCCAACATGGCCGGCTACCGCTCCGCCTTCATGGCGGGCGATCCGAATCTGCTCGGACCGATGACCACCTACCGCAAGCAGATCGGGATGATTATCAGCGGCCCTGTTCAGGCGGCCATGGTCGCGGCTTTGGCCGACCGGCAGGAGGTCCGTATTCAGCGTGACAGGTATTTCCGCCGCCTCAGTATCCTGGTCGATGCCCTGCGGTCATTCGGGTATCAGGCGACCATGCCCCAGGGTGGCCTCTACCTTTGGGTCAGGTCCCGTGGCGGGGATTGCTGGGAGGATATGGAGACCCTGGCGAGTCTGGGTATCCTGCCCAGCCCGGGGGAGTTTTATGGGGATTCCTCCCATCTGCGTCTCTCCACGACTGTCAGTGATGCCGTCATGGATCAGGTGGCGGACCGGCTCGGCAGCTGACATGGGCCTGGTCATTGGTTCATCGAGGGCCACGGTTGCAGGCAATGACTGATGCGGTCATCTGCCCGTTTGCATGGTGTATTCCTCCGGGCCACTACACGCCCAGGTTCACCGACCCCCTGCCATACCGGTTCCGGATGGTGTCGATGGCGGCTTCGGCGTGGTCCATTCTCTTGGCGCCCGAACCTGCCTTGTGGTCGTCCTCCTCGATGACATCCTCCAAGGATGGTTGAATCGGGGTTTCTTTAACCTTGCTCAGTCCTGAGGCGCTCACGCCTGCCAGCCGAATCAATCGAGGAAGGGGAGTGGTCATCGGCGCCAGGTCGGGGATGCCCAGCATCCGTTTGAGGAGCTCAACCGCCCTGGGATAGATGCGAGTGGCCGTACTGACGGGGGTCTGAAGGGTCCTGGCCTTGGTCATATACCGCAGATCGTCGAAGCGCAGTTTGACGGTGATGGTCCGGGCGACCAGGTCCTGGGCTCTGAGACTGGTCGCCACCTCGTCGCTGCATGTCCGCAGGAGACCACAGACCTGCTCCATGCTGGTCGTGTCATGCATGAAGGTCCGCTCGGCGCCGATGGACTTCTCGGGTGGGCGGTGACGCACCTTGCTTTGATCGAGACCATGGGAGGAAAGGTAGAGCATCCTTGCCGAGATTTTCGACCCGGTAGCCCTGGTCAGGTCGTGCTCGCTCATTTTGGCCAGGTCCGCCACGTCCTTGACGCCCCAGGCATTGAGTCGCTTCTCCAGGGCTGGTCCGATTCCGGGAATCCCCCGCAGGGGCATGAGCTGGACGAAATCGGCCTGCCGGTCCTTTGGGATGAGCAGCATCCCATCGGGTTTGGCATTGGTTGAGGCCATTTTGGCTACCAGCTTGTTGGATGCGATGCCTACGGAACAGGTCACGTTGAAGTTCTCGGCCACGGTGCTTCGGATCCATCGGGCGATGTTCGTCGGCGAGCCCCATCTCATCAGGGCGCCCGAAACATCCATGAAGCACTCATCCACCGAAACCTGTTCGATCCGGTCGGTGATGCGCGAGAACACGGTCTTGAAGATCTCATGGGAGATGTAATGGTAATAGGCCATATCAACGGGGAGGAAGATTCCCTGTGGGCAGAGCTTGCGTGCCCTGCTGACGGCCATGGCCGAGTTTATCCCGTAGACGCGGGCCTCATAGCTGGCGGCTGATACGACGGATCGTGTGCCGGTGCCGATGATGACCGGTTTTCCCTTGAGTTCCGGATACCGGGCTACCTCGCAGGAGGCGTAGAAGGCATCCATGTCGATATGCAGTACTGTGCACCCGGTCTCGTCGTGTCCCCAGTCCTTCTTGGCGGCCGCCAGCCTTGGTGCAGTACTCATAGCTCCATGATAGGCAAAGTTCAGTGATAACACCCGATAAAAGGCCCCGTGTATGGGTGAAAGCGTCACCCGGGAAGAATCCGGCGAGTCCAATCTTGGAGAGATGGTATTCTAGTGATTTGTTCTGGCCTTATCCGAATCTCTTTTCGGATTCCGGTGATAGGGTTGGATGCAGGGAGACGTGCCTGAGTGGCCGAAAGGGGCACCCTGCTAAGGTGTTGACTGCGCAAGCGGTCCAGGAGTTCGAATCTCCTCGTCTCCGCATGATTGCCGGGAACCGTCCGAGAATGACGGTTCCCGGTTTTCCATATTCAGGCCTACCGCCATGGGGCATGCGAACCCGGGAATCAGGTCAGCGGAACAGGGCTTTGTACCGTCTCCAGTTCAGTTGGAGGAGCTCCTCCTTGGAGGAGATTGCTTAGGCTCCTGCCGAATTCCTCGGTCTGGTTGAGGGGAATGTCGTATGTCAGGGTCACGTTGTCTGTGAATGTCTCTTCGGCGACGGATCCCCCAACGGACTCCACAAGACGGAGCATGGGGCCGTGGTCGGGGTAGGCGATGGATATTCGGTACCTGCGTGAGGTCACTATCCTGGCCGGATGGGCAGCCTTCAGAGCCAGGGAGGCGGCCGAGGAGTAGGCGCGTATCAGTCCGCCCGAACCCAGGAGTATGCCGCCGAAGTACCTGGTTACGGTCACCACGCAGTCGGTAAGGTTCTGGCGGCGCATCACCTCCAGGATGGGCTTGCCTGCCGTGCCTGACGGTTCGCCGTCGTCACTCAGGCGCTCGCTGGTGTGGCCTTCCGGGCCCCAGACGGCACAGTGGCAGACATGCCTGGCCTTGGGATTGGCTCTGCGGACCTGCTCCACGAAGTCCAGGGCCTCATCCTGGTTCCCGATGTGGCAGGCGCTGCCGATGAACTCGGACTTTCTGTCGACCAGGGACCCCATGGAGGGGTTGTCGGATGGGTCCAGGATGGTCTGCATGGTGGTCCCTTCCTCCGGCGGTCCGCTTCTGAGAGTTCTGGCTATATGGTAGGCGGGGGTGGGGGACCACCGCTCTCCTCGGGGGAACACCCTATGACCGGGCCGCGGAATCGTAGATCGTTCCCGCAATTTGCAGGTGTGTCCAGGAAATCACGGAGTGGACTTAAGCTGGCACCATGACCAATCCCCAGGAACAGCCGGAATCGGAATCCCCGGCCCAGACAGGTACCGACCAGGGGGAGGACCGCAATTCCCATGAGGCGCTGACGGTCTTCTATGAGCGGTTGAGGCACTCCACGGACTCCGAAGAGCTGCATGAATTTGCCCGCCGTCCCCTGCCCGACCGCTCGGACCAGGCGGCATTCTCCCGATTCACGGCCCTGCTGGAGGCTGTCGCAGGTAATGACCACACGCCGGTCGATGACAGGGTCTTCCTGGCTGAGACCATGCCCTTCCCGAATATCCTGGTCAAGCTCTCCAAGGATGCCGACCCGAAAGTGCGCCAGGCGGTTGCGTCCAACAGGGACGACAAGAACTGGTTGGTGGGCATCCTGACCAAGGATGAGAACCCCCAGGTCAGGGCCGCCGCTCTTACCAATCCGATGGCCTCCTGGAAGATGCGGTTGGAGGGGGCCCAGGCTTCGACGACCGATGCGGACACCCTTGATTACCTGGGTGGCCTGGGAACAAGCACCGAAGAGGGTGCCCCCTTGATTCTGGCCTCCATGGTGCGCAGGGCGGTGGCCCTGAATCCCAACACCCCTATGGAGACCGTGAAGACCCTGGCACAGGATGATCGGGTTGAGGTTGCCAATGCGGCGCAGAAGCGGTTGGACCAGTAATCTTCGACTCGCGTTTTGACGAACAGCCGTCAGGCGTTACAATTGTGGATTGTTGTGTTTCCCTAAGGGGTCCTCAAAGCGCTTTTCCCACTCGCCGTCTAGGACTTTCAGGGAGCCCACGGATAATATGGCCTCTCATCGGTATGGCATCATGCCGGGTGGGAAGCCCGAAACACAATGCAAGGAAAAGGTTGAATCGTGAAGACTTTCACCCCGAAACCAGCCGATCTGACTCATGACTGGTATATCGTCGACGCCACCGATGTGGTGCTTGGTCGTCTGGCTGCGCAGGTGGCCGACCTTCTGCGTGGCAAGAACAAGCCCACGTTCGCACCCCATGCCGATTCAGGCAACAACGTCATCGTCATCAATGCGGCCAAGGTCGCTCTGACCGGCGACAAGAGCGGCAAGGTGCTCTACACCCACTCCGGTCGTCCCGGCGGTCTGCGTCGCGACTCCTACGGCGAGCTGCTCCAGCACAACCCTGAGCGCATCATCACCACTGCCGTCAAGGGCATGCTTCCCAAGAACAAGCTGTCCAGGGCCCAGCTGACCCGTCTGCGCGTCTTTGCAGGTGAGGAGCACCCCCACACCTCGCAACAGCCCGTTCCCTACGAGATTCACCAGACCTCCCAGCAGGCCAAGTAGAACCAGAGGAGATAGATCACCATGGCTGAAAACAACAACAGCTCCGCGGTTCTCGAGTCTGAGGAGACCGCAGCTTACACTTCGGAGACCAACGCCGGTGCAGGTACCGGTACCTCCGCCATCGAGCCCGGATATGGCACCGGCCGCCGCAAGGAGGCTGTCGCCCGTGTACGTCTGGTTCCCGGCTCCGGCAAGTGGACCATCAATGGGCACACCCTGGAGGAGTACTTCCCCAGCCGTCTGCACCAGCGCGAGGTCAACTCGCCGATCGTTCTGCTCAAGCTTGAGAACAAGTTCGACATCATCGTCCGCGTTGACGGCGGCGGCGTGACCGGCCAGGCGGGCGCAATCCGACTGGGTGTGGCCCGTGCCCTGAACGCCATCGACCGTGATGCCAACCGCCCGGCCCTGAAGAAGGCCGGATTCCTGACCCGCGATGCCCGTGTCGTGGAGCGCAAGAAGGCCGGTCTGCACAAGGCTCGCCGTGCACCTCAGTTCTCCAAGCGCTGACCTTCGGTCAACACTGCAATCCCCGTGGTCTTCGGACCCGGGGATTTTTCATATCCTGTCCGCTCCAGTCTGAGCCGAGGAGGCTTGTTGCATGTCGCCAGCAAAAGCGAACGTGGAAATTAACGAAACCTGTTCTGTATTGACCAGAAAAAGAACGAATATCCACACGACACGCGACAAGTGAACGTCGCCGCGCACACAATCGGGTTTGGTAGCCCCTCTTCGCTATATTGTGACCTTGGTCACTATGCCGGGTTTGAGTGTTCACCCGGTAGGCACCGGATCATCCGGTTTTCGTATGTCTGACAACTGCTCATCAAGGGAGGGCAAGTGGTCTCGGAAAAGAACAATGCGCACATCAATAAGGGGGCTTCCGCAAAGCAGGGAGAAGCTGTGGTGGTCAGCCCCGACAAGGAGGTTGATGTTCTGGTCACCAGGGCTCAAGCAGCTCTGAAGAAATTCGAGGAGCTCGATCAGGCCCAAGTCGACCGCATCGTCGCCAAGGCCTCGATCGCGGCCCTCAACAAGCACCTGGTCCTGGCCAAGATGGCCGTCGAGGAGACGGGGCGTGGTCTGGTCGAGGACAAGGCCACCAAGAACATCTTCGCCTGCGAGCATGTGACCAACCACCTGGCCAAGCAGCGCACGGTGGGCATCATCAACGAGGATGATGTGGACGGCATTGTTGAAGTGGCTGAGCCCGTTGGTGTCGTGGCCGGTGTCACCCCGGTGACCAATCCGACCTCCACTGCCATCTTCAAGTCTCTGATCGCCCTGAAGACCAGGTGCCCGATTGTCTTCGGCTTCCATCCCTTCGCTCAGAAGTGCTCGGTCGAAGCCGCCAGGATCGTTCGTGACGCAGCCATCGAGGCAGGTGCTCCGGAGGACTGCATCCAGTGGATCGAACACCCCTCGGTCGACGCCACCGGTGCCTTGATGAAGCACCCGGGTGTGGCCACCATCCTGGCCACCGGCGGTCCGGGCATGGTCAAGGCCGCCTATTCCTCGGGCAAGCCTGCCCTGGGTGTCGGGGCCGGGAACGCTCCCGCCTATATCGATAAGGATGTGTGCGTTCCCAGGGCCGTCAATGATCTGATCCTCTCCAAGCACTTTGATTACGGCATGATCTGCGCCACCGAGCAGGCCATCATCGCCCACCAGGACGTCTACGACCGGGTGATCGACGAGATGAAGCGCCGCCGTGCCTACTTCGTCAACAGGGAGGAGAAGGCCAAGCTGGAGCAGTACATGTTCGGTGTCACTGCCTATGCCGGCAAGGATGCCCCCGCCCCCAAGCTGAATTCCGTGGTGCCCGGGAAGTCTCCCCAGTTCATCGCCCACCAGGCAGGCTTTGAAATTCCCGAGGATGCGACCATCCTGGCTGCCGAATGCCAGGAGGTCGGTGGGATGGAGCCCCTGACCCTGGAGAAGCTGGCTCCGGTCCAGGCTGTTCTCAAGGCCCGCAACAAGGAGGACGCCTTCGCCAAGTGCGAGCAGATGCTCCGCCACGGTGCCGGACATACGGCCGCCATCCACACCGACAACGAGAAGCTGGTCCGCGAGTATGGTCTGCGCATGCATGCCTGCCGAATCATCTGGAACCAGCCCAGCTCCCTGGGTGGCATCGGCGACATCTACAACTCCATCGCTCCCTCCCTGACCCTTGGTTGCGGCTCCTACGGCGGCAACTCCGTGTCGGGCAACGTACAGGCGGTCAATCTGATCAACGTGAAGCGCATAGCGCGGAGGAACAACAACATGCAGTGGTTCAAGGTGCCGCCCAAGACCTACTTCGAACCCAACTCGGTACGGTATCTGCGCGACATGTTCGGCATCCACCGCGCTGTCATCGTCTGCGACAAGGTCATGGAGCAGCTGGGCATCGTCGACAAGATCATCGATCAGCTGCGTGCCCGTCCCGAGCCCGTTACCTTCCGCATCATCGACTACGTTGAGCCCGAGCCAAGCGTGGAGACCGTGGAGCGCGGTGCCGAGATGATGCGCGACGAGTTCGGCCCCGATACGATCATCGCGGTGGGTGGCGGCAGCCCCATGGATGCAGCCAAGATCATGTGGCTCCTCTACGAGCGTCCGGAGATATCCTTCGCCGACGTGCGTGAGAAGTTCTTCGACATCCGCAAGAGGGCCTTCAAGATTCCGCCGCTGGGTTCCAAGGCCAAGCTGGTCTGCATCCCCACCTCGTCAGGCACCGGCTCGGAGGTTACCCCCTTCGCGGTCATCACCGACCACAAGACCGGCTACAAGTACCCGATCACCGACTATGCCCTGACCCCCAGCGTGGCCATCGTCGACCCGGTCCTGGCCCGGACCCAGCCCAAGCGGCTCGCCTCGGACTCAGGTTTCGATGCCCTGACCCACTGCATGGAGGCCTTCGTATCGGTCTACGCCAACGACTACACCGACGCCATGGCCCTACGGGCAGCCAAGCTCATCTGGGACAACCTGGCCGTTTCGGTCGGTACAGAGGGCGGCCGGACCAAGACCCGGGCCCAGGAGAGGATGCACAACGCGGCCACCATGGCAGGCATGGCCTTCGGTTCGGCCTTCCTGGGTATGTGCCATGGCATGGCACATACCATTGGGGCACTGTGCCACATCGCGCATGGACGGACCAACTCCATCCTCCTGCCCTACGTGATTCGCTACAACGGGCAGATTCCGCAGGAGCCCACTTCCTGGCCCAAGTACAGCGAGTACATCGCGGCCGAGCGTTACCAGGAGATGGCACATGTGCTGGGCATCGAGTCCTCCACCCCCGAGGAGGGTGTGGAGCTCCTGGCCCGGGCCGTTGAGGACTACCGCGACCAGAAGCTGGGCATGGACAGCTCCTTCCAGGCTGCAGGTGTGGATGAGGACTACTTCTGGAGTGTCCTTGACCAGATAGGCATGCGTGCCTATGAGGATCAGTGCACCCCGGCCAACCCCCGCATTCCTCAGATCGAGGACATGAAGGACATCGCCATCGCCGCCTACTACGGTGTTCCTCAGGAAGAGGGCCATCGTCTGCGCGTCAGCAGGGAGGGCGAGGCAGCTACGGAGGAAGCTTCGCAGCGCATCTGACCCTGTCAAAGACAGGTTGATTGGTCGGCCTCTTCACCGGGATCTAACTCACGGTGAAGAGGCCGACCATTTTCATGCGCGAGGCGCTGGTATGAGCTGTTTTATGATCAAGACCAAAGCGACACGCCCGGATTATGCTAGGGGTGGCCTCG
Source organism: Bifidobacterium [indicum] DSM 20214 = LMG 11587 (assembly GCF_000706765.1). GTDB lineage: Bacteria > Actinomycetota > Actinomycetes > Actinomycetales > Bifidobacteriaceae > Bombiscardovia > Bombiscardovia coryneformis. The sequence goes on along the minus strand of NZ_CP006018.1, from coordinate 1,400,416 downwards.
TGGTTAAATATGAAAGTTGCCTGTTTTGGGCTCGCACTTTGTAATTCAAAATAGCGGGTACAGCTCGGGACCTGACCCCACTGGGTTCCGGACGGCTGTGCATGGATGCGGTTTTGGCTTGTCGGGTGGAATTCCCGCTGAGCCCTGCCGATCAGTGCCCTGCAACAGGCTGGATAACCAGTCATATAGATCGCTAGAAAGGGCGGACGGCAATGGCGGGACAGAAAATCCGCATCAGGCTAAAGTCCTATGACCATGAGGTCATCGACCAATCGGCGAAGAAGATCGTCGAGACGGTGACGAACGCGGGCGCAACTGTGGTTGGCCCCGTTCCGCTGCCGACTGAGAAGAACGTGTATGTCGTCATCCGTTCTCCTCATAAGTACAAGGACTCCCGCGAGCATTTCGAGATGCGCACTCATAAGCGTCTCATCGACATCGTGGATCCCACGCCCAAGGCTGTGGATTCTCTGATGCACATCGATCTGCCGGCGGACGTCAACATCGAAATCAAGCTGTAAGGGAGGAGGAAACCGTATGGCTGAAGATCAGAGGAACCGAAAGGCCCTCCTGGGCCGCAAGCTGGGCATGTCCCAGGTCTGGGATGAGAACGGCTTCTTCGTCCCGGTGACCCTGGTGGATGTTTCCACCAACGTGGTGACCGCGGTCAAGAACGAGGAGACGGACGGCTACAAGGCCATCCAGATCGGCTACGGCCAGATCGATCCCACCAAGGTGACCAAGCCCCTGGCTGGCCACTTCGCCAAGGCCGGTGTGACCCCTCGTCGTCACCTGGTCGAGGTCCGAACTGGTGATGCCGATAGCTACCAGCCCGGCCAGGAGCTCGGTCTGGAGCTGCTGCCCGAGGGCAGCGAGGTCGATGTGACCGGCACCACCAAGGGCAAGGGCTTCGCAGGCACCATCAAGCGTTGGGGCTTCAAGTCCTATCGCCGTACCCACGGCTCGCACAAGAACGAGCGTCGTCCCGGTTCTGTCGGCGCATGCGCCACCCCCAGCCGCATCCTCAAGGGGAAGCGGATGGCGGGCCGCATGGGTCACGACACCTCGACGGTCCAGAACCTGACCATCGTCTCCGCGGATACCGAGAAGGGCGTCATCGCCATCAAGGGTGCCGTCCCCGGCCCCCGCGGTGCCATCGTCCTGGTCCGTTCGGCAGTGAAGGGAGCCTGAAATCATGGCTAAGTTGACTCTGAACATCACGGACGCCAAGGGCAAGGCAGCCGGCAAGGTTGAGGCCCCCGAGGACATCTTCGGCATCGCCGAGGATGACGTCCAGGCCCACGTGCCGCTGATCCACCAGGTCGTTGTGGCCCAGCTGGCCGCGGCTCGCCAGGGCACCCACTCGGTCAAGACCCGCTCCACCATCTCCGGTGGCGGTCGTAAGCCTTGGAAGCAGAAGGGAACCGGTCGTGCCCGTCAGGGTTCCATCCGCGCCCCTCAGTGGGCCGGAGGCGCTGTGGTCCACGGACCCCAGCCCCGCGATTACTCCCAGCGCACCCCCAAGAAGATGAAGGCTGCAGCATTGCGCTACATCCTCTCCGACAGGGCCAACGCAGGGCGTATCCACGTGGTTGATTTCGGTATCGGTGAGACTCCGTCCACCAAGGCGGCCAAGGCAGCTCTCCTGCCCCTGGTCGAGAACCGCTTCACCACCATCGTGCTCTCCCGCGAGAACATCAACGAGTGGCTCTCCGTGAGGAATCTGCCCACCGTGCATGTGCTCTTCGCCGATCAGCTCAACACCTACGACGTGGTCACCGCCGAGGATGTCGTCTTCAGCAAGGACGGCTTTGAAGCCTTCCTCGCTTCCAGGGGCGACGCCAAGTCCGAGACCGTCAAGGAGGCCTGATTTTCATGGCAGCAATCCATAAGCCCGCGCACGATATCATCCTGCGCCCTGTCGTCTCCGAGAAGAGCTATGCCAACTCGGATCGCGGCCAGTACACCTTCGTGGTGGATCCCTCCGCCAACAAGGTGGCCATCAAGCAGGCCATTGAGCAGATCTTCAATGTGAAGGTCACATCGGTCAACACCCTGAACCGCAAGGGCAAGCGTGTTCGTACCCGTGCAGGGTACGGCCAGCGTGCCAGCGAGAAGCGCGCCATCGTCAAGGTGGCCGAGGGGCAGTCGATCGATGTCTTCGGTAGTGGTAACTGAAGGCTAGCCGAGAAAAGTTAAGGAAGAACTACATTATGGCTATCCGTACATATAAGCCGACGACCGCGGGCCGTCGCAACGCTTCGGTTTCGGACTTTGCCGAAATCACGCGCTCCAAGCCCGAGAAGTCGTTGGTTCGCAAGCTCAGCAAGACCGGTGGACGCAACTCCTATGGTCGTGTGACCAGCCGTCACCGTGGTGGTGGACACAAGCGCCAGTACCGTCTCATCGATTTCCGTCGCTGGGACAAGGACGGCGTGCCCGCCAAGGTTGCCGAGATCGAGTACGACCCCAACCGTTCGGCCCGTATCGCCCTCCTGCACTTCGCGGATGGTGAGAAGCGCTACATCATCGCCCCCCAGGGCGTCAAGCAGGGTGATGTCATTGAGACCGGCCCCAAGGCCGATATCAAGCCCGGCAACAACCTGCCGCTGCGCAACATCCCCACCGGTACCGTGGTCCACGCCATCGAGCTGAGGCCTCTTGGCGGCGCCAAGATCGCTCGTTCGGCCGGTGCGGCCGTTCAGCTGGTCGCCAAGGATGGTGCTTACGCCCAGCTGCGTATGCCCTCCGGAGAGATTCGCAACGTGGATGCACGCTGCCGCGCCACTGTGGGTGAGGTCGGTAACTCCGATCATGCCAACATTCAGCTCGGCAAGGCTGGTCGCGCCCGTTGGCTCGGTCGTCGACCGATCACCCGTGGTGAATCCATGAACCCCGTCGACCACCCGCATGGTGGACGCACACGCGGTGGTAAGCCGCCGGTGTCTCCTTGGGGCAAGGGCGAGGTCCGCACGCGCAAGCCCAAGAAGGCATCCAACAAGATGATCGTGCGCCGCCGTCCAAATGGTAAGAACCGCAAGTAAGGGAGTGCCGAAGAGATGACTCGTAGCATCAAGAAGGGCCCATTCGTCGACGCCCACTTGCAGAAGAAAGTCGACGAGCAGAACGAAAAGGGAACCAAGAACGTCATCAAGACCTGGTCCCGTCGTTCCATGATCACCCCGGACTTCATCGGGCACACCTTCGCTGTGCATGACGGTCGTAAGCATGTCCCGGTCTTCGTGACCGAGGCCATGGTGGGCCACAAGCTCGGCGAGTTCGCCCCCACGCGCACCTTCAAGGGGCACGTGAAGGACGACAAGAAAGCACGCCGCTGAGGCGAGGGAGAGTAGAGACACATGGAAGCTAAGGCAATTGCACGTCACGTCCGCGTGACGCCTCGCAAGGCTCGCCGCGTCGTCGACCTCATCCGAGGCAAGCAGGCGACCGAGGCCGTGACCATTTTGAAGTTCGCCCCCCAGGATGCGGCCGTTCCGGTCCGCAAGTGCCTGGAGAGCGCCATCGCCAACGCCCGTGTCAAGGCGGATAGGGCCAATGAGCCCTTCCGTGAGAACGAGCTTGTGGTTCGTGAGACCTATGTGGACGAAGGCACCACCCTGAAGAGGTTCCGTGCCCGTGCCCAGGGTCGTGCGGCCCGCATCAACAAGCGGACCAGCCACATCACGGTCGTGGTGGCCGACAAGGAAGGAGCCCGGTAATGGGGCAGAAAATCAACCCGTTTGGGTACCGACTCGGCATCACCGAAGAGCACCGCAGCAAGTGGTACTCCGACTCCAGCAAGCAGGGGGAGCGTTACAGCGACTTCGTGCTTGAGGACGACAAGATCCGCAAGGAGATGAACAAGGACCTGGAGCGCGCAGGCGTTTCCAAGATTGTCATCGAGCGGACCCGTGATCGTGTGCGCGTCGACATCCACACTGCCCGTCCGGGCATTGTGATTGGTCGCCGCGGTGCCGAGGCGGAGCGCGTCCGTGCCAAGCTGGAGAAGATCACCGGCAAGCAGGTTCAGCTGAACATCTTCGAGGTGAAGAACGCCGCGATTGATGCGCAGCTGGTTGCTCAGGGAATCGCTGAGCAGCTGACCAACCGCGTCACCTTCCGCCGCGCCATGCGCAAGGCCCAGCAGGATGCCATGCGCGCCGGGGCCAAGGGCATCAGGATCAAGCTCTCCGGCCGCCTGGGTGGAGCCGAAATGAGCCGCTCGGAGTTCTACCGCGAGGGCCGTGTGCCCCTGCAGACGCTCCGTGCCCTGATCGACTATGGCTTCTTCGAGGCCAGGACCACCTATGGTCGCATCGGCGTCAAGGTATGGATCTACAAGGGCGATATGACCGAGCGTGAATTCGAGGAGCAGCAGGCTCAGCAGAACAACCGCCCGGGTCGTCGTGGAGACCGCCGTCCCCGTCGTGGTTCCCGTCCCACTGAGGGACGCACCAGGCGTGAGCAGGACGCAGCCCAGCAGAACAGCGGTGTGGCGACTCCGCCAGCGGCAGCTGAAGAGCAGACCGCAGCGGCACCCGTCGCAACTGAAGCAAAGGAGTGAGCTGTGCTTATCCCAAAGAGGACTAAATACCGCAAGCAGCATCGTCCGGTTCGTTCGGGCATGTCCAAGGGCGGCAACGAGATCGCCTTCGGCGATTTCGGCATTCAGGCTCTGGCTCCGGCTTACCTGACAAACCGCCAGATCGAGGCGGCCCGTATCGCCATGACCCGTTACATCAAGCGTGGTGGTCGAGTCTGGATTACGGTCTTCCCCGATCGCCCCCTGACCAAGCACGCCCTGGGATCCCGAATGGGTTCCGGTAAGGGTGCGCCCGAGTTCTGGGTGGCCAATGTCCGTCCCGGCAGGGTGCTCTTCGAAATCGGTGGCGTCTCTGAGGAAGTGGCCCGCGAGGCCCTTCGTCGTGCCGTCGACAAGCTCCCTATGAAGTGCCGGATTATCGCACGCGAAGGCGGTGACATCTGATGTCAGTCGGAACAGCCGAATATTCCATCAAGAATCTGAACGAGAAGACCGATGCGGAGATCGAGGACTTCCTGAAGAAGTCAAAGGAAGAACTCTTCAACCTGCGCTTCCAGTCCGCTACGGGCCAGCTGGAGAACACCTCCCGCCTCAAGGCCGTCAAGCACGACATCGCCAGGATGTACACGGTGCTGCGTGAGCGCGAACTGGGCATCAGCCAGGCGCCCTCCGATGCAAAGGCCGATAGCAAAGCTGAGGAGAAGTAAGCATGGCTGACAAGCAGGAGCGCAACTTCCGCAAGGTACGCACCGGATATGTCGTCTCCGACGGTATGGACAAGACCATCACCGTCGAGCTGGAGCAGCGTTCGACCCACCCCCTTTACGGGAAGGTCGTTCGTAGCAACCGCAAGGTCAAGGCTCATGATGAAAAGAACGAGGCGCATGTTGGCGACTTCGTGAGTATCATGGAGACTCGGCCTCTGAGCAAGACCAAGCGCTGGCGTCTCGACTCCATCGTCGAGCGCGCCAAGTAACAAGTTCGGCCAGGCTCCGCATCCATCCGCCTTTGGCAGGGTGTCTGCGGAGAACCAGCGCGGCTAAGGAGAATCAATGATTCAGCAGGAATCGCGGCTTCATGTCGCCGACAACACGGGTGCCAAGGAGATTCTGGCCATCCGCGTGCTCGGCGGGTCGAAGCGTCGCTATGCCGGCATTGGTGATGTAATCGTCGCCACCGTCAAGGATGCCATTCCCGGCGGGTCGGTCAAGAAGGGCGAGGTCGTCAAGGCGGTCGTCGTCCGTACAGTCAAGGAGCACCGTCGTCCCGACGGCTCCTACATCAAGTTCGACGAGAACGCGGCGGTCATTCTGGGTAATGGCCGCGAACCCCGCGGTACTCGTATCTTCGGGCCGGTCGGTCGTGAGCTGCGCGACAAGCGCTTCATGAAGATCGTGTCCCTCGCACCGGAGGTGATCTGAGATGGTAGCCAAGATCAAGACAGGCGACCAGGTCAAGGTCATCCGTGGCAAGGATCGCGGCAAGGAAGGAAAGGTCGTCAGGATTCTTCCCAACGACCGTCTGATCGTCGAGGGCGTCCAGATCGTCAAGAAGCACGTCAAGGCGACTCAGCAGGGTCAGGAGTCGGGCATCGTACCGACTGAGGCCCCGATCCACCGCTCCAACGTGATGGTCATCGATCCGGACACCAAGAAGCCGACCCGCGTCGGTGTCAACATCAAGGAGGAGGCGCGCGACGGTAAGGTCAAGATCGTGCGTACCCGCTTCGCCAAGAAGTCAGGCAAGGAGCTGTCATGAGCGATACAACCGTTGAAGCACCGGCAGTCCCTCGTTTGAGGCAGCAGTACAACGAGCAGATTGTGCCCGCACTGAAGAAGGAATTCAACTTCTCCAACCCCATGCAGGTCCCGAAGGTCGAGAAGATCGTCGTCTCCATGGGTGTAGGTGCAGCAGCTCGTGACTCCAAGCTGATCGAGGGTGCGGTCAAGGACCTGACGGCCATTACCGGCCAGAAGCCCAAGATCACCAAGGCCAAGAAGTCCGTTGCGCAGTTCCACCTGCGTGAGGGCCAGGCCATCGGCGCCTACGTCACCCTGCGTGGCGAGCGTATGTGGGAGTTCCTGGACCGCTTGCTGACCCTGGCTCTGCCCCGTATCCGTGATTTCCGCGGCATCAGTGGCCGTCAGTTCGATGGTCAGGGCAACTACAACTTCGGCCTCACGGAGCAGTCCATGTTCCATGAGATCGATCCCGATCAGATCGATCACCAGCGTGGTATGGATATCACCGTGGTGACCTCCACCAAGAACGATCAGGAGGCCAGGGCACTGCTGAAGCAGCTCGGCTTCCCCTTCAAGGAGAACTGATATGGCAAAAACCGCTCTGAGAAACAAGGCGGCACGCAAGCCGAAGTTCAAGGTGCGTGGCTATACGCGCTGCCAGGTCTGCGGTCGTCCTCATTCCGTCTATCGCAAGTTCGGCCTCTGCCGCATCTGCCTTCGCGAGAAGGCCCATCGCGGTGAGCTCCCCGGAGTTACGAAGTCCAGTTGGTAAAGATCGACGCTGAAGGTCCGCGGCTGCTGCAGGAATCTGCACGGCGGCGGAAACCACGGCGAGGAAGGGCATAAGCCCACATGACAATGACAGATCCCATCGCAGACATGCTCACACGTCTGCGCAATGCGAGTGCGGCCAAGCATGAAACAGTCGACATGCCGTACTCCAAATTCAAGGCGAACATCGCGCAGATTCTCAAGCGTGAAGGCTACATCGCCGACTTCCGGGCCAAGGAAGCACGGGTTGGGCAGGATCTGGAGATCACGCTCAAGTACGGCCCCGACGGACGTCAGTCCATCCAGGGCATCAAGCGCGTCTCCAAGCCCGGTCTGCGCCGTTACGCCAAGTCCGATTCTCTGCCCATGCCCCTGGGCGGGCTGGGAATCGCCATCATCTCGACCAGCTCGGGACTGATGACCCAGAAGGAATGCCTCGACCGAGGCATTGGTGGCGAAATCGTCGCCTACGTGTGGTGAGAAAGGAGAGCTGAACATGGCATCGCATATCGGTAAGCTCCCCATCGCCGTACCGGCAGGTGTGGAAGTCTCCATCAATGGCCAGGAATTCGCGGTCAAGGGTCCCAAGGGCTCCAGCAGCTACACCATCCCCGACGGGGTGGAAGGCAAGGTCGAAGACAACCAGATCATCATGGTTCCGGTCAATGATGAGCGTCCCACCAGGGCCAAGCATGGCCTGAGCCGCTCCATCGTGGCCTCCATGGTCGAGGGCGTCTCCAAGGGGTACAAGAAGCACCTGCTGATCGTAGGTACCGGTTACCGCGTGGTGGCCAAGGGCAAGAGCCTGGAGTTCTCTCTCGGTTATTCCCACACCATCACCGTGAACCCCCCGGAAGGCATCACCTTCGAGACCCCGAACGCCAACGAGGTGATTGTCTCCGGCATCGACAAGCAGGCCGTCGGTCAGGCTGCGGCCAACATCCGCCGCCTGCGCGCCCCCGAACCCTACAAGGGCAAGGGCATCAAGTACGCCGATGAGCACATCATGCGCAAGGCCGGAAAGGCTGGTAAGTGATATGACAGTCACGATTCTAGGTAAAGGCAAGAAGGTAGCCCGCCTGCGTCGTCACGCCCGTCTGCGCAAGCGCGTGGTGGGAACCGCAGAGCGTCCTCGTCTGGTGGTCACCCGTACCAACCGCAACATGATCGCCCAGATCGTCGACGACTCCAAGGGTGTCACCCTGGTGAGCGAGTCGACGATGGCCTCGGATTATTCCTCCTTCGAGGGAACCAAGACCGAAGCAGCCCGCAAGGTGGGCGAGCAGATTGCGGCCAAGGCCAAGGATGCCGGCATCACCGCCGTGGTCTTCGACCGTGGCGGCAACAAGTACCATGGCAGGGTTGCAGCGGTTGCAGAAGGCGCCCGTGAGGGAGGTTTGGCACTGTGAGCGACAACGAGAACACGAAGGAAACAACCCAGGTGACTGAAGATTCCAAGAACACTCAGTCCAGCCAGGGTGGCAGGAACGACCGGAACGATGACCGCCGTGGTGGTCGCCGTGGCGGTTCCCGGGATGGTCGTCGTGACGGTCGCCGTGGCCGTCGCGATCGTGACGATAACCGGGATGATCTCCTGGACAAGGTCGTGACCATCAACCGTGTGTCCAAGGTCCACAAGGGTGGACGTACCTTCAGCTTCGCGGCCCTCGTGGTCGTGGGTGATGGCAAGGGCACCGTCGGTGTCGGCTACGGTAAGTCCCGTGAGGTTCCGGCAGCCATCGCCAAGGGTCAGCTGGACGCCAAGAAGCACATGTTCACGGTTCCCCGCATCCGTGGCACCGTCACCCATCCGGTGATTGGCCACGATGCAGCAGGTACCGTCCTCCTGAGGCCCGCGGCCCCCGGTACCGGCGTTATCGCCGGTGGTCCGGTCCGCGCCGTCCTGGAGTGCGCCGGCATCACCGACATCCTCAGCAAGTCCATGGGTTCGGCGACGGCCGTCAACATGGTTCGCGCCACCGTGGATGCCCTGAAGCAGCTGGAGGAGCCCGAGGAGATTGCGGCCCGCCGTGGTCTGCCCCTGGAAGAGGTTGCACCCGATTCCCTGCTCCGCGCGCGTGCCGCCGGCATTGCCGAGGCCCGCAAGGAGCGTGAAGAGGCCAAGGACAAGGCTAACGACGACGCTAAGGCAGGTGAGTGATGGCCAAGCAGATCAAGATCACACTGACCAAGGGCCTCGTGCACACAACTGCACGCCAGAAGGAAAACGTCAAGTCCCTGGGTCTGCACAAGATCGGGCAGTCCGTCATTCGTGAGGACACGCCCGTCTACAGGGGCATGGCCAACAAGGTCCGCCACCTGGTCACCGTAGAGGAGGCTGACTGACAATGGCTAGCGAGAAGCAAGAGCCCACGATTCTGCAGATGCATGATCTGCGCCCGGCTCCCGGAGCCAAGCGTGACCGCATTCGCGTGGGTCGAGGCGAAGGTTCCAAGGGTAAGACCTCGGGCCGTGGCATGAAGGGCACCAAGGCGCGCTATCAGGTGCGCCCCGGATTCGAAGGCGGCCAGCTGCCTCTGTACATGAGGCTGCCCAAGCTGCGTGGATTCCGTAGCCCCTTCAAGAAGCAGTATCAGGTTGTCAACCTCAACGCATTGAGCGAGCTCTTCCCCAAGGGCGGCGAGATCACGGTCGATGATCTGGTCAAGGGCGGGGCGGTCCGCAAGGGCTGCCCGGTCAAGGTCCTCGGCGAAGGTGAGGTCAAGTCGGCCTTCACCCTCAAGGGCATGAAGGCTTCGGCCACTGCCAAGAGCAAGATCGAGGCGGCAGGCGGGTCCATCTCCGAAGACTGAAAGTCGGAGGGGACATAACCTGCCTGGCAGGAATGGTTCATCGGTCCTCCCCGTTCTACGGGTGAGGGCCGATTCCAATTTCGAGCCGGTATGACTGACCCATCGGTTATGCTGGATTGAGCAAAAGATGAGCGCGGCTTTAGGGCAGGTCTCAGGCGCGGTAGGGAAGGAACATAGGTGAGGACGTTAATCCAGGCCTTCAGGACCAAGGAGTTGAGGAAGAAAATCCTCTTCGTCTTCGGTATCATCATCATCTATCGGATCGGTTCTTTCATACCGACCCCCGGAGTGGACTACCCTGCGGTGCAGAAGTGCATTACGACAGCGGGCAACGAGGACTTCATCGGCCTGGTCAACCTCTTCTCGGGCGGAGCCCTGCTCCAGCTCTCCATCTTTGCATTGGGCATCATGCCCTACATCACGGCTTCCATCGTGGTTCAGCTCCTGCGTGTGGTCATTCCTCGCTTCGAGGCCCTGCACAAGGAGGGGCAGTCGGGTGAGGCCAAGCTGACTGAGTACACCAGGTATCTGACCATCGGCCTGGCCATCCTCCAGTCCACGACCATCCTGGTCACTGCACGGTCCGGGGCCCTCTTCAACGGGGCCTGCCAGAGTCAGGTCATTCCTGACAGCTCTGTATGGAACCTGGTCGTCATGGTTCTGATCATGACCGGTGGCACCGGTCTGATTATGTGGATGGCCGAGCTCATCACCGAGAAGGGCATCGGCAACGGTATGTCGGTGCTCATTTTCACCTCCATCTGCTCGGGCTTCCTGCCCCAGCTCTGGAACATCGGATGGGGAACCACCGGCAAGAACGGCGACTGGACCAAGTTCGGCATCGTCGTTGCTGTTCTGGTCTTCATCCTTATCTTCGTCGACTTCGTGGAGCTGGCCCAGCGCCGCATCCCCGTTCAGTACACCCGCCGTATGATCGGCAGGAAGATGTACGGGGGATCCTCCACCTATCTTCCGCTGAAGGTCAACATGTCGGGTGTCATCCCGCCGATCTTCGCCTCTTCGATTCTGGCCATCCCCACCCTGATTGCGCAGTTCGGCAAGCCTGAGCAGAACTGGGTCAAGTGGATAGACGAGAACCTTGCCAACACCACGTCGGTCTGGTACATCGCCCTCTACTCGGTCATGATCGTCTTCTTCTGCTTCTTCTACACGTCGATTACCTTCAACCCGGATGAGACCGCCGACAATATGAAGGAGTACGGTGGCTTCATTCCCGGCATCAGGGCAGGACGTGCCACCAGCCAGTACCTGAGCTACGTCATGAACAGGCTCAACACCGTGGGCGCCATCTATCTGCTCTTCGTGGCTCTGATTCCCACCGTCCTGATCATGCTGCTCAAGATCAACTCGAAGCTGCCCTTCGGCGGTACCACCGTCCTGATCATCGCTGGTGTCGGCCTGGACACCCTGCGGCAGGCCAAGGCACAGACCGAGCAGTTCCAGTACACCGGGTTCCTCCTGGACGGGGACCACAAGGAAGGCTGATTCCTCCTGCCGGTTCCGATTCGATTCGGCCGAAGAAGAGTTGAAGGTCCGACCACCATGCCGGTGGCCGGACCTTCCTGGTTTAGGGAATGGCCGCTTTGGACCGTGCAACCGCTAACATACGTAGATGAGGGTTCTGCGCGGCTGACGCGTCGGGGACCGGATAGACAAGGACTCGAGCAAAGGACGAGGAATGGTACAGCGACTGTTGATCATGGGACCGCAGGGAGTGGGCAAGGGTACTCAGGCGGCCCTGCTCAGCAAGCATTACGGCATACCCGCCATCTCCACCGGTGACATCTTCCGATACAACCTGAAGAACGGTACGGAGCTGGGCATGCAGGCCAAGGCCTATACCGATAAGGGTGAACTGGTGCCCGACGAGCTGACCAACAAGATCGTCAAGGACCGGCTGGGTATGGAAGATGCCGCTCAGGGGTGGATTCTGGACGGCTACCCCCGCTCTTCCTCGCAGGTTGAAGCCTTGGACCAGATGCTCCAGGAGCTGGGTACCCCCCTTACGGCCGTGGTTGCCCTGGATGCCGATCATGACATCCTGATGAAGCGCATTGCCAAGCGTGCAGAGGAGGAGGGGCGCGCTGACGATACCCCCGAGGCCATCGCCAAGCGTCTGGATATCTACGCCGAGAAAACCGCACCTCTTCTGGACACCTACAAGTCCCGTGGTCTCCTGGTTGCAGTCGATGGACAGGGCGAGGTCGACAGGATCTCCCAGACCATCATCGAAGAGCTGGACAGGCGCTGACCTTTGAGGATGTGCGCCGCGATAAGCGGACACGTCCGTTTGCGCGGCGGGATGGATGAGCCATCCGGCTCCCGGCGGCTGGCCTCCAGTTCCGGCGTCATCTGACCGGCATATTCTTCAAGGAAGTTGCATGACCTGAACGGTCATGCAACTTCCTTTTTCGTAAATGGTTGAATACCAGCCCTAGTTACCCCAATAGGAAAGAACAAAGTGGTAGCGTTGATTCGTTCATTCCCATGCCTGCCGAATGCAGAAGCCGGTATGGATGAGACCGCACAGAAACCAGGGAGGGCAATTTGAAGGGTTCTACTACATCCGAGACGGAATCGGACAGGCAAGAACCGGCCCACCCGCAGCACACTGTCCGCACCATTCTGGGTTCTCTGCGCGAATACAAGAAGGCAAGCCTGCTGGCGCCGGGCTTTGTTTTCCTTGAAAGCGTTCTGGAGATAGTGATACCGACCATCATGGCCTCCCTGATTGATCAGGGTGTATCAGGACGCTCCATGCCGGCCATCATAAAATTCGGACTGATACTGCTGATCTGCTCGGCGGTCTCCCTTTTCTCGGGATTCATGTCCGGACGGTATGCGGCGATTGCATCCTCCGGCCTTGCGAAGAACGTCCGCAGTGACCTTTTCGCCCAGGTGCAGTCCTTCGGTTTCACCAACATAGACAGGTTCTCCACCGGGTCCATCATCACCAGACTGACCACCGACGTGACCAACCTGCAGAACGCCTACCAGATGGTTATCAGGGTCGGTGTCAGGGCACCGATCATGGTTATTGTGGCCTGGTTCTTCTCTTTCAGGATATCCAAACCCATATCGTTGGTCTTCCTGATCGTCATCCCCATCCTCGGCCTTGGCCTGATCGGTCTTTCCCTTCTGGTCCATCCGATATTCGAGCGGGTTTTCCACACCTACGACCGGCTCAACAATGTGGTGGATGAGAACCTTCAAGGCATCCGTGTGGTCAAGTCCTACAACCGGGAGGACTATGAGGAGGGCAAGTTCGGCAGGATTTCCCAGTCCATATACCAGGCCTTCTGCAAGGCCGAGCGGATTATGAGCCTGAATCCCGCCCTCCTCAACTTCTGCATCTATGCCTCTCTCCTGGTCATATCCTGGATGGGTGCCTCACAGATCGTGGCCTCCGGCAACAACGCCTCCCTGGGTCTGACCACGGGTGATCTGACTGCCCTGGTCACCTATGCCATCCAGATCATGATGGCCATGAACATGGTCTCCATGATTGTGGTCATGGTCGTCATCTCCCAGGCCTCCGCCGAGCGTATCTGCCAGGTCCTGCAAGAGGTGAGCACCGTGCAGGATCCCGCAGATCCCGTCATGGAGGTTGCCGACGGGTCCATCAGGTTCCAGGATGTGACCTTCCGCTATTCGGATCGGTCGGAGCGCCCCGTGCTGAGCCACATCGACCTGGACGTTCCTTCCGGCTCGACTCTGGGCATCGTAGGCGGGACAGGGGCCTCCAAATCCAGCCTGGTCCAGCTCATTCCCCGCCTCTATGACGTGACCGAGGGATCGCTTCAGGTAGGTGGTGTGGATGTGCGCCGGTACGACCTGACGGTCCTGCGCGACCAGGTGGCCATGGTGCTCCAGAAGAACGTCCTCTTCAGCGGCACCATTGCTGAAAACCTGCGCTGGGGCAACTCCCAGGCAAGCGACGAGGACCTGGTACATGCATGCTCTCTGGCCCAGGCGGATGGTTTTGTACGGGAGTTCCCTGACGGCTACCAGACCCGTCTGGACGAGGGGGGGTCCAACCTTTCCGGCGGACAGCGCCAGCGTCTCTGCATAGCCCGGGCCCTGCTGAAAAAACCGGACATCCTGATCCTGGACGACTCCACCAGTGCCGTGGATACCAAGACCGACCAGCTGATTCGCCAGGCGTTCAGGCAGGAGATTCCCGACACCACCAAGATCATCATCTCCCAGCGTCTGGCTTCGGTGGAGGACGCGGACATGATTCTGGTTTTGGAGGAGGGGAGGATCCTCGATAAGGGTACGCACCAAGACCTCCTGCGAACATGTCAGGAATACCGATCCATATACGAATCACAGACCAGGAACAAGGACGGGGAGGACAAGGACCATGAGTGACGGATCATTCAAGAACCGCAAGCCCCGCCTGGACAAGGCCGCACCGGGAACGACCCGCCGCCTCCTGGGTTATCTGATGGCCTACCGCTGGCAGATGGTCGTGATTGTGGTTTGCATCATCATCAGCGCAGGGGCCCAGGCGGCATCCGCCTTCTTCCTCCAGCCCCTGATCGATCACTACATCCTCCCCCTGGTGGGAGTCACCGACCCGGATTGGGGCCCCCTGATGCGGACCCTGATTCTGATGGGGTGCCTCTACCTGGTGGGGACCTTCTGCTCGTGGTTCTGGAATTGGCTCATAGTCGGGGTGGAACAAGGCACGCTGAAAACCATCCGCGACCAGATGTTCGCCCACCAGCAGGAGTTGCCCATCGGCTTCTTCGACACCCACGAACACGGTGACACCATGAGCCGATACACCAACGACACGGACACTCTCCGCCAGGCCATCTCCCAGTCCTTCCCTCAGATGGTCTCCTCGGTCCTCTCCGCCCTGGCCGCTCTGATCTCCATGCTCTTGCTGTCCATTCCCTTCACCATCCTGACCCTGGTCTTTGCAGCGGTCCTGATTGTGGTGGTCCGGGTCCTGGTTACCAGGAGTGGTCGGTATTTCGTTCATCAGCAGCGCTATCTCGGCCAGGTCAACGCCTTCGTCGAGGAGGCCGTAAACGGGCAGAAGGTCATCAAGGTCTTCAACCATGAGGAGGCCACGGCACAGGCCTTCGAGGCCCGGAACGAGGAACTCTTCCACGCCTCGGCCCAAGCCAACACCTATGGGAACGTGACCATGCCCGTCGTGGGCAACATGGGGTACCTGCTCTATGTCATCCTGGCCATCGTTGGTGGCCTCGCCGGCATTGCAGGTATGGGGAATGTGGGGCTGACCGGAAAGGGGCCGCTCACGTTGGGGACCATCGTCTCCCTCCTGACGCTCTCCCGGTCGTTCATCAATCCCATTGGTCAGGTGTCCATGCAGTTCAACATGGTCATGATGGCCCTGGCCGGTGCCTCCCGGATTTTCGACCTGATGGACGAGCCTGTGGAATCCGACCAGGGCTCGGTCAGTCTGGTCCATGTCGAGCTTGCCTCGGACGGGCGAACCATGACCCCTGTCGATTATGAGACCGGGCACTGGGCTTGGAAGCGCGCCGCTGATGATGACGGCAGGCGCTCGCTGGAGGCCGCCATGAAGCTCCCCGGCGATGCCCGGGATGTGGCCCTGAAGGCCAAGGACCAGGCCATCACCTCGGCCGACGGTAGATACACCCTTCTCCAGGGGGACGTGCGGTTCACGGATGTCGGTTTCGGCTATGATCCGAAAAACCCCGTCCTGCATGACATCACCTGGTTCGCCAAGCCCGGGCAGAAGGTGGCCCTGGTCGGAGCCACCGGTGCCGGCAAGACCACGATCACCAATCTGATCAACCGCTTCTATGACATCCAGCAGGGGCAGATACTCTACGACGGGATAGACGTGAGGAACATCCGCAAGCCGGATCTTCGCCGCTCCCTGGGCGTTGTTCTCCAGGATGTCAATCTCTTCACCGGCACCGTCCTCGACAACATCCGGTACGGGCGCCTGGATGCCACGGATGAGGAGTGCATCGAGGCGGCAAGGATGACCAATGCGGACAGTTTCATCCGGATGCTTCCCCAGGGTTACCAGACGGTTTTGGAGGGGGACGGGAGCGGCCTCTCCCAGGGGCAACGGCAGCTGATATCAATTGCCAGGGCTGCCGTTGCCGACCCGCCGGCCATGATTCTGGATGAGGCCACGTCTTCAATCGACACCAGGACCGAAGAGGTGGTCCAACGAGGTATGGATGCCCTGATGCAGGGAAGGACCGTCTTCGTCATAGCCCATAGGCTGTCCACGGTCCGGAACTCCGACGTGATCATGGTGCTGGACCACGGCCGTATCATCGAGCGCGGCAACCACGATGAACTGATTGCCAAGCGAGGGGAGTACTACCAGCTCTACACGGGTGCCCTGGAGCTGGAGTGAGATAGGTGTCCGACCTCATTGTGGTCGGAGGTGCCGAACGTAATGGAGGAGGCCGACCCTGATGAGTCGGCCCCCTCCATTGATATTTCCGGAGAATCAGGTAGCGGGTTCTTTGCTGTTCCGCTTCGGCAGGTCGGTTCAGAGCACGCCCTGGGCCACCATTGCGTCTGCGACCTTGGTGAATCCTGCCACGTTGGCACCCAGCATCAGGTCGCCGGGGGTGCCGTACTCTTTGGAAGCCGCATAGGACTTCTGGAAGATGTCGGCCATGATGTCCTTCAGCCGCTGGTCCACCTCGTCGAAGGTCCACTGGAGACGGAGGGAGTTCTGGCTCATCTCCAGGCCTGAGACGGCCACGCCGCCTGCGTTAGCGGCCTTGGCAGGACCATAGAGCACGCCATGGTCCTGATAGACGGCGATGGCCTCGGGGGTGGAGGGCATGTTCGCGCCTTCGCAGACCACGGTGCATCCGTTGGCAACCAGGGTCCTTGCGGATTCCTGGTCGATTTCGTTCTGGGTGGCACAGGGAAGCGCGATGTCACAGGGAACGGTCCAAACCCCCTCGCAACCCTCGTGATACTCGGCTCCGTCGACCCGGTCGGCATACTCCTTGATTCTGCCGCGGTGGCCCAGCTTGATGTCCTTCAAGATATCGAGATCGATACCGTTCGGGTCGTGGATGTACCCGTTGGAGTCGGATGCGGTCACCACCTCGGCACCCAGTTGCTGGGCCTTTTCAGTGGCGAAGATGGCCACATTGCCCGACCCGGAGATGGCCACGGTCTTGCCCTGGAAGGAATCCTGGCGCAGGGCCTTCAGTGCCTCCTGGGTGTAGTAGCACAGACCATAACCGGTGGCCTCGGTACGGGCCAGGGACCCACCGAATGTCATGTCCTTTCCGGTGAGGACCCCCGAGTACTCATCGCGCAGACGCTTGTACTGACCGAAGAGGTAACCGATTTCGCGACCGCCCACATTGATGTCACCGGCGGGGACATCGGTGAACTGGCCGATGTGGCGCTGGAGCTCGGTCATGAAGGCCTGGCAGAAGCGCATGACCTCGGCATCGGAGCGCCCCTTGGGGTTGAAGTCCGATCCTCCCTTGCCTCCGCCCATCGGCAGGCCGGTCAGGGAGTTCTTCAGAATCTGCTCGAAGCCCAGGAACTTGACAACCGACTCGGTCACCGTGGGGTGGAAGCGCAGGCCTCCCTTGTAGGGTCCGATGGCTGAGTTGAACTGGACCCGGTAACCCCGATTGACCTGGATTCCGCCCTGGTCGTCCGTCCATGCCACTCGGAACTTGACGACCCGCTCAGGCTCGACCAGGCGCTCCAGAACGCCATTGGCCTCGTATTCGGGATGCTTGGACACAACCGGTTCCAGGCTCTCGAACACCTCGCGGACGGCTTGGAGGAATTCGGGCTGGTCGCCGTCGCGGTGTTCTACCTGCTGGTAGACGCGATTGACGTATTCGTTGGTAAACACACAAGGCTCCTTAGTCTTGATGGTTCTTGACAGTCGGCTGCACGGCGGGAATCGTGTCCCCATCCGCTGTTGCCGGTTTGGCGAATCGGTTTCATTCTAAAGTCCGGCCTTGTGCGGAAACAAGGGTCAGGCCCTGAAGTGTCTGACATATGGGCGGTTATCTCTCGGCAGGCGGAATGTGTGGAAGCAAAACTTGAGTCCTGTACACTCAAGTTTTTGCCTCAGAGTGAAATCCGGGCATGATCTGGGTGCCTGGGGGATTGAATACAGTGACAGGCAACGAAGGGGCGAAGACCTCGGATGTCCCGCCATCCACGTGTTTCCGAGTGGGGGTGCGGGGCGGCTGCCGGGATATTCGGACAGATGGTACTGAAGGAGCGCAATGATGGCTATGTTCCCTGCATTGATGAACAACTCGATTTTCGGTGATTTCTTTGACGATCCCTTCTTCAACAACTGGCATGACTCCCGTCGCCAGGGCGATGGAAAGGGGCTTGCAATGAACAGTATCCTGATGAATACGGATGTCCGCGAGACGGAAGATCAGTATCGGATCGATGTGGACATGCCTGGATTCGACAAGAAGGACATCGCACTGCGCCTGGAGAACGGGTATCTGGTGGTCTCCGCCCAGAAGAGCGATGATCAGGGCGACAAGGACGACAAGGGGCGCTGGATTCGGCGTGAGCGGTACACCGGTTCATGCTCCAGGAGTTTCTATGTGGGCGACCAGGTCCGTCAGGAAGACATCCATGCCAAGTACACCAACGGGACCTTGGCGATCAGCCTGCCCAAGGCCAGTGTCAAGCCGGTCGAGAACAAGAAGACCATCGCCATCGAGGACTGAGGTTCCCCTCTCGCCAAGGCGCTGAAGATCGCGTATCGGGCGGTTTAAAAGCTCCGCGGGCTGAATCGGGTAATCTCCACCACCGATCGGTCCGCGGTTTTTCATGTCTGCTGGCTGATTGGAGAAGCCGTTCCGATACGCTGCTATGATTGGATTGCATAGCGGGTCGTATGGGTGCGGCTTTTTTGCTATATCAACACGCCACTTTACTGAGCGTTATTGAAGGTGCTATACTTGCAAGTTGGCGTGTCTTCTGACACGTTGTGTAATCAGCCGAGGATCGGATAGAAGGCTTATGGCAAAAGATGGTGTGATTGAAGTTGAAGGGCGTGTCGTCGAGGCGTTGCCGAATGCAATGTTTCGCGTCGAGCTCGAGAACAAGCACATTGTCCTGGCCACCATTTCAGGCAAGATGCGCAAGAACTACATCCGTATCCTGCCCCAGGACAGGGTGGTGCTTGAAATGAGTCCCTACGATCTGAACCGCGGTCGTATTACGTACCGGTACAAGTGATAGGTACACAAGTAAAGGAAAACCATGAAGGTCAGCCCTAGTGTGAAGAGAATCTGCGAGAACTGCCGCGTGATTCGTCGACACGGCCGCGTCATGGTGATCTGCAAAAACCCGCGCCACAAGCAGCGCCAGGGCTGAGCGGATTTCCAGCGGCAATGAAACAAAGGCGCTAAGTCACAGCCGACAGGCTGAACCCCGGGTGCGCAGGCCCGGGCCGGGAGACCGGATGACTTGGTGCACGACCTGCGTAGAACAAAAGGAATCGCAATGGCACGTCTTGCCGGAGTCGACATCCCCAACGAGAAGCGCATCGAGATAGCCCTCACCTATATCTTCGGTGTCGGGCGCACTCGTGCCAAGGAAACACTTGCCGCGACCGGAGTGAATCCGGACACCCGCGTCAAGGATCTCACGGATGAGCAGCTGATTACGCTGCGTGATTACCTCGAAGGCAACTATAAGATCGAGGGTGATCTGCGTCGTGAGATTGACGCCGATATTCGCCGTAAGATCCAGATCAATTGCTATCAGGGCCAGCGCCACCGCAGGGGTCTGCCCGTGCGTGGTCAGCGCACCAAGACCAACGCCCGTACCCGTAAGGGACCGAAGCGCACAGTCGCCGGAAAGAAGAAGGCGACCAAGTAAGGCCGGATTCGGGATCGGGGGAGCGGTGCTCCGACCGTCCCGGGTAAGCAATTCAGTAATTCGTTAGAAGGAAACGAGGATCAATGGCAGCAGCAAAGCAGGCCGCGCGCAAGCCTCGTCGCAGGGACCGCAAGTCGGTTCCCGTCGGGCAGGCGCATATCAAGTCAACATTCAACAACACCATCATCTCCATCACTGACCCCTCCGGCGCAGTCGTCGCCTGGGCCTCCGGTGGCGATGTCGGTTTCAAGGGCTCCCGTAAGTCCACGCCCTACGCAGCGGGTATGGCCGCGGAGTCTGCCGCACGCAAGGCCATGGAGCATGGCGTCAAGAAGGTGGACGTTTTCGTCAAGGGCCCCGGCTCGGGTCGTGAGACCGCCATTCGTTCCCTGCAGTCCGCAGGTCTCGAGGTCGGTTCCATCTCCGATGTGACTCCACAGGCACATAATGGTGTCCGTCCCCCCAAGCGCCGTCGCGTCTGAGCACTAGAAAAACCATGGAATCCACCCGCGAAGACCGGTGTGTGCACCGCCGGTCGGAGCTGAAAGGATAGCAACAGTGCTTATTGCACAGCGTCCGACACTTACTGAAGAAGTCGTCAATGCCCAGCGCTCACGCTTCACCATCGAGCCCCTGGAGCCCGGTTTTGGTTACACACTGGGCAACTCGCTCCGACGTACCCTGCTGAGCTCCATCCCCGGTGCGGCCGTCACCTCGGTCCGTATTTCCGGAGCCCTGCATGAGTTCACCACCCTGCCCGGTGTGGAAGAGGACGTGACCGAGATCCTCCTCAACATCAAGGGCATCGTGCTGACCAGTGAGTACGACGAGCCTGTGGTCATGTACCTGCGTAAGAGCGGCAAGGGCGAGGCCACCGCCGGGGACATCACCCCGCCGGCCGGCGTCACCATCGCCAACCCCGACCTCCACATCGCCACCCTGGCCGATGATGGGGAGTTGGAGATTGAGTTCACCGTTGAGAGGGGTCGTGGCTATGTCCAGGCTCAGCTCAACAAGCAGGACGGCGACGAGATCGGCCGGATTCCGGTCGACTCCATCTACTCGCCCGTCCTGAAGGTCAGCTACAAGGTCGAGGCCACACGTGTTGAGCAGCGCACGGACTTCGACAAGCTGGTCCTGGATGTCGAGACCAAGCCGGCCATCTCTCCGCGTGATGCCGTCGCTTCGGCAGGTTCCACCCTGGTGGAGCTCTTCGGTCTCTGCCGTGAGCTCAACACCCAGGCCGAGGGCGTGGAAGTCGGCCCGGAGCCGGTCGTGGAAGAGGCCGATCCGGAGATGTCCGTGCCGATTGAGGACCTGAACCTGACGCAGCGTTCATACAACTGCCTCAAGCGCGAAGGTATCCATACCATCGGTGAGCTGGTTTCGCACACCGAGCAGGACCTGCTTGACATCCGCAACTTCGGTATGAAGTCCATCGACGAGGTCAAGGAGAAGCTCGAAAGCATGGGTCTCTCCCTGAAGGCTTCGCCTTTGGGATTCGATGCCAACAATCTCGAAGGGGGCACCTTCTTCTCGCCTGATGACGAGTGAGGATGCCGTCAGCCTTCGTAGGAGCGGATGCCGGAGTTCTGTCGCGGCGCCCGCTGAAGTAAGAGATCCCCGGGATCGGATGTTCGGGCGAATGCCCACCTGGTCACCGGGGCCTGTAAGGAGATAATCCAATGCCAAAACCCAGCAAGGGCCCACGTCTGGCCTCCAGCCCGGCCCATGAGCGGCTGATGCTGGCCAACATGGCCACCAGCCTGTTTGCCCATGGTCGTATCACCACCACCCTGCCCAAGGCCAAGAGGCTTCGTCCCCTGGCCGAGCGTCTGATCACCTTCGCCAAGCGTGGGGATCTTTCGTCCCGACGCAGGGTCATGAGGGTCATCCGCGACAAGTCCGTGGTCCACATCCTCTTCACCCAGATTGCAGAGCAGATGGAGCAGCGTGAAGGTGGATACACCCGTATCACCAAGATTGCTCCGCGTCGTGGAGACAACGCCCCGCAGGCTGTGATCGAGCTCGTGACCGAGCCCCTCTCCGCCAAGAAGGCCACCGTCAAGGAGGCCGAGGCTGCCGCCAAGGTGGCTGCCAAGGATGAGGATGCCGAGGTTGCAGCAGCAGCCGATGCCGCCATCGCCGATGGTGCTGCGGAGGATGCCGTGAACCAGGCTGTCGATGCCAATGAGTCCGGTGCGGACGTGGCCCAGGCTGATGAGGCCGCCGAGGATCTGGAGAAGACCGCTGATCAGGCTGACGAAGCTGCAGAAGCTGCTGAAGAGGCAGCTGACGTGGCCGAGGACGCCGAAGAGGCCTCCAAGAAGTAAGCCTCGAAAAGGCGCCAGCAGGTGCCGTTAAGGTCTGAACGAGGGTCGGGAGTTACTTCCCGACCCTCTTCCGTATTCCGTCCCTCTTGTTTTGTTGACTCCGGCTTGGAGTGTGGGGAGGGTATACCAAGTGCAAAGGAAAACCGATGGCTGAGAATCTGAGAGAGGGTAGCGCCCCGGAGGCGGATGAACCGTCAGATACCGTCAGGTTGCGCCTTGATCTGGCCTACCAGGGAGGGGACTTCTATGGATGGGCCAGGCAACCTTCGCTGAGGACCGTTCAGGGATGCCTGGAGGAAGCCCTGGCCCTGGTCACCCACCAACGGGGGAAGCGGGCAGACAACCAGGGAGTGGTGTGGAATCCCCGCCTGGTGGTGGCTGGTCGCACCGATACCGGTGTGCATGCATCCCATCAGGTCTGCCATCTGGATATGCCTCGACCCATCCTAGAATCCTGCAGGGGGCACATGGACGTGGATCCGGCAGAAGCCTTGAAGAGACGGCTCCGGCATCTTCTGCCCTCTGATATTGCCCTTCATGATTTAGGTCTGGCTCCAACAGGGTTTGATGCCCGATTTTCCGCACTTGAACGCACCTACGTCTATCGGGTCTGCGACCGGCCGGAAGACCTGGACCCAAGGATGCGCGGGTTTGTCCTTCCCGTTGATGGGCACCTGGATCTGGAGGCCATGAACCAGGCGGTTGGCTCCTGCCTGGGGTTGCATGACTTCGGGTCCTTTGCCACGGCCAACGAGGGTGGAACCACGATTCGGAAGGTTCTGCTGGCACGCTGGGACAGGGTTGAAAGACGCTCGCTGATTGAACCGTCCGCCAAGTCGATCGAGGGTGCAGGCTCTGGCCGAATGAACTACGACACACCGATGATGGAGTCAGGGCTGGTCTGCTTCACGATTGTGGCCGATGCCTTCGCCCACAACATGGTCCGATCCCTGGTCAATGCCTCGCTCCGAGTCGGGTTGGGCAAACGGTCCGTCTCATGGTTCGCCGATAAGGTGGAGCATCCCGTCCGGGAAGGATCGACAGGTCCCATTGCGGCTTGCGGTCTGACACTTGAGCATGTGCAGTATCCTCCTGACGACCAGTTAGCGGCACGGGCTGCGTCCATCCGGGCCAGGCGTACCCTGTAGCTCTGCTCCTGCGCCACGCGGTTTGTCAGACGGGGAAGGTGTGGCATAATGGAAAAGTTGTTGTTCGGCAGCGTCGTGCAACGACATTGGTTGAGTGTCCGAGCGGTCTAAGGAGCACGCCTCGAAAGCGTGTGAGGGCAACCCCCTCCGAGAGTTCGAATCTCTCCTCAACCGCCAATGAGAGCCCTGGGATTCCCGGGGCTTTTTCCTTATGTTCTGTCGGACTCGTGCACGGAGATGTTCGAGTGCGGAGTCCGGTAGAAGAACGAAGAGAGGCTGAAAGCGGTCTATTCGTCAGGTTTCTCGCACCATGCAAGCAGTTGAACCAGACTGATGAATCACCGGGACGGCTCAGTGAGGGTGGCAGCCGTATGCCGGACACCCGTCAACGCAGGGGAGCAGGAACAGTGTTCACCATCCCCTACGCTGACTTGGTGATACCCCCCGTGTTCCAACGGAATAGCCGCTCGGAACACGTTCTATCTTAACACCGTTAGATACCGTCAACACCATGAAAATCAACCGGGACAGGGGTTGAATTCCCGGCTTGCCCAACTGGAGGACCGGGGTCAGGATGCGGAGAGTGGCGCGAAGATGGCCGTCTTGGTATTGGGGTAACCGAACGCCAGGGAGAGGTATATGTGGGAGACGGCCAGGTCGGTCAACTCCCGCACGGCCTTCCGATGGTTCCTGGCGGCCTCGTCGGCCGAGCCTTCTTGGTGCTTACCGGTTCCTGATGTGGTCTTGGACATGGCATCGATGGAGGCCAGGATGGAACGGGCGGCGTTCATTTCCACAAGGGCAGTGGTTGGGGCCCGAAGCCCGTTGGCCTTGTCGATGATGGTGTCAGGGTGAGTCAGGAGTTCCTGGACCGAGTAGGTGCCTGGCCGCGGGTCGGCTTCCAGGTGGGAGACCAGAATCTGCCCGGCCGTGGTATGGGCGTCCGACAGGGACAGCATCCATTCCGCGCCGGCATGGCGTGCCGCCAGGACCGACATGGCGAAACCAGCCATGTCCTCGCCTTTGGCTGCCTGGGTGGCCGCCTCCTTCCCCATGGTTGCGGCGGCGGTATCCAGGTTGTCGGACGAGGAGATGGCGAGGCTTGTGGACGGCTTCGCCCCGGCGGCCTCCCCACTCTGTACATGCCAGGCTCGCATGTGGGCACGGGCGGCGTAGACGGCCGCTTCATCACGTCTGGAGGGGCACTCGACGGCTGCATCTATCCACGACTGGGCGGTTTCTTCATAAGACTCCGCCGTGGCGATACCGAAAGGCCCCATATCCAGGTGCTCCCGCGTGGAGGCCCTGGAATAGGCGGTTTCACAGGTACTGGTCCGGAGACCTCCCGGCTCCTGGACGGATACCTTGATGGGGGTGGGATTGGAACATGCAGCCAGGGCGGGAGTCAGCAGAAGTCCTGCAAAAGCCGTTGACATGAGACGGAGGATTCGCCCCCTCGAACGCCCTGAAGAGCTGGAGGGGCGGAAATCCTGGAGTGTCTGCATGAATGGCTAGAATAGTAGGGATTGCAGACCAGGAAGAAGCAGGGTCTGATAACTTCATAGGAGGTCTTGACATGGAACTGGACCTGGCTGAGATTCATCAGCTGGCTAACGAGCAAGGGATTGATGCCGAGACCTTGGACCAAGCCTTGAGCGAGGCCCTTTTGCTTGCCTACCAGAAATCGCCGCATGCAGCCCGCCATGCCAGGGTGGAACTGGATTCACGGGCAGGCACATTCACCGTCTGGGCCCAGGACGAAACCCCTCGGGAGCCCACAGAATACGATCCTCACCCCGGATATGACCTTGGGGAGGAATACGACGACACGCCCAAGGACTTCGGCAGATTGGCCGCTTCCACGGCAAGACAGGTTATTCGCCAGCTCTTCCGCCAGGCTGAGGATGAACGGATTTTCGGTGCCTTCTCCGGGCAGAAGGGACACCTGATTACCGGCGTGGTCCAACAGGACGCCAACGACCCGGGTAATGTGCATGTGGCCGTCGGAGACGTGGAGGCCATCCTCCCCAGGCGCGAGCAGGTTCCTGGTGAACGCTACAGGCATGGCGAGCGTATCCGGGTCTATGTGGTCAACGTGAACCGTGGACTCAAGGGGCCTGAGATTGTGGTTTCCCGGTCCCATCCCGAACTGGTCCGTCGTCTCTTCGAGCGGGAGGTGCCGGAGCTGGTGTCCGGGGCCGTTTCCATCATGTCCATCGCCCGCGAGGCCGGTGCGCGCACCAAGATTGCGGTCCGTGCCACCTCCAAGGGGGTCAACCCCAAGGGTGCCCTGATCGGCCCGTCCGGTGCCAGGGTCCGTGCCGTCATGGAGAACCTGGGACCCGAGAAGATCGACATCGTCGACTGGTCCGAGGACCCCGCAAAGTATGTGGCTGCGGCCCTCTCACCCGCTGTGGTGCGGCAGGTCGAAATCGTCAGCGAGACCAACCGCACGGCCATCGCCTTCATCAAGGATGCCCAGCTCTCACTGGCCATCGGCAAGGAGGGGCAGAACGCCCGTCTTGCCGCCAAACTGACCGGTTGGAAGATCGGCATCGAGTCCGAGGAGGCTCGCCAGCAGAAACTGCGCGAACAAGCGACGGGGGAGGCTTCTTCCACCGACGAAGAGAAGTGACCTGGAACATCCGACCAGGCGAGTATGCTGGACTTGATATTCCGAGCTTGGTGGCCCATGCCCCCAGCTCCGGCACTGAGACGAGGTAACACAATCATGGTCGCACGATGATACAGGATATGTTCGCCGTCATGGAAGAGTGATCGCGCCATTCATATGCGCGGTCCGGTAAAGGAGAAAAGTAAGTGCCCAAAGCACGCGTATATGAATTGGCCAAGGAACTTGGCGTGGACAGCAAGACTGTCCTTGAAAAGCTGAAGGACATGGGGGAGTTCGTCAAGTCCGCTTCCTCCACTGTCGAAGCGCCGGTGGTTCGCCGGCTCAAGAGCTCATTCCCCCAGGGCGGGGCCGGCCAGTCCTCCCCCGAGGGCGCAGCAAAGCCCGGACAGTCTGCCCGCGCAGCCTCGACGAATCGCACCAGTGCCAAGTCGGGCGCGGCGGCATCATCGTCGGAAACCGGTCCCAAGCCTGGAGCCCCAAGTCCCAAGCCAGGGCAGTCCCGCAAGGCCTCCCAGCCTGAGGCCCCTGTGTCTCAGCCCCAACAGTCTTCGGATGCACACACACCCAAGCCCGGTTCCTCCTCGGCCCGCGAGGACGGCAGGCCAGAGCGTGGAGCTCAGGCCCAGCCCTCCAAGGGCCGTGAGGACGGACAGCCCCGTCAGGCAAGGCCTGCCTCCTCCGCCGGCCGTCCCGGCCCGCAAGGGCAGCGTGGTGGTCGCCCCGGTGCAGCTACTCCCGGTGCTCCTGGTGCTCATGGTGGGCGTCCCGGTGCTTCGGCACCCCGCCCCGGCAACAACCCCTTCAGTCGCAAGCAGGGCATGAAGGCACCGGTTCCTTCCGATATCCCCAGGCCGCATCCCATGGCGAAGCCGACCGTCAACGACGGCCGCAGGGGCGGCGGTCATGGTGGGTTCCGCAATGGTCGAGGTGGCGGTGCTCCCAGAGGAGGCCAGGGTGCACGTCCGGGCCAGTGGGGCCATAACCGCCCCGGACAGCAGCCGCATCAGGGCGGTGGCAACAGGTTCGGAGCCTCATCGACTCCTGCTTCAGGCGGATTCCATCCTGGTGGCGGTAGCGCTGCCCCGCGTGGTCGTGGCCGGGGCGGTGCCGCAGGTGCATTCGGGCGCCAGGGCGGCAAGTCCTCCAAGGCCCGTAAGAACCGGATGGCCAAGAGGCAAGAATTCCAGGAGATGAAGGCACCCGTCATCGGCGGTGTGCGCATCCCCGCAGGTAACGGCCGTACCGTTCAGCTCCGTCAGGGCGCAACCCTGGCCGATCTGGCCGACAAGATCAACGTCAATCCCGCGGCCCTGGTCACGGTCCTCTTCCACCTGGGCGAGATGGCTACGGCCACGCAATCCCTGGACGAGGCCACCTTCCAGATTCTGGGTGAGGAGATTGGCTGGAACATCAAGATCGTCTCCGCCGAGGAGGAGGACAAGGAACTCCTTCAGCAGTTCGACATCGACCTTGATGAGGAGCAGCTGAGCCAGGACGACGAGAACCTGAAGCCGCGGCCCCCGGTGGTTACGGTCATGGGCCATGTCGATCACGGTAAGACGCGACTGCTGGATACCATCCGGCAGACCAACACCACGGCAAGCGAGGCCGGTGGCATCACCCAGAGGATCGGTGCCTACCAGGCCACCGTCAAGCTGGAGGGCGAGGATCGCAAGATCACCTTCCTGGATACCCCTGGTCACGAGGCCTTCACGGCCATGCGAGCCCGAGGTGCCGAGCTGACCGACGTGGCGATTCTGGTCGTTGCTGCGGATGACGGCGTTATGCCCCAGACGGTCGAGGCCATCAACCACGCCCAGGCGGCGCATGTGCCGATTGTCGTGGCGGTCAACAAGATCGATGTGGACGGGGCCAACCCCGAAAAGGTTCGTGGACAGCTGACCGAGTTCGGTTTGGTTTCCGAGGAGTACGGCGGCGACACCATGTTCGTCGACATCTCCGCCAAGATGGGCACCAACGTCGATAAGCTGCTCGAAGCCGTTCTCTTGACGGCTGATGCCGACCTGGATCTGAGGGCCAATCCCGACATGGACGCTCGAGGAGCCACCGTCGAGGCCCGACTGGACAAGGGCCGTGGAGCCGTGGCCACCGTGCTGGTCCAGCAGGGTACCCTGCACGTGGGCGATGCCATCGTGGCGGGTTCGGCCTATGGCCGCGTCCGTGCCATGTTGGATGAGAACGGCAAGCAGATGGATGCCGCGGGTCCCTCGACCCCGGTCCAGGTGCTTGGTCTCACCTCCGTGCCTACCGCAGGCGACCTCTTCCTTGTCGCCCCTGACGATCGCACAGCCCGTCAGATTGCCGAGAAGCGTGAGGCCACTGCCCGCGCGGCCCAGCTGGCCAAGCGTCGCAAGGTTGTCTCCCTGGAAAGCCTGAAGGAGCAGTTCGCCAAGTCCGAGGTCGACATGCTCAACATCGTCATCAAGGGCGATTCCTCCGGTTCCGTCGAGGCGCTGGAAGACTCCCTGATGAAGATCGAGGTATCCGACGAGGTTGGTATCCAGGTGATTCACCGCGGTGTGGGCGCCATCACCCAGAACGATGTCAACCTGGCAACCGTCGACAAGGCCGTTATCATCGGCTTCAACGTGCGTCCCAACCGTCAGGTCCAGGAGTTGGCGGACCGCGAGGGTGTGGAGATCAAGTACTACTCGGTCATCTACAACGCCATCGAGGATATCGAGGCCGCCCTCAAGGGTATGCTCAAGCCGGAGTACGAAGAGGCCACCACCTCCCACTCCGAGATCCGCGAGATATTCCGCTCCTCCAAGTTCGGCAACATCGCGGGTGTCATGGTTCAGGATGGTACGGTCAAGCGCGGCACCAAGGCTCGCATCGCCCGCAACGGTGTCGTCACCATCAACGACCTTGAGATATCCTCCCTGCGTCGTTTCAAGGACGATGTCAACGAGGTGTCCGAGGGGTATGAGGCAGGTATCAACCTGGGCTCCTTCAACGACATCGAAATCGGCGACATCATCGAGACCTTCGAAATGCGCGAGGTCGAGCGCAAATAATCACAGACAGACGGTATCGGGGGACCGATGGTTGAAGTCGCCGGTCCCCATCGGATGCCAGGTCTGGTCCTCCGCCCCGGTTCGGGTCATCCCGTCCGGGGCGGACTTCCATGACAGACCATGAGAAAGGAACCAGGATGGGAACCAATCCGCGCGCCGTACGAATCGCGGCGCTGATTCAGCGGGTCATTGCGTCATCCTTGGAATCACAACTGCACGATAAACGGCTGAGTGGTGTCACCATAACCGAGGTAAGGGTGACCAACGACCTGCAGATCGCCAAGGTCTACTGGACCCAGTTGGGCCGGGAGGGTCGAGAGCAGGGTGAGCGGAAGCGTGCCCAGCAGGCCCTTCGCCAGGCCAGCGGGCGTCTGCGCTCCCTGGTCGGTGCCAGGGCGGGCCTTCGCCTGACGCCGACCCTGCGGTTCATCTATGACGAGGTGCCGGCCGAAGCCACCGAAATCGAAGATGTGCTTACCGCCGCCCGTCACAGGGACGAGGAAATCGCCAAGGCCAGGGCCACCGCCCAGTATGCCGGAGACCCTGATCCCTACCGTCATGACGATGACGAAAACCAGGATTACGAAAACACGGACCAGGACGGGACCGCGACCGGTGACGTCGACTCGGGTACGGATGAGGAGCAGGCCGCAGAAGCTGCTGGGCTTGCTGAAGAACGGGACGATCAACCCCTCGGCCCCGCCTCCCGGACGGCTTCCATGCTGTCCTGGCCGGACGAGCAGTGACCGTTCCTGGTCTTTAAACAACCAGGAATGGTCTCATCCTCATGCTTACCGCCGCCGATGGTGTGCCGGTTTCGGCATCACCGGAACCGGCGCCCGGTGGTATCGCAGAGCACGAGGATGAAACCCGCTCCCCGTATGTAAGTTGCCCTGTATCGGTTGTATATGTGCCGGAAAGGTGGATGGTATGAAGGGTTCCGGACAGGAAAACCGGTCTGGTATTGTCCTGGTCGACAAACCCCAGGGGGTGACCAGCCATGACCTGGTGGCGGCTGTGCGTTCCAGGCTGGGCATGCGGCGGGTGGGACATGCCGGAACCCTGGACCCTATGGCCACAGGCCTGCTGATCATTGGGTTTGGGCAGGCCACCCGCCTGCTTAAGGTGGTCGTCGGTCATGACAAGACCTATCTCGCCACGATTCGTCTGGGACAGGCCACAACCACCGACGATGCCGAGGGAAGGATGCTTCCCTCCGGGCCGGACGTCCGGCAGGCAGTCAAGGGTCTGGACCGTGCAGCCGTGGAGCGGACCATCACCGACAGCCTTACGGGTGATATCAATCAGGTGCCCGATTCGTTCTCCGCCATCAAGGTGAACGGCCGCCGGGCCTATGATCTGGCCAGGCAGGGCAAGGAGGTCGAGCTGGCGGCTCGGCCCATACACATCGCTCGTTTCGAGGTGTTGGATTACCGCACCCTGGTCCTGCCGGGCAAGGACATGGGCGGTGTCGACCAGCAGCCTGAAACAGGTGAGTTCGATAGGTCGTCATCCTGCGAAGGTGCCTTACCTGCAGAAGCACCCGGTAGCCCGTCAGGCGGGCTGGAAGTGGTGGATCTGGATGTGGTGGTGACCTGTTCCAGCGGGACCTATATCCGTGCCTTGGCCAGGGATTTGGGTGACCTGCTGGGCACCGGTGGGCACCTGACCAGTCTGCGTAGGACCAGGGTAGGTCGGTTCGATCTTGAGGCTCCGGACCTGGAAGACAGGTTGGTCACCGGGCAGGTCTCGACCAGGACCTATACGGACCGTCAAGGTCAGACGGTCTCCAGGAACAGGGTCGATCTGGACCAGTCCTCCGAGGAGATACTGCGAGGCTCCATCAGCCTGGTCGATGCTGCCAGGCTGATCATGCCCACCATCGAGGTCGATGGGGAGGAGGCCGCCATGCTGGCAAACGGCCGCTTCCTGAAAGTGGGGGTCGAGGGGGCCACGGCCGCCATCGCCAGGGATGAAACAGGCCCATACCTCGCTGCCGTCCTGGTACCCCATGGGGGCCAGCTGTCGAAACCCGATGTCGTCTTCCGCCGTGATTCCCAGCGGTGAATCGTATTGCCTGGCTTTCCAGGCTGGGTTAAAGTGCTAATGAGTCTGGCCTTGTCCGTTCTGGGAAGGCCTCAACAGTCGACGGGACACAGATGAAAGTCAGCAGGTTGAAACCGAATCCGGCCGGTATCGTGGAGTGGCCGGTGCTGAGTACGACCAGGGGTTCCGTGCTGACCGTGGGTGAGTTCGATGGGGTCCATCGGGGTCATCAGGCTGTTCTGGAACGTGTGGTGGACCTTGCTGCCGAATCGGACTCCACAGCGGTGGCCATCATGTTCGACCCCAGTCCCAAGCGGGTTCATCTCTATGCGGACACGCATGCCATGGCTGATTTGCCCAATGACCTGCTGGGCCATGACTCCGAAGAGGTCATGGGGGTTGATGAGCGCGTCCGCCTTATGGAGGAGATGGGGCTGGACCGGGTACTGATTGTTCACTACACATTGGCATTTGCTGCCAAGTCATACCGCTTTTTCATCAGGCAGTTGGTCGACAGGCTGGGCATGCAGACTCTCGTTCTGGGCCGGGATGCTCGGATGGGTGCCGGGCGGACCGGCGATGTCGCTGCCATCGGAGACTTGGCGGAAGAGACGGGCATGTTCCGTTTGGATGTAGTCGACGACAGGGGTCCGGGATATGTCTCCCTGGGCGGGGACGGGGCAGTTGAACCCAGCGAAGCCTCCTCTGGTGAAGGGCGCCGGAGGGTCCGGGTCTGGAGCACCACGAACCTGCGTCACCTCCTGGCCGAGGGGCGTGTTCGGGAGGCTTCCGAGATTATGGGTCGAGTCCACTCGGTCGAGGGGCTGGTGGTTCATGGGGAGCAGCGTGGACGGGAGCTTGGTTTTCCCACTGCGAATCTGAGCAGTGAGCATAGCGGATATATGCCGATGGATGGAGTCTATGCCGGCTGGCTGGTCGACATGGGGCCGGTACGTGATGCCAGCCGAGATGGTGAGGGGGAGGGGCCAACCGGGGGTGTGGCCAAGACGCTTGACAGACATGTTCGTCTGGCTTCCGGTTCTCCCTGGCGGATGCCGGCGGCGATCTCCATCGGTACCAAGGAGACCTTCCAGTCCGAAGGCGGGCATGCAGAGCGGGTGCTGGAAGCCAATGTCATCACCGATAACTGGCTGGAACTGTATGGGCACCGGGTCCGTATCGAGTTCCTTGACTTCCTGCGTCCCCAAGAGCGGTACGCGGATGCTGACGAGCTCAAGGACCAACTTGCATTGGATGCTCAGCACACCGGCGTCTTGACCGACAAGGCGGTGGGGTAACCCGACAGGGCTCCGGTGTGATGCGACAGCCCCGCCCAGATTGGAATCGTGGATGGGGCCGGCCTGGCCGGGTGCTTGTTCCGGTTCTGAGATTCTGTCTGAGGTGATGACGATCGTGCCGCTCAGTACCGGGCTCCGAGTCGAAGATGAGTGATTGACATATGGGTGTGCCCCACCGGTTGCAACCGGTGGGGCACACCCATACATACCCTGTCTACAGACCTCGGAAGTGGCTGAAGAACTCCTTGGTCTTGGGATTTTCCGATTCGTCCATGACTTCGCGGGGAGTTCCGTTTTCGGCGATGACCCCGTTCAGGAGGAGGACGATTCTGTCTGCCGCGTGGTGGGCGAAGCTCATCTCATGGGTGGCCATAAGGATGGTGGTTCCCTTGTCGGTCAGCTCTGAGACCATCTCCAGGACCTCGCCAACCAGCATCGGGTCCAGAGCCGATGTGATTTCGTCAAGCAGAAGGAGCTCGGGGTCGGTCATCAGGGACCGCACGATGGCCACACGCTGCTGCTGGCCTCCGGAGAGCTGGTCGGGATAGGCGCCGGCTTTCTGCTTCATGCCAATCCTGTCCAGGAGTTCCAGGGCCCTCTCCCTGGCCTGGTCCTTGGGGACACCGTGGACCTTGATGGCACCCAGGGTGACGTTCTTCAGAACGTTCATATGGGGGAAGAGGTTGAACTGCTGGAAGACCACACCAATCCGCGACCTGCACTGATCCCGGTTCACCCGCGGGTCGGTGATGTCGGTGTCGCCCAACCAGATCTGTCCATCGTTGACCCGCTCCAGCAGGTTGATGCACTTCATCAGGGTGGATTTACCCGACCCGGAGGGACCCAGGAGGGCTACGGTCTCGTGGGGCTTGATGTCGAAGGAGATTCCCTTGAGAACCTCGTTGCCTCCATAGGACTTGCGAACCTGGTCCAGGCGCAGGACCGGGGTTTCCCCACCGGTTTCGGGAACGCGTGTCGTGGTGCTCATACCATCCCTCCACTCTGCTCGCGCTTGCGAAGTCTGTTGGAATACCAGTCATTGAGAAGAATGAAGGGCACCGAGGTGCAGATGAAGAGGACCGATGCAACCACATAAGGTGTGAAGTTGTAGCTGGTGGCAACCACGATTTGGGCGGCCCGTACCGCGTCGACGGCACCCAGGACCGAAATCAGCCCCACATCCTTCTGCATGGAGATGAAGTCGTTCATCAGGGCAGGGGCCACCTTGCGCAGGGCCTGGGGGATGACCACGATACGCATGGTCTGGCCCGAGGTCAGGCCCAGGGAACGGGCCGATGCCCGCTGTGAAGGGCTTACATCCTCAAAGCCGGCCCTGAGGACCTCGGCCACATACGAGGAGTAGGAGAGAATCACGGCCACCGTGCCCAGGAGAGCCACCGGAATCCGGCCGAAGATGGCCAGGCCGGGAATGCCGAACCCGATCAGGTAGAGGACCACAATCATGGGGATACCGCGCATGATTGTGGTGTAGACCTGGGCCAAGGCCCGGAGCGGGAAGAGGAAGGGGGAACGGCTGGTCCGGATCATGGCCAGGAGGGTTCCCAGAATCGCCACCCCGATTACTGCGAAGAAGAGGACCTGGAGGTTGAGCCAGAGTCCCTGGAGCACCTTGGGGAAGGCGAGGGCGAAGTACTTGCCCGAGAAGAAGGATTCCTTGACCCTGGGCCAGCCCGGGGCGTAATGGAGACCCAGGGCCACCAGGAAGGCCAGCACCAGGGTGCTGACGATGCTGGTGGCCACTGACTTCAGGTTCTGGTGACGGTCATACTGCTCCCGTTCCCTCTGAACCTCACTGATGTGTATTTGCGCGGTTGAAGACATACCTGACCGATTCTGATCCGTCTGTTCCGACTCTGGTCAGCCCAGGGTGGGGGTGGAGGTGTACTCGTGCAGCCACTGCTCCTGCAGCTTCTTCAAGGTGCCGTCCTTGTCCAGTTCGGTCACGGCCTTGGAGGCTGCTTCCGTCAGCTTGGAATCCTTGGGGAGGACGATGCCCATGCCCTCGGGATCCTCGGACCCCTTGATCTGACCGAGTACGGCGCCCTCCTTGACCTGCTTGGATTCGACGATGTTGTAGGCCGAAGGGGTATCGATGACCAGTGCGTCGATCTGGTTGGTATCCAGTGCCTGGGCCAGGGTGGCGTTGTCGTTGAAGGTCTGGACGTCCTTCTTGAGCTTGTCCTGTGCCACAGTGTATGAGGTCGAACCCACCATGGCGCCGATCTTGGCGTCCTTGAGCTCGCTCAGGGACTTCACCGAGGCGTACTTGGAATCCTTGTGGACAACCAGGGATTGGGTGGAGTTGTAGTAGCTGGGGGTGAAATCGACGGCATTCTTGCGTTCTGAAGTGATCGAGAACTGCTGGATGTTCATGTCGAAGTCCTTGGTGCCCGGGGCGATGGCGGCATCGAAGGAGGTGCGGGTCCACTTGACCTTGTCCTTGCTGAAGCCCATCTTCTCGGCGACCGCGTAGGCGACGGCGGCCTCATAGCCCTTGCCGCTCTCGGGATCGTTGTCTTCGACGTAGGGCGTGTATGCGGGATCCCCCGTGGCGATGGTCAGGGTACCGGGATTGATGGTCTCTTCGGTGATGGCTCCCGACTTGGTGTCGTCCTTGGCCGAGGACGAGCCGGAACCGCAGGCCGCTCCCGACATCAGGGTGGCGAAGGTGAGTGCTGCGACCATGAACCTGGTCGTTGTCTTCCTGGTGAAGAGGGTCATGTGTGGATTGCTCCTTAGTGACAATGACTGTGGTGGCTACTGGGATCGGATCCGGTCAACAACCAGTCTCGGCGATAATCTCCTCAACCGTCCGGACGGGAACCATACTAGCGGCAAAGGTCTACCGGAGCGCGCCCGTACAGACATCCATATGGAGGATAGCACTTCAGTTTTTCTTATAAGGGCCTCTAGATTTCATCTATGCGACCAATGTTTGTCGGCCATGTCGGCGACCATCGAACCATGGACAGGAAACAGATCAGCACCGTGACCATTCAATGCGCCTTGGACAGGGAAGCGGCCCCAATCAGGGCCGCACTGGAGGGGCGGCAGGAGCTTGCCCTGCTTGGGAACCATGTATGGACCGGAACCTATGCCGGCATGAATCTGGCGGTCTGCGTCGGTGGTATGGGAGTGGCCAATTCGGCCTCCTGCGCCCAGTTCCTGATTGACCGGTTCAATCCGCAGGCGGTGATTTTCAGCGGAATCGCAGGATCGATCAACCCCAACCTGGCCATTGGAGACCTGCTTATCGGGGCCGAGCAGCATTATGCGGAAACCAACACGGCAATCATCGCCGAGTGTCCTCCCTACCTGGAGTACTTCCCGGCTGATTCGGACCTTCTCCAAGCCGCCACTTCAGCGGCCGAGGCACTGGGCTACCAGCGGGCTGAATCCGTAGGGGACCTGGTCGCATCGGGGCGTTGGAGGGGACGCGATGCCCGCCCGGCACCGATAGTGGAACCAGGAGGGGAAAGGAGTGGCCAGGAGACTCATTTTGTGGTCGGCAACATCTCGACCAGCGATCGCTTCAACACCGCTCCTGAGGTGTTGGACGAGCTGGTCACCAGGTTCCGGGCCGACGGGGAGGCCATGGAGGAGGCCTCCGCGGCTCAGGTCTGCGGTAAGTGTGCGGTGCCCTTCCTCTGTGTGCGGGGCATCAGCAACCCTTGCGGCCAGGCCTATGATGACCTGAACAGCCATGAGGCCGATATGGATATGGCCGCCGATGCCGCCGCGCGTGTTGCCCTCAAGACGGTCAGTCTGTTGAATCCTCAAGGATGAAGCCGTCGAAGGTGAAGCCGGGGCTGACCACGCAGGAAACCAACGCATCGCCCTGGCCCGGGAGAGTCCGCTGCCAGCATCCCTCAGGAACCAGATAGTGCCCGCAAGGGGTTGCATCGGCTGCGGTGTCTCCGCCCTCGGTCAGCTGTGATCCCAGCGTGATATCGGTCAGCTGGTCCGGCTCCCGGGCGGGGGAGTCGCCGTATCCTCCCAGTTGCAGATGGACGGGTGCCGGTCCGTGCCAGAGCCAGATTTCGTCGGCATCCACCTTGTGCCATGCGCTGGCATCGCCCTGGGCCAGGAGGAAGTAAATCAGGGATGAGAGCGGCCTCTCGCTGGCGGTGTCCATACGGGTGCTCCGCCAATCACTCACATACCAGCCGCCTTCGGGGTGGGGCTCCAGTCCCAGGCGGTCCACCAGGGAACGTGCGTAGGGACTCATGTCCTGTAGTGCCAAGCTCATAAGGGTCTCCGTCCTTCTCGGTTCAATCAGAAGATACCGGCATTGTAGGCCACCCGGCCGGATATGAGGGTGGCTCGGTTGTGGCCGCCGCCGGAGGCGACCAGCTCTTCCAGGGTCCGATCGATGGCGTCCGCGTTTTCCGTCCTGACGGGAATATCCATGAAGGCGAGATCGGCCAGTGATCCGGCGTTGATCTGCCCTATCCGGTTGGCTGCCAGATGCAATCCCATGGCGGAGGCCCCGTTCAGGGTCAGCATGTGGATCAGTCTGCGGGGGAGGTCCCTGCCTCCGTACCCTTGTTGGCGTGCCAGCCGGTACAGCGCAGCGGCCTCGTCCATAAGGTCCAGGCTGGGGGAGCTGGAGAGGGAATCGGTACCCACGCAGAGGGCGTTTCCCTCCTTGAGGTACCGGCTTACCGGTGCGTCCTTGCCGGTGTTGGTGATTCGGTTGGACCTGGGGCAGAGGGCCACGGAGACCTGGCGCTGACGGAGGGTTCGACGGTCCTCCTCATCCGCCCAGACCCCATGGGCGATGTGCACGTCCGGCCCCAGGGAGCCCAGCTGGTCCACGAACTGGATGGCCGAGAGTCCCTGTCCCTCCCGCTTGTATTCTCGATAGCTGGTCCAGGTCTCGTCGCCTCGGATGGCGGACGATATGGCCCGTTCCGATTCAGGGGCCTCCGTTCGTGCCTCCAAGGGTGTTTCAGCCAGATGGATGTGGAGCCGCATGTTCAGACGCCTGGCGATGTCGGGCAGGTCCACAAAAGGCTCGGCCTCCAGGGTGTAGGGGGCATGGGGGCTGATGCCCAACTGCCGGACGTGCTCCTCCTCCAGTCGATGCAGCTCGAGGTTGAGGCGGTACCGGCCCCTGTCGTCCCAGTCCTCGTTTCCCCAGCCCATGACCTCCCAGTAGGTGATGCCGTGCATACCTTGGGACACCATGCCCGCGGCCGCGTCCAGGTCGGTGACGATATCGGCCGCGGCCGTGGTGCCGGACTCGACACACTGACGGGCTCCCTCCACGGCCCAGTAGCGCCAGGCGTGGGGCAGGCTCTCATCGTCGTAAATCAGGTTGAAGGCCTCTTCCCAGGCGTGGAAGTCCTTGTACTCGCCCTGACCCACCTCGGCCATGCCCGTGTACTGCAGGTGGGTGTGGGCGTTGACCAGACCCGGCATGAGAATCCCGTCCCAGTACCGTTCGGTCACCTTGCCCCCGGGTGCCTCCTCCTTGAGCTCCTGGAGGACCCAGGCCCGTGTGCCCACATGGACCACCCTGTCGCCGCTTACCGCAACGGCCCCATTGACGATGACCGGTGCGGTGACGGGGATGACGAGCTTGGCGGAGTATACGGTCACATCCGCCAAGCGGTCTTCTCCCAGCCCCAGGTTGCCCAGTGCCGATGATGCTGTCTTCATGCCTGCGATTTCTCCCTTCGGGCATCAAAACGGGTGGTTCTCCAATCCTGGACGGTCTCGGATGCCTGATGGCGTACCTGGTAGCCGCGGGCCTCCAATGCCAGTGAAGCGATGCGCCTGTCGACCTGATCGGGGAGCCGGTGGACCCTCCGATCCAACTCCCTGCCATGCCTGATCAGATGGGCCAGGGCGGATACCTGGACGGCGAAGCTCAGGTCCATGATTTCAATCGGATTGCCGCCCCCTGCCGTGTAGTTGACCCCATCACCCTGGCTGATCAGGGTGAGCTCCGGCCCGTCCGGGACACTGATGGTCATGACCTCATCGACCTGGGAAGGGAGCCAGTTCGGGATTCGGTCCAGGGCCACCTCATTGGCGATTCCCCCAATGACGGCCAGGACCGCTCCCGATTTCATGGCTTGCATGTCTTCCAGGTCGATGGTGTGGGTGACCCCCGTGGCCGAGATGACCATATCGGCCACGGGCAGGGCCTCCGAGGTGTCCTGGGAGGGGAAGCCATCAAATACCGCACGGAGCGCGGCCCGGGGGTCGGTGTCGCTGACGCTGACATGGGCGCCCAGAGCCCGGGCGCCCAGGGCGAACCCGCGCCCGACAGGTCCGTATCCGACAACAAGGACCCGCTGCCCTTGGAAACAGTGTGCCCCCAGGAGTGATTGCATGGTGGTCAGGCAGGTCTCACCGGTGCCGTGGGCGTTGTCGAAGTCCGTCTTCATCAGGCTGTCGTTGACGGCGATGACCGGGAAGGTCAGGGCTTCATCCCTTTCCATGGCGGCAAAGGCCCTCACTCCGGATGTGGTCTCCTCGGCGACGCCCATCAGGTCCGCAGCCATGTGCGGGCGCTCGCGGAGAGCCAGGCGGGCGAAGGAGGCGCCGTCATCGATGATCAGGTTGGGGTTGATCCTGTCCATCAGGTCCAGGGCACCCTGCCTGGCCTGGTCGTCGTCCCAGGAGGAGTCGGCGCATACGGTGATTCCCTCCTGCTTGAGCTGATCGGCGACACGCTGGTCCACGGCCCCGGGTTCGCAGTAGACACCCACCTCGGCCCCTGCACGCTTCAGCTCCCTGAGCAGCACGGCGGTCTTGGGTTCCAGGATCAGACAGGTGGCGATCCGTGCCGAGCCGAAGTCCACTTCGGACTTGAGCCTTGCCATAAGCCCGGTCAGGATGGGCATCCGGGATTGGGCCCAGTCTATGGCCTCGCCCCCGCTGGACCGACGCATATCCACCATGGTCTCCGTGGGGCCGAATGGCAGGTCGAAGTCAGCGGGATGGGGGCGGGCGGAATCCTCGGATGCGGTGGCGTCCACACTGTCGACATCCTGCACGACCATTCCCCACTCCTGGGCCTGGCTGATCAGTCGCTGTCGCTGGCAATCGGTCATGGTGTCGTCGGGCAGCACCAGCCTGGCTCCGGCCAGTGACCGGTTGCTGGTTTGCGACATGGCTGCCGCCCAGGTGGGGAAGTCAGGGACTTCCCCATGCGCGTGATTGATGGGCATGCTCTCTCCTGAGACTAGGGTTTCCTGCCATCTTATAGCCTTTCGGGCACCGGCCCGTATGGCTGTGGTCAGCGGACCCCCAGGGCATCCAGGGCATCGGTCAGGGTGGATACCTCAACAACCTCCAACCCGGGAATGGGCTTGGTGGTTCTTTTCCCCCTGGCGACAGGTATCAGGGCACGGGTGAATCCCAACCGGGCGGCCTCGTTCAGCCGATGGTTCAGTTGGGGCACCGGCCGTACCTGGCCGGTCAGGGAAATCTCTCCGATGGCGCAGGTGGTCTTTTCGATGGGCTTGGCGCTGGCGGCGCTGGCCAGGGCCGAGACGATGGCCAGGTCGCAACCCGGCTCCTTGGCCAGCCCGCCGGCAATCGTGGACACGTACAAGTCCTTGGTAAGCAGGTTCACATGCCCGTGCCGGTAGAGGACCGCAGCCAGCATGGACAGACGGTTGGTGTCGATGCCGTTGGTGTTCCGCCTGGGTGTCGGCAGGACGGAGGCTGTGACCAGTGCCTGGATCTCGATGGGCAGGCTCCTGTGTCCGTCAAGTGTGAAGGTGACACAGGTCCCATCCACCTGGTCCTGGGAGGCCGAAAGGAAGAGGCCGGTGGGGTCGGTCACCTCTTCGATGCCCTGCTCGCCCATGTCGAAGCAACCGACCTCGTCGGTAGGACCGAACCGGTTCTTGGTCGCTCTCAGCATGCGCAGGGCGGTCTGGGAGTCGCCCTCGAACTGGCAGACCACATCGACCAGATGCTCCAGGGTGCGTGGACCCGCAATGGACCCATCCTTGGTTACGTGACCCACCAGGAGGACGGGAATGTCATAGGTCTTGGCCATGTCGATCAGGGATATGGCCACCTCCCGTACCTGGGTCGACCCTCCCGAGATTCCATCGACCTTGTCGGAAACGATGGTCTGGGCCGAATCGACGATGACCAGGTCGGGCTTCTCCTGTTCGATAAGCCCCAGCACCGTGGCCAGATCTGTTGTGGAGGCCAGGAGGAGTGAATCCTTGACGGCCCCGACACGGATGGCCCTCATGCGCACCTGGGCCTGGGATTCCTCTCCGGATACATAGAGGACCTTGGTGCCGTCATTGTTCCTGCCGGCCACCCGGCCAGCCGTTTCCAGGAGAAGTGTGGACTTGCCGATTCCGGGCTCCCCGGCCACCAATATGACCGACCCGGGCACGATCCCACCGCCCAGGACCCTGTCGAACTCGGTGAATCCGGTGGGTACCCTGGTGGGGTCTTCGGAACCTACCCGGGTGATGGGTTTCGCCTCTTCCGAGCCGGGCTTGGCCGGGCGTGTGTGACCTCCGCCTGCGGCGGAACCCGGCCCCTCCGCACTCCTGGATCGGGGTTCGCGGAACTCTTCGACGGTTCCCCACTGCCCGCATTGAGGGCAGCGCCCGAACCACTTTGCGCCGGTCCATCCGCAGTCGGTGCAGACGTATTGCAATCCAGTCTTGGCCATACCAGCACGCTATCCAAATTGAGCGACAAGGGGTAGTCATATTCACTCGGAGGTGGATGGTTCATCGAAAGGCGAATCGCTTGCAACGACTCTTCGCATCGGTCGCGTCGCGCCTATGAGAGAATAGGGGTATGCCAACTACTCCATCAACTGCTGTTCGTCGTCGCCGTATCAGGCTGGTCATCGCCCTGGCTGCCGTGGTTGTTCTGGTCCTTCTCTCCGCATTCGTCTGGCCTCATTGGGCCGTTAAGGGTCAGGGGCCAAACGCGGGAGCGACTGCAACGGCCGGGCAGAGCCAGGGGCAGTCAGCCAAGCCCAGTCCCAGGATCGCCGCCGTGCCGCTTCCGGAGAACTCAAGTGAGCTGCTCAAGGCCATGCCCGATGCGGTCTCCGATTTTGCCCGTACCAAGGCCGAAGCCGCCACGGACTGGGGGACCAGGGTGCCGGTCGAGGAATATACCCTGGTCTATTCCACCGGTCAGGACGGCGAGGAGGTGACCCTCCACCTGGCGCAGTGGACCAAGGCCGCTGATGCCAAACAGGCCTACGACGCCTTTGCGGCCGGGATGACCGGCAAGGAGCTTGCTTCCGGCAGGGTCAAGGCCGAAGGCGGCGCCACCGGTGTCTATGTGGAGAGGGAAGTCGCCGGGGATGCCAAAACCGCCCAGGCGCTATGGCAGAATGACACCGTTGTCTTCCAGGCTCAGGGGCCCAAGGCGGCCCTGGAAGCCTTTTACAAGGCATTCCCTCTCTAGTAGTCGCCCAAGCGGTGTACTATTGGGCAAGTTGGACACTTCCAGGTATATAAGGATCGGAGGCTCGGATGGGTTCTGTCATCAAGAAGCGCCGCAAGCGGATGAGCAAGAAGAAGCACCGCAAAATGCTGCGTAAGACTCGTCACCAGCGCAAGTAGCTTTATGACTTACGGCCCCCAGGGTCGGAGAAACCCCCGAATCGGTTTGATTCGGGGGTTTCTTGTTTCTTCTGCTGCCTACTTGTTGGAGTTCGTCATGACTCGTGGGCCGTTGGGGTCGCCGACAATGACGGTGTCGACCATGTTCAGGAAGAGTCCATGCTCCACCACGCCTACGGTGGTGATCAGGTCCTGGGCCAGATCCTCGGGATGCTCGATCTTCTCCATGTGGAGGTCGATGACGTGATTGTGCTCATCGGTCAGTACCGGCTGGCCCTGGTCGTCGAGACGGAGGACGGGTTCGTAGCCCCGCTCCTTGAAGCGGTCCAGGACGTGGCGCTCGCCGAAGGGGATGACTTCCACGGGCAGGGGGAATCGGCCGATGGTGTCAACGACCTTTGACTCATCGACGATCCAAACGATCTTGCTGGAATTGGTGGCGACGATCTTCTCCCAGAGCAGTGCGGCGCCGCCACCCTTGATGCCGTCGAAGTTCTTGTCAACCTCGTCGGCGCCGTCGATGGTGATGTCGATATGGTCCACATCATCCACGTCAACGATGTTGATGCCGTACCCCTCGGCCTGTTCCTTGGTGCGGAGGGAGGTGGTGACCCCTGTGAACGTCAGCCCCTCCTCCTGTACGCGGCGACCCAGTTCATCGACGAAGAATCGCACCGTCGATCCGGTGCCCAGGCCGACGATCATGTCGTTCTCGACCAGCTTGGCCGCTTCGATGCCGGCGGCCATCTTCAGCCTGTCCTGTTCGGTCTTGTCCATTGTTCTCCTTATCCAGCCCCATTACGAGGTGTGGCCTATACAAAGCTTGGTTCCATAGTACGCGAACCCGTTCGTCATCTTGCTGCCGGGCGGTCAGTCATCGATTTCGATGCCGTGCAGGCGGAAGGGGGCCTGGTCGATGACCACCCTGCCCTCCTGGTCTATGTACCCGTCGATTTCAATCGAGCCGGTGATGTGGAGCCTGTGTCTAGCGAAACTGGGGCTCTGCGAGGGAGGCGGGGTTATGACGACCTCGCCCTCGGTCAGCAGTCCCCGGGAGGTCGGGGGAGTGTCCGTCGGCTCTGCTGATGATGGGGCCCTGTCCTCTTCGGGCGGACAGGCCATGTCTGGTTCTGTGCTCTCCGGGGAATCAGGGACCTGTGCGTTCATTGCCTGTGCCGACGCATCGTCATTCCGCTCCTCAGGTGCTGCATCTGCCGATTGTTTTAAATCATCCTGCCCTTCCGGCTCCGCTTGTTCATTGATGTCAGAATCGTTTTCAGGCGGCTGTTCGGCTTGCGACTGGGTGTTTGTGATTGACGAATCTTCTGCTTCTGCGGTCGTTGCTTCCATCTCTTCCTCCTCGGCGGGAAGCGGCCGGTCGTCGGAGCTGGTGGCGCTGCGCTTGCGTCCCCGGGCATCCAGAACGGCAGGTCCCCCATCCAGCTCCTGCTGTACCTCATCCGGTACCTGCAGCCCCTGGGTGTAGTCGGAGCATAGGAGCGACTGCCACCCCTCGATGGGCAGGCATCCGGTGCGTCCACCGTTCTTGGCTGATTCGGC
Organism: Bifidobacterium [indicum] DSM 20214 = LMG 11587; assembly: GCF_000706765.1. GTDB lineage: Bacteria > Actinomycetota > Actinomycetes > Actinomycetales > Bifidobacteriaceae > Bombiscardovia > Bombiscardovia coryneformis. The sequence goes on along the minus strand of NZ_CP006018.1, from coordinate 1,357,002 downwards.
GTACCCCCGGGCCAGGGAGTCGACCTTTTCGTTGAAGGCATCACCGGCATGGCCCTTGACCCATACGAAGGTCACGGACCCCTGGCGTTGCCTGATTTCCTTGTCGATGGCCTCAATCAGCTGGCGGTTCTTGACCGGCTTGCCTGCGGCGTTCTTCCACCCCTTCTTCTTCCATCCGTGCACCCACTTGGAGGAGCAGTTGATGGCGTACTGCGAGTCGGTCTGAATTACCAGGGAGTCGCTTCCGGGGTGGGCACGCAGGGCCTGGAGCACGGCGCAGAGCTCGCCGATCTGGTTGGTGCCGTTGCTGGCCCCTCCTGCGTCTGCATCCCCACCCTGGTGGTCGGCCCAGGCCCATCCCATGGGTCCGTTGGGATTGCTCAGGGCGCTGCCGTCTGTTGAGACGACCACGGTCTTATCGTTTGTCATGGTTTCCAGATTAGACAGCATGTCAGAAAACCCCCGCAACCAGCCAGTTTGGTTGTGGGGGTATGAGATTTCGTATATGGCTCAGCCCAGGGCCTTGTCAACCACCTGGCCGGCCTCGTCCAGGACCTGGTCCAAGGCCTCGGGGGAGACGAAGGACTCGGCGTAGACCTTATAGATGTTCTCGGTGCCGGAGGGGCGGGCGGCGAACCAATTGTCCTTGGTGGTCACCTTGATGCCGCCTATCCTTGCCTGGTTGCCCGGTGCCTCGGTCAGCTTGGCGGTGATGGGTTCACCGGCCAGGGTCGAAGCGGTGACGTCGTCGCCGTTCAGACGGGCGAACTTCTGCTTCTGTTCCAGGGTGGTGGGGGTGTCGACACGCGTATACCAACTCTGACCGAAGCGTTCGACCTGCTCCTGGTGGAGTTGGGCCGGGTTCTTCCCTGTCCGCGCCGTGATTTCCGCGGCCAGGAGGTCGGGAATCAGTCCGTCCTTGTCCGTCGTCCAGACCCGGCCGTCCCGACGCAGGAAACTCATGCCGGAGCTCTCCTCGCCGCCGAAGGCGACCTCACCCTTGAAGAGGGGGTCAACGAACCACTTGAAGCCCACGGGCACCTCGACCAGTCTTGCCCCAATGGAGGCGGCCACGCGGTCGATCAGGGATGAGGAGACCAGGGTCTTGCCGATACCGGCGCCCTCGGGCCATCCGGGCCGGTTGCCCGAGAAGAGGTACTCGGCGCAGACGGCGATGTAATGGTTGGGATTCATGACTCCACTGCCCGGGCAGACGATGCCGTGACGGTCCGCATCGGGGTCTGTGCCGCCTACCAGGTCGTAAGCATCCCAGGCCCCGGCTTCGAGCCTGTTCACCAGGCCCTTCATGGCAAAGGGGGAGCTGGGATCCATCCGTATCTTTCCGTCGTGGTCGACGGTCATGAACCGCCAGGTTGGGTCCACCTCAGGATTCACGACACCGATGTTCAGCCCATACCGTTCGTTTATCAGGGGCCAGTAGTTGACCGATGCACCGCCGAGCGGGTCGATGCCCAGACGTACGCCCGAGGAGCGAATCAGGTCGAAGTCGATGACATTGCCCAGGTCGGCCACGTAGTGCTCGCGGAAGTCGAACCGCTCCACCAGATCGGACTCGATGGCCTGCTCGAAGGGAATCCGCCTTACCTGCCGGTAGTCGCCCAGAAGCTCATTGGCTCGTGCGGCGATGGCATTGGTCGTCTCGGCGGGGGCCGGCCCCCCTGTGGGCGGGTCATACTTGAATCCGCCGTCGGTGGGCGGGTTGTGTGAGGGGGTCACCACGATTCCGTCCGCCAGGTCAGAGCCAGTGAAGCGCTGGGTTCCGTCAGTGGCACGGTTGTGGGTCAATATGGCTTGGGAGACGGTGGGGGTGGGGGTGTAGTCGTCGTTGGCGTCTATCCGGACCCGGACCCCGTTGGCTGTCAGTACCTCGATTGCGGTCTTCCATGCAGGAAGGGATAGGCCGTGGGTATCCCGCCCGAGGTAGAGGGGGCCGGTGACCCCCTCGGCCTTGCGTCGTTCGGCAATTGCCTGGCTGATGGCGACGATATGAGCCTCGTTGAACGAGGTGGTCAGGGCCGACCCGCGATGACCTGAGGTGCCGAAGGAGACCTTCTGGGCATCGTTGCCGGGATCGGGAACAAGGTCGTAGTACTTGCCGATCAGGTCGTCCAGGTTGATCAGATCATCAGGTGTGGCGGGCATGCCCGCATTCTGTGCTGCCATGCCTTCTATCATGCCACCGGCATGGGAGAACTATCCGAGGGGAGTGGAGGCAGGGAGGAAGGTGTCAGTCGGTCTGGGGCACCCGGACGTTCAGGGCCTGACGCTCCACCTCAAGGGCGATGTGGCGGGTCTCTCCCAGGATGTCCCCGTCAACCTGTGCCAGGGCAGGGTCATCCAGTTTGATTTCCGCCCGGGGCCCCTGGAGCTGGACGATGGTCGAGTTGGTGGAAAGAGGTGACTTGCTGGCCTTGCGGGTGATGGTCTGGTGCATGACATCGCCGAACAGGTTGGCCCAGCCTATGAGTCCCGCCGAGGTGTCGATGATTTCGAAGTCCAGGTTTCCGTCGTCCCAGGACGCGTTGGGCATCAGGGAGAATCCCGGAATCTCGCCGCAGTTGCCGGCCATGAAGGTGCGGAAGGTCACTGATGTGTTGGTCTGGGTCACTTGGTCGGGGCGGGTGATGGATATGTCGCCGGTGTATTTGGGGGCGAACAGGTGCTTAGCTCCACTGATGAAGTAGGCCAGCCAGCTCACGGTCTTCTTGAGATTGGGGTCCGTGTCGTCGATCATCAGTGCGTCGAACCCGATGCCGGCGATGATCAGGAAGGCATGTCCGCGGTCCTTGTCCTGTCCGTCCAGGAGGAACATGCGGCCCACGTCCACCAGGTTGGATCCGTGTGAGGTCGCCACGGTCAGGGCGGCGTCCAGATTGCCGACGGGAATGCCCATGTTCCTAGCGAAGAGGTTGCCGGTTCCGATGGGAATGATGCCCATGGCCTGCCCGGTTCCAGCCAGGGCGCTTGCCACTGTCCGAACCGTCCCGTCGCCACCGACGGCGACGACCACCTGGGCCCCCTGTTCAAGTGCCATCAGGGCGCATGCCTTTCCATCCCTGTCCAGCCGGGTCTCAATGAAGCGAACCTCACGGATGTGTTTGGCCTTGCAGTAGGCCTGGATGTGTTTACGGGTCTCGGCGGCCTGGGGTTTGGAGGGGTTGATGATGAAGGCGTAACTGACCTGGTCGTCGTCCCTGGCCTCCAGTCTGCGAGCGAACTCCCGCTGTTTGTAAGCGCGCATGAGAAGGGCCACCGCCGCAAAGACAATGGCAAGTCCTGCCAGAGTGCACAGGAAGACGACTGCTGGAGTTGGCATGATTCCATTGTGCCGTCCCTGGCGGCGAGGCATCGGGAGCCGGCCAGACATGAACGAATCCTCTACGTTGCCTGTCACCTTGCGCATTCATGATTCGGGGTGTAAACAATGCAAGGACGTGATGTGCCGCTTGAAGTCGGGCGTGACTGCCGATGCAGGTGAGAAAACGATGGTTGAAGGGTGATGATGGGGCTCAGCAATGGGTAAGTACCGCAGTGTGTTCGACATCATCGGCCCTGTGATGATCGGGCCCTCCAGTTCCCATACGGCGGGGGCCGTCTCCATCGGGAGAATCGGTCATATCCTTGCAGGTGGCATACCCGACAGGGCCGTGATTCATCACTATGAGTCCTTTGCCCGGACCCACAAGGGGCACGGTACCGATTACGCCATCGCCAGCGGTCTTCTTGGCCTGGCCCCGGATGATCCCAAGGTTCCCAACGCCTTGGCCATCGCCTGCGGTATGGGTGTGGATATCGAGTTCATCGAGGAGGATGGCGACAGCCCCATCCACCATCCCAATACGGCCGTCCTGGATATGGAAAAGGACGGGAAGGTCGTCTCCTTCTGGGCCTGTTCCATCGGCGGAGGGACCATCGAGGTCCGTCGAATCCGAATGGATGGTTATGACATGAGGCCTTCTGGTCTCCTGCCCATGCTCTTCATCGAGGAGAACCATTCCCGGAGTGACTCCGACAAGGCGCTTTCAACCGTTGAGGCAATGCTGGGCCGGGGCGGCCATGTCATGCAGAAGACCATATATCCCAAAATTGATGGCGAGGGTCGGCGGATGATTGGTTTTGAGTTGGAGCATCCCCTCTCCGCGGATCAACAGGACGAGATCGATGTCCTCGCGTCGCGGCTGATCTACCTTCACTGAATTCAAATCGAGAAATAAGGAATGTGTCATGTTCGGTTCGATTGCTGAGTTGGTCGGCGCTGCAGAGAAGACAGGGACACCCATCTCCGAGCTGATGATCCAGCAGGAGTGCGCCAGATCGGGGCGGACCCGGGACCAGGTCTGGTCGAGGATGTCGCAGGATCTGGATGTCATGCTGGCCGCCGCCAAGAAAGGGTCGGAGGGCCGGGGCGTTTTCTCCAAGACCGGGCTGAGCGGGGGAGAGGCCGCGCTCCTGGACAGGTATAGGCGAAGTCGGACCACCTTGAGCGGTGACACCATGGTCGGGGCGGTGGTTGCGGCCATGGCCACCAATGAGGTCAACGCCGCCATGGGGGTTATCTGCGCAACGCCGACGGCAGGTTCCTCCGGCACTCTGCCAGGGGTCATCAATGCCCTCAGGGAGCGGATTGACCTTTCCAGGGAGGGGCAGGTCAGATGTCTGTTCACTGCTGGGGCCTTCGGTCTGGTTACTGCCAACAAGGCGATGATTGCCGGGGCCACTGGTGGCTGCCAGGCCGAGGTCGGGAGTGCGTCCGCCATGGCCGCGGCTGCCGCGGTCGAAGCCGCAGGTGGGGATCCGGCAACCTGTGCCGAGGCATTCGCCATGGCGTTGAGCAACCTCCTCGGCCTGGTCTGCGATCCGGTGGCCGGACTCGTTGAGGTTCCTTGTATCAAGAGGAACGCCATAGGTACGGCCAACGCCCTGATTTGCGCCGACATTGCCCTCTCCGGAGGGACAAGCAAGATTCCTGCCGACCAGGTGGTTGCGGCCATGAAATCCATCGGAGAGGCCATGCCTGCATCCCTGCGCGAGACCGGGGCGGGTGGTCTGGCCGATACCCCTGCCGGCAGGGAGTTCAGAAAGACCGTTTTCGGCGAATAGGTGCCGTAGGCGGGGTGGTCCGATTCGTTGATTACCGCGCCCCGGCGAAGCCATCCGTGTCGATTGGCGGAAGTAGAATCCAACTATGCTAGATATCCAGTTCATTCGCGAGCATCCCGATGTGGTTAAGGAATCCCAGCGAAAGCGCGGCGAGTCCGTGGAACTCGTCGACGAGGTTCTCAAGGCCGACGACCAGCGCAGATCGGCGCTCCAGGCCTACGAAACCTCCAGGGCCGAGCAGAAGTCCTTGGGCAGACAGGTGGCCTCGGCATCAGGTGATTCCAAGGCGGAGCTGATTGCCGGGACCAAGAAGCTGGCCGAGCAGGTCGGACGCAACAAGACCGCTGCTGATGAGGCTACGGCCAAATACACGAATCTCCTGTGGCGATTCAGCAATCTCGTGGAGCCCGAGGCACCCGAAGGCGGCGAGGATGATTACGTGGTCGTCAAGCAGGTCGGCACGCCGCGGAACTTCAAGTCCGAAGGCTTCGACCCCAAGAACCATCTGGACCTGGGTGTGGGTGTGGCCGGAATCGACATGCGCCGGGGCGTCAAGATCTCAGGATCCCGCTTCTACTTCCTCCGGGGAGATGTGGCCCGTATGGAGATCGCCATGCTGACCATGGCCGTGGATCAGGCGCAGGAGCATGGCTTCATCCCGACCATCACCCCGACACTGGTCCGCCCCGAGGTCATGGCAGGCACCGGCTTCCTCAATTCGCATGCAGATGAGATATATCGTCTGCGTGAGCCCGATGACCAATACCTGGTGGGCACTTCTGAGGTGGCCCTTGCCGGTATGCATGAGGGCGAGATTCTCGATTTGTCCGATGGGCCCCTGCGTTACTGCGGATGGTCCAGCTGCTACCGCCGTGAGGCAGGCGCCGCCGGCAAGGACACCATGGGCATCATCCGTGTCCATCAGTTCAACAAGGTGGAGATGTTCGTCTACTGCAAGCAGGAGGATTCCCGCGAACAGCACCAGCAGCTGCTGGCCATGGAGCAGGAGATGCTGGAGAAGGTCGACGTGCCCTATCGCATCATCGATACGGCGGCGGGCGATTTGGGATCCTCTGCCGCAAGGAAGTTCGACTGCGAGGCCTGGGTGCCTACTCAGAACCGTTATCGCGAGCTGACCTCCACCTCCAACTGCACCGAGTACCAGGCCCGCCGTCTGAACGAGCGTGAACGCCTGGAAGACGGGTCGACCCGCTCGGTCAGCACCCTGAACGGCACGCTTGCCACGACTCGCTGGCTGGTTGCCATCCTGGAGAACCACCAGAACGCCGACGGATCCATAGTGGTACCGGAGGCCATGCGCTCCTATATGGGTGGCAAGGAGGTCCTTGAACCCACCAAGTGGGAGGTCTGAGCCAGATTTGCGGTGCGGCCCGCGACCCTCGGCGGAATGTCGATGGAGCGGATGTCGTATCATGATAGTTGTGCCTGATGGTTCAGGCTCATGGACAGGTGTCTGAGCGGTCGAAAGAGACGGTCTTGAAAACCGTTGAACGAAAGTTCCGCGGGTTCGAATCCCGCCCTGTCCGCACGGCTGGCCCTGGAAGAGATTCCAGGGCCTCTTTGTATATGGGGCGACGGGCGTGAAATGCGCGAGGACGGTGCGTCTTGGCCCTGTATCGGTACTATCGTGGCAGCGTCGGCGATGTTCATATGAAAGGTGCAGAATCATGACCTACTTCGTCACTATCGTCTCCCTGTTGGGTGACTGGCTCCTTTTCACCTTCCCCCTGTATCAGGGGCTGATGGAGCTGAACGACTACCAGGAGCTCCTGGTGGGTTTCGATGAGATAAGCGGGAAATGGAAGATGATATCACCCTGGTGGTGGTTGGTTCCCGTGGTCAAGATACAAAAGGAACGTACCCGGGGGTACAGGATTCTGCGCGAGGCCACCAAGAGCAAGAGTGAACGGCATCGGGCGCTCAGTTTCATCGATAAGGCCACTGCCTGGTACTTCGTCGCACTGGCCGGATGGTTGAAGATGATTGCCTCCTCCTACGAGGTCCTGGAGGCCTTTGGCTGCGGCGAGGCAGTTTGGCTCCTCATCGTCATGGTTGTGCTGATGACGGTCGGCGGCCTCTTCAATGCCTACTACCGTATCGGGAAGAAGCGTGTAAGCCGTAAGGAGGAGGAGTTCAAACCTGGGGATGAAGTCACCAACGACTGACTCTTCGCCGCTCATCCCATCCCCGCGTCAGGACAGCTTACGCATGGGTTTCAGATGGTGACCAAGCGATTCAAAGGATGGACAGGCACCTGTCGCATACCCTGATGACCTGGCTGTTGGTGATGGCGACGATGGGGAGGGAATCCCGGTACTGCTCGATGATCTGGTAGTTGGTTTCGGCGAAGGGTTCCTCGGTGTAATGGGGTAATGGATGGAAATCCACCAGGTTGAGTCCCTCGGTGGAGGTCAGGTCCGGGGCTGCCGATCTCGGGTCCATGGCCTCCAGGTAAGCGATGTCCGGTCCGGTGACGACGGAGCCTGCTGACTCGCCGATGTAGAGTTTGCCGCGGTTGACCTGGTCCTTGATCTGCTCGCCGGCACCGGTCTTCTGCAGTTCCTGCAGGAGAAAGAAGGTATTGCCTCCTGACAGGTAAATCAGCTCATCCTCTTCCAGGCTCTTCCTGATGGTGTCCTGGTCGGCGGTCGATATTTCCAGCTCGTCAATCCGGCATCCTAGGTCGGCAAAGGCCTTACGGGCATCCCGTACGTACCAATCGGATTCCTCTGGCAGGTTGGCCGTAGCAATGAAGGCGACGGTCCGTCCTTTCAGGGAATCTCCGGCAGCGTCTTCAACCTTGTCGGCTACTTCGGCGAACGATGAAGTCAGGAAAAGCTGTTTCATTTCTGTCCTTAGGCATATGGGCGGGGCTCCGTGTCCCGGTTATGCAGACCCGGTTTCCGCTCCATTGCGCGGTCCGCCTGTTCACTTGTGTACATCTGGCAGTATACCCGCCGGTTGTTTCCTCGCCTGCCCAGGTCGGGGTGGGGCATTGGAGGAGCGACTTGTAGTTCAGCCTGGTTACCATATGGACCATGGGTACGCAGGGAGAGGGAATCGGCGGTTTTCAAACGGATGAAGAGGACGGACGCATCCGTCATCTGCTGTTTTCCGCACGAGGGGTGCTGGTCGATTGGAACCCCCGCAAAGCGCTGGCAGGGCAGTATCCTCAGGGTGTCATCGACATGGTCCTTGATCCTTGCGACGAGTGGGGAATCTGGCGTTACCGGACCCTGATGAATCTGGGCTGGGACGAGGAGCGTGCCCTGACCGATTACGAGAGCACCCATGGGCCTGCCGTGGCCTGGGTATTCCGCCTCTACCTGGAGCGATTCGCCCTGACGATCACGGGAATGCAACCCGGCATGGACGAGCTGCTTGATGGCCTTCACGATCAGGGCTTCACCTTGTGGGGACTGTCCAATACCACACGGTCCCATGCCAGGTTGGCTGAACGGAAACTGGAGACGCTCGGCCTCCTGGATGGCGCCCTTATATCCGCTGAAGAGCATGTGCAAATGCCTGATTCTCTGTTCTTCCAGCTTGCCCTGCGCCGGTTTGGTATATCTCCCACCCAGGCGGTTTTCATCGGTGACTCACCAGATCAGGTGGAAGCCGCCGAGTCCTGCGGAATAAGGAGCATCCTCTTCAAAGGCGCAGACCATCTTCGTGAGGAAATACTGAAACTGTCATGACTTCCTGACTTTGATCCAGGGATCTCAACGTACGCATACAGCAGGCAGATGCGTCTTATCGGTAGGCGCCCGAATGCCTGTCCTGCATCAGACGATGCGGCGGTCAGCCGCCCAACGCGTGAGCTCGCTCCGGTTGGAGAGCTGGAGTTTGCGCAGCACGCTGGAAACGTGGGTCTCCACCGTCTTGACCGAGATGAAGAGTTCGGAGGCCACCTCCCGGTAGGTGTATCCGCGAGCAATCAGGCGCATGACCTCCTGCTCCCGGGAGGAGAGTCTGTCCAGTTCATCGTCCTGGGCGGGTAGGCCGGTCTCTGTGGTCTCGTCGTCCTGGAAGGCCGAGAGGACGAATCCCGCCAGTTTGGGTGAGAAGACCGCATACCCTTCGTGAACCTGGCGGATGGCTGAAATCAGATCGTTGGAGGAGATGGTCTTGGTCACATACCCCTGAGCACCGGCCCTGATGACCGAACCGACGTCCTTGGGCGAGTCGGAAACGGACAGGGCCAGGAAGACGGAGTTCGGCGAAAGGGGGTGGGACCTGGTCAGGATTTCAGCGCCTCCGCCACCCTGCCCGCCCGGTACGTGAACGTCGAGGAGGACAACATCCGGCTGGGTCTCCCGCACCATGAGAATGGATGATTCCACATCCGGGGCCTGCCCGACAATGATGAAGTGGGGTTGGAGCGTGGCGATGACGCCGGTGCGGAACATCTCATGGTCGTCAACAACGGCGACACGTATTGACTGAGTGTCATCCGGCCTGCCGGCGGAGGCATCAATGCCCGGATCCGGACCGTCCCCGACTGTCCTCCGACCGCCGTTCTTTGCGGTCAAATCATGGTTTTCCACAAGCAGAATCCTATCATTCCGTCGTCTGTCGGAGGTCTCGGCCTCCATTGGTCTCTTACTGTTTGCCCGCCTGCTGGCTGGCTGTCGAAAGAGGCATGTGCATCCTCACCTCTGTGCCCCAGCCAGGTCGTGAAACTATCTCGACCGTACCGCCCTGTCGCTTGATACGCCCCACGATGGACTGCCTGATGCCCAGACGGTCCGGTGGCACCTTGTCCATGTCGAAGCCGGAACCGTGGTCTCGCACGAACAACTCGACCTTGCTGTGCCCGGCCTCGCAGTATACCGATATGGGTTCGCCCCCGTGGGTCACCGCATTGACCAGGGCCTGGCGTGAGGCATCGAGAAGGGCGTCCGTCTGGGCGCAGGGCATGGCATCGCCGACGGTGACCACCTCGATTGGCCTTCCAAACGAATCCTCGATCTCGGCGGCTATGTCGCGGATGCCGGTCCCTACCGACCGCTCCGAGGGGGTCCGGTCCTGGTAGAGCCAGTTGCGCAGGTCGCGTTCCTGGGACCTGGCCAGGGTGAAGACGGTCTGGGGATTGTCGGCATGGAGCTGGATGAGTGCCAGGGTCTGCAATACCCCGTCATGCAGGTGGGCGGTCATGTCGGCGCGTTCCTCCTCGCGTTCCTTCAAAGCGCTCTCCCTGCTGAGTTGGTGGATCAGGGAGCCGATCCAGGGTACGGCGACGGCCGTGATTCCCAACAGGAGTATGGCTGCCATCGACATCATGGTCAGCGCCCGGTTGAGCGGGAGGGTGGAAAGGAGGAAGGTGATGACCGAAGCGAGTATGAGGCCCAGGCTGGTCAGTAGGAGGGGGATGCGGAGACCGGAGTCCCCGGTTTGGATCCAGGAGAGGCCGATGCCGGTCAGGAAGAGGAGAGCCGGTATGACGACCGCGGGTCTCACGTTGCCGATGAGCATGAAAAGGGCCAGAAGCAGAAGGATGATGCCCAGGCCTGCTATCAGTTTCGGCTTGGAGGTGTTGCCGAAGAGCCGGCCCAGGACAGTGTGCTGCCTTTCTTCGGGGTGTTGCCCCGGAGTGGAGGTTGTGTTGCCCCGAGAGAGCGGGGACTGACTTTGGGGAGGGGCCATTGCTGCGGCAACCGGGTCTCCGGAGGGAAGTGTCAGCCAGAGAAAGACATACGGGATGGCGCCCACAATAGTCAGAGCCAGGAGGAGGGCGACGATGCGCACCCATCCCACCTTGATGCCGAGATGAAGACTGATTCCTTTGCAGACACCGCAGACCATACGTCCGTCTTGGGGGCGCATCAGAGGAAGCCTTGCAGGATGGATGGGGGCCGGGAACTGTTCCGGATAAGGGCGTTCCTGCCATTGGTATACCTGCTGGGGCGGCACCCCCTGCCGGTCTTCAGGATTCTGTTGCGAACCAAACCGACCTTGGAAGTTCCTCTGTGTCGAGTTCATGCTTCCATTATTTACCGTCGGGAGTAATCAGGGGGGAGGTTTCAGGGTTTTTCAGGGTCGAATCAGGGTGTTTCCCTATGCCCGGGCAGACTTCTTTCTGCTGTAATACAAGTATGAGCGGATATCAAAACAATCGTAACGGGCAGCCCGATGAAAGGCTGAGCGATAAGCTGTTCCGGATGAGCCGGGAATCCTACCTGGTGCGTCCGGATGACAGGTGGATTGGTGGGGTCTGTGGTGCCATCGCCCGGCGTATGGGCTGGAACGTGGCCCTGGTCAGGGCCGTGATGATTCTCTGCATATTCCTGTTCGGGGCTGGTGCAGCCTTCTATGGGTTCGCCTGGTTCGTGTTCCCTGACAGTTACGGAGCCATCATCGCCGAGGACATACGTGACGGGCAGTGGCAGGGTTCCATGGTCGGCATCATCATCTGCTGGCTCTTGGCTGCAGGGGCCTTGGGAATCGGAGTGGCTTCCTTCCTTATTGCGGGACTCCTGCTGTATTGCCTCATCAGATGGAGCAGGCAGGAGGCCTTACGGTATTTTGCCGGCAACGCTGGCCCCGACGGAGGTCCAAACGCCGCTCCTGGGTATGGCTCAGGACCGCTCGGTCCCTCTCCGGCAGGTCCTGGCCCATATGCTCCCGGGCCATATGGTGCACAGGGGCCATACGGAGCAGGTCCTTACGGTTATGGTGGCAATGGTTCCGGCGGTTTCAACCCGGGTGCGGGTGCCTCAAGTGGTAGTGGCCCCGACCCTCGTGGTCAGGGGATTCAGAACCCCGGCCCCTACGCCTTGGGTTCCGGCGTTCCCGGTTGGCAGGGCGGACAGCAGCCTCAGGCCGCGTGGCAACCCCATTCCACCGGAGTTGGTCCGGACCAGCATCAGTCCGGTACCGGTGGCGGACCCGCTTCCCCAGGCGTTCGTGCGGCTTCTTACCCCTCTGCGAGTGCTCCGGCTCCGGCCTATACAGGTCTGTCGCCGGAGCCTCGGCCCCGTGTGCGCAGGCTGCGTCGGAAACCCGCAGGCCCGGGGTTGGTCAGCCTGATGCTGGGGCTGATACTGGTCTCTGGCGGAGTCGTCTGGATAGCTGCCGTCAATCCATACCGCGGCCTCCCCGATACCATACGGATGGCGCTGGTCTGGGCTGCTGCTGTGACCCTGGTGTTGGGAATCACCATCCTGGTCCTTGGATGCATCGGGCGGCGTTCCGGAGGGCTGACCCCGATTGCGATTATTTCGGCCTTGGTGGTTTTGGTTTTGAGTTGCATCAGCATAGGGGTCGGTAATGCGGAATACGCCATTCGCTCCAACCTGGATACCTACCACACGATCCGCGTGGGTGAGAGTGGTAGGAAAATGGGGTCGACCAGAGAGGAGATGGAGAGGTACAGGTCCGGAATTCTCCTGAAGGGTGATGTCGACCACCGGGGCAAGGCGGTCATTGACCTGACCGACTTTGAAAAGAACAATGGCACCCATCAGGTCGAGATGACCGACTCGGACATTTCAACCTCAGGCTGTCCGACCGGTGAAATCCGTCTTGCTGCCTTATTCGCCGATATTGAGGTCATCCTGCCCCAAGGTTGCACGTATTCCTTTGCGCATCCGGGCGACGATCTCCTCAACTACGGACCCGATGTCGAGCCGCGCCTACTGATGAACAGGGACTGGTGGAAGCAGCAGATACAGGACCGGAAAGAGAACGGTCTGGTGCCTTGGTATTGGAGTAATTTCGATCAGGGCGACGAAAAGCACATGCCGGACAATCCGGAGTTGAATATCATGCTTCGGCCGGACATCGGAGGCCACCTCGAGGTCACTACAAGGGGTACCGCCACCCTGCCTGAGAGGAAGACGGTTAACAACGACAACCACCGGAACAGGTACCACGACGACGATGAAGATTGGTACACGGATCAGGGGGATGAGGACGATGAGTGAGCGGACCGATTCCGAGAGGGGTAAGAACGAAATGGGTGCGGAGGAAGTGAAGCCAACCGGGCCGGAAACCACTGAGATGGAATCGACGGGCACAGACCCATCCGAGCTGAATACGGCTGAGATGGGTGAAACCGCAAGGGGTGCCGAGGCGCATCTTGGAAGCGGTGCACCCGTTGATGCCGCCGATAAGGGTGGGTCGGATACCGATACGCTACGTATGGATGAAACAAACATGACCGGGGCAACGGCACCGGGGTCGGGCCCTCAGAAGGCTCCCTTCCAGCCCAACTCCGCTCCCATGTACCGGGCCCCCAGACAGCCCGACCCTGAACCGATACGACCAACCGGGGCAAGCACCCCGACCATCGTTCTGGGGTGCGTCATTTCGCTCTTCGCCCTTGTTTTCCTTATCCTGGGCCTGATTTACCTCCACTACGGGCAGAAGATGACAGAGGTCCTCAACTGGTCGGTCATCTTCCCTGTCTTCTTTGCGGTCATCGGCTGCCTTCTGGTGGTCATTGCCATCATGTACTGGATGTCTGGAGTGTACAGGAGGCATCGAGATTCCAAGGACCTGCGAGGAACAGCCGAATTCCATGAGGACCAATCGTCACAGGTGAGCGAGAAGGACGCTTCGGCGGTCAATCGGTCAGATACCGGGCCCACGGTCAGAAGCTGAACAGCCCCCAGAAGGCCAGGGTGGCGAGAATCATGATGGATCCGATCACGGTCAGGACCAGGGTGAGCCAGTGTCCCCAGCCTGCGGCCAGGTGGATTCCACGGGGCGGCACTTCCGTCCCCTCCTCCTGATGATGCGAAGAGATTCTGGTCACGGCCCGTGTAATCAACGAGGCCAGGACCAGGGGCAGGACCAGGGCCAGGCACCTGAGCCCGGTCCATCCGGCCACGGCCGCCGACGACAGGGGTTCGAGGGTCAGGGCGTGGCGCACCACCCGCAGTGCATACCAGACCAAGAGCCCCATAACCACCAGTGATCCCAGGCCCAGGCCGCATAGTCTGGCGGCGATCCCACTACCGTATCCGGTCGTTCCGGCCCGAGTCCCCTCCGGGTTGCGCTGCAATTTCCGCTTCCTGACCCAGGCTGCCAGGGCCGTCCCGCAGGAAGACAGGAGCGCAAGCAGGAGAAGGACGGGTCCGCCCACCATCAGTATCAGGAGTGTGTTCAGCGAGCGCAGGAGCCCAGGGCTGGTCTTCTGGGGTGCGGCAAAGAGCTGATTGGGGCTGCTTCCGGCAATCATGGGTGTTGCCCACTGGTCGGCTCCGGTGCCCTCGGCAACCCCGTTGATCCAATCCTCCAGGTCGTGCGTGTAATGGGACTCCAGCGGGAGCCCATCCTTGGCCAGGCGCGATCCGGTTCTGATTTGATGGTTGGTGGGGTAATACCGGACGGTCACGTTTCGGTTGCCGGCATCCCGGGCGCGGCGCATGATTTCCCTGGCCCCCTGTTCCACCGGCATGGAGACATCCTCGGTACCGTAGTTGACCAGGGTCGGCTGGGTGATGTGGTCAAGATAGGGGAGGGATGCAAAGTCGGCATATTCGAGACCCAGGGATGAGAAGTCCATCCCCAGGAGTTTCGGTATGACCTTCTTGATGCCCGACGGGGCCTTGATCAGATCGAGATATGAGGTTGCGGCCATGGGCATCTGCTGGCGCCCCGGATAGACGGGGGCGGAGGTCAGGATGGTGTAGGCCACGTCATGTCGGAGGGCGGTCATGATGCTTGAAATCCATGTGCCCTCGGATTCGGCGTATATGCCGACCATGGCCGGGTTGACTCCGGGCCAGGACCTCAGCTTCTCGAAGGACTTGTCGTAATCTCGCGACATGGCCTCGTAGTTCCTGTGCAGGGTGGAGTACGTGTCCATGCGCTTGTCGGGTACCAGGGTGGTGATGCCTGCCGAGGCCATGGCTGAGGCAAGATCTCCGTATACCTCGGAAGCCTTGCCGGTTCCCGCCCCGTGGATGAAGAGGCAGGCCGGTCTGGGGCCGGGGGCCCCCACGGGTTGGCGCACGATGGCATCGATGGCATGTCCAGGAGCCAGCTCGATTTGGATTTGGCTCTCCCGTACCTTATATGTGCCTTCAGGGGTGGTCGGCCCTTTTGTGGAGGCGATGGCCGTCTTCCTGGTGTCGACCTTGATATGGTCCTGGTACCGTTCCACCTGCCAGTTCGTGTTCATGGCCGAACCCAGCTGGACAAAGGCCACCAGGATGATGATGTATGTGGCCGCCAGGACCATCAAGCGTTTTCCGATTCGCACTGGACCAACTTTAGCGAGTCCCTGACCCATACATGGTGCGAGGAGGTCTCGCCCTGCCTAGGACTGCGCCCGCTCAGCCTCATCCAGGCTGTTGAACCCGTTCTGCTTGACTGTGAACAGGATTGTCTCCGCCGTCAGATTTCGCCCTTGGGAGACCATGTCGGCAATCATCCGCTCATACAGGCCCAGGGTCCTGGCTGAATAGGTGCTCAACTCCCCTCGGAGGTAGGTTTCGAACGAGGTGGAATCAGGGGTGTCCTGGCTGGTTCTGAGCACCCTCATCTCCCTGCCAAGTCTGGGGTAGCGCTCGCGGAATTCCTTGGCCCAGGCCACCTGCTGGTCGATGATGGCCTCCTGTCGGGTCTGACGCTCGATGCCCAGTTTCGGCAGGTAGGGGGCGATGTCGCGCCGGTACTGGTCGGGGACCGTGGACTCCATCATCCTTCCGTACTTCTCGGTCAGGAGGTTGCGCCCCGTGGCATCGGCCTGGTTCAGATCGTCGCCATAGCTGGATAGGAGGTCGGCCGGCCAGGTCATGAACTGGCTCAGTCTCATCTGGTGGAAAATCGGCCAGTTCCCCTGGCAGTTTGCAGGGCCGCCCTCGTTGTTGACACCTTGGAACTGAGCCCACTCGTGCCTGACGATATCCTCCCGCAGGGATTGGTCATCCCGCTGGTCTTGTTCGTCGTCTTCGCTTGTCATTCGACGTCCTTTCCGGATTCGCCCCGTTTTGCTGCCCTTCGCGGGTCCCTTAGATGCTGTGCAGGACCGGGTCGGTGCCATGGATATGTGCCTCGATATAGGGGCGCTGCCATTCCAGGAAGGTCTCCTGACTGTTCGTGAGCCCCTCGGCCTGCAGTTCATGGACGATCCGAGCGCAGATGCCCTCTATCTTCTCCTGTACCTGCTTGGCGGCAGGGCCTGCCCCCTTGCCACCCTCGCCGAATCCGGCTCCGCCGTAGCAGGCGGCCGAGGCGAGCCTGAGAACGTCCTCCAGTTCCTGGGTGACCTCTCCCAGTCGGGCGGCCATGAGTCTGCTGAGACGACGCAGGGCCGCGAACTGCCACTTGTAGTAGGGGAGGTAACCGACGGTCAGGGGGTTGTTGACCAGGAAGACCAGGGAGGCGGTGGCCCGAACGAATTCGTTGATGGAGAGCATCGCCGCCGCCCCATCCCCACGTGCCAGGGACCTGGGAAGGTTGTACTGACCCGCCTGGGATATCATGCCCAGGCGGCGCGATATGAGGCTGAAACGCACGTCATCCGGCATGTTCTTGAAACCCTGCCGGACTGAGAGCATCCTGCCCAGGGGGTCGGCGAAGATCTTCCCGTTCGTGGCGGCGGCCAAGGTCGGCTCGTCCAGGAGGAGCCACTCGTGAGGATGATCCTCGGGAGGCGCCTGCCTGTACCCGGTCAGGGATTCGAAGAAGTCGCCGATTTCAAAAACGCCGACCCTCCTGTTGGCCCCCTTGGCCCGGACACTGTCGGTACGGGGATGGAAGCCCATGAAGTCCTGGGGGAGGGCCAGGTAGTCGGCTTCCAGATCCTCGCCAATGGCCTGGTAGTCCTCCTCCGTCAGCCAGATGCAGAACCCGGGTCCGAAATCATGGTCCCTGGAGACGGCATCGTCAAAACCGTAACAGTCCGACCCATGCCCCATCAGTCCCACAGCCATACGACTGAAATATCGGGGGTACCTTTCCTGAATCATGGGTTTGCCGACTTGCTCCCAGTATGCCTTTGACAGGGCCAGACCACTGATGTCAGGTGTGGTCGAAGTCTTGTAGGAATCCAGATTGTATCCGGTAACTGAATCGTTGTCGGTGCCGGTATTCCTTCCATTTGCCAACGGACGTGTGGCAGTGGGGAGGGAGGCTTCGACGGCATCGGGATCCTGTCTGGCCTCCTTGGCTGCCTCTTCTGCCTGCTCTAGGTTCTGACTGGTGATGGTGTAGTAGTCGCTGCCTTTGCCGTACCTGGACTCGATGATTGCCAGGGATTGACGATAGGCCTGTACTGCCTGGTCGAACCGGCCGGCGAAGAATCTGACCTGGGCGTATCCAGCCAGCGCCGAGGCATAGTGGGCGCTCTCCTCCAGATGACCTTGCCGGTAGATTTCCAGGGCTTTGACGGCGTGGTTCGTGGCATCCTGAACGATTGCCTCGCGTTTATCCTCGTGCTTGCCGTCCGTACCCTCCTGGAGGAGCAGGAGAGCCAAATTGGTGTTGGTTGATGCCAGATCCAGGTCTGCTGAGGGATCGGGGCTTGAGTCCTTCAATATGGTCATCGCCTGGCGTAGTTCCTGCTCGGCCTGGTCGAACCGCCCGGTCTCGCTGTAGAGCATGGAGAGGTTGTTGTGCAGGGCCGCCAGTCGCCTATCGTTGGGCTTCAGGGTTTTTGCGGCCGAGGACAGGGCCTGCTGGTAGAGGTCCTCTGCCTGGCCATACTGTTTGGCTGCGCGCAGGCCGGTGGCTGCATTGATCAGTGTGGTGGTCCAGGCCTCGGAGCCTTCGATCCGCATCCGTGTGGCCAGCTCGATGGCCCGCTGAATAATCCACATGTTCTCCTTGTGCCGTCCCTGGGAGCGGTAGAAGCCCATGGTCTCGTTGAGTACGGTCAGGAGTCCTGCGTCGTCTCCGGCATTTTCGGCATCCACCAGGGCCTGCTGGAGGTAAGGTTCGGCATCGTCCTTGGCCTTGCCTGCCTGGAAGATGGCATCCAGACCGTCCAGGAACGCCTGGCTGTCAAATTCCCCGTCAGTCTGCATGTGTACTGCGGAGTCTTCCCCCTGATGATTGTCGGCCTGCCTGTCGTCGACCATGTGGCCTCCCTCGCCTTTGATGACACTGCGAACCTGGCGGTACGTAGAGCAGTGTTCCCATTCTAAAGCCGCTAGCATGACTGAACGCGGGAAACGGACGTTGATTTGGTCACACCGTTGCCGTGGTCTTGTCTGCATCGGTGATGGAAGTGATTACGTGCAGAGGAACGTCCGGTTGCGATTACGGATAGACGCATCAGGGCAAATAAAACGCAAGGGCAGACGATAACCGTCTGCCCTTGCGTGTGTCCGTCGGGGTAGGGGGATTTGAACCCCCGGCCTCTTCGTCCCGAACGAAGCGCGCTACCAAGCTGCGCTATACCCCGTGACAAGTCCTTGATTTTACACGGTGGGGTGGTACAAGACCATTCGGCGTGGCGGTTGGGGCTCATCTATAGGTGCCGTGTATCGGCTTTTGCGTACACTGTTGGGTTATGAGTGAGACTAGCGAAACCACTGAAAGACCACAGGACCAGGAGCCCGGCGAAGAGGGCATGAATACCATCCAGCGTGCCCAGATGCTGCTGGATCAGGACAACGCCATCGCTGCCCGGGTTGAATCCGGAGCCAGCCCCGAAGAGGCCATAGACTCCAGCAACAAGGAATTCGGTCCCCAGGCGCATCCCGAGCAGGTGCAGATCCGTGTGGCCAAGCGTGCGCAGATGCTCAAGGATGGCCTTGAGCCATATCCGGTTCATCTTGATGTGACGGAGACCATCAACCAGGTTCGGGACCGTTATGAAGGCAAGCTTGAACCCGGCCAGGAGACCGAGGACGTGGTCGGCATCGCCGGGCGCGTTCTCTTCCTCCGCAACGGCGGTGGTCTCTGCTTCGTTCAGCTCTCCTCGGGCGACGGTACCCGTATTCAGGGCATGGTCTCCAAGAGGGAGATAGGTGCCGATTCCCTGAAGCGGTTCAAGCAGCTGGTCGACCTGGGCGACCACCTGTACCTGCGCGGCAGGGTGGTGTCGTCCAAGACCGGTGAACTCTCGGTCTTCGCCACCGAATGGGATATCGCCGCCAAGGCATTGCGGCCCATGCCGGCCCTCCACAAGGACCTGACCGAAGAGCAGCGTACCCGCAAGCCCTACCTGGCCATGATCGCCGATGAAAAGGCGCGCGATATGGTCAGGCACCGTTCGGCGGCCGTCTCCTCCCTGCGTCGCACCTTCGACGGGCATGACTTCATGGAGGTGGAGACCCCCATGCTGCAGACCGTCCATGGGGGAGCGGCGGCGCGACCCTTCACCACCCACATGAACGCCTTCGATATCGATCTCTTCCTGCGCATCGCCCCTGAACTCTTCCTCAAGCGTTGCCTGGTCGGAGGCATTGAGCGGGTCTTCGAAATTAACCGTGATTTCCGCAACGAGGGTGCCGACGGCACCCACGCCCCGGAGTTCACCATGCTTGAGGCATATCAGGCCTATGGCACCTACGACACCATCGGTGATCTGACCAAGGAACTGATACAGAACGCCGCCAAGGACGCCTTCGGCTCCATGGAGGTCACCCTGCTCGACGGGCAGAAGTACGACTTCGGTGGCGAATGGAAACAGATCAGCATGTACGAGTCCCTGTCTGAATCCTTGGGTGAGGAAATCACCCCGGAGACAGGCAAGGATCACCTGCGGGCCATCGCCGACAAGCTGGGCCTGGAGGAGGAGCCGGCCGAAAACCACGGCAAGCTGGTCGAGCATCTCTGGGAGCACTTCTGGCAGGACAAGCTGTACGAGCCCACCTTCGTGCGGGACTTCCCCGTAGAGACCTCCCCTCTGGTCAAGGCCCACCGAACCAAGAAGGGCGTCGTGGAGAAGTGGGACCTCTACGTGCGCGGGTTCGAATTGGCGACCGGATATTCCGAGCTGAACGATCCGGTGGTCCAGCGTCAGCGCTTCGTAGAGCAGGCCAAGATGGCGAGCCAGGGCGATGTGGAGGCCATGGATATCGACGAGGACTTCCTGGAGGCTCTGGGTGTCGGTATGCCGCCGGCCGGGGGTATGGGCATGGGTATCGATCGGCTTCTGATTGCTCTGACCGGTGCCTCCATCCGGGAGACCATCACCTTCCCCCTGGTCAAGCCCCTGGCTTGATTCGTCCCACCGGCGCGACCGGCGGATACAGCTGGGCCAGGTTTGTGGCAATTGCCAATGCATGAGGAGTTGCGATGAATACAAGATTGTGGATTAACGGTATGAGGCCCAAGACCCTTCCTGCCTCGGTGGCGCCTGTCTGTGTGGGCATGGCCGCCGCTCTGGTGGTCCGGGCCCGCCTTCAGGAGCAGTGCAACAGTGGCTGTTCGGTCACCCCTCCCGATCCCAATCTGATTCAGGCCACTCCCGGCAGGATTGCAGTGGTCTTCGTCCTGCTCGTCTTCCTGGCCCTGTCCATGCAGATTGCCGCGAACTTCTCCAATGACTATTCGGATGGCATACGCGGAACCGACGAGAATCGCGGGGCTGCCGAGGCGGTCTCAGGGAAGCCCCAACGCCTGGTCGCAGCAGGGGTGGATCCCCGGAAGGTCCTTCGAGCCACCCTGATCGCTGCTGGAATTACCTGTGTCATGGGGCTGGCTGTCATGGCCATCACCGGTCATTGGTGGATGATTCTGGTGGGCATCTGCTGTCTGGCTGCCGGATGGTTCTAT
The DNA here is from genome assembly GCF_000706765.1 of Bifidobacterium [indicum] DSM 20214 = LMG 11587. Taxonomy (GTDB): domain Bacteria; phylum Actinomycetota; class Actinomycetes; order Actinomycetales; family Bifidobacteriaceae; genus Bombiscardovia; species Bombiscardovia coryneformis. Next base: position 1,336,182 of record NZ_CP006018.1, on the reverse strand, counting down.
GTCGGCGGCAAGCACCCGTACGGATACCATGGCCTGGGTGAGCTCAGTGTCTTCATCTTCTTCGGGCTGGTGGCAACCCTGGGTACCGAGTACTTCATCATCGGGTCCGTGGACCTGACCGGAATCCTGGCTGCCTGTGTCTGCGGGCTGAACTCCGTGGGCCTGCTCATGGTCAATAACTATCGCGACATCGACTCGGACCGGGAGGCCGGCAAACACACGTATGCGGTCCTGGTGGGAAAGAGGATGGCGCGTATTTCCCTCTATCTGGTCTATGCAATCAGCATTCTGATTTCCCTGGTCCAGTTCGTCACGATTTCCTGGACCTTCGGCACGGTTTCCGTCCCGGCTGTCATCATCGTCATCCCCATCGCGGCCTTCCTCCTCCTCATTTGCATGAAGTTCGCCAAGGGGCATCAGTCCAAGGCCTCTGTGCTGGCAGGCAAGGGAACCTTGGTGTCGGCTCTGTGCTGGACTGTCGGGCTTCTTCTGGAACTGGTGTGACTCTCAGCCGACGAGTGGTAGGTCTTTGAACCGTCGGTAGCTCTGTGACAGGTTGCGTTGCAGTGCTCCGCCCGTCTTGTTGGCGCCGCACTGATTTGGATGGTCGACTGCGGCGACACTCAACCACTGGGGCCGGGCGATTTCGGGATATCGCCCGGCCGATAGGCCCTCTGATGAGATGTCTCATTCTCCCGCGATATGCCGTGTACTCGGGAGAACCTCGGTAATCCCCTCCGCTTGTTTCAGGAAGGGGAGCAGGTTGAGATAAACCTGGTCGGGAGTCCCACTCAAGTCTTAGACTCTTGTATATGACTTACAAACTAGTACTGCTCCGGCATGGCCAGAGCGCATGGAACAAAACCAATCAGTTCACCGGTTGGGTGGATGTCCCGCTGACCGAGCAGGGTGAGGCTGAAGCCAAGAAGGGCGGCAAGCTCCTCAAGGACAAGGGTGTTCTGCCTGATATCGTCTTCACCTCCCTCCTGCGTCGCGCCATCAACACCGCTAACATCGCCCTGGATGAGGCGGACCGTCTCTGGATTCCCGTCAAGCGCGACTGGAGGCTGAACGAGCGTCATTACGGAGCCCTGCAGGGTAAGGACAAGAGCGAGATTCGCGAAGAGTACGGCGATGAGAAGTTCATGCTCTGGCGTCGCTCCTATGCCACCCCTCCGCCCGAGATCGATCCGGACGACAAGTACTCCCAGTCGCATGATTCCCGTTACGCAGGCGATCCCGTGCCTCGTGCAGAGGCTCTGGCCAACGTGGTCACGCGCGTCACCCCGTATTGGGAGAGCGATATCGTTCCCGAGCTCAAGACCGGCAAGACCGTCATGATTGCCGCCCACGGCAACTCGTTGCGGGCCATCGTCAAGATGCTTGACAACCTGACCGAGGAAGAGATTGCCAAGGTGAACATCCCCACGGCCATCCCCCTGCTCTACGAGCTGGATGAGAACTTCAAGCCCATCAAGCCCCGTGGTGAGTATCTGGACCCGGAGGCGGCCGCCGCCGGTGCCGCTGCCGTCGCCGCCCAGGGCCAGAAGTGATTCTGAGTCGGTAATTCAGTCCGGCCTGGTATCACCAGTCCACATAAAAGGTGGTGCCCCCTCAATGAGGGGGCACCACCTTTTATATACCGGGCGAGTCTGGTGTCTTCCCGATGCCCGGTGATTATCTGGTCCTGATCTGCAGGTTGATGCTTGTCCCGGGGGCGACTTTCTCTTCCACTCTGACGGCGGACCCGTCATGCAGGTGGAGCACGCTGGCCTGGTATCGTCTGCTCTCGCCATTCAGCGTCACATCTTCCAGCATGGTGTTTGGTTGCATGGCGATCTGAAGGCTGACATGGAGGGTTTCGTCGGTCCGGTTGGTGAAATGGAGGGTGTTCCCATCCTGTCCGAAGTCGATTGTCCCCCCGCAGAAGGCCAACCCCTCCCAGGTGAAGCTCCCCCATGGCGTATAGGGGGCCACCTTGATGCTGCGGGTATCCTGGTCGCGCTCGATGCCCATGATGTCGTGGAGGAAGAAGCTGACGAATTCGCCGGCGCACCAACCGCACTTGCCCAGACCGCGCTTGACTCGGGTCGGGTCCTGCTCGGCATGTTCAAAGGGCCACCACCAGAATGAGCCGTCCAGGTCGGTGGTCTTGCGCAGTTCGAGCAGGCTCCGATTGAGCTCCTCCCGGGTGTTCGCCCGGCAGAGGCCATGGATGTGACCGGGATAGGTGATTCCATTGCTGTCATCGAAGTCCCAGAAGTCGATTCCTCCGGTAACTGGGGCGTAGTAGGGGTCGCTGGTGCTGTGGGCCCAGATGGCGTGATTGCGGATTCGTTCGTCGTCGCGGCTGGCGAACCCATAGACCGATGCCAGGGTCAGGTCGCTCTCCTCCCCATCATGGACACCGATGATGGTTCCATCCTCGTTGGCTCCTTCCACGTACATGGGCATGCCGTCGATGGTTTGGACACACTCGTCGTTCAGTGACCGGCGAAGTTGGTCCGCTATGTCGTCCAACTGCTCAGCCTGGTCTTCGTCCAGGAGGTCGGTGAAGTCCTCGGCCATGGCTTTGGCCGCCTTCCAGGCCAGTATGTTGGATCCGGTGTGGTAGTCGCCGCGAGAGGGTCCATCCGAGATATACAGAGTCTCATAAAGGCGTCCGGGTGCTGGTCGCTTTGCAATCAGGTCCGAGGCGAGTCTGCGCACGTAGTCGGAGAACACCGCTTGGTTGACTTGGAGGGCCTTTGCCCCGTGCCGGTGCGTCAGCATCGAGGCCAGGATGACGGCCAGGCAAGAGTTACCCAGAGAGTGTTCGAATCCGCTGGCATCCGGATGCATTCTGGCCTCGCGTTCCCAGGCCTGCTCTGGTATGCCGTATTGGGCCAGGAACTCAATCATCGGGTTGGCCAGGTCTGGATTGCTGTCGACCAGCCCCATGGCGCAATATCCGAAGTCGCGGGTCCACACATCCGGGAGCGGGTTGGCGTTGGATCCCCAGAACGAGCCGGCAGCCCGCCCGTCGTCAAGGAGCAGGAGACTCTGCCGGGCCAGTTCGGCTGAGCGGGTCACAAGTTCGCCGTACCAGGGATCCTCGGGAATGGTCATCCTTCCCAGGTGGTTGCGCCGGACGGTCAGGGTCTCTTCAAGGGCCTTCCGGCAGTCTTGGACGCTTGCATACGTGGTTAGATTCCTCCGGTCTTCGGAGAAATCGAGGACGGCAGCCACGTCCTGGCTCTCACCTGCTTCCAGATGGATCCTTCCGGTTCCTTGAAGGGGTATGTCAGGTTTTGAGGCATCCCGGTCGATACGGTCCTGGCTCTTCGGGTGGTCGTCCAGGAGATTGACCGACAGGGGGAGGGGAGCCGTTCCGTCCTTTCCTTGAACGGAGGTGAGGGTGGACAGGTCCACGTCCACCGGCCCACTGCCCTTGTTGGTCAGCCTGCACAGCTGGATCATGCTCAGGGGCCGCCGCCCGCCCTGCTGCGGCACGAAGACCGTGGTCCGACTGTGAAGGCCGTCGATGCTTGCGTCGAAAACGGGAATGAGGTCATCAATGAAGGAGAGTGCGGGGGACTGGCTCCTGCGGCCATGGCAGGAGACCTGCAACCCCATGTGTCCCTGGCAGAATGCCATTTTCTTATATACGTAGACACCGGGAATGGTCTTGCCTCGTACGTCATCGAGTCCGACCGCGGTAACGGCTCTTCTGACCTGACCGCTCCTGTCCAGGGCGGCCAGGAGTCGGTTGTTGGACACATCCACGCTGAAGGGGTAGTCGGTGAACCTGCCCAGGTCGCACTCCATGACCATACCGTCGGGCCATTCGAGACCGGCTGCGGCGAAGAGGCTGGTCCTGTTTCGTGCCGCCCCTTTCCGGTCGTATCCCATCAGAGAGATATCGGCGGTGGTTTCCTGGGTTTCCGGGGTTGGAACCGGCATCAATTGCTCCTTCCAGCAAGAGTGTGGAAAGTCCGTATCGCGCCGGGCATCGATCCTTGGCCGGCACACGTTCCAGGAGTCCCCTCATTGCGGATTCCTGCTTTCCTCAGCCAATGATAACGTATACATCGATAAAATCAAACGTCGGGATGACCTGACGGATACCTGTCAGTGTTCCGGGGGTGCCGTGGTGCTGCGGACAGCCAGGAAGGAGGGTTGGATCCGTACGCTCTCGGAGGGCTCCTGACCAGCGAGCAGTCCAAGGAGGGTAGTGGCCGCTGACCGTCCCATTTCGTAGGGGTCCTGGTGAATGGTGGTCAGCCCGATCTCGCGAGCATAGGTCGAATCGTCGAATCCGACCACCGACATGTCCCGGGGCACCATCCAGCCTGAGCGTTGCATGCAGAATATGAGTGGGAGGGCGTATTCGTCGTTCATGCAGATTACGGCCGTGGGGGGTCGATTCATCCTGGACAGCTGGGAAAGGGCGTAATCCGCCCGCGTCTCGTCCTTGGGCGCATGGATGACTGTGGGTTCCACCTGGTCGCCGAGCTTGGAACACGAGGAAAGAAAAGCCTGGAGTCGAGCACGGCCGTTCCACTTGAAGGACTCGGTATCCGGGTCCAGGCATACGTAGGCAATGCTGCGGTGTCCCTGGTTGAACAGGTGGTTGACAACCAGTTCCATGCTGCTGGTCTCGTCAATGCCGACCGTTGCAGAGAACTCCGGAATCGGCTCGGTGTTGATTCCCAATAGGGGGATGCCGGTCGTTGCCAGTTTGTCCGCTTCAGTGTGGGATATCTGGAAGGACACGACCATGACGGCATCAGCGTTGCGTTTGATGGACATGTCGGAGAAGAAGGCGTGACGCTCCTGAACATCGGATACGGCATAGAGGGGTATGTCGTACCCCTCGTCATGGAGGATGGAGTTCAGTCCCGCCAGGACGTGGGAGTCGTACCAGGAGTCCAACTCCCCGCCTGTCAGGAAAGCGATTCGTGATGACTTCCCCGATTTCAGGGCCGATGCGGATCTGGATATGGTGTAGTCAAGTTCCCGGGCGGCTTCGAGGACCTTCTTCCTGGTTTCCGGAAGCACCTTGTCGGGGAGGGTGAAGGTCCGGGAGACTGTGGCTATGGAGACCCCGGCCCGTTCGGCCACGTCCTGTATGGATGCTCCCACGATGCCCCCTCCATTCCCCCGCTCAGGCTTGCAATACCAAGGGAATACTATCATGGGGAGCTATGTGAGTGGATACGTATACATAGAATGCCTGGTTTTTAGTCAGCGCTCATCTCTTTCCCCGTAGCGCGAGTTTTGGTAGAGCGCTGATTTTAAGCCATTCCATCGTGACGACCTTATAAGGCTCTGATGTGCTTGCCAATCGCAGAAGCGGGTGCTAACGTTTACATCAACAATCGGGGTGCCAATGGCGGTTCAGGTGTTCACCATCCCGATGGGTTGCAATCGCAAGTCGAACTTCGGCATCAATCCAGGCCGGTTCGGACGGGCAGAGGAGAACTGTCAATGAAGATAAAAGAGAACAAGCTGATGCGTGCCATTACCGTGGGGCTTGCCGTGGTGGTTCTGGCACCCCTGTCTGCGTGTGCCGGCTCGGGAGGGGGCGAAGTGACAACCCTGAGCTTTTTCCAGACCAAGCCTGAAGCAGTGGAGGACTACTCCAGAATCATCGCCGATTTCGAGAAGTCGCACCCGAATATCAAGGTGGTGCAGAATCAGGTCTCATCCGCAGATACGGCTCTGAGGGCCCTCCTGGTCAAGGACCGCACCCCCGATGTCATAGCTCTGAACCCAAATGGAAGCATGGGTAAGATGGCCAAGGCCGGCGTCTTCTATGATTTCAGCAAGACTTCGATCGCCCCACGGGTGCGGCCGGCCATGCAGTCTGTGATTAACGGGCTGGGGCGCGACGGTGGGCAGATCAATATGCTTCCCTACGCAGGCAACGTCTGCGGCATCACCTACAACATCGATATTTTCAAACGCTACGGCATTGAGGAACCACGTACCTGGAAGGACCTTGAAAATGCCGTGACCGTGCTGGAGGCCAACGGAGTGGCTCCCTTCATCGGCACCCTTGGCGACCCCAACCGTGTTTCCACGCCCTTCGACGGCCTGGCACCTTATTACGACAATGACGGGTTCTGGGACAAGATGCGTGACGAGGGCAGGAGTGTGGGACCGGATTCACCCGTCTCCTTCGAAAAGAACTTCAAGCCTCTGTTGGAACGACTCCATTGGATATACCAGCACTCGACCAATGATGTCAGAACCATGACATACGAGGACGGCAACTCGGCCTTCGCCAGGGGCGAGGGGGCCATGCTCCTGGCCGGGAACTGGTCCATGGCCCCGGTCACGCAGATCAACCCCAAGATACATATAGGCTTTTTCCCCTATCCGACGGACGACGCCAGGGATGCCATCCTGGTCTCGGGAGGGGATGTGGCCATCACCATGGGTGCCGATCCCAAGCATGAGAAGGAATCAATGGCCTTCATCGACTATCTCTTCTCCGATGAGGTGCAGCGCAGATTCGTCAAGTCCCAGCAGCTCATCCCCTCCCTCTCGTCCATTCCGGTCGATGAGGTCCCTACCCTGAAACCGGCGCAGTACTGGATCGATTCCGGCAGGATCAAGGGGTATGCGGATCATCAGATACCCTCAAGCATCAGTTACAACCCCATTCTGAACAAGGCCATGCTGGATGGCGACCTTGATTCGGCCCTGTCCACACTCGACAAGGAGTGGGGCAAGGTCGCGGCCAGGACCATCGAGTGAGCGGAGGCAATCCCATGACTATGACACAGGCTCGACCCGCAGTGGGCGGGGGTACGATGAGGCGCAAGCGCCGCAAACTGGCGGAGGCAACCTATTATTGGATGGTCTGGCCCTTTGTCATTCTGTTCGCCATCTTCCACACCATCCCCATGCTGGCCGGCATCTTCTTCAGCTTCACGAACTATGCCGGCTACGGCAAGTGGCGCATGGTAGGGTTCTCGAACTACATCAACCTCTTCGGGGACGACAGGGTTATGCACTCCTACCTGTTCACCATATTCTTCTCCTTGGTGGCCACGATACTGACCAATGTCATTTCCCTGGCGGTCGCCCTGGCCTTGAATGCCAAAATCAAGGCCAGGAACTTCTTCAGGGGGATATTCTTCATACCCTACGTCCTGTCCATGCTCATCATCGGCTATGTCTTCCAGTTCTTCTTCTCCAAGTCGGTGCCGAGGATATTCTCTTCGATTCCCCTGCTCAGGGACAACATCCTGACCAACGAGCACTGGGCCTGGATTCCCATCGTCATCGTGACGGTCTGGCAGGCCTGTGCTTTCGCCATCATCATCTATCTGGCGGGTCTGCAGACCATACCCGAGGACCTGTATGAGGCCGCCTCGCTTGATGGGGCCACGGGGTTCAAGGCCTTCAAGTCCATCACCCTGCCCCTGATCATGGGGTACGTGACCATCAACGTGGTGCTCAACATCAAGAACTTCATGCAGGCCTTCGACCAGATAGTCGCCCTGACCGATGGAGGGCCTGGCATGGCCACCGAGTCCGTGACTTTGCAGATATACCAGGGAGGGTTCACGGGAGGGGAATTCGCCTACCAGTCCGCCGATGCCGCGATTCTCTTCCTTATTATCACGGCCCTCTCCTTTATCCAGCTCCGTTACCTTAATCCGAAGGAGGATTAAGAGCCATGACCGCCAGTCAAGTTATGAACTCAGCCCCGGCACAGTCGACCGATGCGTCGCCTCATACCGGAAGAAGCTTCGGCAGGCGCCTCCACGGTGTCAATTGGTGGTTGACGGCCCTGGTTGCCGTTTGCTCCCTGACCGTTCTGGTGCCGCTTTATTTCGCTGTTGCCATTGCCCTGAAGAGCCCTGAACAGTTGGCCCAGGGAACCGGCTTCGAGTGGCCGAACCCGGTGCACTGGAGCAATTTCGCCGAGGCCTGGGAGCGGACCAACTTCCCCAGCGCCCTGCTGAACACGGCACTGATAACGGTTTGCTCTGTGGTTCTGACCCTGCTGACCAGTTCCGTATTGGCCTATGCTCTGGCAAGAAACATGCACAGGCCGTTCTTCAAGATCGTCTACTACTACTTCCTGGCAGCCATGTTCATCCCCTTCCCGATCGTCATGTTGCCGGTCGTGAAAGAGACGGGTCTGCTCGGGTTGGACAATCAGGCCGGACTGATTGTGCTCTATACCCTGTATGGGTTCTCGATGAACATCTTCCTCTACACGACCTATCTGCACTCCATTCCCATGGAGCTGGAGGAGGCCGCCCGGGTTGATGGCGCCTCTACCTGGCGGGTCTTCAGGCAGATCATTTTCCCCCTCCTGATGCCGATGAACGCTACGGTGGGCATCCTGACCTGTGTCTGGGCATGGAACGACTTCATCATGCCCTTGGTGGTGCTGACGGACCCTAGCGCAAGAACCCTGCCGCTGGCCCAGTACGTCTTCCAGGGTCAGTACAACACCAACTACACCGTGGCATTTGCTTCCTATCTGATGGCCATGGCGCCACTGCTGCTTGTCTATATCTTCTCCCAGCGGTGGGTCATCTCCGGTGTGGTTCGCGGCTCCGTCAAGTAGCCGGATGGTTTGACCGGTGGTCCTTTTTATCAGTAGAGCTGTCCGACACCAGGGTGCCGGACAGCTCTGATTCATGCATCGATTGTTTTACTCCGCTCAGGGAGCGTATGGAAAGGCGGCCCCTTCCAATGTCGGCTACGCCAGATGCGGGGGAGGGGTCAGTCCAGGTCGGAGTCCAGGTCCCTGGGGTCCTTTGACGGATCGAATCCCGATACGATGTAGACCACGCGGCGGGCGGCCGAGACGCCGTGGTCGCCAAGGCGCTCCATGAAGCGGGCCACCAGGACCATATCGATCAACTGTTGCCTGGACCCCCTCCAATCGTCGGAAAGCGCATATTCAAACGTCTTTTGGTGGAGTTTGTCCATTTTGTCGTCGTTGATGATGATCCGCTCGGCAATGGTCGTGTCCCTGTCGGAGAGCATATCGACCAGGCGGTCGGCCAGGACGTCCAGGAACTCCTGCATCTGCTGGAAGAGGGGGACGACCTCTTCGGGCAGGGTGGGGTCGGGGTAGGACCGGCGGGCGGTCTCGGCGATATGCCGTGCCAGGTCACCCATGCGCTCGAAGGTCGCCGAAAGACTCAGCGTGGAGACCACTACACGCAAGTCGGTGGCCACAGGACTCTGCTTGGCCAGTAGCCTGATGCACTGGTCGATGATACTGGCGTGGAGGCGGTCGATGTCGGCATCGCCGTCGATGACTTCCTGGGCGGTCTCGACGTCGCACTTCAGCATGGAACGACCGGCCTTCTTGATGGCATCGCGGACACTCAGAGCCATACGGTCGAGGTCGTCGGCAACCAGCCCCAGTTCCTCGTTGAAGATCACTCGCATGTCTGTTCCCTTTCGGCCTTGGTCAACGGTATGGTTCCAGTCTATGCGACCGGGGCGGCAAGGAAAAGTCCGGAGCAAGCGGCGGGTGGGTGTGCTGAATCGGAATCGGGTATGCGAGAATGGTGCCGAAACGATCAATGGCAATCGGTCCACGACACGACGTCCACCGTCGGTGCAGAGAGACCGGAGGGAGTCGGCATATGGCATCGATCATGGCACGTCTGTGCAGCTTCCTGGGAGACCATGAGGAGGATGACGATCAGGAGGAAGAAGAGGACCTGGACGATTCGACCGAGGCCCTGCTTTCCCTGATTCCGGCAGCCACTGTGGTGGTCGATGGGGACGACGAGGTGGTCAGATCCAGTCCTGATGCCTACAGGCTCGGCATCGTCGGGAACGACGAGATATGCGACCAGCGAATCCTTGACGCAATCGCGCAGGTTCGCCGGTCCGGTGGGCGTCGGAGCCTGTCGCTGACGACAAGGACGCCTACGGAATTCGCCGTCGATACCGTGGCCTCGATCGGAACGGACCAGGATGATAAGAATCCTCAGGGTACCGGTGCATCGGATGAGGGGTTGCCGGAAGATGGGGATGAAGAAGACATCGTCCGCGCCCGGGCCGTATCCAGGACCAACTGGCTCAAGGTCACCCTGGGACGAGTAAACGACTCCCTGGTCGTGGTCCTCATTGACGATGTGAGTGAGTCGGTCAGGTTTGCGCGGACCAGGGATGCCTTCATGACCAATGTCTCGCGGCAGTTGCTCAAGCCGGTCCAGGCCCTGGAGGGGCTGGCCGCACAGCTCAAGACCACCTCAGATCTGGAGGGTGACGACCCCGACCTCCTCCGTAGTCACCTGCGCAGCGTCTCAAAGGATGCCTCCTCCGTGCAGCGGTACAGCGCCTACCTGGGGCACGTACTCAAAGACCTGCTCCTCCTGATTCGTGCTCAGGAGCGAATCAAACCCAGCAAGGAGAACACCCTGGATGTGGCCGGGGAAATCGAGGAAGTGGTTCGCGATGAGCGGGATAGCGCGGACCTGGCCGATGTCAGGTTGCAGTGGCGGTGTGACAGACCCCTGACCATCCATGGCGACGGGCAGCAGATCAGGGTGGCCCTGGCCAAACTGGTCGAAAACGCCATCTCCTATTCACCGGAGGGCTCGACGGTCTCCCTGGTGGCGCAGCCGTCCAAGGACGGGCGCTTCGCGATCATCAGGGTCATCGACCGCGGCAGGGGCATAGACAAGGCCGACCAGGGCCGGATATTCGAGCGGTTCTATCGTGCCGACAATCAGAATAAGCAGACAGCCATCGGTATCGGGCTGGGATTGTCCATTGTCAAGCATGTAGCCCTGACCCATCATGGCTCCGTGACGCTATGGAGTGCGCCAGGACAGGGGAGTACCTTCAGCCTGATCCTGCCCCTGGCCGGGGAAGGCAACGAAGAGGACGTTACTCGGCCAACCGGCGATAATCCCAACGATTGAAATGCTCCCAGACAATCAGGAGTATGCCGACTCCCACACCGGAAAGGCAGACAATCAACGGCTTCGTGGTTTCGAATCCGATCAGTTTGAGGACTGCCATGACGGCCAGGACCAGGGTCCACACCACTGTTCCGAAAAGGAAGATCTTGCGCAGGTCGACCTGGACCGGCTTGGGGGAGGGTCTGCGTACATCCGGGTCGAAAATTGGGGCAAGCTTCATGGTTACCACTGTATCCGATTTCTCGACATCGGGCCATGTAGGTAACACCCGCGTCTTTGTCAATCTTGCTCCGAAACCGAGTCCTGTCATATCATGACGTGATTGGCGGGGGCCTTGTGCCCGATCTGTGCAATGACTTCTTCAGAAAGGGGCTTGTGTGTTTCCGATCCGAGCCGTGGAGAAGCATTACGCCTGGGGGTCCTATGACCGACTGCAGCAGATGTTCCACCTTGGTCAGGAGGGTGGCGGCAGCTCCGAACCCCTGGCAGAGATGTGGTTCAGTGGCCACGCTGAATCCCCGTCGGCCCTGACTCTTTCCGGTGGGGACACGGTTCCCCTGACCGATGCCATCCGGCGCGATCCCATGACCATGCTGGGCGAGCAGGATTCGCGGCTCTTCGGCCCGACCCTGCCCTACCTCTTCAAGGTAATATCCGCCCGGATACCCCTATCCCTCCAGGTTCACCCCTTGGATTTCGAAGCCCGGGCAGGATTCAACCGGGAGAACGCCGCCGGCATACCCCGGGAGGCGCCTGACCGTTCTTTCAAAGACACCCTGGCCAAGAACGAGATGGTGGTGGCGTTGGAGCCCTTCACGGCCTCTGTAGGTTTCTCGCCGGTGGCTTTCCAACTGACCCTCTTGCGCGCGGTCGACCACCCGCTGGCCCGATTGATGGCAGAGGCCCTGACTGCGCGGACCTTCCACATGGGGGTTCCCCCGGCCCAGTTCGCCCAGGCCGATGCCATGATGCCCGTCTCCTCGCTGATATGGCCGGACTCCAGGCGACGAGTCTTTCGGGCCTTCCATACCGCCATCACGGCTCCGGAGGAGTCATCCGCCGCGCTTGGTGCCGCCCTTGAGTCGGCCAGCCAGAAGGTCAAGGGGCGTAAGGCCCATGCCGTCATGGACAACGCACTCCAGGCCGCACAAGCCTTCCCGGGAGACCCGTCGGTCCTGTGTCTGCTGATGCTCAACCCGGTCTGTCTGGAGGAGGGTGAGTCCGTTTATATTCCTGCGGGCACCCCTCATGCATATATCCACGGTACGGCGGCTGAGATCATGACCAACTCCGACAACGTGCTCCGTGCCGGCATGACCCCCAAGCACCGCGACATCCCCAACCTGTTGCGCAGTCTGGATTGCCAGCCCAACGCCCCTATCGACCCGTCCAGCTCCATGATCGCCACCCTGATCATGCACAACATGGTGACCTACAAACCCAAGATCAGCGAGTACATGCTGGTATATGGGAATGTGTCAGCGGGTGAGGCGGCCTGGCCCCTGATGGCAAGACTGAACCAGCGGTACGGTGACCTGATCGAGAAGCTGGGGCCGCGCCGGCTCATGATTCCCCGCAAGGGTCCACGCATCCTCCTCTGTACCGAGGGGGCGATCCAGTGTTCGACCGAGTACAGCTCCGTTACCTTGAAGCAGGGTCAGGCCGTCTTCATCCCGTCGGAGGACGGGCGGGTTGTCGTCACCATGCCGCAATCTACCGTCCAGGAGACTGGAACGGCGACGGAGAACGGCTCCTTCCTCCTGGCCGCGACCCCTGTCTGAGTAGCGGCACCAGTTCGCTTTCGGTGGATAGAAAGGCCGACACGCCCGGATAAACACGCCGTAATTGAATGTCGCTGGCCACAATTGACCAACTTCTCGCCAGTCCGTATAATCCTTATGAACATGCGGTTGCTCAAGTTGGGTGGCGTACAGGGAGTGGGTTGAGTACGCCAGTATGGACAACCGATCACAGTTGTCGAACGTAGTGGTTTGGTTTAAGGTGTTCACCTGTGAAGTTTTAGAGTGGTACGACACGATAGTCGTGTTGGAACGCAATAGGAGTGATTGATATATGAAGCATGCTGCGCACAGGGCTCCGGCCAGGAAAGGCGCACGTATAGGCAGATTAGTGTCCCCTCCTTCGAGCTCCACCCAACAGGATGGCATGGATGCCGATGATGCCCTGGTTGCGAAACTTAATGAGGTGGCCCCTCCTACACGTCGCTCCATTCGCCTGGCCGCCAAGGCCGAGGCACGTCGCGCACACCTTGTGACCGGTTCGGCCCTGACCGTTCTGGTCGGTGCCGCAGCTTCTTCTCTGACTTTCTCGCAGAACAGGAATGATGGGGTTTCCCCCATGGCCAGCAGTACCGGGAGCTATCTGGCCACTCCGGCCGGGTCCCTGGATTCGACCGTCTATGGCAGCACCACCGTTTCCCGTTCGGAGACCCGTCAGAGTCTTCCCACCGAGTCCCAGACGAATGAGGGTTCCTGGCAGCTCGGTGATAGTGATCTTGATGCTAGCCAGATGTCCAAGTCTCTGGCTGAGAATCCGGTTGTCGCCAACCTGATGGACGAGAACCGGGACGCGATTCCCGAGGGGTTCAACCCGAACCATGCCACTGGTGAGAGAGGCAACGCTTACGAGTTCAGCCAGTGCACGTGGTGGGCCTATGTTCGCCGTCATCAGCTGGGCCTGCCTGTCGGTTCCCACCTGGGCAATGGCATGAACTGGGCTAATTCGGCCAGGGCGCTGGGGTACTGGGTCGACAACACCCCCCGCAATGTCGGCGATGTGATCGTCTTCCAGCCGGGTCAGGAAGGGTCCGACATGACCTATGGTCATGTGGCAATCGTCGAGAAGATCAACCCCGATGGTTCGATAGTTACTTCGGAGTGCGGTGCCGTCATGAACGGCAAGACCTATTCCCGCACCCTGACCAATGTTCACGCGCTGCAGTACATCCACTACTGAGCGCAATCCCTGAATTCCCGGGCGGTCTGTTCGGGAGTTCATCACTGTGCCGGGCTTCCCGCCACCTCGGTGCGTTCGCTCATTTCGTATCGGATGCACCTGAGGATTGAACAGTCATCAGTTGTTGTGTTAGGATTGTAATTGATGAATAACTTACACAAAAAAGTGACTCGTCTTGTGACAGCAGCCCTGTGCGGTTCCTTGCTTGCAGGTATCCCTGCTGTGGCTAATGCCGCTGGTAGTGCGGATTCTGCTGTTGCCTCGTCACGATCTTTCACACCTCATAACAGGGTGAAGGCAAACCTTCTTGATGAGTCGATTTCGACTACGGTCGAAAAGGACTCCAACTGGGGTGGCATTGAATCCCTGGATGTTCCTGTGACCAAGTCCCAGGCGGAAAAGGATGCCGAGGCCCGTCAGGCGGCCCGCGCTGCTCAGGCTGCCCAGGCCGCTCAGAACGCCCAGACAAGGAGTCAGTCCGGAGTTGCCAGCCGCTCCAGTCAGCGGGCTACTCAGCAGATTGCCGTTGATGATGCCCCGGTGACCGGGACCGGTCAGGATGTCGTTAGCTACGCCATGCAGTTCCAGGGTGTCCCTTATGTCTTTGGTGGTGAGACCCCGAGCGGATTCGACTGCTCAGGATTCACCAAGTACGTTTTTGCCCACTTCGGAATCGCGCTTCCGCACAATGCCGATGCTCAGGCCGGATTCGGCACGCCGGTCAGCACTCCTGCCCCCGGTGACCTGATGGTTGCTCCCGGGCACGTAGCCATCTATGTGGGTAACGGATACATGATTCATGCCCCCGCTCCGGGCCAGACCGTCAAGGTACAGGCTCCCTACCGGTCTTTCGAATACAGGAGACTGGTCTGACGTTACCGAGGTCGGTTAAGCAAAAAGGCCGACTGGAATAGGACTTGCCAAGCGCCCCCCTTTTGGGGGCGCTTTTTGTGTGCAGGTCAGGTTTCTGCGGGCCGGTTGCGGCAGTTGGCATGAGTGCTGGAATCCCTGTCGCGGCAGACGCAGGTCATGGAAGGCGTTTTGTCCTTGGGCGTGTTCCCCGTCCGCCGACTTATTTGTGGAACGCGAGTGAGCTATTCTGACAGTAGAGCGATACCGGGTTGCAGTATCGCCTTTGAGCACAAGGAGGTCGTCTCATGAGCAACGATAAGGCTGTTCTGGTAGGTGTCGACGGTTCGGATGCGAGTTACAAGGCTGCCTGGTGGGCTGCCAATTTCGCCAAGCATGCAGGTCTGACTTTGCAAATCGTATGCGCATACTCCCTGCCAAGCTATGCAGCGGTTTCATTCGATGCCACCTATACCACCATGGGCGATGATGTGGCCGCCCACAATGATGCTCAGGAGATCCTCTCCAAGGCCAAGGCCATCGCTGATGACCAGGGTGTCAGCGCGGCGACACTGATTGTCACCGGCGACCCCTCCTCGGTCTTTGTCGAGCTCAGCCGTAACTACAAGCTGATAGTCATAGGAAACAGGGGCAAGGGTGGACTGGCCGAGCGTCTGTTGGGTACCACCAGTTCAAGTCTGCCTGCCTACGCCTACTGCCCGATTGTGGTCGTGCCCTATACCGACGATGATGGGAACCTGATGCACCTGAACAATCAAATCAGGAGCGTGGCAGTCGGATCGGACGAATCGAAGTGGGGACTGAAGGCCCTGCAGATTGCTGCCGGGTTTGCCGACAGCTGGGGGGCTGAGCTGAACGTCATGTCGGCCGTTCCCAACATCTCGGGCCTGACGGGTACCGGATCGGCGGAGGAGCAAAGCGTCATGGAATCGTACATGGACGATTTGAACACCCGTATCGCCCCTCTGCTGAAGACCTACCCCAATCTTCACGTGACCAAGAGTGTGGTGCCTGGTTCGGCTGTCGAGGCCCTTACCCAGGCCAGCAAGACCCATGATGTGGTGGTTGTCGGATCCCGAGGTCGCGGAGGCTTCACCGGTCTCCTGCTGGGGTCAACGAGCCAGGGCCTGCTGCAGCATGCCGTGAGCCCGGTCTATGTGGTTCCCCGTAAGTACGTGGAGGCCGAGGAGTCCGGGCTCAAGGCCGCCGCAGAGGGTGGTCTGATTGTCGAAACGAAGGACATCGATCAGATAACCGGAGTGGAACAGGTCTCCGTCGATACGGCGAAACCTGAGCAGCTGGCCGATATCGAGTCCACGATTGACCCGGAACGCCGGAAGTAAGGGCGAAAGACCTGATCTCCTGACATTCGCGTAAGGAATTGAGCCTAGACGGTGGTACGTCGGCTGACTTTATGATTGCCGGGCAGGATTCAGATACAAGAAAGACCCTCTGGGCTGGAGTTCCTCCCAGAGGGTCTTCCTTGTATGCGAGTTGACTTGCGCAGACCTCGTCCGGTGTCAGTGACGAACCTTGACGGACAGCCTGACCGGGGTCTCATGCTCATAGGTGTGCTCGACCGTGCAGGCCTTGGCAATGTGACGACGGATCCGCTCCTCGAGCTTGTCGGCATCCTCCTGGCTCAGATGGGCATCGGTGGCATCCACGTCCACCTGCTCTGTGAAGTTCAGATAGGCGTCGTCATCAGGGTCATAGGTCCCGTCGACGACTATCCTGGCGCCCTTACCCTCGCCAAGTGAGTTCTCAATGGCGAACTGGCTGGACAGGGCCCCACAGCCGGCCAAGGCGATTTTCATCAGGTCGCCGGGGTTGAACTGCCCCTTACCCTTGCCGAACTTGATGTGGGCGCCCTCATCCGAATAAGCGTCCCAGGAACCATCCTTGTTGCGTTCCACCCACAGTCTCTTTCCCATGTTTCCTCCTTGGTCGGGTATCCCATAAAGGGGCACCGGTCGCCGTCGGCACCTGCCGTCGGTCCCGTTTTCTTCAATCTACCCTAACCGACCACATTGGCCGTTATTCTTTGTCACCGGCGTAGAGGTGGTGCAGGAAGGCAGCAGGCAGAGGATGAGGCGTCGATCCGGGGGAGGGGCAATGACCGACGTCCGCGGTTGGGACTGCGGGAGGAGTCCTCCCGCTCCAGTCCAGAGATTCAGCTCCTGGGGAGGATACGGCTTGGTAGACTGGCTACCATGGTTTTGTCCCAAGAACAGTTGCAGGAAATTCGTTCCAGGATTCCGGAACGCCCACAGACCGATATCCCCATGCCCTATGAGGATCTGGTCCGCAGGATACTCATGGAGGGCAACCTCAAATCGGACAGGACCGGGACGGGTACGATCTCCCTCTTCGGTCAGCAGATGAGGTTCGACCTCTCCTCCTTCCCCCTGCTGACGACCAAGAAGGTCTACTTCCGCGGCATTGCCTACGAATTGCTTTGGTTCCTCAAGGGGTCGCAGAACGTGCGCTGGCTTCAGGAGCACAACGTGCACATCTGGGACGAATGGGCGGACCCGGAGACTGGCGATCTGGGCCCTGTATACGGGGTGCAGTGGCGCAGCTGGCCCGCGCCGACCCCGGATGACCCCAACCGGACCATCGACCAGATTCAGAAGGTCATCGACCTTATCAAGACCCATCCCGACTCCCGTCGGATGATTGTCAGCGCTTGGAATCCCGCCGAAATCGATCAGATGGCCCTACCGCCCTGCCATGCCCTCTTCCAGTTCTATGTGGCAGACGGTCGCCTGAGCTGCCAGCTGTACCAGCGCTCCTGTGACATGTTCCTGGGCGTTCCGTTCAACATTGCCTCGTACTCGCTTCTCACCATGATGATGGCCCAGCAGGCCGGCCTTGAACCCGGGGAGTTTGTATGGACCGGTGGGGACTGCCACGTTTACGACAACCATATCGATCAGGTCCTGGAGCAACTCTCCCGTGCGCCCTACCCCTATCCTGGGATGCGGATCCGGAAGACTCCTTCGATTTTCGAATACCAGTATGAGGACTTCGAACTGGTCGACTACCAGAGCCATCCGGCCATCAAAGCCCCGGTGGCCGTCTGAGAGTATGCCCGGATAAGCTTGCGCCGTCAGTGCAGGCGATTATCATGGACTCGTATATCCAACTCTTCACGAGGAGTGAACGCAACAGATGGAGCATGACAGTAGTAGCCGTAGCGGCTATCACGAACCCGAGCCCGGGCAGGCCGGGCTTTTAGGTGGTGAGGATTGGCAGGATCTGGAAGGTGACATCGAACGTCCTTCGTCCGTCAATCTGATCTGGGCACAGGCGAGGTCCATGGATGGACGGCCTGGTGCCATAGGAAATCAGAATGGGATGCCCTGGCATCTCAGTGAGGATATGCGGCACTTCAAGGAGCTGACCATATCCCACCCCGTGGTCATGGGGCGTAGGACCTGGGAGTCCATGGGGTCCAAGCCGTTGCCCAACCGGGACAACATCGTCGTCACGACCGATCCCCGGTACCGGGCACCGGGTGCCACGGTGGTTTCGGCCGCAGAGGATGCCCTGGATCTGGCCCGGCAGGAGACCATACCTGCGGACGGGATGGACCGGGGGGAGATCTGGATCATCGGTGGGGCCAAACTCTTCGAGCACTTCTTCTCCCTGGCCGACCGTGCCTTTGTGACAGACCTGGACCTTGAGGTCCCCGCCGATACCTTCATGCCCGACATGGATGATTTGGTCCAGAAGCGGTTCTGGCGGGTGGCCGAGCAGGGGGAATGGCAGGTCCCGGCCGATTCCGAACAGCGCTCCAGGATTGGACGGTATCGTTTCACGACATATGAGAAGGTGCGATGATGGGCACAGGCAAGAAGGAAGGCACTCGCGAGTCGGGGCCATATACGGTCATGACGGTCTGCACCGGCAACATCTGCCGCTCGCCCATGGCGGAAATCATCCTCCGGAAGTTCTTTGCTGATCGGGGGTTTGAGAGCGATAGGGTCGTGGTCCAATCCAGTGGGGTCAGCGACGAGGAGTTCGGCAACCCCATAGACCGCCGTGCCCAGAAGGTCCTGCGTGATCGGGGGTACGAGGTGCCTGCCGATCACTTCGCCCATCGCATCAGCCGGGAGGAGGCTGACGAGTCGGATCTGCTTCTGCCCATGACCGCTGAGCATATGAGATCCCTGCTTCGTCTTCTTCCGGCGGAAAAACGTCAGGCCGTCCACCTGTACAGAAGCTTCGATCCGGATCTGCCCAAGCCGGCACCCGGGCAGGAGAGCAGGATTGATCTGGTCGACCCCTGGTACGGCGGCTCCCGTGAATTCGAAGTGGCCATCGACCAGATTGAGCACACGGCTCCTTACATTGTCGATTGGGTGGTTGAGCGGCTCTGAATGAGGAGGGGCTGCAACACTTCTGTAGTTGCGCCCATTGTTGCCTCTGCAGGATACGCCTGGGGTTGCTGATTGTGGTGGTGGTCGGGGCAAATCTGCCTCGGACACCATTGTCTATTGGACCGCCTCGCCTAAGCGATGGTCGCCTCGGCAAGATATGGAAAATCCCTCTTACCGCAAGGGGAGAGGGATTTGTGCTGGTGGCTCCGAGCGGGATCGAACCGTTGACCTAGCGATTTTCAGTCGCTCGCTCTACCAACTGAGCTACAGAGCCATGAACAGTCGAAAAGACCCGGACGAACCGGGCCAGACCATTCAGAGCGACTCCGGCCGGACTTGAACCGGTGACCTCCGCCGTGACAGGGCGGCGCTCTAACCAACTGAGCTACGGAGCCGTGGCTGCGTGAACAGCCAAGAGAAAAGTCTACATGACGGCCGAGGGATTGCAAGCCCCCGGCGCGTCGTTGATGGAATCGCCGTATCAGTCGGTCTGGTTCCAGGTGGCCACGTCGATGTGGTGGTCTGGATTGGCCTGCCATGCCTCCCATGCGGACTCGACGATGTCGTGCACGTTGTACTTGGCATGCCAGCCCATTTCCGTATTGATGCGGGAGGGGTCGCCGATGAGGTGTGGCGGGTCGCCCGCGCGGCGCGGTTTGACGGCCTCGGTGAAGGGGAGACCGGTGACCTTCTTGACCTCGTCGACGATTTGGCGGACCGAGGTGCCCTCTCCGGTTCCGACATTGAAGGCGTCGTACTTGCGTTCATCCTGGTTCAGGTATCCCAGGGCTGCGATGTGGGCATCGGCCAGGTCGGAAACGTGGATGTAGTCGCGTACGCAGGTGCCATCGGGGGTGGGGTAGTCGTCGCCGAAGATGGCCGGCGCCTTGCCCTGCTTGAGCCTATCGAAGAGCATGGGAATGAGGTTGAGGATGGCGGGATCTTCGAGTTCCACGGGTCCGCAGCCGGCTACGTTGAAATAGCGCAGGGCGCAGAAACGGATGCCATGAGGTTTTTCGCAGGACCGGGCCATCCACTCGCCAACGAGTTTGGTCTGCCCGTAGGGGTTGATCGGGAGCATGGGCTGAACGTCCTCGGGCACCACGTCGACAGGGGGCTCGCCGTAGGTGGCGGCCGAGCTTGAGAAGACCAGCTTCTTGGCGTCCGTCTTGGCCATGGCTGCCAGGACGTTGATCATGCCGTTCAAATTCTGTCGGTAGTACCAGATGGGCTTTTCCATCGATTCTCCGACCTGTTTGCGGGCGGCGAAGTGGATGACCGAGTCGACCCCGTTCTCCCTGATGATTTCGATCAGGCGCTCATCGGCTCCGGGTGCGGCTACGTCTGCTCCGTAAAGACGGGCATTGCCGATGCGGGTGGGTTTGCCGTAGCTCAGGTCGTCGACCACGACGACCTCCGTGCCGGCTTCCTGCAGGGCGTGGACCACATGGGCACCGATGTACCCACATCCACCTGTAACCATAACTGACATGCGCATGCCTTTCCTGTCGATAACCGGCCCGGAGGCTTGTTCGGTTTTGCAATATTGTGTTATCTTTTGTTACATATTGAGTATATCACGGGCACATATTCATGCCATGCCCATGTTCATGCACGTTCTAGGATATATAGGAGATGTGATGAGCACAGAAACACAGAGCAATGCCGGCCGGCGGTCCATCGTCTCTTATGTGAGGCGGTCCGAGAAACTCAACGACCGACTGGCGAGGGCCTGGTCTGAGTATTCCTCCCGTTATCTTCTCGACCTGGGCCAGGCAGAGGGTTCGCTGGCGGTAGGTGAGGGTTTCCGCTTTGATTCCGCAACGGTCGAATCGATCTGGGGCAGGAAGGCCCCGCTGATTGTGGAAATCGGATCCGGTCAGGGGGAGAATGTTGTTGCTTCGGCCCGGGAGCACCCAGATTGGAATTATCTGGCCCTGGAGGTCTATCAGCCAGGTTTGGCCCATACCATGCTGATGGCAGGAAAATCCGATCTGGATAATCTGCGTCTTGCCCAGGTCAACGCCCCGGACCTCCTGGCCCGAATGGAATCCGGGCTGATCACCGAAGTCTGGACCTTCTTCCCCGACCCCTGGCCCAAGATGAAGCATCACAAGCGTCGTCTGGTGCAACCGGCTCTGGCCGATGACCTGGCGGATTGCCTGGAACCTGGAGGGGTCTGGAGGATAGCGACCGACATCGAGGATTATGCGCTGCATGTGCACGAGGTGATGGACGCGAATCCGCGATTCAGAAACCTGGGCAATCTGCAGATAAGTCTGCCCACCCAGCATGTCGGCAAGGGAACGGCAGACCAGGCCGAGACCCTGCCTCATGCTGCCTTTATGGAGTCTGATCGGTTCGACGGCAGAATCGTGACCAACTTCGAGCGGAAAGGCATCGAAGCAGGTCGGGTCATCCATGATCTGACGTATCAGGTCTCTCCCGTACGGTGACCCGGCCCGAAGGATATCTCGCTTGAATCCTCCGAAGCGCGCGGAAGGCGGCGGGTGCCATCGGTCGATCGCGAAACTTGTCGAGGAGGTTCCCGGGAGGGCGGGTATGTGCCTGGTCGTTTCTGTCTGGGGGAGTGAGGGAGGCCCGCGATGGTCAAGAGGATAGTGGTGGGGATGCTGGCCCATGTCGATGCCGGCAAGACCACGCTCTCAGAGGCCATGCTGTATCAGGGAGGGCGGATTCGCCGTCTGGGCAGGGTCGATCATGGCGATGCCTATCTGGACACCTCGGATCTGGAGCGGCGGCGTGGTATCACCATCTTCTCCAAGCCGGCCCAGCTGACCTATCGAGATGTGGATCTGACCCTTGTCGATACACCCGGCCATGTGGATTTCGCCGCCGAGATGGAACGGACCTTATCGGTGTTGGACTATGCCCTTCTCGTTATCGACGCCACCTCCGGGTTGGAGGGATATGCCGACACGCTTTGGCGACTTCTGGCACGATATGGGGTACCCACCTTCATCTTCGTCAACAAACTCGATGCAGTAGGTGCCGATGCCACCCGCATTCTCGATGCATGCAGGCATCGTTGGTCTCCGGGCTGCTTTGATTTGAGTCGAGGACTTGATTGCAACGACGCGGAGGATGTGGCCCTGCTCGACGAGGGCGTCATGGATGAATACCTCAAGTCCGGATGTATTGCGGATGAGAGTCTGGCAAGATTGGTGGCTGATCGCCGTCTCTTTCCCTGTTTCTTCGGATCCGCCCTTCGGCTGGATGGGGTGGATGCCCTTCTTGAAGGACTGGAGCGGTACACCCTATCGCCCGTGTACGGTACGGAGTTCGGTGCCAGGGTCTTCAAGATATCGCATGACGACAAGGGCGCCAGATTGTCCTGGCTTAAGGTGACTGGTGGTGACCTGCCGGTCAAATCCTCTTTGGATACGGAGGTGGGCAGATCCACCGGGGATTCCGGGAAGGCCGACTGTACGGGGACCAACGAGACGGTTGATCAGCTCCGAGTCTATTCCGGGTCCACCTATACCTTGACGGACTGTGCCCGGGCAGGCGGTGTCGTGGCGGCAACCGGCCTGGATCTGACCCGACCTGGGCAGGGTCTCGGGTGTGAGAGGAAGGACCAGACGCCGGTTCTGGAACCGGTGCTTACCTATGCTGTGGTGACTGAGGGGTTGGACCCGCACCCGGTGTTGAAGGCATTGCGCGTCTTGGAGGATGAAGATCCCTTCCTGCACGTGGTCTGGCAGGAACGGCTCAGGGAGATTCATCTGCGCCTCATGGGACAGGTTCAGTTGGAAGTGATACAGGAGGAACTGGATCGACGGTTCGGTATACAGGTCTCCTTCAGTCAGGGCGGGATCCTGTACAGGGAGACAATCGCGGCTCCGATTGAAGGGGTCGGGCATTTCGAGCCCCTCCGACACTATGCCGAGGTCCACCTGCTCCTGGAACCCACGGAGCCGGGGAGTGGTCTCAGTTTCGCCTCGGACTGCAGCCTCGACCGCCTGGACGGGAACTGGCAACGACTCATCATGACCCACTTGGCCGAGAAGGAGCACTTGGGGGTACTGACGGGAGCGCCCATTACCGATATGCGCATCACCCTGTTGGACGGCCGCGGGCACATCAAGCACACGGAGGGTGGCGATTTCCGCCAGGCCACCTATCGGGCCGTCCGACAGGGGCTGATGAAGGCGCGCAATATCCTGCTGGAGCCTTGGTACCATTTCAGGCTCACCATCCCCCAGTCGAATCTGGGTAGGGCCATGTCGGATATCTACCGGATGAAGGGGAACTTCGCGGAGCCGCAGACGGACGGCGATACTGTCGAACTGGAGGGGGACGCGCCGGTATCGCAGATGCGCGATTACGCCACGGAGGTCAGTGCCTACAGCCATGGCTGTGGACATCTGACTTGCGTCTTCAACGGTTATCGACCCTGCCAGGACCAGGACGCAGTGGTGGATTCCATCGGTTATGACCCTGAATCCGATCTGGAGAGCACCCCTGACTCGGTCTTCTGCGCCCACGGGGCCGGGTATACGGTCAAATGGAACAGAGTGGAGGATTTCATGCATCTTCCCGGCGGTGCGTATATCTGAATCCCGGAGTCCCCGTTTTGGAAAGTGCGGATCGGGTGTTCTCCAGGCATGGGTTATGCCGTGACCAATAGTGGAACAAGTGTGTACTAGGTTGGCTCGGAATAGCCTGAAACAGCTTGATTCGCGTTATTTGAGTGCAGTCTGCCAACTTCTGATTAGCGGTTGAATTCCGCCATTTTCCGGCCTTTTCTCTGGTACCCCCGGAGAGAGTCGAACTCTCGTTGTCAGATTGAAAGTCTGGTGTCCTAACCGTTAGACGACGGGGGCGAACGTGCCTATAATACCTGGCTCCCCCGGACCAGGCAAGCCTGGTGTGCCGTGTCGGGGGAGAGAGGCTGTATAGGGGGGCATGGAAGACGGCTTGATCAGTCTTCCTGATCCATCTCCTGCTCATGGCGGTGGAAGAGCTCCATCTGCTCGCTGATCCATACCCGTTCCGCCGGGTTGATGTCAGCTGATTCCAGGTACTTCTGGTAAACGGGGTAGAAGGCCCGCAGAATCGGATAGAGGGCGTAAAGCGTGTGTTCCGGCTTCTGTTCGCGAGTGTGCTGGGGGTGGGCGTCGAAGGTGTTCTTGAACCGCTGCATGTAGTGGCGGAAGGAGGTGAAGGAGGTATCCATCCTGCGGGCCGATATGCCTGCGTTCATGTCCTTACAGTAGACGGTTTTGAATCCCTGGTCGATCAGGTGGAGGGAGACATCGACATCCTCGTGCAGAATATCGGCCTTGTCTCTGCAGACCTCGTTGCGAATGGCCTTCCATGCCGTGGCGCGAAGTGCCATGTTGGAGCCATACAGCAGGTACTGGCCATCGTCGGCACGATAGATGGCCTTACGTATGGTGTCGTCGCCCTTAAGGCCGATGTTCTTTCCGGGCATGTCGTAGTATGCGACAGGGCCGGTGGCCCCCATGGCGTCCGGGTCCTCGGTGAAAGTACGGCTGACCACCTCGACCCAGTTCGGTCTCAGCATGCAGTCGGCATCGATTCGGCCGAGAATGTCGCCCTTGGCCCTGTCCAGCCCGTAGTTCCGGCTGGGAATCAATCCCTGGTCCTTGTCCTGATGGAGAAGTTCCACATGCTGGTCGGGATTGCGGTCGATGAAGTCCTGGACGATGGCCGCTGTGCGGTCGGTGGATTTGTTGTCCACGACCAGAACCTCGAGCGGGGCCTGACTTTGCCTGGTGGCATTGACGAGGCAATCACCTATGCGATCCTCCTCGTTCCAGGCAGGAATGACTATGGAAACGGTCAACATGGTTTACAGGATACGTGTCACGGGATACACCGGCAGAAAATCGGCAGGCCGGACGGATTCCCGAGGGCTCTTTCCCAGGGGTCGAATCATGTCAGCATGATTGGGATAATGGAGACCATGGCGAACGATAAAAAGCAGCTGTTCGATTTTGCGACTGTCTTCCCGCCCAAGGGTGACCCTCGCAGACCACCGGAGTGGTTCGGTCGGGCCCTCTTCTATGTGGTCATCGCGGTGTTCCTGGCTTGGTTCGCCTATTCATCCTGGTGGAAGCTTGAATTCCTGGTGCTGGACGTGATTATCTCGGTCTTCGTCGCCCTGGCCATGGAACCCCTGGTGGTCAACCTGGTCCGGCACGGTTGGAAGCGAGGTGCGGCGTCGGCCGTCACCCTGATCGGGTTGATTGTCGTTGTCATCATCCTGATGGGGTTGTTCGGCAACCTTTTCGTCAAGCAGCTGATCGGCATGGTCAATGGGGCTCCGGCCTTTTATGACCAGATAGTAGATTTCATGGGGAAGTACACCCAGTGGCGCATGCCTCCCATGCAGGATCTGGGGGGTGAGATAGCCAAGAACATCCAATCCTCCTGGGTGACCGACTTCGCCGGGCAGGCCGTGAATACGACCGTGGGCTTCTTCGGGGTCATCATCAACATGATGACCGTCCTTCTGGTCACCTACTACATTTCCGCCGCCGGTCCGAAACTGCGCAGGAGCCTCTGCCAGTGGCTGGGGCCCAACAGCCAGCGGCGTTTCCTCTTCGTGTGGACCATCGCCCAGGACCAGATTTCCAGCTTCCTCTTCAGCAGGACCATCCTGGCCCTGATCTCGGCAGCCTGCATGTCGGTCTTCCTGGTCGCCCTCAAGGTGCCCTACTGGTTGCCGCTGGCCCTGTTCTGCGGTCTTGTTTCCCAGTTCGTTCCCACCATCGGCACCTATATCGGAGGTGCCATACCGATTGTGGTGGCCTGGGGGAGCAAGGGGCTCCTGATCGCCGTGGCTGTCCTTGTCTACATCATCATCTACCAGCAGATAGAGAACCTTATCCTGGCGCCGAAGATATCGGAGCGGACTATGGACCTGAATCCGGCCGTGGCCTTCCTTTCCGTCCTGGCATTCGGCGCTGTCTTCGGAGCTCTCGGGGCCTTCCTGGCTCTGCCTCTTGCCGCCAGCTTCCAGGCGATTTTCAACGCTTCCATCAAACACTATGAGCTGATTGATTCTCCGCTGATGCAGGATCCCAAGCCGGTAGGAAAGTCCAAGGTGGTCGAGAGCGTCGAGGCCTTCAACGAGCACGTGGTCCAACCGGTCACCAATCACGTAGGTGCCCGGTCGGCCAAGGGGAGCAGTGCCCGGGTGAGCGTTCAGGATCCTGTTTCCAGGATTGCGGAACAGCTTTATCGGCCGCCGACGGCGGAGGACCTTGACGAGTCACGGACCGTTGCCATTCCCAAGTCCGACAAGGCCCAGGCCAAGGGCAAGAGTCCGCTCAAGGGGACCGAGGGTGGTGAGGCAGGGCAGGGAAACACTGAATCCGGAAGCCCTGCGCAATCCTCCCAGGAGGCTAATCCGCGTAAGGAGTGGCGCTGATGGCCTTTTTGAAGGTGCTTGACATCCTCATGATGATTCTGGGGTCGGTCGGTGTGATCTATCAGGCCATCTGCATCGTGACCTCATTCGTGTCCAAGCCTGTAGTCTTCCCCAAGGCCCCTTATGACAAACGTTTCGCGGTCCTGATTTCGGCCCGTAACGAGGAGGGTGTGGTCGGGACGCTGATCGACTCCATCCAGTCTCAAACCTATCCCAGCAGTATGGTCGACATCTGGCTGGTGGCCGACAACTGCACCGATGATACGGCCGGGCTGGCCCGGTCCAAGGGCTGCCACGTGGTCGAGCGGCAAGACTCCGAACGGATAGGCAAGGGGTACGCCCTCTCCTATCTTCTTGACAACATCATCAGCCAGGGGTACTCAAAGCAGTATGACGCCTTCTTCGTCTTCGATGCCGACAACCGGCTTGACTGTCACTACATCGAAGAGATGAACAAGGCCTTCCAGTCCGGGTTCCGTATCCTGACCAGTTATCGCAACTCCGTCAACTTTTCCGACAACTGGGTTTCCTCGGGGTCGGCCCTGTGGTTCATCAGGGAATCGCGCTTCCTCAATTCCTCCAGGATGGTCTTCGGGTCCAGCTGCCACGTGGGCGGTACAGGATTCATGTTCTCCAGGGAGGTCATGGAGCGCAACAATGGTTGGAAATTCCACCTTCTGACCGAGGATCTGGAGTTCACCATGGATTCCGTTCTCCACGGTGACAGGATCGGGTATTGCGGCACCGCAATCCTCTATGACGAGCAACCCGTAACCTTCAAGCAGAGCTGGCGACAGCGGTTGCGGTGGAGCAAGGGCTTCCTCCAGGTCTTCCGCTACTACGGGCCTGCCCTGATAAGTCGTGCTTTCAGGGAACGTGACTTTTCGGCAGTCGATCTGACCATACTGATCTGCCCCTTGACCGTTCTTGCCGTCATCCGTTGCGTCTTCGGCGTCCTGTTCCCCGCCCTCGGCTTTGTGACCTGGGCGAGTCAGATAACGGAACTGGTTGATTGGGTGGCTTCTGCGCTCCTGGGCATTCTTGCATTGATGGGTCTGGCTGCCATCACCGTCCTGGCTGAGCGTGACAAGATCGGCGCCTCCAACAAGGAGCTCTTCGCATACTGCCTGAGTTTCCCAATCTTCATGTTGAGCTACCTGCCCATCTCCTTCCAGGCCATCTTCGCCAACCCTGGGTGGAAACCCATCGAGCACAGCGGGAAATAGGCTCTCCACGGAGACCCGGGCGTGAGGGCCGGGGCCGGGGTGGACTAGGCTGTCTGATGTTCATACCCGTTCCCCCGGGGTGGGGGTCTTCCTCGCAGGAGTGTTCAATTGGATGGTAGACACCAAGTGGTGCAGACCCGAGGGTCGCTGGTGGCGCGGCGGTGGAGAGTGGCCCTGTCCATCCTGATGTCGGTGATCCTGATCGGTGGGTATGCAGTTGCGGACGTCATGGACCTCCTGCCAGGTCCCTTGACCCTGGAAACATCCAGAACCAGAACCATATCGCCGGCCAGATCCATCCGTACACCCGCAGATGACCTGGGGGATGACGGTGCCGGTGGTCCTGTTGACCAAGCCGTGGCCCGGCAGCTGGTAGAAGAGTTCACCACCAGTCCTGGGTTGGGGCATGACTACTCCTTGGTCGTCCACCAGGCGGATGGGAGGCCGGTCATTGAAGAGTCTGCCCAGGTGGTGCGGCAGCCCGCTTCGACCATGAAGACCCTGACGGCCGCCGCAGCCGCCTCCGAACTGGATATGTCATCCTGCCTGACCACCGATGTGCAGCTCAGAGAGGTCTCGGGCGACCACGCCGTGCTGGTGCTCAAAGGACATGGCGATATGCTGCTGGGGACAGGCAACAATGATCCCGCTCATGTCAACGGCCGTGCAGGTCTGTCCAGCCTGGCCGCGAAGACGGCTGGAGCCCTGCGTAAAGCCGGTGTCAGCCGGGTGTGGGTGGCCTATGACGACAGTCTCTTCGGTGAGGAAGGGGAACCCGAAGGAATCCAGGAAAACAATCCCGACGGTGTTTACTTCCAGCATCCCACTTCCATGGCCATCGACCAGGCCCGTGACTGGACCGGCATCCAACAAGGTACCGATCCGGATGCAGGCGGTGTATATCTGCCCAGGGTTGTCGATCCGGCGGCAGAGGCCACCAAGGTCTTTGCCAGGGTCCTGGCAGGCAACGGTATAAAGGTCGATAATCCGGATCAGCCCAATCAGGCCGAATCCGGACAAGGGTCGGTCATCGCCAGTGTTCAGTCAGCTCGTCTCAGCGAAATCATGGCTCTGATGCTCAGAACATCAGACAACACGCTGGCAGAGCTCTTCGGCCGACTGACCGCAGCCAAACTGGGCAAGGAGAACAGCCCTGGTGGAGCCGTAAAGGCCGTTACAGAGGCGCTTGACCACCTTGGAGTGAATACAGGTGGGCTGGTCATGGCCGATTGCTCCGGACTGGCCCCCGGATCCGAGCTGAGTGTGAACACCCTGGTTCAGATACAGGAGCTTGCCCTTGAATCCAAGGGAATCACCCCCGTTGCCAAAGGACTCTCAGTCGTTGGGTTGACTGGAACCGCAGCGGAGAGGAAAGTGAATGATCTCGCAGACGGTCTGGTCAGGGTCAAGACCGGCACCCTGGATCAGGTCACATCCATGACGGGCAACGTTTCCCGAAGATCCGGCGGGAGTCTGGTCTTCGCCGTCATCGTCAACAACCCGGAGGATATGGCTGCCGCCCGGCAGGCCGTGGATCGGCTGGTCACCTCCCTGGACCGTTTGTAACCGTGCGTACGCCGAGGAGGGATGGTGCATCGTGGTGTATTCCGCTCAGATGAAGAAGGCTGTGGGAGCCCTCCGCTCCAGTCTTGAGGATGCCGGGCTGGGCAGGCAGGGCGATAGGTTCACCCGACACGGCAGCCATCTGCCCGACCCCGATGCGCCGCTCGTACTTGTTGCCTGCTCCGGCGGGCGGGACTCCATGGCTCTGGCATCGGTTGCTGCTACGGTCTCGGCCATGTTGGGTCTGCGATGCGGGGCGATCCTGATTGATCATGGGCTCTCCGAGGGGTCCGATCGAGTCAGCCTCGAAGCCGCAGCGAACTGCCGGAAGCTGGGTCTGGACCCTGTTCTGGTTAGGTCTGTCCAAGTGCGCCGCACCAGTGCAGGTCTGGAGGCCGATGCCCGTGAGGCCAGGTATGAGGCCATAGGGGAAGAAGCCGGACGCGTCAACGCCTCAGCCGTCCTTTTGGCCCACACGATGGATGACCAGGCCGAGACCGTGCTCATCGGGCTTATCAGGTCCCAAGGTCTGGATGCCATCACCGGCATGAACCATCGGATGAAACGGGACGGGCTCGACTATCTGCGCCCCTTCCTGGGACTTACCCGGCAGGAGACGACGGAGATATGCCGGCAGCAGGGGCTCTCCTGGTGGGATGACCCCACCAACGGCGACGGGTTCCCTGACGACCAGCCCCTTCCTGCGGACCTTCCCCTGCGCTCGCGGGTGCGGCATGACCTCCTGCCTGGGCTGAGCCGGTTCGCCGGTCGCGACATGGTCCGTCGTCTGACCCAAGGGGCGGACCTTGCCAGGCGGGATGCCGAATATCTGGACCGGCAGGCGGATGCTCTGGCCGACCAGGTGGTCATGCCCCCCGAACCCGATGACGCCGACCAGGGGATTCTGGCTCGTCTGGATGCCCGCAGCCTTTCCACCCGGGATTCGGCCCTTCGCTTACGGTTCCTGGCCCACCTTCTGTCGAATCTGGGAGTCCCGGCGAGCTCCCAACAGGTTGAATCGTTGGATGCCCTGGCTTCGGATTGGCACGGCCAGCAGGGGCCTGTTTTTCCCAGTTCGTATTCAGCTTTTCGTAAGTGTCAAGTCATTCTCATATGCAATGATGGAGTCCATGCGAATCGCTGATATTGAATCCCACATTGATCATGAGTTGGTATCCAAGCAACAGATAGAGGACCTGATTCAGAAGACGGCCGTCCGTATCAGCAAGGATTATCAGGGCAAGGACCTGATGATGGTGGCCGTGCTCAAGGGGGCTTTCAATACCCTGGCAGCCATCTCCCAGGCCGTTACCATCCCGGTCCAGATCGAGTTCATGAGCATCTCCAGCTATCCCGGTCAGAAGACCACGGTTTCGAACGGTGACATTACGGTGCGGATGGATCTGGGGTGCGATGTACGCGGCCGGCATATTCTGATCGTCGAGGACATCATCGACTCCGGATACACCCTGCACTGGCTGGTGAACGAGCTGAAATCCCGTGGGGCCGCATCCGTAGAGGTCTTCGCCCTGCTCGACAAGACCGTCAGGCATGAGGTCGAAGTGGACGTCAAGTATCCCGGATACACCATTCCCGATGAGTTCGTAGTCGGCTTCGGTCTTGATTATGACGAGCAATACCGTAATCTTGACTCGATCGCCGTGCTCAAATCGGACGAGTATCTGACGCAGGAACAGAACCAGGGGGAAAGCGCATGAGCTACTCGCAGGGACCACAGCAGGGTCCGCCCAGGAACAACGGCGGCAACCGAAATGGGGGAAATGGCCCAGACAAGGGCAACAACCCCTTCTTCAACTTCAACCAAAACGGGGGAGACGGGAAAGGGCCGGACTCGAACCGGTCCTTCTGGCGTTCTCCCTGGCTCTGGGCGGTACTGGCCGTACTGATCATGATGGGCATCTTCGGCTTCTTCAGCAGCCAGAACGGCCCTCAGACCATCGACACCAAGGATGGTCTGGAGCTTCTGGCCGGTAACCAGAGGAGCGGGGCGGTCAAATCCGCTGAGATAACCGAGAAGATGCAGGTGGTCGAGCTCAAGCTCAACGACGATTTCACCAAGGACGTCGAGGGCTTCCAGGGGAAGAAGACAAACAAGAATTTCGGCAAGGACGTTCAGTTCTACTACGTGTTCGACCAGGGTCCCCAGGTGGTCAAGGCCGTCGAAAAGGCCAACCTGAGCGAGGGCTACAACTCGGTTGTTCCCCAGACCAGCATGATGAGCCTGTTGATTTCCTCGGTTCTGCCCATGTTGATCATCCTTGGTGTGTTCTGGTTCCTGCTTTCCAGGATGTCCTCGGCAGCCGGGGGCAACATGTTCGGCATGGGGGGCAAGAAGAACTCGGCCCGGCTTAATGACGGGCAGACCCCGAAGACGAAGTTCGCCGATGTGGCCGGCGAGGAGGCCGCTGTACAGGAGGTCGAGGAGATCAAGGACTTCCTCAAGGACCCCTCGAAGTACAAGGCGCTGGGTGCCCGCATACCTCGCGGTGTCCTGCTCTATGGCCCTCCTGGAACCGGTAAGACCCTTCTGGCCCGGGCCATAGCCGGTGAGGCCAGCGTTCCCTTCTACTCCATGGCAGGTTCTGACTTCGTCGAGATGTTCGTCGGTCTGGGTGCATCGAGGGTCCGTGATCTCTTCGACGAGGCCAAGAAGAACGCACCGGCCATCATCTTCATTGACGAAATCGATGCCGTGGGTGGCAAGCGCGGCTCCGGCATGAGCGGTGGTCATGATGAGCGTGAGCAGACCCTGAACCAGCTTCTGGTCGAGATGGATGGTTTCGACAACGATACGAATCTGATCATCATCGCCGCCACCAACCGACCCGACATTCTGGATTCGGCCCTGCTGCGTCCCGGTCGTTTCGACCGTCAGGTGGCCGTTGAGGCACCTGACCTGGAGGGGCGTGAGGCCATCCTCAGGGTTCATGCCAAGGGGAAGCCGTTCGTGCCGGATGTCGACCTGCACACCGTTGCGGTCCGCACCCCCGGATTCACCGGTGCGGACTTGGCGAATGTTCTGAATGAGGCCGCGCTCCTGACGGCCCGCTCGGATGCGCAGCTGATCGACAACCGGGCCATCGACGAGGCCATCGACCGTGTGCTCAGCGGTCCCCGACGTCGTACCAAGGGGATGGCCCTGGAGGAAATGCGCAATACGGCCTACCACGAAGGTGGTCACGCCATGGTTGCCGCCGCCCTTCACCACACCGATCCGGTCACCAAGGTCACCATCCTTCCTCGTGGCCGTGCTTTGGGCTACACGGCCGTCATGCCCACCCAGGACCGTTACTCCCAGTCTCGCAACGAACTCCTGGACCAGATGGCCTACGCCATGGGTGGCCGTGTGGCCGAGGAGGTTGTCTTCCACGACCCGACCACCGGAGCCTCCAACGACATTGAGAAAGCCACCAGCATCGCCCGTCAGATGGTGGTCGAGTATGGGTTCTCATCCAAACTGGGTGCCATCAAGTGGGCTGATGGAAGCGATCAGGATTCCGGTCTTGACGCCCTGAAGCCCCGGGCCTACTCGGAGCAGACTGCCGAAGTCATAGACAGGGAGGTCCTCGACCTGGTCGAGACCGCCCACACTGAGGCCTGGCAGATCATCAGCAGGAACAGGGATGTGCTGGATGAGCTGGTCCGTCAGCTCCTGGTCAAGGAAACCCTGAACAAGGATGAGCTGGCTGCAATCTTCGCCAATCTGAGAAAAGCGCCTGAGCGGGAGCTTTGGCTCTCCGATGTGAATCGGCCCGATTCCGAACTGCCACCGGTGGAGATCCCCAAAGAGCTTGAGCGGAGTGTGACCGGCACGACCTCCCCGTCCGGTCCGGCATCGAATACCACCCCCGCACAGGGGTAGTGGGTTTTCGGCGCCACAAGCGCTGTGTGGCCTGTCGCCCTGGTCGTGATGGGGTGTGGGGATTGCTGTGCCGCTGAGAGGGGCTGACGCATGGATTCGATTCAACTGAGCGGACTCAGGGCCAAGCCCCTGAGTCCTCCTGATGGACACGATTACACCTACCAGGTCGATGGCCACGCTTTTCCTTGATTTGAGCGAGGCCGGCAGGTTTGATGATGCGACCGCAACCGTGGATTATGTCCAGGTGGTCAATAGGATTATCTCCCTGATTGAGCATGACTCCACGGATCTTCTTGAGGCCCTGACCACGAGAGTGGCTGATGCCATCCTTCTCTCGCATCAGGTCAGGCGGACCAGGGTATCGGTAACCCGTCTAGGCGCCGATGATCAGACCGAGGCGGACTTTCAGGTGACCGTGACCATCGAAAGGGCTGCTGAAGGGGATGGTCAGGCCACCCTGGCCTCCCTGGTTTCAGCCCAGGAGCATGGGGCTGCCCCGGTGGAGCCAGGAAGCGGGGAGGCCCGCCAGACGCAGGCACGTTCCGCCTCTCATCCGGCCTTGGGCGTGGGGCTCGCCAGACATCATGACGAGGCGCGGAACCGGCACTATGCGGATGAAGACCATATGCGAATCGGCTCAGGCGCGGATGTGGATGACACGGATGGCAGGTGGCCGTCCGAGCCGCAAATGGATACGTCCGAGGCTGAAGGTCCCGTTCAGATGCATCAGGCGGTTGTTGCCATGGAGTGCGTCGATGAGAACTCCAAGCAGGCCATGTATGTGGCCCTGGCATCCTTGGACGGGGTCCCGGGTAGTCAGGTAGTCGGGATATCGCCTTTGTACTCTTCCGTCCATCCGGGTGCCGGGCGTGGCCCCAGCCTCTGCGCCGTGGTCATGGTGCAGACACCGTTGGGGCCTCGGGACCTCTATCGGACCCTGACCATGATTGAGTCCACTTGCCGGGGCGGAGACCCCGGATCGGAGGGTTCCGGCCCCCTCGTCTTGAGTGTCGTCGATTACGAGGGCTTGGAGGTCGATGAGGACGGGTTGAGGTTGCCCCTGGCCGGGGCGGCTACCAGGGCTTCGGTCCTAGTGCCTTGGGCCGCCCTGGATGCCGATGCTGTTCTGGTCGGTCCAGACGGCGGATCCGTGGCTGAACTCTCGCGGAGGGCACCGGATGTGGGAAGCCTGCATCTCCTGTCCGAGGACTGGATATTGGATGGTTTGTCATGAGAACACGTCGTACGCCGTTGGCCTACTACCTGGTTGCGCTGATTCTGGGAATAGCAGGAGGCCTGACCATATCCGAAATCAGCATGTCATCCCGAACCGACCTGATGGGGGCGCCCTGGTTGGTCTCCCTCCTGCTCTTCATCCTCGGTGTCATGATTCTGCTTATGGCCATCCAGGTGCACAGGTACGCCAAGGGCGAGCGAAAAGAGATGGATTCCCGTTTTGCCGTCAACACGCTGGTCATGAGCAAATCCCTGGGAATTGCTTGCGCTGCCCTTCTTGGGTGGTATGGCAGCCAGGCCCTGGTCAGCATGGGTCATTCCAGCGCGCCCTACTATGCAGCGGTCATGCGGGAATGCCTGGCTGCTTCGGCAGTGTGTCTGATTGATGTGGTCATCGGGGCTGTGGGGGAGTGGCTCTGCCAGCTACCTCCGGATGAGGGGCCCGAGAATCCCAAGAAGCGGAATTCCGCAAAGCGTCGCTTGCCGGATGCGGCTCAGAAAGAGAGCATGGACCGCTGAGCCATGCAGCAATCTACATGTGACTCCGGCCTCTCAACGACGTGGACGGAGTCACATGAGAGGCCGGAAGCAACCAGATATCAGGCCTTCTCCTGGTCGTCCTGGGGAACCCGAATCATGGCCTCCTGCACCATTGTGGCGGCAAGAGCCCCATCCTGGGTGTAGACCTTGGCCACGCAGAGGCTGCGGCCATGGTCGGCAACCGGGGAATCCTGGACGAAGAGGTGCCACTGGTTGAGATCGATGTCCTGATACCACCACATGGAGTGGTCGATGGAGGCGAAGGAGATTCCCCTGGTGGTGATTCCCAGGCCGGAGCGCCGCAGGGCGGGCTCCATCATGATTTGGTCGCACTCAAGCGCTAGGAGGGCACGGTTCATAGTCTGCGACATGTCCAGGTGCCCATCGGTCCGGCTCCATACCATCTGACGACCGGAATCGTTGGCAACGGCCTCCTTGTCGACACCCATCAGGACGGTCCTGCCCAGGTGGCGGATGTCGAAAGGCGACTGGGTCACGTAATAGTCGGCGAAGGGAGACTTCTCGGCATAGGGACGCATCAGGTCCTTTGCGCTGGTCAAATCCTCGGGGTCGGGCAGATCCGTGGGCATGGGGTCTGCGTACCTGACGCCCTGCTGTCCGGGCTCCTGATAGGAGAGGATGGTTGTCAGTATCGTGCCCTTGGACTGGGTCACATCGGCACGGCGCGAGGAAAAGGACCTGCCGTCACGCATGGTCTCCACATCGATTCCGACCTTCTCCTCGATACTGCCTGTACGGAGGAAGTAGGCGTGGGCAGAGTTGGGCTGCCGCCCCTCGGGGACGGTCCGTGACCCGGCCATGATGGCCTGGGCCACGATCTGCCCCCCGTATATTCTCTTGGTGGGGAAGTAGAGAGAGTCCCCCTCAAACAGGGTGTGGGCACCCTCCTGGCCCGTCCCTGCGACATCCAGGACCTTTACCACGTGCTCCAATGGAGTTTCTTCAATGGTCATATTCTCCCCCATCCCTTGATGATTGTGCGCCGGAGCCGGTTCAACGGGTCAGCTTGCGGTGAATCCTGTGAGGTCGTGATGCTTCCTCGCCCAAACGCTGGATCTTGTTCTCCTGATAAGCCTGGAAGTTGCCCTCGAACCAGTACCAGTTTGCCGGGTTCTCATCCGTGCCCTCCCAGGCAAGGATGTGGGTGGCGACCCTGTCCAGGAACCAGCGGTCGTGGGATATGACCACTGCGCAGCCGGGGAATGCCAGCAAGGCGTTCTCAAGGCTTTCCAGGGTCTCCACGTCCAGGTCGTTGGTGGGCTCGTCCAGGAGGAGGAGGTTGCCCCCCTGCTTCAGGGTCAGAGCCAGGTTCAGTCTGTTGCGCTCACCACCGGAAAGGACCCCGGCCGGCTTCTGCTGGTCCGATCCCTTGAACCCGAAGGAGGCCACGTAGGCGCGGGTGGGAACTTCGACGCCGGCCACTTCGATGAAGTCCAGACCGTCGGAGACCACCTCCCAGAGGTTCTTCTTGGGGTCGATGCCTTCGCGGTTCTGATCCACATACGAGATCTTGACCGTATCGCCGACCTCCAGGGAACCCGAGGTCAGGGGCTCCAGGCCTACGATGGTCTTGAAAAGGGTCGACTTGCCGACGCCGTTGGGGCCGATGACGCCAACGATGCCGTTCCTGGGCAGGGTGAAGCTCAGATCGTCAATGAGGACCCGGTCGCCGAAGGCCTTATGGATATGCTCGGCCTCCAGGACCTTGGATCCCAGGCGGGGCCCCGGTGGAATCTGAATCTCGGAGAAGTCCAGTTTCTTGTTGTTCCTGGCCTCGATCTCCATCTGCTCATAGCGCTCCAGGCGGGCCTTGTTCTTGGCCTGCCGGGCTTTGGGGGAGGAGCGGACCCATTCCAATTCGGAGTTCAGCCGCTTGGCCAGGCGGGCATCCTTCTGCCCCTGGACCTCAAGACGCTTGGCCTTGGTGTCGAGATAGGTGGTGTAGTTGCCCTGATACGGGTAGAGATGTCCACGGTCCACCTCGCAGATCCACTCGGCCACGTTGTCAAGGAAGTACCGGTCGTGGGTCACGGCCAGGACGGCTCCCTTGTAGGTGTGGAGATACTGCTCCAGCCAGAGTATGGACTCGGCGTCAAGGTGGTTGGTGGGCTCGTCCAGAAGCAGGAGGTCGGGGGCCTCAAGCAGGAGCCGGCAGAGGGCCACGCGGCGGCGCTCGCCACCGGAGATGACCGAAACCGGGGTGTCCGGGTCGGGGCACTGCAGGGCATCCATGGCCTGATCCAACTGGGAATCCAGGTCCCATCCGTCTGCCGCGTCGATCTCCTCCTGGAGCTTGCCCATCTCGGTCATCAGCGCATCGTAGTCGGCATCGGGGTTGGCCATCTCCTCACCTATCTGGTTGAAGCGATGGACCTTCTCCATGATGTCGCCGTATGCCATGCGGATGTTCTCTCCGACGGTCTTGTCCTCGTCCAGGGGCGGCTCCTGCTGAAGGATGCCCACCGAATAGCCCGGGGTGAGCTGGGCCTCGCCGTTGCTGACGGTCTCCAGGCCGGCCATGATCTTGAGCAGGGTGGACTTGCCCATACCGTTGGGGCCCACCACGCCAATCTTGGCTCCCGGGAGGAAGCTCAGCGTGACGTCATCGAGAATAACGCGGTCGCCGAAGGACTTGCGCGCCTTGATCATCTGATAGATAAATTCGGCCAAGGAAACTACCTCGCAAAGGGTTGGAAAACGACGGTTCAAACTCCATTAATCGTAATGGAGACTTCCGACTTACGCAGCAGGCCATCTGGGTCTCATCCCATGAGGGGCCTATCAATTTTCCCTATACCCGCATGCGGGATTTGCTGAGCGGCAGAGGGTAGCCTTGAGGAGGTGTTCCCGCCCGACATGCGCAGGTCAAGGAGCGCCGACCGGGTCTTTGCCGATACGGATGGGACCGGGCCTTCGGCTGTGCGCATGAGGAATGGGCCGTGAGTTGTATGCGGTCGCAAGGGAGTATCAATGACAGAGAAACGGCAACATGGTTGGATTTCCGCAACTCATCGGTTGCGCTGGAGGCCTCTTGATATTGCGGTCGGCGCTGGCCTGGGGGCGGTGTCAGGGTTGATTTACTGGGCTGCCAGTCTGCTCTCCTCATGGATATTCCCGTTGATGACGGCCATTCTTCCCGGGATGGCGGCCCTCCTGCATGGGGTCTTCTACTTCCCCTGTACCTTGTCCCTGCTGATATTGCGCAAGCCCGGCGCAGCCGTCTATGTTGGAATCATCAGCGTCCTGGTCGAAATTCTGCCAGGCAACGCATATAACGGGCCGATGATTTTCGTGCAGGCCATCGTCGAGGCCCTCTGCGCGGAGCTGGCCTTCGGGATATTCCGCTACCGCCGGTGGACCCTGGGAACGACCATTCTGGGAGGTCTCCTGATAGCCCTGGCGTACAACGCCTTCCTCCTGGCTTTCTACTACCAGGGAGTCTCCCCGCTCAGCCCAAGGGGGATCATCGGCACCATCTGTGAACTGATCAGTGGGGTGGTCCTGGCTGGTCTGACCAGCTGGTTCCTCTTCCGGGCCATCGGCAGGACCGGAGCGCTGGATCGGCTTGCATCCGGGCAGGATGTCAGGCGGGTCTGAAACCGACTCCTCTGCCTCAATATTGACCATATGTTTGTGAAGTTTTGACAAGGCCCGTACCGGGCAGGAAGGGTCCAACCATGACCAACCTTCGCTCCTACTTTGCGGCAGCGGTACTGCCGCTCATCCTGGCAGCGGGTGCCTGCGGCCCCTCCCGGACTTCCGAAGAACACCGGATTGACCCCCAGGCCGCCGTCAGTGTCAACAATGTCGAACCCACGGCTCCCCTGATTCCTTCAAGCACCAATGACACCGCAGGTTGGAAAGTGGTGACCCAGCTTTTCGACGGGTTGGTCACCTTCGATGCCAAGGGTGGGATGACGCTGGTCGAGGCCAAATCAATCACCCCCAATGAGGATGCCAGCCGGTACACGATTGCCCTCAAGCCAGGACTCACGTTCAGTGATGGGGAGAAGATCACCGCCAAGACCTATGCCGATTCCTGGTCCTTTGCGGCGAATGTGGCCAATGGGCAGCTGGGGGCTTCGGCCTTTTCGACCATCGCCGGATATGAGCAGGTGCAGGATGAGCAGGGCGACCCCAAAGCGCCCCTATCCGGTCTTCGGGTGGTTGACGACCTGACCCTGGAGGTGACCATGGAGAAGCCGGATTCCTCCTTCCCCTACAAGGTGGGAGATGTGGCCTTCCTTCCCCTGCCATCGTCCGCCTACAAGGACATCAAGGCCTTCGGTAAGAACCCAATCGGGAACGGGCCCTACCGCTTCAAGTCATGGGTGCCCAATCAGGGGATTAGGTTGGAGAGGGATCCCGCATACAAGGGGCCACGCAAGGCCCGGAACGGAAGTCTGGAGTTCAGGGACTACCAGAGTCTTGATGCCGCTTATGCCGATGTTCAGGCCGGACATCTGGATGTGCTCGATACGGTTCCTGTTTCCCGCCTGAAAACGTTCCATACTGATTCGGGCCTGCATCCCTTGGTCAAGCCGGGGCCGGCCTTCCGGTCCCTGACCATCCCGCAAGGCCTGCAGCATTTCCAAGGGCAGGAAGGCGCCCTGCGCCGGGCGGCCCTGTCGTATGCCCTTGATCGTGCGGAAATAGCCGACAAGGTCTTCGCCGGTTCGGTCACTCCAGCCACCGATTTCCTTGCCCCCACCATCAGAGGGAACGCCTCCGACATCAGAGGTAGGGAGGTGTTGGACCACGATCCGGACCAGGCCCGTAGTCTCTGGGAGGAGGCTGACGCCATCTCTCCATGGGAAGGTACGCTCCGCATTGCCTACAGTGCCGACGGGACCGACAAGGACTGGGTCGATGCGGTTCTGCACGAGTACGCCCAGGTTCTGGGCATCAAGACGGAGTCGAACATCTTCCCGACTGGCAAGGAGTTCAATACGGCGGTTCATAATCGCCAGGTCGACAGTATTTTCAATTCCGGCATCACCTCGGACTATCCCCATCCCGAGGGTTACCTTGTTCAGGGATATGCCTCCAGTCAGGCGAACGGCAAGGGGTTGAACAACGGGGACTACAAGAGTGCGGAGTATGACACCCTTCTTGCCCAAGCCGCCTCCAAGACCGACCAGGACGAAGCCATGCAGGATTACCGCCAGGCCGAGGCCGTCCTCCTCAGGGATCTTCCGGTGC
This sequence comes from Bifidobacterium [indicum] DSM 20214 = LMG 11587, assembly GCF_000706765.1. Taxonomy (GTDB): domain Bacteria; phylum Actinomycetota; class Actinomycetes; order Actinomycetales; family Bifidobacteriaceae; genus Bombiscardovia; species Bombiscardovia coryneformis. The sequence continues at coordinate 1,295,956 of NZ_CP006018.1, read as the reverse complement.
TGCCGCTCTGGTACAGGAAGGTCTCCGCAGTGGCCGGCAAGCAGGTTCGTCAGGTTCCCTTCGGCTACATGGGTCTGCCGGTCTACAACCAGGTCACTAAGTAGGTTCGACGAACCGTACCTGGCTGATGACGAGTCGTTTTGATACCATGACTCTGGCCGATGTGATCGGCGCGGGGCCTTAGCTCAGTCGGTTAGAGCAAACGACTCATAATCGTTCGGTCCAGGGTTCAAGCCCCTGAGGCCCCACCAAAGAAACCCCTACAGGCACAAAGCCTGCGGGGGTTTCTTCATACTCGCAGGCGAGGGGTTTGAGGGCAAAATGTATACCATTTGTATACTAAAGTGCATCGGAAAATCCGGGCACTCCCAGGTATAGGAAAAGCCCTACCGATTGCCTTATGGAGCCGTGGCGAGATGTTCATGTGGGGACTTTGCCCTGGAACCGCTGGTTGTTGCTAGGCTTATTGAAAGGACGGACCGTGAGTGGTTCGCGGTCCGTCCTATCGCAGCCTAGCTCTAGCACCATGCTGTGTGCCGATTCCATAGGGATCGGCGAACATGGCAGCCGGGGGAAATGGAGCTAGGCGCGTTTCCTTGTATCGAACCAACCTCTTCACTTCCCGGCCTGCGGCTGCCAGGTGAACGGGGTGATGAGCATGGTTCGGAATTGGTCTAGTGACCAAAAAGCTGTATATCGACTGGGCATATGGGCAGAGATATGCCTGATCCCTGGCACAGTCTGATAGTGATTGCGGTATATAGCCGCACAGATGGGAAAAACTGATACATGCGCTCTCCATACTGAGACTCTGCATAAGGCAGATTCTCAAGCGAAACTATCGTGTATACGTTTTCCCCCGTATAGAGATATTCTCTGGGTTACAGCATACACCCGCCCGTATCGGTGTCAAAGGGGTCGAGGCGTATTCCAGATTCAAATGGTCGTACACTCCGGCATACTGGAGGAAGCGGCTGGGTAGGGCCCTGTCCAGGGCGGAATCGTCAGGCCGGGCTTTGGTCATGAGTGTGTTCGTGAAGAAGGCTCCCGGTAGAATTCAGGATGGACACCGTTCCGGCGACGGCTACCGTCCTCTGATTGCAACTGGTGGATACCGGCCTGTCATCCGAGGGAAAGGAAAACGATGAAGTACGATTTCACAACGATTATGGACAGGCATGGCAGGGATTCCATAGCGGTGGACGGGCTGGGTACGGAGCCCGGTTTCGCCCCTGATCCCCCAAAGGCCGGGTTCGATGTGATTCCCATGTGGGTGGCCGATATGAACTTCCCGACCGTACCCACGGTCCAGGAGGCAATAATCGAACGTGCCAAGCATCCGGCGTTCGGGTACTTCGATCCGACTGATGAGTATTACGATGCCATCATCGATTGGCAGCGTGCCCGTAACGGTGTGGAAGGTCTGACCGCTGAAGACATCGGTTATGAGAACGGGGTTCTGGGTGGTGTCGTATCCACCCTGACGGCATTCGCAGCGCCTGGAGACAAGGTCCTCCTGCATAGTCCGACCTATGTGGGATTCACCAACTGCATCGAGAACAACGGATACCATATCGTCCACAGCCCCCTGAAGAAGGATGAGCAGGGTGTCTGGCGGATGGACTTCGAGGACATGGACCGCAAGCTCAAAGAGAACAACATCCATGTGGCTGTCTTCTGCAACCCCCATAACCCTTGCGGGCGCGTCTGGGAGAAGTGGGAGATCGAGAAGGCCATGGAGATATACAAGGAGAACGACTGCGTGGTCATCTCCGATGAGATCTGGTCCGATCTCATACTGGCTGGCAACAAGCACACCCCCACCCAGTCGGTGAGCGAGGATGCCAGGAACAGGACGGCCGCCTTCTATGCACCCAGCAAGACCTTCAACCTGGCCGGTCTGGTGGGCTCCTACCACATCATCTACAACAAGTACCTTCGCGACAGGGTGGTCTCCAAGGGCTCCAAGGCCCACTACAACGATATGAACGTCCTGTCCATGCATGCCCTGATTGGAGCCTATAAGCCAGAGGGGCAGGAGTGGGTCGATGAATTGCGTCAGGTCCTGACCGGAAATGTGGACTATGCGTGTGACTACATCTGCAGGCGTTTCGAGGGGGTGGATGTTTCCAAGCCCCAGGGAACCTACATGCTCTTCGCGGACTGTTCGCAGTGGTGCGAGTCCCACGGCATCAGCCTGGACCAGCTGGAGAAGCGAGCCTGGGATGTCGGCGTGGCGATCCAGGACGGACGGCAGTTCAAGGCCCCCTGTGCCGTACGCATGAACCTCGCCCTGCCGCTGAGTCGGGTCGAGGAGGCCATGGAGCGTCTGGACAGGTACGTTTTCAACGCTTGAGTGACAGGGGGCTGCACAGCCCTGTAGTCACTGGAACTGCATGCCTCCATCAACGATCAGCGTCTGCCCGGTGATGTAGTCGGAATCATGGCCGGCCAGGAAGGTGACGGCGTTGGCCACATCGCTGGGCTCGGAAAGTCGTCCCATGGCGATGCCATCGGAGAAGGTCGACATGCCCCACTCGTCGTCCTTGCCGGCATTCTTGCCCACCTGATGGGCAATGTCCATCATCATGGGCGTCTTGACGATACCCGGGGCGTAGGCGTTGGCGGTGATTCCCTCCTTGGCCAGGTCACGTGCGGCGACCTGTGTCAGGCCACGGATGGCGAATTTGGTGGAGGAGTAGAGCATCAGATTCGGATTGCCCACCACGCCCGCCTGGCTGGTGGCGTTGATGATCTTGCCGCCGTGGTGCCGGGCACGGAACTGCTCGACCCCGGCCTGTATGCCCCATATGGTGCCTGCCACATTCACGTGGTAGACCTGATCGAACATCTCGGGGGTAATGGACTCGATGGGGGTGGTGGGTCCGAGACCGGCGTTGTTGACGATGACATTGAAATCACCGAGCTGTGTGGCGGCCTTTTCGACGGCGGAGCGGACCTGGACCTTGTCGGTCACGTCCAGAGTGACGGCGATGGCCCTGCCCCCGTCCTCATTGATGGAATCGGCGACGCTGGTTGCCTTGTCGCCGTTCATGTCGGCCACGGCCACAGCGAATCCGTCTGAGGCCAGACGCCGCGCAATGGCCTCCTCCTATGCCTTGGGCGGCCCCCGTGACAAATGCGACTTCCTGTGTCATGCTCTCCTCCTTCATTGGATGAACCGCCAATCAGGTGGTCTGGTTGTTTGATTATAGGTACGGAGTACTGGAATCTCGGGGAAACCGTTCGGCGTGTGGCGCAATAGGTTCGGTTCTCCTGAAGGTGCGCTACAATTGTCTCCGGTTCCGGTTCACGTTGACCATAGGGGTCGGCGACCCGGTGCCCTTTGTCTCCTAGGAGTCCAATATGAAGCAGGGAATTCATCCCGATTACCATCCCGTAGAGGTCACGTGCTCGTGCGGCAACACCTTCATTACCCGTTCGACCGCCTCTGGCGATCATATGACGGTTGATGTCTGCTCGCACTGCCACCCCTTCTACACCGGCAAGCAGAAGATTCTGGACACCGGTGGGCGTGTGGCAAGGTTCGAAGCCCGTTACGGCAAGAAGAACAAGTAGCATTTCAACGCCAGTCCCGACCCGGGTCGTCTGCTATGCCCGGTTTGGAACTGGCGTTTTTCTATGCAAATCGGCCAGAGAGGGCAGGATTCGATGAGTGATGAAGAGTTCCCGGCGGCCAAGGTCGCCCTGGAGGAGTACCAACGCCTGGAGCATCAGATGAGCCAGCCCGAGGCGGCTTCGGATCCGGCCCAGATTCGTAAGCTGGGGCGTCGCCATTCCGAGCTTGCACCTATCGTCGAGGCATATCGCAGATATAAGGGTCTTCTCGAAGACCATGAAGCCGCCCAGGCCATGGCTGGTGAAGATCCTGACTTCGCCCAGGAGGCCAAGGACCTGGCCGACCGGATTCCCGCCGCCCGGGAACGCTTGCGGACTGCCCTGATTCCGCGCGATCCCGATGACTCCCGGGATGCCATCATGGAGATCAAGGCCGGAACCGGTGGCGAGGAGGCGGCCCTCTTCGCTGGTGATCTGATGCGTATGTACATCCGCTATGCCGAAAAGCGCGGATGGTCCACTGAAATCATGAATGAGAACCGCACCGAACTGGGTGGGGTCAAGGACGCCGAAATGGCTATCCGTGCCAGGGGACAGGTGGCCCCTGCCGATGGGGTGTGGGCCTCCATGAAGTACGAGGGCGGCGTCCACCGCGTCCAGCGTATCCCCGTTACCGAGTCCCAGGGGCGGATCCAGACCTCGGCGGCAGGTGTGATTGTCTTTCCCGAGGCCGACGAGGACGATGACGAGATTCAGATCGACCCCAAGGACCTGAAGATTGATATCTTCATGAGTTCGGGGCCGGGCGGTCAGTCCGTCAACACGACATATTCTGCCGTCCGCATGACCCATATTCCCACCGGAATCGTGGTCTCCATGCAGGACGAGAAGTCGCAGATACAGAACCGTCAGGCGGCCCTGCGGGTGCTCAAGTCCCGGCTGCTGGCCATGAAGCATGAGGAGGAGGCCGCCCAGGCGGCCGACATGCGCCACTCCCAGGTGCGCTCCCTGGACCGGTCCGAGCGGATTCGGACCTACAACTTCCCAGAGAGCAGGATTGTCGATCACCGTACCGGGTACAAGGCCTATAACCTGGAGCAGGTGCTGGACGGGGATCTCCAGGCCGTCATCGATTCGGATATCCAGGCCGATGAGGCCCAGAGAATGGCCTCCCAGGAGTGACTTCCGCAGGCGGCGACCCCCAGGGCCTCCCAGCCCTGGTGCAGGAAGGGCGGAATGTGCTCCGTGCCGCCGGTTTGGAGGCTGCCGAACACGATGCCAGGGTCCTCCTTGCCGAAGCTGCCGGTGTAGACCTGCACGATCTTGACAAGGGACTTCTGCTCGGGTGGGACCTTGACCAGCTGGCAGTCCCGACAAGGAACGCGGCGCAGGCTCTAGGGGACTACCGCAGCTGGTTGCAGAGGCGGTCTGAACGTGAGCCCCTTCAGTACATCCTCGGCCATACGGCATTCAGGATGCTTGACTTGGCCGTGGGGCCAGGCGTTTTCATTCCCAGGCCCGAGACCGAGACCGTGGTCCAGACGGGATTGGATTGGATTGCCGCCCAGGGGTTGTCGGAACCGGTAGTGGTCGATCTCTGTGCCGGCAGTGGGGCTGTGGGACTTTCGGTCGCCACCGAGGTCGGCGGGGCCCGGGTCTGGGCTGTGGAGGCTTCGGATGAAGCGGCTGTCTGGACCCGCAGGAATGCTGATGCACAGTCTGAGGCCCTCGCTCGGTCCGGCTCTTCATATCACCTGGTTCACGGTGATGCCACCAGCGGGACGGTGCTCGCCGAACTTGACGGTCGTGTTGACCTGGTCATCAGCAACCCCCCATACATCCCCATGGATCGGGTGCCCACCCAGCCTGAGGTCAGGGACTGGGACCCGGCACTGGCCCTATACGGAGGCTCTCCCGATGGATGCCTGATACCGGAGGGCATCATCAGGCGGTCGGCGGATCTGCTCCGCCCCGGGGGCCTTCTGGTCATGGAGCACGACTGCAGCCAGGGGAGGGCACTGCGCAGTATGGCCAGGCAGGCTGGGTACGTGAATGTCTCAACAGGACGGGACCTCGCCGGTCTGGATCGGTATCTCCTGGCTCAGGTCATATGATTGGACTGGCAACGGCCCTGACCATGGGGCACAATGGTGAGGTACGACCGAGATCGCCCTTCGACGGGCGGTGGATTTGTGGTTTGCCGATTGGTCGGCAGAAGCGGAAAGGGCGGTGAATCGGATGAGTCAGGTGCTGGATTGCAGCCATGATTCCTTGCTGCGTCTGGCAGAGGTCATCGGCAGGGGGGAATTGGCGGTTGTCCCGACGGATACGGTCTACGGCATCGTCTGCGACCCCTGCAACGACCAGGCCATTGCCAGACTCTTCGCTGCCAAGCAGCGGGCAAGAACCAAGTCGATACAGGTGCTGCTGGATTCCGTCGAGGCCATACCCGCCCTGAAGCTGAGCCTGCCCAGTCCCTTGGATATCCTGGCCGACCGCTTTCTGCCTGGTTCATTTTCGCCGATTTGCCTGGTCGGGGAGGGGTGTGGGCTCTGCACCCCCCGCCAGGAATCAGATTGCAGGACACAGGCCGTAAGGGTGCCTGATTCCGACGTGTGCCGCTCCCTTCTTGGGATGACCGGGCCCCTGGCCGCTTCCAGTGCCAACAGGTCCGGCAACCCCAGTGTCCGCACCGTTGAAGAGGCCCGAGAACAGTTGGGGGACTCGGTTGCGTGCTACCTGGACGGTGGGCCGACCCCCGGTTCGGTGGCCAGCACGGTCGTTGAGGCGGATGCCGGCGACCCCGATGGCATACGTATCCTTCGTCAGGGAGTGATTGACCAGGCGGCCCTGCGCAAGGTCATCAGGGAAGTCGCTGCGGAAGGCGGTCGGGCATGAGGGTCTATCTGTTCATCGCTGCAATCGCTGGCGGGGCCACTTGGCTGGTCATGCCCATGGTTCGGCATATCGCCATCCGTATCGGAGCGGTGGGGGAGGTCCGCGCTCGCGACGTGCATACCATTCCAACACCCAGATTGGGTGGCCTTGGCATGCTGATCGGGTTTGCCGTCGCCATGTTCTTTGCCTCGCGAATACCGTTCATCACGGGTCTCTTCCAGACCGGCCACCAGGCCTGGGTCATCCTGGGCGGGGCCGTGGCCATCTGCCTGCTGGGCATGGCCGATGATCTATGGGACCTGGACTGGATGCTGAAGCTGGCCGGTCAGCTGCTCATATCGGTATTCGTCTCCTGGGGAGGGGTGCAGATCATCTCCCTTCCGCTGGGCTCCCTGGTGGCAGCCTCACCCAGCCTTTCCATGGCCATCACGGCCTTCCTGATTGTGGCCTCCATCAATGCCGTGAATTTCGTGGACGGCCTGGACGGCCTGGCGGCGGGGATTGTGGCCATCGGTGGCATCGCCTTCGCCATCTACTCTTACATCATCGCCCGCATTTCGCCTGACTACGCCTCCCTGGCCACCCTGATCGATGTTGCCATGGTGGGGACCTGCGTGGGATTCCTCCTCCACAATTGGCACCCCGCCAAGCTTTTCATGGGAGACTCGGGGTCCATGCTTCTGGGATACCTGATCACCTGCGCCTCCATCGTGGTCACCGGTCGTCTGGATCCAGCCACCATCCATACCAGCATCTATCTGCCGGCCTTCATGCCCATCCTCCTGCCCATCCTGGTCCTCTTCCTGCCGGTGCTCGATATGTGCCTGGCCATCGTTCGCAGACTCAGTCACGGTCAGTCGCCCATGCATCCCGACCGGATGCACCTTCACCACAGGATGCTGCGCATCGGTCATTCCGTCCGCTCCGCCGTCCTGATTCTCTGGGGCTGGGCGGCACTGATATCGTTCGGGTCCCTCTTCATCCTCTTCTATCGTCCGCTCTATGTGGGCATAGGCTTCCTGATTGCCACACTCATTCTGACCTTTGCCACCCTGTATCCCTATTACCGCAGGCGCATTCCTGAAATCCGGCAGGAAAACGCCCGCCTCAAGACGCAAGGGGCCGGTCATGCCGGGGACCTTGTTCGTCATGATGATTCGGACCGGGAAGACTGAGTATTCCCGGTCAACCAGGGTCTGTAGAATAACGACATGGCCTTAGATAATTCAAATATCGACTCTGCCCCATACTCGCCACTTCCCCCGATGTTCCAAAAGCTCGGACTCGCTTACGACGACGTGCTTCTGCTGCCCAACGAATCCGATGTGGTTCCCTCCGAGGTGGATACCACCACCCACCTCACCGGGAACATCACCATGAAGTCCCCGGTGCTCTCCGCGGCCATGGACACCGTCACCGAAGCCACCATGGCCGTAGCCATGGCCCGGAACGGCGGTATCGGCGTCCTCCACCGCAACCTGAGTATCGAGGACCAGGCCAGCCAGGTGGATATCGTCAAGCGGTCCGAATCCGGCATGATCTCAGATCCTCTGACCGTCACCCCTGATGCCACCCTGGCCGATTTGGACAAACTCTGCTCGGTCTATAAGGTGTCGGGCCTTCCGGTCGTCGACCGTGAACAGCGCCTGGTCGGCATCATCACCAACCGTGACATGCGTTTCGTCAATCCTGCTGATTTCGACAGGCTCAAGGTCAGCGACGTCATGACCAAGGATCACCTGGTTACCGGACCGGCCGACATCACCAAGGAAGATGCCCACGCCCTCCTGGCCAAGTACAAGGTGGAGAAGCTCCCACTGGTGGATGGACAGGGCAAACTTGCGGGCCTGATTACCGTCAAGGACTTCGTCAAGACCGAGCAGTACCCGCAGGCCACCAAGGATGAGCAAGGTCGCCTGAGGGTGGCCGCAGCGGTCGGATTCTTCGGAGACGCCTGGCAGCGTATCACCGCTCTGACCGATGCGGGCGTGGATGTGCTCGTGGTCGATACCGCCCACGGCCACGCCAAGCTCATGCTGGACATGATTCGCCGGATCAGGTCCGATCACGCCTTCGACCATGTCGACATCATCGGTGGCAACATCGCCACCAAGGAGGGCGCCCAGGCTCTCATCGATGCCGGAGTGGATGCGGTCAAGGTCGGTGTGGGCCCCGGTTCCATCTGCACCACCCGCGTGGTGGCGGGTGTTGGTGTGCCCCAGCTCACCGCCGTCTACGACGCCGCCCAGGCCTGCAAAGCCGCCGGTGTCCCCCTGGTGGCGGATGGTGGTATCCACTACTCCGGCGACATAGCCAAGGCCATCGTGGCCGGTGCCGATACGGTCATGCTGGGTGGTCTCCTGGCCGGTACCGAAGAGGCCCCGGGTGAGAAGGTCCTCCTGCGAGGCAAACAGTACAAGGTCTATCGCGGCATGGGCTCGCTGGGTGCCATGGCGCCTCGTGGCAAGAAGTCCTATTCGAAGGACCGCTATTTCCAGGCCGATGTGACCAGCAACGACAAGGTGGTTCCCGAGGGCGTGGAGGGAGAGGTTCCCTACCGCGGGCCGCTCAACTACGTGCTGTACGAGCTGGTGGGCGGACTCCACCAGACCATGTTCTACACGGGTGCGCGCACGATTGCCGAGCTTCAGGAGAAGGGCCGCTTCATCCGCATCACCGACGCGGGTCTGCGCGAGTCCCATCCCCACGACATCGTCATGACCAAGGAAGCCCCGAACTACTCCGGCTTTCATGACTGAGTGACGCATTTCCACTCCGGAGATGAACGGCGCAGGACCTTTGGTGGTCCTGCGCCGTTTTGCATAAGCGTGCACCATCCGGTCGGTTCCCGCCTTGCGGATTTCGTAGCGCACAGGTATTGCCGGAAAAGCGGAATCGCCGAAGGGAAATCCGTTTCCGGTCATGTCCTGGCGGTATCTTGAAATGTTCCGTCCAAGGTGGCGGAAGGAGTGACCCGGGATGCCATCCGGGTCTGAAAGGTGAGCAGATGAGCGACAAGAGTGATCTGACCTTCAGTGCCGAGGAATCCCGCATGATCTGGATTGATTGCGAGATGACCGGTCTGGATATCTTCCATGACGAGCTGTGCGAGGTCTCCGTGGTTCCCACCGACTTCAACATGAAAGTTCTGGACAAGGGCATCGACCTGGTCATCAAACCCTCCCAGTCGGCCCTGGACCATATGGATGACTTCGTCAGGCACATGCATACTTCCTCCGGACTGATCGAGGAGATGAAGACCGGTCTGACCCTGGACGAGGCCCAGCGCCAGGTCATCGAGTACATCACCCCCTTCCTTCCCGAGCATGGAAAGGCCCATCTGGCAGGGAACTCGGTAGGCTCCGACAAGAAGTTCCTTGACCGGTACATGCCCGACCTGATGGGGTTGCTGCACTACAGGGTCATCGACGTCAGCACTTTGAAGGAGTTGTCGCGTCGCTGGTATCCGGATGTATACAGGAACAAGCCGGCCAAACATGGTGGTCACAGGGCCCTGGCCGACATCATCGAGTCCATGGACGAATTGCGGTACTACCGCTCCATGTTCTTCACGCCCGCTCCCGGCCCGGATGCGGCCCGGTCCAAGGACGGGGCGGCGGAGATCGAGCGGACCAGCCTGCTTCGGCATTACGAAGAGTCCGGCAACCCGATCGAGGACGCTGGCAGTCCCGAGAAGACCGACTACTGACCACAGTTCTGTCCGAGTCTGGGTACGACCCATGTACCTCAGGCATGGCACCATGGAGACATGCAGCAATCCGAAGCCCTGACCATATTGAACGCGGGGGCCAACGTCTTCCTGACCGGTGCCCCCGGAGCGGGTAAGACCTATGTTCTGAACGAGTTCGTCAGCCAGGCCCGCAAGAACGGGGCGGCCGTATCCGTGACCGCCTCGACGGGCATAGCGGCCACCCACATCAATGGTCAGACCATCCACTCCTGGAGTGGGGTGGGCATCTCCACCTCCATGACGGAGTCTCTGTTGCGCCGCATCAAGACCCGGCGGGGTCGGCAGATCGAAGGAACCGACATCCTGGTCATCGACGAGGTCTCCATGATGCACGCCTGGCTTTTCGACATGGTGGACCAGGCCTGTAGGGCCGTTCGCCACAGCCCTGAACCATTCGGGGGAATCCAGGTGGTTCTTTCAGGGGACTTCTTCCAATTGCCGCCTGTGACCCGGCCCAACCATGTGGGTGGCACGATTCCCGGGCCTGAATTCCAGGTATCGCGGGAGCGTTACGCACAGATGGGTAAGGACCCGGAGGGGTTCGTCACGGAATCCCTGGTCTGGGACGACCTTGATCCGGTCGTTTGCTATCTGACGGAACAGCACCGTCAGGATGATGGGCAGTTGCTGACCGTGCTGACCGACATCAGGGAGGGCGGGGTCACCCAGGAGGACCATGATGTCCTTGCCACACGGGTGGGTGCAGTACCGGCGCCAGGCACGGTGGCGGTGCATCTCTTCCCTGTCAACAGGCAGGCCGATGCCCTCAACGATCAGCGTCTGGCGGCCATAGGCGAGGAGGCCCACCACTACGAGGCCACATCGCGGGGTGAAACCAAGCTGGTCGAGCGGTTGAAGAAGAACATGTTGGCCCCGGATGACCTGACGCTGAAGACCGGAGCTGCGGTCATGGCCCTGCGCAATGACCAGGATCACCAGTACGTCAATGGTTCGATAGGCACGGTAAAGGGGTTCACCAGCCAGGCCAAGGGGGGCTGGCCGATTGTGTCCTTCCAGAACGGGAACGAAGTCACGATGAAGCCGGCGGCTTGGGAGACCATGGACGGGGACACGGTGTTGGCCGCCGTCAACCAGGTTCCCCTGAGGTGCGCCTGGGGAATCACCATCCACAAGTCCCAGGGTATGACCCTTGACCGGGCGGTCATGGACCTGAGGCGCACTTTCGCCCCCGGTATGGGGTATGTGGCGCTCTCTCGTGTGGAGGGTCTGGATGGGTTATACCTGGCTGGCATCAATGAACACGCCTTCCTGGTTTCACCGGATGCCGTTGTCCTGGACGCGGACCTCAGAGCCAATTCCAAGGCCGCCTGTGCCCGGCTGGAGGATGAGGGTGCCCGGTCCTTCACCAAGCGGGCGGTCGGTCAGGCTCCTGAGGATGAGTTCTCCCAGGACCAGCTCTTCTGACCCGGTGCCGCAGCTTTCCTGATTCAGGGGTGGGCGGGAATGCGGAGTTGTTCCGGGTTGCTGTGCGGATGAGGCTTATATTCGAAGGGGTATGTCCCTTTGCGCGAATATCTTTGAGGATATGAGAACCAAAGCCATGCGCATGTCAACACTGTTCCTGAGGACCCTTCGCGAGGACCCCGCCGATGCCGATGTGGACTCGGCCAAACTCCTGCAGAGGGCAGGATACGTGCGCAAGGTCGCGCCCGGCATCTTCACCTGGCTCCCCTTGGGACTGAAGGTGCTCGAAAAGGTCCAGGATGTTGTCCGCGAGGAGATCAATGGAATCGGGGCACAGGAGGTCCACTTCCCGGCCCTCCTGCCGCGAGAGCCGTACGAGGCCACCCATCGCTGGGAGGAGTACGGCGAGAACCTCTTCCGTCTCCAGGACAGGCACGGGGCCGATTACCTCCTGGCTCCCACTCACGAGGAGATGTTCACCCTCCTGGTCAAGGACATGTATTCCTCGTACAAGGACCTTCCCGTGGCCCTCTATCAGATTCAGACCAAGTACCGTGACGAGTTCCGTCCACGCGCAGGGCTGATTCGTGGCCGTGAGTTCGTTATGAAGGATGCCTACTCCTTCACGATGGATGAGGAGGGGCTGCAGAAGGCCTACCAGGACGAACGTGGGGCGTATGAGCGCATCTTCAAGCGGCTGGGCGTGGACTACGTGATTGTCCATGCCGTCTCCGGTCCCATGGGTGGATCCCAGTCCGAGGAGTTCCTCGCCCCCCTGCCCATCGGCGAGGACACCTTCGCCCTGGCTCCTTCGGGGAAGGCCTGGAATGTTGAGGCGTTGACCACGCCCGAGCCCGAGGGGATCGACTTCTCGGCCACCCCTGATGTGGCGGAAGTGGATACGCCTGATTCCAAGACCATCGAGAGCATGGTGGGCCGGCTGAACGAACTCCATCCCCGCAGTGATGGGCGCGAGTGGACCGCCGAGGACACCCTGAAGAACCTGATCATCGCCGTCAGACATCCGGCCGATGATGACCATCCTGACGGATGGCGGGAGCTTGTGGCGATAGGTCTGCCCGGAGACCGTAAGGTCGATATGAAGCGGCTTGAAGCGCAATTCGCCCCGGCGGAAATCGAGGAGGCCAACGAGGTCGACCTGGCATCCCATCCGGAATTCGTCAAGGGATACATCGGACCCAGGGTCCTGGGACCGCAGCGTGATGACACCGAGTCCGCCGCCCATGTGAGGTATCTGATTGATGCCCATGTGGCTTCCGGTTCCGAATGGGCAACCGGGGCCGATGTTGAGGGGAAGCACCTTGTTCATGCCGTCTACGGGCGTGACTTCCAGGCTGACGGTGTGGTCGAGGCGGCGGAGGTCCGTCATGGCGACATGAGTCCGGATGGTTCGGGTCCTCTGAGCTTTGAGCGAGGAGTGGAGATTGGACAGGTCTTCCAGTTGGGGCTCAAGTACTCCCAGGCCCTGGACCTCAAGGTCCTGGATCAGAACGGCAAGGCGGTCCCTGTGTGGATGGGCTGCTACGGCATAGGGATCTCGCGGGTCCTGGCCTGCATCGCCGAGATGCACCACGACGAGCAGGGGCTGGCTTGGCCTCTGGCGGTGGCCCCGGCAGCGGTCCATGTGCTGGCTACAGGCAAGAAGGAGGAGGCCTTCCAGGCCGCCGAAGGACTGGTCTCCCAGCTGGAGGAGCAAGGGGTTGAGGTGCTCTACGACGACCGCCCCAAGGTATCGCCCGGGGTCAAGTTCAAGGATTCCGAGCTGATTGGTGTGCCTCTGGTCGCCATTGCAGGCCGTGACACCATAGAGAACGGGACCATTGAAATCCGCAATCGCGACGGTTCCGACTCGGTCTCAGTGCCTGTTGATCAGGCTGCCCAGGTCATCATGGACAGGATTGCCGCCCTGGGCTGATGTGAATCAGGGCACTTTGCCGGAGCTGTGGATGAGGAGCGGCCCGGGTCTGCTTTCGAGCATGACCCGGGCCGCCCGCTTGTATATGAAGACCGGGGGCCAGCCCGGTTCATCGCCTGCACCAGAGGCTGGTTGATTCGAATCAGATTCTGAGCAGGATGGGCAAGTGGTCCCTGCGTGAGCCGGTATCGACCGGTTCGCAGGCCTGGACCCTGTCGGCCAGACGGTCGGAGGTCAGCCAATAGTCGATTCTCCATCCGGAGTTGTTGGCCTTGCTGGTCATGGCCCGCTGGGCGAACCAGGTATAGATGCTTCGCTGATTATCGAAGAAACCCGCCGCCTGGCCATGCACCTTCCGGAAGGTGTCGGTGAAACCTGCATCCAACAGTTGCCCGAATTTGCTGCGCTCCTGGTCGGTGAAACCTGCTGAGTGGTGGTTGGACTGGGGGTTGGCGATGTCGATCTCCTCGTGGGCCACGTTGAAATCGCCGCATGCCAGGACCGGTTTGCTGGCATCCAGTTTCTTCAGATAAGCGCGGTAGCAGTCGTCCCAGTGGCCGCGGGGTTCAAGGCGCGCCAGTCCGGAACCGGCGTTGGGGGTGTAGACCGTGGTGACAAAGCAGCCGGGGAACTCCAGGGTGATCATCCTGCCCTCGTCATCCATGGTGTCGGGAGCGCCAATCTTCGGATAGGTGACTTCGGGTTTCGGCAGGTCCTTCCTATAGAGCATCATCGTGCCGGCGTATCCGCGCCGGGCCGGCGGCTCGGAAATCCGATGGACTTCCTCATAATCGGGGAAGTACTGCATCAGGGCTTTGAGTATTGTATCGGTCTTCTTCCGGTCATCATTGAGCTTGGTCTCCTGGATGGCCAGAACATCGGGGTTCAGGTCCCTGATGGATTCCACTACGTTCAGAGAGAGGGACCCGCGGGCACTGTTGCCGAGCAGGGCTGCGTTGAGGGAGTCGATGTTCCAACTGACCAGTGTGTGCACCATGAGTGATGATCCTTCCGTGCCGGTATTCACTGTCTGTTTTCCTCAGTTTATCGTCGTTGCCCTCAAGCGGGGCCTGCTTTGCTCTGTGGGCTGCCGGGCCGGACTTACTAATGTTCCGCTCGTTCGCACAGGTAGTCGATTTGTTCACAAGTCATGGCTGAGGTGATGTTCGACCACATGGTCTGGCTGCAGGGAGCGAAAGGTCCTTCCGGGCCCATGATGGGTCTACCACTTGATGGGATGCACCCGGAACGGAGGCCGTGTCCCCTTCCCCCGCTCTGGCAGTCGGTTCTTCCGGTCAGGGCCCATCGAGTGGCATTCAACGGGGATACTCGGTCACAGCGAAAGAGGCAAGAGATGGCAGCCAACGAATCAAAGGTCAGCATGTTCGGATTTGTGGGGAAGGCCCCTGTGCGAATCGGGCAGCCAGAATCCGCTCCGGTATGTACATTCAGGCTGGGTTCCACCCCGGCCTATTACGACGCGGCCAGGGGAGCATGGGTCAGAAGGCCCACCTCCTGGATTACGGTCAAGGCTTTCAGAAACCTGGCTGTGAACCTGTTTCACTCTCTTCACAAGGGCGATCCCGTCATAGTGACCGGCAGCCTGGTTACCGAGGAGTGGACCAAGGAGGGGCAGTTGCATTCGGCTCTGGTTCTGGAAGCCGACGGGGTGGGTCATGATCTGAATCTGGGACAGGGTGCCTTCACCAGGGTCAAACCGGAAGAAGTTGATTCTCCGGGGCGCAAAGACCCCTGGGACGATAGGGCCGATTTGGGGGCAGGGAGCACTCGCGATGATTCGGAAGCCCTTGGAGCCGGCACCGGGGGAGGGGGTTCTCCAGGACAAGGGATGGCGGGGTCGGATACCGCAAATGAAAAGGCGAAGGCATCCACACAACCTGTGGATGCCTTCTGAACCTACGCGTCAGGTCCTGCCTGCGAGTTGACCGCAGTCATGACCGGAACCGCACGACCTACCAGATATGGACCCGGTCTTTCGGTTCCAGCCACATGCCGTCTGAGGTCTGCACGGTAAAAGCGTCATAGAACTTGTCGACGTTTCTGGCAATTCCGTTGGTTCGGAATTCGGCGGGGGAGTGGGGGTCGATCTGGAGATACTGCTCGGCCAGTTGGTCCCGGTTCTTGGTTCGCCAGATGGAGGCGTAGGAGAGGAAGAACCGTTGCAGGCCGGTATAGCCGTCCAGATACGGCGCCTGCTCCAGGGCCTCGTCCATCCCCCGGGCGCTGGTGTCGATATCGTTCCCCGTCCCGTCTTGCAGGGCCAGGGCATAGGCCTTGATGGCGATGTTTACCCCGCCCAGGTCGCCTATGTTCTCGCCGATGGTCAGGGCCCCGTTGACATGTGGTGCCTTATCGGGTTCGTCCGCGTACTTCTCCGCCAACTGTTCGGGAACGAATCCGTTGTACTGCTCTATCAATGCCTTGGTCCGCTTTTCGAAGTTGGCCCTGTCCTGGGGGGTCCACCAGTCGTTGAGTCTGCCGTCTCCGTCGTACTTGCTGCCCTGGTCGTCGAATCCGTGCCCGATTTCGTGTCCGATTACGGCCCCGATGCCCCCGTAGTTGGCGGCATCGTCGGCTGCGGGGTCAAAGAAGGGGGGCTGTAGGATGGCGGCAGGGAAGACGATGACGTTCAGGGTCGGTTCATAATAGGCGTTGACGGTCTGTGGGTTCATCAGCCACTCGTCATTGTCGACGGGCTTGCCGGCCTTGCCGAATTGATATCCGGACTCGTACAGGTTGGCCTGGCGTACGTTCTCCACCAATCCTGCATCCTCCGACACCCGCAGCGCCGAGTAATCGCGCCACTTGTCGGTGTAGCCGATTTTGGGAGAGAACTTGTCGAGCTTGGTCAGTGCTTTGAGTTTGGTCTCCTCACCCAGCCAGTCGGAGGTTGAAATCGAGATGCGGTAGGCCTCGATCAGGTTACCGACCAGCTCCTCCATGCGTTCCTTGCTGGACTGGGGGAAGTGCCGCCTGACGTATTCCTTGCCCACCTCTTCGCCGCTGATTCCGTTCACCAGGGAGACAGCCCGCTTCCAGCGGTCACGCATCTGGGTGGTGCCTGAAAGGACCTTTCCGTAGAAATCGAAGCGGGCCGTGTCGAAGTCCTCGGTCAGGAAGCTGGCCCACTCAATCAGGACGTGCACCCGGGACCAGAGTTTCAGATCCTCAAGGTCGCTCTCCTTCCAGAACCCGTTGAAACCCTTCAGGAAGGTCGGCTCATGGACGATGGTGTGGTCCAGGGCCGCGGCCAGGTCTACGGGCTGCCATGCCGACGCCGTGCTGGCATCGTAGGCCGCCTGCCAGGCCTTGATCCAGGCGGAGAGGTTGAAATCCGACAGGGTCTCCTGCAGCTGGTCCATGTCAGTGGGGTTGTAGGTCTTGTCCTCATCCCTGGTCGATACGTTGTCCCAGTGATGGGAGGCGATGCGGGTCTCCAGATCCAGGAACCTGTCGGCCTGGTCCATGGCCTGGCTCTGGTCAGGGGCATAGGCGGCCAGCCTCAGGAGCCTGGCGACCATCTCCTTGTACTCCTGACGGACCGACTGATAGTTGGTTTCGCGGTAATAAGCCTCATCGGGTAGTCCCAGTCCGGCCTGCTCGATGTGGGCCACGTTGGTGCCAGGGTTGCCCGGATCGCCGTAGATGGCTATTCCGAAGAAATCGGGGCCGCCGGTGGGATTGAGCCGCCCCAGGAGGGACGTCAGTGAGGTCTTGTCCCTGGCGGCGTCGATGGCTGCCAGGTCGGATCGAATCGGGTCCAGCCCCGCCGCCTCAATGGCTTGGGTGTCGAGGAAACTGCGGTAAAGAATGGCCGATTTGGTGGCGGGACTGTCTGAGTCCTCCAGGATGTCCCTGATCTGACTTTCGGCATCCTCGGCGAGTTTGTCGAAGGACCCGAACCGGGAGCGGTCCTCGGGAAGGGTGTAGGTATCGATCCAGGGCCCATTCACATAGCGGAAGAGGTCGTCTTGGGGCCGGATGACGGAAGAAAAGGATGTCGGGTCCAGACCGGACCTGACAGGTGATTGTGCTGCGTGTCTCATACCTTGCAAGCCTAACTGTTTTTTATGACATGGGCCATCAATGCCCACCGGCGCCTGGACCTGGTCGATCCAGGGCGGCATGGCATTGCGTAGGGTGAGCGCACGGATGAAAAACGCAGTCGGGACTTCTGCCTCGCCTAGACTGGGCATAGGAGCGCGCACCTGTACAGGTGCGCCAACACCATCTGAAAGGGGCATCATGTCAGATCCCAACCAGGGCCAGGATCCGGATTGGTACAGCGACGGGCAGTACCAGGGTCCGTACGGTAACGGGAATCCCCAGGCCGGATACCCGCGGTCGGGGTCCATGCCCACCATGGACCCCTTCAGACTGATTGTCGAGGACATGGCCGGCGGAACCATGAAGGCCATACGCATCGTGCTTGGGGCCATGGGCGCCCTTGGAGTGGTTCTTGGCCTGGCTCTGCTGCTCTGGCCCGATAAGACCCTGATTGCCCTGACCGTTATTCTCGGTATCTACTTCATCATCTCCGGTGTGGTCAGGTTGGCTACCTCCATCGTGGCCCAGGGTCTGCCGGGCGGATGGCGCATTCTGGGGATTCTCTTCGGCGCCCTGATTGCCATCGGCGGCATCGTCATCATCAAGAACACGGCCCTGTCGGCATCGGCCCTGACGATTCTGGTTACGATGATTGTCGGCATTGGCTGGATCATGGAGGGCGTCATGAGCCTGGCCGCCTCCTGGGGGATGCCTCACTCCGGTTGGGCCATCTTCTCCGGAGTCGTGTCGATCCTGGCCGGCATCTGTGTCATGATCTATCCGCTGGGTTCGGTCATGTTCCTGGTCATCTTCAGTGGATGCGCCCTTCTGGTTCTGGGCATCGTCTCAATTATCAGGGCGTTTTCGTTCGGCAGACGATGACCCTCGTTCCATCGGTCCCTATTGCAGGATAAGACTGATACCAGAGCATGGGTGGGCCGGGCGGAGCGACGGCCACTCAGACCTGGTAGCCGCAGAATCAAGGGCGGCGAGTGTGCGGAGAACCCGAAAGGATGTACAGGCATGATTGAGCTGAAGACCAAGCAGGAGATCGAGGAGATGAAGCCGGCCGGCAGGTTCGTTGGTCGTATCCTCAAGGAACTCAAGGCCATGAGCAAGCCCGGGGTCAATCTGCTGGACCTGGACAACCATGTCAAGGAGCGCATTCAGTCCCGCAAGGGGGCCACGTCCTGCTACGTAGATTATGCGCCAGACTTCGGCACCGGCCCCTTCGCCCACTACATCTGCCTCTCGGTCAATGACGCGGTCCTGCACGGTGTTCCCTTCGACTATGACCTCAAGGACGGTGACCTGCTTTCCCTTGACTTGGCCATCAATGTCGACGGGTGGGTCGGTGATTCGGCCATCAGTTTCGTGGTGGGTGATGATGCCGACCCCGAGGACCTTCGTCTGATCAAGACCACCGAGGATGCCTTGGCGGCCGGTATAGCCCAGGCCCAGCCCGGTAATCGTCTGGGCGACATATCCGCTGCAATCGGCGAGGTGGCCCACGAAAACGGCTACAGCGTCAACCTGGACTTCGGCGGGCACGGCGTGGGGCGCATCATGCACGGAGATCCGCATGTCCCCAATGACGGCACCCCGCATCACGGATACAAGCTGCGTCCCGGGTTGGTCATCGCCATCGAACCCTGGTTCCTGGCAACCACCGACGAGATATTCCAGGATCCCAAGGACGGCTGGACCCTGCGCTCAGCCGATGGTTCCCGCGGTGCTCACAGCGAGCACACCATCGCCATCACCGAGGACGGGCCGGTCATCCTGACCAGTCGGGACTGAACTCCCGCCACACCATGTTGCAGGACTTTCGCATCGCACGATTTGACATCATCTTCCGGTAACGGAAGGAGTGATTCCGTCTGTTAGTATGACCGAAATTCCGCGCCGGTATAGGGAAACACCGCATCGTCGCCAGGATCCTGGTGGCTGTACTGGCCAGACGGTCCGTCGGTTGCAGATGGAGGTGTCGGATGTCAACAGCCCATTTGGTTGTCGGAGATGCGAAGTTCGATCTCCCTCTGGTCGAATCCACCGAAGGACCCAAGGGCATCCTGGTCTCCTCCCTCCGCAACGACGGATGGGTCACCTTGGACCCGGGGTTCCTGACCACGGCCCAGTGCGAGTCGGCCATAACCTTCATTGACGGCAGACGTTCCATCCTGCGCTACCGGGGATATCCGATCGAGGAGCTCTGCGAGGGGTCGAACTTCCTGGAGGTGGCCTGGCTCCTGATTCATGGGGATCTGCCCGACAAGAGGCAGTATGACGAATTTCGCGAGCGGATACTCCACCACACCTTTGTCGGGGAGGACTTCCGTAATCTCCTCTCCTCCTTCCCCAGGAGCGCCCATCCGATGAGTGTCCTGGCCTCGGCGGTCAACGCCCTGGCCACCTTCCATCCGGATACCTGCGGATTCGGCGACCCCGACGGGTTCGAGGAGGCCTGTGCCATCATCATGGCCAAGGTCCGCACCATCGTTTCCCTGATCCACCGTCGTCGTCGGAACGAACCGCTCCTCTACCCGGATGAGACCCGTGGCTACGTGGAGGACTTCCTCAGGATGAGTTTCGCCATTCCCTACGAGCCATACCAGGTCAACCCGCTTATGGTCCAGGCGCTCGACAAGCTCCTTATCATCCATGCGGACCATGAACAGAACTGCTCCACCTCGGTCGTCAGGGTGGCAGGATCCGCCCATGCTAACCTGTATTCGGCTGTGGCGGCGGGTATAAACGCCCTCTCGGGGCCCCTGCACGGTGGTGCCAATGAAGAGGTGCTTCGACAATTGGAGGAGATTCGGGACTCGGGACTTGGCGTCCGCGCCTTTGTCGAGGAGTCCAAGAAGGAGGGGAGCAGGATTTCGGGCCTGGGACATCGGATATACAAGTCCTATGACCCCAGGGCCGCAATCGCCAAGAAATGGCTCTATGCCGTCATGGACGATGAGGTGAGCCAGCTGGGTTCAGCCGACAGGTCCCTCTTCGACGTGGCCCTGGAGTTGGAAGACATGGCCCTTCATGATGACTACTTCATCGAGCGGCATCTCTACCCCAATGTGGACTTCTATACCGGGCTGATTTATCGGGCCATCGGATTCGATCCCCAGATGTTCACGACCCTCTTCGCCTTGGGGCGCATACCTGGATGGATAGCCCAGTACCACGAGATGATGAACGATCCCACCTCGAAAATCGGACGGCCCCGTCAGGTCTATACCGGGCCGGGCAAGCGGGACTTCATTCCCATCGAGCAACGCCGGTGATCAGGGCATGCAAATGGACCGGCGAAGGAATCGAATCACTTCAACCGGTCCATTGTGGTGAGGCGGGGTCAGTTCGCGTGGAGGCTGTCGTTCAGTTCGATGCCCTTGGTCCGTAGACGGACCTGGACCTGTCCGGTCTGGGAGTTGCGGATGAAGAGCAGGTGGTCCCTGCCGCTGATTTCGGACCCCTTGACCGTGTCCTTCCTTATCCCCAGGAACTTGGACGCTTCACTTTCGGCACCCAGGGTGATCTTCGTTCCGGCGGTGACATAGAGGCCGGCCTCCACCACGCAGTTGTCGCCCAGGGATATGCCGATTCCTGCATTGGCTCCCAGGAGGGAGTGCTCGCCGATGGAGACCCGGTGTTTGCCACCGCCGGAGAGGGTGCCCATGATGGAGGCCCCACCACCGATGTCGGAACCATCGCCCACCACGACCCCTTGGGAGATGCGACCTTCGACCATGGAGGTGCCAAGCGTACCTGCATTGAAGTTGACGAACCCCTCGTGCATGACCGTGGTGCCAGGCGAGAGGTAGGCACCCAGGCGGACCCTGTCGGCGTTGCCGATGCGAACACCCGAGGGAACCACATAGTCCACCATCCGGGGAAGCTTGTCGATGGCGAGTACGGTCACGTCGGTTACGGGGATTCCCGGCATGGATCGGGCTGCGGTCCCGAGCAGGTCGGTCTTGCGCAGGGTGAAATCCTCAGGGGCGAAGGGGCCGTAGTTGGTCCAGACCACATTGGTCAGCTTTTCGAAGATCCCATCGAGGTTCATCGAGTTGGGCTTGGTCAGACGCATGCTGAGCAGGTGGAGGCGCAGGTAGGCATCGGCCGCGTCCTTGATGGGCTTGTCAAGATCGGACACCGTAAAGACGGGCTGCCTGCGGACACCGCGGGCATCAGGCTGGTCCTGCACAAGGTCCCCGAGCCCGTGTGCCGGACGATTCTCCGGACTGGGTGGGGTTGATATCTCCGCCTTGGGATACCAGACATCCAGGGTCCTGCCCTGAGCGTCCAAGCTGGCCAGACCCCAGCCCCATCCTGTAGCTGCTGCTGTCATCGCGACTCCTTACCTGTCGTCCGGCGGGCCATCCGGTCCTCGCGTGCTCCACTCAGGATAGAACAGGATCGGTTCAGGGCTCCGGGCGGTCTTGGAGGTTGGGACCGGTCCTGGCTAAGATGGTGCCCCGTGAACAAGTACAGGGATGAACGTGAGCGCCGCGAGCGCAGACGCAGGAATGTGGCCCGGGTGGTCTGCCTCGTCATAGCCGTCGCCCTCCTGGGTTCCCTGCTTGTTCCTGCTCTTTTCAGTGGTCTTTGACACCACGCTTGTCGGTCTGCCCGCAGGGTCCGCTGTCGGGGGAGTGGGGAGAGTGCCTGGTGGGATCGGCGCTGCTCCGGTAATGGGCGGTCGGGATGACCGTATCCGGATGAAACAGGTATGAAAACGTATGTTGTCGGCATGGTTCGGTGCCGACGTTTGGAATGGTGAAACAGTATGGCAGAAGTTGATTTTTCACAGGCTCTGGCTCAGGCCCGGGCAAAGTACGAGATGATCGCCAAGGCACTGGACCCGGAAGGTCTGCGCTCGCGGATTGCCGATCTCGAAAAGGAGGCCAGTGCACCCGGGCTTTGGGACGACCAGGAGAACGCCCAGAAGGTCACCAGCAAACTCTCCTCCCTTCAGTCCCAACTCAAGCACCTGGAGTCAGCCTCCAGCAGGCTGGATGATGTGGAGACCCTGGAGGAGCTGGGGCGCGAGGAGAATGACCGGGATGTCCTGGCGGAGGCCAACAGGGAGGTCGAATCCCTGAATTCCGACCTGGCTGACATGGAGATTCAGACGCTCCTCGACGGCGAGTACGACGAGCGTGCGGCCGTAGTGACCATCCGCTCCGGAGCGGGTGGCGTCGATGCAGCCGATTGGGCGCAAATGCTCCTGCGTATGTACATGAGGTGGTCCGAGCGGCACGGATTCAAGACCAAGATCATGGACACCTCCTACGCTGAGGAGGCCGGTATCAAGTCGGCCACCTTCCAGGTGGACGCTCCCTACGCCTACGGTAGGCTCTCGGTCGAGGGCGGCACCCACAGGCTGGTCCGTATCTCCCCCTTCGACAACCAGGGCCGCAGGCAGACCTCCTTCGCGGCAGTCGAGGTCATCCCCCTGGTGGAGCCCACCGATCACATCGATATTCCGGATTCGGACATCCGTGTGGATACGTATTGCTCCTCAGGACCCGGCGGACAGGGTGTCAACACCACCTATTCGGCGGTCCGTATCACCCACTTACCCACCAATATCGTGGTCACCATGCAGGATGAGCGCAGTCAGATCCAGAACAGGGCGGCCGCCATGGCCGTCCTCCAGTCCCGTCTTCTGGTTCTCCGTCACGAGGAGGAGGCCAAGAAGAAGAAGGAACTGGCCGGCGACATCAAGGCCAGCTGGGGTGACCAGATGCGTTCCTATGTGCTCCATCCCTATCAGATGGTCAAGGACCTGCGCACTGGCTATGAGACCTCGGATACCCAGGGGGTTTTCGATGGAAACATCGACGCCTTCATCGAGGCCGGCATACGTTGGCGCCACCAACAGCGTCGCGAGCAGCAGGAGGAGCGCGAGGCTGCCGGAGAGTGAACTCCGGCTCGACGACGTGGAGATGATGCCATGATTTCGCCCCTCGGGCCTGATTGGGTGCCTCTCCGGTGAGTAAGGTCGTATTAGTTGATAATGTCGGTGTGATTACCGGTGAACGGAGGGTCCATGGCGCTGATTTCACTTGATGGCGTGACCAAGATCTACCCAAGGGGGTCCCGCCCTGCCCTGGACAACATCAGTCTGGCAATCGATCGGGGAGACTTCGTCTTCCTGGTGGGCGCCAGCGGTTCCGGCAAGACCTCCCTGCTCCGTCTGCTCCTGCATGAGGAGGAGGCCACCGAGGGTGAGATCAGAGTGGCGGGGAACGACCTGCGGAGGTTGCGCAACAGCGAGGTCCCCGGTTACAGGCGTTCCATTGGTTTCGTTTTCCAGGATTACAAGCTCCTGACCAACAAAACGGTGTGGCAGAATGTCGCCTTCACCCTGGAGGTCATCGGTGCCCGTCGTTCCACCATCAAGACCCTGGTACCGCAGGTGCTGAAGACGGTGGGGTTGACCGGCAAGGAGGACAACTATCCTCACGAGCTGTCCGGCGGTGAGGCTCAGCGTGTGGCCCTGGCCCGTGCCTATGTGAACCATCCGCAGATTCTTCTGGCCGATGAGCCTACGGGCAACCTGGATCCAACCACGTCCCTGGGCATCATGGAGGTCCTCGATGCCATCAATCGCACGGGGACCACGGTGGTCATGGCAACCCACAACGAGGAGATCGTCAACTCCATGCGCAAGCGGGTGGTGGAGCTCCATGCCGGCAAGATCATGCGTGACCAGGCGCATGGCTCATACGATTCCTCGAAGTTCTTCCCCGACGCTGAGGTGGAGGCCAAGGCCCACCATGCCATCGGAGACCCGAATGACGGGGATGCTCTCGATGATGCCCGGCAGGGAGCACGCCCGAAGGTGCGCATCAGGGTTGAGGCTCCAAGAAACAAACCCATAAGCGATGGGACCAAGGGTGCCGTCGAGGTGGTAGAAGCCGTGGCTGAAGCCGTCCATGATTCGCAGTACGGGGATGAGGGAATAGCACGCCTGGCGAATTCCGTTCACTCAGGTCGGACCGGACGCTATGGGGAGGTCTTTACCTCCGTGGAGAACACCCTTACCTGGGGCAAGGGAATCAAGAATCTGGATGAGGCCGGACAGGCCCAGGAGGCGGAAACGGGCGCTGAATCCCGCCAGGGGAGCAGTTCGTCCGATGGGCAGGCTGTTGGGACCGATAGGCAGGCCGATGCGGGATCTAGGAAAATGGACGCGCAGGTGGACGGGACCCAAAAGACCGGTGGCATGGCCCAAGAATCGCCCGCTTCTCGAAGCGGGGTGGAACCAAATGCCGCCTATGACCGTTTCAGACCATCCACGGAACGGCCGGTCGTCTCAGACGGCGGGCCGAGCCAGGCCGCTGTGCGTGACTCTGCCAAGGCTCCGCATCCGACTTCCGGGCACCAGGTGAAATCCGCAGGCAAGGCGGGCACCGTCCCTGTCCAGGCGCCGCCCGCCCCTCCGTCCCCGCCTTCGCAACCAGGGGCGGCAAAGGAACGTGTTCAGGAGGACGATAGGCAATGAGACTTCGGTTCATTCTTTCCAGCACCTGGGATAACCTCCGACGGAACGGGTCCATGATTCTCTCCGTCATGTTGGTGACCTTCATATCCTTCCTCTTCATCGGGGCCTCAGGTCTGATGCAGGCCCAGATCACCAAGGCCAAGGGGGACTGGTACGAACAGGTCGAGGTCGTTGTCTGGCTCTGCCCGGACGGGACCAGCCAGGCCACATCATGCGCTACCGGCAAGGCTCCGACAAAGGACGAGATCGTCAAGTTGGAAACCACGATTCGCAACGAACTTCATGACTCGGTGGCAAAAATCACCTACCAGAGCCGTGATGAGTTCTTCAAGAACACCTTCCTTAAGCAGTACCCCAACGGGACCTATGAAGGCCGAACCCTGACGGCGGCCGATATGCAGGATTCCCTCCGTCTGAAACTGAAGGACCCGACCAAGTATCAGGTGGTCTCCGAGGTGCTGAATGGGCGTGACGGGGTCGAGGAGGTCTCCGACCAGCGGCAGATATTCGACCCGGTGTTCAAGATCCTGAACAGGGCGACCGTGGTCACTCTGGTCCTGGCCGTGGTCATGGTGGTGGTGGCCATCCTCCTCACCGGTACCACAATCAGGATGAGTGCCGCCTCAAGAAAGAATGAAACGGAGATCATGCGTCTGGTCGGTGCTTCGAACTGGACCATCCGCCTTCCCTTCATCCTCGAA
Source organism: Bifidobacterium [indicum] DSM 20214 = LMG 11587 (assembly GCF_000706765.1). Lineage (GTDB taxonomy): Bacteria > Actinomycetota > Actinomycetes > Actinomycetales > Bifidobacteriaceae > Bombiscardovia > Bombiscardovia coryneformis. The sequence goes on along the minus strand of NZ_CP006018.1, from coordinate 1,270,088 downwards.
GGTGTCGTTGCCTCCTTCCTGGGATCCCTCCTGGCTGTGGGGGCCCTGAGTGCCATCGTCAAGATCTTCATCACCGATTGGCTGGCTCAAACCGTTCAATGGATGCCGTATATCAACCAGACGACGGTCATGGTCATGGCCCCGGCCCTGATCTTGGGCGCCATGGTCCTTTCCACTCTGGCGTCCTCCATCTCCCTGCGCCGGTATCTCAAGACCTGAGAGGTCTTGTGATGAGATTCCCGGGAATCTCCTGCCGGAAAGAGAAACTGACATAATGTGTACTGATTACTTGGAAGTGAATGAAAGGCCATGAACATGAAGCGTGCGAAGCGGATTGACACGGCGCTTGGCCTCGTGCTGTCTCTGTCGACCCTGGTGGGCACCCTGGCCTTTGGGTATGTCAACCAGGTGCCGCAGGCCCAGGCCGCCCCGACCTGGTATGACCTCCAGCAGAAGGTGCGGAACAATGAGGCTCTGAAGAGCCAGCTGGCCGGCGTGAACGAGGATTTGGCCAACCAGATTCTCAGTTTGAACGATCTGAACTCCAACCAGATTCCCGCAGCCCAGAAGGAAGCCCAGGACGCCCAGCAGAATGCGGAGCAGGCCAATAGCCTGGCCCAGGCCACCAATGACCGTCTTGAGGCGGCCAGGCGAGACAAGGCTGACCTGGAAAAGAAGATCAAACAGACCGGCATTGATTATGACGATGCCAAGGACGGCGTGGCCCAGATGGCCCGCAAGGGGTTCCATGGGTCCGATGCCTCCCAGGTCATGGACATCGTGACCAAGTCGTCCAGTACTCAGGATTTCGTCGATAAGATGCAGTCCGACGCGGCAGTAACCAGATCCGAGACCAACGCGGCGAACGATGCGGCCAATGCACTGAATTCCTCCATGAACCGCAAGGAGCGATTGGAGGCCATCGAGAAGCAGATCACGAGTCTAAAAGCAAAAGCCGACCAGCAGGCCGCCGAGGCGCAGCAGGCTGCGGCCCAAGCCCAGGCCAAGCAGGACAGTCTCCAGGCCCTGCGTGATCAGGGTGCCCAGGTCAGGGCTGAGCTGGAAAGTCAGAAGGGTATGTTGACAACCCAGGCTGCCCGTGAAGCTGCTGACATTGTGGCCACCCAGTCGATGATCCAATCCCTGAACCAGCCAGGTATAGGTGGGTCCGCGAACCCTTCGGCGGGTGGTGCCCAGCAGATCGGAGGCGGCGGGGCGCGTCCTCCTGCAGCTACTCCTCCCTCCGGTGGTGGCGGCGGTAATGCGGGCGGTAACGGTGGTGGTGGCTGGGCCAGCGGTATGAACTACGCCGTTCCCGGTAACTGCCCTGCAGGATCGGGATACTGCTACGGACACTCCACCGGGAACACCGTTGGCGGTTCCGCCTATGACGACCGCCAGTGCACCTTATGGGCGTACATCCGTCGTTCGCAGCTCAGCCTACCTGTTGGTTCATACATGGGGCATGGGTTCCAGTGGGCGAATACGGGCCGAAAACTGGGCTACCTGGTCAACAACATCCCGCACAAAGGTGCCGTCATGGTCTTCGCCAGGGGTCAGCGTGTTGGGAATTGGAATGCCGACTGGACCTATGGACATGTTGCAATAGTGGAGCGTGTTAATGCTGATGGTTCAGTGGAGATTTCCGAGGGCGGGACGGGCTTCGCCTCTTTCCCCGCCTCTGAGACTGTTTATGGGTCCAGCAACTACCAGTACGTGCACTACTGATTTCCTGCTTCCGAATTCGGTCGGGAACCGCAGTTTGTTGCAGGCGCCTTCCTTTCGGGAGGCGCCTTTGTGCTATTCTCGGTGCAGCATAGCCCTGGAGCAATGACCAAGACGGAAGGAGGATGCCATGGCTAAGGAGACCGGAACGACCCTGATTGCGCAGAACAGAAGGGCCCGTCACGATTATCAGGTCGAGGACAGATTTGAGGCCGGCATCGCCCTGACCGGAACCGAGGTCAAATCCCTCCGCGAGGGGAGGGCCTCCCTGGTTGAGTCTTTCGTCAGTATTGACAGGCATCATGAGGTCTGGTTGGAGAACGCCAACATTCCGGAGTATCTGAACGGCACCTGGAACAATCATGCCCCGAAGCGCAAGAGGAAGCTCCTGCTGCATGCCCGGCAGATTGTCAATCTGGAGCGGCAGGTTCAGGCCAAGGGATACACCATTGTTCCCCTGAGCATCTACTTCAAGGACGGCAGGGTCAAGGTGGAGATTGCCGTCGCCAGGGGCAAGCGGGAGTATGACAAGCGTCAGTCCCTCCGTGAGGAGCAGGACAAGCGCGAGGCTCTGAGGGTCATGCGCTACAAGAACAGGCGTCGCTGACCTGTTGAGGGTGTTGCATAGCCCCTGACCGGCACAATCTGCAGAGATTCCCTGCAATCTCTAATTCATCTACTGGTATGAATAACGAGTGATATTTATGCATACGACACGCCCGAGTATTACATGCTGCTGAAGTGAGAACTTGCCTGATAAATACTGAAATTATGCGGGAAACATACGATAGGAAGAGAAGGAAGAGTGTGGTCATCTCGCTATATTGAAGTGCATAAAAATGCAAAAGAGTGCATAATAGTGCATGTCAAGTAAGGACGGATGTGGAGACAGCTGCCAGGTGGCTGCCTTCGGAGAGGGAGCTGAATGATGATGGGGAAGATGAAAGCAGCGGCTGCGGCCGCACTGAGCGTGGCCCTTCTGGCATCGGTCGGAGCCTGCGGAACGACGGATGAGGCCGACAAGACCAGCCAGGGAGGGAATACCGAAACAAGCTCCCACCCAGCAGCCTTCGATGTCAGCGGCATACAGAAGGACCCGGCAATCGCCGCCATGGTGCCCGAGTCGGTGGCCAAGGACGGGAAGCTGACCGTGGGCATGGAGACCACGTATGCGCCCGGAGAGTTCATGGATGAGGACGGGAAGACCCCTATCGGCTACGACGTGGACCTGTCGAAGGCCATCGCCAAGGTCATGGGGCTCGAAGGCGAAATGGTCAGCGCCTCCTTCGATACCATCATCCCCGCCATCGGTAGCAAGTATGATGCCGGCATCTCCAGCTTCACCATCACCAGGGAGCGGATGGAGTCGGTCGACTTTGTTTCCACCTTCAAGGCGGGCATGGCCTTCGCCGTCAAGAAGGGCAACCCCTCCAAGATTGATCCGAACGATATCTGCGGCGCCAAGGTCGGTGTGCAGACCGGCACCATAGAAGAGCAGCAGGCCACCGACACGATATCCGCCGACTGCAAGGCCAAGGGCAAGAAGCCTGTGGATGTGCAGTCGTACAAGCAGCAGACCGATGCCGCCACTGCGGTGGTCAACGGCAAGATCGACGTGTTCTACGCAGACTCCCAGGTGACGGGGTACGCCATCAAGCAGACCGGTGGACAGCTGGAGAAGCTGGGCAAGGATACCGATATCGTCCTGCAGGGTGCGGCCCTGAAGAAGGACAGCGGTATGGCCGAGGCCACCCAGGCGGCCATGCAGAAGCTGATCGATGACGGCACCTACGCCAAGATCCTCAAGAACTGGGGGGTCCAGAGCGGTGCCGTCGAGAAGGCTGAAACCAACCCCGCAGTCTCCGACTGAGAAGGTCGCGGGGGTCGTCAACAACTGACCCTGTATACACACATGGTCCGGCAATGGGTTCACGCACCCCGCTGCCGGACCTTCAACGGTGAGAAGCGGGCGATGCCCGCCCCCTCCACAGCAGTAGGCTGGACCTTAATCATGCCAGCCGTTCGGAAGGAAGCGCACGATGCAAACCAAGAAGAGGACGGAATCGGTTCGGATTCCCGACCGGATACAGGCCCGGCCTGTGCGCAAGCCGGGACCGATCGTGGCTGCCGTCATCGTGGCCATCTTCGTTGCCATGCTGATTCATGGCATGGTGACCAACCCCAAGTTCGACTGGCCCACGGTCTGGAAGTACCTCTTCAATGAGCACGTTCTGGACGGTATCAAGTGGACCCTCCTTCTGACCATCTACGCCATGGTTCTGGCCACGGTTCTGGCCATCATCCTGGCTGTCATGCGCAAATCGTCCAATCCGGTCCTGCGCTGGGTCAGCTGGTTCTTCATTTGGTTCTTCCGGGGCACGCCCGTATACACCCAGCTGGTTTTCTGGGGCCTTCTTTCCGTTCTGATTCCCAAGCTGGCCATCGGGATACCTTTCGGACCCGAATTCTGGAGCATAGACACCAAGACTGTGTTGAACGCAACCGTGGCCACGATTCTGGGTCTGGGACTCAACGAGGCCGCCTACCTTTCCGAGATTGTCCGTGCCGGCATCGAGGCAGTTGACCCCGGGCAGAGCGAGGCTGCCAAAGCCCTGGGCATGCCCCCCTCGATGATCATGCGTCGAATCGTCCTTCCCCAGGCCATGCGCATCATCGTGCCGCCCACCGGGAACGAGACCATAGGCATGCTCAAAACAACCTCTCTGGCCCTGGCCGTCCCCTTCACCCTGGAGCTCCAGTTCGCCACCAATGCCATCGCCAACCGCATCTACAAGACCATCCCCCTCCTGATTGTGGCCAGCATCTGGTACCTGGTCATCACGTCGGTGCTTATGGTCGTCCAGGCCCAGCTTGAAAAGCATTATGGCAAGGGATTCGATTCACGGCCTCTGGCCAGCAAGTCCACCAAGGGGACCGACGGCAGTGAAGACGGTCAGGATGTTGACAAGATCAACCAGGTCCTGATGGCGGGGTTGAACGCATGAGCAGGGGAGCGGAGCCGGGTATGAGGAAAGACCCAGAGGAAACGGAAGGACCGGTCGTGAAAACGGATCAAAGCGAGGATCGGAAGCAGCCGGACTCTTCAAAGCCGGCCATCATCATCAGGGACGTGCACAAGGCCTTCGGTGACCTTCACGTGCTCAAGGGAATCAGCCTGGAGGTCATGCCGGGCACGGTGACCGCCATCCTGGGCCCTTCGGGGTCGGGCAAGTCCACCCTTCTGAGGATGATTAATCAGCTGGAGACCAGGACCGCCGGTGAAATCTACGTCAATGGGGAGCTCACCGGATACAGGCAGGTGGAGACGTCACATGGTCCGGTCCTGCAGACTCTGGACGATAAGGCCATCGCCCGCCAGCGGGCCAGGATTGGCATGGTGTTCCAACGGTTCAACCTTTTCCCCCATATGACAGCCCTAGGCAACGTCATGGAGGCTCCCGTCCATGTCGGAGGGGTTTCCAAGGCCAAGGCGCATGAGGAGGCCGAGGTCCAGCTGGACCGGGTCGGTCTGGGTGACCGCATGGACTACTATCCCGCCCAACTGTCAGGCGGTCAGCAGCAGAGGGTGGCCATTGCAAGGGCCCTGGCCATGCACCCTGACATCATGCTCTTCGATGAACCAACCAGTGCCCTGGATCCCGAGCTTGTCGGGGAGGTCCTGGGCGTTATGCGCCAGGTCGCCGGCGAGGGAATGACCATGGTTGTGGTCACCCATGAAATGGGCTTCGCCCGTGAGGTTGCCGATCAGATCGTGTTCATGGACGAGGGTGTGGTGGTAGAGCAGGGCGGTCCGAAGATCATCGACCATCCTGCCACGGACCGCTTCCGAAGCTTCCTCGATACCGTTCTGTAAGGAGGAGCGGATCGCTAAGCGGTTTGGTTGTTCCTTGTGGGGTTCCGGGCCGTTCCTTATTCCGATGCCTTTGGTCTGGTGCGGGCTTGTAGAAATTCGGGCAAGAAGACCCTTGGACGGCGGGGCCGCCCAGGCACCTGGCTAGACTAGTGGACCATGTGTGGAATCGTTGGATATGCCGGATCGGTTCATGCGGCCTGTGGAAGGCCACTTGAAGTCTGCCTGAATGGCCTCGGACGCCTCGAATACCGTGGATATGACTCCACCGGTGTGGCCCTGGCGGCCCCCGGTATGGAAAAGGTCGAGGTGCGCAAGAAGGCCGGGCGGTTGAAGAACCTCCTTGCGGACATCGAGAAATCCCCCTTGCCTGACGCAACCGTGGGTATCGGTCACACCCGCTGGGCCACCAACGGTGAACCGACCGACCTGAATGCCCATCCCCACCAGAGCCGGGACGGCAAGGTCGCCATCATCCATAACGGGATCATCGAAAACGCCTCGCAGCTTCGTCTGGACCTGCAGACCGAAGGATACACATTCGTCTCCGCCACCGACACCGAGGTGGCCGCCAAGCTCATCGGCAAGGCCGCCCAGGAGATCATCGATGCCGAGGGGGCTCCGGACATCTTCAAGGCCACCCGTCGTGTGGCCCGGATGCTCAAGGGCGCCTTCACCATCCTGGTCGTCGACAGTCGGCAACCCGACCTGGTTGTCGGGGTCCGGCACGACTCTCCGCTGGTTGTGGGCCTGGGCGACGGGGAGAACTTCCTGGGTTCCGACGTGGCCGCCTTTGTCGCCTACACCAAGGAGGCCCTGGAGCTGGGCCAGGACCAGGCGGTCTGCATCAGCGCCGATTCGGTCATCGTCACCGATTTCATGGGGGAGCCCGTCCCCGAACCTCGCCGTTACACGGTCGACTGGGATGCCTCGGCTGCCGATAAGGGCGGCTGGGAGTCGTACATGGACAAGGAGATCCATGAGGATCCGGCCTCCGTGTCCGACACCCTCCTTGGACGGTATGACGACAAGGGGCACCTGGACCTGGACGAGGTCCACATCGATGCCGACGTCTTCCGTCAGATAGACAAGATCATCGTGGTGGCCTGCGGCACGGCCTCCTATGCCGGACTGGTGGCCAAGTACGCCATCGAGCATTGGGTTCGGATACCGGTGGAGGTGGAGCTGGCCCATGAGTTCCGCTACCGGGACCCGATTCTGACGTCACGAACCCTGGTCGTGGCCATCTCCCAGTCCGGAGAGACCATGGACACCCTGATGGCACTGCGGCACGCCCGGGAGCAAGGGTCGAGGGTCCTGGCCATCTGCAACACCCAGGGGTCCACGATTCCCCGGGAATCCGATGCCGTGCTCTATACCCATGCCGGGCCCGAGGTGGCCGTGGCCTCCACCAAGGCCTTCCTGGCCCAGATCGTCGCTGCCTACCTCCTGGGTCTCTACCTGGCCCAGGTCAAAGGGACCATGTACCGCGACGAGATTCATCAGACCATCGACAGCCTCAAGGCCATGCCATCCAAGATCCAGTGGGTCCTCGACACCCAGTCGGAGAAGGTGCAGGAGACGGCTGCACGGATGATCGATGCCCGTTCCTTCCTCTTCCTGGGTCGTCATGTGGGCTACCCGGTAGCCATGGAGGGCGCCCTGAAACTCAAGGAGATCGCCTACACCTTCACCGAGGGGTTTGCGGCCGGGGAATTGAAGCATGGCCCCATCGCCCTTGTCGAGCCGGGGGAGCCGGTCGTGGTGATTGTTCCCAGTCCGCGCGGACGGGATGTTCTCCACAGCAAGGTCATCTCGGCCATCGAGGAGGTCAAGGCGCGCGGTGCCTTTACCATCGCCGTGGCCGAGGAGGGTGACGAGGATGCCGGACGGTATGCGGATGTGGTCTTCCGCAGGCCTCAGTGCCCGACCCTGATGAGCCCCCTGGTCGATGTGGTCCCCCTGCAGCTCTTCGCGCTGGACATGGCCCAACTCAAGGGTCTGGACGTGGACAAGCCCAGGAACCTGGCCAAGTCCGTCACCGTCGAGTAGGGGAGGTCATCCGGTGCCCGAGCGGCCCCATCGGTGGGTTCTGGACGAACCGGATATTCCCTTCGACATGCCCATCCTCTATGAGGATTCCAGAATCATCGTTGTCGACAAGCCGCACTTCCTGGCCACCACCCCACGGGGGATGTGGTACAGGAGCACGGCTCTCATCAGACTCAGGGAGATGAGCGGCGAGAACGGCATCACTCCGGCTCACCGCCTGGACCGGGCAACGGCCGGGGTCCTGGTCTTCGTCCGGGACCCTGCGGCCCGAGGGGCCTATCAGATGCTGTTCCAGGAGCACCGCGTCAGGAAGACCTATGAGTGCCTTGCCCCGGTCCGTCCGGTCCGCCGGCCGGTGACAGGAACCGTGACCGGTCTGAACCGGCCCCGTCCCTTTCCACTCCTGCGCCGGTCGCACATCGTCAAGGATCGTGGTCGGCTGCAAGCCTTCGAGGTGCCCGGCAGGGTCAATGCCGAGACCCGTATCGAGTCGACTGCCGGCAGGGGACCGGTGTTCAGGTCATCCTCCGGGCTGGTGGGCGCCTATACCCTCCATCCGCGAACGGGGAAGACCCACCAGCTGAGGGTTCATATGAACTCCCTGGGACTTCCCATCGTCGGTGACGACCTGTATCCCCGCGTCCTGGAGCGCCCTTACGACGACTTCAGCAACCCTCTTCAGCTGGTTGCGCGCTCCCTGGCTTTTGTCGATCCTTACTCAGGTCATGAGCGTTTGTTCTTCTCCAGCGTACCGCTCGGCTTCGTCTCAAACTCAGGTCATAATGAACGAGTGGCATCCGATACAAGGTCGTGACCATGCCAAACCCTGAGGATGGGGTCGTGGGATGGTTATCAGGAGCCCGGACAGTGCAGCGATGAAGAGCATCCAGGAGGTTTCATTCCATGAGCAAACCCGAACGTCGTCCCTACCGGTGGCCCAGCCATCTCAAAAAGCAGGCATCCAAACTGTGGTATGGCTGTGACTACAACCCGGACCAATGGCCTGAGGAGGTCTGGGATGAGGATATCCGCCTTATGAACCAGGCCGGGGTCAACGTGGTGGCTCTGGCGGTCTTTTCCTGGTCGCGGATAGAACCCTCCGAGGGCGTGTTCGACTTCGATTGGCTTGATAGGATCATCGCCAAGCTGGGGAAGGCCGGTATCGGGGTCAACCTGGCATCCGCCACGGCCTCCCCGCCCGCCTGGCTGACCCAGTCACACCCGGAGATTCTCTGGAAGGACGAGCGCGGCGATACGGTCTGGCCCGGGGCACGTCAGCACTGGCGGCCCACGTCGCCCGTATTCCGCACATATGCCCTGAAGCTCTGCAAGGCCATGGCCGAGCATTACAAGGACAACCCCTATGTGGTGGCCTGGCACGTGGGCAATGAGTATGGTTGCCACAATCGTTTCGATTATTCGGATGATGCCATGCGCGCCTTCCAGCGTTGGTGCAAGCATCGTTACGGCACCATCGACGCCGTCAACGAGGCCTGGGGCACCTCCTTCTGGGCACAGCGGCTCAACGATTTTTCGCAGATACTCCCGCCTCGGTACATCGGTGAGGGGAACTTCCAGAACCCGGGTCGGCTCCTGGACTTCGAGCGGTTCAGCTCAGACGCCCTCAAGGAGTTCTTCATGGCCGAGCGCGACACCCTGGCCAAGATCACCCCGGACATCCCCCTGACCACCAACTTCATGGTCAGCTCCGAGGGATTCATCATGGATTATGACGACTGGGGACCCCAGGTGGACTTCGTCTCCAACGACCACTACTTCATGCCGGGTGAATCCCACCTGGACGAGCTGACCTACTCCTCCGGTCTGGTTGACTCCATTGCCAGGCGCAAACCCTGGTGGCTCATGGAGCACTCCACCTCGGCGGTCAACTGGCGGCCTATCAACTTCCGCAAGGAGCCGGGGCAGCTTGTCAGGGATGCCCTTGCCCACCTCTCACTGGGGGCGGACGCCATCTGCTACTTCCAGTGGCGTCAGTCCCAGTCCGGGGCGGAGAAATTCCATTCGGCCATGGTGCCCCACGCCGGCGAGGACTCGCAGGTCTTCCGTGATGTCTGCGAGCTGGGCAACGATCTGGTCGGCTTCTCCGATGCCGGGCTTGCCGGAACCGTGCTCGACAAGTCTCCGGTGGCCGTGGTTCTCGACTATGAGAGTGAGTGGGCCAGCAAACACTCGTCCGTTCCCAGCAAGAACGTCAGTCATGGCACCGAGCCGCTGGATTGGTACCGCGCCCTTCTGGACTTGGGCATCAGGGCGGACGTGGTGCCGGTTCGTTCCGACTGGGATACCTACCCGCTGGTCGTGCTGCCCTCCCTCTACCTGCTCAGCAGGGAGAACTCGGAGAGGCTGCATGACTACGTAGCCAAGGGCGGAAAGGTCATCGTCACCTATCTCAGCGGCATAAGCGACGCCCATGACCGCATATGGCTGGGTGGATACCCCGGGTCCATCCGGGATCTGCTGGGTATCAAAATCGAAGAGTTCGCCCCCATGGATCAGCACGTCGAAGGCGGCATGGACCACCTTGACCTGACCAACGGAACGGTGGCTCATGACTGGGCCGACGTCATCGCCTCCATATCCGATGACACCCGTATCCTGGCCCGGTACCAGGCGGATTCATGGACGGGTATGGATGGCATCCCGGCCCTGACCCTGCATGATTGGAAGCAGGGGAAGGCGGCCTATCTTGGGTGCAGGCTGGGGCGTGAAGGTCTGAAAAAGACCCTGCCTGAACTTCTGAAGGCCCTGAAGGTGGAGGGTCTGCAGGAGGCCGATGAGGCCCGCGGTGATGTCCTGCGGGTGGAGCGGGTCAGCGAGGACGGACGCAACCGGTTCGTCTTCCTTTTCAACCGCTCCCATCACCAGGTCCAGGTCGACCGGGAGGGGAGCGTCCTGGCGGCATCCCTGGCCTGGGAGGATACGGACGCGAAGACGGCCACCCTGGATGTGAACGGCGTCCTGGTTGAAAAGGTGGTCACCCGTCGGCATTGAGGTCGTGGATATAGGCCATGCCCTTGAAAATGAGTTCAGGGTCGTAGACGTCGATCAGGTCAGTGTCCTGTGAGAAGCTGCGACCCATGCCTCCGGTGGCGACCACCTGGAAATCCTGACTGATTTCGGTCTTGAACTGGGTGATGATACGCTCCAGGCCGCCGAGGAAGTTGTAGTAGAGACCCGCCTGCATGGCCGTCCTGGTACCTGTTGCCAGGATGGTATCCGGGCGGGTTATCTCGACCTGGGGCAGCTGTGCGGTCTTCTCGAAGAGTGCCCTGGCCCCGGAACGTATCCCTACGGTAATCAGCCCTGATCTGATCGTCCCCTTGGCGTCGACGTAATTGAAGGTGGTGGCCGTACCGAAATCCACCACCAGGACAGGTCCGCCATAGACCCGGTAGGCGCCGACACAATCGGCCAGGCAGTCCGCACCCAGGGAGCGGGGGTCGTCCAGGCGGATATTCATGCCCGTCCTGACCCCGGGGCCGACCACCAGGGGTTCAATGCCGAAGAACTTGGTCAGACAGGCCTTGAGGGGGTGCATGACATCGGGCGCGACCGAGGAGATGACGGCGTCATCCACATCCTCGGGTCGGTATCCGGCCATGGCCAGGTATTGGGTGAGCATGAGTCCGAACTCGTCGGCCGTATGATCCGTATGGGTGATCAGGCGGTAGGAGTCCCTGACCTGGCCCCCCTCCATGAATCCGACCTCGATGTTCGTGTTGCCAATATCCACGGCCACCAGCATGCTCGTCTCCCTTGCCATTCGGTTGGATTCCCTGAACGGGTGCCGACCTCTTGGACGGCTTCATCCCCTGGTTCCGATTCCATCATAGGGGGACGGGTGCGGTCATGTCGCCGCAATCCTGTTCCCGCCGGGTTTCGGGGCTATGCTGGTCAGTGGTGATCGACCAGTATGGCGGTCAACCGGAATTCGCAAGGAACACAGGTAATGAGACCAGATGAACCCGGCGTGCATGCTCCTGGCAGCGCGACCGAAGCAGATAAAAACCATGACCCGCTAAGTCGGGGGACGGGTGCCGAGAGTCGTCCGGGCCCAAGCACCGATCCGACCCTGAACGAAGCGTACCGGCCCATGTCGTCCTACGGCAATCCTCTGCCCTGGAAACTGCTCAGCCTGGTCCTGGCGCTGGGCCTGTTGGTCTCGCTCTGGACCGGCCATAGCGGGGGGCGCTTGGACCGGACCGAGGGGGGCCTGGTCGATTCAATCAGCATTGGTTTGAAGCTGGCTCCCGGCAACCTGGACATCCGCAACCAATCGGGGACCGCCCTGGACCAGCTCCTGATTGGGAACGTCTACGAAGGCCTGGTCGCCCGGGATTCGAACAACACGGTGATTCCCGGTCTGGCCAAGGACTGGGACATCTCCGAGGACGGGCTGGAGTACGTCTTCCACCTGCACAAGGGGATGCACTTTTCAAATGGGCACACCCTTGATGCGGATGACGTGGTCTGGTCCCTGCAGGAGCTCATGGACCACCACTACCAGGGCAGCGAAATGCTCAAGAACTACAGGTCCATCGAGCGGGTCGATGCCACAACGGTCAGACTGCGGCTGACCCGGCCATACCAATACCTGCTCTGGGAGTTGAGCGGACGGGCGGGATTGGTCTTCGACCGCCAGGCCACCTATGACATGAAGACCGCAGCCCAGGGATCAGGTCCCTATCTGATCGAGACCTTCCGCCCCAACGACTCGGTCCTTCTCAAGGCAGACCCCCACTACTGGGGGGACAGGAAACCCAAGACCAGGACCATCCGGATACGGTATCTGACCGATGACAATGCCGCCGTCAACGCCCTGCGAAGCGGGGATGTGCAGGCTCTGGCACCCATCACCGCCAACCTGGCCGGCCCCTTCCGGTCAGACCCCTCCTTCCAAGTTCGGACGGGGGAGGACACGGACAAGTTCGTCCTGGCCATGAACGGCAAGGGGGAGGCGACCTCCGATATCAGGGTCCGTCAGGCCATCCGGTATGCCATCGACCATGAGCAGCTGATTGCCTCCCGTGGCGGTGTCGACAAGGCCATGGGAGGGCCGATCCCCTCCCTGGACCCGGGATATGAGGATCTGACAGGCCTTTTCCCCCATGACCCCGACAAGGCCCGCCAGTTGCTGGGCGAGGCCGGTTACGGGCCGGGGCATCCTCTGCGATTGCGGTTGACGTATGCCAATACCTACGGCACCGAGCTGGGGGATCAGCTGCGCTCGCAGCTCAAGGTCGTCGGCATCGAGCTGGACGTCAGGGTGGTCGAGTTCTCGGTCTGGCTCCAGGATGTTCATGCCAACAAGGACTACGATCTCTCCCTGGTCGACCACGGTGAGAGTCACGATTTCTATCAATGGGCCACGCCGACCTATTACTACAACTACGATTCGCCCGAAGTGCGCCGGCTCTACGACCGGGCCATGGATACGGTCTCGCAGGAACGTTCGCAAGAACTCCTGACCCAGGCTGCGCGCAGGGTCAGCGAGGATGCTGCGGCCGACTGGCTCTTCAACTACCGGATCACCACAGCCTGGCATCAGGGTCTTGAGGGGTTCCCGGTCAATCTGAACCAGTCCCTCCTGCCCCTCTCGGACCTGACCTATCGGAGGGATTGACCATGGTGAGATTCCTGACCAGGCGCCTGGCTCTTTTTGCTCTGGCGCTGGTGTTCATCTCCATCCTGGTGTTCGCTGCGCTACGTATCCTGCCGGGCGATGTGGCATCAGTGATGGCCGGGCTGAATGCCCCTCCCGAGCGGGTGGAGACGCTGAGGCAACAGATGGGGCTGGATCATTCCTATCCCAGGCAATACCTGGATTGGGCGAACGGGCTGATTCATGGGGACCTTGGGCGGTCCCTCCTGACTGGTCGTCCGGTCGCCGCCCAGGTAGGGGAGCGGGCCCAGGTCACTTTTCCGCTCATCCTGTGCGGTCTGGTCGTCGCCCTTGCGCTGGGTATTCCCCTGGGTTGTGCCTCGGCCTTGGCACGGAGTCCGAGGATGAGGTCCATCAGCCATATGGTCGCCATCGTAGGGGGAGCCGTTCCGGCCCTCTGGTCCGGCCTGCTTCTCATCATGCTCTTCTCCAAGGGGGGCGGTCTGGTCGGTCTCCTTCCATCCCAGGGCTTCCCCATCCAGGGTTGGGGCCAGCCGGGACGGGCCCTGGAATCCCTCATCCTGCCTGCCCTGTCAACGGGCATCATCGTGGGTGCCGGCATTATGCGATACACGCGCTCCCTCCTGGGTGACATGCTCTCCTCCGGATATGTGGACATGGGTATGGCCTGTGGGATGACACGGACCCAGGCCGCCCTCCGTATCGGTCTGCGGGTGGCTTCGCCGCAGCTGGTTTCCGTTGTGGGGCTGACCATGGCCGAGATGATTACCGGGGTCATGGTCAGTGAGAACCTGTTCGCCCTGCCGGGGCTGGGTTCCATGCTGGTCACCGATGTCGGGAATCGTGATCTTCCGGCCGTCCAGTCGGAACTCTTCCTCCTGGCGGTCTTTTTCCTGTTTCTGGGATTGCTGGTGGATGTTGCCCATAGATTGATTGATCCGCGGCTGCGAGGCGCGGTCGGGCAGGAGGTGGATGCCTGATGAAGACGGAATATGCAGGCAAGGGACACTGTGGAAGGACCTCCGTCTTTCCCGGTCATCTGGGCTTTTCCGGACGGACCCGGGTTGTTCTGGGCACTATGTGGAAGAAGGCCTCGGGGCGGTATTCCCTGATTGTCCTGGCAATCTGGGCTCTGGTTTCCCTGATTTCCCGATTCTGGACACCGGTCCCTGTCTGGGCCACTGACGGCTACCGAATCTGGCAGACCCCAAATAGTGCCCATCTCCTTGGCACGGATGGCACCGGGGCCGACATCCTCTCCTGGCTGATGGCGGGGTCGGCGACCAACCTGGTCATCAGCCTCCTGTCGGTTCTCCTGTCGGGTGTGCTGGGGCTTGGCCTGGTCATGGCCATGGTTTCACGCCATTCGGGGTTTTCCGAGGCGGTCGTGGTCCTGGTGGATGCCTTGATTTCCCTGCCTACGGTCCTTCTCGCCCTGATTCTGGCGGTCCCCCTGGGGCCCAGTATGGCTGTCGTCATTGTGGCCTGTGGAATAGGCTACGGACTCAATCTGGCTCGAATCGTGCGACCGCAGGCCCTTCTGGTGGCAGGATCGGATTATGTGCAATCCGCCAGGCACAGCGGGGTGGGGTCCGTCAGGATATTCTTCACCCATCTGGTGCCCAATATTGTTCCGGTTCTCTGCGTTCAGCTCTCCATGTCGGCGGGGACATCTGTCCTGGCCGAGTCGGGTCTGACCTATCTTGGTGTGGGCGTTCCATCGGGTCTGCCATCCTGGGGGCACTCGCTGTCTACGTCGGTCAGGTTCATCGACATCTTCCCCCTGACCGTGGTCTGGCCCGGGCTGGTGGTCACCATGGTCGTGGTGGCTCTGAATCTCTTCGGTGATGCCCTGCGTGACGCCATCGATCCTGTCACCAACCCCGGCCTCAGGGCCGCCGTGGCCTCTGCCAACCGGCCCCTCCACCGGTCCAGGAGTTGGGAGGCCCCTGAAGGCTGCGTCCATGCCGACTCGACCTCCAGGCCGGCTGTCCATGACGGTCGTGCGGATCACTCCACCCAAGGAGGCTGTGATGTCGCTGAAGATTGAAGGTCTCACCATGTCCATCAACGGGCATTCCATCCTTGACGGGGTGGACCTCAAGGTGGCGGACGGGCAGCGGGTGGGACTGATCGGCTCCTCGGGTTCAGGGAAATCGATGATTGCCCGGAGCATCCTGGGGACCGCGCCCCTGACGGCATCCTTGTCGGGTTCCATCCTGGTAGACGGATTCCAGGTTGTGGGTTCGGATGATCTCTCACTAGCGGACATGCGTGGCTCACGGGTGGGGATGGTCTTCCAGAATCCATCGATGGCCCTGAACCCGATCAGACCGGTCGGTACCCAAATCGAGCTTCCCCTTCGCCGTCACTACCGTCTGAATGCAGGGGAACGACGCAGGCGGGTCGCGGAGGTGCTGACTGAGGTCGGGTTGGATGAATCGTTGGCCGGCTCGTATCCGCATGAGCTGTCCGGTGGTCAGCAGCAGCGTGTGGCCATCGCCACGGCCCTGGTCACCAGACCGCGACTGATTCTGGCCGACGAGCCGACCACGGCCCTGGATGCCATCACCCAGCGGCAGATTGTGGACCTCCTGGTCTCCCTGGCCGAGAGGAGCGGGGCCTCCCTTCTCTTCATCACCCATGACTTCTCCGTCCTGACCAGGGTTGCCGATTATTGCTACATCCTGGATGCCGGTCGTGTGGTCGAAGAGGGAGAAACCCGAAGTGTCCTGTGCAACCCCTCCAGCCATCAGGGCATGGCCCTGGTGCAGGCGGCCAAAGAGCTGACTCTCGGTACGGGTGAGAGCGGACTCGGCGATAAGCCCGAACCCGGGCCAGGTATCGCTGTGGTCCCGGTCGGGGAAGGAGACAGCCGTGGACAGGCATGAAAGAGCGGGCTTGTCAGGTATGGCAGATTCCGAGGTTGTCAGGTCTTCGCCCTCTGTCTCCTCCACTCCTGATCCGATTCTGGTTGGGAGCGGGCTGACCAAGACATATCCCTCGGTCGGTCATGGGAAGGTCGGGAAGGCCGCGGTGTCGGGAATCGATGTCTCCCTCTCCCCCGGGGAGTGTCTGGCGGTCATCGGTGAGTCAGGTTCGGGCAAGACCACCCTCTCCCGCCTTCTTCTGGGCCAGTTGAGGCCGGATGCGGGACAGGTGACATACCGGGGGGTGCCCGTCCAGGATGGGTCGTCGTCCGCCAGGTCCCTCGCCCGGGACTCCGCCCTCGTCTTCCAGAACCCCTTCACCTCCCTTGATCCCCGGTGGACCATCGGCCGCTCGGTTGCGGAACCCCTTCTGGCTGCGGAAAGGAGGGATGGTGGGCCCGGCTGGGGTCGCCGTCGTGTCGAAGAGAACGTCGTCGATGAGGTTGCCGATGTCCTGTCCCGGGTGCGGCTCGATCCGGCCCGGGTCATGGCCGCCTACCCGGCGGACCTTTCCGGTGGACAGGCCCAGAGGGCTGCCGTGGCTAGAGCCTTGATCGCGAAGCCGCGAATCCTTCTGGCCGATGAACCGATGAGCGCCATTGATGTTTCGGCCAGGGTGGGGATTCTTCACACGCTCCAATCGGTCATGGCCGAGTCCAGGCAGCAGTCCGGTTCATCCGACGCGATGGCGATGATTATCATCTCCCACGACCTGGGCGTGGTCCAGCACATAGCGGACAGGGTCATGGTGCTCAGTCGGGGAGTGGTTGTGGAGGAGGGGCCTGTGGAGGCCATACTTGCCCATCCCGGAGAGTCCTATACCCGGCAGCTCGTTGCTGCGGCGACCATGTGATTGGCTCCGCCCGAGATTCCGTCCATACGTGAGTTGGCGGGACGCTGGCGGGCAGCCGCTCAGGGATCCGTCCCGATGGAGGTTGACCACATGGTCATTTCGCCCACTGCGTCACTCCCGGCGAGGCAATAGACTGGAGAATCATGGTGGACATAGAGGATGCAGGACGGGCGCTGAAGCGATATTTCGGGTATGAGTCCTTCAGGCCGGGTCAGGGGGACCTGGTCAAGGCCATCCTGGGTGGGCAGGACTGCCTGGGTGTTATGCCGACCGGGGCCGGCAAGTCCATCTGTTATCAGATTCCAGCCACCCTGCTGGATGGTTTGACCATCGTCATATCGCCCCTGGTCTCCCTGATGAAGGATCAGGTGGATGGGCTGGAGGATGCCGGCATTCAGGCTTCATTCGTCAACTCCACCCAGGATATGGATGAGCAGGCCCTCGCTCTGGCCCAGGCGGCACAGGGGCGGAGCAAGATCCTGTATGTGGCCCCCGAACGGTTGGACGCCCCCAGGTTCAGGGACTTCGCCCAGCGTGTGAGGATATCCCTACTGGCTGTGGACGAGGCCCACTGTGTATCCCAGTGGGGACAGGACTTCCGTCCCTCCTACCTGGGTATCGGCGACTTCATCAGGTCCCTTCCGCAGAGGCCGACGGTTGCGGCCTTCACCGCCACGGCCACCGAGAAGGTGCGTCGCGACATCGTATACATGCTGGGCCTGAACGACCCTTATGTGGCGGTGACGGGGTTCGATCGTCCCAACCTCTTCTTTGATGTGATCAAGCTGGAGACCAAACACAAGAACAGTTGGGTTGCCCGGTACGCCCGGAAGCACCAGGACGAATCGGGCATCGTCTACTGCGCCACCCGTAAGGAGACCGAAGCCCTGGCCGATGACCTGACCAAGGTCGGCATTAGTGCCGTCAGCTACCACGCAGGCATGGATGCCCAGGACAGGGAGCGAGCGCAACGGGACTTCGTCAACGACAAGGTGCAGGTGGTTGTGGCCACCAACGCCTTCGGTATGGGCATTGACAAGTCCAATGTGCGATATGTGATACACCACAATATGCCGGAGAGCATCGAGGCTTACTACCAGGAGGCGGGCAGGGCCGGACGCGATGGGGAGCCCGCCAGATGCTCCCTGCTCTGGAATGAGAGTGACATAGTCACGCGCAGGCGGCTGCTCGACATGGACAGCGGGAATGACCGCCTGACCGGTGACCAGGCCGAAGCGGTCCGGGCCGAGCACCGGCGTCTGCTCAATGTCATGATCGGATACTGCCGGACCACCGGCTGCCTGCACCAGTACATGCTGCGGTACTTCGGTGAGGAGATGGCACAGGCCGCCGCCGGTCCGTCGCCTGCCGCCGCCGACAAGGGGGAATCCGCCCAGGTCGGACGCTCCGGAGCGGGGAGCGAGGAGGGTGAAGAAGGGTCAGGCCAGGATGGTTGCCGTAATTGCTCCAACTGTCTGAGCACCTTCGAGACCATCGATGTCAGCGACGTGGCCCGCGCCATCAGCAGGTGTGTGCATGATGTCAACCAGGGGTTCGGATCGGGGAAGATCACCCAGATACTGCGGGGGTCGCGGTCGCAGGACCTCCTTCGGCGTGGACTTGACCGATGCCCCAGCTACGGGGCCCTTTCCTCAGTTCCGGAGGCGCGAATCCGCGATGTTCTCAACCAGATGGCCTCGGACGGGTACCTGAATATCACCGAAGGCCGGTTGCCCATGGTCCACTTCGGCCCCAAGGCCGCGCAGACGGTCGCTCCCGACTTCCACTATGAAATCAAGCGGACGGAGCGGCGGGGAGTGGCTGTTGCCGTGGACGACCAGGATACCGGTAGGGTTTACGGCGCCAGTTCCTCCTTGGGCGATGCCCCCTCCTCTATGATGGGGGAGGACGGCCTGGACCAGGCCGGGGTCGGCGATGTCAGCCCCGCTGATGAAGAACTCTTCCAGAAGTTGCGCGATCTGCGAACCGTCATAGCCAGGGAAATAGGGAAACCTCCCTACATCGTCTTCTCCGACAAGGCCTTGCGAGATATGTGCCGGCTCCGTCCCACCGATGATGCTGCCTTCCTGGCGGTCAACGGTGTGGGGCAGCACAAGCTGGAGCAGTATGGTACCCGGTTCATGAAGGCCATCGCCGATTTCTCCACCGAAGGCGGGGTTGAGGGTTAAGAGACGCAGAGATGGACGAAGAGGCAGATAGACCGGTCGGCCTACCATGAAACGTATACGATTTCATCAGAGTCGCCTTCCATTTGGGGGCGGCTGGCAGGAAAGGAAACGAATATGGACGACAAGCCTGTAGTCGAGAGCTTCGAACTTGACCACACCAAGGTCAAGGCCCCCTATGTCCGTCTGATTGACGAGGAGGAGGGCCCCAAGGGCGACATTATCTCCAACTATGACCTGCGCCTGGTCCAGCCCAACGAGAACGCCATACCGACCGGAGGCCTCCACACCATCGAGCACACCATCGCCGTGCTGTTGCGTGAACGGATTCCCGGCTACATCGACTGCTCACCGTTCGGTTGCCGCACTGGATTCCATCTCCTGGCCTGGGGTCGTCATTCCACCGAGGAAGTCGCCAAGGCACTGAAGGAGTCCCTGGAGTTCATCGCAGAGAAGGCCACCTGGGATGATGTGCCCGGTACGGAAATCACCTCCTGCGGCAACTACCGTGACCATTCCCTCTTCTCCGCCAAGCAGTGGAGCCGCGACATCGTGGACGCCGGTATCAGCTCCGACCCCTACGAGCGCAAGCTGGTCTGACTTCGGCAGAGATTTGATTCCGGGACCGTCGAAGGTCCCGGTTTTTTGTGCCTGATGACGTATATGGGGGTATGCCGCTTCCTGCTGCGCTAAGCCGGAGTATGCGGTTGCTGGCTTGCCCTGAGTGCCGATCGTCCCGGGTCTTTCCGCGGGCCATTGGAACACGGAATGAGCCGGAGTATTCCCCGATTCGCTCAATGCGTAGTAGTTTTCCTACGACTTGCCATTGGTTACACTCATACTTCGGCAAAGCGCAGGGGCCTGGAAACCCCTGCCTCTCAGGTTAGGAAAGAGGTGCCAAGAGTGCGCAGGTACGAGATGGAAACGGCTCGTTGGATTCGCCATGCCACCATGGATGACTTCGATGCCATCATGGCGGTCTATGCCTATGCCCGCAAGAAGATGGCCGAAACCGGCAATCCACGCCAGTGGGGCGACAAGTATCCGCTGCCTGAACGTATCCAGGCGGACATCGAGGGAGGGCACACCCTCCTCCTGGTGGATGATGCGGCGGCCCTGGTCGACCCACCCGAGGATCCGGACTACCCGGAACCTGAGCTGGACGAGCATCGCGGCGAGCACGAGCGCATCATCGGTGTCTTCGCCATCTTCCATGACGAGGATCCTGACTACAAGGTCATCGACGGGGAGTGGTTGGACGACCAGCCCTACACCACCATCCACCGGGTGGCCTCCTCCGGTCTGGGACGTCATGCAGCCCACGACCTGCTGAGCTGGAGTATGCGCCATTTCGAGAACGTTCGTGCTGATACCGGAATGAAGAACTATGCCATGCAGCACATCCTTGAGACCCACGGATTCACCAAGTGCGGAAACATCGTCATGCCGCAGAACAAGGATATCGACCAGGTGAGGCTTGCGTATCAGCGCCATGACGTTACGGACGGCACCGTCTGCGGTCCGAAGGACACAGCCAGGCAACTGCTTTCCGTATAAACGAAGGCAGCAAGGATGATGTGCCGTTCATGCCCCGATAAGCGGAAGTCGTGGACGGTGTAAAGCAAGAGAATCACGGTCCCCCTCCTCTCCCGGAGGGTCTGTGGTCCACGGGACGGCAAGTGCCGGTATGGTCAGGGTATGGACCATGCCGGCACTTTTTGACTCAGGCCTGTCGCACAATGGTCCCATGAGTTTGAATGCAGCACCGTCCTGGGACTTCTCTTCGGATGCCGGCCGAGATAACTACGAGAAGGCCCTGGAGGCTTATCCCGGCCAGGTCATCGTCGACCTTGCAACCCTCAAGGCCAACATGGGGGAGCTGGTCAGCAGGGTCGGGGAGTCCGGGTCCGGTGCGCAGGTCATGGGTGTGGTCAAGGCCGATGCTTACGGTCACGGTCTGATACCGGCCGCCTTGGCCGCGCTCGCGGGAGGTGCCACATGGCTCGGAACCGCCCAGCCCCGTGAGGCCCTTCATCTTCGAAGGGCGGGTATCGGTCCGGACAGGTGCCGGATACTGACCTGGATGTACAACGTCGACAAGGCCCCCCTGGATGACCTCATTCGCGCCGACATCGATCTGGCTGTTGGTTCCCTGCACATCATCGATCGGGTGGAGGAGGCGGCCAGGCGGGTCGGCATGCCGGCCAGGATACATGTGAAAGTCGATACAGGTTTCGGCCGTAATGGGTTCACGCCGCAAACCTTCGACTCGGCCCTGGAAGAGCTGGGCCCCCTGGCTGCCGAGGGTGTCCTCGACGTCGTCGGGCTCTTCAGCCACTTGGCAGTGGCCGATATGCCGGACGTCCCCGATTTCGTTGCCTCGACCGACGCTCAGATCGCCTCCTTCGAGGAGTTCGTCCGTCGCCTGACCGCGGCTGGAATGAGGCCGATGATTCGTCATCTGGCCAATACCGCCGCAACCCTGAGCCGTCCCGATATCCACTACGAACTGACCCGCCCTGGTATCGGTATGTATGGGTACGAGCCTGACCCATCCATGGGCAGGTCCGCTGATTATGGTCTCAAACCCGCCATGACCCTCCAGGCTCAGCTGAGTACGGTCAAGGATCTGGAGGCCGGGCACGGGGTCTCCTACGGTCGCACCTATTTGACCAGCTCCGATACCTCTACGGCCATCCTGCCCCTGGGGTACGCGGATGGCATTCACCGATCCGCATCAGGATTCGATGTCGAGGGTTCCACCGGAACCATCCACCAAGGTGGTCCGGTTCGACTGATGACCAAGCAGGGGCCACGTCTTGTGCGAGTCTCGGGTCGGGTCTGCATGGACCAGTGCGTTCTGGACCTGGAGGGAAAGGCCGTGACCCTGGGGGTTGGGGAGGGCGACACGGTGGTCCTGTTCGGACCCGGGCGAGGTGAGTCCTTCTGCGAGCCCACCGCCGACGACTGGGCCAGGGCGGCGGGGACCATCAGTTATGAGATCTTCACCTGCCTGCGCAACCGGATACCCAGACTCTATCTGCATGCCTTCGAAGTCATCCGCCCCGAGGATATGCACCTCCTGGACCCGGCCACCATCCTCTGAGACTTACGGTCATACCTGATGATCCGGCTCGAATCTCCCACCTGGTAAAGATGACCAGCCGGTGGTGTCCGTCTCGGCCCGATTGTTGCTGAGCCGTTCTGATTTGGTGAGATGTCCCACAATCCTTGCCCGGACGGGAGAATCGTTCCCTGATATCCTTGCCAAGCTCCCGTCGGCATGATGAGATGAGGACATGAGCACATATGCAGGTAAGGAACCAAGCAGCATTTCGTACACGGCGGTTGCCGACATCACCGGAGGCCGTAATGGTCATGCGGTCAGCCACAACCCTGATCTCGCCCTGGATCTGGACACTCCCAAGGCCATGGGAGGCCAGGAAAACGGAACCAACCCCGAGCAACTGTTTGCCATAGGGTGGGGTGCATGTTTCCAGGGTGCCATGGGGCTGGCCGGCAAGGAACTGAGGGTGGCGGCCACCAAACTGGCCCAGAGCAAGGTCAGGGTCCATATCTCCCTGGGTGACGAGGGCGAATCCTTCGGTATCAAGGCCAGAATCGAGGTGGTCCTGCCCGGCATTGACCAGGAGACGGCCCAGCGCCTGGTTGACAGGACCCAGGAACTCTGCCCCTATTCCAAGGCCACAGCGGGCAATGTTCCCACAGAACTGGTGGTTGTCGATTCGCTGGACTGAATTCTTGGACTGATCGAGACCCCCCACGTTTCGAAATACCCGGTAATGGACGGTGGCCTAGACTTCCGGCAGGTGGTCCTCTCTATCGGAGCGCCATCTGGTTCCGAGTTGTGGTTCCCGTACCGAATGGGGGACAATTGGAACATCGGTAGGGGATAGGGCAGGTGATGTTTCTGCCGACTCGCAAAAGACTGACGGTTGTTTTGGTTCGGAAGGAGGCCCACCCGGATGGAAATCAGTGGAAGGCAGCGCCTCAGTGATGAGGGCTACACGGCCTTCGATGAGGAGCGCTGGGCTCCGGAGCCTCCAAAATCCAACTCCCGTACAGCCTTCGAACGTGATCGGGCACGGCTGGTCCATTCCTCCGCCCTGCGCCGCCTCGGAGCCAAAACCCAGATTCTGGTGGCGGGAACCGATGATTTCGTCAGGACCCGTCTGACCCATACTCTGGAGGTCGCCCAGATAGGGCGCCAAATCGGCACCATGCTGGGTTGCGACCCCGATGTGGTCGATTGTGCCTGCCTGGCGCACGATTTGGGTCACCCGCCCTTTGGGCACAACGGAGAGCGGGCGCTTTCCTCCATCGCCTCCTCCATCGGGGGATTCGAGGGAAACGCCCAGACCATGCGACTCCTGACCAGACTGGAACCCAAGGTCTTTCATCCTGATGGCCGCAGTGCCGGTGTCAACCTGACCAGGGCGGCCCTGGATGCCGCCGTCAAGTATCCCTGGACCTTGGCCGATGCGGCCAAGCATCCCAAGGGGGAGCGGTCTGCCAAGTACTGTGTCTATCCCGATGATGAGGAGGTCTTTGCCTGGCTCAAGCGGGACGCGCCCGTCAATACGACACCAATGGAATGCCAGGTCATGGACCTGTCCGACGACATCGCCTACAGCGTGCATGACGTGGAGGATGCCATCGTCATGGGCTCATTCGATCCACTTGCCCTGGCCGACCCGAGAGTCATGGACGGGGTGGTCGCCGCTGCTCGGTCCTGGTACGGCGAGCGCTGGGATGCGGATTTGCTTGTGCAGGCCCTGGGGAGGATGAAGGCCATGCTTCCCCTGCATTTCGACGGTTCGCGTCGGTCCCTGGCCCAGCTCAAGAACATGACCAGTGCCCTGATAGGACGGTTTGCGGGGTCTGTTGAGGCCGCCACCCGTCAGAAATACGGGCAAGGTCCTCTTACGCGGTACTCGGCCACCGTGGTCATCCCCGAGGGAACATCCTACGAAATCGTGGCACTGAAGGGGATCGCCGTCTACTTCGCCATGGAGCCCAGGGAACACGAGCCCTTCCATGAAGAACAGCTGAAAATCATCACCGACCTGGTGGAGGTCATGATGGCTGATTCCCCCAACCCCTCGGATGCGCTGGAGACGGTCTTCCTGGAGGACTGGGTAAAGGCTGGATCCGACGACGAACGTCTCCGCGTGGCCGTCGATCAGGTGGCCTCGCTGACCGATGGCTCGGCCTTGTCGCTCCATTCCATCATCTGCCAGTAGGTTCGACAGGCCTGGGACCCCTACTGTTTCCTCGTCGTCTCGAACCAGTTCCCGCGCCACGGCTAGTCTGGAGTATATGCCAGGACTGATCAAGAAAGAAGACATCGAGAAGGTGCGGGCCAAGGCCGACCTGTATGAAATCGTATCCGAGAGTGTGACCTTGAAGCCCTCGGGCTCGGGGACATACGTGGGTCTGTGCCCCTTCCACGATGAGAAGTCCCCCTCCTTTTCGGTCCGACCCTCCATGGGGGTCTGGCATTGCTTCGGTTGCGGCTTGGGTGGGGATGTCTTCACCTACGTCGAGCGGGAAGAGAACGTAGAGTTCGGTGATGCGGTTGAAATCCTGGCGGACAAGTACCACATCGAGCTTCACTACGACAATGACCGCAGGGAACAACGGAAGGGGTCCAAGAGGGCCCGCCTGCTGGAGGCCAACGAAGAGGCCCAGCGGTTCTTCGTCTCACAGATCATGACCAAGGAGGCCCTGGCCGCCCGCAAGCTCCTGGCGGGGCGAACCTTCACCCAGGCTGACAGCACCCATTTCGGGTGTGGCTACGCCCCTCGCGGCTGGGACAACCTCGTTCGTCACCTCTCCACCAAGGGATTCACTCAGCAGGAGATGCTGGATGCGGGACTGGCCAGACAGGGTCAGCGCGGTATCTATGACTACTTCCGCGGCAGGGTGACCTGGCCCATTCGTGACTCGACGGGCCGCACTCTGGGGTTCGGTGCCCGCAAGCTCTTCGAGGATGACAGCATCGGCGCCAAGTACATCAACACCCCCGATACCCAGCTCTACCGGAAGAACCAGGTTCTCTACGGTATCGACCTGGCCAAGGATGCCATCGTCAAGAAGCGCCAGGTGGTCATCGTCGAGGGGTACACCGATGTCATGGCCTGCCACCTTGCCGGTGTCGATACTGCTGTGGCCACCTGCGGAACGGCCTTTGGGGAGGACCATGCCAAGATAGTCCGACGGCTCATTTCCGACGATGCCCTGGGGGCGATTCAGCTGGTGGGGCCCGTCCGGGGCTCCCGTGTGGTCTTCACCTTTGACGGGGACGCAGCGGGGCAGAAGGCCGCCCTCCACGCCTTCGGGCTTGACGGCAGCTTCCTCACCCAGACCTTCGTGGCTGTGGCGCGGGACAACCTGGATCCCTGTGATCTGCGTATCCAGCATGGAGACCAGGCGGTCAAGTCCCTGGTGGACGAGGCAAGGCCCCTCTATGATTTTGTGATTGATTCGGCCGTTGATATGTTCGATACCCAGTACACGACCGGGCAGATAGGGGCGGTCAAGGCCGTGGCGCCTATCATCGCCCAGATCAGGGACCGGTCGCTGGTGGGCATCTATACCCGGAAGGCGGCCCGCAGAATCGGTGTGGATCTGGACCTGCTTCAACAGGAGGTCAGTGCCGCTCGGCGGAGTATGCGCATACACGACCAGAGCGCCTATGCGATCAGGCAGCCCCGGTACGGCAATGCTGGGAGGGAGCTGTCCGACCGGAATCCCTACGAGGAGTCTGCGCGTCGCCGGGAGCTGGAGAAGAAGGATGCGGCCGACCAGGGATACTACAGGATTGACGATTCCGTTTTTATCTGCGAGCAGCAGTTCATGGGTCTGTTGATTCAGATACCTCGCGCCGTCAATCGTGATGTGTATAGCCAGCTGAGCGTCGACAGCTTCGTGGTTCCCATCTTCCGCACCCTCTATCAAGCTGTGGAAGCCGCAGGCGGGCTGCCAGCCGCAGACACCCCACAGGGTCTATGGATGCACAATCTGAGCAAGGAGGCTGGGCCCTTGCTGGAATCCGCCATCAATGAGCTGGCGGTCATGCCCCTGCCATTGGCTGCTCCCGACAAGGATACGCAGTCTCCGGTATCGGGCCGCGTCGGTCCTGCCGGTGGTCCGGGTGCCGGTCAGGAAGCGGAGCCTGCCGCGAACGCTGCGGCCATACAGCTCAGAGAGGCCACCGCAGAAGAGCGGCAATACGCCTCGGAACTTCTGGCCAGGCTTCTTGATGCCACCTATATGCGGTTGATTTCGGCCGCCCGTCACCAGATGAACCGACTGCCGGATGGGCAGGAGAAGTTCGACCTTCTGGGCAAGATCACCGAGTATGAAACCCTCCGTAAGGAGCTCAGCAACCAGGTATTCGGCAACGTCAACTGACTGAGGAATCGTGGTGGTCCGGTTCACGTCCTTGCTTGGAAGCGGGAGCGGACCGGGGCCGGGGTGGTGAGTCCTGTCGATAAGCTGTCAGTATGGAAAACGACTGGCAGAGCGAAGTACCCATACCCGGCGGCGAGTCTGTAGAAGCATGTGAAATCTCCGGTTCACCAAGGGGTGGTACCCGCTGCTCTGGCAGGATGGACGGGGATGGGCTCCCTCTGGCTGTCTTCTGGGATATGGACGGTACCCTCATCGATTCGGAGCCGTACTGGCACCAGGTGGAGATAGAGCTGACGCAGCAGTATGGCGGGTACTGGAACGAGGAGATGGGGTGGCAGGTGTCGGGGAAACCGCTTCCCCAGGTTGCGCGACTTCTCAGGGAGCATGGGCTACAGGTTCCCGAGGAGGATATCCCCGGTATGCTCATCGATGGTGTTGCCCGCAAGGAACAGGAGCGTATGCCTTGGATCAGTGGGGTGTTCGACCTCTTGAAGGCCCTGTCGCGATCAGGTGTCCCCTCTGTTCTGGTCACCACATCACCGCGGCGCATGGCCCGGGCGGTGGTTGAGCAGGCGCCCCGAGGTGCATTTGTGGATTTCGTCTGCGGCGATGACGGGCTGTCACAGAAGCCTGATCCGGCTCCTTATCTGTATGCGGCGAAACTTGCGGGTATAAAAGAAGCCGATTGCATGTCCGCCTGCATCGCCTTCGAAGATTCGGCGACGGGCCTTCGCTCGGCGGTTGCTTCCGGTGCTACAACGATTGCCTTCACCGGAGTCACCCCCAATCCACGTGTCGATGGCCCGCAATTCGCCTCCATTGACAGCTACGTCGGCCTCGGCCCGAACGATCTGGGTGCCTTCGTGGCAGGCAGGGGTTCCGGGCTGCATCCCTGACCGGGTGACAGCAAGGCCTGATGGACGGATCTGCAGGTCCATCACCTTCTGCAACCAACTGTTTCCGCATCGCCCTGGGACCGGCTCTGGCCCTGGGGTAGACTGTCTCGGGCAAGCTGAGATTGGAGAAGGTGATGAGCGAGGGGAAACGGACGTCGGGGGACGTGTCGGGCAGGGTGTTTACCCGTCGGAATCTGGGTATTCTTGCAGGAATCATGGCCTTGGCGGTCATGTCGCGGTTCGATTCCGTCATCTCGCCCTCGGTCGCAGCCATCCAGGCCTCCTTCCCTCACGCCGACCCATCCACGGTGGAATCGGTGGTGTCGGTAGGGGCGTCGGCCGCGATCGTTTCCGCCCTCCTCTTTGGTCAGCTCATGACCTGGATGAGGTTCAGGACCGCCGGTTGCATCAGCTGTTTCTGCATCGCTCTAGGCGGGTTGCTTCCCCTGTTCATCCATGACAACGTCAACCAGCTTCTCGTCTTCGCCCTGGTGGTTGGGTTCGGTGTGGGCATCACGACGACGATCCTTCCCAGCCTTTCGGCGCGCTTCTTCAGGGGGGATCGGCTGGCCGGACTCATGGGGGTGGTTCTGGCTGTCCAGGATGGTTCATCCATGCTCATCCTTGCTCTGGGCGGTTTCCTGGCCAAGGGCGGGTGGCTCCATAACTACTGGTTGTATCTACTTGCCCTGCCTGCCCTGATCATGGTCTTCTTCCTGGTTCCCAATGTGGGCACGGTCGAGGAGGACGAAACGGAAACCTACCATTCGGATTCCCCCACATCCGAAGTTGGACAGCAATACTGGTGGGGTATCGTCTCCTGCGTACTGATAGGATTCCTCAGCATCTTTTTGGTGGCCGTTCTTTACAACAAGCTGGCGGTCTACATAACCCGTTACGGCCTGGGAGATACCGGTGCGGCAGGTCTGGCATTGATGTTCAATACGGGGTCGTCCGTCGTGATAGGTCTCAGCATCAACGGCATCCGGCGTCTGCTCCGCGAATGGACGATTCCCGCCGCCTTTGCCCTGATGTCCGTGGGTGCGATCCTCTTCCTGGTCACCCGCTCATTCCCCCTGGTCTGTCTGTCCGCCTTCCTGGTGGGGTCGGGCAGTGCCATCATCATGGCCACCTGCCCCTTCCTTCTGTCCAATCTGACCTCTCCCAGGCGGTACCCGCTGGTGATGGGTATCTTCTCGGCCACCACCAGTCTGGGATTCACCACGTCTACCTGGGCCTTCAAGGGTCTTTCCGGACTTTTGGATCTGAATCCGGTGACCGGCAGCTTCGCCGGTATGCTCGTGATTTCCCTGGTGGCGGCGGTCATCCTTGCGGCAACGCGGTTCCAGAGGCGTATGGAGACCCACTTCATCAAAGGGTGAGTCGGTTCAAGGACGCAGTAAACCGGAGTGCCCGGAATGACCGTGGACGGGTCCGGTTCGACGTCTCAATCCTTGTCGATGGCCTTGTTGGAAGTCTGCACCTCCAGGAGGCATCCTTTCGGGGAGGCGAAGGGCTCCAATCGGGTCCTTGTCCGAAGTCCCCTGCCTGCCATGATCCCCTGGATCATGCCCAGGTGGATGGTGCAGATGATGGGGTGGGCTAGGGCGTCATCCATGAAGGGGCAGGCCGTCAGATAGCAGCTTCGTTGATCTTCTCCGATGGGTTCCGGCCTGAACCCCAGGTTCTCCAGGACGTTCAGTGGCGGTCCGGAAGGGTTTGACGGTGAAGATCCGCCGGCTGATCGGTGTTCCCGATTGGACAGGTGCCGGCCCCAGGTTCTCCCTGCTTCAAGGGCGGACTCGACTCTGGCCTGAGGGTCGGCGATGGATGATTCCAGGGCTATGCAGAGCGAGGCAATCATGTCCTCCCTTGCCTGCTCCTGGTCTGCCGGAGTGTAGATGATACTCGGCCTTCCGCGGCCGCTCTTGTGGCTGTTCGGAGAATTCGCTCCGGCGGTCTCCGCTTGGTGGCGAATCAACCTGCCCTGCTTCACCAGATGTTCGAGATGGAAGCGGGCTGTTGTCGGATGGATGCCGAAGATCATCCCGACTTGATATGCGGAGAGGCCCGGGGCGCCGGAGCGGGTTTCCCCCTGAATGCGGTCGAGGATTGCGGAACGCAGAGCTTCCCCGTTTCGTCGTTTGGCGGGGGTCTCGTTTCCGCTGGAAGGGGTTTGAATTTCCTGACTCATCGATTAAATTGTATAACTATCCAATTAAATATGAAACCACGGCAAGGTGGTCGATTCCATGCAGGATGACAAGACGACGCGCAGGACCGGAGACAAGGCTGCCCTGCCCAAAGCAAGGATTGCTCTCCTGGTCGGTGCGGGACTGGCGGCCCTTCTCGGTCTGGTTGCGGCGCTGATTCGTGCCGACCTGATTCATCCCTCCGGCAGGGTCCCCCTGGCTGACCTGCATGGAGGCTTGATGGTCTACGGGTTTCTGGGCTCGGCCATAGGCCTGGAACGGGCAGTGGCCTTTCGCTCTGGCGGTCCCGGCAAGCCGCGCTGGGGATTCCTGGCTCCGGCCATGGGTCTGCTTGGATCGCTCCTGGGCATCATGGTCCTGGTGGCTTCCGCTCTGGGTGCCCAGTCCGGGGTTCTCAGGATTGAGCTCTTGGCAGGTATTCCCTGGACCCTGTCCATGTTGGCCTTGACGGCTGTGTATGCGGCCATATGGTGCCGTCAGGCATCGGCTGAAGTGCTGATGCAAACGCTTGCGTCCTTGTTGGGTCTGGTCGGGGCCGCCGGTTGGGTGGCTGGATTGGACTCCGCCGTTCTTTCTCCCTCCTGGTTGCTCTTCCTGGTACTGACCATAGTGGGGGAGCGGGTTGAACTGGCCAGGGCCGCTTTTTCGAGTGTTCGTCTGGAATCGGGGATACTCGGTTTGAGCCTCCTGCTGGTGCTGATGTTGCCTGCCCAGTGTATGGCTCCCCAGGTTGGGTATCCGCTTCTGGGATTGTCCCTGGCCCTGCTTCTTCTGGTTATGGCTGGTCACGATGTGGCCAAAACCACCTTCCGACATGGTGGACTGCCTGGATTCATGGGAACCTGCATGATGTCCGCCTACGGATGGGGTCTGCTGGCGGCTCTGATCTGGATGGTCGCCCCGTTGGATTCGCAGACCTATTGGGGAGACATGGCTCTGCATGCCCTGGCCATAGGGTTCATCCTGACCATGGTCATCGCCCACGTGTGTATGATCGTCCCCTCGGTCATCCGCAGGCCCCTGCCCTTCCACCCATTGCTCTGGGTGGCCTGGGGATTCATGCAGGCCGGACTCCTCATTCGGCTCCTGGGTACCATTCGGCTCTTCGCGCCCATGTGGAAGGTGGGGAATGCCCTGAATGTTGTGGGGATGCTGGCCATGATGATGACCGTGGTCTACCTGGCCGCCTGCGGGAAACGGATTCTGGCATCCAAGCGGCAGCACCGCCGGCAGGGTGAGGATTCGGTAGACGGAATGCCCGAGGCGATTGTGCTGCGCAACGATTTGGTCCTTACCGCCATTACCGTCCTGCTCCTGGTCGCTGGAATGGTTCTGATGGTGATTCGTCCCGGGCTGGTCAAGTCGGCAGGAGACACATCCGGTATCGGGAACAGTTCTGTCCACGCGGTGGAATACGGCGTGATGCCGGCGGAAAACGTCAAACCCACCGGACATGTCACCCAGGTGACGGTGGGGGTGAAGGGTATGGCTTTCGTTCCTGACTCAATCACCGTGCCGGCAGGCGACCGTCTGGTCGTAGACTTCCGCAACACCGGCGACCAAAGGCATGATCTGGTTTTTGCGAACGGTAAGGAGACGGGTGTGGTTCCTGTCGATGGGGCCGCGCGTATCGATGTTGGCGTAATCGGGGCCGATACCCTTGGCTGGTGCTCCCTGGCGGGGCACCGTCAAATGGGTATGGAGCTGAAGGTCAGGGCCAAGGGGGCGGCATCCACGGCCGGCGACCACCACATGGAGGGTATGGCGGCGATGGGGTCTGGTGATGTTGCGGACTATTCCGTTCCGACAGCCGCCAAGCTCAAGGCCCAGGCTGAGAAGTCCAATCCCGCATCAGCGGCCCTTCCGCCCCTGAAGGACGGAAACCGGGCGGGAGTCCGGCAATATGTATTGGACATCAAGGAGCGCAAGGAAAAGGTGGCTCCCGGGCTCGAACGGACTGTGTGGAGCTTCGATGACGCCGATGACCCACGTGATTCGGATTCGCGCCCCCGCGCCCAGGGACCGGTACTCAGGGGGCATGTGGGCGACACCTTTGAAGTGACCGTTCGAAACAAGGGCAGTATGAGCCACTCCATCGATTTCCATGCCGGTCCGGCTGTGCCGCAGGTCATGATGCGCAACATCGAACCCGGCAAGGACCTTCGGTACACCTTCAAGGCAGAGCGTGCGGGCATTTGGATGTACCACTGCAGCAGTGAACCCATGTCCAACCACATAGCCAACGGTATGTATGGGGCGGTGGTCGTGGATGATGGCACCCTGCCAGCCGTTGATGCCGAGTATGTCCTGGTCCAGTCGGAAACATATCTGGGCGCCAAGGGCGGAACGGCCGATTCCGTCAAGGTGGTGTCCATGAACCCCGACATCATGGCCTTCAATGGTCGGGCATTCCAATATGACGCCCACCCGCTCGGGCTCAAGGCTGGCGAACGGGTCCGCATATGGGTGCTGGATGCCGGTCCCAATCAGCCCCTGGCCTTTCATGTGGTCGGTACCCAGTTCGATACGGTTTGGACCGAGGGGCGTTATCTGATTGGCGGAACGGCTGCTGCAGACCCATCAGTATCGGCCTCTGCCGGGGCCCAGGTCCTGCCCCTCTTGCCCGCCCAGGGCGGCTTCGTGGAATTCAGGGTTGACCAGCCGGGTGACTACCCCATGGTCAATCATGCAATGAGCCTGGCCGAAAAGGGCGCACATGGACTCTTGCGGGTTTCATGAGCGATGACAGCGTAATCGCGTATCGATGATTGCGTTTTAATGTGACTGGTTCGACTGACCAGGGCAGAGCGGGCAGGATCGCGAGCGCCTGGCCGGACTGCACCAGTAGGTGAAGACGGATATCGCTTCCGTCTGGTACGGGGCTAGGGAGGGCGAGGTTGGGGACCTGGAATGGAGGGATGGGCCCCAGGTTTAGCCCCCCCCCCTCCCGCCGCAAAAAGATGGCACACACATGGCACACACAATGGGGGTGTTTTTGATGTTGGCGGTCAAAAAGTAAACCCCCACTTTCCAATGGGGGTAGGGGTTTTGGCTGGTGACCCCGGCCGGATTCGAACCGGCGACCTACAGATTAGAAGTCAGTTGCTCTATCCAGCTGAGCTACGGGGCCAAACGCTACCATTGTACCCATAGGCCCAGCCCGGCGAGTTACCGGTCGACGGCCGGTGTTGGGCCCAATGGCGTGTACTAGTCCCTGCCTTGTAGCGCCGAGATGATGGAATCGGTCATAACCTCTGTGTTCAACCCGTACCGCTGATTCAAGATGGTCAAGGGCACCCGGTCATTGATTTCCTTGTCGGCGCCGAAGGTGAGGACTTGGATGGTGTTGGACTCGCAGCTGGCAGCGATTCCTTGTCCCCATCCGCCCAGGAGCTGCCCGTCTTCCATGGTCACCACCAGACGGTGGTTCCGGTCCAGTGCTTGCAGGGTGGTCAAGTCAGGATGCGAATACTGATGGGGATCCATGACCGTCGCATTGATGCCGGCCCGCTCCCGGAGGGAATCGGCGACCCGGCAGGCTTGGGGAAGCATGTCGCCCAGCCCCAGGATTGCCACGGTATTGCCCTTTCGCACGATTCCGTAGGAGTTCCACGGGTCCTGGGAATCAGTGCCGGTTCCGGAGTGGTTGGAATCTGGAGCCATCCCGGGTTCCATGGACAGCCGACCCTCCAGGGTATCGGGCAGTCCGGCCGCACGTTCGGAGGCTAGGATGCGTTCTCCTGGCACTCGAATGACGACAGGACGGCGGGCGGGGCCGGTGGCCCAGGCCAGCATCCGGAGGAAGTCGTCGCCGCTCCCGGGCGCCAGGCAGGTCAGTCCGGGGATGGAGTTCATCATGGCGATGTCGCTGGCGCCCGAGTGGGTTGCATCGGTCCCGGATATTCCGGTGGAGAAGTTCAGCAGGGTGATGGCGCTCCCATTGATGGCCATCTCTTGCTCGATTTGGTCATAGGCCCGCTGGAAGAAGGTGGATGAGGTCGCTACGACGGGGGTTCCGCCAGCCTTGGCCAGCCCGGCCGCGAAGGCCACGGCGTGTGATTCGGCGATACCGACATCCAGATAATGCCGCCCCGCCTCGCTGCGGAATTCGGGATCGATGCCGTTGGACAGGGGGGTTGCGGGGGAGATAACCACCAGTCCGGGTTCGTTCTGGAAGCGGGGCTGGAGGGCCTGCATGGCCATTCTCCCGTAGACCTTACGGGAATTGGCTGCCTTGCTGTTGGCCTTGATGCCGTTCTGCCAGTGGTTGGCCTCCACCTGTCCCTCGGCCGGCAGTGCCGGCAGGGTGGGTTCATCCGCCCCGGCTCCGGGTTCTTCGCTCCTGCCCTGTCCGAGTCCGAGCCCCTTGCGGGTGTGGATATGGACCACCACCGGATGGTCGATGTCCTTGATTTCCGAGAAGGCCTGTACCAGGGGGCCTATGGAATTGCCCTCCTCCACATATCGATAGTCCAGGTTGAGATCCCGGAAGGGATTTCGCTCGGATTGGCCGCCGGTGGCCCGCAGGGCGGCCAATGACCGGTAGAGTCCGCCGTGGTTCTCGGCGATGGACATTTCGTTGTCGTTGACCACGATGATCAGGTTGCCGCCCTGTTCGGCCGCCCAGTTCAGGCCTTCAAAGGCCGGGCCGCTGCTCAAGGCGCCGTCTCCTATGAAGGCGATGACGTTCCCCGTGCCTCCCGCAAGGTCTCGGGTCTTGGCCAGGCCACAGGCCAGGGAGATGGAGGTTCCGGTGTGTCCAAGAACGAAGTCGTCGTATTCGCTTTCCTCCGGGGATGTGAAGCCGGAGACGCCGCCAAAGCGCTCAGGGTTGGTGAAGGCCTGCTTCCGACCGGTCAGGATCTTGTGGGTGTAGGCCTGGTGGGAGACGTCGAAGACCAGATGATCATGGGGCAGGTCAAAAACCCTGTGCAGGGCGATGGTGGCCTCCACGACGGCCAGATTGGATCCGAGGTGCCCCCCGTATCGTCTGCAGTAATCGATGAGCAGGGTACGGATTTCCTGGGCCAGGCGGTCCAGTTCATCCCCGGTCAGGTTTTTCAGGTCCTGAGGGGAGTCGATTCCATCGAGAAGTGTACCCATGCCTGTCAGCTTTCCCGTCCTTCCGGTCCGTAGACCACGACCAACACGATGCGGCAACGATTCTATCGGCTGGGTGATGCGATGTCTTCCAGAACCCCATATGTTCACGATGCCCGGCCCTAACATCCATCAGACTGACACGATTCGCATGGCAGGAGTTCCGGTTGGTCGATGAACTGGGCGATTCGGCCTGTTTTTCAACGGGAATCTCTCCGGGGATGGGTACTATCGAAACTGCCGAGCGAGGGAGATCCGAATGGTTGATACAGACGACGATAAGGCCTTGGTTGCAGTGGTGATGGGGTCATCCAGCGATTGGGAGACGATGCGGGAGGCATGCGCGGTTCTGGACAGGTTCCAGGTCCCCTACATGAAGCAGGTCATTTCGGCTCACCGGACGCCGGGACTCATGGCGGACTTCGCCCATGAGGCTCGGTCCAAAGGCATCAGGGTCGTCATCGCCGGAGCGGGGGGTGCCGCCCACCTGCCTGGTATGTTGGCTGCCCAAACCACCCTGCCGGTCATTGGGGTACCCGTTCAGTCACGTGCTCTGAGTGGCGTGGATTCCCTTCTCTCCATTGTTCAGATGCCCTCCGGGATTCCTGTGGCCACCACCGCCATCGGCAAGGCGGGAGCCACCAATGCCGGCCTGCTGGCCGTCAGTATCCTGTCCACAACGGACGAGGGTTTGGCGGCGGACCTAGCGGATTATCGCGAAGGACTCGCCAAGAAGGTGGAGGAGTCGAATGCCGAGCTTGTCTGAGGAAACGGCGGGGCGTATCGATCATTTGGAACCCGGCGCGGTCATCGGCATCGTCGGGGGTGGTCAACTGGGGCGGATGATGGCTCTGAGCGCCAGGTATCGCGGATTCCGCATCGGCGTGCTGGACCCTATGCCCGACTGTCCGGTGGGGCAGGTGGCTGATTTTCAGATCACGGCCGACTATGACGATCGGGATGCAATCCGTCGGCTGGCGGAGCGTAGTGATGTCCTGACCTACGAGTTCGAGAATGTTGACGCCGAGGCCCTGGACGGGGTCCGGGACCAGGTGGCCATTCCCCAGGGGACCGAGCTTTTGCGGGTCACCCAGGACAGGGTCCACGAAAAGACCTTCGTCAACCGGCACGGGTTTGCAACAGCGCCCTGGAGACAGGTCGATGGGATGGACGACCTGGAGAAGGCCTTGGATGAGTTGGGTTACCCGACCGTGCTCAAGACGCGCACTGGTGGCTATGACGGCCACGGGCAGATGGTCCTGCGGTCGGCGGACGA
Source organism: Bifidobacterium [indicum] DSM 20214 = LMG 11587 (assembly GCF_000706765.1). Classification (GTDB taxonomy): domain Bacteria; phylum Actinomycetota; class Actinomycetes; order Actinomycetales; family Bifidobacteriaceae; genus Bombiscardovia; species Bombiscardovia coryneformis. Next base: position 1,233,905 of record NZ_CP006018.1, on the reverse strand, counting down.
CCTGTGGCAGGTGGCCGAGCGGACCAGACAGGACACAGCAAGGGGGGTGGGGTTCCCGCCCTCTATTTTGGAGGGGTTCGTCGATTTCTCCTTTGAGGCCTCGGTCCTGGTGACCGGCAACGGAAGCCAATATGTGACCTTCCCGATGGTTCGCAATGACCACCGACACAACATCCTGCACATGACCCTGGCACCGGCCGGGGCCGGCCGGGAGATCGAGGAGGAGGCCGGACGACTGGCCCTGAGGCTGGCTGAAGGATTCAGGCTGGCCGGCACCCTGGCCATAGAACTCTTCGTGATGCCGGACGGAGGCCTGGTGGTCAACGAGATGGCCCCCCGTCCCCACAATTCCGGTCACTACACCATCGAGGCCTGCTCCCTGGATCAGTTCGATGCCCACATCCGAGGTATCGCCGGATGGCCCCTGGCTCAGCCACGTCTGCTCAGTCCTGCCGTTATGGTCAATATCCTGGGGCAGCATGTAAGGCCGGTCCTGGGGCAGCTTACAGATCATCCTGAGTGGAACCTGCACGACTATGGCAAGGCCGAGGTGCGGACCGACCGGAAGATGGGGCATCTGACCGTCCTCACCGATGATCCCCGGGCCACGGCTCGGGACCTGGAAGCCTCCGGCTGCTGGGATGACCTGCGCTGAGCCGAAACCACTTACCCCTTTAGTCGGGGTGCTGTAGGGTGGAATGGCTTAAGGAGGGCTCTGAACGATGACCACCAGTGCTTCCAGGAAGACCAGGCAGAAGGACGCCGTCTGGCAGGCCCTGCGCGCGCAGGATGATTTCGTTTCGGCCCAGGACCTGTATACGGTCCTGAACGATTCAGGGAGCCATATCGGTCTGGCCACTGTATATCGGCAACTCAGTGCCCTTCACCTTTCGGGGAACCTTGACTGTATAGAACACGGCGGAGTGCGTCTGTACCGGATCTGTGCAGCGCAACGCCGCCATCACCATCATCTGGTCTGTGAATCATGTGGAAGGACCGTCGAGATCACGCCCCCGGATGGGGGGTGGCTCGACTCGGTGGCGCAGGCATACGGCTTCACGGTCTCGTCCCATACCCTTGAGGTCTATGGCCTCTGCGGCGATTGTCAGGCCGCCCCGGTCGAGCAGTGAATCGGTGGTCTGGCCTCAGGCGGCCGGGTGGTCCGGTTGGTCGTTTTCCCTGTCGGTTTCTCCGGGTTGCCCGGTATCCGGCTCCCTGCTTCCGGCCCTCTCTTTGGAGGAGCTGCTGGGCATGATGGACTTCAGGGCATCCAGTGCCTGGGATGCCTTGAGATCGGGCAGATAGGCCTGGAGTACCGACAGCCCGATCTGTGCCAGCTGGGCGGGATCGGGGTAGCAGATGTAGACAGGATGTTCAGCCGGTTGGAACTTCTTCTTGAAGAAGAAGAGTGAGTGGAACCCGTAGGCAGGCTCCATCAAATCGGCCACCATGCCCAGAACGTGCTGGAGGAACTCGGTGTTGCCTGGTGCCTCGTCCTGGTCGGGGTCCATTCCGGCCAGTGGTGCAGCCGAGAGGCTCATGAATTCGACGGTGCCCTGGTCGCGCAGCCTTTCGGCCATGCGGGCTATGAGGAACTCCATGATTCCGTTGGGGCTGTCGGTCCGGTGCCGCATGAAATCCAAGGTCCATCCGATGATCTGCCCCTGCCGGTAGGTGGGCATCCAGCTGGTCACCCCGAGGACCGTTCCTTCGGCGTCGATCGCATAGAGGATGGCCATGCGGGAGTCTCGGAGCTCGTCCAGACCGCCCAGGGTGAACTTCATTTCGGGTAGGGCCTTGAGCTCTGCCCACTGTTCGGATATATCCACGATCTGGGACTGGACATCCCAGGGTGCGTCGTTGAAGGTGGTCAGCACGTCGGTGATATTGTCCCGCTTGGCCTTGTTGATGGCGGTGCGGATATCCTGCCATTTCTTTCCTCGGGTCTGCCACAGGCTGGGGGTGACGACCATCTCCGAGCCCACTTTCAGGGTGGACCAGCCCCGGAGGGCCAGCTGGTCCCGCTGGGGCTTGTGGACGCTGTAGAAGACCGGGGACCAGGAGTGCTCGGAGCAGTACCGGGAGAAGTCATCCAGATCCGTCATGAATTCGTCCGGGTCGCCGAAGGGGCCGGTGGTGGTCAGGGCGATGCCGTGCATGACCCGGTAGGCGATTGCCGACCGGCCGGTGGGTGAGAACCAGTAGTTGTTGCCCTCCCAGGTGGTCATGAACGACATGCTTTCACCGCCGGTCTGGACCAGGGCGCCGGCCCGTAGGCGCTCGCTCTCATTCTGGATGACGGAGGAACGCATCCAGGCCAGGAGGACCACCAGGAAGACCATCCAGAAGATGAATCCGACCGCATCGCTGACCACCAGGCTGGTCAGCGTCCGGGGAACCATGAAGGGGCGGAACCGTCCGGCAATGCCGTTGGGGAGGTAGAGCTCAGGCAGTTCGGACATGACCGTGTTCAGGGTTGCCCTGGGCCGGAAGGACCAGGGGCTCGCCGTGGCGAAGGCGATGTACCCGACTGCCGTGGTCACGAATCCCACCAGGATCGCCACCCAGCCGGTGCGGATACGGGAGGGTATGGTGCGCACCAGGAAGACATGCATGTTGCGGATGATGAAGAGGCAGAAAACCAGTGGGGGGAGGGCGATGACCAGGAGGGACGGGACGGCTCCGTGCCTGATGGCCTGGGGCAATCCGTCGCCGATGGTCATGGGGAAGACCAGATAGTAGAGCAGGGCGAGCACCACGGTCAGACCATTCAAAGCCAGGCTTGCGGCGGCCGCCACCCGCCGACCGTGGTAGATGCCCCAGGAAATGGCCAGCATGACCAGGGTCGGCATAAGCAGGGTCAGCAGGGCTCCACCGATGGTGTGGTTTGGTGTGAACCCATACTGGGCATAGCAGCTGGCCTGGTTGTCCCTGGACAGGCAGCGTGCCAGGCTGGTACTGGTGGCATGGTTCGGACTCAGGAACATGCCCAGGGGGGTGAAGAACCCCGCCCTGACCTTGGATGAGACGGTTACTAGGGGGCCGAGCGCGAGGACCGTGGAAATGGCTCCGAGGAGGTGTCTGGTCTCATAGGCTCCGCTCTTGCCCGGCAGATCGGCATCCTTGACGGGGCCGTGCCAGATGTGGCCGACCAGGTGGCCGATCAGGGCCGCGGCCAGGGTGCAGTAAACGCCTGGATTGCCGGTGTAGAGGACCAGGAGGATAAGGGCCGTGTATCCGATCAGCCCGATTCTTCTGCGCCAGAGGAAATCGCTGAAGGGGATGGAGGCCATCAGGGCGCCGATGACCAGTGCTATTGGATTCAAGGTCATGGGGATGCGAAGGAACCAGGACCAGTGGTCTTCCAGAGCATTGATGCCCGCGCATATCAGTAGGCCAACCACAGCCCCGCCCACGGCGCTGATCAGGGACGCCATGATTGTTCTGCGCCTGCCCAGGCGGGTTTCCGCGATGCAGAGCACGACCAGAACCAGGAGGGAATCGACAATCAGCTGCCCGGGATTGCTGGTGATGAAGAGGGTGATGAGGAGTCGTGCGAATTGGAGGGGGAGCCCTGGCGCATGGGACCCGGGCGGGGGCGCCAGGTGCTGGCGGGCAATCAGGTCGGCCAGGGGGGTTCCCATACGGGTGGAACGGGGTATGCCCAGGAACCATATGATCAGCCATGAAAAGAGATTGACGGCCACCAGGACCAGGGTGAAGGTCAGGGCAAGAACATGTCGCTTCATCCACCTGATTGCATCCTGGGCCAGAACGGCCCGGGCGGACTTCTCCATCATATTCGGGCCTTGCTGCATTGTTTCCATGTTCGCTTCGATTCCTGTTCCTGCCGATGGTCTGTGGTGATTACTGCAACTGCAGTCTGGTGATATTGGGATGGTCTTCGATGGCTCGGTCCATGGGGCCCATCCCCATACGTTCTCCCAGCCATTCCAAACCGGGGCTCCAGGCGGTCCTGACCGTATGCCAGTCGTGGCCCGATCCTTGGGCCACGACTACCTCAACCGTCATTCCAGCGGATTTGGCGGCCTTGGCGATGGTCATCATGCTCTGCCGGGAGTGGGGGTCCTGGGAGCCGGCGGCCGTGAAGAGGGTCTGCTTGGACGGCGCTTTGGCGGCGATGGCCTTGGTCGGGACCTGGGCCAGGAACCTGGAACGGTCGCCGCTGAAGTAGTCCCGGATCATCTGTTCCTGCTTGCCCTGGGTGGGTTCCAGCTCCCCGTCGGCGGGAAGGATGTTCCCGTAGATTTCGGGGTGGCGCGGTCCGAGCTGGGTGGAGCAGGTGCCGCCCTGGGAGAATCCGCCAATGGTCCACATGGAAGGCTGGTTGGCGACTGGCAGGTGTTCCCTGATCCAGTTCGGTACGTCTCGGCTCATGTAGGCTTCAGCATTTCCGTAAACGGGGGAGTCCACGCAAAGGCTGTTGTGGGTGGAGGATCCGTTCTGGTCGGGGGAGACGACGATGGGTGCCAGTCCGTTGTGACGGGCGGCGTAAGAATCCATGAGCGATGGGATGCCCGCGGCGGTGAAGAGACGGTCGGGGCTGCCGGGCTGACCTGCCAGGAGGACGAAGACGGGCAGTGCGGGTGGTTTGGGACTCAAGGCCGCCGGTGGCAGATAGACATCGGCAGGGCGGGCGTGGAAGCTGGACTCGCTGCCGACGATTCTAACTGTATATGCCTGCCCCCGGGCTGGATGCGGTGGTGTCTCCCCCCTGGAGGCCAGGCCCTGCCAGTCCGCAACCGACATGACCGGCTGTTTGGGGGAGGACTCTTTCAGTTCCTGGTAGATGGGCACGCTGAAGATGGACCCGATGGTTGTGTATTCCCCGTATATGATGTCGATGCGCAGGGCTGCGGACAGAACCGTGAAAAGGATGGTCAGGGCGGCCAGGGCCCGTTTCCATCCATGATTGTGCATCAGGGCCATGGTCGCGAATCCGGCCGCAAGGCAGCCCAGACCAACGGTCAGGATGACCATCCAGCCCAGGGATACCCCGAAGACCATGAAGACATCGGAGACAAGCCAGGCCAGGAGGAGTCCAGTAGCGCCGCTGATGAGACCAACGGCCACTTGACGGAGCAGGTCCCTGGGGCGGCGGTCCAGGAGCGCCATGACAATCAGGGCCACCAGCGTCAAAGCGGTCAGGGTGAACAGGGTGGTGGGCAGTCCCCCTGATGTCAGACGAATCCGAGACAACCACTTGAGCATGGGTTCCTTCCAATCAAATCATCGTCCCGTTCGGTGTGTGGACCGTCCCGAACGGGGTGGAATTCTGTCTCTGCTGATGACTGTTTTACTCCTATTTGCCCCCGCATTACGTTCCCCTGGCGCAAACTTCAATACTATCCAGTTCTCTTCACGGGTAGCGCTACTCCGAACCTGGCCGAATCCCGTGGTGATACAGGCCGGGCCGTCGGCGTGTCGGCCCGGGGCACCGGGACTGTCCACAGGGTGGAGGATGCTACTCTTATTGATAATCAATCTCAGTAAAGTTATCCGGATGTAACAGGTCCGGAGAAGGAGCCCGTGAGCAACCATGCCCAAACGCAGTCTTCTCTCATCCCTCCCATCCATTGTGGCTGCCCTGGTCTGCCTGGCCCTTCTGATTTCCACGGCAGCCTGTGGTGCCTCCGAGCAGGGTGGGCAGGGTTCCGGGCCGATTTCCGTGGTCACCAGCATCAACCAGTGGTCCTCCCTGGTCGCACAGCTGGGTGGGGACCAGGTCGAGGTGAAGACCATCCTGAAGAACACCTCCACCGATGCTCACGACTACGAACCCACCACGGCCGATATCGCCATGATCAGCAAGGCCGACCTGGTCATCGTCAACGGGGCCGGGCTGGATGGATGGGCCACCAAGGCCGCCAAGACCAATGGGACGGAGCTCGTTGACCTGGCGGCCCGATCAGGGCACCGGACGGGCGACAATCCGCATATCTGGTTCTCCTCCCAGGCCCGGTCCGATGCAGCCAAGGCCGTCACCCAGGCTTACAAGAAGCTGCGGCCCCGGGAATCCAAGCAGTTCGACAGCCTCAATAAGGCCTGGAACCGGAAACAGACCGAGCTCAAGGAGCGTATCGCCAAGGTGGGGGAGGACACCAGGGGGAAGCGGTTCGCGGCCACCGAATCCGTGGCCAACTACCTGACCGAGGACCTGGGCATGGAGGATCTGACCCCGCAAGGGTACCTGAGGGCGGCGGCCAACGAGAGCGAGCCGTCTCCTGACGATATCCGTCAGTTCCAGGAACTTCTCAGAGAGGCCAAGGTGGACCTTCTGGTCTTCAATTCCCAGGAGTCCAACAGCGTCACCGACCAGATCATGGGGGCGTCCATGGCCTCCAAGATTCCCGTTGTCCGGGTCAGTGAGCAGATGCCGTCCGAGTATCAGACCCTGGAGGATTGGATCGACGCCCTGATTGAGGAGTTTGCCACCGCCGCCGATTGAGTCCGGTGGTGCCCGACATGCCACCCTGGCCTCGCTACCTGCGTGGGGCCCCGGTGGAGGCGCGACGAACCGGTGCGGATCCGGAAAGGGGTTCGGGTGAAGCCTCTTTTGCCTGCGGATTGTCTCATCGGCTGTGAAGAATTGCCTGGTATGGTGTTTCCGATGATTCCATCATCGTGCAGATTGTGAATTGTATTGAGGTCAGGAGTTTCCCGTGAGTCAAACAGATGCCAGCTCTGAGTCCGTCCAGGATTCTCAGACCCGGCAGGAGCGCCCGCAATCAAGGTTGGATGCCTTGAAGGACCGTTTCTCCCCGAAGGCATGGGTCTATGCCTTGGTTTTCATATGCATGGACTTCATGACGGTGGGCATCCTGCAGTGGGGTGTCTCCCTGGACAGCTCCCGGGTGGAGCTCTCCAATCCCCTGATCGGGTTCTGGGGATTCATCTCCGCCATGTGGACCGATTGCCGTTTCGTACTCATCCTCAACATGCTTGCCATCGGTCTGGTCTATGCCGCTCTGATTTTCCTGACCAACCGGTTCTGGGTCTCCTCCTGCATCATCGTGACCGTGGCTGCCGTCATTGCCGTCATCGAGCGACTCAAGGTCCAGTCCAGGTACGAGGTCATTCTTCCGTCCGATCTGAATTTCCTCCATGCCGATGCCGGTAATCTGGTCTCCTTCATACCCTCCGGTGCCCTGATCAAGATTCTGGCCGGTCTGGTGGCGTTGGCCCTGCTGGTTCTGATCTGCTGGCTTCTTACCCGTATGGACGCCGGGCGCGGTCGTTGGGTCCGTACCGGCAACAAGCCTCTGGGGGCATCGGTCCGTGTGGTCGGTGTTCTGGTTCCGACACTGGTGATTGCGATCTTCATGTCAACGGTCGGCACCTACGGTAGCCCTGCTTATCATGTCTCCCAGTGGATGGGCGACAAACCCTCCATGTGGGATTCGGTCTATGACGCCCAGCGCAACGGTGTCTTCGTCTCCTTCTCCCGGCAGCTCAAGCCCAAGGTCATGGAAATGCCCGACGGGTACAGCAAGGACACCATGGAGTCCGTGGCCAAGCGGTACAGGTCGGAAGCCGAGAAGATCAACCAGGACAGGTCGGCCTATACCGATGAGTCCACCCTGGTCTACATCCTCTCCGAGTCGTATTCGGATCCGACCAGGGTGCCCGGAGTCCTTCTGAATGAGGACCCCATGCCCAACATCCGCCAGATCAAGCGGGAGACGACCAGCGGCCTCATGCTCTCCTCCGGCTACGGCGGCGGTACGGCCAACCTGGAGTTCCAGGCCATGACCGGCCTGAGCATGGCCAACTTCGACCCCTCGCTGACCTCGCCTTATCAGCAGGTGATTCCCCACCTGCAGTGGATACCGACCGTCAACCGTGCCTGGGCCAAGCCTTCGCAGTCGCAGGCCTTCCACCCCTATGAGTCCTCCATGTACTCAAGGGCGGATAACTACAAGAAGTTCGGATTCTCGCATTTCTACTCCCTGACCGGCCCTGACTACATCGCCCACCAGGAGAGAATCGGCCGCAGCCAGTACGCTTCGGACAAGGCCTCCTATGACAGCGCCTTGGAGAAAATGGGCGATGACCAGGGCAACCAGTTCATCGAGATCATCACGATGCAGAATCACATGCCCTATAGCGACTGGTACGACGACAACCAGTTCTCGGTTTCCACGGATGACCCGTCAAGGCCTTTGGGTGATGACGAGATGAATTCGATCAGAACCTACGCCAAGGGGGTCAGTCTGTCCGACCAGGCCACCAAGGACTTCCTGGATGCTCTGGACAGGCAGGAAAAACCCGTAACCGTGGTCTTCTACGGTGACCATCTCCCCGGAATCTATGGCACGGCAAGCTGGGACAAGAACAACTCCCTGGCCCTCCACCTGACGGACTACTTCATCTGGTCCAACAAGGCCTCGGCCTCCTCGGGGCGGCAGATACCGAACAGCCAGTACTCGTCGCCGAACTTCTTCCAGGCCCAGGCCGCCGAGCACATGGACACCAAGGTGTCGCCCTATGTGGCCTTCCTGACCTCCTTGCATCAGCGGATCTCGGCACTGGAACCGCCGGTGGCCAACCAGATTCAGGGATGGGACAGGATTCCCGAGGGGCAGACCAACTACCTGGATGACCAGGGCAATCCCATGGATGCCAGGGAGTTCGATAAGAGAACCAAGCAGTTGATGGAGGATTACCGGCTGATTCAGTACGACATAATGGCCGGGGAGCAGTACCTGAAGGAAACGGACTTCATGTCCACGCCCACCAGGGCATCGGATGCCAAGGCCGCGCGGGAAAAGGCCCAGGCCCAGGCCGCGAAGAAGGCCAAGGCCACCAAGGCCGGGCAGCAGGTGGATGAAGACCAAGAGGGGAAGCACACCTCTTCCGGACAGTAGGATCAGGCTCCGGGAATACAGCAGGACCCGCAACCCTCACGGGGAGGCGGGTCCTTGTTGTTCCTCGGGTACGGACTTCAGAGCGTTTCCAATCCCCTGTGCCCTATGTCGTGGCGGTAGAAGAGGCCGGATGTGTCCAGGTCATCCAGGAGACCGTAGATTCTCTCCTGAGCCTGACGGAGGTCAGGGCCGCTTGCCCGGATCACGGCGGTTCTGCCGGAGGCGGCGGTCAGTCCGCCCTGGATGGACCCATCAACCCCGGCGTAATAGGCCTGAAGGTCTTCCCGCGGCTCAACCAGGGGTACCGGGGCACCCTTGTCGGGATGTCCGGGATACCCGTCGGCTGCCAGGACCACGCAGATCTCACTCACATCCCGGCGCCAGGTGAAGGTCGGTTCCCCTCCGTCCATCAGTGTCCTGATGCCGAGGGCCAGGTCGCTGGTGAGGAGGGGGAGCACGACCTCGGTCTCGGGGTCCCCCATCCTGGCGTTGAACTCGACCACCTTGGGGCCCTGGTCCGTGACCATCAGTCCCGTATAGAGGATGCCGGTGAAGGGTGTGCCCTCTTCGACCATGGCTCTGACCGTAGGTTTGACGATGGTCTCCAAGGCCATGTCGGCCAGGTCATCACCGAACTGGGGAAGGGGGCTGTAGGCACCCATTCCCCCCGTGTTGGGCCCCTTATCATTGTCATAGGCGGGCTTGTGGTCCTGAGCGAGGGGCATGGGCCAGACCTGCTCGCCCCGGACGAAGCACATCAGGGAGCATTCCTGGCCGCTCATGTAATCCTCGATGACCACCCTGGCCCCGGCCTGACCGAAACGCCTGTCGACGAACACCTGCTCCAGGGCATCCAGGGCCTGATCCAGGGTCATGGCCACGGTCACCCCCTTGCCGGCAGCCAGTCCGTCGGCCTTGACCACAATCGGTGCGCCATGCTCCCGTACGTACTGTTGTGCCGGTTCCAGGCGATCGAAAGTGGCGTAGGCGGCGGTGGGAATCCCATGGCGTCTCATCAGGGCCTTGGCGAAGTCCTTGGATCCTTCAATCTGCGCGGCAGCCCGGGTGGGGCCGAAAGCGCGTATACCGGCCTCGGTCAGGTGGTCGACCAGGCCTTCGATCAGGGGCTGTTCGGGGCCAACGAAGACCCAATCGATGGAGTGCTGATGGATATAATCCACTACTGCCGCCGAGTCCGTCGTGTCCAGGTCGGCCAGATGGATGCCATCCAGGGCCATACCTGGATTGCCCGGGGCGCAGAAGACCTCGTTCACGGTCCGCCCGGCCAGGAGTGTGACCGCTATGGCATGTTCCCTGGCTCCCGAACCGATGACCAGAATCCTATCCGACATTCTCCGTCTCCTTTTCCGATTCCGACGATTCAGTCGCCTCGGGTCAGAACGACCCGCTCGCCCCGGTCCTCGACCACTTGGCCAATCAGGTAAAAGTCCTCGTGTTCCTGATTCAGGGCCGTCTGCAGGGCATCAAGCTTGTCCGGATCGACCACCAGGACCATGCCGATACCCATGTTGAAGATGTTGTACATCTCCATATGGTCCACCTGGCCGTAGCGTTCGATCATGTCGAAGATGGGCGGCACCGTCCAGGAATCGACCCTGAACTCGGCCGCCGTACCTGCGGGCAGAATCCGGGGGACCTTCTCCACGAATCCGCCGCCGGTGATGTGGGCGACGCCATGAAGGAGGCCCTGCTCGAAAAGGGGTTTCAGTGCCGATACATAGATTCTGGTGGGTGTGAGGAGTTCCTCCGCCAGGGTCGGACCGCCCAGTTCCTTGGGTCGATCGCCCGGATTCAGACCACCCTGCTCGAAGAGCGCCTTGCGAATCAGGGAGAACCCGTTCGAGTGGGCGCCGGAGGAGGGCAGGCCCACCAGCACATCTCCTGGCCGGATGGCGCTGCCGTCAATGATTCGTTCCTTCTCGACCACACCCACTGTGAACCCGGCCAGGTCGTACTCGTCGGGCTGATACATGTCGGGCATTTCGGCGGTTTCGCCGCCTACCAGGGCGGCTCCGGCCTGCACGCACCCATCAGCGACCCCCTTGACCACCTGCTCCAGAAGGACCGGGTCGTTGCGCCCGCAGGCGATGTAGTCCAGGAAGAAGAGCGGTTCGGCACCCTGGGCGATGATGTCATTGACGCACATGGCCACGCAATCGATTCCGATGGTGTCGTGCTTCCCCGCCGCCTTGGCCACCATGAGTTTGGTTCCGACCCCATCGGTGCCTGAGACCAGGACCGGTTGCTGGTATCCGAGGGAGGAGAGGTCGAAGAGGCCGCCGAATCCGCCAATCTGGCCGGCACCGGGCCTTGCCGTGCGGGCGGTATGGGACTTGATTCGCTCAATCAGCTCATACCCGGCTTCGACCTTGACTCCTGCCTGCTCATATGCTCCTGGCATGGTTCTGCTCTCCTGTCTTTCCGGAAGGATTGGTGGTCATGGACGTCTGATGTATGGCCCGGCGGTTTCTGTCCACTGGCATGGTCAGCCCATAGGACCCCTTGGTTCCTGACAGCCCCTCCCTGTCCTGGGCGGTAAGGGAGGAGAGGAAGGAATCCTCATAGTCGTCCAGGTCGGTCGGGTAGTCCCCGTTGAAGTAGGCCACGCAGAGTCCCTGATATGGACCCTCCTCATGCAGGCCTATGGACTCCACCAGCCCGTCCAGGCTCAGGTAGGCCAGGGAGTCCGCACCGATGAAGTCCCTGATTTCGTCAATCGACTTCTTGGCGGCGATCAGCTCGGAAGTGCGTTGTATGTCGATGCCGTAATAGCAGGGGTATCTCAGGGGAGGGGAGGCGATACGCATGTGGACTTCACTGGCTCCGGCCTCGCGCAGGAGCTGGACGATTCGGTGTGAGGTGGTTCCCCGGACGATGGAATCATCGATGACGACCACCCGTTTGCCGGCCACGACGCCGCGGACGGCTGCCAGCTTCATGCGTACACCCTGTTCCCGCAGTTCCTGGCTGGGCTGGATGAAGGTCCGGGCCACATACTGGTTCTTGATCAGTCCCATCTCATTCGGCAGTCCCGATGCCTCGGCGTACCCTGAGGCCGCTGAGAGGGACGAGTTGGGCACCCCGATGACCATGTCGGCGTCAACCGGGGATTCCATGGCCAGTCTGGCCCCCATCCTCTTCCTGGCCGAGTGGACGTTGACCCCGTATATGTTGGAGTCCGGTCGGGCAAAGTAGATGAACTCCATGGAGCAGATGGCCAGTTGGGTGTGGTCGGTGTACGACTCGATACGGTAGCCCGAATCATCCACGCGGACGATTTCGCCGGGCCGGATGTCCCGGATGAGTCTGGCTCCGACCACGTCAAGGGCACAGGTTTCGGAAGCCAGGACATAGGCCCCGTTGCTCAGCTGCCCCAGGGAGAGGGGGCGGAATCCGTTGGGATCCAGGGCCCCGATCATGCAGTCCCCGGTCATGAGGAGGTAGGCAAAACCACCATGCACCTGGGCCAGTGCCTCTTTCAAAGCGGCCATGAAGTCGGTGTGGTGTGAGCGACGAATCAGGTGCATGAGCACCTCGGTGTCGGAGTTGGAACGGAAGATGGCCCCCTCATCCTCCAGCTGCCTCTTGAGGCTCTGGCAGTTGGTCAGGTTCCCGTTATGGGCCAGGGCCAGGTCACCATCGCGGAACCGGAAGACGAAGGGCTGGATGTTGTCTATGGAGGCGGACCCGGCGGTGGCGTAGCGCACATGGCCGATTGCCCTGTTCCCGGTCAGTTCGGAAATGCTGGCCTCATCGGGGAAGACCTGGGTCAGGAGACCCAGACCACGACGCCCTATCAGGTGGCCCTGGTCGTTTGAGACGATGCCTGCTCCCTCCTGTCCACGGTGCTGGAGGGCATGCAGGCCGAAGTAGGTCAACCTGGCTGCGTCCGGATGGTTCCAGACCCCGAAGATCCCGCACTCCTCGTGGACGTTTTCAAGTTCCAAGGACATGGATTGCCTTCCTTCCTGGATTGGCCATATGTGCGGGGATTGGTGTGCGTGGCCTAGTCGGCAAAGTAGGTCACCCCCGAGCGGAAGAGTGGTTGGAAGCACCTGTCCGGGATGTTCCTGTACAGGTCGGGGCCGCTGCGTTCCGTGTGGCCCATCTTTCCCAGGACTCTGCCGTCCGGGCTGGTGATGGCCTCGATGGAGAGGCACGACCCGTTGGGGTTGATGTCCAGATCCATGGAGGGGTGTCCGTCGGCATCCACGTACTGGGCCGCCACCTGGTCCTGCTGTATCAGACTGTGCAGGGCCGCCTGATCGGCCACGAATCTTCCCTCCCCATGGCTGATGGCCATGGTATGGATGTCTCCCACCCTGCAGGCCGAGAGCCAGGGGGAGCGGTTGGAGCTGATTCGTGTGTTGACCAGTTTGCTCTGGTGGCGTCCGATGGTGTTGTAGGTCAGGGTGGGGGCTGTTGGTTCTGCGGCGACGATATCGCCGTAGGGGACCAGTCCCAGCTTGATCAGGGCCTGGAAGCCGTTGCAGATGCCCAGCATAAGGCCGTCCCGGTTCTTCAGGAGGTCGCGGACTGCATCGGCCACCCGGTCGGAGCGGAAGAAGGAGGCAATGAACTTGGCCGACCCGTCGGGTTCGTCGCCGCCGGAGAATCCGCCGGGGAGCATGACGATCTGGCTGGATCCGATGGCATCGGCCAGGGCGCGGCTGCTGGTGGAAACGTCCTCGGGGGTCAGGTTCCTGATGACCAGAGTCTCCACCTCGGCACCGGCCTCGATGAAGGCCATGCGGGAATCGTACTCGCAGTTGGTGCCGGGGAAGACCGGGATGACGACCCGGGGTTTTGCCCGACTGCCCAAGGTGGGCCCGGTGGTCTTGTCCCTGGCCTTGCCGCCTGCCTGCTGCGCCACCCCAGCCTGGTGGAAGGCTCCATCAGGTCCGGGCCGGCCTATGGTCTCGACCTTTTCACCCCTGCCTCGATAGGGGAAGACGTCCTCCAGGCCTTCCGCCCAGATCTCTTCCAGTCCATCCAGGTCAAGATCATCCTGCCCCAGAACCAGGTGATACTCCTCCTCGACCGTTCCCATCCTGGTCAGGGATGCGCCGGCAGGGCAGTCGGGCATCGGGGTGTTCCGGTCGAGCTCGAAGACGAAGCTGCCATATGCCGGGCGGAAGAGATGGTCTGCCTCCACGGAGGGGTCAAGGGCCAATCCCAGCCGGTTGCCCAGGCACATCTCGAAGAGGGATTGGGCCAGGCACCCGTACCCGGGCGTGGATGCCGCCCTGACCAGTCCTCTTCCGGACAGGTTTTCCATCAGGTCCATTGCAGCCTTGAGACCGTTGGCCGAGGGAAGGAGTTCCTGGTCGGATGCGTCGGGGGTCAGGAGGTAGACCGGATTGCCGGCCTGCTTGAACTCAGGTGAGACGGCTGATTGGGCCTTTCCCAGGCTGACCGCAAAGCTGATCAGGGTTGGTGGAACGTCCAGATCCTCAAAACTGCCGGACATGGAGTCCTTACCCCCTATGGCTCCGACACCCAAGTCGAGCTGGGCCTGGAGTGCCCCCAGGACCCCGGCCACCGGCAGACCCCAGCGGTCAGGGTCCTGCCCCGGTTTGGGGTAGTACTCCTGAAGACTCAGATAGGCCCTTGAACGGCTGAATCCGGATGCCACCAGTTTGGACAGGCTCTCCGCGACGGCCAGATAGGCACCTGCATAGGGGTTGCACTGGCTGATATAGGGGTTGAATCCCCAGGCCATGGCGGAGGCGGTCGATGTGGATCTGTCCACCGGCAGCTTGGAGACCATGGCCTGTGCCGGGGTCAACTGCCTGGCGCCGCCGAAGGGCATGAGGACCGTGGAAGCGCCGATGGTGGAATCGAAACGTTCGGCCAGCCCCTTGTTGGAGCATACGTTGATATCGGCCAGGAGCTCCTTGTATCGCGACTCCAGCGACCCCGGGTGGTCCCAGGGGGTGCGGTAGTCGCGCCCGGCTGGGACATGGGCGCTCGCCTGATGCGGGGCACCATTGGATCCCAGGAACTCCCTGGGGATGTCGACGACGGTCTTGGACCGCCAGGTCATATGCAGACTGGGTTCCTCGGTCACCTCGGCGATGACGGTGGCTTCAAGGTTCTCCTCTCCGGCATACCCGATGAAGGTCTGGGCATCCCGGGCCGACACGGCCACAGCCATCCGTTCCTGACTTTCGGAGATGGCGATTTCCGTGCCATCAAGACCCTGGTACTTCAGTGGAACCCGGTCCAGGTTTATCCTGAGGCCGTCCGCGAGCTCTCCCACGGCCACTGCCACGCCGCCCGCTCCGAAATCGTTGCAGCGCTTGATGAGGCGGCAGGCGTCCTTACGGCGGAAGAGACGTTGCAGCTTGCGCTCCTCAGGGGCGTTGCCCTTCTGCACCTCGGCTCCGCACTCGTCGAGGCTCTCGGTGTTCTGCGACTTCGAAGCGCCTGTTGCTCCACCTATCCCGTCGCGCCCGGTCCGACCGCCGACCAGGATGATCAGGTCGCCGGGGGCTGGTTCCTCACGGATGACATGGTCGGCGGGGGTGGCCGCCACGACTGCGCCGACCTCCATGCGCTTGGCCTGGTATCCGGGATGATAGAGCTCGTGGACCTGCCCGGTGGCCAGACCGATCTGGTTTCCGTAGGACGAATACCCGTCGGCCGCTGATTGGACGATGCGGCGCTGGGGCAGCTTGCCGGTCAGGGTCTGCTCCAAGGGTGTTCTGGGATCGGCCGCTCCCGTCACCCGCATGGCCTGGTAGACGTAGCTGCGTCCCGACAGGGGGTCACGGATGGCGCCGCCGATGCAGGTTGCCGCCCCTCCGAAGGGCTCGATTTCCGTGGGATGGTTGTGGGTCTCGTTCTTGAAGAGGAACAGCCAATCCTGGTCCTCCCCGTCCACGTCGACGGTGGTGCGAACGGTGCAGGCGTTGACCTCTTCGGACTCGTCCAGTCCCCGCAGAATCCCCTCCTTCTTCAGGTATCGGGCACCGATGGTGCCCATATCCATCAGGCAGAGACGGCGGTCCTGGCGGTCCAGGTCCTTTCTGAGGGACAGATACCTGTCGAAGGCCTGGCGGACTACCTTGTCGTCGATTTCGATATTGGTCAGGTCGGTGCCGAACGTGGTGTGGCGGCAATGATCGGACCAATATGTGTCGATTACTTTCAGCTCGGTCAGGGTCGGGTCCCTGTCCTCTTGCCGGTAGTGGTCTTGACAGAAGCGGATATCGTCCAGATCCATCGCCAGGTCCTGACTGGTCATCAGATCATGCAGGGCCTGCTCGTCAAGGTCTCGGAAACCGGTCAGGACGGGCACCTCTTTCGGGCTGCCCGGATTCAACTGTAGGGTTTCGGGCTTCTCCAGGCCGGTCAATCGGGATTCGACAGGGTTGATGACGTAATCCTGGATGGCCGACACCTGGTCATCGCTGAGTTCGCCCAGGAGCACATAGACGGTTGCGGTGGCCACGGTGGGCCGCTGCCCCTGTCCAATCAGCTGGACGCACTGGGCCGCCGAATCGGCGCGTTGGTCGAACTGGCCCGGCAGGGCCGCAACGGCAAAGACCCTGGAAGGATCGCCATGGGCGTCCCTTCCAGGGTCTTTTGCCGCCAGTGCCTGGTCCAGGGTTCGGGAGACCCGGTCGGTCTGAGGCTGGCTGAATACCGTGGGCAGGCTTTCCTCGAAGAGTTCGGTATCGATACCCTCCAGGTCGTACCTGTTGATCAGGCGGACGGATTGCAGCTGGTGGATGCCCAGGACGGTATGGATCTGTTCGGTCAGCTGGCGGGCCGCCACATCGAAGCCGGGCTGTTTTTCTGTATAGACACGGAAGACCAAGGAAGGTGCCTCTCTGAGTGCTGGCGTTTGAAATCAGAAGGAATGATGGGGGAGAAGGTGCTCCAGGTTCGGCATAGACCGGCCTCAGTCCTGCCCGGTCTCTTCGGCCCGATCCAGGCGGGTCAGACCGTCCAGAATGGTCTGATAGGCAGGAATGATGCTTCCCAGGTCCCTGCGGAAGATGTCCTTGTCCAGGTGGGTGATGCCCCCATCCCGGTTCCGGGTTGACCATAGGCGGCAGGTGTCGGGGGTGATTTCGTCGGCCAGGAGGATGACCCCCTGGGAGGAGCGGCCCATTTCGATTTTGAAGTCCACCAATTCAACCTCGATGGCCTTGAAGATGGCGGTCAGGGCCTGGTTGATCTCGCGGGTCTTGGAGGCAATGATATCCAGGTCCTGCGCGGAGGCCAGGTCCAGGGCCAGAATGTCCTCCCGGTTGATGAAGGGGTCGTTCAGGGCATCGGACTTGTAGAAGAACTCAAGGACCGGCTGCTTGAGGGCGGTGCCTTCTTCGACCCCGTACCGTTCCGCGAAGGAACCTGCGGCCTTGTTCCGCATGACAATCTCCAGGGGGAACATGGTCATGTGTCGGTTGAGTTGTTCGGTGTCGGAAATCCGACGGATGAAATGGCTGGGAATCCCCCTCCGGGCGAGGAGGTTGAAGACCACCGAAGTGATTTGGTTGTTGAGATGGGCCTTGCCTGCGATGTTCTCTTTCTTGGCCCCGTTACCTGCCGTCGCCTGGTCTGTGTATTCGACCCAGAGCACATCTGGATTATCCGTCTCGTAGAGCTTCTTAGCTTTGCCTTGGTAGAGCATTCCCAACTTTTCCATGGTTCGCCTTCCTGAGCCGTGCTCGCGAATTGGAAATAACCGGACTGCGGACGAGGCCAGAATACCAAGGCCGAGTTACAAATCCGGGACTCGTCAGGAGCGGCGTGGCGGTACGAGGAGTCTTAAATCCTGTTTTGCCGTTCGCTCCGGCCCCTGGATTTGTGTTCAGTCTTTATACCTACCCGGGCATGAAGTCCTTGGACCATCCGGTCGGTCTTCCGTCTGACCTCATCCTGGTCGGACCCCTCGGCCAGGGCAACGGCCATCCGTCGTTGACCATGGACTTCGGGCTTGGAGAAGATGCGCAAATCGGTGCCGGGTTCGGACAGGACCCGGGGGACTCCAGTGAAGGTGACCTCTCCCTCGCCCCGGGTGAGCACGGCCTTACTGGCCGCGCTCCATCCCGGAGGCAGCATGAGTTCCAGGTCCTCTTGACGGACGGGGATGCCCAGGATGGCCCGGGCATGGAGGTCGAACTCCGAAAGCCGCTGGGAGATCATCGTGACCATGCCCGTATCATGCGGCCTTGGTGACACCTCGTTGAAAAGGATCCGGCCGTCTTTGAGAACGAAGATCTCCACCCCGTACACCCCCCAGCCGGTTTCCCCCTGCTTCCGGGCCAGGTTGGTCATGGCCAGGACCAGCCTTCGTGCCATGGAGGTTGCCCCCTCCAATATGGCCTGGTCCAGACCTGCGGGCTGCCAGGACTGTTGGTAATCCCCGTCCTCCTGGCACTGTCCGATGGGCTCGCAGGTGGCGATTCCGGCGCTGGAGGAGACGGTCAGGATGGTCAGCTCGTGGGCCAGGGGGGCCAGGGCTTCGACAATCACCCTGCAGGGTCGGCCCTCATGTCCTCCCGCCCTGGCGTCCGTCTGGGCCACCCGCCAGGCCTCATCCAGGTCCTGCCAGGTGCGCACCATGGTCTGCCCGTGCCCGGATGAACTCATGACGGGTTTGACGATGCAGGGCAACCCAACCTGCTCGGCTCCCAGGCGGAGCTGTTCCGGATTTTGGGCGAATCGATAGGGGGTCGTATCCAGGCCCACGGTGTCATGGGCGAAGGTTCGAAGGGCCTCCCTGTCCATGCACATGGCGGCCAGTCCGGAAGACGGAATAACCTGGATGCCCTGCTTGGCGGCCCATTCCAGTTGATCGGTGGCGATGGCCTCTACTTCGGGCACAATCAGGTCCGGTCGGATTTCAGTAATCAGGGCACGCAGGGCCTCGGGGTCGGTCATGGGCAGAACCTTGGAAGACTGGGCCACCTGGGCCGCCGGTGCGTCCTGGTAGGAATCGACGGCGCAGACCCACGCCCCCAGCCGAATCAGGCTGATGCAGATTTCCCTCCCCAATTCACCTGATCCGAGCAGGAGAACCCTGGTGGGTTGACTGCCCTGTGGGTTACCCAGGGGGCGGTCGGTGGCGGATGGCGGTCCGGCGGACATGACGGAATTGGTCATGGTCTCATTCTGCCACCGGGTACCCGCAGGAGGGTTCACTTGGCCCGGATGTCACACAGGTGGACCGCCTCCCGCCCCGCCCTTCCGCCCAACAATAAGCGCTCATAAATAAGACCTATAAGGAATGGCTTGGTTCCCTGCCTTGGCGGTCGTTACCATGACACTCAGTCGACATGGAAGGCGGGAAGGTGAACGATCAGACACCGGCGGTGGAGATTCGTGATCTCACCAAGACATATCGCAGTGACGATGAAGAGGACAAGACGGCCCTGGCTGAAGTCTCCTTGAGTATCGAGGAGGGGGACATTTTCGGCATCATCGGCCTGAGCGGAGCCGGGAAGTCCACCCTGGTTCGGTGCATCAATGGCCTGGAGGGGTACGACTCGGGCAGTGTCAGGGTGCGGGGACGGGAGGTGCGTGACCTGAATCCGGCCGATCTGCGCTCCCTTCGGCAGCGCACCGGGATGATCTTCCAGCACTTCAATCTGATGCCCTCCCGCACCGTGGCAGGCAATGTGGAGCTTCCCCTTCTTGGGGGCGGTATGCGGAAACCTGAGCGGGCGTCCAGGGTGGCCGAACTTCTGGACCTGGTCGGATTGTCGGACCTGGCAGACCACTACCCTGCAGAGCTCTCGGGTGGTCAGCAGCAGCGTGTGGCCATCGCCAGGGCACTGGCCAACGAGCCGGACATCCTGCTCAGTGATGAGGCCACCAGCGCCCTGGACCCCAACACCACCAAGTCCATCCTCCAGCTTCTGCGTGACCTCCATGACAGCCTGGGCATCACGGTGGTCCTGATTACCCACGAAATGTCCGTCATCAGGCAGATATGCAACAAGATCGCAGTCATTGACCACGGCACGATTGTGGAGCAGGGGAGGGTCTTCGATGTCTTCGCCGACCCCCAGGCCCAGCTGACCAGGTCATTCGTGGACACCACCTCCAATCTTGACAAGATCACCGACCTCCTGGCCCAGGATTCGCCCTTGGTGGCCCTGGATCCGGGGCAGGTCATCCTGCGCATGTCCTATGTCTCCAAGGAGATATCAGAGGCCTTGGTTTCGCATATCTCCCGCGCCTTCGACCTGGATGTCAACATCATCTTCGGTGATATCGATGTGGTCGAGGGTTCTCCACTAGGGGGCCTGGTGGTCAAGGTCGCCGGGACGGAGGGGCACATCGAGGACGCCCTGGCGTACCTGAAGGGTCGCAATATCGGAATCGAGGTTCTCAAGTCATGACATCGTTGCTTACCGCCTGGTTCCCCAATGTGATGAGCCGGCTTCCCGAGTTCTTCGACAGCCTGGTCCAGACCCTGGTCATGGTCGGGGTATCCGGAGTCATCTCCTTCGTCCTGTCCCTGATTATCGGTGTGGGCCTGATTGTGACCCGCCGCAACGGCATCAGGCGCAACGGTCTGGTCTTCAATGTCCTCGACAAACTGATCGACTTGTTCAGATCCATCCCCTTCATCATCCTGGCGGCCGCCCTGGTGCCGTTGACCAGGCTGTTGATGGGGACGGCCATCGGGCCCAAGGGTGCCATCTTCCCCCTGGTTGTGGGAATCACCCCCTTCTTTTCCAGACAGATAGAGTCCGCCCTGGCGGGTCTGGATCCGGGATACATCGAGGCCGCGGAATCCATGGGCATGTCCACCTGGCAGATTATCTGGCACGTGTATCTTCGTGAAAGCATCCCGGCCATCATCCGGGTGACCACAATCACCATCGTCAGTCTGGTGGGGGAGACGGCCACCGTGGGTATCGTGGGCGGAGGCGGGCTGGGGGACTTCGCCATCCGGCTGGGCTACCAGCGGTACATGTATGACGTGACTATGGCCACAATCATCGTTCTGGTCATTTTCATTGCCCTGATTGAACTCTTCGGCCGGCTCCTGGCCGAGGTCATCGAGCACTGAGCGCCGGGTGGAGGGTCGAGCAGAGTGGCACAAACCAAACGTACGGGTCGGAAAAGCCGGGCAAAGAAGGAGCTGGCGGTCCTGAGCCTGGTCATGATGCTTCTCCTGGCGGCAGTCGTGGGGGTCGACCTCCACCTGGATCGCACCGGTGCCGGGGCCCAGACGGTCACCATAGGGGTCATCGGCAGTTCCGATGATCAGATATGGAAGGCGGTCCAGCAGGAGCTGGACCGCCGGAACGAATATATCAGGATTAGGCTGAAGCCCTTCCAGGATGCCATCTACGTCAACCAGGCCACGGCCAACCGGGAGGTGGACCTCAATGCCGCCCAGCACTATGCCTATCTGGAGGATGACGCCAGAACGAACCACTACAAGCTCTCGGTCATCGGGGACACCTACATTTCTCCGATGAACCTCTACTCACGGAGGTACTCCAAGCCCTCCCAATTCCAGGATGGCGACAAGGTGGCCATCCCCAACAACGCCACCAACATGGGTCGCGCATTGAAGGTCCTGGCAGATGCCAAACTGATTGGTCTGCGCGACCCCAAGGCCACCAACCCCCTGCCTGAGGATGTGGTTGAGAACCCCAAGCATCTCCGGTTGGAGCAGGTGGATCCGGCGGGGATCCTCAACCTCCTGCCCGATTATGCCGGTGGGGTGACCAATGCCAATTTCGTCGTTGATGCGGGCATGAGTGTGCACGATGCCATCCACGAGGTCCCATACGACCTGCAGAATCCGGCCAATAAGCCTTATATCAACATCATCGTTACAACCAGTGATCAGAAGGACAATCCGACCTATGCCAAGGTGGTCAAGGCCTACCACTCCAAGCTGGTGGCCGACACAATCACCAGGGTGTACAAGGGGGCCTGTGTGCCGGCCTTCAAGGTTTGACAGGCGGGAACGGGGCGGCGCGCAGTCCGGGAAGAGGGGAAGAAGATGGCAAACAGAAGAACCAGGGCCAAGAGGGAACTGGCTGTCGTGTCCGTGCTCATGGTAGTTGTGGCCATCCTGATGGGCGTTGCATACGTCCGTATCAACCGGCCGACCCAGGGGGAGCGGGAAATCAGCATCGGTGTCGTGGGCAATGCGGACGAGGAGATATGGAAGGCAGTCCAGCATGAGCTTGATGCCCGCAACACCGGAATCCGGGTGAGGCTGAAGTCCTTCCAGTACGGGCGATACGCCAACCAGGCCTTGGCGAATAAGGAGACGGATCTCAACGCCTTCCAGCACTATGCCTTCATGGAGCAGGAGTCCAGGAAGAACGGGTACCACTTCGCTGCTGTAGGCGACACTTACATCTCCCCGCTCAACCTCTATTCCAAGCGTTACGCCAGCGTCGACCAGATCAAACCGGGTGAGCGTCTGGCCATCCCCAATGATCCGATAGACCTGGGGCGGGCCTTGAAGGTCCTGGACAGTGCCGGGCTGATTACGTTGCGTGACCCCAAGGCCACCACACCGGTACCGGAAGATGTTGTGGGCAATCCGCGGGGTCTGGTCCTGGACCAGGTGGATCCGACCGGCATCGTGAATCTGCTGCCCGACTATGCCGCTGGAATCACCAACACCAACTTCATCATCGATGCCGGCATGAAGGTTGACGATGCCATCTACCAGGTGCCGGGCGGTCTCAAATCACCTGCCAACCACCCCTATGTCAACATCATCGTGGCCAGGGCCGCCGACAAGGAACGTCCGGACATGAAGACCCTGGTTTCCGCCTATCACAGCAAGTATGTGGCCGACGCCATCAACCGGTATTACAAGGGGGCCGCCGTCCCTGCCTTCTCATACTGATAGGTGGCGATGGGCCCGGAGCCGGTACAGGGGACTTCCGGGTCCAACTGCGCCAGGGAGAATATGTCAAAAAGGAAGGAGTGGGGAGTGGAGCGGGCAACGGGACTCGGACCCGCGGTCTCGACCTTGGCAAGGTCGCGCTTTACCAACTAAGCTATGCCCGCACTGATGACGGTTCCGCTGGAACGACGACATCGACAGCCCGGCAATCGCGGGCGGTGCTGTACCAGTATACCGATGGGTGGGACGAAGTCGGGGTCGTGTCGTCACACGCTCCGTGCCTGACCAGGTTCAATCAGAGCAGATCAATCAGGGCCTTGGTGTCCTCGATTGATGTGGCCCAGGATGTGGCGAACCTGATGATTGTGTGGTCGGCATCGCTGCGCTCCCAGAAGTCAAATGCCACATGCTCTGCCAGCTCCTCCATCTTCCTGTTGTCCAGGCGCACGAAGGTCTGATTGGTGGGGGAGTCCATATAGATCTGATAGCCCCTCTCTCTCAAGGCCTCCTTGATCATTGTGGCGGTGTCGATGGCATTGCGGCTTATCCGCTTGTACAGGTCATCGGTGAAGAGGGCATCAAACTGTATGCCGAGCAGCCTTCCCTTGGCCAGGAGGGCCCCACGCCGCTTGATCATCGTGCTCATATGCTCTGGGGCGTCACCCTTGGGGAAGACCACGGCCTCACCGCAGAGGGCGCCCACCTTGGTTCCACCGATATAGAAGATGTCGCAGAGGGCGGCGATGTCGTCCAGGTCCACATCCGTCCCCGGTGCCACCAGGCCGTATCCCAGCCGGGCGCCATCCAGATAGAGGGGGATCTCATACCGGTGGCAGATATCAGAGAGCTGCTCAAGTTCCTGCCGGGTGTAGAGCGTGCCGTATTCGGTGGGGTGGGATATGTACACCATGCCGGGGAAGACCATCTGCTCGTGGTTGCCGTCGGCGTAGAACCCTTCAAGGTATGAATCCAGGGTGTCAGGGCGAATCTTCCCCCGGTCTCCCTCGACCGTAAGGACCTTGTGGTCGACTGCCTCGATGGCCCCCGCTTCGTGGACGTTCACGTGTCCGGTATCCGCGGCGACAAGGCCCTGCCAAGGCTTGAGGATGCAGGAGACGATGGTCTGATTGGTCTGTGTGCCACCCGCCATGAAGAAGACCTGGGCCTGGGGGCAGGAGCAGGCTTCGGCTATTTTGCGTGCTGCCGAGCTGCAATACCGGTCCCTGCCGTATCCGGGGAGCTGCTCCATGTTGGTGTCGATCAGCCGCTGAAGGACTGCGGGATGGGCGCCTTCGGAATAGTCGTTGACGAATGAGAGCATGGCTGTCCTTTCTGTCCGGTCTTCATTCCGGGTTTTGCCGGTGACACGTGTGCCAATCTCTATCAGCATATGGCTTAGGGCTCCCATGTGGTGCAGGTGGGAGATGTGGCTGGACGGGTGCGGATGTGGCGAATGGGTGGGGCATGAGAATCAATGCCCCACCCATTTATCTCAGCATCTGGTGCGGGCGAGGATGCAAAAGATGCAGATGGCGCAGATGATGCACCTTTTGCATTCACGCCCTATGCTGTCGGGATGGCTTTTGGGGATGCACAGCCGGTCTCATTTTCCGTCGGTCATTGTTTCGGAGGCAACATCTCCTGTTGATCAGCATCCTCCTTGGGCTGAGGTTTCGGGGCCTTGGAAGAAGGGTTGTGGCGGTAGATCAAGGCGAAGGCGGCGATGGTTTCGACCACGGTGGCAAGAATCCAGGTGATGATGACCGGGTTCTGGTACTTCTGGACCGACCCCATCCTGGTAAAGATGAAAACGTCCATGATGAATGTCTGGAGGACCAGGAGGACCGCCGTTATCACAACCGTCGCAGTGTGCCGGTCGGCTCCGGATCCTGGTTCCGGTGCCTGGTCGGGGGATTGGAGGCTGGCGTAAGAAAGCAACCAGATGCCGATTCCGAAGAGGACCGCAGCCAAGGGGATGGAGAAGAAGATGGGTAGGGTGCTCAGGCTGAGTCCCAAGGCGGCTACCAGGAAAGCGGCTGCTAGGCCGAGGTAGAAGGAACCGAGATTCTTGGTCCTGCCGCGCTTGCCGGTGGTCCCGGTACCTGCCTGCTTCTTGTCGTTGTGCGGATCATCTGGTCGGCTTGTTCGTGGCGAGTCATCCTTGACGCGACCTGCCTTGCCGACCTCGGCTGCATCCGCTCGACTCATATCGGGCTTGGGCCTCTCGCGATCGGGAACAGCAGGACCTTCGCCGTCTGCTCCGTCTTTGGCTTCCGGTTTCCGATCGGGTCCTTCCGTGTCAGGTTTATCCTCACCGGAATCGGTTTCCGCTGCTGATGTCCTTTCTTGCTCATCTTCATCGGGTGCGGATTCTGTGGCTCCGGGTTCATCTGTGCTCGCCGTGCCTGATTCGCCTGAGAAGGAGTGGTCTTCGTCGGTCCTCGTGGTTTCGGTCTTTTCTCTTCCGGCGTCGTGGGCATCGGACCGGCTGGAGGCGTGGCTACCTTCTTCTGCATTTTCCGGGTTTTGCTGTTGGTCCACGCCCGGTTCCGGCAACAGCGGCTCATCTGGCGCTGTAGATGGGGCTTCATCCATCTTGTCTGCGTCCGGGCGCCTCGGTTGCCCTGTATCGTCACTGTGAATCCTGTACCGATCCTGATGCCGACCGTTTCTTCTGTTCTGCTTACTGTTCATGTCAACTCCCGCCTGTAAGCGCCCAGAAGGTCCGGGGAAGAAGAAGTCCGCCCGAATCTCGAGGGCTATATGACTGCCTTTTCTGTCAGTGTATGCAGCTGCGAATGGCAAAGCGGGTATTGAAGTGAAGAATGCAACCGAGTGTTTGTTGTGCCGTGGTCAGTCGGTTTTTCAAGGCCTGAGTCAAGCTTGATTGCGCTCTTTCGAAACCGTGAATCAGCGGTCGGCAGTAGGGGGGGTGACTTTACGACGGCACCAACGACTAAGGCGACATGTACTGATGTTCATATCGAGGTGAGTGAGAACTTATGGGCGAGTCCTATATACTCAGTCGCACGATTATCTTGGGCCGGTCAGTCGTACGGGAGCGTGCAGCGAGATCAGCTCCATCTATGTCAGGGACCCGGACAGGAACCTCGTTGAGCTCTCAGTTTACGTAAATTAGGAATCATAAGCGCACAGAGTCGACTCCTGTATTCCTGATGGGTAATTGTGCCAGCTAATTATCGGAGAATTGCAAATATCATGGGAGTTGCAACACCGAGTCGAGTCGGCTGTTTGTCACTGTGCCGTCATGCTGATCGTGTCGAACCTCGTTGTTCCGGACGCCTCGACAGGAGCCATGCAGAAAAGAAGAGGCCCCGACGGAGCGGGGCCAGGTTTATGCAGTCGATAGGGGGGTGTCACATGCCCAGGCTCTGCTGCATCACGTCTGGTGCTGTCTGCATCTGCTGGGAAACCACGGAAACGGGGGCTTCCGCCTTGGTGCGGTGAGAAAGTCCGCTGCCCACATTGGCGGCTACCATAGCGGCAAGCGCTGCTATGAGGATACTGGGCCACTTTGCCTTTTTATCCGGTTTCTTCTCTTCCTTCTTGGGCTCAGGAAGCGGATTCGGCGCCTTCGAGGGCCTCTGGTCCTGTTCGGGGTTGGTCATGATATCCCTTTCTTTTGCCTACACTGACGAAGCAAGCCTAACAAAAGCTTTTGTGCGGGGTGAAGAGGACCTGTTCCGCGCAGCAAGGAGGGTGAAGCGCTGGTGGTTTGAAAGAGCATGATGAGTAAGTTGACGCGGATTGTCCGTTTTCGTCCCCGGCGCTACTGTCTGAAAGACTTTGGCAAATCTGCGAATAGCGTTCACCTTTCATGCATTCATGTTCGGCCTTTTGTTTTAGAAATTTCTGAGGCTTTTTGAGATTGTTGTCTCTCGTGTCTTGCCTAGAAGCTGTCTGGGATATGGTGAATTAAAAAAGGATTGACGGCGATTATTACGATAGGGTGATTAGCTGGAACTAGGGTTATTATCGACTTTGCGTCATCCAGGATTCTTCGGTCATGGATCCAGAAATCCCGCTCCACTGTATGGCGTCTTTTTCTGGAGGAACTACCGCTGGTATGTGGTGCCGACATCCAATGAGCCGTATTTGGCGGGATTGTATTTCTCGGTTCTTGTGGCGGTTATGTCGAATTCGACGAAATGGTCGTGCTCCGGCTGTCGAGGTTCGTGGTCTGAGCAGGTCGGGTCGGGGATGATTTTGACCACCGTCCAGATGGCCACGTCCTTGCCGTCTTCACCGGTGATGCCGGTCTCGTGTCCACCTGCTTGACGATGTTTCACTTACTGTTTAACTTGGCGAATCTGCGGGATCGCTGCCGGTTTGTCCTTCATGTTGGTCGTGGTCTCGGCAGTGCCGCAGACTGACAACGTCAGTACGGGCGCTAATGCGGCTGCGACAGCGGGTTCATGATGGTTCCTTGTCCGCTGTGACTGTAAGCAGGCCATCAGTCGTTTTGTATGGCGAATATGGCTGATTCGATTAGCGTGTTGCGTTGTAGTGCGAGTGGTTTGTGTCGAGTATCCGTTGGTAGTCCTGAATAATCTGGAGGGTCACGTCAAGTTCGCAGGCAATCTGGTAGGGGTCCCCCTCGTAGATGGTTTCGGCGGTCTGGTACTCGATTGGGTCCACGAGCTTGAGTGCGGTCTCTCGTCGTGCTCGGTTCTCTATGCGCGACCCGTACACGCCTGAGCGGGTGGTGTCGGCATGCTGCCAATGGATGAGTTCATGGACGAGTGTGCAGCGCTTCTGGCAGTAAGTAAGCCTACGGTCGATGAGGATGGTTCTGGTGGCTTCATCGTAGAAGCCGGTCATGCCTTCCGGCAGGAGTGCGCTGCTGATGGTGACGTCCAGGGTGTCGGTGTAGCAGCGCATCTGCCCGTATGTCATCGTCGACATCAGGCCGTCCAGGAGCCTCGGGCCCTTATCTGCCATCGCCGCCTTCTGCTTCCTTCTCCTTGTTCGGGTCGTTCATGGCCGCCAACGCCTGGTCGTTTGCCTTGACCTTGTCGAGCACGTAGGCCACCTTCTCCTCCTCGGGGAGCCAGGAGAGATCCATGTCGGTTCTTTTGGTTGCATCGGCTCTTTCGGCCGCGTTGCTGAGGATAAGGAATGGGTCGACTCCCATGGCTCTGGCCAGCGCATCGATGTCTTCGGTGGTGAAGCTGGTATCCCCGCGCATCTTTCTGAAGAACGTGGATCGTCTGATTCCGGAACGTTGGATGAGTTCCTGAGTCGTCATGCCCACTTCCTGCCTGGTGGACTCAATCGTTTTGATCGCCTGGTCAGTGAATGCGTCTATCTCTTTCATGTTCCTCATAGTAGTCAATTTTGGCACTTTTTGCAATAAGTACCGTTCTTGGTTGACAGATAGTCCCAAATATGGCACTATCAGGATGTGCCAAAAATGAGACTCAAGCAATCCTCCACTCGGGTGATCCGGGCAGTGAGGGCGGAAGCGGCCCGTTGCGGATATAGCGGTAAGGACGTGGCAAAGGCACTGGGCAGGGACCCGAAATACGTATACGAGCGGTTCAGGTTTCAAAAGCCATTTTCGACCGAGGATCTGAATCAGGTGGCTGAATGGCTGGGTATCACCTTTAACGACTTGATCAAATCAGCTGAGTTCGATGCTGCCATGCGTAAGCAAGATTTGTCTGACAGCAGTCTGGTGGCGTGAGGTGGATTGGCTAAGGCTAGGTGAAGGACTGCTCGAACTTGTCGTTTCGTCTCACCCGGAGGGACCTGTCGCAACCCCGATGGAAGAGATGATCATGCTTCGAGTCCTATCGTCATCGTCTCTGATTCTTGCCCAAGTAAGAAGAATGCCGCAGCTGCCACTGCGGCGATGACAAAGAAAGTAGGTAAGCAATCAATGTCGGATTTCAGTGTATCAACCGCTCCGACGCGAAGGGGTAATCCTGAGACGTCGTTTGCGGCTGCGGCTGAGGTAAGGACTGGTCGTATGCAGGCTCTTACCCTGCAGGCCTTGTCTCGTCTGTGTTCTGAAAGACCGGGGCCTTTCACGCAGTGGGAGGTTGAGGCTGAGGTGGAGCAGCGGTTGGGGCGCAGGCTGGCGGACAGCACGGTTCGTAGTCGTCTTCCCGAGCTGGTCCGTAAGGGCCTGGTCTTGTGCGTGGACCGTGAGGGCATCAGTCCCAGCGGGCACGCCTGCTCCCGGTACCGTCTCTCGGATGTGGGGATGGCGGTATGAGCAGGGCATTGCTGTGTGAGGAGGGGGCCCGTGAGTATGTGGGCGGGATACCGGAGCGTACGTTCAAAACGCTCTGCGGTGACCATGTGATGCGTCTGGGGAAACGGAACTATTGCAGACCGTCCGATCTTGACGAGGCGGACAGGGTGCTTGATGATGCGGCGGACAAGGTGGAGCGGTTGTCGCGGTGGGTGTTGGTCGCGAATAGTCGCGTGAATGCTGTCAATGCTGTGAATGCCGGTCGTCGTCATCGTCACCGCACGTTGAGGAGCAGGCGCAAGTCAAGGGAATCAAACAAAACAATCGTGAAGGAAACAGGAAATGAGTGTTCTATTTGACCGCTTGGACCCGGGGGAAATAACGGGCATGCATGTTCGCGCCAGGTTTGACAGCGACACCGTGATTGAAGGCCGAATTGAAGGGGGCAACTGATGGGGTTTGAGATTAAGGAGATGGCGGATCGGGAGTACTTCGCTGACCCGGCGTTGGATCAGTCTGCGTTGAAGCGGTTCATGGTGTCGCCGTTGTCGTATGTGGATTATCTCGATCATGGTCTGGATGTGTCCGGTGATGCTCTGGATTTTGGCAAGGCGGCGCATGCGCTGGTGCTGGGCACTGGTGCGGAGGTCGTCGACAGGCCGAATCTGCGTACGAAGGCGGGCAAGGCCCTGATGGAGGAGCTGCGCGCTTCGGACGCGGTGGTTGTCTCCTCCGGTGACAGGGAGCGTCTGCGGAAGATGGGGGCTGTTTCGGCCCCGTATTTCAGGTCGCTTCCCGGCAGGCCGGAGATGGTGGTGGTCGCGGACGACCCGGGGAGTGGGCTGCGGTTGAAGGGCAAGTTCGACTGGCTGCCTGACGGTCCGGACGAGGACGGGGTGCTGCGTATCCGTGATTACAAGACTACGAGCGCGGACCCGAGGGAGTTCCCCGGCGAGGCGGCCCGTTTCGGCTACCACATCCAGGCGGCCTTCTACATGATGCTGTACCGGCTGACCGGTTTCCAGGGCCTGCTCGGGTTCGAGTTCGTGGTGCAGGAGAAGAAGCGTCCTTACGACTACATGGTGTGGCGGATGGACGAGGATGGCCCGGAGACCGTGCTGGCCGGTGAGCGTATCGCGCAGGCGTTGGATGAGCTGGCCGGGTTCAGGCGTGACAGTCCGGACGACTGGAAGCGGCGCATGGGGGAGTACGGGCTGGACAAGACTCCCCGCACGATGGGGTTCCCCGGCTGGCGGATCGACAGAGAGTACGAGGAGATGGAAGTATGAGCGGTCAGGAAAACAAGACAAAGCAGGAGCAGGCTGAGCAGGAGCTGACGGTGTGGGAGCGCCTGCAGAAGGCGCGCATGGAGATGAAACCGGAGCAGTCCGGCCGGCTGATCATCAGCGGTAACCGGGTCAGGTACTCGACGATCGACGACCTGTACAAGGCTGTCACCGATGCCCTGGCAAAGCAGGACCTGTGGTTGTCCACGCACCTGGCGGACAAGGCGGTGCGCGTCCGGGTCGTGGACGTGAAGACGGGCCAGGCCGAGGATCTGCTCGACTACCCGTGCGTGCTGACGGGGAAGGATGTGAAGAAGGACGCGGGCACATGGACCAGCTGCAAGCGGTACGCGATCACGAGCGCCTTCAACCTGTCTTCGGGCGACGAGGGCGGCTCCGAACAGGCGGCCGCAAGGGAGGCGGAGCGCCAGCAGCGGGGGTTTGTGAGCAGGCAACGGTTCGCTTCCGCCTCGGATTCGTCCCTGACGCGCATCCGTGCGGCCCTGGCGGCGGCGGGGGTGAGTGTACCCGCCGAGCAGAGGGAGACGGTGAGCCGCCTGATCGGCAGGCAGATCACCGGCAACCTGGGCTCCGCGAACCTGACGCCCGCCGAGGCGGACAGGATACTTGATGAACTCGGCAAGGTGGGTGATTCCGATGATGCCTCTCGTTGATTTCCTCTGGCTGTGCGCCGCCGGTTTCTGCGGCGCGGTGTGCGTGTTCGCTTCCTGCTGGACGCTCGCACACCCTCAGCTTGGTCTGCTTGACCTGGCCGCCCTGGCAGGGTTCGGCTGGTGCATGGAAAGGGGTGAGCGCTCATGAGCAAGCGCAAGGTGCATGGCTATACGGTGCACGTCCCCGAGGACGGGTGGCGGTTCGACTGCGGTGTGCCCAACAGCATCAGATTCATCTCCATCTACAGGGACGGGCACGTAATCGACGGCACCCGTTTTCGCTCCGAGTTGCACCAGCTGGTGTGCGGAGTCGACGACGCGGAAACCGCTTTCGACCTGGGAGTCGTCAAGTACGGCTGGCAGAGGGGAGATGTGTTGGACCGGCTCTACTGCTACCCGGAGCATCGAGAGGATGCCGACTCATGACGCTATCAACCAGGGCCGGCTGTCCTTGTTCGACTTGTTCCCGGCTCACCCAGGGCGAGTGCTGCAAGTGCTGGTCTCCGTCGTGTGCCAAGACCATCTGGCATGGCTATACATGCAACTGGGAAGCCGAGCGTTCACATCCTGTCACTCGCCGTTACCGGAGCGAGGACAACCCGATTGTAATCGACGACTTCAAGAAGGAGACCTGACGTGGCCGGAGAAGCCATCATTACCATCATCGGCAACCTGACGGCGGCCCCTAAGATTCGGTCGACGTCGAACGGGGGCAGAGTGGCGAACGTCACCATCGCCTCCACGCCCAGGCAGTTCAACAGGACATCGGGTCAGTGGGAGGACGGGGATGCTCTGTTCATGCGTTGCTCGGCATGGGATACGCAGCACCAGCCCCTGGCCTCGAACATGCAGGCGAGCCTGACCAAGGGCATGAGGGTGATTGCCCAGGGCCGTCTGGTGCAGCGCTCCTACCAGGACCGCAATGGCAACAACCGTATGTTCGTGGAGCTGTGCCTGGACGAGATTGGCCCGGCCCTGACTCGGAGCACCGCCCAGGTGACTCGGAACAATAATAGTGGCGGCAATTCGGGCGGCGGTGCTGGGTTCGGTGAGCAGTTCGCGTGGGGTGGGGGAGCGTCCCCGATTCCCGCGTCATCGGCCTCGTGCGCACCGGGACCGGCAGGTGGACAAACAGGTGCGCCGGAACAGGACCCGTGGGTAGGGGGCGGCAATGACGAACCTGAGTTTTGACCCGTTCGCCGGGGTTGAAACGCCGCCCGAGCCTGACCGCGTGTGCCCCGAGTGCGGTGGCGCGGTCGGCATGGTGGGCCGCTGCTTGGGTTGCGGGTGGCCGTCCTGGGAGGCGTACGCATAAGCAGACGGAAGAAAGGACAAGGGTACGAGGTTCGAGGCCGCCGTCTTGCGGTACCTGCGTGACCGTATAAGCGACCCCGAGGGCATGATCCGCCGGAAGACCCTACACGGGAACACCGATGAGGGCGACATCAAAAGCCACGGGGAGTCTGGTTCTGGCATGCAAGAACGCCAACAGGTTCTCGCTCTCGGACTGGCTGGGTCAAGCTCTGCAGGAGGCGGCGAACGCGGGGTCGACTACGGGATGGTGGTCTTCCACCGTCTTGGCAGGGGCGAGGCGAACATGGACCAGTACGTGCCGATGGACTGGATACGCTCGCCCGCATCGTAGGAGCGGAGGACGTGAACAAGGAAAGGGAAGAACATGAGTGAACCGCACATCTTCGCAAGCTGTGTGCATAAGCGGGGCGGTCTCGGGCCGGGGGCAGTCGAGTGAGGTATGTGAGCCTGTTCAGCGGCATCGAGGCGGCGAGCGTGGCGTGGGGGCCGTTGGGTTGGGTCCCGGTGTCGTTCAGTGAGATCGACCCGTTCCCTTCGGCGGTGCTGGCCCGCCGGTTCCCGGACGTGCCGAACCTTGGGGACATCACGAAGATCGATTGGAGCAAGCATGGAGAGTGTGTATCAGCCGACCTTGTGGTCGGGGGAAGCCCCTGCCAGTCCTTCAGCGTCGCAGGGACCCGAACCGGTCTCGACGGTGCCTCCGGACTCATGTGGGAGTATGTTCGGGCGGTACGTGAGCTCCGTCCTCGCTGGGTCGTCTGGGAGAACGTCCCGGGAGCGCTCAGCAGTTCGGGCGGGCGTGATTTCGGATGCCTGCTCGGCGCGTTGGATGACCTCGGGTACGGTCTGGCATGGCGGGTACTGGACGCGCAGTTCTTCGGAGTGGCCCAGCGCCGCCGCCGTCTGTTCCTTGTCGGCAGTCTTGGAGACCAGCGTGCCGCAGAGGTACTTTTTGAGCCCGAAGGCCTGCGCTGGGATCATCCGTCGATCCGCGAAAAGAGGCAAATCCTTGCCGGACCGGCTCAAGGACGCACTGGAGGCGCAGATGATGGTGCCAGCTGCCTGACCCCGTGGGACGTCCAGTCGCGCAGTATCCACGACTGCGACCACGCCTGGCCTGCGCTTTACGCAGAAGAGGGTGGCGGCCACGGATGCACCTCCGTGCCCTACGCGAGCGGTAAGGCAAACTCCACGACGCTAGGCGAGGAAGAGAGCCCGACACCCAAGATCGACCATAACCCCGCCGTGTTGTGCGCCACGGACAGCGGTTCCAATTCGTCCATCGCCGAGGACCTCGCCCCCACGTTGACAGCTCATGAGGGCAAGGCCGCCAGTTATGTGACCGGCCCCTGCCCCATACGTCGTCTCACCCCCACCGAATGCGAACGCCTCCAGGGTTTCCCGGACGGATGGGCCGACATCCCGTACAGGGGGGCGAGCCACGCGCCTGACAGCCCCCGCTACAAAGCCCTTGGCAACAGCATGGCGGTGCCTGTCATGAAGTGGATCGGACAACGCGTACAACACGTCGAGGGTGCTTTCCATGGCGTGGCTTGACAGGGGGAACACTGATGGTCACTTGCCGATTGCGCCAAATCGACCCCAAGCACCACCAGCCGAGGACAAGCGCGAGCTGCACCCTCTCTAGGGGCTAGGGTCCTGTTTCCCGGGTGCGTGCGTCGCATCGAGGCTCCCGGGGACTGACGGCTCGGGATGCTGACCATGCTCGGCTATGCGGGACGAAGCGGGGCCGACGTCATGCTGGTATGCCGGTGCGATTGCGGGCAGGTCGGCACCAAGGCCGGGCGGAACCTGACGGGCGGACAGTTCAAGTCATGCGGATGCCAATGAGGCAGTAAAGAAAGGAAAAAGAAAGGAGGGCTGTCATGGCCGGTAGACGCGGTTACGCGAAGTTGAAAAACGACTTCTACCTGAACGGGAAGGTCAAGGAGCTACGTGTCGTCTGCCCATCTGCAGTAGGGGCGTTCGTGTTCGCCATCGCCTACTGCTCGGACAATCTGACGGACGGTCGCATTTCCGATCGTGACCTTCGCTATGTGCTCGGGGTCACCGATGAGGAGATCAACGCGCTGTGCAAGGTCGAGCTGTTGGAGCCGGACGGCAACAGCGGGTATGTGATCCATGACTACACGGAGCACAACAGCAGGCGTGACCAGGTGGAGAAAAGCAGGGAAAGGAACGCAGAAAACTACCGAAAGCGCAGATTCAACAGAGATTCAACAGCGACTCATCGTGATGAATCCGAGTTGAACCGGACTAAACACAAAAACACCAGAACACAAGAACATTTACCCGACGGTAAATCCCCCAACCCCCCAACGGGGGCCGACGCCGACCGGCAGCCCGTCAGGGAGCCGTCGTCGGATGAGACGGCCCAGTTCCGACAGTTCTGGTCGCTCTACCCGAACCACGACTACCCCGATGCCGCCGTCCGCGAGTTCAAACGCGTCCTGCGCCGGACCGGAACGGAACGCGTGAACCTCGTCGCCCTGCTTCAGGGAGCCCAGATGCTCCGGGACGAACAACGGGACCCCCGGTACATTCCCGCCGCATCCAAATGGCTCCACGATGGCGGCTGGAAGAACAAGCCCAAACCGCGGGCCAGGCAGCCGGACCGGCAGGCGAGCAGGGCTCAGCAGAACCAGGATGCGAACGCCGCCCTCATAGCCCGGTATGCGCAGGAGGAAATTCCGCAGATCCAGAGAAAGGAGATACCCGCATGTTAACCCTCGCCGAAAGCACCCTCGTGCTTGCCAAGATACGGGCGCACCACGGCAACGCACCCATCACCGACCTGGAGGCGCGCACCTTTCATGAGGAGCTTCGGGCCGAAGCGAACCTGGCCGACGCGATGGAATCCGTCAGACGTTTCTACGCGAACAACGAGACGGGCCGGTGGATGCTCAGCGGGGACGTCAACGCAGGCATCCGCCGCATCCAAGGCCCGCGAATCCCCGATGCGGTACGAATCCATGAGCTCATGGAGCAGGACGGCATCGGCATCAGCAGTCCCCGGTCAATCCCATACAGGCGGACCCTTATAGCCCAGACTCGCCAGGGGGCCCCAATCCAGGAGGCTCGCGTCAAGGCCATGAAAGCCGCCCAGCTTGTCATTGAACCGCCCAAGCCAGAACCAAAACCCCGCCTAACGGGCCACTTTATCGGCGGTGGGGTTGAGCGGCTTGGTGCCGAAGACCTCAGCAGCATGATAGGAGGCACAAAGTGAGCAACCATACGAACCGCAAAAAGAACCCTCTGAGTGTCCGGCAAAACCCGGGTGCGGGTGGGACGAGGAACGGACGAGTAAGGGATGTAAAAGCATGTACGGGGACTATCCGGGAGGAAGTTTGAGCTACGCATCCGATCAAACCAAATCCCTGGCCGGTATCCACGAAACGGCCTCCGACCATGGCATCACCCGCAGGTACAGGTACAGGCAAGCCGTCATCAATGCCATGCACGTCACCATCTCCTGGGAGTCGAACATCAAGAAGGAAGGACCCAAATTTTGACCAGAAACCAATGCCCGATATGCGAGGGACTGCCGCGCGGACCCCTGTGCAAAGCCCACCGGCAGGAACTTGCCAAGACAATCCATGATCTCAGGCTCGGCATGTACGAGCTGAAGCGTATGGAACGTCGCGAGGTGCGCCATAAGCCGCACGGTGAGAGAGCCGTCAGGTCCGTGTTCTCACCAACCCTCATAGACATGACCGCCGCCAGCCTGTACGACTATGCGGAGGAAATCATCCAGGACGTGGCAGGCGACATCGGCCTATGGGCCGGCGAGGCCCTGCAGCTCCTCACCAAGCTGGCCGGCAGGATGGGCAGGCTGGCGAACGCGCCTAACAGCGGACGTGACTACCGCGACCTCACTCGCACCAACCGGAAGGTCCAACTGCATATAACACCGCCGGAGGAGCGCATCATCCACGGACACTGCCTCAGCCCTACCTGTGGGGCCGAGCTGTCCGGACTGCCCGACGACACCATGTCCACCTGCAGCAAGTGCGGAAACGCGTGGATGGTGGCCGAAGTCAGACGGGTACGCCGTGAGCGTATGGAGGGACAGTACATCATCGGGCAACCCAAGGTGGCCGCCCAGTGGGTCTGCCGGGAGACAGGGTTGGAGATCAAAAGGGGCGACGTGAGCAATTGGCGGAGTAGGGGACTGCTTCATCCTGTGGAGACCGAAACCAGGGGCGTATGGCAGTGGGCAAAACCTGAGCTGCTGGAGTGCGCAGAGGGAATGCGCCTGGCGACTTGACAAACTGTCGTTTGAGTGCGATAGTTAAATATAGTTGATTTAACTGTAAGGGTCGGGCGATTGTGTCCGGCCTTTACTTTTGTCTCCTTGCGCCTGGGATTCCGGTATCCGAGCGGCTATCTTTGTGATGAAGTAACGTGCCTCACCCCTCCCTTTTTATCATGAGCAGCACCTCTTCAAACCGGTTACAAAGGGCTATTACTGTTGGAGTCAACCAATCGCTCGAGTGCCCCAAGGATCATCGCGAGGTTGTCGTCGCCCGTTTGCCCCACTGGAAGCAAGACGCGAGCATCAAGCTGTGCAAAGCCCATGACGACCCAGAAACCGGGCCAGCAGGACAGCCTATGTACGACTGCCTGGCCACATCATTCCGCTATGGGTACATCCCCTGGGTCCCCACGCTGTTCGAACTCCTGAATAACGGCTGGCGGCTGAGCGACACCGAATGCCAGCCAGCCTCATAAAACTTGCCCGCAGGCTTTCCTACCTTTCCCCTGTGGGCATCATTCTTGCCCGGCCGTGCCACAATTCCAATACTCGGACGTGAGCCGGGCAACTTCAACCGCGCGGGCCCTCATGGATGAGCTGCGTGAACAGACCACCAGGAACGCAACCAGTCAGGATGTCGTCGATGAAACCTGGTCGCCCATCGCCGCCGTCGTGGATGACTCCTGCTTCGGCTGATACGCGGAGGTGCACGACCTGGACAATACGACCGCCAACTTCTTCAGCGGCCAGATGTTCTGGGCGGAGGCACGATGAACGAAATGCTGATTGATCTGGTGGAGAACCTGGTGTTTCCCATGCTGATACCCGTCCTGACCGGTGTCTGCGGCTGGTTGCTGAACGGGCACCGCAAGGAGGAGGAGCGGGACCGCGCAGTGGAGGCCGGGTTGCGCACCCTCTTGCGTGCCGAACTGCTGGAGATCCATGCCAGGTATGTTTCCTTGGGCAGTATCCCGCTGGCGGCCATGGAGGAGGTGGAGCGCATCTACCAGGCGTACCACAGCCTGGGCGGCAATGGGACGGGCACGAAGATCTATGAGGAGATTAAGGTCCTGTCAACCGTGGGCTGACCAGTCCCTTCCTCCATGCATGCCACTCCGTCCGGGTGGCTTTTCTTTTATCCCTTTGAGAGGAGGTCGTATGCGGCTGCCGAGATTGAAGACCGTCGCTCTATTCTGCCTGACCTTGCTGGCCGTGGTCGCGGTCGGTGCGGTGGTGGTGGCGGCGGTCAGGCTGACGTTGTCGTGGTGTGTGGGACGGCTCCTGGCGTTCTGCCTGGCGCTCATGTTGCTTACCGCCTGACCGCGTTCACGCGGTTCCGTTTTGTTCGTGCCGCCCGCCTGGGTGGCGTTTTCCTGCGAGGAGGTATCCATGTCCTACCAGGACATTACCCAGTACAATGCCGCCTGCTTCACGCCCGGCAGGCCGTATGGCATCACATCCATCACTATTCACTGGTGGGGCGACCCGAGCGACGGCCCCACTTTCGATGGCGTCATCCACACATTCACGTCCGGTGCGCGCGGCACGTCCGCCCACTATGTGGTCGAGGACGGGCGTGTGGCCTGTCTCGTTGCCCCGGGTGACCGCGCCTGGGCGTGCGGGGACGGCGTGGGCGTCGGGTCGGGCGGCAACGACACGAGCATCTCGATAGAGTGCAACCCCCGCCAGAGCGACGGGGACTACCGGACGGTCGCCGAACTGGTGCGGGACCTGCGCGCCGTGTACGGGGACCTGCCCCTGTACCCGCACAGCCGCTGGTTCAACACCCGGTGCCCCGGTACCTATGACCTGTCCAGGATCGACCGGATCGCCCGGGGCCTGCCCGACACCGGACATACGCCCCCCGCCCTTATGGGCACGTCCAAGGTCCGGCCCGGCCTCGCCGCCCATGTTCACTACCGGCTGCATCGGCAGGGCGGCGACTGGCTCGACGAGGTGACCGACTACGGGCCGGGCGACGAGGGGTTCGCTGGCCTGCCCTGCTCTGCCCACGACCTGCTGACCGTGCGCGTGGATGAGGGCAACCTGCGCTACCGGGTCCACATGCTGGGCGGCGACTGGCTCGACTGGGTGGACCGCTCCGACATCAACGACACCGTGAACGGGTGCGCGGGGGTGTCGGGACAGGTGATTGACGCAGTGCAGCTGCACTACACGACACCGGCAGGGCGCACCCTCGCCCAGGCCTGGTACCGCAGTCAGACCGCCGCCCGCCAGGGATGGCTGCCCACTGTCTGTGACGACGGCACCAGCTATGGCGGGGATACCTTCGCGGGCATGTTCGGCGAACCTCTGGACCGCCTCCAGATCGCCATCAGTGACGGCAACCCCTTCTGACTGAGAGGAGATACTCATGACCGACCCTGAGACCATGCCCCGGCACGCCACTCCTTGCCCGCCCCGGTCGCAGTCAGGCCTCGCCAACTGGGCCAAGGCCGCCGCCGTACGCGCGGTCAAGACCGCAGCCCAGGCGGCCTTGGCGGCTGTACCCGCCAGCGCCGCGACCATCGGCACGGTGGACTGGCCCCTGGTGGCCGGCACCGCTGCCCTGTCCGCGATGATGAGTCTTTTGACCAGCATCGCCGGCCTACCCGAGGTGGACTCCGGGGCCAGCGTCCGGCAGATGGCCGGCAAATAGATTGTGCCCCCGGCCGTCCGGCCGGGGGCGGAAACAATAGGAGGATAAATGAAATCAATGAATGGAGGTGATCCTGGTGGCAAGTGTCTCAAAATTCATTGAGCGCATGAGATATTGGTGCGTGCAGGCCAACATGGGCTATTCGCAGTCCGACCGGTGGCATTTCGATCCCGCCGCCGGTAACTGTGACTGCTCTAGCCTGGTGATTCACTGTCTACGCGAGGCCGGTTTCGACACCGGTTCAGCCAATACGACCAGGGATTTGAGTGCTAACCTCACCGCTCGCGGCTGGGCGAGGGTATCAAACGACGGGAACCCCTATCCGGGTGACATCCTGCTCAACGATGCCAACCATGTGGCCGTGTACATCGGCGGGGGCCTAATCGCGCAGGCTTCCGTCAGCGAGACCGGCGGTATCGCCGGTGCCCCCGGCGACCAGACCGGTGGTGAAACCAATGTGAATAACTACTATAACTTCCCGTGGAACTGCTACCTGCGGTGGACGGGGGACAACGATTTGCAAGGAGAAATTGATATGCCAGTGAAGACTGATCCGATCAACTGGGACGGCATGAACACGACCGTGGAGTACGCTCTGCAGGACATCAAGCACAAACTGGATGCCTTGGGCAATGCCCAGAACATCAGCGATAAGATCTGGTTCGGGCCCGGCAACGGTGTCCTTGAGGAGACCCCGCTGTATGCGCTGCGGGATATTCGAAACAGCGTCAATTCCAAACTCAAGTAGCCTGACTCTCCCGGCGTTCTGTTACACGATGGGGGTCGGGTAGCTGTACGTGCACCCTCGCTCCGGGAGACCGGAGCGAGGGTGTTTTCTGCGTTTAAGAAAGGCTGGAATAGGGTAATCAGCGTTTAATGGGGGCCTGCTTGATGGTCAGTCTGCCTTCCAGGAGCAGCTTGTGCAGTAGGTTCCTGCCGTGATCTTCATTGTCAAGGGTGGTACCGTAAGCGGTGATGAGACGATTGACCTTCTCGAACATTTCCTCCTGCACGGCCTTTTCTTGAAGCGTTGTATTCGGACGGCTCTTGTTGTAATAGAAGATTAGACGCGTATTGCTCTCGTAGAGGTTCACCTCGTCGAATATGGCCTGGAAATACGAGTAGTCGGCATCGCCCAGCGAATGTCCGTAGAACTTGATCATCTGTGTCGCACTGTCCGGGGACCCGGGGATGAACGAGACCACACAAGCCACCACCCTGGCACCTGCGGACCTGGCCCAGGCCCTGCCCGGCAATGCCGGACAGACCGGGCCGGCGACCATGACCCCCCCCCCTCAGCCAGGCGGAGCTCGCCAGACTGATGGACACCATGTCCCAGCAAGCCGCTCCGAGCCCGTCCCGGTCGATGTCGGGCATCGTCGAATGGTCCAAGGCCGCCACCGTACGCGCGGCCAAGACCGCAGCCCAGGCCGCCGTGGCGGCTGTGCCCGTCAGTGCCGCGACCATCGGCACGGTGGATTGGCCCCTGGTGTCAGGAACCGCCGCCCTGGCCGCGGTCATGAGCCTTTTGACCAGCATCGCAGGCCTACCCGAGGTGGACTCAGGGGCCAGCATCAAGCAGCTCGCAGGCAAGTAGCCCAAGCAATCACAAGCGCCCTCGCCGCCGGAAGCCCGGGAGCGAGGGCGCTTTCTGTGTTTCAGGTAGGCTTTACCCCATCAACTGGGTGTTTACAAATGTACGGCGTGTCTGCTGTAATATGTGACTATGACTCGACGGGAAGCACATGAGCGTCACGAATCGGGCTTCAAACCTGCTCCGGAAGACCAATGCGAGACCAAACGCTGGTACAGCAAAGTGAATGACGTCTATGGGCACCCATTAAATGCCCTGCGAATCTACAAAACCTGGAAGTGTGGTCCAGTTCTGCAGAAATTCTATACTGGCGTTTCCTTGTTGAGCGATGATGATGTTGAGTCTGGGTGGAGTGCAGCCGAAGTGGATTGCAATCATAGTGTGTGCCATATGCACCCCACGGGGCACAAGCCGCCGAGCGGGGAAAAGCGGCGGTACATTGAGATAATGCGATTGGGCTGTTGCGAAGACGTCAAGAAGGCAAGAGCGAAGACACAGCTCATTTTTTGCGGAATTGAGCCAGCGCTTGGATTTGCAAGGAAAGAAGGAGGGGGTTGGGATGAAGAACGAGTTGCGGAAATCGCAGTCAGGGCAATTATTCGATCGGGCAGCTAGGCTGTGTGTTTTCCAATCGACAGTCAGCGAAAGCATCAGTGACGGCTATTTGGACAATATGCTCACTGTCAGGGATGACAACGGAGACTATCCCATCGTCTGTGCCTTGGGTGAGGAACCCCTGGGCCTGCTAATTGAGCGGTGCGACGCGATAGGTGGCGATGCGAACGTCTTCGTGCACGGGGCCAAGGGAGTCAGTTTTCTTTCCTCTAGAAGTGGAAGCTCCCAACTTCCCGATGCCAAGATAGTGGATCTTGCCGATCCTGAGGAATGGCAGAACGGCGATGCGGCTATCGATTTATTCCTTGAGTACCTGGCTCTGAGCGAAAGCAAGATTGCCGAGGTACCGGGTAGTCTTCCCTGCACCCTTGATCTGTACAACGAAGAGATACAGTTAGGGCCGGGTGAGGAGAATGAAAAACTGACCAAGAAGTTGGGAAAGATGGAAGCCCTCATCGGTGCCTAGTTCACTCGTGCACGTTTCGGGTCCGCCTTACAGCCTATGAAGGTTAAAGGCAAATAACCGCTACTTGGCACATGCCCCTCGTTCCGGGAGACCGGAGCGGGGGGGCGTTTTCTGCGTTCTGTAATTCAGCATCGACACCGGGATAGTGCGTGTAAAATAGAAACCGATTGTCCCCCGCCCTGCCTCTCGGACACAAGTCCTGAATCCCACTCGGCGGGGCCTTTCATGCCTAAGCCAAGAGAGCGATGCCGTGACGCAATCGCCATATCGTCCAGGTATGGTTTATTTCCCCGATGACGTTTCGCGGATACCCGACACCACTCCGACTACATCCCCGCTCCTCCCG
Source organism: Bifidobacterium [indicum] DSM 20214 = LMG 11587 (assembly GCF_000706765.1). Classification (GTDB taxonomy): domain Bacteria; phylum Actinomycetota; class Actinomycetes; order Actinomycetales; family Bifidobacteriaceae; genus Bombiscardovia; species Bombiscardovia coryneformis. The sequence continues at coordinate 1,191,697 of NZ_CP006018.1, read as the reverse complement.
ACCGGAGAGAACGACTCCCGGTCCTCCTGCACAAGCACCTCTACCAGAGCATCGACCAGGAACACCAGCCGGGACTGACCAGACAGGAACGCGAACGCCTGGCCCGACTGCACCGGCAGGTGGAGAGGGATATCGTCTCCATCAGGTACGGGGCCAGGGAGAGCGAGGTTCGGGACCTGGAGCGCAAGTATGGAACACCTCGTTGAATTTCGTTTTGCCGATTATGGGTCACACATGGGTCACACATTTGATTGTCAGGCTCGGAATCTACATATAGTAAAACCCCTGCTTCCCTGTTGGGAGTAGGGGTTTGAGGTGGGGTGGCTAACGCGGCTCGAACGCGCGACCTCCTGAACCACAATCAGGTGCTCTACCGACTGAGCTATAGCCACCATGGAACGAACACGTCACACGAGTCCGTACAACAAACGATAACTATACACGATATCCGGATTTGGCACGCCGGGATTCCAATCTATGTTCAGGCATCCAGAGAGGGAAACGGACGATGTTATGAATTGCCGCTGTAATCATAGTGATTCGGATCAATCTCAAGCCTCTAAGGCAGCTTTTATCGGGACGTAATCCGCAATAAGGTCGTCCAGGCTTTTGGCTGCGTTGGCTGGGCTGGTCGAGGGAAGATTCACCATGGGTATATCGAGCCCGATGGCATCGAGAGCGGGTTGGCAGTAGCGGGTGTAGAGCTGCCCCGCCTTCCGTCCTGTGGTGAATACAGTACGGATGGGGGCCGCAGTCAGGATGCTGCTGATATCAGTGGGGATGACGTTGGTGATGCTGGCGTCGCTGGCTCCATGGATGTCACATTCCTGGATGACGTCCCAGAGGGCTATATGATGCTCGAGCGTAAACCGCCGGCGTACGTCGGGGTCCGGTTCAGGTACAGGGCTGTCGAAGAGGGCGGCCAGTACCGGCCAGAAACGGTTGCGTGGGAACATGTAGTAAAAGCCGGCCTTGCGGGACATGAGGCTGGGCATGGAACCGAGAATCAGTACCTGAGACCGTGAATCCCACACCGGGCCGAAACCATGGGTCACATGTTGCATCGATGCCGCCTCATGATGGGCGGTCGATGATGAACCCTGTTTGCGGTGTGTTTGCCGTGAAGGAGCCATACAACAGTTCTACCCTCGCATGAGTATTTCGCCGGGGTAGGGGGCGCGCGTCAAGGAAAAGTGGCACCACGGTGGGATGGGATGCCACCCTGGTATTAAAGGAACAGCCCCATTCCTTGAAGGGTGGATGTGATTGGCCCGGCAGTTCCGATGGTCACCAGGAAGACCACGAGACTGGCGATGCTCTCGACCATGCCTACCTGCTTGATGGGGATACGGTGCCTCCTGGCGATTGCAGGCAGTGCCGCGGCGCGAATCACCAGGATGAGCGCCGCGAATAGGGGCCAGAATCCGACTTCCGGCAGGACTAGCGCGGCACCGATTGTCAGCATCAGATTCCATACCACGGAGGCCACCGTGCACCATAGGTGCTTGCGCTCGCGAACCAGGGACTTCACATAAAGCACCGATCCGAACTCGGTATAGGCGAAGATAAGCGTAGCCACCAGACCAACCGGGGGAAATGCCTGTGCGGGGAAGAGTCCTTCGCTGAAGCAGTTGACGGCTGGATTCGGTGGGCAGCCGAAGTATACGTCAGGGGAGTGGGTCGCCTGTGACTGGGGGCCGGACCCGAGCGAGTAGGCAATCAGGCATAGTGTGCAGGCGGCGATGATGGACACCAGGTTGTTCCACCATGACCGCTCCACACGTCTCCAGGCGGCCAGGAAGGTCAGGGCCGCCAGGACCATATATAAAGGAACCCATCGCAAAAGACCGGGTGTGGTAACCAGCAGGGCAAGGCCGAAAACGGCGGTCACGGCTGCATAGGCGGCAACGGGAGGCAGGAAGCGCTTGGACATACGGGAGGTCAGCCACCGTGCGGTGGTGAATTCCGTGCAATAGCAGAGGACCCATGCAAGAAGCAGGAGGAGGTTACGCCAGGAGACGCCTCCCATGAGTGTTCCTGCCAGTGGCGGCATAAGAGCCATGGCCCAGGCACCAGGCTGGTTCGGAATCCACCGGCGGAGCGTATTCGAACGGGTGCCGCTTGGTTTCCGGTCGGACTGTGGGGGCTTGGCAATCGTAGTCCCTCCAACGGCACTCGCATGACTACTGTTGTCGCTTGCAGTGTCTTTTCCCGGTCCCTGGCTCATGGTCTCCACCATATGCCTTCGCGGGATTCCGAACAAGGAAAAGCCTCGCGAAACGCTTCCTTACGAGCCGACTGCCACCTAGTCTGGAATCGTCATCAACCAGTCGATTCGGGAGGTGCACAGTAATGGGCGAGGTAAGAATCAAGCGGGTCTACGAGGATGCGGACAAGGAGGATGGGGTCAGGATTCTGGTGGACCGTCTCTGGCCGCGAGGGGTCAGCAAAGAAGCCGCGGCCCTGGACGGCTGGCTCAAGGATGTGGCACCGAGCCCTGGCCTGCGCACATGGTGGAAGCATGATCCGAAGCGATTCCGGGAGTTCGCCGACCGATACCGTTCCGAGTTGGATGGGAATCCGGCAGTTGCCGACCTTCTGGCCATTGTCAGAGGGAATGACCGTACTTCACTGATTTATGCCGCCAAAGACCCTCTGGTCAACCATGCTTTGGTTCTGCGTGACTATCTCACCGGGATTCTATAGGACAAAGGGTTACCTAGGTCGTCCTGTATGTTTGACCGATACCATGCCGATTCAAGAGACAGCCGCGTAAACCGGCCGGGGACAAGGGGAGCGGGATTGTCCCACGTGATGGTATACTGATAACTTGTGTGTGCCGGCAGCATGCCTTATGTCACAGGTGTGTGGGCCGGGATATCCCCAAGTCCGTGGATTGCAGGCAGTAATGTCCTGCAGGAGGGCAAGGGGCCATCGGGCCGGTGGACAGTGGCTGATTTCTCCCGTCTGTTCGGGTGACTGTGGCTGCAGTGCGGCGGCCTCACAGAGGAACGAACAAGAGTGACACCTACTGAATCGGAGAGAATCAGTTGCCAACAATTGAACAGCTCGTCCGCAAAGGACGGAAGGCCAAGCCTCGCAAGTCGAAGACCTTGGCACTGAAGGGCAGCCCGCTGCGTCGTGGCGTCTGCACCCGTGTGTACACCACCACCCCCAAGAAGCCGAATTCGGCACTGCGTAAGGTGGCCCGTGTCCGCCTGAGCTCTGGTGTTGAGGTCAGCGCCTACATTCCTGGTGAGGGTCACAACCTTCAGGAGCACTCCATCGTGCTGGTGCGCGGCGGTCGTGTGAAGGATCTGCCCGGCGTGCGCTACCACATCGTGCGCGGTGCGCTGGATACCCAGGGAGTCAAGGATCGCAAGCAGGGACGTTCCCTGTACGGAGCAAAGAAGGCCAAGTAAACCATGTCACGTAAAGGACCAGCCAAAAAGCATCAGCTCCTGCCCGATCCCATCTACGGTTCGACCGTGGTGGCCCAGCTGATCAACAAGATTCTGCTTGACGGCAAGAAGTCCATCGCCGAGGACATCGTCTACACGGCGCTGGAGCAGGTCAAGGAAAAGACCGACCAGGAGCCTGTGGCGGTGCTCAAGCGCGCCCTGGACAACATCCGTCCCAGCCTGGAGGTTCGTAGCCGTCGTGTCGGTGGCGCCACCTACCAGGTCCCCGTTGAGGTCAAGCCCAACCGTGCGAACACGCTCTCCCTGCGCTGGCTGACCGATTACAGCCGGGCCCGTCGTGAGAAGACCATGTCCGAGCGTCTTGCCAACGAGATTCTCGATGCTTCCAACGGTCTGGGCGCAGCGGTCAAGCGTCGCGAGGACACCCACAAGATGGCCGAGGCCAACAAGGCCTTCGCCCACTATCGCTGGTAATCAGAAGAGAGCGAGAACACAGGATTATGGCACAAGACGTGCTCACGGACCTGACCAAGGTCCGCAACATCGGCATCATGGCCCACATCGATGCCGGCAAGACAACGACGACGGAGCGCATCCTCTACTACACCGGCGTCAACTACAAGATCGGTGAGACCCACGACGGCGCCTCCACCATGGACTGGATGGACCAGGAGAAGGAACGTGGCATCACGATCACCTCCGCCGCCATCACGGCCTTCTGGAACCGCCAGTCGCACGACACCAAGGACACCTTCCAGATCAACATCATCGATACCCCCGGCCACGTGGACTTCACGGCCGAGGTGGAGCGCTCCCTGCGCGTCCTCGATGGTGCCGTCGCCGTCTTCGATGGCAAGGAGGGCGTCGAGCCCCAGTCCGAGACGGTCTGGCGTCAGGCCGACAAGTACGGCGTGCCCCGCATCTGCTTCATCAACAAGATGGACAAGCTGGGTGCCGACTTCTACTACTCGGTCGACACCATCAAGGACAAGCTGGGTGTCAAGCCCCTCGTCATGCAGCTCCCGATCGGTGCCGAAAACGATTTCCACGGCGTGGTCGACCTGATTCGCATGGTCGCCTACTACTGGAAGGACGAGGCCGATCTGGGTGCCAAGTACGACACCATCGACATCCCCGACGATCTCAAGGACAAGGCCGAGCAGTACCGGACCGAGCTCATTGAGGCCGTCGCCGAGTCCGACGAGGCGCTCCTGGAGAAGTACCTGGGTGGCGAAGAGATCTCCGAGGAGGAGATTCGCAAGGCCGTTCGTAAGATGACGATCGACCAGACCGCCTTCCCGGTCTTCTGCGGCTCCGCCTTCAAGGACAAGGGTGTGCAGCCCATGCTGGATGCCGTTGTCGACTTCCTGCCCAGCCCCGAGGACATTCCCGCCATCAAGGGCTACAAGGTTGGCGACGAGTCTGTTGAGATGGACCGCAAGCCCAGCGTGAACGAGCCCTTCTCGGCTCTGGCCTTCAAGGTTGCGACCCACCCCTTCTACGGCAAGCTGATCTATGTCCGGGTCTACTCCGGCAGGATCGCCCAGGGTGACACCATCCTGGATTCCACCAAGGGCAAGAAGGAACGCGTCGGCAAGCTCTTCCAGATGCACTCCAACAAGGAGAATCCGGTCGACGAAGCCATCGCCGGCAACATCTACGCCTTCGTCGGTCTCAAGAGCGTCACCACCGGTGACACCCTGTGCGACGAGAAGGAGCCGGTGGTGCTGGAGTCCATGACCTTCCCCGATCCCGTGATCGAGGTGGCCGTGGAGCCCAAGACCAAGGCCGACCAGGAGAAGATGGGCGTCGCCCTCCAGAAGCTCTCCGAGGAGGATCCCACCTTCCAGGTGAAGACCGATGAGGAGTCGGGCCAGACCCTGATTTCCGGCATGGGCGAGCTCCAGCTCGACATCCTGGTTGACCGCATGCGTCGTGAGTTCCATGTGGAGTGCAACGTGGGCAAGCCCCAGGTCGCCTACCGTGAGACCATCCGCAAGCCCGTCATGAACCAGGAGTACACCCACAAGAAGCAGACCGGTGGTTCCGGTCAGTTCGCAAAGGTGCTCATGAACTTCGAGCCCCTGGACACCACCGAGGGCGAGACCTACGTCTTCGACAACAAGGTCACCGGCGGCCACATCACCAAGGAGTTCATCCCCTCGGTCGATGCTGGCGTGCAGGAGGCCATGGAGTCGGGCGTTCTGGCAGGCTTCCCGGTTGTGGGCGTCAAGGCGACCCTGACCGATGGTCAGATCCACGAGGTCGACTCCTCGGAGATGGCCTTCAAGATCGCCGGATCCATGTGCTTCAAGGAGGCCGCTCCCAAGGCCAAGCCCGTGATCCTCGAACCCATCATGGCTGTCGAGGTCCGTACTCCCGAGGAGTACATGGGCGACGTCATGGGCGACATCAACTCCCGCCGTGGCTCCATCCAGTCCATGACCGACGCCACCGGCGTCAAGGTCATCGACGCCAAGGTGCCCCTGTCGGAGATGTTCGGGTACATCGGCGATCTCAGGTCCAAGACCCAGGGACGCGCCATGTTCACCATGCAGATGGACTCCTATGCTGAGGTCCCCAAGGCCGTCAGCGACGAGATCATCAAGGCCCAGCGCGGCGAGTGATTCGTCAGGTCCGCCGACACGGCGGACCGCACCGTCAGGCGTTTTCTGTCACCAGTCAGCGCTACACTCTTGTAGCGCTGACTGGGCGGAGGGCATAACTGGCAAAGAACCCAATTACCCAGTAATATGTAGCGAGTGCTCTGTGCGTGGTTCGTGCAGGCAAACTACGAACGTCCAGGAGGACAAACACAATGGCAAAGGAAAAGTACGAGCGGACTAAGCCGCACGTTAACATCGGCACCATCGGCCACGTCGATCACGGTAAGACCACCCTGACCGCGGCCATCTCCAAGGTGCTGCACGAGGAGTTCCCTGATGTGAACCCCGAGTACGATTTCGCCGCAATCGATGCTGCTCCGGAGGAGAAGGAGCGCGGCATCACCATCAACATTGCGCACATCGAGTACCAGACCGAGAAGCGTCACTATGCCCACGTCGACTGCCCCGGCCACGCTGACTTCGTCAAGAACATGATCACCGGTGCCGCCCAGATGGATGGCGCCATCCTCGTGGTCGCCGCCACCGACGGCCCCATGGCACAGACCCGTGAGCACGTTCTGCTGGCCCGCCAGGTCGGCGTGCCGAAGATCCTGGTTGCACTGAACAAGTGCGACATGGTCGAGGACGACGAGCTGATCGAGCTGGTCGAGGAAGAGGTCCGCGACCTGCTCGACGAGAACGGCTTCGATCGTGATTGCCCCGTCATCCGCACCTCCGCCTACGGCGCTCTGCACGATGATGCTCCCGATCACGACAAGTGGGTTCAGACCGTCAAGGATCTGATGGATGCCGTCGACGACTACATCCCCACCCCTGTCCACGACCTGGACAAGCCCTTCCTGATGCCCGTCGAGGATGTCTTCACCATCTCCGGCCGCGGCACCGTGGTGACCGGTCGTGTCGAGCGCGGCAAGCTGCCCGTGAACTCCACCGTGGAGATCGTAGGCATCCGCGACACCCAGTCCACCACCGTCACCTCCATCGAGACCTTCCACAAGCAGATGGATGAGGCCGAGGCTGGCGACAACACCGGTCTGCTCCTGCGCGGCATCGGTCGCGAGGACGTCGAGCGTGGTCAGGTTCTGGCCGCCCCCGGCAGCGTGACCCCTCACCACAAGTTCGAGGGCGAGGTCTACGTGCTGACCAAGGACGAGGGTGGACGCCACTCGCCGTTCTTCTCCAACTACCGTCCTCAGTTCTACTTCCGCACCACCGACGTGACGGGTGTCATCACCCTGCCCGATGGTGTCGAGATGGTCCAGCCCGGCGATCACGCCACCTTCACCGTCGAGCTGATTCAGCCCGTCGCCATGGAGGAGGGTCTGACCTTCGCTGTTCGTGAAGGCGGCCACACCGTTGGTTCAGGTCGAGTGACCAAGATCATCGACTAGTAGCTGTACTCGGGCGGGATTGATTCCCATCCGAAACTGAAGGGTCCGGCGCGCTTCGGCGTTCCGGACCCTTTGCCTTGCTTGGCCGGTCGTACAGGACTGCCGATAGGGGAGATTGCCCCGAAGGTTCGTGTGTTCATGCACCGTGGCATAATAGGCGAGGATTCAACGCGAGCAGGTCATCCCCATGGGAGGGCCGTTTGGGAGCTGGAGGAACGGGCCGAGCGTCGGCCCTTGCGGATTCCCGCCCCAGTCATTCATGAGATAGGTGGTATCAAGGTGGCACAGACTTCAAACGACATCAAGAACGGATCGGTCATCAACCTGGACGGCAAGCTCTGGACCGTCATCAAGTTCCAGCATGTCAAGCCCGGCAAGGGGCCGGCCTTCGTCCGCACGACCATCAAGGATGTTCTTTCGGGCAAGATCGTCGACCGTACCTTCAATGCCGGTATGAAGATGGAATTCGAGACGGTGGACAACAGGACCATGCAGTTCTCCTACCGTGATGGAGACGCTTTCGTCTTCATGGATATGAACACCTACGATCAGGTCAACATCCCCGCCAGCCTGGTCGGGGACCAGGAGAACTACCTGCTTGAGGGCACGGACTGCATCATCAGCTTCCATGACGGGAACCCCCTTTCCGTGGAATTGCCGGCCTCCGTGGTCCTGACCGTGACCGAGACGGAGCCCGGTGTGCAGGGCAACCGCTCCAATGCCGGTACCAAGCCCGCCACGGTCGAGACCGGAGCCGAAATCCAGGTTCCCCTCTTCGTCGGGCAGGGTGAGAAGGTCAAGGTGGATACCCGCGACGGTTCCTACCTGGGCCGCGAGAACTGAGCCGTACGAATAGATGGCACGTTCCACAGCCCGTAAGCGGGCGCTGAACACCCTGTACGAAGCGGATGAGAAGGGACAGGACATCCTGTCCCTGCTCGATGAGCGCATAGCCCATCCAGGGGCCCAGACACCCCTGCCCGACTACGCCATCCAGATTGTCCGCGGCGTTGCCGAGCACAAGAGGAGTATCGACGCCACCCTCGATCGCCACTCGACCAGGTGGCCCCTGGGCCGGATGCATGTCATCGACAGGAATCTCCTGCGTATCGCGGCCTGGGAGATGCTCTACAACCCTGAGGTGCCCGACAAGGTGGCGATAGACGAGGCGCTTTCCCTGGCGAAGAGTCTGTCGGACTCTGATGCCCCATCCTTCATACATGGCCTGCTCAGCGCGGTTCAGCAGGAAAAGGATGAGGAATCCGAGCATGAGGAAGCCGAGACGGTCCGTCGTCAGGAGGCTTCCAGGATTGCCGACCTGGCACTTGCCGAGGCCGACAAGGCAGAACAGGAAATCTCCGGGATAGATGCCGAAGACACCCATGAGTCCGAACATCAGATTGATGGTTCGGCGGGTAAGGGTGATGGCTTCGATCCAGATGTTACGACGAACGAGGACGAGAACAATGGTCTTCAGGGTGAGGAAGTTTCCCTTGCCGATCTGACTTTGACCATGCCGGAAGAACTATATGGTGAGTCTTCCGACCAATAGACCATCGTGATGTGACATGGCTCGCCGATACTGAACGTGCGGTGGCCTGGCGGATACAGCCGGGCCACCGCACGTTCCTGTTTGTATGACCTCTCTGCCGTCGTCCGTTTCGGCCCATCGGACCGTGAGGAACCGCAGCGGATGCAGAAGTGAAAAGGAACCGTGCTGCGCGGTTCGGATGCGTGGTTGTTATCCACGGGTCTGACTAGTGTGGTTTCGAATATCCACGGTAATCAAGGGGGTTCGGTGAACCTGAAGGACACCAACGCCATCACCTCCGATAGCCGTTTTTCCAATCGGGCCTTGCTCATCCTTGAGGATGGGGAAGTGTACCTGGGGAGAAGCTTCGGAGCGGTGGGCACTACCATAGGTGAAATTGTTTTCTCGACCGGGATGACGGGGTATCAGGAAACCCTGACGGATCCCAGCTATGCTCGGCAGATCGTCGTACAGACCTTCCCCCACATCGGCAATACCGGTGTCAACGACCAGGACGGGGAGTCGGACAGGATCTGGGTGGCTGGATACGCGGTCCGGGAACCCAGCCCCAACGTCAGCAACTGGCGGGCCCGGGGCAGTCTCCATGACCAACTGGTCGATCAGGGCATCGTCGGTATCAGTCACATAGACACTCGCCGGCTCGTGCGGCACTTGCGTTCTGCAGGTGTTATGCGAGCCGGCATTTTTTCAGGCCCGGACATCATGCTCAACGATGGCGGCATGCCCAGAACCATGCAGGAACTCCTCGATGAGGTCCGTTCGGCCCCCCAGATGAGTGGATCCCACCTGACCGGCGAGGTCAGCACGGATGGATCCTATATCGTCGAACCGGTCGGAGACCATGAGGGGAAAGAGCCCGTCTGCACGGTGGCGGCGGTGGATTTGGGAATCAAGTCCATGACACCTTACCGGCTGGCTGAGCGTGGGTGCAGGGTCCACGTGCTTCCCGTAGATGCCACCATCGAGGAGATACGGGCCCTGGGGCCTGACGGGGTCTTCTTCTCCAACGGTCCAGGCGACCCTTCGACCGCAAACGAAGAGGTGTCGCTCCTCAGACAGGTCCTGGATGCCGGGCTGCCCTTCTTCGGGATCTGCCTCGGCAATCAGCTCCTGGGGCGTGCTCTGGGATTCGATACCTACAAGCTCAAATTCGGTCATCGTGGCATCAACCAGCCGGTCATGGACCTGACGACCGGCAAGGTGGAGATAACCGCCCACAATCACGGATTCGCCGTGGACGCCCCCAAGGGCGAGCCGGTTCCGGCCCCTTACGGAGACGGTCGTTATGGTCGCGTCCGCGTCTCGCACATCGACCTGAACGATGATGTGGTGGAAGGACTTGGAGTGCCTTGACATTCCGGCCTTCTCGGTCCAATACCATCCGGAGGCGGCGGCCGGGCCGCACGATGCCTCCTACCTGTTCGACCGGTTTGTCGATCTGATGCGGAACGCCAAGGGAGGGAAGGCACATGCCTAAGCGGCAGGACATCCATTCGGTCATGGTCATCGGCTCCGGCCCCATCGTCATCGGTCAGGCTGCCGAATTCGATTACTCGGGAACCCAGGCTTGCCGGGTCCTCAGGGAGGAGGGAATCAGGGTAATCCTGGTCAACTCCAACCCAGCCACCATCATGACGGATCCCGAGATGGCCGATGCCACCTACATCGAGCCCATCTCCGTTCCCTTCCTGGAGCGCATCATCGCCAAGGAGAAGCCCGATGCCATCCTGCCCACGCTGGGCGGGCAGACGGCCCTGAACGCTGCTGAAGCCCTGGGCAAGGCCGGTGTGTTGGAGAAGTACGACGTTGAGCTGATCGGTGCCTCCCTTGAGGCCATCGACAGGGGAGAAGACAGGGAGCTCTTCAAGAAGGTTGTGGACGAGGCCGGTGCCGAGTCCGCCAGGTCCCGAATCATCCACACCCTGGATGAGGCTGATGCCGTGGCCGATGAACTCGGCTACCCCCTGGTGGTGCGTCCCTCCTTCACCATGGGTGGTCTGGGATCCGGCATCGCACATGACCAGGAGGAGCTTCACCGAATTGCCGGTGCAGGCATCCACTATTCGCCCACCGATGAGGTCCTGCTTGAGGAGGGCATCGAGGGGTGGAAGGAGTATGAGCTGGAGCTCATGCGCGACCGCAATGACAATGTGGTCGTGGTCTGCCCCATCGAGAACGTCGACCCGGTCGGTGTTCATACGGGCGACTCCATCACCGTGGCTCCTGCTTTCACCCTGACGGACCGTGAGTATCAGAAGATGCGTGACATCGGCATCGCCATCATCCGTGGTGTGGGTGTCGATACCGGTGGCTGCAACATCCAGTTCGCCGTCAATCCCGACAATGGGCGCATCATCGTCATCGAGATGAATCCTCGCGTTTCGCGGTCCTCGGCCCTGGCCTCCAAGGCGACCGGGTTCCCCATCGCCAAGATTGCGACCAAGCTGGCCCTGGGCTATACCCTGGATGAAATCGAGAACGACATCACCAGGTCGACCCCGGCCTCCTTCGAGCCGACCATCGACTACGTGGTGACCAAGATTCCGCGCTTTGCCTTCGAGAAGTTCCCCGGTGCAGACACCACCCTGACCACCTCCATGAAGTCTGTGGGCGAGGCCATGGCCCTGGCCGGCAACTTCCAGGAATCCCTGGGTAAGGCCATGCGGTCCATCGACAAGCGGCATATGACCTTCGACTGGGACGGTCCACGCCCCGACCAGACCGAGGTGGACCGCCTCCTTGAGCTCATGCACACTCCCACGGAGCATCGCTATCTGCAGATCCAGCGGGCGCTCTGGGGTGGGGCCAGCATAGATCAGATATTCGAGGCCACCAAGATCGACCGCTGGTTCCTGGAGCAGTTCAGCCTGATCAATCAGCTCGCCATGGAGATCCGTGGCAGTGAGTTCCTCGATGATGATCTCCTGCGCCGGGCCAAGCAGGCAGGGCTGAGCGACCTGCAGATATCCCATCTGCGTGGTCTGGGAGACCAGGGGGAGTCCGTCATCCGCGAGTTGCGCGGTGCCTTCGGCATCCACCCGGTCTATAAGACCGTCGACACCTGCGCGGCCGAGTTCGATGCGGCAACCCCCTACTACTACTCCTGCTATGCCGATGAGTCCGAGCTGAGGCCCAGGGACCGTGAGGCGGTCATCATCCTGGGTTCCGGTCCGAACAGGATTGGACAGGGCATCGAATTCGACTACACCTGCGTCCACGCGGTCCAGGAACTGGGCAAGGACTATGACACCATCATGGTCAATTGCAACCCCGAGACCGTCTCCACCGACTACGACATGTCTGACAGGCTCTACTTCGAGCCCCTGACCTTCGAGGATGTACTGGAGATATACCAGGCCGAGAAGAAGATGGGCCCGGTCAAGGGTGTCATCGTCCAGCTGGGCGGCCAGACCCCGCTCTCCCTGGCGGCCAGGCTGAAGGCTGCTGGTGTGCCCATCCTGGGTACCAGTCCCGAGTCGATCGACCTGGCGGAGAACCGCGAGCTCTTCGGCGAGGTTCTGAAGAAGGAACATCTGAACGCACCCAGGTATGGCACGGCCCTCTCCCTGGAGGAGGCCCAGGAAGCGGCACATGGCATCGGATATCCGGTACTGGTCAGACCCTCCTATGTGCTGGGAGGCAGAGGCATGGAGATCGTCTATGACGATGACCAGCTGGAGAAATATGTTGACAGGGCCCTACAGGAAGCCAAGGCCGATACGGTGGTCTCCGGCCGCCTGCCCTCACCCCTCCTGATCGACAAGTTCCTTCAGGATGCCATCGAGGTTGATGTCGATGCTTTATACGACGGTAGCGATCTGTATATCGGCGGCATCATGGAACACGTGGAGGAGGCCGGGGTCCATTCCGGTGATGCTGCTTGCACCCTGCCCCCGTCCACCCTCTCCGACGACCAGATCGAGCGACTTCGACAGGCCACCAAGGCCATTGCCGAGGGCTGTGGGGTCCGGGGCCTGATCAACGTGCAGTACGCCTTCATGGCCAACACCCTCTACGTCATCGAGGCCAATCCCCGAGCCTCCCGCACCGTCCCCTTCGCCTCCAAGGCCACTGGCACCGCCCTGGCCAAGGCGGCGGCCCGGATCATGGTGGGGGAGACCATAGCTCAGCAGCGGGCCAACGGTCTCCTCCTGCCCATCCAGGACGGGGGTACGGTCCGGGTCGGGCAGCCGGTGGCGGTCAAGGAATCGGTCCTGCCCTTCAAGCGCTTCAGGACACCGGTCGGTAGGACGGTTGACATCCTCCTGGGGCCCGAGATGCGTTCCACCGGTGAGGTCATGGGCTTCGACAGGGACTTCCCCCACGCCTTCGCCAAGAGCCAGTCGGCTGCTTACGAGGGCGGTCTGCCCACCTCCGGGGTGGTCTTCCTCTCGGTCAATGACTCGGACAAGCGCCAGCTGCCCATACTGGCCGCCCGACTCCAGGAACAGGGCTTCACCATCTGCGCCACCGAGGGAACGGCATCCGTCCTGCGCAGGTACGGGATTGATGTGGCCGTGGTGGACAAGATCACCGCAGGTTCTGCCGACCAGGCATCCGGCCCCGGTGAGGATGATGGTGTCAGGCGCATGGGAGGAAACCCCGTCCAGCTGATTGAGGAGGGGCGGATTGACATGATTCTCAACACCCCGAGTTCCAGGGATTCCCGCTCCGACGGTTATCTGATACGAGTCTCGGCCATCGCGGCGGATATTCCCCAGTTCACGACCATCACCGAGTTCTCTGCCGCCTTGATGGCCATCGATGCCGTCAAGACGGGCGACTACGAGGTGCTGAGCATCCAGGAACACGCCCAGCGTCTTTTGGAGCTGGAAGGTCTGGGCCGGTAGACCGGAGCCTGGTCATAGGACCAGAACCGAACCGGTTGGTCGTCCTGCACCGATGATGTAGGGGCAGGACCGGATGATTGGTTTGCCACGGGGGCCGGGAACGGATGGGGCAGTGCCCCGATCCGTTCCCGGTCCCCGCTATTCTGGCTGTGTAGGTGCTCATCAGGGCCGTCTGCGGAAAGGAAGATTCATGTCAGCTAGCAGTGACGCCGTCAGGGAATCAGATCAAGGGATTCTCACCCAGGGCAAGGGGCGTAGGAGGCTGATTGTCCTGACTGGTCCGACGGCGGTCGGCAAGGGGACCGTAGAGGCGGCACTGCGCGCGGCACACCCGCAGATATGGGTTTCGGTCTCGGCCACGACCCGCGCACCCCGCCCGGGTGAGAGCAACGGTATTACCTACTGGTTCATGGATGAAGAGGAGTTCGCCCGGAAGGACAAGGCCGGCGAGTTCCTTGAAAGTGCCCTGGTGCATGGCATGTCGCACTACGCCACCCCGCTCAAGCCTGTTCTGGAGCATATGGAGGCAGGGGTGCCCACCATTCTTGAAATCGACCTTCAGGGGGCGCAGCGGGTACGTCAACGCGCCGAGGAGCTGGGTCTGGATGTGGTCTATGTCTTCCTGGCCCCGCCCACCTTTGACGATCTGGTCATCCGGCTGAACAAGCGGGGGACCGAAAACGAGGAGCAGCGTAAAAAGCGTCTGGAGACCGCCAAGGTCGAGCTGGCGGCAAAGGACCAGTTCGATGTGGTCGTCGTCAATGACTCCGTGGAGAAGGCCTCCGATGCGCTCTGGCAGATTATCAGCCGGGAGTATGACCTTCCGGCCTGATATGCGGTGATCCGCAGTCATGGGCGCAGGGTTCCCGACCGTCTGCCCCGGCCTGCGCGGTCCCCGCTCTCCGAGAGCGATATTGCAAGTGCCGCACTGGTTTCCGAATACCGGTGCGGCACTTGCAATATCGGGTTACTGCGCAATCACTCCAACCCGGAGAGCCTGTTGATCAGTTCAGGGTCCCTGGTGGCGCCCTTGTCGGCGGATCTGGCGAAGGCCGCGTACGCCTTGAGGGCCAGGGAGACCTTCCTGTCGCGGTGGGCCACATAACCGTCGCCGGCCTCCACCTCCGCGCGTCGTTGACTCATCTCCTCATCGGTCAACTCCACGTCCACCCGTCGGTTGGGGATGTCTATGCTGATCATGTCGCCGGTGCGAATCAGGGCAATGGGTCCCTTGTTCGCCGCCTCGGGGGCGATGTGCCCGATGGAGAGACCCGAGGAGCCGCCGGAGTACCGCCCGTCGGTCAGAAGCGCCACATCCTTGCCGATACCCTTGCCTTTGACGAAGGAGGTCGGGTAGAGCATCTCCTGCATACCGGGTCCACCCTTGGGACCCTCGTAGCGGATGACCAGGGCCTGGCCCTTCTTCAGGGTGCCGTTCAGAATGACTTCGACGGCTTGCTCCTGGGACTCCACCACCAGGGCCGGCCCGCGGAAGTTCCATATCTCCTTTGGAACACCGGCGGTCTTGACCACACACCCGTCGGGTGCCAGATTGCCCCGGAGAATGGCCAGACCACCCTCCGTTACCGCAGGGTGTTCCAGGTCGTGGATGGCTCCGTGGACCCTGTCCGTATCCAGGTCGTCCCATTCCTTGGACTGGTTGAAGGGCTCGGGGGAGGTGATGTGCCCGGGAGCAGCGTGGTAGAGCTCCTTGGCCTCGTCCAGGCAGGTGGGGCGCATGATGTCCCACTCTCCGAGTTTGGACTCCAGGTCGGGGTAGTCGATGGAATGGGTGTTCCGGTGCAGGGCGCCGCCCCGGTCGAGCTCACCCAGGATGCCGCAGATGCCTCCGGCCCTGTGAACATCGGATATCTCCCAGTCGCCTGACGGTGATGCCTTGCAGATGCAGGGAACCGTATGGGAGATGCGCTCGATGTCGTCAAGGGTGAAGTCCACGTCGGCGGATTGGGCTGCGGCCAGAATGTGCAGGACCGTGTTGGTGGACCCTCCCATGGCCACATCCATGGTCATGGCGTTCTCGAAGGCCTCCTTCGTGGCGATGGCCCGGGGGAGGACGGATTCATCGTCCTCCTGGTAGTACCGGTTGGCGATTTCGACCACCATCCTGCCGGCCTTTTCGAAGAGCATCTTCCTGGCGGTGTGGGAAGCCAGGGTGGTGCCGTTGCCGGGCAGGGCCAGGCCCATGGCCTCGGTCAGGCAGTTCATGGAATTGGCGGTGAACATACCTGCACAGGAGCCGCATGTTGGACAGACGGACTTCTCCAGGGCCAGGATCCCCTCGTCGTCGACGGCGTCGTCGGCCGAAGCGTACATGACATCGATCAGGTCGGTGTTCTCTTTGACCGTTCCATCAGGCATGACCGTTCGGCCGGATTCCATGGGGCCGCCGGAGACGAAAACCGTCGGTATGTTAAGCCGCAGTGCCGCCATGAGCATGCCAGGAGTGATCTTGTCGCAGTTGGAGATGCAGATCAGGGCATCGGCACAGTGGGCGTTGACCGAGTACTCGACGGCGTCCGCGATGATGTCCCGGGAGGGAAGGGAGTACAACATGCCGGTGTGGCCCATGGCGATGCCGTCATCGACGGCTATGGTGTTGAACTCCCGGGGAATGCCACCCGCTGCCTGAACGGCCTTGGAGACCAGTCGGCCCACCTTGTTCAGGTGGACGTGGCCGGGAACGAACTCCGAGAAGGAATTGGCGATGGCCACGATGGGCTTGCCGAAGTCCTCACCCTTGACGCCGGCGGCACGATAGAGAGCACGGGCGCCCGCGAACTCACGTTCCTTCATCAACTTGGCTGATCTCATCTGCATATTCTTATTCAAGTGACCGGGCCAGGACCGTGCCGGAGCATGGCCGCATAGTGGAATACGGCAATCTTCGTCCGGATGTGAACACTCATTCCGAATATCCAACCTGAGCGGTAGAATCGTGACCGATTGAACGGTTGTTCATCCACTTGAATTGGAGTATGAACTTATGGCATTTGGCACCGAGCCCCATCCACAGGGATTTGCGAATCCTCCCATCGACGATCTGATGCAGCACGCCGATTCGAAGTACGCCCTGTCCATCTTTGCGGCCAAGCGCGCCCGCCAGATCAATTCCTACTTCACCCAGCTCAACGAGGGCCTGCTGCAGAACGTCGGCCCCCTGGTCGAATACCAGAACCAGGAAAAGCCCCTCTCCATCGCCTTCCGCGAGATCGATGAAGGACTGCTGGAGGAGACCCTGGGCGAGGATGATCTGAGCGAAGGCAACTGAGTCTGCCCTTATACACCGGTATATACGGGGAAGGCTCGGGAATCGAAGCGTCCCACGGCTGAGTCGGTCGTTCACGCAGAAAGCAAGAGGTGGTTGTAATGGCAGAACGACGGTTGATTTCGGCTGAATCCGTGACGGAGGGACATCCCGACAAGGTATGCGATCAGATTTCGGATGCCATCCTCGACGATCTGATAGCCCAGGACCCCCACTCCCATGTGGCTGTGGAGACTTCTGCCGCGACCGGGCTTTTCCTGATTTTCGGAGAGGTCTCCTCGCAGGGCTATACCGACATTCAGAGCCAGGTTCGTTCGGTCCTGCGTCGGATCGGATACACCTCCTCTGAAATCGGCCTGGATGCCGACTCCTGCGGTGTCACCGTGTCCTTGAGCGAGCAGAGCCAGGAAATCAACCAGGGCGTGGCCCGTCTGAGCGGAACCCAGGAGAGCGCAGCCACCCGTGAGGAGCGGTACGAGTCCCAGGGGGCGGGCGATCAGGGTGTCATGTTCGGATACGCCTGCGATGAGACCGACACCCTGATGCCCCTCCCGATTTATCTGGCGCATAAGCTGTCCTACCGCCTGTCCCAGGTCCGCAAGGAGGACATCGTCCCCCACCTGCGTCCCGATGGGAAGACCCAGGTCACCATCGAATATGACGAGAACGACCAACCGGTTCGCGTCGACACGGTTCTCATTTCGACCCAGCACGACCCGGAGGTTGACCACGACTGGTTGCTGGACCAGCTTGTGGAGCATGTCATCACCCCTGTCCTTGACGAGGTGTGCGGTGATTCCATCGAACACCAGGGATACCGCATCCTGATCAACCCTACCGGTTCCTTCGTTCTGGGCGGCCCTGCCGCTGACGCTGGTCTGACCGGTCGCAAGATTATCGTCGATACCTATGGTGGGGCTGCCCATCATGGTGGCGGAGCCTTCTCGGGCAAGGATCCGAGCAAGGTCGACCGTTCCGCGGCCTATGCGGCTCGCTGGGTAGCCAAGAACATCGTTGCCGCCGGTCTGGCTCATCGCGTCGAGGTCCAGGTGGCCTACGCCATCGGGGTGGCTGACCCGGTGAGCGTCAACGTTGAGACATACGGCACCGAGGAGGGGGTGACCCGCGAGCGGATTCAGCAGGCCGTCCGCACGGTCTTCGACCTGAGGCCCGCCGCCATCATCGATGAGCTTGACCTCCTCCGTCCCATCTATTCAAAGACCGCGGCCTATGGGCACTTCGGACGTAACGATCCCGATTTCACTTGGGAGCGGACCGACAAGGTCGATGAACTCAAGGCCGCCGTCGGCATGGACAGGTAAGGACCACAAGGAATCCACGGACCACGATGCACTCCTGGAGGAACCTGGGGCGGTCGTGGTTCTTTCATATCGGGGTCTGGTGTAGTCGATGAGGGAGCGGGGGCAGGCCCTTCCCGGTAGGTGCCGATTCCGCATCAGGATTTTTGGAGGCACGAATAAGCGTCGGTGCGGATATCCTGGAGGCAGGCCGCCCACCGGGTCATGAACCCGGCATTATAAGAAGCACGTTAGGAGGTCGGAGCCGATGAGTGAGGCTGATGCCCAACAGCTTGTCCTGGATGGTCTTGCCCAGGGGAAGCCGCGCAAGCCACGCGTTGCAAGGCGCCGAACCCCTGCCGGCCAGGATCCGGTGGCCCAGGTGGTCCTGAACGTCCAGGCAACCCATTTGGGGGGCACCTTTGACTATCTCGTCGACCAGGATCAGGACAAGGGTGCACAACCTGGGTCCCTGGTCAGGGTCCGCTTTGGACGTCAACTGATCAACGGGGTGATCTGGGGGCGGCAGTCGACCAGTGAGGTTCCCGAGTCGTCCCTTCGCTACCTGGAGCGTGTCATCACCCCCCACGCCCTGGTCTCGGACTCCATGCGGGAAGACATCACCCTGATAGCGCGGGCCTATGGGGGTACAGAGGCCAATATCCTCCGCCTGGCCGTACCCCCCAGGGTGGCACGGATAGACAAGGAGCAGCAGCTGGTTCCAGGTCAGCCCAGGCTGGCCTCCGACACTGACTGGGTGGCTGGGCTGGACCGGGCTGCAACCGATGCAAGGGCCGACCTGAATCGGGATTACGACCGCCTTGAGGAGTTTGACCAGGCCCTGCAATCCGATGGGTTCTCCGCCTTCCTTGCCGATATAGGGCCGGGGCCAGGCCGCGCCGAACACCTGGCAGCCTGGTCCCTGGCCGCTGCCCTCTTGTCCGGGAGGTCGGCCGTTATGGTCCTGCCGGATATGCAGGTGGTTGAGCGCCTTTCCGCTGCCTTGCAGGCCTTGGGACTGGTGCCTTTCGGTCCTAGGACAGGAGGCGGTGGCGACCCCGGCGGGCCGGGTTGGGCAGGGGACTACACCATCCTGGATTCCTCCATGGCCCCGGCAGAACGATATCGGTCCTATCTGGCCCTGGCCTCCGGTCAGGTTCGATGCGTCATCGGGCTCCGCGCGGCCATGTATGCCCCGGTGGAAGGTCCGGCCCTGTTCGCGGTCATGGACGACGCGGCCTATCAGAGTGCCGATGGGATGATGCCCTATGCCAATGCCAGGGGGGTTCTGAGGCTCCGGGCCAAGTCCCATGGTGGCGTCTTCCTTGCCCTGGCGCGGTCAAGGAGCGTCCGTTCCCAGTGGGAGAGTACTCCGGAGGCCGAGGAGGTTGGCTCCGGCGTTACCGGACCGATTCGTCCTTTGGACTCTGCACACACCCCGGGTAGGGACCGTCTGCCCTGGATCAGATGGCTGAACAGGGAGGAACTGTCCCGTCTGGCCGACCCCACAATCGGTGCCAGGGTACCCCACACCGCAGTCGTCGCACTCCGGAAGGCCTTGGATGATGGTCCTGTCCTCTTGTCGATTCCCCAGGACGGATACAGCCAGGCCCTGAGTTGTGCCCGTTGCCACCACCAGGCTCGTTGCCCGCGCTGTACAGGACCACTCCGCTCCGACCGTGAATCTGCACCCCGTTGCGCCTGGTGCGGTGCAGCGGCCACCAACTGGAGTTGCCCGAACTGCGGCGGGGAGCGGCTGCGGGTGATCAGGGTCGGGGCGGCCGGAACAGCCCAGGAGCTGCGGATGCTCTTCCGTAACGTCCCCATTCTCATCTCTTCGCCAGGTCAACCCCGGGGGCCGGTCTTCGAGGTGGATCAGAAGCCCCGATTGGTCATCGCCACACCAGGGGCCGAGCCGATTGTGATTCAGCGAGGTGGGGGCGACGGTGCTGGTGATGCCTCCGGGCAGGACCCTCTTCCCGAGGCCCATCGGGCAGGATACGCCGCCGTCGCCATACTGGACGCGTGGACCAGCCTGTATGCACTGGGTGTGGATGCCCGTGTCGATACCCTGTCGTCCTGGATGCGTGCGGCCTCCCTTTGCCGGTCTCGCGACAGTGGGGGGCAGGTCCTCCTTCTGGGGCAGACGGACCCTCAGCTGGCCCAGGCCCTGGTTACATGGAGGAGCCCCCTCCTGGCCGGAGCCGAGCTGGAGGACAGGCGCATGACGGGAATGCCTCCGTCCTGCTCCCTGGCTACGGTCTGGGGCGGACGCAAGGCCGTTATGTGGATACTGGACCGTATCGGGGCGACCACGGGTGAACTGTCCCTGCTTCGGACCGAGGAAGGCGAGGTTCCATCCATGCTGGGCCCCGTACCGATTCCACCCCCGAAGACCCTTGCGGCCAGGCAGCTGGAGGGGACTCAGGATCGTGTCCGGGCCCTGGTCCGGGTCCCCTTGGAGAAGCGTGACTTCCTGGCCGATCGACTCAGGGAAGGGCTGTCGGAGTACTACGCCAAACGAGGACGTGAGGAATTGAAATTCCAGATGGATCCCAAGGATCTGACGTAGCGAATCCCGGGGTCTATGAGGCGTGCTTGCATGGGAAAGACGATGAGGTGCGAGGAAGGTGACGTGAACGATGATTGGATGGCCCGGAGAGGTTGAAGTGCCCACTGATGTCATCCTGGCCGATGACCAGGCGGAATCAGCCAAGGGCAGGCCCATCAGTCAGGTCATCTTCGACTTTGGCAACGTCCTGATCTACTGGAAGCCCGAAGCGGCCATGGTGTCCCGGTACGGCCCTGAGGCCATACGGGACATGCTGGATAACGACAAGTCCGGTTTCTTCGATGCCAACAACATGATGGACGGTGGCGCGCCATGCGCGCAGGCCCAGGCCTGGGTCCAGGAACACCATGGTGCCCCCTGGGATGAGATGTTCACCTATTACTGCGACAATTTCGTTGATTCGCTGACCGGTCCCGTTCCCGGTGCCAGGGTGTTGGTCAAGGATCTCAAGGCCGCCGGGGTCGGGGTCTGGGGTCTGTCGAACTGGGGCACCGAACTTTTTCCCTACGCATGGGGGCAGTACCCCATTCTGCATGAGCTGGATGATCTGGTCGTATCCGGCCCCATCCATATGCGTAAGCCCCATCCGGATATCTATCTTCATGCCCTTGAGCGGTTCGGCATCAGGGCAGAGGATGCCCTCTTCGTGGACGACAAGGGGATGAATGTGGTTGCGGCCAACAAGGTGGGTATCAGGAGCGTCTGCTTCACGGATCCCTACAAGTTGCGGAACTTGCTGATTGAATCGGGGCTCGACATTCCCCGGGTCCGGTAAAAGGTACGGTTGTTCTCGCGGGCCGATTCGTATTTTCGGACGCGACAGGTTATGGAGGAGTGAATCCACATGGTGATGAGGTTATTGTTTGCGGGAACACCTGATGTGGCCCTGCCGTCCCTGAGGCTCCTGGCCGGCGACCCGGAGCATTTCCAGGTTATGGCCGCCCTGACCAGGCCCGATGCCCCCAAGGGGAGGGGCCGGAGGTTGGAGCCGAGTCCGGTGAAGGCGGCGGCTTTGGAACTTGGCATCCCGGTCATCGAATCCGACCCCGGAGAGGCCGACTTCATCGACACGATCCAACGGACGGGAGCCGAGTATGCCGCCGTCGTGGCCTACGGGAAGATTCTGAAACGACCGGTTCTGGACGCCATGCCCGGTGGCTGGTACAACCTTCATTTCTCCCTCCTGCCCCAGTGGAGGGGTGCTGCCCCGGTTCAGCGTGCCATATGGTCCGGCGAGACGATCACCGGAGCCACGGTCTTCCGGTTGACTCCGGGCATGGACGAGGGACCCATCCTTGCCCAGTCCACGGTCGAGATCGGTGCCCATGAGACGTCCGGGCAACTCCTGGAACGCCTGGCCGAGGATGGTTCCCACCTGCTTGGTGCGTCGCTGGAAGCCCTTGCCGAAGGGCGTGCCCTCCCCATTGAGCAACCCCAGGGTGCCTATGAGGTAGCACGGAAGGTCACCAGCCAGGATGCACATATCCGTTTTGATCGGCCTGTTTTCGCCCCGGACAGGCAGATCCGGGCCTGCACCCCCAATCCCGGTGCATGGTGCCGGATTCACGAGGATGGGGAAAACGGCGACCGGATAACCCAGGTCCAGGTGATTGAGGCCGCACCCGCCCAGCCGGACCAGCCGGGCCTGCCTGAAGATCTGAAGCCCGGTCGTCTGGCAATGAGCAAGAAGCACATTTGGGTGGGGACTGCCTCGATGCCCCTGGAGTTGTTGCAGGTCAAAGCAGCCGGGAAGAAGGCCATGAAGGCCATCGACTGGGCCCGCGGTGCGCGGCTTGAGAAGGATGCCTTCTGCGACTGACGGGTTGCAGATGGGGATGAATCCCTGATGGGAGGTTGCTGCACCGGTATGCGGAACCAAAGGTCCGAGTGGGTCTCTGGTCCGGCTAGCATCTTGGGAGAGCACAGTCGGATTCACAATGGGGGCCGAGGAGGATACGGTGAGCAGACAGGACAGTGGGATTGCCGGTGACGTCCTGAAGGAGGACGGTTCATCACCCTCGGCTTCCGAGGGAGATGGTCCGGGGAATCAGGCCGCGGTCATGGATGCCCTCAGGGAGCGTAACCACGCCCTGGCTCAGGCCCTGAACCGGGCGGGTAAGGAACTGACCAAGGCCAAGACACAGCTGGCCCAGATGGCGTCGCCTCCCTTGAACTTCGCCCTAGCGCTGGGAGTGGATTCGGTCTCGTTCGATGAGATGGGTGTCCAGCATGCCTCCCTGGAGGTGCTCTACGGGTCCCGGCGTATGGTCCTGGCCTTGGCACCGGGGGTGAAGGCTGACAGAATCAGACCCGGACAGACCCTGCTGCTTGATGAGAACATGGTGGTGGTCCAGGTGCGCGACCAGGCGACCACCGGACCACTGCGCCAGGTCAGCCGAATCATGGACTCCGGCAGGCTGGAGGTCAAGGACGCTTCGGGCGCCTCAAGCCTGGTCGGGCGTTCAGGCGTCCTCATGGATACCGACCTGAGTGTGGGGAACCAGGTCATGGTCGACCCCGCAGGGCAGCTGGCCCTGTCGTTGGTCCCGGAGCAGGAGCAGGACGACCTGGTCCTGGAGGAGGTGCCGGATGTCACCTTCGCCGACATCGGTGGCCTGGACAGACAGATCGACCGGATTCGCGATGCCGTCCAGCTTCCCTTCCTTCACAAGGATCTTTTCCGCCGCTTTTCCCTCAACCCACCCAAGGGTCTTCTCCTTTACGGTCCTCCCGGCAATGGGAAGACCATGATCGCCAAGGCCGTGGCCAACAGTCTGTCCAAGGGGTCGGGCACGCCGGGTGTCTTCCTGTCGGTCAAGGGGCCGGAGCTGCTCAACAAGTTCGTAGGGGAGTCGGAACGGCTCATGCGACGGATTTTCGAACGGGCCCGTCAGCGGGCCGGTCAGGGCGGTCCCGTCATCGTTTTCATCGACGAGATGGATTCCCTACTGCGTACCAGGGGATCGGGCATCTCATCGGACGTGGAGACGACGATTGTCCCCCAGTTCCTGGCCGAACTGGATGGGGTTGAAGCCCTGGATAATGTCATGGTCATCGGGGCCTCCAACAGGGTCGACATGATCGATCCCGCCGTGCTGAGGCCGGGTCGGCTGGATGTGAAGGTTCGTATTGACAGGCCGGACAGGGATGCCGCGGCATCCATTCTTTCCCGATATGTGACGCCTGATCTTCCCTTGAAGCCTGAAGGGGGAGTGGGTGATCTGGTCCAGGTCCTGGTGCGCGATATCTATCGCGAGGATCAGGGGCGTAAGGTCTGTGACCTGCTCGACCAGGACGGTCGCTGGTACCCCTTCTACATGAGCCAGCTGATTTCGGGGGCGGTCCTGCGCAACATCGTCGACAGAGCGAAGACCATGGCCGTCAAGGACTCCATCCGGCAGGACCGGGAGGTTACCCTCGATGCCGACCGATGCCTGCAGGCCGTTCAGGAGGAGTATCTGGATATGCTCGATTCCGTGGGTGACCAGAACCCGCAGCAGTGGGCTCGGACGGCCGGTCTGTCCGTGGGGCGGGTGGCCGACATCCGTCTGATCGGCCGGACGGATACCGAATCATGAGGGTGGAGCGTGTGGTCGGCACGGAAACCGAATACGCCATCGCCGCCGAGGATGGATCACCGGCCAATCCCGTATCCCTTTCCATGGCGGTGGTCAGGGCCGCAGCCGATCCTGAACGCTCACACATTCACTGGGATTACGGCCGGGAGGACCCTGTCAACGATGCCCGTACCGGACGGCTGCCCAGGGCCATGGCCAGCCCCGGTATGCTGACGGATTCACCCCAGTCGGCCCTGATGAATGTGCTGGCCCCCAATGGCGGTCGCATCTACGTTGATCATGCCCATCCCGAGTACTCCTCTCCTGAGACCACCGATCCCTTCCAGGCCCTTGCCTATGACCGGGCCGGAGACCTTCTCATGTCCAGAGCGGCAAGATGCGCCGGTCGGGAGGGGGCCACGCATGGTGTGCGGCTCTATAAAAACAACGTGGATGGGAAGGGGGCCTGCTGGGGGACCCATGAGAACTACCTGATGGACCGATCCGTCCCCTTCAGCCGGGTGGTTGCGCTGATGACCATCCACTTCGTGACCCGCCAGATATACACCGGCTCCGGCAGGGTGGGCCTGGGGGTCGATGGTCGGGAACCCGGCTTCCAGATTGGGCAAAGGGCCGATTACCTCCAAACACGGGTCGGTCTGCAGACCACCTTCGACCGCCCAATCATCAATACCAGGGATGAATCACACAGTACCGCCTCCGCCCGCAGGTTTCATGTCATCGCCGGGGACGCGAACCGGATGGATCTGCCCCAGGTCCTCAAGCTGGGGACAACCAGCATGCTTCTGGGACTCCTGGAAGATGCCGATGCCGCTGGATTCGACCTGGATGCCCTCCTGGGTCGACTGGCTCTGGACGACCCCGTGTCGTCTCTGAGGACCGTCTCGCGTGACCTCAGCCTCAATGCGCCGCTCGTCCTGGAGTCAGGCAGGCGGGAAACCGCCCTGCAGATTCAGCAGGACCTGTTCCAGGCGATCTGCCGGGTTGGGGTCATTCTCTACGGTGAGGACAGGGAGGGGAAACCCGCCTGGCCTGGTCAGGTCACAGGGCGGCTCATGAAGTTGTGGGAGGCGATTCTGGATGACCTGGACCGGGTCCGCAGGGCTGATGCCGACGAACGGCTGGGTATGTCCGACCAGGCGGGGCGTCTGGAGTGGCTCATGAAGTGGCAGCTCCTTGAGAGCCTGCGTCGTCGTCGCTCCATCCATGATTGGTCCGAACCCCGCCTGGCGGCCCTGGATATCGAGTGGGCCCGGCTGGATCCCGGTCACGACCTGCCCTCCAGACTGGGGTCGCGAATACAGCCCGTAACCTCCCAGCCGGCTGTCGAGGATGCGGCTGACATGGGTCCTGACGGTACCAGAGCCTGGTTCAGGTCGCGTATCCTGCATGACTGTCCGCATATCATCCGCTCCATGTCCTGGAGTCGGGTGGTTCTGGAAGATCCGGAAAACGATGAGGGTCGGCCGCTGATTGTGGATTTAACTGATCCGTCGGGTCACACCAAGGCCGACTGCCCGGGGGTATTGGAACATTCTGGGGATATTGCCCGGTGGCTCCTCAAGGGGGAGGGTCGCGACCTATACTGCTGATATTGGAGGAGCGGGGTCATGCTCGAGGACGTATCTGATTCGGATTCTCCCCCGGGCTACGTTGCGAAAGAGAGAGATATGGAATTGCGTGAATTGGCCATGCAGGTCGCAACCATAGCGGTCGAGGCAGGTCGTCATGCCCTCCAGGACCAGATCAACCCCCACGATCCGCGCAGCACTTCCGCCATCGACCGGGGAACCCAGTTCTCATCCGGTATCGATACCCGGCTGATTCGCTACTGCCGGACCAGGATTGCCGACCTGGAGCCCTTTGACGGATTCTGGGAAGAGGAGGCCGGTAACCGCAGGCCGGGTGGTCGCTACTGGTGCATCGGGCATATCGATGGGCCGGTCAACTATGTCAGGAACATGGCCGAATGGACCGTCACCGTCTCCCTCTTCGCAGTTGATGAGACGGGCCACGCCTCGCCCATCCTGGGTATCGTCCATGCCCCGGTGCTGGGACTGACCTATCTGGCGGCCAAGGGCCAAGGCGCGATACGTATCCGCCGGACCATCGTCGGGGATAAGCGGGAGAAGATCATTCCCTCCACCATGGACACCCTCAAGGGTTCCGTCGTCAGTTTCGGTATGTCATACTTCCCCAATGAGTCTGAGCAGGTGCTTCAGATCGTCTCCAGGATGGCCGGGAAACCGGCCGATATCAAGCGTGTGGGTCCGGTTTCCCTGGATCTGTGCAGGGTTGCGGACGGCAGCTACGACGCCTACTTCGAGCCTGCCCTCCATTCCTGGGACATCCCTGCCGTGTCAGCGGCCGCTGTGGTGGTCCGTGAGGCCAAGGGGACCCTCTGGCGCTGGGACGGCGGCCACGTCCGCTGGGAGGGCAGCAACGACGTCGTGGCCACCAATGGAATCATCGACAAGGAACTGGGTTCCTATCTGGTATTCGACTAGTCCCTGACGAGTGAAAGCGATATAAGGGTCGGCGGTTGTGCCGGGATGTGTCCGGGCACTGGAGCAGGAGGACAGGATCATGCCACAGGAGTTCAGCCAGCGTTCATCTTCGGCACAGTCGGGTCAGGAGGGGATGGAAGAGGGAACCCTGTCCGGTCGTGCATCGGCCCGTTCTCAGGACTCCTCCCTGGATTCCGTGCTTGACGACATCGAATCCACCCTGGAGGACAACGCCGAGGAGTACGTCAAGGGGTTCGTGCAAAAGGGCGGGGAGTGAACTGATGCATCAGGCCCCCGGCATCGATCACCGTCGTATCTTCGGCATCGAGACCGAGTACGGGGTCAGTCTGACCGGAGGAGATGGGGCCTGTAGTGCCGGGCAGGTGGCCATGGCCATGTTCCACCGCCTGGTGGAGCAGCACAGGTCGACCAATATCTATCTTTCGAATGGTGCCAGACTCTACCTGGACGTCGGCTCCCATCCCGAGTACGCCACGGCCGAGGCACTGACCCCCATGGATGCCCTCGAGCAGGATTTGGCTGGGGAGCGGATCATGGCCGATCTGGCCCGTGAGGCATGTTCGGTCCTCGCCGACATGTTGGGGCCAGGGGTCACGGTGCATGTGTTCAAGAACAACGTCGATGCCCAGGGGCATTCTTTCGGCTGCCATGAGAACTATCTCCTCCGTCGCCAGGTTCCCCTGGACGTGGTCAAGGAGCAGTTGGTGCCCTTCCTGGTCACCCGCCAGCTGTTCGCAGGGGCCGGGCGATTGGGGGAGGCCGGCTATCAGCTTAGCCAGCGCGCGGATTTCCTGGACGAGGCCGTATCCTCCGCCACAACGCGAGCCCGCCCCATGGTCAACACCCGCGATGAGCCCCATGCCGATCCTGACCGGTACAGACGCCTGCATGTCATTCTCGGGGATTCAAACCGTTCTCAGACGGTCACCTGGCTCAAGCTGGCCACCACCCACCTGGTCCTGAGTCTGATTGAAGAGGAGGTGCTGTCCGGACGGCCCCATGGCTTCGGGGCCTGTGCCCTGGCCAATCCGGGTGAGGCCATGAGGGCCACCAGCAGGGACATGACGGGAAGGGCCTCCCTGGACATGGAGGGCGGCAGGGTCATGTCGGCCCTCGATATCCAACGCAGGTACTGGGAGGGTTGCCGGGCCTATGTCGATGAGCTGGGCGACCAGGCCGACACCGTTCTTCCTATGGCCGATGAGGCCCTTGGCCTGTGGCGGTCAGCCCTGGATGCCCTGGATGATGGTCACTGGGAGGCCTTGGCCAGTTGGGTTGATTGGGCTGCCAAGCTCAGACTCCTCAATGCCGAAGCGGCTCGTGATGCAGATATCTTCAAGGCCAGGCGGCTGGATTTGGACTACCACGACGTAGCTGCCGGTCGGTCCTACGGGGCGCTGGTAGACCACGGGATGATGGACACCCTGGTGGACGTGAACCGGATAAGGGAGGCTGTGAGAAGGCCGCCACAGACCACCCGTGCCCGTCTACGTGGCGACTTCGTATCCAAGGCGGAGGCGACAGCCCTGTCGTGGTCCTGCGATTGGACCCACCTGGTCGTCAAGGGCACCCACAGGCACGAAGTGACCCTGATGGATCCGTTCGCCTGCGACCCAGACGAGTCATACAGGGCCTTGTCCGAGGAGTTGGACCGCGAACGGACAAGGCAGGACTCGGTCTAGGTTTCCTTGTTTGGGGCGTTCCGTCCGGTTGAACGCGAGGTGAAAAGCAGGAATGCCGCAAAGGGCCACTGGTGGACAGAAGGCCCCTGGCATACAGAACGGGCCTGATCACCGTGGATCAGGCCCGTCGAAAAACCTATGAGGTTGTCAGCACATCACTTGTCGGAGACAGCCTTCTTCAGCAAGGAGCCGGCGGAAATACGAACGCCGTAGCTTGCCGGAATCTTGATGGTCTCGCCCGTGCGGGGGTTGCGGCCGGTGCGAGCGGCGCGCTTGACGCGCTCGGCGGAGAAGAGACCGGTGAGCTTCAGGCCCTCGCCGGACTTCATGGCCTCAACGAAAACGTCCTGGAAGGCGTTGACGGCTGCCTCGGCCTGGGCCTTGGTCAGGTTCGACTTCTGGGCGATCTTCGAAACGAGATCAGATTTGTTGTATGCCATAGAGCATCCTTCTTTCGGGGGGCTCCCCTTTTTTCCTGTATTCACGGAAAGCCCAACGGTCAATGACTGATATTAGCGCAGGTGAGAGTCAAGTACCTCATTTTTCGGGGGTTTCCCGCCAATTCTGCCTCATTTGGCCCTAAAATTCCATCTTTCGGACCTCTAGAGACCCCTAAAACGACGCCCAAAGGTCCGAATCCGGCTCAGGATAAGGTTGAAAACCCTATACATCAGATCAGATTATGGCGACCGAGCCACCGCATGGCCAGTGCACCGAGGGGGATGCGTAGCCAGTAGTTGGCGACGCGGAAGACCAGGGTCGCCGAAATGGCCACGCCTGAGGGCACACCCGCAAGGCGGAATGCCGAGAAGAGGACCGCCTCGATGGCGCCCAGACCACCCGGTGTAGGTACCGCGGAACCAAGGGTGTTGGCCAGGAGGAAGACGAAGGTGGTCTCGAAGATGTTGGTCCTGCATCCGAAGGCCATCAATGCCGCCCAGAAGCTCATGCCCAGGGCCGCCGACTGGACGACGGACCCCGAGGCGGCCAGGGCGAGCTGACGGGGCTGGGTCAGAATGTCGAACAGGTGGCGGGCGTACGAGGCGACGATTGGCATGAGCTTGTCCATGATCAACCGCCTGGTATAGGGGATGGCCATGGCCAGGGCGGCCACGATGGCCACCACCCCGATGACGATGACCAGGGTGTTGGTGGGGATCATGCCTGAAAGGGTGTTCCTGCCGGTGAAGAGACCGATGACGATCAGGAGGACAAAAGTGGTGGCGAACTGAACCGCCACCACGGCGCTCATGATGGCCGTCGCCATGGTGTTGCCGTATCCGCTCTTGCGCAGGTACTGGAGGTTGACGAAGGCAGGGCCCACACCTGCGGGCATGGATACCGAAGTGAATGAGGAGGCCACCTGGGAAAGGAATATCCCCGGGATATTCCGCTTCTTTTTGTCGACCAGGACCCCGAGGGTGATGGCGCCGCCCACCCAGGAGAAGGACCCCAGCAGGAAGGAGAGCCCCGCCATCCAGGGATTGGCGTTCCTGACGGCCTGGATGACCTGCTGGAGATTGAACTGGGTGAAGATGACGACGACCGCGATGACCAGGAGGACCAGGGCGAGGAAGCTGCGCAGGCTGAATCTGGATAGGGTGACCTGGTCCGTGGTTTCGACCGACTCCGGCGGGGCCAAGGATCGCAGGCGGGCGCGCAGGTCCGACATGACCTGGCGGTTCCATCCGGGCAGGGCCTGGGTCTGGGATGGGATTGCCACCATCTGGATAAAGGGCATCAGGGCAATGAGGGTGTCCTTCCCCCAGGACTCCAATGCAATCCTGACTGTTTCCTCGACACCCAGTGAGGCAGCGATCAGGCTGAGGAGCTGGACCCTGTCCAGGGCGATGTTGGCCGAGGAACTGGCGCTGTCGCTGTTCTCCCAGCCCGCTATGACGGCATGGCCCTCATTGTCGGTCGCCAGGGTGTTCGGGGTGATGCGCCGATGGGTATACCCCCGGCTGTTGGCCCTGGCCAGGAAGTCCATGAGCTGACGGGCCTGGTCGGCATCCAGGAGGTCCGGCTCGATGGATGTCAGGTGGGTATCGTCATAAAACACCAGGATGGATGATTCGGCGCTTTCGGTCAATCCGTAAGGGTGAAGGGCGGATAGGTCAAGGTCGCGCAGTTCGAAGAGGATGGCCATATGGTGTTGCATGGAGTCCATGGCGGAACGGTCACGGCGCATGGAAACCCCGGAGAGCTTGATCCACTGCCACAGCTGCATCAGATAACCTGCGGTATGAAGCTGTCCATCCATGACCGAGACGGTGTACCTGGTCCCGCTCGCGTCCTTGGCCCGGTAGATGCGTGAGGCTTCGATCAGGTCGTCATTCAGGCAGGGGATGGGCTGTCCGTCCTTGTCCAGCGTGGCATCCACACGGGTCAGTTCGGTCAGGTCGATGCCGATGGAGGCGACGGCCTGTGCCACGGCCTCCCCCCAGGCACCCTTGTTCTGGGTCCCGACGATGTAGCGGATGACCATGCCGGCTATCCTGCCCAGGAGCAGGGAGACGAGGACCCCGCTGACCGAATTCGAGGAAATGATGATCATGATGACGGCCACTGCATAGAGGGCGTTCCAGCCCCACTTGACCGTGCTTCGGAGGCGGCGGGGCCCGGCGGCGCTCAGAAAGGCCGCCAAGCCGGCATATATGTCGGGCAGAAGAACCGTTGAGCCGAAGGCGTTCTGGGGATTGAAGGATGCAATCAGAGTCGTATTGCGGGTGGAGACAATCAGGTTGGAGATGATCAGGACCAGGCTGTACCCAACGAACATGGCCAGGGGTGCGGTAATGGACTGGAGCCACTCCCGGTTGACCAATAGGTGGATCAGAACCGCAAGGACCACGGTTACGGTCACGATCTGCTGGAGGAAGTTGGTGGGTACATCCATGAGCCAGTCCATGGCGTGACCGGCCTGGCGCATGTCCGACTCGACACCCGCGGCCGTCCCCCTCAAATAGACGGCGGCCAGGGTGACCAGCAGCCCCAGAATAAGTGATACCAGGGCACGAAGCAGATCCCCGGCATCATGGACCCGCTGTGGAGGGGTATCCACCACGACGGGGCTGTGTGTGGAAGAGGGTCGATCATTCCGGATTGTCTTCCGGTCTTGGTTGGGAACGTCGGTCATGGTCAGGCGCGGTCGAAGTCCACCAATGTCTCGGCGGCCCC
This sequence comes from Bifidobacterium [indicum] DSM 20214 = LMG 11587, assembly GCF_000706765.1. Classification (GTDB taxonomy): domain Bacteria; phylum Actinomycetota; class Actinomycetes; order Actinomycetales; family Bifidobacteriaceae; genus Bombiscardovia; species Bombiscardovia coryneformis. The sequence continues at coordinate 1,159,731 of NZ_CP006018.1, read as the reverse complement.
GGTGTAGGATGACGGGGTCAGCGTCTTGAGCCGTTCGGCCATGGCAGGCTCCAGGTCCAGTGTGTCGATGAAGTCCTCGACGTCCTTCTTGCCGATCTGATGGCCTCGCATCAGCTCCTTGACCCGTTCATAAGGGTCGTCCATGCCGTTCCGGCCGGCAAGACCCGCAGCCCGCATGGCGGTCTGGATGGGTTCGCCCAGGACCTCCCAGTTCTGGTCCAGTTCCTCCTGCATGGCCTTGATGTTGGGGTGGATGGCCGCCAGGCCCCCCTTCAGGTTGTCCAGGGCCAAGAGGCTGTATCCCAGGGCGGAACCGACGTTGCGTTGGGTGGTTGAGTCGGTCAGATCGCGTTGCCACCTGGTCTCGGTCAGCGTGGACGACAGGCTATCCAGAAGGGCGCAGGAGATCTCCAGATTGGCCTCGGCGTTCTCGAAGCGAATCGGGTTGACCTTGTGGGGCATGGTACTGGAACCCGTGGCACCCTTGACCGGCTCCTGGGCGAAGATGCCACGGGAGATGTACATCCACACGTCAACGGCCAGGTTATGCAGAATCCGTCCGGTATGGCTGATGGCCGAGTACAGCTCGGCCTGCCAGTCGTGGGACTCGATCTGGGTGGTCAGGGGATTCCAGACCAGGCCCATGCGATTGGTGACGAACTCCTTGGAGAGCCGGACCCAATCCACATCGGGAGCAGCGGCCAGGTGGGCGCCGAAAGTGCCGGTTGCCCCGTTGAGCTTGCCTAGATAGTCCTGGTGCCGGATGTGGCCAAGTTGGCGGTTGAGTCGGTATACGTAGACGGCCATCTCCTTACCCAGGGTGGTGGGGGTTGCGGGCTGGCCGTGGGTCAGTGCCAGCATGGGCAGTTCGCGATGTGTGACAGCCATTTCGGACAGACGGTCCACAATGGTCTGGGCCGCAGGGAGCCAGACCTGCTCCACTGCGCCACGGATGCACCGGGCGTAGGAGAGGTTGTTGATGTCTTCACTGGTGCAGGCGAAATGGACCAACGACTTCAATCGGGGCAATTGAGTATCGGCTCCCAGGCTTGCCTCGGCCTGTTCCAGACGCCGGTCCAGGTAGTATTCCACGGCCTTGACGTCATGATGGGTCTTCGCCTCGATCTGAGCTAATTCCATGATGCCCTGGTCTTCGAAATCCTCGGGTATGGCGCGCAGGTAGGTCTGTTCGTCATCGGTCAGAGGCTCAACGCCTGGCAGAACAGGGTGGTTGCCCTGCTCCGGATACCCGTTGGCCAGTAGAATCATCCACTCGACCTCGACTCGCAAGCGCTCGCGGTTCAGGGCCGGTTCGCTCAGATAATCCACCAAAGGTGAGGTCTGCATCCGGTATCGACCGTCGAGAGGACTGAGTGCAATGGCAGGCGTGATTCGGCTCAGGTTCATGACCTCCAGTCTAGGCGAAACCGCCAACCGAACGACATTCACCGCCGGGTTCGGAATGTTCGGCTCCACCTCTTCATCGATCGGCTGGCTGCCTCCCCTCATAGTAGGTGGTCTCCACCAGGTCGCCGTTGGTTGATTGGGCAAAGTGACGGTCCTGTTCGTTTGCCTTGGGCACGCCCTTGTTCAGGGCGTTCTGCCAGGCCGCCCTCTGGTAGTTCATGCCGTGTGTAGATTCCACGACTTCTGAGGAAAACTCGACAGGTTGCCTGGCATAGCAGCCGTTTACAGAGGCCGGTGAGATGCCTTCGTCCCTCCCGCGGACGGTCAGACGGTTGGTTGCATCGGTATTGTCCCGGGCATCCAGGCTGGAGACCAGCTCCTCCTTCATCTCCACGCTGGTGACCCAGGTTTGTGGTGCTATGGGATGGTTGGCGATGGGGGCGCCTGCCGTAACCACGTGTTCGAAGCGGTATTGGTCCGCCATGTCGCTGGACAGGGTGGCAGCCACTATTCCTCCCTGGGAGTGACCGACCAGACTGACCCGGTCTCCGGGTGCTATTCCGGACCTGCGCATGGCCTCCATCACCAGGCGGGTGGATGCGGCCTCCGCACGGGTGCTAGCTGTGTCACTCATGAGTTGGAGATTCTGACCCCATCCTATGGCTGAGTCACGATGGGAACTGGTTCCCGGTATGTAGACCACCCAGTGTGTGCTTCCATCCGTGTCCCTGTACTTTTGAACGGCGACGGTATCGTAGGCGAACCCCTTATCGCGTGAGCCGAGATTCTGTAGGTTCTCCAGGGCCTGGTCGATGCTGTGGGCGCTTCCCAACCCACCGCCGGTCGGACGGACCTGGGTCACCTCCAACCGGCGCTGGGACCCATGGGCGGCCAGACACGACCATTCCGCGATGCGGCCTATGGGGGACGCCGAACGCGGAGCGATTCGACTGGACAGGTCACTGAGTGCTTCCTGGTGGAGGGAGCCCGTCTTTTTGAGGAATTCCGCCATGGTGATCATGTGGCCTTCAAAGAGGGACAGTCCCAGATAACCGGCGATGGATATCCCCGCCGCAGTCAGCAGGTTTCCCACTGGTGTGGGCCAGGAGGAGGTCATAAGAAGGCCTCTCAGAATCAAGGTTACGAATGACTCCGCTGAAGAGTAAAGGGAGTAGGCCTCGGTCAGGGCCGCAGCCTGGTCGGACAGGATGGTGGCCAGGGTCCGGCAATCGTCGCACCGGCAATCGCAGGTCCTGATGGCGCAGTCGAAGGGGAAGGCTGCGTGCCCTTGAATCAGGACCTGCCCTCCATCTAGGCAGGGACAGGTCTGAGTCATCCTGTTTCGTTCCAGCTGCAATCCGGTCAGGCTCCATTCTCCCTGCAAGGACAGGAGGTTGCCGGACAACTGGTTGAGGCTGTCCGCCACGCGGGTCATTTGGTCGAGTTGGACCCGGGTATATCCGCTGGAACTGACCTGGGAGGATACCTGGCGACTCATGCTCGGGTCTCCTCCTCAAGGAGCCGCCTGGCCTGCACCAAGGAGAACAACTGGCCGTCGGCCATGTCGGAGGCTCTGACCAGACCTGCCCTGAACGCCTGGGCGGCCTCGCCTTCCCAGTCGATTGTGCCGGCCTGATCCATCAGGACTCGCGCATCACCCAGCACCCTTTCGGTCTGGTCGATGAGATTGGTCATCGTCTCGAAAGACCTGGCCACGATTCGATGACAGCTGCAGGAGAGCATACGGTCGACGCTTGGTCCGTCCGGTCCTGCAGCCGGTTGCATCGAAAAGGCGGGCGGTGTGAAAGAGGGGGAATCGATCATGGACCAATTCCACCAAGACGGACAGGATGGAGGAACTTCGGGGATAAATGTGGTCGAACGTGCGCAAGGAACCGGATATGCAAGTCGTGGGTCGGTTCAATGCCAGTTAGTCAGGGGAGCAACAGGCCCGTCGACTGTGGCGCCTTGAAGTTCATGCTTACCACGGCTTGACTGTTTTCGGGTCTTCTTTCCCCTGACTGGTTTGGGGGCCTGTGGACGGATCCTGGACCTGCTGGTTCTGTCTCAGGATTTCGTCCACCTTGTCCTGCTGTTCCTGGGTGAGTCCTTGCTGCCCCTGGCCGTTCTGTTCCTGCAAGTCGGCGGCCTGCCCTTCCTCGCCCTTGGCGACCTCCTGACTGCGAATCTGCCTGGTCACCCTTCTGGTCAGTTTGTCACTGACGGCCTTGCTTTTGTGTATGGCCTGTCTGGTTCCCGGCAGGAGGATCGGACCCAAGGATTCCGCTTGATGGAAGAGCTTGTCGGTTTGGTCCTGGATGGCCTTGATCCTGTCAGGGTCCGCATCGGACCGGTTGGCTTCGGCAATGCTGGTGTTCAGGGACCGGGTGGCCTCATTGTAAGTACTGATGGCGTGGATGTTGGCCAGCCCCCAGACCGCCACCAAGGCCATGACCAGACCCAGGATGACCAGGATTATCCTGACACCCGGCAGGGGTTTCCTGTTTGCTGGTTTTGTTTCCATCCCCGCGGGCTGTTGCTGTTTTGCCGAACTCATAGGAGTCTCCTTGAGGTGCGGATCCAATCGGCCAGTTCCCAGATCAGGAGGGCGGCTTCCACCAATGTCAGAGGCCAGACCAGTGGTGTGACATGCTGCCGGGTCTTGGTCACCGTGGTCACCCGATACCGCTTCGAGGCCTTGGCCGTGTTCCCGGAATCCAACGTTCGCCCCTGGCCGAGATGCTCGTATGAGCCGCTCATTTCGTCTGCCAAGGCCTTCAGGTTCTTTTCGTCCATGACGGAGATACCGGGCTGACCGGTCTGGGGGTCATTGACCCATTGATCCGCTTCGGTAGGTGGGTTCTCTTCATCGGTGCCCAGGGAGTCCGGGCTGACGGGGATCCGCCCGCCCTCGCTGGAGCCTGTTCCCAGCACGAAGGCATCGTCCAGATAGGCGCGCAAGGCCGAGAAGGAGCGTCTGGAGTGATTGCTTGTCTGCTCACCGTCGGTGATCAGATAGAGCAGTATGCGGTCATCCGGGTGGTGCTCACGGGTCTCCTTCATGGAGAGGACAAGCTGGTCCAGGGGGGCATCCAGGTTGGAGCCCGTCGATTGGGAGGTGGGCTCCGTCCGCAACCCCCGGGCCCAGTTTCCGACGGCCCTGTCATCCGGCGTCAGGGGAAGGTCCAGGGTGCCGGATGCCCCAAAGCGGAGAGCCGCGAAAGAGGCATCCGGATAGGCACTGGTCAGGTCGGCAACGGCGAGGCGCGCGGCTTCCAGACGTGAGATGCCGGTGTGATCCCCGTAGGCGGCATCCTTGACGGACATGGATCCTGTCACGTCGACCGCTATGTATACATCGGTGGCGTTGATTGCCCGGTTGGTGGTCTGACTGACTGAGCTGGGTGTCAGAACCATAAGAGCCAGGACGAGCACCATGGCCGTTCGCCGCACCATCGACAGGGTGCCTGCGTCCGTATGGCCCCTGGCCCTGTGGTGGGCGATGGGGATGGATATTGCCAGGATCACGAGGGCGGAGGCCAGTATTCCTCCACCCACCCATCCCAGGGAGGGGGACAGGGTCAGACCGTTCAGGATGTTCACCGCTTCAGCCTCCAGACCAGAATCAGGTATCCGCCCAGGGTCAGGCTCATGGCAAGGACCCACCAGCCGGGGGAGTCCACCTGACTCGATTGCCTGATGGTGCCCGGGTTGCCGCCATGGCGTTGTTCGATCTGCCTTACCAGTGAGTCGATGGAATCACCGTTCTGTTGAAGCAAGAATATGCCTTGGTGCGATTCGATCAGACGGCGCATCTCCTGGGTGCTGTCGTCCGAGATGCTCTCCTTGGGGCCCGAGTAGAGGCCGTCCACGGCGATTCCGGTTCTTGAGGTCAGATTGAGGGCCTCCTCCAAGGTGTACGTCGGCTCTCCCGAGACCACGTTGTCGGTGGCCAGGACCACCGAGGCGGCGCGCCCCTTACCCTGTTGCTTACCTGCATCCTTGGTGGTGAAACCGGGAAGGAGGCTGGCGCAGCCGATGAGACCATCGCCGATCAGGGAGGTGGTGTCCTTGCGGTTCTGGGTTCCTTCCAGCCAATCGCTGACGTCCTGGTACTGCTGGTCGCTCATCTTGTCGATTTCGTCCTGGGATTGGACCCCTTTGAGGATGTCGTTGGCCCTGCGCAGTTCCTTGGTGACCATGTCGTAGTCGTCTGTCAGGGGGAAGACTGTGCGCGAGGTGGAATTGAAGATGCTCAGGGCGATTCGTTCCCCCCTGAACCTCCCGACCAGGTCCAGGTAGGATGCCAGGACCTGTTGGTCATATGGGAGGGTGGAACCGGAGACGTCCAGGCAGAGAACGATATCCCTGCTGTGACCGGTTTCCTGGGTCGCATCGACGGTTGAAGGACGCCCTGCCAGACCGATACCGGCCAGGAGGGTCAGAATCAGGAGCAGGCAGGCCAGACGACCCAGACTCCGCCACTGGCGGAAGAGCCCGACACCGGCCTCGGTATTCAGGTCATCGTCCAGGCTCCAGACCTCGATCCGAGCCTCTTCCTGCTTGTTGTTCCGTCCATGGACATCTCGCCTGGATTCGACCCAGAAGACCGCCAGGGCCACCACTATGGATACTGCCAGGACCAGGGCCATGATCCAGGGCCAGCGCCAGGTCACCTGACCGATGCTCATCAGCGCCACCTTTCGATCAGGGCCCGTACCCACTCGGCGGCCTGGTCCACGGAGACGGGGGAGGAGCCGCTCATTTCAGCCGGCGGAGCGAATTCCGGCGGATACAGAGCGTCGATGGTCTGACGGAGGAGGTCAAGCCCCTGTGACGTACTGCTGGTTCTGGGCTGGATTTTGATCTCTGTCAGGGTCTTCGCGCTCATATCCCGGCTCCATGCCTGGGAGGCGAACCGGCGGGCTATCCCCGCCAGATCCTTCAAGGCCTGATCCCGTGTTGACTTGCCGGCCTTGTAATCGGTGACGACCTGATCGATTCGGGCCAGGCAGTCCTCCTTGGGGCTGACCTGCACAAGGCTGCTCCTGGATTTTTCCTGTACCTGGCGGAATCGGGGGAGGAATATGGCCAGGGCAATCGTCAGAACGGCAAGGAAGATGCAGATCAGAGTAAGTCCGAGGAGCCATCCGGGCTGTTCCATGGAGGGAAGGGGTTCAAGTTTCTGAGCTGATATCGGTTGGTTCTGCATGGGTGTCACCGGCCCGTCCTCCCAAGTCCTGAAACCAAGCCGGGCCGTCCTGGGGGATTCCCCATGGAAGACGCGGGCAAGGCAACCGACAAAAGATGGATGAACTGATCGAACATGGTCTGACTGGATTCGGCCCTGACCAGTGTGGAACCACTCCGGGCCAGTTCTTGCTTCAGGGCGGCGGCCATGTATTCCCGGTGCACCGCCACCTCCTGCCCGGTACGCTCGGTCTGCAGGAAGGCCGGGACCTTTCGGCCGGTCTGGGCCTCATAGACCGGGCCCGGCCCGCCCTCCGCGCGTAGGGGGTTGAGGAGGCGTACGGAGACCAGGTTGAGCGGGTGGGTCTGGGCCAATCGGTGAATCATGTCCAGATGGTCCCCGTTCAGGGCGGTCTCGTCCGTGGCCAGGACCAGGAGGGAGTGCCTGTCCTGGAGCCTGTTGGCATAGTCCAGGAGAGCCTCGATGTTCCTGCCCGTGCTTTGGCGGTTCAGGAGGGTTCGGTCAAGGGTCTGCTCGAACTGGGCGAATCCTCCGTGGCAGGGTATACGGGTGATGGTGGAGCTGTCGGCCAGGACCAGGCTTACCTCGTCGGATCGTCTCAGCGAGAGTGCCGCAAACATGCAGAGCGCATTGGCTGCGACCTGTATCGCCTGCTCGCCACTGGGGCAGGTGCCGGTCATCTCCCGTCCGACGTCGAGGAGGAGCCAGACCTTGCTGGTCAGCTGTCGCTCCTTGTCGACCACCATGGGCCTGCCTATCTTGGCTGAGGATTTCCAGTCGATCAGCCGGGTTTCATCGCCGGGCTCATAGGCCCGGATTCCGGCCGTATCATACCCATTTCCACGCAACCCCGAGGGGTGTTCCCCCTCGAGGATTCCCATGGCCTTGCGTACGGTGGGTAGGCTCAAGCTGGACCCCAGTGCTTCGATTCGCCGTCTGACCGGGTCCTGGTGTCCGCGGTCACCGATCATGGCACAGGCACCGTTTCCAGGATGGTGTCGATGATGTCATCGCTGCTGATTCCATCGGCCATGGCCTCGAAGGTAAGCAGGATGCGATGGCGGAGGACCTGGTGGGCGAAGCCCTTCAGATCCTCGGGAACGACAAAGTCGCGACCGCTGATCAGGGCCTGGGCCTGTCCGATGCGGATCAGGGCGATTGAGGCTCGGGGGCTGGCACCGAGGCGGACCTTTGAAGAGAGTCCCTGGATGGGCTTGGGGCCGCTGCCTCGACTGGTCGCCACCAGATCGACCGCGTACTGCATGATTGGCTCGGCCACGTGGACACGACGGGCGCTACGACGGAGGAACTCCACGTCGGCGATGGTCAGCCTGCCCTGCTCGTCAGCCAGGGGCATGTCTGTTCCCCTGGAGGTCAGGAGCTGAAGCATCCGTGTTTCCTGGTCCTTGTCGGGGTAGGTCATGACGGCTTTCAGCATGAACCGGTCCATCTGGGCTTCGGGCAGGTTGTATGTGCCCTCCTCCTCGATGGGGTTCTGGGTGGCGATGACCATGAAAGGTTGGGGGAGGGCGATCCGCTGACCGCCGATGGTCGTGGCCCCTTCGGCCATGGCCTCCAGCATTGCCGACTGGGTCTTGGCGTTGGACCGGTTGATTTCGTCCAGCAGGACGAAATTGGCGTGGATGGGTCCCAGCTGGGTGGAGAAGCGCTGATTGGAGAAGTCGTAGACCTGGGTGCCCACCAGATCCGAGGGCATCAGGTCGGGTGTGCACTGGACCCGCTTGAAACTACCCGAGACCGAGGTTGCCAGGGTCTGAGCGGCCGTTGTCTTGGCTAGTCCGGGTACGGACTCGATCAGAATGTGACCCGAGGCGACCAGGGTGGCGATCATGGCCTCACGCAATCCCTCTTGCCCGACCAGGTTCTTGGCGAACCGGGTTCGAATCCGGTCAACCAGCTGCCGGGAGCGTTGCAGGTCGTCACCGCTTACCAGTGGTGTGGCCTGACGCGGTTGAGGCTGCGGCTGGGGTTTAGGCGATTGTTGTGTGCCTGCACTTGGTCTTGGTGGGAATAAAGACATAGGTGCCATGGTAACGGTCTTTCCTGACGAGGGCCGAAAGCCGCATGGAAAGACTCCTGGCCGGGCAGGGTTTGGTCAGGTCAGGGACCAGTCAATCGGACTGGTCCCCATGCTCTCAAGGGCTTGGTTGGCCTTGGAGAAGGGTTTGGATCCGAAGAACCCGTACCGTGCGGACATGGGGCTGGGATGGGGCGATTTGATGATGGCCGCCTTGGTCAGGAGGGGTTCCAGGCTTTGCGCCTGCCTGCCCCAGAGGATGGCCACAAGAGGAAGGGGTCGCCCCTGGGCATCCTGCCGGTCGTTCAGGGCCCTGATGGCCTCATCGGTGATTTCCTCCCAACCCTTGTTGCGGTGGCTGGCGGGTTTGCCCACCTGAACGGTCAGGCATCGGTTCAGGAGCATGACACCCCGTTGGGTCCAAGGGGTCAGATCTCCATTGGAGGGGGTGGGCAGACCCAGGTCGTCGGTCAGCTCCGTATAAATATTGCGCAGTGAACCGGGAATGGGACTGACTGCCGGGTCCACGCAGAAACTGAGACCGACAGGATTGCCGGGGGTGGGGTAGGGGTCCTGGCCGACTATCAGAACCTTGATGGAGTCAAAGGGGATCGTGAATGCACGGAGGATGTTCCTGCTTGCCGGCAGGTATTGGTGCCCCTGTGCCAGTTCCTGGCGCAGGAAATCACCCATGTAGTGGATGTTCGGTTCCACGGGGGCCAGAGCCTTGGCCCAGCCCGGATCGACCAGCTCGCCCAGGGGCTTGCGGCGGGTGTTCCCCTGTCCTTCCTTGACGGCCTGGCGGGTATCTGGCGAACTGGGGACCGACTCGCCCGAAGGGGTTGGAGATGACTGGTCTGTGCTCATGTGGACACTATAACGCGCCTGGGAATCGTATGGACAGGTGGGGTATGCAGGGTCATGACCTGGCTGCTCGCTAAGCTTACATATAATAGTGCCGGTTTCAGGCGAGCAGAGGAGTGTTTCATGGCTAGCATTCAGGCGGGTCAGACCGACAAGTCCCCACAGGGTCAGGATGAATTCGACAATCCGCCCAAGGGGCCTGTGGGTGTGCATCGCGGTCCCAAGTCCCTGTGGATCAGGGCACTGCCATACCTGATTGTGATTCTTCTTGCCGTCGTGTGCGGTGTGGGCGTCTGGGCGGGTGTCAGTGGGTTCCTTCCCTGGCAGCAGCAGAAGCCTGCAACGACCTCTCAGGCCATCAAGAAGCCTTCCATCAGCAGGAAATCGACCTCCACACCGAGCAAGAAGGCAAAGGAAGCCACGCCTGCCCCGTCTTCACCGGTTCAGGAGCCCAGCCAGACGCCCTCCACGCCGGCCCCGGTGATTGACAAGAACACCCGGGTGCTGATTGTCAACGGCACGGGTGTCAGCGGCTATGCGGGGAGCAAGCGCCAGATTCTGGTCAATGCAGGGTATGGTGCGGTCACCGCAAGCAATCCGACAGGAAGTCTGCCCTCGGCCGACGTGGTCTGGTACCAGAACGAGGCCGACAGGGCAACCGCTCAGGATGTGGCTGCCCAGCTGGGTATCGCCCGGGTCGAGCAGCTGGCCGAGGCCGGAAGCCCCGTCGAGGTTGTCCTGATGCGGTAGGTGACCAGCCCTTGCCGTCCGCAGGGTATGGGTTCTCCCGGGCGAGGGTGTCTCACAGTTTGGTACTGCGTGTTTTGCTTTTCTTCCGAGGTTTGCCGTACAATAATTTTGCCGACCAGACAGATGCGGTCAGTCTCGTATCTGCTGTGACGCGGCACCTATGTTAAGGAAGTTAGTTATGGCACAAGGCACTGTGAGAAATTCTTCAGCGCTGGCAAGGGTTACGGATTCATCAACCCCGACGATGGCGGGGAAGATGTCTTCGTCCACTATTCGGCTATTCAGTCGGATGGTTTCAAGACCCTTGATGAGGGAGATAAGGTCGAATATCAGGTTGAGCAGGGCCCGAAGGGCCTTCAGGCAACCGAGGTCGCCAAGATCTGATTGTCGTTCTGAATTCGTCTTTTTCATAAAGGCCCTGGTCTGACTGGGGTCTTTTTTTATGCCGATATTACGGTGGTGGATTCCGGTCGGAGAAGGTGCATTTCTAGCCAGAAGCATATTTGACTATCCGTGTTGGCAGTCGGCGGGTTCGAGTGCTAATCTGCTGAATTAGCACTCGAGGTGTGGGAGTGATAACGAGGCAGCTGACGGTTTCGTCCATTCCGCATCGACGGTGGGTCATATACCTCAAGCCATTACGGAGGAAGCAACGATGGCAAAGATCATTGAGTATGACGAGGAAGCTCGTCAGGGAATGCTGGCCGGTCTGGACAAGCTGGCCGACACCGTCAAGGTCACCCTGGGACCCAAGGGCCGTAACGTGGTTCTGGACAAGTCCTACGGCGCACCGACAATCACCAACGATGGTGTCTCCATCGCCAAGGAGATCGACCTGGAGGATCCTTACGAGCGCATCGGCGCCGAACTGGTCAAGGAAGTTGCCAAGAAGACCGATGACGTTGCAGGTGATGGCACCACCACCGCTACCGTTCTGGCCCAGTCCCTGGTCCACGAGGGTCTGAAGAACGTGGCCGCCGGATCCAACCCGATTGCCCTCCGTCGTGGCATCGAGAAGACCGCTGACGCCATCGTCAAGGAACTGATCGCCCAGTCCAAGGATGTCGAGACCAAGGACCAGATTGCGGCCACCGCAACCATTTCCGCCGGCGACCCCGAGATTGGTGCTGAGATTGCCGAGGCCCTCGACAAGGTGGGCCAGGATGGTGTGGTCACCGTCGAGGACAACAACCGCTTCGGTCTGGACCTGGAGTTCACCGAGGGTATGCGTTTCGACAAGGGGTACATCGCCCCCTACTTCGTCACCAACAATGACGAGCAGACGGCCGTTCTGGACGACCCCTACATTCTGCTGACCTCGGGTAAGGTCTCCAGCCAGCAGGACGTGGTGCACATCGCCGAGCTGGTCATGAAGACCGGCAAGCCCCTGCTGATTGTTGCCGAGGACGTCGATGGTGAGGCTCTGCCCACTCTGATCCTCAACAAGATCCGCGGAACCTTCAACTCCTGCGCTGTCAAGGCTCCCGGCTTTGGCGACCGTCGTAAGGCCATGCTGCAGGATATGGCCATCCTGACGGGCGCACAGGTCGTCTCCGAGGAGCTGGGCCTGAAGCTCGACTCCATCGATATGAGCGTCCTGGGCACCGCCAAGAAGGTCATCGTCTCCAAGGACGAGACCACCATCGTTTCCGGTGGCGGTTCCAAGGACGAGGTGTCCGCCCGCGTGGCCCAGATCCGTTCCGAGATTGAGAACACCGATTCCGATTACGACCGCGAGAAGCTCCAGGAGCGTCTGGCCAAGCTGGCCGGCGGCGTCGCCGTTATCAAGGTCGGTGCGGCAACCGAGGTTGAGGCCAAGGAGCGCAAGCACCGCATCGAAGATGCCGTCCGCAACGCCAAGGCCGCCATCGAGGAGGGCCTGCTGCCCGGCGGTGGTGTCGCTCTGGTCCAGGCTGCTGCCAAGGCCGAGAAGACCGTCAAGCTCGAGGGCGACGAGGCCACCGGTGCCTCCATCGTCTTCCGTGCCATCGAGGCTCCGATCAAGCAGATTGCCGAGAACAGCGGTGTCTCCGGTGACGTAGTCATCAACGAGGTTCGTTCCCTGCCTGCCGGACAGGGCTTCAATGCGGCCAACAACGAGTACCAGGATCTCCTGGAGGCCGGTGTCGCCGACCCCGTCAAGGTGACCCGTTCCGCCCTCCAGAACGCCGCTTCGATCGCCGGGCTCTTCCTGACCACCGAGGCCGTTGTCGCCAACAAGCCTGAGCCCCCGGCACCCGCTGCCCAGCCTCAGGCCGACATGGGCTACTGATAGTCCTCGGGACTTCCTGGCCCTGACCTGACGGCAAGGCCAGGAAGTCCGGATTATCGATACACAACAGACCGCCGCTCCCTTGCAAAAGGGGGCGGCGGTCTGTTGTGTATCGTTGAGCTTCGCTGGGTGATTCGCCTCGACCCATTTCCCGCCGAGTTGGATGTGTCGTGACTTCATTGACGACATGAAGGTTGCCGATAGAACTCAGGGCAGGCGGAGCGTTGAGATCCTGATATCGGATATGCCAGGGCCAGCAAAAGCCAAGGGGTCCTGATCCTTTCAGGAGCTGGCAAAGAGTCGGGTGGCCTGGTCCTCGGTGTCTGCGTAGAGGCTGGATGCTTGGGCCAGGGCCGCTTGAATCCCCTCAAGGGATTCCTCCATCTGTTGTTGGGAGGCTCTCCACTGTTCGGCTACCGTACTGAACTGAGTGGCAGCCCCGCCCCTCCAGACGTTCTGTAGGTTGCCCAGATTGGTATACATACCTGATACTGCATCGCGAATGGAGCCAATCGATGAACTGACCGCTCCGGCGGCGGATTGCATCTCTTCCGAGTCGACTTGAAACTGTGGCATGACTGTCCTTTCCATAGGTAAGTGGTGACGCCTGCAAGACAACGCAAGGAAGAACCACTACTCTGTAACCTATGGCAGTTCAGCACGAAGAATATCTCTCACCCGGCCATGTGGTCGAACGTGGTATCGGCAACATCCTGGATTCACGAAGGGGGCGACCTGCTCGATGTGCTTGCCGGTTTGCCCTCCTTCTCGTCGTGGCCTTGCTTATCTTCCCTCTGGTCGGAGGGGTGGAAGCCGGAGCCGAGGAAGGTCAGACGGACTCAGGGGAGGGGACCGTTTCGGAGCAGATAACCGATACCCAGAACCTTCTTGGCTCCGATGTCGGTTCGGTCACCGATGCCATCAAGTCGACGAAGGAGGAAACAGGGGTATCCGTTCGCCTTCTCTATCTGCCCAGCTTCTATCAGAAAATGAAGCCGGAGGATTGGGCCAAGCAGGTGCTGGCATCCATGAAACCGGCCCCCAACACGGTCCTCCTGGCCGTAGCGTCCCAGGACGGCAAGTTGGTCGTGGCCGTCTCCAACAACTCAGATGAGTGGCTGCGTGACCAGAAGACCGTCGATCAACTCTCCCAGGATGCCCTCGGTCCGATCAGCAAGGCCGGCAATCCCGACTGGGTCGGTTCGGCCAAGGCCCTGATGGATGGAATCTCACGAATCGATGCGCAGCGCAAGCAGCAGCGACAGGTCACCATCATCCTTGTTGTTCTCGCGGTTGTCGTGGTTCTGGGGGTTGGTGCATTCCTGCTGATTCGGAAGAGGCGGAAAAAGTCCGGGAGCGTCGTTGAAGCAAAGCCAGACGTTGATACGGGAAAGAAAGCTGCGAATGACGCAGGTAAAGAGACCGTGTCCAAGGCCGGAACTGAGCGTGATGGCGGGACCGATACCGGGGCCGACACCCCTGACGGCATGAAGAGCGTTGATGCCGGTGATTCGGCCGATGCCAGATTTGCGCCTCGCCGGGAGGACGAGGACAAAACCCGGCCCGGAGCCAAGTAACAGGTCCGCTTCCACGGGTCTTGATGAGGTTTCAGCAGGTTTTCAGATAACCTTCAGGAAAGGGCGGCAATCTTAGGGCATGAGCAAACCAACCGAAGCACGCCTGGTCGTTGTAGATGACGAGCCTTCCATCAGGGATCTTCTGGTGGCCTCCCTCCACTTTGCTGGATTTGAGGTGACCACTGCGGCATCGGGTTCCGAAGCCATCGAGGTCATAGAGAAAACCAAGCCGGACCTGATTGTTCTGGACGTGATGTTGCCCGACATCGATGGTTTCACGGTTACCTCCCGCATTCGCCAGGAGGGGATCGACGCGCCGGTCCTCTTCCTCACCGCCCGGGACGACACCCAGGACAAGGTCATGGGGCTGACCGTGGGCGGGGACGACTACGTCACCAAGCCCTTTAGTCTGGAAGAGGTCGTTGCCAGGATCAAGGCCATCCTTCGCCGCACCAGGGAGCATGAGGAGGATGACCCCATGATCAGGGTGGGAGATCTGGAGATCAATGAGGACTCCCACGATGTGACCCGCGCAGGTCAGCCCATCGGCCTGAGTCCCACCGAGTACAAGTTGCTGCGCTATCTGATGGACAACGAAGGAAGGGTCCTGAGCAAGGCGCAGAATTCTGGATCATGTATGGCAGTATGACTGGGGCGGTGACGCAGCCATCGTCGAGTCCTACATCTCCTACCTGCGCAAGAAGGTGGACGGCATCAAGGTCAAGGATCAGGATGGTCGCCTCCGCAAGGTGACCCCGCTGATTGAAACCAAGCGCGGCATCGGCTATATGATTCGCAGTCCCAAGGATTCAACCTCGCCTCTGACAGGGGACTGAGGCCGAACGGCGGCAGGTATGAAGTCATCAACGTACAGAGCACCCGTCAGACCCGAGGGCGGACAGCAGGGGCAGAGGCGACCACGCCATGATTCACTCCTGGCGGGCATACCCCTGAGTACCAAGTTGGTGGCCTCCATGCTGATTCTTCTCATCGTGGGTACGGTCGGCATCTCGGTGGCCATCTGCCAGATGGCCGATGATTACCTGATGAAGAAGACCGATACCCAGCTGATTCGCCAGGCCAACCTGGGCATTAGGAATGCCACACTTCTCAAGCAGGAGGACCTGAGCAAGAGTGGTCTCGGCCCAACCGATTACTTCCTGCAGATTCGTGACGACCAACTGCAGATCATCGCCGATGACCTCAACCCAATGCAGTTCAACGGGGTTGTTTCCCGGCCCAGGCTGCCTGCCAATGGCACCATGGGGTCGATACCCCTGGGGCAGCCGACCACGGTCCCCGCTTATGTAAAGGTGAATTCGAAGGCATCGCCGGATCGGGATTCCCTCAAACGGGCCGGGGCCTCATGGCGGGTCGTGGCCATGCAGTGGAGACTGCACAGCGACCTGGAGGACACCGATATCAGCGGGGTGCTCTACATCGGTCTGTCCATGAGCGACCAGAATGAGGCCCTTCATGCCCTGACCACCTTCTGCCTGGTCATGTCGGTGATTGTCGTTCTCCTCGGTGGGGTCGTGTCCGCCCTGCTCATCCAATCCACCCTCGTGCCTCTCAAACGTATAGAGAAGACGGCTGCCATGATTGCCGCGGGCAACCTGCATCAGCGCATTCCCAGCTTCCCCGAGAACACCGAAGTCGGATCCCTGGCCGCGTCCCTGAATGTCATGCTGGCCCGGATAGAGCAATCCTTCAATGAGCAGAAGCGGACCACCGAGAAGATGAAACGCTTCGTCTCCGATGCCAGCCACGAGCTGAGAACACCCCTGGCCGCCATCCATGGATATGCCGAACTGTATCGGATGCAGCGCGCCTACCCTGGGGCCCTGGAAAGGGCCGATGAATCAATCAGACATATCGAGGACTCCAGCAGCCGGATGACCGACCTGGTCTCCGACCTCCTCTCCCTGGCCAGACTGGACGAGGGTAGGGGTATCAACACCAACCTTCCGGTCGATATGACCGGCCTGGTGCGGGACTCGGTGGATGATCTGCATGCTCTGGACCCGGAGCGTCAGATCATCTGTGGAACCGTCACGGTGGTGACCGATACTCGCGAGGACCCGTCTTCGCCTCCCGCTCCCAAGGGGCGGGGATCGGCCAAGGGCAAAGGGCGCGCCCGCACAAAGCCGGTCGGTCGTGTCGGGGTGGTCACCTCTCTGTCCCTTCAGGAGGGTCCACTGCCGGGGGTTGAGATTGTGGGAGATCCCAGTCGCCTGCGTCAGGTGGCGACCAACATCGTAGGAAACATCCATCGATACACACCCTCCGATTCGCCGGTCCAGGTATCGATGGGGCTCCTCAACGCGGCCATACCCCCTGAGGCCATGGCCAGGCTGGGGTCTGATGAAACAGGCATGGCGCATTTCCTCGATGCTGTGCAGGTGGCTCAGAACAGTCGTGTGGGCACTCCCTATCTGGTTCTGCGCTTCATCGACCATGGGCCGGGTGTGCCAGCGGAATCCAGGGCGAGGCTCTTCGAACGCTTTTATACGGCAGATCCCTCCCGCGCCAGGGAAAAAGGAGGGACCGGCCTGGGGCTGGCCATCGTCCAGTCCATCGTCAAGGCACATCATGGGCTGATATGCGTGGAGGAGACCCCGGGTGGCGGGCTGACCTTCACCATGGTGATTCCGCAGGGCCAGGTTGAGTCTCTTCGGCAGAACCCGGGTTCGGCCGAGCCGGACAGGTCGGGACGACAGAGCCCGCACTCGCAGGAGTCGGTACGGACCTCTCAGGGGTTGAGGACTCATCCTGAGCCGCCGAAACAGCAGGTTGGAAGCTCGGGCTGTACGCCTTTGACGTGATGGCCCCACATGCACAGGGCATTGGGCTAGACTGGACAGGTATGCAGCAAGGCCGGTAAAACGGCTCGGAATCATCCAGTGAGGAAGTGCCAGACTATGCCCAGTGGGAAAGTGCGTTGGTTTGATGCCAATCGTGGGTTCGGTTTCATCACGGGCGATGAGGGTCAGGACGTTTTCCTTCCTGCCTCAGCCCTTCCTGCCGGCATCTCCACGGTTCGAAAAGGTGCCCGTGTGGACTTCTCTGTTGCCGAGGGGCGCAAGGGGCCCCAGGCCTTGGACCTGAAACTGGTGGGTTCCACACCCTCGATCGTCAAGGCCACCCGGCCCGCCCCGGATGACATGGCCGCCATAGTCGAGGACCTGATCAAGCTGTTGGATTCCGCGGGCAATGGTCTGCGACGACATCATTATCCCGCCCCTGCGGAGTCGAAGAAGCTGGCCACCCTGCTCAGGGCGGTGGCGGACGACTTCGACGTACCTGCGTGAATCACGGCGGGGCAGGAAGAGACATGGGGCGGCCTGGTGCCGGGCCCATCAGAGTATGAAGGTGTGATACATGGCTGAAGTGGATTTTGACCCCGAGGAACTGGCCAGGAGCGTGGCTTTGAGTGTGGCCTCCAAGAGTTCCGAGGTGGGCGATTTCATCACCAGCACCATGCTTGAGGACGGTGTGTACGACTACCGGTTCGACTCCCATATCACCGGGTATGAGGGTTGGCAGTGGTCGGTGACCCTCTATCATGACCAGGATGCCGATACCTGGACCGTTGATGAGTCCTCCCTCATTCCCTCGGCCGAAGCCCTGCAACCGCCCAAGTGGATTCCCTGGAAGGATCGGCTGCTTCCCTCCGACCTGAGCGTGACCGATGCCATGGGGACCGACCCGGATGACCCGAGACTTGTCAAGGGATACGAGGCTCTCCAGGTCGAGGAGCCCTCTGACCGGGAGACGGAATCGGACCCTGAATCGAATCCGGGTCAGGAGACCGCTACCAAGAATGATGAGGGCGGGTCAGGTGCCGTTTTCCGTATCGACGATGAATCCGGCACCGGTCAGTCAACGGCGGAAGGTGAGCCGGATCTGGACGGTGAAGGCAATCCACAGACCTCTCAAGAGGATTTGGAAGAGGTCGTCGACGAGTTGATCCTGAGCCGCCGTCACGTCATGACCGCCGAGGCGCGAGCAGCGACAGCCAAGCGTTGGTATGAGGGGCAGCATGGCCCCAAGTCCCTGTCGACAAGGACGGCCAAGGGCAATGCCTGTGAAACCTGTGGGTTCCTGATTCCCCTCAAGGGGGAGCTGGGCACCATGTTTGCCGTCTGTGCCAATCGGTGGAGCCCCGATGACGGGCGGGTGGTGTCCCTGGACCATGGCTGTGGGGAACACTCGGAGATTCTGCCCCAGGAGGATACCCACCTATGGGTCCAGTCCGAGCCTGCCTTTGATGACCTTCATATTGATGTGGTCCGCCAGAAGCCCCGTGAGGAGCGGCCCGAGGTGGAGCTGATGGAGGAGCTGACCGCCGAAGAGGATGAGGCCGAGTCCGGACTGGAATAGGAATCCCTGGTTGGAACACCTGGGTTAAGGCCTGATATTCCAACGCTTTGCGTTGAGAGCGCAATCAGGGGCAGGCCGAGAATAAACGTCACCGCGAATCTGTAGAGTGAAATACAGATCAAAGGGAAGGACAAGTATGTTCGAACGGTTTACCGACCGTGCGCGGCGGGTGATTGTGCTGGCGCAGGAAGAGGCCCGCACCCTTCAGCACAATTACATCGGCACCGAGCACCTCCTGCTGGGCCTGATCCGCGAGGGGGACGGTGTTGCCGCAAAGGCCCTGGCTTCCAAGGGTGTTGAACTGGAAGCGACCCGCAAGCAGGTCGAGGAAATGATTGGCAAGGGCAATGCCGCTCCCAATGGGCATATTCCCTTTACACCACATGCCAAGCAGGTTTTGGAGCTCTCACTCAGGGAGGCTCTGCAGCTGGGACACTCCTACATCGGTACCGAGCACATTCTGCTGGGCCTTATTCGAGAGGGCGAGGGCGTCGGCACCCAGGTCCTGATCAAGATGGGCGTGGACCTGGGTGACCTGCGGACAGCCACGATTGACATGATTCGCGGCAACCACGAGGGCGGGGAGTCCGGCAAGGGCGACCTGGCCAACGCTGGTGGGGTGCAGAACAAGGGCGGGCAGACCGGTTCCGCCATCCTTGACCAGTTTGGGCGAAACCTGACCCAGGAAGCCGCCGAGGGCAAACTTGACCCGGTCATTGGGCGTGCCAACGAGATAGAGCGGGTCATGGTGGTCCTGTCCAGGCGCACCAAGAACAACCCGGTCCTGATTGGCGAGCCCGGTGTGGGCAAGACGGCCGTGGTCGAAGGTCTCGCGCAGAAGATTCATGAGGGTGACGTTCCGGAGACCCTGAGGGGCAAGCAGGTATATTCTCTTGATCTCGGCTCCATGGTGGCCGGTTCCCGATACCGGGGTGATTTCGAAGAGCGGCTGAAGAAGGTCCTCAAGGAGATCAAGACCCGCGGCGACATCATCCTTTTCATCGACGAGATTCACACCATCGTCGGTGCCGGCTCCGCGGACGGTGCCCTGGGTGCCTCCGATATGCTCAAGCCCCTGTTGGCCCGTGGCGAGCTCCAGACCATAGGTGCCACCACCACCGACGAGTACCGCAAGTACATTGAGAAGGACGCGGCCCTGGAGAGGCGGTTCCAGCCCATCCAGGTCTCCGAGCCGACCATCGCCCAGACCATTGAGATACTCAAGGGTCTGCGTGGTCGCTACGAGCACCACCACCACGTCACCATCACCGACAAGGCCCTGCAGTCGGCTGCGGAACTGTCCTCCAGGTATATCCAGGACCGTAACCTGCCCGACAAGGCCATTGACCTGATTGATGAGGCCGGTGCCCGGCTTCGTATCAAGCGTCTGACCGCACCGCCTGAGCTCAAGGAACTGGATGCCAAGGTCGATAAGGTCTCTGCCCAGAAGGATCAGGCCATAAAGGACCAGGACTTCGAAAAGGCCGCTGAACTGCGCGACAGCCAGGAAAAGCTTGAGGCCGAGCGCAAGGAGAAGGAGAAGGCCTGGCGCCAGGGCGAGTCCGATGTCAAGATGGTTGTGGATGAGGATGTCATCGCCGAGGTGGTCTCTTCGACCACAGGAATTCCGGTCTTCAAACTCACCCAGGCCGAGTCCAAGAAGCTTCTGGGCATGGAGAAGGAGCTCCACAAGCGGATCATCGGTCAGGATGAGGCCGTTTCCGCCCTGTCGCGCTCCATCCGTCGCACCCGAGTCGGCCTCAAGGATCCCAAGCGTCCCGCCGGTTCCTTCATCTTCGCCGGCCCGACCGGTGTGGGCAAGACCGAGCTGGCCAAGTCCCTCGCCCGGTTCCTCTTCGACGATGAGGACGCCTTGATTCGCGTCGACATGTCGGAGTTCTCGGAGAAGTACGCGGCTTCCAGGCTCTTCGGTGCCCCTCCGGGGTACGTCGGATACGAGGAGGGTGGCGAACTGACCGAGAAGGTCCGTCGCAAGCCCTTCTCCGTGGTCCTCTTCGATGAGATCGAAAAGGCCCACCCGGACATCTTCAACACCCTCCTCCAGGTCCTGGATGACGGGCACCTGACCGATGGGCAGGGACGGACGGTGGACTTCAAGAACACCATCATCATCCTGACCACCAACCTGGGTACCCGTGACATCGCCAAGGCGGCCAACACCGGCTTCAACGCTTCGGGCAACACCGAGACCTCATATCAGCGGATGAAGGACCAGGTGACCAGTGAGCTCAAGCAGCAGTTCAGGCCCGAGTTCCTGAACCGTCTGGACGATATCATCGTCTTCCAGCAGCTGACCGAGCCCCAGGTGCGCCAGATCGTGGATTTGGATGTCAACCAGCTCAATGACCGTCTCTTCGAGCGTCATATGTCGCTGGATCTGAGCGCCAAGGCCAAGGATCTTCTGGCGGAGAAGGGCTTCGACCCGCTCCTCGGTGCCCGGCCCCTGCGTCGTGTCATCCAGCGTGACATAGAGGATGCCATCTCTGAGAAGATCCTCATGGGCGAACTCAAAGACAATGAGTCGGTCCGTGTGGATGCCGAAGGTGAGGGTATCCTGGGCGAGTTCACCTTCAAGGGTGTGCCCTTCGAAGGTGGGGACGAGGATGCATCAGGGGAGCGGGAGCCAGAGCTGGTACGTGCTCAGGTTTCCACCTCGACCGAGGATGATTCGGACTCTGACCTTGCCCAGCCGGAACAGGCGGACAGTGAATCATCCGAGCTTCCGGGTTCCGGGTCTGATGGAACCCCTGCACAGGAATGACATGAGTTCCCACTGAAACCGTGCTGTCATACGGCAGCAAGCAGATTGTAATAAGGAAGGGACGGAGCCGTAACGGTTCCGTCCCTTTTTACGTGGTGCTTAGCCTACGGCCACGCTGGAGGTTCGCAGGTGCCTGTCAGAGGAAAATCAGGACCACCAGGAGAGCGAGGTAGACGGCGACCAGAGTGATGAACCCGTAATCGATGCCCTGCATCCGGGAGACCCGGTAGTGGGTGCGACCCCTTCCTCCATGGTAGGAGCGGGCATCCAGTGCCTGTCCCAGATTGTCTGCATGGCGCAGGGCGGCGGCGAAGACCGGTATGATGATGGCGGCCATGGCCCGAGCCCGTCGGGAGGGGCTGCCGCTTTCGATGCTTCCACCTCTGGCGGCCTGGGCTTCACGGATGGACTGCATCTCCCGAACCAGCGTCGGGATGAACCGCAGAGCCAGGGAGAGGACCAGGGATATCTCGCTGGTATGGACTCCGAGCCTGCCCAGGGGCGAGAGGAGGGACTCGAAGGCGTCGGTCATCTGTGTCGGCGTTGTGGTCATGAGCAGGAGGGCCCCCAGAAGGAGGACAAGGCCAAACCGGCAGGTATATACCAGAGCGGCCCATAGCCCCTGGTCGGTGATGATCAATGGTCCCCATCGGGTCAGGGCGGTGCCGTCTCGGGTAACCAGGAGATTCAGCAGGGCAACCAGTACCAGGAGGGCCAGGAGTCCACTGACCGATTTCATCAGTTTCAGCGGCGATATTCGCGCTGCCATGATGATTGCCAGAGTGACCAACACCCCCAGGATGAGCTGCGGCCCAGTGCCGATGAAGAAGGAGGTGACCATGAGCATCAGGAAGCAGACCATCTTGGCTCGGGGATCCAGGCGAGCAATCAGGGAAGGCCCGTCCGCCTGGTCTTCTGCCTTGCTCTCGGATGCTGGTTCTTCGATTTGTTCGGTCCCGGAGTCCTCCTCGTGGTTTCCCGAAGAGCTGATATGGGCCCGTAGGTCGTGGTAATCCTTGAGAACCTTCCCCACGTTGCCGTGCGAGACCATGTGTCCCTGGTTCATGAGGAGGGCCTGGTCGGCCAGGCGGATGACCTCTTCTTCATCATGGGTGATGAGAATGATCGTCACACCCTCACCTTGGAGGCGCTCCAACACGGTCATGATGGTTTCGGACGCCTTGGGATCCAGACCGGCCGTCACCTCGTCCAGTACCAGAATCTTCGGAGATGTGGCCAGAACGCCAGCCAAGGCGACCAGGCGCTGCTGACCACCGGAAAGGTCGAAGGGGGAGCGGTCGGACAGCTCCCCCAATCCCAACAGGGTGAGAACCTGTTTCACGCGTAGGGCGGTATCGCCCTTGTCGAAACCGAGATTGCCGGGGCCATAGGCCACATCCTGCGCCACGGTTTCGGCGAAGAGCTGGTGTTCGGGCTTCTGCATCACATATCCCACCCGCTGTCGCAGCATGCCGAGCCGACGGTTGCGGGCCCGTCGCGGGGTGTGTCCCCCAACGGTCAGCGGTATTCCCGCTACTGAGAGATTCCCCTCGGTCGGGCGAATCAGTGCACAGATCAACCGGGCAAGGGTTGATTTGCCGGAACCGTTGGGGCCTAGTATGGCCAGGGTCCGCCCCTTTTCCAGTCTCAAGTCGAGATGATCCACCACCTGGCGTCTTCCCTCACCGAACCTGTAGGAAAGGCCCTTGGCCTCCACAGCGGGTTCCTCTTCGTCGGAGGTGTCGTGCCGGTGCTCGGTGCGCTGGCCCAAACCGACTCCGGATGTGTTGGCATCCCAATCGTCCGTATGCCTACCTGCCCCTGATGCGGGGGAGTCGGTGTTGAGTTGCCGGTACAGGGTGGGCAGCGCCTGGTCGGGAGGACCGTCGGCGATGATGCGACCCTGATCGAGGACAATCACCCTGCTGGCAGTGCCGGCCTCGTCGAGATGATGGGTGATGTGAACCACCGTCTTACCCTGCTCGGCCATGGTGGCCATGATGGCGGAGATTCTGCTTCGACCGGACGAGTCCAGCATGGCGCCCGGCTCGTCCATCACCAACATGTCAGGGTCCATGGCCAGGGCACCGGCAATGGAGACCCGCTGCTGCTGGCCGCCGGACATCCTGGTCGGGTCAGACCGTTCGCGGCCGGACAGATCGACCTCCTTGAGAGACCTCACGACGGACGCCTGCATGGCAGGTCGTGCCATGCCCTGATTCTCCGGTCCGAAGGCAACGTCATCCTCAGTGACGGTGGTGACTATCTGATCCTCCGGATTCTGGAACACCATCCCGATGCTTTCCCTGACCTGACGGTAGGCATCGGTGTCCACCCGTTCGGCCCAGGGGCGGGCGGAGTCGAATACAACCTGCCCTCTCAGCTCGATGCGTCCCCGGTCAGGTGCCAGGGCGCCGGCCAGCAGGAGGGCAAGGGTTGACTTGCCTGACCCATTGGCCCCGACGACGGCAACCCGTTCTCCTCGATGGATGGTCAGGCTCACATGGTCGAGTACCCAGGTTCGACCCTGGTCATAGCTGAAAGAGACCTCGTCCAGGACGGCCAAGGGTTCGTCGTCCCGAATCGTCTGTACCGGTTTATAACTCACGGTTCGTCCAATCCCTGCTGAGGAAGCTGTTCCGGAACTGTCGGGGATGTTCAGTGGTTGACCAGGACTGAGATGGGCTTGTAGATCAGGAAGGTGATGACCCCGTGGATTGCGAACTTCATGAGGTTGAAGGGCAGGAGGATGGGGATGATCATGCCCAGAACCTGCTGGAAGCTCATGTGGGCGTATATGGGGGTGATGATCACATTGCAGAGTATGGCGGCAGCCAGACCCGCCACCGATCCGACCAGAATGCCGATGACCGCACCCTTTCGAGTGCGGATCCGCTTGTAGATGAAGGCCGCCGGCAGCCCCAGAGCCAGGGCGACGATGATGGCGATCAGGGCCCCGAAGGGATTACTGAAGATGTGGGGCACGAATCCGAGAGTGCCGACGACGGCGGCCGCCAAGGGACCGAAAGCAAATCCTGCCACCAGGACCACGATTCCGGAAGGGTCATACTTCAGAAAGGGGGCAGCAGGGAAAATCGGAATGGAAACATAACTCAGGACGATGGTCAAGGCCACGAAGAGGGCGTATACGGCGATGCGCTTGGTTGACCAACGTCCTCCTCGTCCTGCCGTCGTTGAGTGGGATTCGAAGGACCCACCGCGATTCGCATCGTGGTGTTCCTGGTTTTCGGTATGCGAAGGCATGCTCATATAGAGCCTCGTTTCTTTCATCCGGACTGTAACCGTTGGCTTCGGACTCTCACCGATATCCACCGCTCGCGCGGGTCGCGGGCTCCCGGATTGCAACCGGATACCGCCAGTAAGGACTCTCACCTTCCCTGAAACTTGACGGTTTCAATCTAGCAGTGGGCCATATGGAGGTCAAACCTCTGTATCCAATGACACATCGGCCCAATACGGATCGATACCCACACTGCGGGGAGTACATCCTGCGGATGTTCCGCCGCGCTCGCCTGTTCGGTCTCCGGAGGTGCAACAATGGAGGCATGGAAAAAGTGATAGACAAGGTCGCCATGGTCGTCGTGACCTACAAACGGCAGGAACTCCTGTCCAATCTTTTCGAGTCCATCCTTAGCCAGACCGTCGCCCCCTGGCGGATTGTTGTGGTGGACAATGAGAATTCAGACCGGACCCGGCAGATGGTTGAGGCATTCTCCGAGCAGATCGATCGACTCTGGGGGAAGACCGTCGTGGACGGTCAGGGCGGTGAGCACCGGGTGGTCTACCTTCCTCAGGAGCACAATGGTGGTGGTGCCGGTGGGTACTCGGCCGGTGTGGGCAAGGCCTACCGTCTTGGCGCACAGTGGTTCTGGGTCATGGATGACGATGTGGCCGTGGAACCTGAGGGGCTGGAGCGCCTGTCCAAGTGGACCGACCGTTTCCAGGTCATCCAGGGGTCCCGCCTGGACTACGACGGTGGACCCTTCTACTGGCAGTACCATTTCATCGTTCCCATGGGCATTCCGGACCCCGTTGCCCCGGCCGCCTTCGATTCATCGGGATACAGGCCGATGAACACCATGTGCTTTGAGGGTGCCCTCTTCTCGCGCACGGTGGTTGAGCAGATCGGACTGCCCGACCCCAGGTTCTTCATCTACTGGGATGACACGGTGTACGGGTATCTGGCCAGCAAGGTGACCAGGGCGGTACAGGTCAGTGACGTGGTCATGCGGCGGACCAGAAACATCGACAATTGGGACATGGGCGGTATCCGTCAGCTGAATTCCACCTCGGACATCAACCGCTATCACATCATGCGAAACCGCGGGTACATGGCCCGGTACTTCATGCTCCACGGTGACTACCGCCCTCTGGCTTTCGCCCTGGGAACCATGGCGACGGCCGCAAAAGAGGTCATCCGCCTCCTGGCTGTGGACCGGGGGCACCTCATGACCGGCATTCCCAAAATCATCCAGGGGTGGGTGGATTCGCGCAAGATCCTCCACGATCCGGATTGGAAGCCCATGGAGCCGCTCCAGAAGTAACCTGCCGGAGTCGGGGGAGAGCGGTTTGCCTACTCTTCCCCGCCGGCCTGGAAATACTCCATGGAGGCCAGCGGCCCGGCCAGGCTGAACCTGCCGTTGGCATAGGCGACCTTGGTGACCGAGGTGTTGGCCATGTCGGGTACGTCGATGTCGTCTCCCAGGGTGATCAGGAACTGTTGGAGGGACATGCCGGAGCTGACGACCAGCACGTTGCCTCCGCCGCGGGCCAGTGCATCCTCGCCGATGCCGGTCAGGGCCCTCTTCATGCGGGTCAGAACCTGCTCGGTGGTCTCGGCCCTGTCCTCCGGAGCCAGATCGGTGCCCAGCGGATTTTCCAGGTCCAGTCGGTGGAAGGCGTCCTGCATGTAGGCCGATATCATCCGACCCTTGGCCTCGCGCAGCTGGTCGCGGCTCTCATACCCCATGTAGTTGCAGACGGTCGTCAGGGTCTCGATTTCGTCGCGGCCCTCATAGCTGCCGAAATTGTCCTCGCGCAGGTCGGGATCCACCTGGATTCGAAGATCCTTCTGGCCGGAAGCGTCCAGGGCCTCGCGGGCTGTGTCGTAATGGCGGGTCAGATTGCCGCACCAGGCGGAAACAAAGTGTATTCCCCGTAGTCCCCGCCCGAACCGGCGGACACCCTCCCTGCCCTCCTTGGTCAGGGGGAAGTCAGACCACCCCTGCATCAGGCGCATGCTGTTTGCTGTGGTCCTGCCGTGCCGGGTCAGGAAGAGGGTCACCCGGCCGGTGGAATCGGGGTCAAGGTTGTTCGATACTGCTGATGATGCTCCATTGGTCATGGCGCACAACCCTACACGGTGGTCCTGCCACAATTCCCATGCAGGGGCTGGAGATTCAGGCCCTGATGAAGTGGCCTTCGTTGCCCCATACCCAGGTGCCGCCACCGGCCCCGATCTGGAAGTTGAGCTTTGCTATGCCCAGGTCGACTGGCGAGCCGGTCTCCGCGGAATCATCCAGGCGGGCAACGGCATCGCCCGAGTCTCGGTCCCAGGTGAAGAGGATGGGTTGACCATTCATGCTCGATGGAGCCTTGGCGGCCGCGTTCACCCCGGACTTGAACCAGTCGGGGGCCGAAGTCCTGTCTTCCTGGCTCATGGGGGCCGTCAGTTCCTCATAGGATTTGGACGACCTGTGCCTGGCCTGGCGTTGGCATAACTGGCTGTAATCCTGATTTCCATAGTCAGCCTCTGTGACCGAGTTGCCTATGGTGATGCCCAGGTAGAGATCCTGACTGGGTGTTACGCGGCAGTGTCGCTGCGCCGCCTCGCTGTCCCAGCTCCCCGCCACCCAACCGGTTCCCAGTCCGTACAGGGTGGCAGTCAGGACCAGACGCTGACCGTAGAAACCCGCTTTTTCCACGCTCTCCAGGTCGCCCCTAGGGCCGACCAGGGCCAGATAGTTGGCGGCGTTGGCGAAGTGCCCTGAGGTATTGACTTCCGAGAATACGTCGGGTGCATCGGTCACCAACTGGATATCCAGGCCGCTCAGCATGTTGATCGCGCTCAGAGTGCTGGATAGCTGTCGGATTGTGTCCGCGTCGATGGGGGAGGGGTCGTAGTGCCTGGTGGTGATGCGTACATTCAGTGCGTCGATGAGCTGGGTGTGTTCTGTCATATTGCCCATTATCCACCTATATACTGCTCAATGAGGGTTAATGGTTCTACCTGCACCCGGGTGCAATCCATCGGGGTCGGGGGAATCAAGTCATGCTATGGGGTACAATTCCTACGTGCCGGTTCGTCATCCTAACTAGTCAGCACCTGAAGGAGCAGCAATGATTGATACAGCGCAGGCTTTTGGAGTGGATATCGGCGGATCCGGCATCAAGGCTGCCCCGGTTGATCTTACCGTTGGCGACTTTGCCGAGCCCCGCAAGAAGATTCTCACTCCGGAGCACTCCACCCCTGAGGCGGTGGGCGCGGTGGTCAAACAGCTCCTGGACCAGTTCGAAGTCACTGATGATATCCCCGTGGGCGTGGCCTTCCCCGCCCCGGTCAAGCCCGGACAACCGCTGAACTTCATGGCCAACCTGGATCAGTCCTGGGTGGGTGCCGACGTGGAGGCTGTCTTCTCTGAGGCCTGCGGGAGGCCCATCACCGTGGTCAACGATGCGGATGCGGCTGGCCTTGCCGAGGTGCAGTACGGCGCCGCCAAGGGGCAGAAGGGTCTGGTCATTGCCACCACCCTGGGCACCGGCATCGGTACGGCACTTATATACAACGGTGTGCTTATTCCCAACAGCGAGCTGGGTCACCTGGATCTGGACGGTAAGGACGCCGAGAAGTATGCGGCCTCCTCGGTCCGTGACCGCAAGAAGCTCAGTTACAAGAAGTGGGCGAATCGCCTGACCAAGTACTACCGTCTGCTTGAGCACTACCTCAACCCCGACTTCTTCGTTGTGGGTGGCGGCGTGAGCAGGATGAGCGAGAAGTTCCTGCCCCACATCGAGATCGAAACGCCTATCGTGGCCGCCAAGCTGCGCAATCAGGCAGGCATCGTTGGTGCCGCATACCTGGCTGATCTCCAGCAGAAGCATCTGGGGTGACCTCGAGGGACGAAAACGACGGTGCGGTGCGTTTCTCCCATCGCACTGGTCCTGAGCATCCCAACCCCATAGCCCTGGCCGAAGCACGGTCCAGGGCTATGGGGATTCGCTTGGGAGGGCTCAACGACTCCAACCCGACAAGGTTCGGACTGTCTCCGGATTTCCTGCCGCAGACGTACCAGGCACAGCCCAGGGGCCCCCTCCAGGCCCGTATTGATCTGGCCTCCTTCCTTACTTCACGCAGTTCGGGTGAGGCTTGCGGCAGAGACGGGTCAGCCGGATTGCCATCCGAACAACCCTGGGCAGCCCCGATGTCATCGGTGGCGACGTATGCCGATTCAGGGCCTTTGAGGCTTTCATCTTCTCGTTCGAGTTCTCTCGAGCAGCTGCTTGTGAATCCCGACGATCTTTATCTGCTCTCCTCTACCTCCCAGGCTTATTCCTGGCTGATGAAGCTCCTGTGCGACCCCGGAGACATCATCCTGGAACCCCGGCCGGGATACCCGCTGATCGAGTCCATCGCCGGCCTCGAATGCGTGAGGACCATGCCTTACCGTCTTTCCTATGACGGGTCTTGGGCCCTGGACCTGGCAAGCGTCAGGCAGGCTCTGGAGGGGCCTGCGGGGGAGAGGATTCGGGCCATTGTCCTCATCAATCCCAATAACCCCACCGGGTCGTATGTGCATCCTGAGGAACGTGGAGCCATCCTTGACCTCTGCAGTGAGCATGGGGTGGCCGTCATCGCCGACGAGGTCTTCTATGACTATCCTCTGGATTCCTTGCCCGGACGGGCCCGGCTGGCGGGAGAGGACCATGTCCTGACGTTTGCCTTGGATGGGTTCTCCAAGAGTCTGGCCGCTCCCCATGCCAAGGTAGGGTGGATTCAGGTTTCAGGGCCGGAAAGCCAGGTGGCCGAAGCCAAGCGTCGCCTGGATTTAATTGCCGATGACTACCTGCCCATGAGTCAACTGATTACCGACCGGATGGGGACCATGCTCGATGCCGTCCCCGTCCAGACGCGCCGCGTGGGCGATCGGATCCGAGGCAACCTGGACCAGGTGCGCGGCCTTCTGAGCGAGGGGGATTCGTGTATATCCCTGCTCAGGCCCGAGGCCGGATGGAACGTCCTCTTACGGTTCCCCGCCGTCATCGACGAGGATGAGCTGATTCTTCATCTGATTCGCTCTTACGGGTTGACCGGCCAGCCTGGGTACTTCTTCGACATGCCGAGCAACGGATATCTTGCTCTTTCTCTTCTTCCGAGAGCCGCGGAATTCCAACGGAATATCCAGGCAGTGAGTTCAGCTATCAGCGAATTGCTGTAAATAGTCCCGCCGGTTGTTGACTTCGCTCTCTCGATAGTGTGAGATTGAAGAGTTGACTATTTCCGAAAGGGGAAAGGCAAGTAAGGGCTCAAAGTTGAGCCGTGATGATTGCAATGTAGCAAAATAACAAGGGGTATCGAATCATGCACAATTCAATACAAGGGGATGAGGATTTCCTGACACCGTCTGCTGATGCAGTGGTCGGTGCGACCATTGATCCGACACTGGCGCCGGATTCAGGTAGGAAACTCACCACCTCGGAGAAGGGTCGCTTCGCCGTCGGATTTGCCCTCATATCCATATTGTGGGCCACACCCTTCGCCATGGGATCCGGAGTGCTTCTACCTCAAATCTTCAACACGATTCCGGGAGTCAGTGCCGAGGCCGCCCTTGGCACCATGAACTCCATCGGCTGTGTTTTCGCCCTGATAGCGAATATCCTCTTCGGGGCCCTGTCTGACATGTCCCGGTTCAAACTGGGCAAGCGCACACCCTGGATTGTTCTGGGCGGCATCATCGGAGCGGTCGGATTCTTCATCGTCTTCCAGTCCCATACCCTCTGGCCCATTATCGTGGGCTGGTGCATAGTCCAGGTCGGTATCAACTGCCTGATTGCGCCGGCTGTGGCCGTTCTCTCGGACAGGATTCCAGAAGCAACCAGGGCAACCTTCTCCTCCCTCTACGGTGCCAGCATGGTCGTGGGCACCCAGCTGGGCAACTTCATCGGCAGCTACTTCCTGAAGAATGCCTCCACCGGATTCGCCATCGGGATGGTCGTCTTCTTCTTCTCGGGCATCGTAACGGTTCTGGTCTGGCCGCGTGAGGCGTCGGCAGCCAGCAACAGGGCGGAACGCTCCTGGGCCGACGTAGCCAGGTCCTTCATTCCGCCGACCAAGAACTGCCGTGACTTCTACCTGGCCCTATTCGGCCGTCTCGTCTTCGTTCTTGGTTGCTATATGATCATCGGGTACCAGCTCTACATTTTGCAGAAGTACTGCAATATGAGTGATGACGTGGCCTCTTCGACCATGAAGGTTCTTGCCGTCATCACCACAATCACGACTATCCTGGCGGCAGCCGTATCCGGGCCGCTCTCGGACTACCTGCAACGACGCAAAATCATCGTGGCTGCCAGCAGTGTTGTCATCGCCGTAGGCATGCTCTTCCCGATCTTCATGCCTAACGCCATGGGCATGTACATCTACGGTGCTCTTGCCGGCCTGGGCAACGGTTGCTATATGTCAGTCGATCAGGCCTTGAACGTTGATGTGCTGCCCAACGGGGAAGAGGCAGGTAAGGACCTGGGCATCCTCAACCTGTCGAACACGATCGGGCAGGTGCTTGCTCCGGTCTGCACCACGGCCGTCATCGGCATCTTCGGCGGGTATCGGATGGTCTTCCCCGGAGCCATCATCTGCCTCCTCCTGGGTACCGTTTTCATCATGATGATTCGTAAGGTGAAATAAGCTGGGCACATCATCGCCGAACTGCCGCAGTCTGAAAGGAAGAACCACTATGACCACTGACAAGCATCTACAAGCCAAGGATCTGGATATCGAAAAGGAGGCCTCGCTGACCTCCGGCTCGGACGCCTGGCACCTGCAAGGAGTACCGGACCAGGGCTATCCGGAGTACATGATCACGGATGGGCCCTACGGGTTGCGCAAGGCCACAGGATCGGATGTATACGGTTCCGTCCCCGCCACCTGCTTCCCGCCGACCGCCGGCCTGGCCTCATCCTGGAACCCGGATTTGACCTATCAGGTCGGGCAGGCCATGGGTGAGGAGTGCATCCAGGAGGAAGTGGCCGTTATCCTCGGCCCTGGCATCAACATCAAGCGCAGTCCGCTTGGGGGCCGCAACTTCGAGTACTATTCGGAGGACCCGGTCCTGGCCGGTCATCAGGCCGCAGGCCTGGTCGATGGGGTCCAATCCAAGGGCGTGGGCACCTCCTTGAAGCACTTCGCTGCCAACAACCAGGAGACCGATCGTCTCAGGGTCAGCTCCGACATCGATGAGCGCACCTTGCGCGAGATATACCTGCCCGCCTTCGAGTATGTAGTCAAGCACGCCAAGCCCTGGACCATCATGTGCGCCTACAACAAGCTCAACGGGGTGTATGGATCGGAGAACCGCTGGCTGCTGACCGACGTGCTGCGCGGTGAGTGGGGTTATCAGGGTCTGGTCATGTCGGACTGGGGCGCCGTGCATGACAGGGCCGCGGCCCTTCGTGCCGGTCTCAACCTTGAGATGCCGCCATCCGCCAGCGACCATGAGGTTGTCGAGGCGGTCAGGGCCGGAAACCTGGATAAGGATCAGCTCGACAGGATGGCCCAAGGGGTTCTGGATCTCATCGAGAAGGCCAAGCCCGCCATGTCGCAGAAGGGCTACCGGTATGACGTGGAGGCCCATGACCAGGTGGCCCGCCAGGCCGCCCAGGAATCCATCGTCATGCTCAAGAACGAGGATGGTGTGCTTCCCCTGGCTCCGGGCGAAAAGGTCGCTCTGATCGGCGAATTCGCCCGCACCCCGCGCTACCAGGGTGGCGGTTCCTCCCACATCACCCCCACCAAGGTCACTACGGCCCTTGACTCCTTCAAGGAGACGGGCATGGATGTGGACTTCGTTCCAGGGTTCACCCTGGATGAGGCTCCCCAGGATCAGTCTCTGACCGACCAGGCCGTCAAGGCCGCGGCGGATGCCGATAAGGTGGTTCTCTTCCTTGGCTTGCCCGAGGACGCCGAGTCCGAAGGGTTCGACCGCACTGATATTGATTTGCCGACCAAGCAGCTCGATCTTCTCAGGGCTGTGAGTCAGGTCAATGACCAGGTGGTTGTGGTCCTTTCCAACGGTTCGGTGGTCTCCGTAGTGGACTGGCTTCCCCAGGCCAAGGCGGTTCTGGAATCCTGGCTCCTGGGTCAGGCAGGCGGACAGGCCGTCGTTGACATTCTGACTGGTGGGGCCAACCCCTCCGGCAGGCTGCCGGAGACCATTCCCGTGCGTCTTGAGGACAATCCCTCCATCACCTCCTTCCCCGGCGAGGAGGGACACTCGCGCTATGGGGAGGGTATCTATGTGGGCTATCGCTACTACGACACCTTCAATAAGCCGGTTGCATTCCCCTTCGGTTTCGGTCTTTCCTACTCGACCTTCGAAATTTCGAATGTCCGCGTGGAGAAGACCGGCCCCAATGCGGTCCGGGTCGACCTGACCGTGACCAATACCTCGGGTATCGATGGGGCTGAGACCGTCCAGGTCTATGTGGCTCCTTGCGCCTCCAAGGTGGGTCGCCCCTCCCACGAGCTCAAGTCCTTCGCCAAGGTCTTCCTCAAGGCGGGCGAATCCCAGGAAATCAGTTTGGACCTGGATGAGCGTGACTTCGCTTACTGGTCGACCGCCATGAATGAGTGGCATGTGGAGGCCGGCACCTATGGCATCGAAGTGGGTACCTCCTCCAGGGACCTGGTTTCCAAGCTGGACGTGGACCTTGACGGGGATGGGCTTTTTGTCAGGCTCAACTCCAACTCCACCATGGAGGAATGGCGTGAGGATCAGGTCGGTGGGCCGATCATGAAGTCCCACGTTGAGGGTGGAAAGGTTCCCCTTCCCAATGATCCCAATACGGCCAAGCTCTTCGACAGCATGCCGCTGGCTTCGGTCATCACCCTCTCCGGAGGGGATGGCAACAGCGTGGTCGCCGATATGATTACCGACTACCAGAAGGCAATCGAACAGCAAGGGCTGACCGGGGCTTCTAGGGGGAGCGAGTAAGGACCGGACAGATTCGGTTAACCGATAAGAGGTAGGGGCCGGCATCCATCCCATATGAGGTGGATGCCGGCCCCTCTGTATGCTTCACCATCCAGCATGGCAGCTCATGGAGCATGCCGTTCTCGTCGGGCTACAGGTAGGTGAACCAGACTTCGATGGTGGAGAATATCGAGGTCTCGAAATGGGAGAGGAGGACCAGAACATATCCGGTCATCAGCAGGACGGATACCAGGCAGGACAAGGTCAGAAGGAATGATACCGGTTTTCCGGCCGGTCCATCCGTCCGATCGGTGTACCCTGCCGTTCCGTTCAGTTTCCTCAGGGTATCCTGACCAGACCGGTCGCAGGAGGATATGACCAGGACCGCCACCAGGGCCAGCAGCCAGGCGAAATCAATCATGTACCGGTCGGAGAATCCACCCAGGTAGGCATCCATAATCATGACCAGAAGAGCCGAGGGAATGGACAGAAGGGTCAGCCCGTACAGGTTCCGGTCCTTCAGATTTCGGCGCACCCGGGTTGAGCAGAGGAGAATCAGGCAGACCAGGATCACCGGTGTGGTGACCAGGAGCCCTCCGATGCCCGGTTCGGTGTAGTGCCATACATTCAGGGGTGCGGGTGAGGTTCTCAGGAAGGGGAAGGAGGCCTTGGTGGACAGCGGCTGGAATAGGTAGTAACCAAAAAGCCGGGGGAGGCTGCCAAGGTCGGGATGATATCGGGTCAGGTCCACAACGGTCATCTGGTATCTGTTGCCGAAATCCAGGGCGGAACCGAACCGCCAGTGGTTGTACCAGAGTAGAGGGGCTGCCACGATGAGCAGAGGAAGCAGGGCGGTACCGAGCAGGGTGGCGGAAACGGCTGGTGAGGGCCCGACTCCTTCCTTGGCTGAAGAGGTCCCTGTCCGAGGGTGGAGGGAGCTCGCCATATCCTTGATTTCCTGGGAGAAGATGGGGATGGCCAGGAGACCGGCCACTATGAAAGTGGGCCGGCACCCCAGGGTGGCCGCCATGCAGAGCGATCCCAGGAATACACGTGGTTTTGACAGTGTCCAACCCGGCTCCGGAGCTCCAGGGGTATGGAGCCATCCGCCACCATCCGCCAGAGTCCACCTCCGGGTTCCTCCTGTCGAGTGGACCCTGCGGGCTCCGAGCCAGATCCATAGGCCGGTCATTACAAAGAGCAAACCTGCAGCAAAGGGCACCGTGTAGAAATTCTTCCTGCACCAGAGGTAGGCGATGTTCGACCCGGTCAGGATCGCTATCAGGGACAGGATGGTCGAGGCCAGACTGATACCCGGGAAGTGCCGGTCCAGGAGGCGGATGACCGCCAGGACCATCGCGACCGTGGCCAGAAGGGTCAGGATGGAGGCCGCGGCTGATGTGGGCAGGGCGTACCCGCCAGGATGGAAGAGGGAGGTCAGGGCCCGATAAGGCATGAAGAGGAGGACGGCGGGGAGGACTCCGAAGTAGGAGTACCAGTGACCCTTCCAATAGACATAGTCCCAGTAAATGGGTTTCTGGTCCTGGGCCAACAGATTGTTCCTGGTGACGATGTCATAAGGGTTCTCGGCCGCGGCCAGGCCTGGTGCCTGGTCGAGATCCAACCAGGGGCGACCCTGGAGGAGGGCCTGGGCCACATGGTCGTATTGGTTGAAGTCGTAGGTGTAGGAATCTGGATTGTGGAAGTCCCCGGGCACGAAGGTCGACAGGTCGTTCAGTATGGAGCAGATTGCCCAAACGGTCAGCGGAGCCAGGGCCAGGGTCAGGGCCAGCCGCTGTCCCCGCGATTTCGTATCCAGTGGTGTCCTCCAGAGGCGTGATCCGGGCAGGAAGGCCGCAACCAGGAGGATTAGGGCCGCCATGGCGATCAGGCGCACAGGATTGATGCTCAGAGGAACCCTGACGTCGGGAATCAAGGTCCTGATGGACAGGCGCGTTTCTGCCGGTTCTTCTACCCAGAGCCGCAATGCGGTCAGTGACTCTCCTGTCTGTGGTGGTTCGGCCGTGTTCCTCAGGTAAAGCGATCTGGCTGATCGGTACGCCACCATACTGCTGTCGCCTCTGGCCCACCCTGCCGAGGGGGAGTACCTGGCATCCAGTCGGACATGGACCCTTCCGGGGTCATGTCCTTCGCGGTGATTGCCGTCTTTTGGTTTGATTGTCTCTATTTTGACGAACTTCGACCCACGGGTGGGAGCGGGAATCTGAATCCAAGCCCCGACAGGGTCCGTGACCATCAGACCCCCACCTGGAAGGGACTCCAGACCCGGACCGAGTTCGGGTTCGGTGTCTGCCTGCCGGGATGTTTCAGGGGTCTGCCCTCCCAGGGATTGCCAGTGGGACAGGTTGAACACCCCAACCTCCAAGACCAGGACGAGGAGGATGCCCAGGCAGAGGGCAAGACGGCCTGATGCCCTCAGTCGAGGTATGGCGGGGGTTCGTTTCACCCCTTTATTCTATAAGCGACATGTCTGGATGAATTGGGACAATTGTGAACATGTCCAAGAGCGTGAACAAGTCTGACGGCCTGGGGGATTTTTCTAGGAAGGCGCGTTCCCTGTGGTCGACCCTGGCGGGGAAGGCCGAGGACTTCCTGGACGGGGATACGGCCGATCACGAGCAGCCGCTGAATGACCTTGTCAAAAAAGCGGCACAGGTTTATGCCCAGACAGGAAAGCGCCCTGATGACCAGTTCATGCACGATCTGCTGACTTCAACCAGCCACCAGCTGGGCCCCATGGTCAAGCGTCATCTTTTCCCCGAAATCCAAGGGGTGCCCGAGGGATTGACCCTGGGCTGGGTCCAGTGGCCCGGGACGCGGGGGAGGTTCTTCTCGCTCGGGGTCTTCACCGATCGTTCCCACTTCGCCCAGATCGCCTTGGCCGATGACCATGGCCGGGTCTTCGTCGGCCAGCAGAGGCAGATGGATGTACAGAACCAGCAGGCGGCCTTCATGCTGGGAAAGGAACAGGAGATCTCCCTGCCCTACGGACGCCGATTCGGTCGCCAGGAAGGTGACGGTCAGGTCCCCACCGTCCGCGCCATTCAGGGCGGCATCGTGGGAAGGGACCAGACCGGCAACCTCTGCTGGCTGGCTTCCTGGCTTCGGTATGACGGCCGGTACACCCTGGAACAGCTCCGACCCCAGCTACCGCCCGACCTCCGATTCAACCTGGAGTACCGGGATGCTGTGGCCATCTCCTTTTTTGCGGCCTACATGCTGCCCCATATCCAGGGGGTTTTCACTGGGTTCGGCTCCGGCAACATCTTCCACAGACTCAATCGAGAGGCTCCCATGGGGGCCATCCGCCGCAGCGTTCAGGACATGGTCCGGGCCAGGTCCAGTGGTCAGCGCGTCTCGGGCCTGGAAGACCTCTTCGCCGACCTGATGCAGGAATCGGGTGCCCTGGGGGAAGTTCCCGGTCTGGAGGCCGTCCATGGGGCCGAGCCGCTCCACCTCTACGCCTCCTCATATTCAGGAGCCTACTTCCTGACCTGGGATACCGGGTTGGAATTTTCGGCCGCCCTTCGGGCCTTGCAGATTGAGGGGAACCTGAACCGATTCGCCTCTGTCAGTGCCTGGTTGGAACGCAACGCGGACCTGGGCATCTATCCTACCGAGGACACGGTGACCAGGGTTCAGGCCGCCCGGTTGGATCAGGCCCTCTTGGATGATCCGGCCATTGCCGCCCTGCTCAGGTCGGGCGACCTGGACCGGGACTTCGACCCCATCCACGATGATGGGCGGACCGCACTGAATGCCATCCTGTCCAAGGCGGCGGCCACGGCCGAGAAGGTCCGTCAGGAGGCCCCACGGGCCCTGCCCGTTCGGACCGACCAGGGTGAGGTCACCTCGTCGGAGTGGGTCTACCGCCAGACCTTCTCCCTGTTGATGCGCAGTCTGCGTCTGCCTTTCCGCTTCGACGTCGAGTTCCGTTCGAACCTCGAAGAGGGGGAGGTGGCCATTGCCTTCACGTCGGCGGGGCGGGCCATGATGCCATCCAGCCGGTACGATGATGACCGCCATGCTTGGGTTGACCTGGACGATGACCAGAGGGCGGCCATGAGCGCTGACTACAACCTCAGGGTGGGACTGATTATGGCCGCCCTGGCCTTCGGAGTGGATTCCTCGGTGCGACAGGTCAGTCTTCAGATTGATTCGGTTGGTCTGGAGGAGGCTGTTGATGAGCAGAATTCCGCCATTCGCACCATGATGGGGCAGGCCTTGGAGGCCTTTGAGAGGATGCGGTCGGGCGATATGGGGACGACAGGGTCCAAGGCCGATCCCAAAGACGGCGACATTCACGGTGATCCAACTCATCCGATCGTCACCGATGCGGTATCACCCCAGGAGGAGGTCCCTGAGACCTCGGACCAATCCGAAACGGAATCGTCTGAGGATGAGGGAGGAACCGGAGATGATCGGTCTGGGCATGACGGCGGTCCGGTTGCCGAGGACACGCCGAGCGATCGTCCGATCAACACGGAGGACGAGAGTGAGATCAACCAGGAGTTCAAGGACCTGATCAAGGGGGTGGACCTGGATGAGGTGGCCTTCGCCATGCCTTCCAGCCAGAACCCCGCCCAGGATTCGGATGACGGTGCAGGTGTGGATGCCTCCGGCGACACGTCCGGCCGTCCTCGCAGCGAGGGCAACGAACAGAACCCGTTGAGTGCTCTGCAGAGCAATCCTACGGTACGCAACCTGGTCACCGTCACGTTCAGCAGGGAACTCTTCCTTTCCCGTGTCAGGCAGGCGGGGGTCACCGATCCCAAGGCCGTCTTCAGCTTCTTCGACGCTGCGATGGAGGTCACCCCCGCAGGTGGCCTGGCCCCGGTTGATGCGGATTTCGACATGCGGGACGATCGATTTTCACCCCGGGCCTCCCAGGAGGAACCCGAGTTCTCCGATACGGTCTTCACGCCCCAGGCCGCCGAGGTCCTCGGTGCCGACCATGCATCTGGCCTGTCCATCCAGCGGGCCGATCTCCTCCAGCATGCACTCGGTCTCTTCCATGCACTCAGTGGCAACCAGAACATGTCCTCAGCCGAAAAGGCCCAGGAAGCCACGCGAATCATCAAGGAGATCGCGGACCCGGAATTGGACCAGCTGGCCCCCCAGGTGGCTTCCGCAATGATAGACGAGACCAAGGTTCCGGATTTCGACTTCGCCCTTTCCTCCCAGCTCGACAAGGAGCGGATTCGGGCCAGGGACCTCCTCTTCTCGGGTGCCGCCCCCCAGGCCATTCAGGTGGAGCAGGATGCCATCGACCGTATGGATGCCTTCTTTTCGACCGATGGTCGCGTGCCGCGTTACTTCAATTCCTACGCGGAGCGGGTGGTCTATAACCGGCTCTTCGCCACGCCGGGGGAGCAGACCCTGCTGATTCCCGACAACCTCTTCTACGCCCACCTGGAGATCGCGGACGTCCTCTCCCAGCTCAAGGAGGACCAGGCGGCCCTGCAACATCTGAATGCCATGGTGGCGTATGCCCCCGCCTATCCACTCTCCCACCTGAAGTTGGCTGTCATGCTGGCCAACCAGGAGGACTGGGACTCGGCCCGGGCGGCAACCCTGAACGCCCTGAGGGTGGCCCTGGACAGGGACGACGCCTCTTTCGCCTACTATCGTCTGGCCTACGCCGCCTGGATGCGCGACGAATTCGACGTGGCTGCCGCCGCCTATATCATGAGTGAGCATATCAGCCCTGACAGGATTTCCGCCCTGAAGGAGGAGCTGTCCGAACTGAGGAGTCGTGCCCAGTCCCAGTGCATGGTCCTGCCGGATGACTTCAGCTCCGCCCGGACGGTTCTGTCCGAGCATGGGCTGCCGATATGGCCCCATACCGAGGTTGCGGGCATAGTGCGGGATGCGGCACGCATCTGCGTTGATGGAGGTATGTTCGTTCCGGCCCGAACCCTCTCAATGGCGGCCGCGAGGATGAACGACGACGATAATGAGGGTGTTGACGTGGTACAGGCACAATTCATGAGGTCACTTAATGCGTAGCGAAGAAGACGAATATACGGGCGGTGGAACCGGGTACGAGGGTGCCTCGGAAGAGAGGCCGGCAATCGGGAGTGACCGCTGGATAGCATCACTGCAACCCGATGATGCCGATGCCATGCGGCTGGGTGAGCTGGATGCCGGTTCCCTGAGCGCCGAGGCGGCCCAGCGTCTCTGGTCCAAGCTGGCGGCCTGGGTCGAGTCGGACCAGGTGGCCTATTACATCGATGATGCTCCGGTCTCTTCCGATGCGGCCTACGATGCCAGGATGCGCTGTCTCCAGGAATTGGAGTCAAGCTTCCCCAGCCTGGACACCCCCCAGTCTCCCACCCACCGGGTAGGCGGAACCTTCTCCAACGATTTCACCTCCGTTCGTCATCCCTCCCGGATGCTCAGCCTGGACGACGTATTCAGCATCAACGAACTCCGCCAGTGGTACGACGGAATCCGCAAGGATCTGGATTGGCCCGAAGACAAGGCACTCGCCATGACCAGCGAGGTCAAGATCGACGGGCTGGCCCTGAACCTCCTCTACCACAATGGGGTTCTGGAGCAGGGGCTGACCCGGGGAGACGGGGTGACAGGCGAGGACATCACCCTGAACGTCCGAACCATTCAGACCATTCCGCAGAACCTGTCGGGGCCGGCCGAGGACATCCCCGAGTTTGTGGAGGTCCGTGGCGAGGTCTTCATGCGGTTCGACGATTTCCAGGCCCTGAATGAGCAGCAGGCAAAGGAGGGCAAACCTCCCTTTGCCAATCCGCGCAACGCCGCCGCCGGGTCGCTGCGGCAGAAGGACCCCCGCATTACGGCAACCCGCCGACTGAGCTTCTACGCCCATGGTATGGGCTCCCTGCGGTGGGGGGCGGCCCACCCCAAGGGGTCACATGATGAGGTCATCGACCAGTCCCAGGCCTATGGGCTCTACAAGCAGTGGGGGATTCCGGTTTCACCCCACAACAGGGTCGTTGCCTCCTTCGATCAGATTCTTGACATGATCGACTACTACGGACAGCACCGCAACGACATCGAGCATGCCCTGGACGGCATCGTGGTCAAGCTTCAGGACAGGGACCTTCAGCGCAGGCTGGGTACCACCTCCCGTGCACCCCGCTGGGCCGTCGCCTACAAGTATCCGCCCGAGGAAGTCAATACGAGACTTCTGGATATCACCGTCCAGGTGGGCAGGACCGGGCGAATCACCCCGGTGGCCATCCTGACCCCTGTCTCCGTGGCCGGTTCCACGGTCTCCCGAACCACCCTCCATAACGCCTCTGAGGTCAAGCGTAAGGGGATTCTGATTGGCGACACGGTCGTGGTCCGTAAGGCCGGTGACGTGATTCCCGAGCTGGTCGGTCCCGTCATGGAGGCCAGGAAGGGACGGGAAAAGGACCTGAAATCCTTCGTCATGCCCGAGACCTGCCCTAGCTGTGGGGCCCGCCTGGCCCCGGCCAAGGAGGGGGACGTGGATATCCGCTGCCCCAACGTGGAGTCATGCCCCGCCCAGCTGACTGAGCGTGTCATCCATATGGCCTCCCGGAAGGCGCTGGATATCGAGCACCTGGGGGAGCAGAGCGCCATCGCCCTGACCAACCCCGATGAGAACCGCCCTGACTCCGTCGATGTCTATGCTCCCGGATTGCGTGAGGTCCTGGTGGACCAGGGCGGGCAGGCGGCGCCCTATCAGCCCGCACCCGATCTGGAGCTTCCTCCCCGGCAGAGCCCGGTTCTGACCAGTGAGGCTGGCCTGTTCGACCTGAAGGTCGATGACCTGCGCCACGTACATGTCTGGCGTGAGGTTCCCCTGATGGAGCAGGTCGAGGTGGAGGGGAAGGACGGACCCGCCACCAGCAAGCGTCGTGTCGGAGGCAGTGGTCTCTGGTACCGGGTGCCTGCCTTCTACAACCTCCCCAAGAGCGATCAGGCCGCCCAAGGTGACAGGGCCATGAACAGCCACGAGGTCCAGGCGGAGGATGCCGCCCTGGGCAAGGCCGGTGCAGAACCTTCCCGAACCACTTTGCAGATGCTTCAGGAAATCGACAAGGCCAGACATGCCGACCTGTGGCGGGTCCTGGTCGCCTTGTCCATACGGCACCTCGGCCCCACCTCGGCACGGGCCATAGCCACCCGCTTCCCCTCCCTGGATGCCATTGAGCATGCCGGGATCGATGAACTGTCGGAGCTGGACGGGGTCGGCCCCGAGATCGCCTCCTCCATAGTCGATTGGTTCTCCGGCGCCCGCCAGCCGGGTGACTGGCGTGGGAAGATTCTGGATGCCTGGAAAGCGGATGGTGTGGGGTCCCATGTGGAGCGCAGCACCAAGCCCCAGACCCTGAAGGGTATGACGGTTGTGGTGACCGGAAGTCTGGAGGACTTCTCCCGGGACTCGGCCAAGGAGGCCATAGTCGAGCGCGGGGGCAAGGCCTCGGGGTCGGTCAGCAAGAAGACCACCTATGTTGTGGTCGGGGACAGCCCCGGTTCCAAGGCGGAGAAGGCCGAGAGCCTTGGTGTGCCCATCCTTGATGAGGCGGCCTTCCACCGTCTCCTGGATACAGGCAGTCCCGATGGGCAGGCTGACCAGGCCGAGGGCTGACCAGGCTCTTCGCAATATCCGACCAGTCCCGCTCTGGAGGTGCGCCCTGGTCTCGGGCTATGGTGGGCGGCATGGGTCAAGAGCAGTTTGGAACGGAAAACGGTGGTAGCGGAGTGAACGACCAGACGGATTGGGAGGATTTCCCTCGCCGCATCAAGGGCGAGGTCTTCGAACGTCTAAGCAAGGTCATCGACCCCGAACTGGGCCGATCCATCACGGACCTGGGCATGATAACCGACATCGTGGTGGTACCACGCCGTGATACCACCGAGGCCGACTACGATGTGACGGTCAGGGTGGAGCTGACCATCAAGGGATGCCCCCTCTCCCAAACCATCACCAACCAGATCAACGGGGCCGTTTCCTCCTACCCCCGGGCCAGGCTGCACTCCCGGATTGATGTAGCATCCATGAGCAAGGAGAAACTGAATAACCTCGTTGCGGATCTCAAGGCGGCCAGGCGAAGCAACCCCTTCACCAAGCCGGGTATCAAGACCCGAATTTTCGCCATTGCCTCGGGGAAGGGCGGTGTGGGCAAGTCCTCGGTCACGGTCAACCTGGCAGCCACCCTGGCAGCTCTGGGGTACGACACCGCCGCCATTGATGCGGATATCTATGGGTTCTCCCTGCCCAACCTCTTCGGTGTGGACACCCAGCCCACGAATCTGAACGGGATGCTCATGCCTGTCACGGCTTGGGGTGTCAAACTGATATCCATCGGCATGTTCGCAGGGTCCGACCGGGCCATCCTCTGGCGGGGTCCACGGCTGCAACGTTCCTTGGAACAGTTCCTCTCGGATGTCTGGTGGGGTGACCCGGATGTGCTCCTGCTGGACCTTGCTCCCGGGACCGGGGATATGGCGCTTTCGGTGGCCCAGGCCTTGCCCAACAGCGAGCTGGTGGTCGTCACCACCCCCCAGCCCAGTGCCTCTGATGTGGCGGTCAGGTCCGGTCTGGTGGCGCTTCAGGTGCCCACCAGGGTCCGTGGGGTCGTGGAGAACATGTCCTGGTACGACCATCAGGATGAACACCTGGAGATATTCGGCAGTGGCGGTGGGCAACGGGTCTCCGACCAACTGACCGAGGCCCTGGGGTACCAGGTTCCCCTCCTTGCCCAGCTGCCCCTGCAGCCAGAGGTTCGGACCGTGGGAGAATCCGGCCGGCCTGCCGTGCTCAAGCCGGATGGCTCACTGGATGATTCCGACCTGGCGCGCCGCTTTGTGGACCTGGCCAAGACCCTGATGTCCGCCACTTCCTGATGGATCGGCCGGCATGACGCCCGGTTGCAATCGGTTTGCAATCCAGGCCAGGAAGGTCTACATGAGGTCTTCGGCCGTCAGACAGCGGGAATCGAAGACGGGTGAATATAGGGATTATTGACTAAGCGCGACGTTCACCCGAGGGGATGAAGAGGAGCCAGGGCAGACTGACCACAATCAAGCCGATGGCGCACATGGCAAGGAGTGGTATGGTCTCATGGCCGGCCAGTATGTATGACGCGAACATGGGGCCGAAGATGTAGCCCAGCGATGCCGCCGTATTGAGCAGACCGAACATCCTGCCGCTGTAGGCGGGCCCAGCCAGTTCTGCGGCAACCACGGGCTGGGATATCCCCATCATGACCTCGCCCAGTCCGAAGACGATGATTCCCAGGGAGGCCACGGTCAGGGCTCCGAAGGTGGTGGTCAATCTCAGGCCCAGGACGATGATGATCCAGGCGGCGGCCCAGAAGACCGGGACCGTGCGCAGGATTCGTACATGGTTGTGGTCCTTCAGCCTGGGGAGGAGGATGATGTTCAGGATGACTACCGAGAAGGTGTTGACCACATCGACCACGGAGAGCGACCACCGGGGGATGTGCTGATCGGATATGAGCGTGGTGACGAGGCCGGCGTCGAACTGGGAGTATCCGAAA
The DNA here is from genome assembly GCF_000706765.1 of Bifidobacterium [indicum] DSM 20214 = LMG 11587. Taxonomy (GTDB): domain Bacteria; phylum Actinomycetota; class Actinomycetes; order Actinomycetales; family Bifidobacteriaceae; genus Bombiscardovia; species Bombiscardovia coryneformis. The sequence goes on along the minus strand of NZ_CP006018.1, from coordinate 1,115,705 downwards.
AGGTCCATGAAGAAGCTCCCGCAGACCAGGAGTCCCATGGTCACCAGTACGTAGGTCAGGGACCTGGTCGAGCCGCCATAGGTGCCGCTTTGGGCACTCTCAGCTGTGCTGCCGTCTTCTGCGCTCGCGGAGGCAGGTGAGTCCTTCTCGTCCTCTTCCTGGAATTCGACCTTGAGCCGGGCTGTCAGCGCGCGCAGGTCGTAGTGCCGCTCAATGACGAGCAGGGTCAGGCTGAGCAGGGCGAACCCCAGTGCGCGGCCGCCGAATCCCCACCGGTAGAGGTAGTCCTGGCCGCCTGCCGCCAGGAGTCCGCCGACCGCAGCTCCCAGGCCGATACCCAGGTTCACTTCAGCCTGGTTGATTCCGTAGACGATTCGATGCTGTTCACGTGTCGATATCTGCGTCAGGATGCTGGACCAGGAGGTCTGCATGCCCATCCCCAGACCGGAGACGAAGGCTCCGACGGCCCCCATCGTGAAGTCATGGGCCAGGGTGAAAATCAGTGGCCCTATCACGGAGAAGATCATCGCCGTGTGCATGGCCAGCCAGGAGGATCGACGGTCGGAGACCCAACCGATGATCGGGTTGGAAATCAGCGAGCCGATGGAGCTGATGGTGACCAGCAGGGCAGCCTCGCTCATGGTGGCTCCCAGCGAGTGGGTGGCGAAAAGGAGTTCGATGGGCATGACCAGGCCGATGCCGAAGGAACACATCAGGTCGACTATCAGCATGGTCCGGAGGTAGTCCGGAAGACTCATGAACTCGCGCACCCAGCGCACCGCCACCTCCATCGGTCATGGATTTCTTCTCACTTCAATCTCATCATTGGGGAGGGACCAGGTGTGTTGGGTCGCATCGCCTATGCGGAAAAACAAGCCCCCGACCGGGCGCCAAGGCGTCGGGCCGGGGGCTTGAACCCATACCGGAAGAACCGAGTCTTTATCGATTTGTCCGGCGCATAGGGGTCAGATATGGAAGTAGAGCTCGTACTCCAGGGGGGTGGGGGCCAGGCGGGCCTGGGCCAGCTCACCGCGCTTGAGGTCCAGCCAGGTCTCGATCAGATCGTCGGTGAAGACGTCTCCCTCGCTCAGGAAGTCGTGGTCCTCTTCCAGGGCGTTCAGGGCCTCTTCCAGGGAACCGGGGACCTGCTTGATCTGGTCGTGCTCCTCCGGGGGCAGCTCGTAGAGATCCTTGTCCACGGGTGCCGGAGGCTCTGTGTGGTTGAGGATTCCGTCCAGTCCGGCCATGAGCTGGGCTGAGAATGCCAGGAAGGGATTGCAGGAGGGATCCGGTGCACGGAACTCGATGCGCTTGGCGGCGGGCGAGGTGCCGGCCAGCGGAATACGGATGGCGGCGGAGCGGTTCCTGGCCGAGTAGACCAGGTTGACCGGTGCCTCGTATCCGGGCACAAGACGCTTGTAGGAATTCATCGAGGGGTTGGTGAAGGCCAGGACCGCCGAGGCGTGCTTGATCAGACCGCCCACATACCAACGGGCGATGTCGGAAAGGCCGCCGTAACCCTTCTCATCGTAGAAGAGCGGCTTGCCGTCCTTCCAGAGGGACTGGTGGCAGTGCATGCCCGTGCCGTTGTCGCCTGCAATGGGCTTGGGCATGAAGGTTGCAGCCTTGCCTGCCAGGGCAGCGGTCTCGTGGACCACGTACTTGTACTTCATCAGGTCGTCGCCCGCATGCAGGAGGGTGTTGAAGCGGTAATTGATCTCCTGCTGTCCGGCACCGCCGACCTCGTGGTGGGAACGCTCCAGGATCAGGCCCACCTTCTGCAGGTTGGCAACCATGTCATCGCGCAGGTCCTGGTAGTGGTCGATGGGGGGGACTGGGAAATAGCCCTTCTTGATACGGTTCTTGAAACCGATGTTGGGGGAGCCGTCCTCCTCGACATCCACCCCGGTATTCCAAGGGGCCTCGATGGTGTCAACCTCGTAGAAGGAGCGTTGCATGCTGTTCTCGAAGCGGACCTTGTCGAAGATGAAGAACTCGGCCTCGGGGGCGAAGGAAGCGGTGTCGGCGATTCCGGTCGACTTCAGGTAGGCCTCTGCCTTGGCTGCAATCTGCCTGGGGTCGCGGGAATAAGGCTCATCGGTCAGCGGGTCGACGATGGAGAAGGCAACATCCAGGGTCTTGTGCTTGCGGAACGGATCCAGGTAGGCGGTCTCCGGATCGGGAATCAGCTTCATATCCGACTCATTGATGGCCTGGAAGCCCTGTACGGAAGAGCCGTCGAAGGCCATGCCGTCCGTGAATGCGTCATTGAGGAACTCGCTTGCCGGGACGGTGAAGTGCTGCTGAACCCCGATCAGGTCGGTAAACCTGACGGAGACATACTCCACGCCCTCCTGGTTGATCAAAGCTTCGCAATCGGCCTTTGACTTCAGTTCTGTCACTGAACCGCTCCTTTCATGAGAACCGTTATGGTCATACAGTCTAAAAGACCCGAGTTTTCGCCAACCCGCAACTTAAGTTACGGGGTTGTTTCGTACTGCCGAAGCGGTAACACGGGCGTGAAGAGTCCTGATACGGAAAAACCCCGACACTAAGCCTGGAGGTTCGGTGTCGGGGTGGAAGCATGGGCGAATCAGCGGCCGCGCATGGCCTTGCGGCTGACGTGGACCTTGGTGGGGTCGATGCCCTTCGGCATGCCCAAGGCGCTCTGCCGCTTCTGGAGGGTGATCAGACGCTCGTTGAGGATGGCCAACTCGTCCGCAGTCATCTTGACCTTCTTCTTGATGACCTCTTTCTGGAGCCTGTTCAGGGGCACCTGGTTGGGACCCTGGCCGACGCTGATCTTGTAGATCGGGATGTCCGAACCCTTGGTGATGCGGCGAATCTTGTCCTCTTCGCGTTTCATGGCCTTGGTGACCCTGGCATAGTCGCCTTCGCCAACCAGATAGACACCGGTCCGACCGGTGCCGCGCCAGATGGCATCCTTGGTCTTGGCGTCAATCCAGACGGGATCCTGGGGGAACCTGAACCCGGCCTTGGAGATGTTGCTCAGCACTGCGGCCGCAGCGCCGGGGCGACCCTCCATCTTGGCGTATCCTACCTTGTCGGAGCGCCTGGTCAGGGTCATGGTTCCCAGGAGGAGACCCACCATGATGCCCAGGAGGACGAACAGTATCCAGCTCAGCCAGCCGACATGGAAGATGAAGCAGACCGCAACAGCCATCACGATGGGCACCAGGATGGCCACCAGAAGGAACCAAGGCAGGGCCTTGTCCTCTGCATGGGTGAATTGGTAGATTTTCCAGATTTGGGAAAACGTGCCATTCTTCTTTTTCGGCTTCTTGGCCTTGTCCTCTTGTGCCATATGATCCTCACTCGGAAACGTTCACTGGTTGACCAGTCTACCGCAAGTTCAGGGGGCGCCCATCGGCTTTGAGCAGAGCCTCACCAATCGCCTCGCTAAAGGTCGGATGGGGGTGAATCAGGCCCGCCGCCCTGTCCAGTGGAACCCTGTTGCCCACCAGCTGCTGAACCTCGGCGATGTTCTCCGATGCCTGTGGGGAGACCATCTCCAGTCCCACCACGATTCGGGTGTCCAGATCGGAGGAGAGGCAGGCCGTAACCAGGCTCAAAGTGCCCTGATACCCGCTCATTCTCATTCGGGAATTGGCCTGCATGGGGTATATGGTCTCCTCCACCTGGTTCAGGGTGGGGTCGTCCTGTGCCTCCTGCTTGGTGTATCCCACGGCGGCCGCCTGGGGGGAGGAATAGACCACCCGGGGAATGGTGGATTCCTTGACGGGTTCGGGATCCAAGCCTGCCGCGGCCTCGGCCAGCGTGATGCCCTGCTGGAAGGCCCGGTGGGCCAGATGGTTACCTGGGGTGATGTCACCCAAAGCCCAGACACGTTCCCGGCTGGTCCGGCCCTGGGAATCGGTCAGAATCTGCCCGGCATCATCGGTGTCGATTCCAAGTCCTTCCATCCAATCCTGGTCGGTCTGGGGATCCCTGCCGATGGCTGCCAGAACCAGGTCGGTCTCCAGGGAAGACGTCTCAACCCCACCTTGGGTGGGGCCATAGGTGACGGTCAGGGGTTTGTCGGGAGATGATTCGGTGATGGCCTGGCAGGTGGAATCGGTTATGACGTTGATGCCCTGCCGCTTCAGTTCACGCGTCATGACCAGTCCGGTACGGCGCCCCCAATGGGAGAGGACCCGGTCACGCCTGATCATCAGCGTCACCTCCGTTCCGGCCTGATGCCATATGGTGGCGAATTCCAAGGCCACATCCCCGGATCCGATGACCAGGGCCCGTTTGCGGAAGGGCTTGAGGCGAAGTGCCCGGTCGGAATCGATGACACGATCGCTGAACGGTATGCCGGGCAGGGCACGTGAGCGGGAACCCATGGCCAGAACCGTGTCGCAGGTGGTCAACCGGCGGACGGTGCCGTCAGGGGTCCTGACCGAAACCAGTCCATCGCCGACGATGGAGCCCTCTCCTTGAATAAGGTCCACTTTTCGCTGGGACAACAGCTGGGTAAGTCCACTGGTCATGGCTTCGACCATCTCATCCTGGTAGGCGGCCAGGCGTTGGTAGTCGATGCCCTTTGCCTGCATCTGGATTCCCATGGCTTCACCAAGGGATGCCTGCTCCAGTACCTGTGTGGCCGTCAGTAGGGCCTTGGTGGGTATGCATCCCCGGTTCAGACAGGTCCCACCGGGTACGGGATCACGCTCGATCAGCGCTACCCGGGCGCCGAGCTCGGCCGAGCGCAGGGCCGCGGAGTATCCACCCGGTCCCGAGCCGATGATGATGACGTCATATTGACGTTTGGAACTGTCCAGGGGGTCCGACGAAGCGGGGTCAATGCCATCCTCTGTGTGTTTCATAGTTGCCCATGCTAGCGAAGAGAGGAGGAGCAGGCTTGAGTGTTTGCACACTGTGAACGCTTCCCAACGTCCGATTTCGCTCCTTGATTCTTCCGAATCCGGTTGGGAAAAGGAAAGCCGCCCTGCCCCGGACGGGGAGGACGGCAGTGCTTGCTTGCAGGGTCTCTTTCGCGACCGAAGATGTTGCTTTTACTTGGGCCAGTTGCCGCGCTTGGGAGAGGTCGGCTTGGGGACCCGCCAGCGCCGTACCATCATGGCCCGCTGCCAGGCATAGCTGGCCGAGCGGGAGCCTTTGGCCACGGAACGTTCGCCGAACTTCTCGATCAGCTTCACCTTGAGCCTGCGCCACATCAGCCAGGTATCGATGATGCCGACGATGATGAAGGCGTAGACGACCACAATCAGCATCATGTAGATGCTGTTGGCGGTCACCGGATCGACCACGGAAGTGGCGAACATGGATGCAAACATCCCTACGAGCATGACGATGATGGCCGGGAAGGTCCATTCAAGCAGGTTGAACCGGGCATCCACGTAGTCGCGGATGTAGATTCGCCAGGGGAGCCTTTCCGACTTGGGCATGTGGGCGACATCGCCGGTCCTCATGGCCTCATACTGGGCATCCTCCCTGGCCCTGATGCGGGCCTTGGCGGCCTTACGGCTTGCCTTGCGGTCCTTGGGGACCAGAGGACGGAGAGTCTGGGCCTCTGCCACCTTGCGTTTGGGGGTTGGACGCCCCTTGCCGCCGGTACGGTCCTGAATCTCCTTGGTGTCCGATTCCTGGTCCTGTACCTTCTTGTCCTTGCCTTTGAAGGGGTTCCATGTCATGCGAACAGGTTACGGTGACGCCTAGACTCATCAGCATTTTCAGGAGGTTGAACATGACAGGTTTGGGCTTGGAAGAGATTCAGGGCCGGGTAGGGGCCGACTGGGCCAGGATTATCGATCTGCTCAAGGGGAAAATAGCCCTGGGTTCGGTTTCCGCCAAGGGAATCACGGGGGAACATATGCGCAACTCGGCTGAATTCGTGGCCGAGGAGCTGACGAAGGTGGGCATCGATGCCAGGGTGGTGCAGTCCACCAATGCGGATGGCACGCCTGGTGCCTTCGAAGTGATCGGTTCCAGAATCGTCGACGAAACCGCTCCTACGGTCCTTCTCTATGCCCATCACGATGTCCAGCCCGTTCCCGACCCGACGGCATGGGAAACCGACCCCTTCACCGGTGTGGAGCGTGATGGGAGGCTTTACGGACGTGGATCGGCCGATGACGGTGGCGGCATCGCCATCCACTCCGGTGCCCTGCATGCCCTGGGCGACGACCTCAAGGTCAATATCAAGGTCTTCATCGAGGGGGAGGAGGAGATGGGCTCGCCCAGCTTCATCCCCTTCATTGAAGCCCACAAGGAGGAGTTCGACTCCGACCTGATCATCGTGGCCGACTCCGGCAACTGGTCCGACCGGATTCCCAGCCTGACCACCTCACTGCGGGGCAATACGGATCTGGATGTCACGGTCAAGGTCCTGGAACACCCGGTCCATTCCGGGCAGTTCGGCGGTCCCATCCTGGACTCCAACACCCTGGCGGCCATGCTGATCGCCTCCATGTACAACGACAAGGGCGAGCTGGCGGTCCCCGGTATTGAGGGAGGACAGCCCGTAGGTGGGCTCCAGCGCGACCTGGATCCCGACCAGGTGCGTAAGGATGCCGGAGTGGTGGACTCCTACCGTCTGGCGGGCACCGACTCCCTGGCTTCCAGGCTCTGGACCAAGCCCTCGGCGTCGATTATCGGATTCGATGCCCACCCTGTCGAAGGATCCTTCAATGTCCTGGCGGATCAGACCCGCTTCCGCATCTCGCTGAGAACAGCCCCCACTCAGCGTCCGGAGGAGGCTCAGAAGGCCCTGGTCGATTTCCTGCGCTCGCATGCCCCCCTGGGTGCCCAGGTCGAGTTCTCCTGCGGAGAGAACGGGATGGGATGGGCCATGGATCCCGACAGTCAGGTGGTCAGGAACGCCGAGGAGGCCATGCGCCAGGCCTTCGGATGCGACCCGGTCAACAAGGGCGAGGGTGGCTCAATCCCGTTCATACCGGAGCTCAAGCGTCTCTTCCCCAAGGCCCAGGTTCTGGTCACAGGGCCGGAGGATCCCAAGGGCAACGCCCACAGTCCGAATGAGTCCATCTCCCTCTATGGTCTGGAACGCAACATCGTCACTGAGGCGCTGCTCCTGGACAGCCTGGGGAATTGACCAAGGCTGGTCCTAAAGTAGGTGGTGACACGGGGGCCGCATGCTGCAGAGCAGCGTGTGGCTGAGAGGAGGCTCAGCCTCGACCGGACGAACGTTTACCGGGTAATGCCGGCGCACGGATGTCACTCAACCCGTGCCTTGAACAGGATGCGCACCCAAGGGTGTGCTTACGGAAAGGCACAGTAATCATGAACAGTCAGAATCAGACCCCATTCCAAGGCGAGGATGACAGATCCAGAGGTGACGGGGAAGTCACCCATATCAGGCACTCCAATCGTTGGCGGGTGGTAGATATCGCCGTGGCTTCGGTCATCGGTGTGGCCAGCGCATTCATCTACTGGGTGGTGGCCATCGTCACGTCGGTGCCCTGGTCTCTCCTCGATGGTGTTATCCCGGGCCTGGGCGGAATCCTCAATGGTCTGTATCTCTTTGCGGCCCCTCTCGCCATTCTCATCGTGCGTCGACCCGGAGCGGCCATCTATGCCGAGGTCGTCGCCGCCGTTCTGGAATCCCTCCTGGGCAGCCAATGGGTTCCGGTCGAAACCTTCCTGATAGGACTTCTCCAGGGTGCCATGGCCGAGCTGGTCTTCGCCCTGTGCCGGTATCGCCGCTGGAATCTGCCCACGGTCACCCTGTCGGGGATGGCTGCCGGGCTGGGCTGCTGGGTATACACCTTCTGCACCCATCTCCAAGCCATCAGTCTGACCGGCCCTTATGGTCTGATCTACCTGGTGGCCACCCTGGTCTCCGGTGCCCTCCTGGCGGGGGTTCTGGTCTGGTATCTCTATCTGGCCATAGCCAGGACCGGTGCCCTCGATCGCTTCGAGTCGGGCCGCCTGCCCAGGAACGGAAGCCGTAAAGGAACCAAGGCGTGACCCAAGCCGATTCAGCACAGCCCAGGGATGGATCGGATCTGACCAGACCGGCAGGTCTGGACCTGGATCACTGGGGGTATCGTCACGCCTATCGGAGTCATTTTGCGGTCCGTGACCTCTCCCTGTCCATCCCTGCCGGGCAGCGTGTGCTCCTCCTGGGGGCCTCCGGCATAGGAAAGTCCACAATCCTCGAGGGCATCGCCGGGATTCTGGGTGACCAGGAAGGAGCCCTCAGAGTCCAGAACGCCGGTGCCTCTGGCGGTCAGCCCGTCGAGGTGGAGGACGCCGATGGGGGAGTGACCAGGGGGAGGATACTGGTCGATGGTCAACCAGCCGGTGTGGTCGGCGGCCGCGTGGGGCTTGTTTTGCAGGATCCCGATGCTCAGGCCATCTTCCAGCGGCTTGGCGATAACGTCGCCTTCGGTCCCGAGAATATGGCGGTCCCCAGGGAGGAGATATGGCGGAGGGTCGAGGAGTCCCTGTGTGCCGTGGGACTGCAGGACCTGCAACTGACCAGGTCCACCATGCATATCAGTGGTGGACAGATGCAGCGCCTGGCACTTGCCGGAGCCCTGGCCATGGAACCGGGTCTTCTGCTTCTTGACGAGCCCACGGCCAACCTGGATCCTGACGGGGTCCATCAGATTGTCGGAGCGGTTCGACAGGTTCTCGACCGCCGTCATTCCACAATGATTCTGGTGGAGCACCGGGCGCAGCCCTGGATGGAAATGATCGACAGGGTCATCGTGCTGGGGCTGGGGCCTGTGGAAGGTCAGGAAGGCAGGGCAGGGGGGGACGGTTTCCGTCGCACCATCGTTATGGCCGATGGCACGCCCGAGCAGGTCTTCTCCGACAGAAGTCTCGACCTGGCCGCTTTGGGGATATGGGTGCCCGACCCCTATAAGGGGCCGGCGGACCAGGTGGACCGCATTTCGAGCCGGCCCCGGTTGGGTGAAGACCCGCGTTCCACCTCCGGCGACCCGATTCTTGAGACGGTCGATCTTGCCGTCGGGCGAGACGGCAGGGCCATCGCCTCCGGTATCAATCTGGCCTTTCATACGGGGGAGGTAACGGCCCTGGTCGGAGCCAACGGGGCTGGTAAATCAACCCTGTCCATGACTCTGGCAGGTCTTATGGAACCCGTCTCCGGTCGTGTGGTCGCCTCGGCCGAGCTGGTCGGAGGTGACGGTCCCGACCAGCCGATGGCGGACGGATCCGCTCCGTCGGCTTGGAAATCCACCGACCTGGCCTCACGTATTTCCTATGTCTTCCAGAATCCGGAGCATCAGTTCGCCCGGGGCTCTGTGCTTGAAGAGGTCATGGTGGCCCCGCTCAGAACCGGAGCCACCGAGGAAGAGGCCAGGGAACGGGCCCGAAGTCTTCTGAAGCGGTTCAACCTGAACCAATACGCCAGTGCCAATCCCTATACCCTCTCAGGGGGGGAGAAGCGCCGATTGACGGTGGCTGCCGCTCTGGCGGCGGCCCCCCGCGTGCTGATACTCGATGAACCGACCTTCGGGCAGGACAGGGTCACTTGGACCAGTATGGCCCAGTTGATCGATTCCCTGCGCGCCGACGGGATCTGCATCATCGTGGTCACTCATGATATGGACCTGGTCAAGGCCCTGGGTGCCCGTGTGGTACGCCTGGTGCCGGGCGAATCGGTCGGGAGGTCTTCGCGGGCAACGGTCTGTGCATCGGCGCGGCGGGAAGTCGGGCAAACACCGGTGACCGCTGCCGCACAGGCGAAGACCGCCCCTGAGGGTGGGCGGGACGTGCCGGATACGGTCGTCCTGCCGGTTGCGGCCATGAATCAACGCGACGAGCCTCCGAGAATGTCAAGCCGCTCGGCCTATATCGCCTCCATCAATCCGGCTTTTCGCCTGCTGGGGGCCTTCCTGACCGCCCTTCCCCTCCTGATCAGTCTGGATTGGGTCTCCGCCACGGTGGCTCTGGGACTTGAGCTGATTCTCCTCATGGCGGCCGGCTTCACCCCGTGGAGGATTGTCAGGTCCGCCTGGCCCATCTTCCTGGGGGCTCCGGGGTCGGCCCTGGCCATCATCCTGTATGGGAAGGCCGGAGGAGCCACGTACTGGACCTGGGGGATGATTCACGTCACCCAGCGTTCGGTGGACCTGGCCCTTGCCACTGCCCTGCGCATCCTCGCCATCGGAATACCCGCCATCATCACTGTCCTGGGCATTGATGCCACTGATCTGGCCGATGCCTTCAGTCAGGTTCTCCACCTGCCTGAGCGGTTCGTGTACGGGGGGTTGGCGGGGCTGCGACTCTTCTCGGTCCTGCGGGATGACTGGACCGCTCTTGCGGCTTCAAGGCGGAGCAGGGGGTTGGGTGATGAGAACAGGTTCAAGGCCTTCTTCCCGCAGGCCTTCGCCCTTCTGGTCCTGTCCATCAGGCGCTCGACCACCCTGGCTACGGCCATGGAAGCCAGAGGGTTCGGTGGACGTGTGGAACGCACCCATGCCCGGATTTCGAAAGTCAGCCTCAGGGATTGGTGCTACCTATCGATCTGCCTTGCCGTTCCGGTGGTGGCCCTGACCGTGGCCGGATTGACGGGTGCCATCTCCTACTTCGGCAATTGACGGTAGTCCGCTCCCCGTTCCGGCGGTGTCGATCCGGTAGTTCTCAGACTCCTGGACAGCACACATGAGCGGTCATATATGAAAAGAGATCCGGATACCGCTTCCGCCCGCCATACTCGGCGGTTCTGCGTAAGGGTATCCGGATCTCTTCCCTGTTCACGCCCAGGGCGGCACGGGGAGGAAGGTTACTTGACCAGGTTGGTGTTCAGGTTGCGAACCTCGTCGAAGCGCTTGGAGGCATCCTCCCAGTTGACGATGTGCCACCAGGCCTTGACATAGTCTGCCCTGACATTCAGGTAATCCAGGTAGTAGGCGTGCTCCCAGAGATCCAGAAGAATCAGCGGGAAGATGGTGACGGGCAGGTTGCCCTGGTGGTCGTACATCTGCAGGGTGACCAGGCGCTCACCCAGGGAATCCCATGCCAGGACGGCCCAGCCGGAACCCTGGATGCCAGCGCACATGGACTCGAAGTACCGCTGGAAGCCCTCGAAGGAACCGAACTGGTCCTCGATGGCCGCCTTGAGTTCGCCTGTGGGTTCCTGTCCGATGGACGGGGCCATGTTCTTCCAGAAGATGGTGTGGTTCTTGTGACCGGCCAGGTTGAAGGCCAGATTCTTCTCCAGGAGGTTGGACTGTGCCACATTGCCGGACTCGGCAGCGTCGTGAATTTGTTCCAGTGCCTGGTTGGCGCCGTTGACATACGCCTGATGGTGCTTGTCATGGTGGAGTTCCATGATCTTGCCGGACACGTAGGGCTCGAGGGCCGAATAGTCATAAGGTAGTTCAGGAAGTGTATATACGGGCATGGTGTCTCCTTACATTCGCCTCCGCAGGGCATCAACCCTTGATGGAAAACCCGAACGGCAGGCTCGGAATACCAAGTCGATTTGGCTTGTCTACTCAGAATATCCCCGGGGAAGCAGTGTGCCAAGGCATTTGCAGGGGTCAGTTCAGTGAACTTGATTACAGAGAGTTAGAGTGGTGGGTATGCCCCTGACAGAAACCCTGATGGATAACCCGCGTTCGCAGCGCATACGCCGGCTTGCCGAGCTCAAGGAAAGAAGGGCCCGGCAGCGTCATGAGCGCTTTTTGATCGAAGGACCGCAAAGCGTCCGGGAGGCAGTGGATTGCCGATCCGACCTGGTCACGGACCTCTATGTGCAGACCGGGGATGCATCGGGCCAGGAGGGTATCGGGTTTCTGAATCCGGTCGTGGCAGCCATTGCCGAGAATGCCCTGCAGCACGACAACATATACGTACACCCGGTAACGGAGCGTGTCATGAAGGCTATCAGCACGGATGCCCAGGGGATTGTCGCCCAGGGTGATACCCGGGGGATGGCGGTCGACCATGCCGATCTGATGGTGCCAGGCGATGACGGTGAGCGGCAGGACACGGGAGCCCCGGACCTCATTGCCGCCTTCTGGCAGGTGCGTGACCCAGGCAATGCGGGGACCGTCATCAGAACGGCCGATGCTGCAGGTTGCAGGGCCCTGGTCCTGGTGGACGACTGTGTGGACCCCCTCAACCCAAAGGTGCTCAGGTCCACTGCGGGTTCGGCCTTCCACATTCCGATTCTGACCATGGGGACCGATGACTTCCTTGACTGGGTGCATGGCCGGGGAGATGGAATCACTGCCGCGGATGTCTACGGCACGCCTGATCGCAAGCCCACCGATCTGCCGGACCTGCTGGCCCGGGAAGGTGCGCAATCCGGATCCGGCAGCACGACCGGAGGGCCAGCCCGGGGCAGGGTCGTTCTATTCGGGAACGAGGCTCGCGGGCTACCTCCGGAGCTTCTGCAGCGGGTGGATTCCATCGTTTCCATACCGATTTATGGCCGGGCGGAATCACTCAACCTGGCCACCTCAGCGGCGGTCCTTCTTTATGGCCTGGCCATGTCGAGTCGTATTGAAAGAATGTAAAGGTTATAAAGACCGATATAACACTGTTTTCAGGCTCTTACAAGGTGAAAGGTCCCAAGGTGGCAGAGGTAGAGTTCGACCCTACAGCAGTGACGGATGAGGTCAGCGAGGGTATTGGGAAGATACGGGAGGCCTCCGATCTGGAGGAGCTGAAGGCGCTCAGGTCCCGCTACTCGGGTGCCGACTCCGCCATGGTCAGGGCCAGCAAGGCCATCGGTGTCCTGCCCGCAGACCAGAAAAAGACGGCCGGGCAGCTCGTGGGCAAGCTCAAGGCCGATTTCGGTAAGGCCTACGGCCTCAAGGAAGGTCAGTTGCGCCAGGAGGAGGAGGCCCGTCGTCTACGGGCCGAGCGGGTTGACATGACCCTTCCGGTCGAGCGCAAGCCCCAGGGCGCACGTCATCCCCTCTCCAAGCTGATGGAGGACGTGGAGGACTTCTTCGTCTCCATGGGCTGGCGCATCGCCCAGGGGCCTGAGCTGGAGGCCGAGTGGTACAACTTCGATGCCCTGAACTTCGGCCCCGATCACCCGGCCCGCCAGATGCAGGACACCTTCTATGTCAAGGGAAACCAGGCCAAGGACGCCGCTGGCTTCGTCGGGTCCAACATGGTCATGCGCACCCATACCTCCCCGGACCAGGCACGATCCCTGATCACCCGTGGCGTACCGCTCTATGTGGCCTGCACGGGCAGGGTCTTCCGCACCGATGAACTGGATGCCACCCATACCCCCGTCTTCCACCAGTGCGAGGCCCTTGCCGTCGATGAGCATCTGACCATGGCCGACCTCAAGGGGACCCTGGACAAGTTGGCCGTGGCCATGTTCGGTCCCGAGGCCCGGACGAGGCTGCGTCCCTCCTACTTCCCCTTCACCGAGCCCAGTGCTGAAATGGACCTTTGGTTCCCCGACAAGAAGGGTGGACCCGGATGGATTGAGTGGGGCGGCTGCGGTATGGTCAACCCCAATGTCCTGCGTTCCGCCGGTGTGGATCCCGAGAAGTACTCGGGGTTCGCCTTCGGCGTGGGTATGGAGCGGACCCTCCTGCTCCGCCATGACATCAACGACATGCACGACCTGGTCGAGGGTGACGTGCGGTTCAGCCAGCAGTTTGAGATGGGGGAGTGACCCGATATGCCGATGGTAGATATTGACTGGCTCAAGGAACATGTCGAGGTTCCCGGTGATCTGACCTATCCGCAACTGGCCAAGGACCTGGTCCGGGTTGGTCTTGAGGAGGAGGAGATCCACCAGTCCACGGTGACCGGACCCATCGTGGTCGGTTACGTGGTCGATGCCACCCCCGAACCCCAGAAGAACGGCAAGGTCATCAACTGGTGCCATGTCGACGTGGGTGAGGCCTACAACGTCGTTGATGAAGACGGGAAGAAGGTTCCGCGGGGCATTGTCTGCGGTGCCCCCAACATGGCCGCCGGTGAAAAGGTCGTCGTGACCCTGCCGGGTGCGGTCCTTCCCGGTGATTTCAGGATCGAGCCGCGGAAGACGTATGGCCACATCTCGGATGGCATGTGTGCCTCGGAGCGCGAGTTGGGTCTCGGCTCGGACCACAACGGCATCATCCTCCTGCGGCAGTATGGGTTCACCGACCAGGAGTACGAGGACCTCAAACCGGGCGATGATGCCATGGCCCTGCTCCACATGGACAATCCGGTTCTGGAGATCAATATCACCCCAGACCGGGGTTATGCCTTCTCCTACCGTGGAGTGGCTCGCGAGTATCATCACTCAACCGGTGCCGCCTATACGGATCCGGTCATGGAATTGAACAAGGCCCTGCCTCAGGCGGTCGACCAGGGTGACCAGGGAGCCGTCGAGGTGCGGATCGAGGATGACGGTCCCATTCACGGTGTGCCGGGATGCGACCGCTACTACGTTCGTCCGGTCCAGGGCTACCGAGCCGGATCCGCCACCCCCGCTTGGATGCGTAGGCGGTTGACCAGGGCCGGGATGCGCTCCATTTCACTTCCCGTGGATGTGACCAATTACGTCATGCTGGACCTGGGCCAGCCCCTGCATGCCTATGATGCGGACAAGATCGAAGGTCCTATTGTGGTTCGCAGGGCCAGGCAGGGAGAACGTTTGACCACCCTCGACGGCAAGGACCGTGAGCTGAGCACCGAGGACCTGCTGATTACCGATTCGCCCAAGGGCGAGGCCGGTTCCCGAATCCTTGGACTGGCCGGTGTCATGGGCGGTCTCTACGGGGAGGTGACCGACCAGACGCAGAACATCCTGATCGAATCGGCCCACTTCGACCAGGTGACCATCGCCCGGTCGGCCCGTCGTCACAAGCTGCCCTCCGAGGCTTCCAAGCGCTTCGAACGTGGGGTGGACCCCCAGATGCAGCCTGCTGCTGCGCAGATGGCGGCCGGGCTTTTGCAGGAATTCGGAGGCGCCAGGATTGACGCCAGGCCCGTGGATGTGAATCGGACCGGTTCCGCGCCGGCGATTGATTTCGATCCTGCCCAGGTGGCCCGACTGACGGATCTGGATACGGACCGTGACCAGATCGCCGCCATTCTGGAGGATATCGGCTGTCGGGTCGAGTCTGTCGATGACCGGGCCCTGTCCGTTACGCCGCCCTCATGGAGGCCCGACCTGGGCGAGGCATGCGACCTTGTTGAAGAGGTGGCCCGTCTGGTCGGTTATGACAGGATTCCGACCAACATCCCCTCTGCCAAGGTCACGGGTGAAGTGGGTCTGACGGGCCGTCAGCTCCGGAAGCGCTGGGTGGCCGATACCCTGGCTGAATATGGGCTGACCGAGGTACTGGACTATCCATTCGTCGGTAGGCAGGACCTGACGGCCTTCGGCTACGATCCCGACCAGGAGGAGGCGGTCAGTGTCGAACTGGCCAATCCCATGGCCGCTGACCGTCCATTCCTGAGGCGATTCCTCATGCTGCCCCTGGCCAATACCGTGGCCCGGAACCTGCGGCGGGGCAACACCAACGTCTCGCTCTTCGAGGTTGGATACACCTTCACCCGCGACCCCAAGGCTCCGGCTGTGCCGACCCTGCCTGGGGGCACCCGTCCCAGTGACGAGCAGCTGGCCGGTTTGGATGCCGGACTGCCAGTGCAGCGGCTGCACGTAGCCGCCTTGCTGACGGGTCTGGCCCAGGAGGATGGGTGGCTCAAGGACAGGCGCCAGGTGGACTGGACCGACGGTGTCGAATCGGCCCGCCGAGTCCTGGACCGTCTTGGTGCCCGGTACCACCTGGAGCAGCCGGATGCCGACCAGGTCCCCGTCCAGTGGCATCCTGGCCGCGCCGCGCGGGTGGTGCTTGATGATGGAACGCTCGTGGGCATGGTCGGAGAACTCCACCCGCATGTCATTGCGGCCCTGGACTTCCCCGATCACTCCGCGGCCTTCGAGCTGGACCTGGATGAGATCTTCGATCATCTGGACTTCGAACCACTTCAGGCCAAGCCCATTTCGACCTTCCCGCCGGTCCGTCAGGACCTGGCCTTCACGGTCCCCGAATCGGTCACGGCCGATCAACTGACTTCCGCCATCAGAGAAGCCGCGGGGACTAGTCTTGAGTCCATTGAGCTCTTCGATGTCTTTACCGGCGACCAAATCGGTCAGGATGCCAAGTCCCTGGCCTTCGCGGTCACCTTCAGGGCTCCGGACAAGACCCTGACATCGGAGGACAGCGAGGCGCTGAGGGGTGCCATCGTGGCGAAAGCCTCGGAGCTTGGCGCGCAGTTGCGCGCCTGAGCCTGAGCACGGATAAGAGGGGACATGATGGACATGGAAGACCAGCAGGGAAGTCAGAACTTCCGCGAAGCCGGTCAGACCGACCAGACCCAGCCCCAGTACGGGCAGCGTGTGGAGCCGGCATACGGCGCACGTGCCGACCAGTACCCGGGCTGGAACCCTTATGTCTTCGGGAAGCCCGACCCTGAACCCGATAAGTCTGAAAGCGGGTCTCCATCGGGTGCGGGTCGTCAGCCATCCGTCGGACAGGGGGTACCCGGGTATCCCACGATGAATGGCCAGGGCAATCCCGGGAATGGGCCCAGACATGTGGTCAACGGTATCGATCTTGATGATCCTGCCCAGAATCCCAGCTATGGTCATTGGGACCCGTACGCCATTATTTCCTTCGTCATGGCCCTGTTCCTGCCGGTTCCACTGTTGTCGGCCGTCTTGGGGGGAATCTCCATCTACCGGACGCGGGTTCTGCATATGAAGGGATTCGGTCTGGCTCTTGCCGCCATCATCCTCAACGTGCTGTATACCCTGGGTTGGCTGTGGATGGTTGTTTCCGGGGTTTCCGTGGATGATCTGACCAGGCAGATGCTTCAGTCGGCCATACCGTCCCTGCCAGGTGATTCCGGTGGTACCGTCGGAACCGGCGGCGCAGACGGGGTGAGCGCCTGAAGGGCCGGAGGCGTATCGACACGGTGCGGCCTTAAGCAGGTTGTTCGTGATGATGAGGACCGTTCGAACGCAATGTTCGGGCGGTCCTTTCGTATTCCTCCGATTTCAAGGGCGACACGCCGAACTGCATAAATATGCAATAACGTGCATGAATATGTAGTATGGTTGGTGATCGGTGAGGGGGGCGGATATGAAGGAATACTCGGTGGCGGTGGCTGGAGCCACGGGCTATGCCGGAACCGAAGCGGTCCGGTTGCTCTGTGGTCATCCTGCATTCAGGGTCGATACCCTGACCGGGGCATCCTCGGTGGGGGACTCCTTCGCATCCCACTCGCCCCATATCCCGGCCCTGGCTGATATGCCCATACAGGAGACCCGGGCCGACGTTCTCAACGGGCACGACATCATCATCATGGCCCTGCCACACGGACGCTCAGGAGCCCTGGCCGAGGATTTGGATCCTGAAGCCCTGGTGGTGGATTTGGGGGCTGACCATCGACTGGAAAGCAGTGGGGACTGGAATGACTACTATGGTGGCCCCTTCCATGATCACTGGTCATACGGCCTTCCTGAACTCATGCTCGGCGGAGGCGTGAAGCAGCGTGATCGTCTGGCCGGGACCCACCGGATTGCCGGCCCTGGATGCAACGTAACCGCAGTGACCCTGGCCATACAGCCTGCCGTATCGGCCGGGCTGGTTCGGACCGATGACCTGGTTGCCGATCTGGTTGTGGCCTATTCCGGAGCGGGGAAGACCCCGGGCAGGGTCGATCTTCTGGCCGCGCAGGCGCTTAATTCAGCCCATCCCTACGGGGTCGGCGGGGCGCATCGGCATATTCCCGAGATAATTCAGAACCTCAGACATGCCGCAGGTTCCGATGGTGTCCGGACCGAATTCAAGCTAGGGTTCACCCCGATTCTGGTGCCCATGTCGCGGGGGATACTCGCCACGGTATCGGCCCCTCTGACCGAGAGGGGGTCATCCCTGTCGGAGGAGGAAGTCCGATCCATCTGGATTGAAGCCTATGCGGGAGAGCCCTTCGTCCAGCTCCTGCCTGAGGGGGTCCTGCCTTCGACGGCGGATGTGCTGGGATCCAATGCGGCCCAGATACAGGTTGTGCTGGATAAGCGGGCGCAACGACTGATCGCTTTTGCTTCCATTGACAACCTGACCCGGGGAACCGCCGGTCAAGCCTTGCAATCCATGAATCTGGCCCTGGGCCTACCTGAACAGACGGGATTGACGACCATAGGAGTGGCACCATGAGCGTGACGTATGCGGCAGGATTCCAGGCAGGGACCGCCAAGGCCCATCGGACAGGCGGATCGGAACGGAAGAACCTGACCATGATTGTGAATCAGGGGCCCATGGATACGGCGGTGGGAGTCTTCACGCCGAACCGTTTCCGGGCGGCACCGGTCATCTGGACCGAACGCATCCTGACCGACGGCCATGCGGGGGCTGTGGTCATCAACTCGGGGAACGCCAATGCCTGCACAGGGCAGGAGGGGCTTGAACAGACCAGGAACACAGCCATCAAGGCTGCCGGCCTGTTGGGGCTGGAACCGGAACGGGTGGCGATTTGCTCCACCGGCATCATCGGTCATCTGCTCCATTTGGATGCCATCCTCTCCGGAGTGGACCAGGCCCATGCCGACCTGGCCGGGGATGATCATGCCGGCGCCGATGCAGCCAAGGCCATCATGACCACCGACACCACCAGCAAGACCGTCACCCTCGACGGGGCGGGCTACCGGCTGGGCGGCATGGTCAAGGGGTCGGGGATGATAGCTCCGCAGCTGGCCACGATGATCTGCCTGATTACCACCGACGCCGTCCTCGATCCAGGCCAGGCGCGGACCGCCCTCAGACGGGCCTGCGATACCAGCTTCAACCGGATAGACGTGGACGGGTGCATGTCCACCAACGACACCGTTCTCCTCATGGCATCCGGCGCTTCGGGCGTCCGGCCCGACATGGAGGAGTTCCAGGCCCTTCTCGACCACGCTTGCTCCGACCTGGCCCGTCAGATCATCGGTGACGGAGAGGGCGCCCATCACCAGATACGTATCCGTGTCCAGGGGGCCGACGATGAGTATGGAGCCCTTGCCTGCGCCCGGGCTGTGGCGGGGTCCAACCTGCTGAAGTGTGCCGTTGCCGGAAACGATCCGAACTGGGGCAGGGTGGTCTCCTCCCTGGGTACCGTTCCCGAATCCGAGGCGGCCTACGATCCGGCGCGGGTCAGTGTGGACTTCAACGGCATCAGGGTATGTGACGGGGGCAAGCCGGGTCAGGACCCCGACCTGGTGGATCTGACCCTCCCCGAGGTCCACATCGATATCGACCTGCACCAGGGGTCGGCCCAGGCCGATGTGTGGACCGATGACCTGACACACGATTATGTTGCCATCAATGCCGACTACACCAGCTGATGGTGGAGGGCGGAACCTTGGGGACGATCACCGAATCGAAGGAGGGGGCGATGGGTGGACTGCCGGATTTGCAGACCGGAATCCATGCCGATCTGGATGATGACCGGAAGGCGGAGGTCCTGATAGAGGCCCTGCCCTGGCTGGAGGAGTTCAGTGGCCAGCGGATTGTTGTCAAATACGGCGGGAACGCCATGGTGGACGAGCACCTGAAACGGTGCTTCGCCCAGGACATGGTCTTCCTTCGCCAGGTAGGGATGCATCCCGTGGTCGTCCATGGAGGAGGCCCGCAGATTACCCGGATGCTTGACGCTCTGGGAATCGAATCCGTCTTCCGCGGTGGTCTGCGGGTCACCACCCCTGAGACCATGGAAGTGGTGCGGATGGTCCTGACCGGGCAGGTCTCTCGGGATCTGGTCGGTCTGATAAACACCCACGGTCCCCTTGCGGTGGGACTTTCCGGAGAGGATGCCTCCCTCTTTTCGGCCAGCCGGTGCCGGCCCCTGGTTGACGGTAAGCCCGTCGACGTGGGACTGGTCGGTGAGGTGGTTGGTGTGGATGCCTCCGCCGTAGAGGACCTGATTGAGGCCGGGAGAATTCCCGTGGTCTCTTCGGTGGCTCCCGATGAAAACGATCCGACCCAGGTACTGAACGTCAACGCCGATGCAGCGGCAGGTGCCCTGGCTTCGGCACTGGGTGCGCGGAAGCTTGTCATCCTCACCAATGTGGAGGGGCTCTACCGGGAGTGGCCCAAGAAGGAATCCCTGGTCTCCAGCATCGGCACCGACTATCTTGAAGAGGTGATGGACCGGATGCAGGCCGGAATGAGGCCGAAACTTGAAGCCTGTGTCCAGGCGGTCCGGGGCGGGGTGGAGGAGGCCCACATCATTGACGGGCGCCGACCCCACTCCATTCTCAATGAGATTTTCACCAAGAACGGCATCGGGACCATGGTGGTTCCCGGCGACGGCATAAGAATGAGGGGGACCCATGACCACCGGGGCGAGTAAGGCCGGAACAGGGCAGACGGGGAAGGCCGCCTGTGCCTTGGTTGAAACCCCGGTCGGTCCCTGCAGCCGGGACTGGCTGGAGCGTTACGGCCATACCCACATGAATGTCTTTGGCAGTCCGGCAAGGGTCATGGACCATGGTCAAGGTGTCCACATCTGGGACCTGGATGGGAATCGCTACCTGGATATGATGGCCGGGATCGCCGTCAACTCCGTGGGGTATGCCCACCCCGCCTGGAACAGGGCGTTGGAGGACCAGGCCTCCCGCATGGCCCATATCAGCAACTACTTCGCCTCCAGGCCGCAGATCGAGCTGGCCGAACGCCTCCTGGCCATATCCGGGGCGCCGGAGGGTTCCCATGTCTACTTCGCCAATTCGGGAACCGAGGCCAATGAGGCCGCACTCAAGATGGCCCGGCTCCATGGCGTCGGCATGCTGTCCGGGAAAGGCGGCGGGCCAGGCAGAATCGTCGCCCTGACCAGGGGATTTCACGGGCGCAGTATGGGGTCTCTGAGCGTCACCTGGAAACCGGGTATCCGGGAGCCATTCACCCCCCTGGTCCCAGGTGTGGAGTTCGTTCCTGCCGGAGACATCGATGCCATGGAGTCGGTTTTCGCGGACACGGCCGGGGGACCGGTCGCAGCCGTCATCATGGAGCTGATCCAAGGCGAAGCCGGGGTCAGGCCACTTGACCCGGCTTATGTTTCCGCGGTGCGCAGCCTCTGCAATGACCACCAAGCCGTGATGGTTGTTGACGAGGTCCAGACAGGCATGGGTAGAACCGGATACTGGTTCGCCTTCCAGGACCCGACCCTGTCCGGAGGAGTCAGACCGGACCTGGTGACCTTCGCCAAGGGGGTGGCCGGCGGTTTTCCCATGGGGGGTGTAATCGCCTTCGGGCAGGAGCTGTCCGATCTGCTCGCTCCGGGCCTGCATGGGTCCACCTTCGCCGGAAACCCCCTGGCCTCAGCACTGGGGTTGGCCACGCTCGATACGATTCAGAACGAGGGTCTTCTTGAGAATGCCCGGGCGGCCGGCAATCGGCTGCGTCAGGGAATGGCGGATACGGGGAACCCACTCTACGTCGGCACCCGGGGGAGGGGGCTCTTGGATGCGGTCCAGCTGAGCCATCCCTGCTCTCATGCCCTGGCATCCTGGGCTCTTGACCACGGGCTGATTGTCAATGCCGTGGCTCCCGATGCCATACGCCTGGCACCGCCCCTGATCATCGGTCCGGGCGATATAGACCAGGCTGTCGGTATTCTGGCCCAGGTACCCGGTGATTTACCTGATGATTGATTGGTGCCGACCGGCATTTCAGGAAGGGCGGGCAGCGCCCGCCGTTCGCTGCAGGTGCATCAAGGCTAATGGAAACATGCGGAAAGGAAACGGAGGAAACCGATGGCAGACAGACTGAGGCACATGCTCAGGGACGACGATTTGAGCCATGACGAGCAGGCGGAGGTATTGAAACTGGGTCTGGCCTTCCGTCAGGACAGGTATCTGGCCCGCCCATTCGAAGGCCCCCAGGCCGTGGCCGTCATCTTCGACAAGCCCAGCACGCGTACCAGGTCCAGCTTCTCCGTTGGGGTTGCCGAGTTGGGTGGATACCCCCTGGTCATCGACAAGGACGGTTCCCAGCTGGGTAGGGGCGAACCTGTGGCGGATACGGCCCGGGTCCTGACCCGGATGACATCCGCCATCGTCTGGCGCACCTTCGGGCAGGATCGGGTGGAGACCATGGCGGCGGAATCCACCGTGCCCGTGGTCAACGCCTTGACCGATTCCTTCCATCCCTGCCAGATATTGGCCGACTTCCTGACCCTGGCCCAGCACCGGGGTGGGGTGGATGCCCTGCCAGGGATGACCATTGCCTATCTGGGCGACGCTGCCAACAACATGTCCAACTCGTACTTGCTCGGTGGGGCGGTCGCCGGGATGCATGTCAGGGTGGCCGGTCCCAACGGTTTCCTGCCTGACCCGGGCATCGTCGAAGAGGCCAGCGCCCTGGCCGAGCAGAACGGGGGATCCATCCTGGTCACCACCGACCCGGTCCAGGCTGTCGACCAGGCGGACTGCGTTTTCACCGATACCTGGGTGTCGATGGGGGAGGAGGACCAGGCCGCAACCAGGTCCAAGCCTTTCTGGGACTACCAGGTCAATGCCTCGCTGATGGACAAGACCAAACCGGATGCCCTCTTCCAGCACTGCCTGCCGGCATATCGGGGCAAGGAGGTGACCGCCGATGTCATTGACGGCCCAAGATCCGTGGTCTGGGATGAGGCGGAGAACCGGCTCCATGCACAGAAAGCGCTCCTGACCTGGCTGGTGGCCCAGTCCACCGGGCGGATGGACCTGATTGAGGGGGTGTGCCGATGAGGCCGACTTCCAAGGTGGCCCGCCTGGATGCCATCCGGCAGGCTCTGGCCCGTACCCGTGTCAATTCCCAACAACAGTTGGCCGACATTCTTGAGGAGCAGCAGATCGATGTGACCCAGGCAACCCTGAGTCGTGATCTTGATGACCTGCATGCCACCAAACTGCGCTACCCCGACGGAACCATGGCCTATTGGATTCCCGACGCCACAGACCAGTCCGCCCTGGAGGCGGGGGTGCCGGTCGGAATTGATGCCGGATCGGAGAACAAGACCGACCTTTATCTCTCCAAGGTCCTGACCGGTCTGATTACTTCGGTGGTGCAGGCCAAGAACCTCCTGGTGGTCAGAACGCCGGCGGGTGCGGCCCAGTATGCGGCCTCCGCCTTGGATCGGCAGCCCCTGGAGGGCATCCTGGGCACCATCGCAGGGGACGATACGGTCCTGATCATCGCCGCGGATGAGGCCAGCGCCAAGAGTCGTGCAGACTGGCTTCTCTCCATCACCTCGGGTGAGGACTCTCCCTCCGCCTGAGGGGGCATCGGAGCAGTGACCGAGCCACGCGGCCGGCAGGTCGATGCAGGGAACCGTGCGCGCAGAAGAATCGTCAAGCCAAACAAGCACCAAGGAAAGAAGCAGAGTCATGAGTGAGAAAAACCGCATTGTACTTGCCTATTCGGGCGGTCTGGACACCTCGGTGGCCATCCCCTACCTGAAGGAGCGCACCGGTAAGGACGTGGTGGCCGTCTCCTTGGATGTTGGTCAGGGCGGGGAGCGCCTCCAGACCATCAAGAAGCGGGCCCTGGACTGTGGGGCTGTGGAGTCCTACATCGTCGATGCCCGTGACGAGTTCGCCTCGGAGTACTGCATGATGGCCCTGAAGGCCAATGCCATGTATGAGGGCGTCTACCCGCTGGTATCCGCCATTTCCAGGCCCCTGATCACCAAGCACCTGGTCAGGGCCGCCCACCAGTTCGGGGCCGACACCATCGCCCACGGTTGCACCGGCAAGGGGAATGACCAGGTCCGTTTCGAGGTATCGATCATGTCGATAGACCCGACCATCAAGGCCATCAGCCCGATTCGGGATCTGGGGCTGATGCGAGATGTGGAGATTGCCTACGCCAAGGAGCACAACCTTCCCATCGAGCAGACCGAGAAGAGCCCCTACTCCATAGACCAGAACGTCTGGGGGCGGGCCATCGAAACCGGCTATCTGGAGGACCCCTGGAATGGTCCCACCAAGGACGTCTACTCATACACCGAGGATCCGGCCTTCCCCCCGGTCGAGGATGAGGTCACCATCGACTTCGAGAAGGGCATTCCGGTCAGGATTGACGGCAGGGAGGTGACCCCCCTTCAGGCCATCGAGGAGATGAACCGACGTGCAGGTGCCCAGGGTATCGGACGGGTCGATCTGATCGAGGACCGTCTGGTCGGTATCAAATCCCGGGAACTCTATGAGGCACCGGGCGCCATCGCCCTGATTACCGCCCACCAGGAGTTGGAGAACTGCTGCCTCGAACGTGAGCAGCACCGGATCAAGCGCGACATCGACAAGCGGTGGGGAGAGCTTGTTTACGATGCGCAGTGGTTCTCGCCTGCGGTCAGGTCCCTGAACGCCTTCATCGAGGAGACCCAGGAGTATGTCAGCGGCCAGATTCGTATGATTCTGCACGGCGGGAGGGCTGTGGTGACCGGGCGGCGCTCCGACACCTCCCTGTACGACTACAGCCTTGCCACATACGAATCCGGAGACAGCTTCGACCAGAACGCCTCCAACGGGTTCATCGAGATCTACGGTCTGCCTGACAGGGTCGCCGCCGCCAGGGACGTACGCTTCGGCAAGGGTGTTGAGGTGCCCGGGCAAGCCGTCGAGTAAAGGGACCCGGAACAGGAACAGGGGTGCGCTCGCAGGAGGGTGGTCATGGCTTGCGGGTGCAGGGAAGAGGAGAAGAGATGCAAGAGGCTAATCAGGACGCGAAGAGTCCCCAGGACCAGGGAATGGCCCTTTGGGGCGGGCGGTTCAGTTCCGGGCCTTCGCCGGAGCTTGCCAGACTCAGCAAGTCGACCCAGTTCGACTGGCGGCTGGCCGATGACGACCTGGCAGGTTCACGTGCCCATGCCAGGGCCTTGGCCGGAGCCGGTCTCCTCACCTCGGAAGAGCTGAAGACCATGGAGGAGGTACTGGACCGACTCCAGGATCAGGTTGATTCAGGAGCCTTCACCCCCAACGAGTCCGATGAAGACGAGGCCACAGCCCTTGAACGTGGTCTGATTGCCCTGGCAGGCGACCAGCTGGGTGGGAAACTGCGTGCCGGCCGCTCGCGGAACGACCAGATAGCGGCCCTGATTCGCATCTGGCTGCGCCGTCATGCCCGTATCGTGGCCGGGCAGATTCTGGCACTGGCCCGGGCTCTGATGGACCAGTGCCGAAAGGCCGGATCCACGGTCATGCCTGGACGGACCCATATGCAGCATGCCCAGCCCGTCCTCCTGTCACACCAGCTCCTGGCACACGTCTGGCCCCTGATTCGCGACTTGGAACGACTGGTGGACTGGGATAAACGGGCTGATGCCAGTCCGTACGGGTCGGGTGCCCTGGCCGGAAACACCCTCGGCCTGGACCCCGAGGCCGTGGCACATGAGCTCGGATTCTCCAGGGTCAGTGCCAACTCCATCGACGGAACGTCCGCCAGGGACGTCGTGGCCGAGTTCTCCTTCATCGCAGCCATGGTTGGGGTGGATGTCTCCCGTCTGGCAGAGGAGGTCATCATCTGGAACACCCAGGAGTTCGCCTTCGTCCGCCTGGACGATGCCTACTCGACCGGTTCATCGATCATGCCGCAGAAAAAGAACCCCGACATCGCAGAGTTGGCCAGGGGGAAGGCCGGCCGTCTGATCGGTGATCTGACAGGTCTTATGGCCACCTTGAAGGGGCTGCCCACAGCCTATGCCCGGGACCTTCAGGAAGACAAGGAGGCGGTCTTCGACCAGGTCGATACCTTGGAGGTGCTCCTGCCGGCCTTCACGGGGATGATCGCCACCCTGACCTTCAACAAGAACAGGCTTGAGGACCAGGCTCCCACAGGGTTCGCCTTGGCCACCGACCTGGCCGAATGGCTGGTCAAGCAGGGCGTTCCCTTCAGGCATGCCCACGAACTCTCCGGGGCCTGCGTCAAGCTGGCAGAGGGGAGGGGCTGCGAGCTTTGGGATCTGACCGATCAGGACTTCATCCGGGAATTCCGGAACTACCTGCCGGACGACCAGGCTCCGAAGGTGCGCGAGGTTCTCTCCGCGGCTGGTTCCGTACAGGCCAGGAATGGTCGCGGTGGCACCTCGCCCGGACGTGTGGCGGAGCAGATGGGGGAGGCCGGGAAGCTCCTGGATGACCTTGAACAATTCGCCAGGTCGACTTCGGATGGCCCCGTCCACCATTCTCCCCGGTGAGTCTGGGCCTGTCGCCTGAGATACAATGCCATCTCGGTATATAAGGTGAGGCGGGCTCCGGCCATCTGTGTGGTCTGTGGGTCCGCTGATTCCTTGATTTTCAAGGGAAGGCAGTGGTAGGTATGAACCCGGTGGTGCTGGTCGAGGCCTGGTGGGCCAAGCATCATGTGAAGTTGGCGGCGGAACCGGCGGGGGAACGCCAAGGGATCTGTTCGGTGCCGGAGGGGTCGGATATCCACCATTCCGGGGCCGGTCCGCTGACCTTGGTCGCCATTGGAGACTCCATGGCGGTCGGATGTGGCGTTACGGATCAAAACCAGGGATTCATTCCCGCCATCGCACAGGCACTGGCATCACGTATGGGCAGATCGGTGCAATGGTCGGCTCACGGTCGGCTGGGGGCCACCATCCGGCGGGTGCGTTACCGGCTTCTTCCGGGCTTCACCGGCCATGCCGACCTTCTGGTGGTTTGCGCCGGTTCCAATGACATCATGGCCAATAGGTCCTGGGATGAATGGCGGACCGATCTGGACGCCACCATCGAAGAGGCCAAGTCCAAGGGGAACCGGGTCCTGGTCCTCAGTTCGGGCCAGCTCTATCGCGATCCCGCCCTGGGCAAGGCCCTGCGGGCTGAGGTGGAGCGGCGGATCGACCGGCAGACCGCGATCAGCAAGGAGGTCTGTGCCCGGGCGGGTGTGACCTACGTGGATGCCACTCATGACGATGTCGGTACGGACCAGGAGGACTTCTGGGGTATCGATCACTTCCATCCTGGGCGTGAAGGCTATCGACGCATGGCTGATTGTGTGGTGGGCAAGTTGCCCGAGTCCTTCATAGATGAGCTCCGTGCCGCCTGATCGGACCTCCGACGTCCCGTCATGCTTTTGGGTGAAATATCAGGCCTGAAAGCGGGTCTCGGTGTCGCCCTCATTTGCAAGAATGGATAGGTTACGACTACATTCACGATAATTTGATAGGGAGTTGCCTCATATGGCGCAGGTCACTGATTTCAAGGAAGCGGGCTTCGACTCGCTCTTCGACGAGCTCAAGTGGCGCGGTCTCATAGCCCAGTGCACGGATGAGGCCGAGCTCAAGAAGACCCTGAGCGATGAATCGGTGACCTATTATTGCGGATTCGATCCGACCGCCCCCTCCCTTCACGTGGGCAATCTTGTCCAGCTGCTCAACATGCGTCACCTCCAAGCCGCAGGTCTCCATCCCATAGCCGTGGTCGGCGGTGCCACCGGGCTGATTGGCGATCCCCGCCAGTCGGGGGAGCGGACGCTGAACCCCAAGGAGACCGTTTCCGAGTGGACTGAGCGCCTGCGCAGGCAGATTGGCCGCTTCCTGGATACCGAGGGCGAGCAGGCTGTCCGTTTCGTCAACAACTTCGAGTGGACCGGGTCCATGAGCGTCATCGACTTCCTGCGTGACGTGGGCAAGAACTTCCGCATGGGGACCATGCTGGCCAAGGACACTGTGGCGCGCCGGCTCAACTCCGACGAGGGGATCTCCTTCACCGAGTTCAGTTACCAGGTTCTGCAGGGCAACGACTTCCTGGAGCTCTTCGATCGCTACCACTGCACCCTTCAGCTGGGTGGAAGCGACCAGTGGGGGAATCTGACCTCCGGGCTCGACCTGATCCGCAAGGTTCGTGGAGCCTCGGTCAATGTCATGACCAGCCCACTGATTACGGATTCCCAGGGCAAGAAGTTCGGCAAGTCCGAAGGGAACGCCGTCTGGTTGGACTCGACCATGTTCAGTCCCTACCGCTTCTATCAGTTCTGGTTCAACCAGCCCGACGACCAGGTGGTCAAGCTTCTGAAGACCTTCACCTTCCTCTCCAAGACCAGGATCGAGGAACTGGAGCGTGAGGTGGCCGCCAATCCTGGAGCCCGCGAGGCCCAGAAGGTCCTGGCCTGGGAGGTCACCAGCTACGTACACGGCGATCATGCCGCCCAGGGGGCCATTGATGCCTCCGGTGCCCTCTTTGGCCGTGGAAAGACCCTGGAGGAGTTGGACGAAGATGTGCTCGACAGCGCCCTGGACGGCCTCAAGGTGGAGGGAGCCGACGGTAGTCGGATCTTCGCCGCCGCTCAGGTTGGACAGCGCGTAGCGGAGGCCGGAGTTGGTGCAGGCCTTTTCAAATCGGTATCCGAGGCCCGGAAGACCATCAAGTCGGGTGGTCTCTACCTGAACAATCAGCGGGTGGAGGACCAGGACATGGTCCTGGACGAGAATGACTTTCTGCATGGGCGCTTTGCCCTGATTCGCAGAGGAAAGAAGGCCTTGGGCGCTCTCGAACGCCAGGCCGCCAAGTAGGAATAAAGGACACAGATGGCAGAAGAATACAATCACTCCCGCAACGACCGGGGCCACTCCGACGGCCCTCGCTCGGGAGGTTTCCGCTCCGGCGGCCAGCACTCGGGCTACCGCGGCAAGGGCGGCTACAAGGGCCACGGGTCCTCGGATTCCAGGGGCGGCGGCTATCGCGGGGGTTCCCGTTCAGGCGGGTTCCGTCACGGCAGGGATGACTTCCACGGCAATCGTGACCGGCAGGAGGGCCAGGGCGGTGACCGCAGGCGCGACGACCGGCAGGGTTCGTACCGCCATAACGACCATGACCGTCGTGATGATCGGCGCTCCGGGTATGGTGACCGCCGGCAGGATGGTAACCGCCGTGGTGGCTACCAGGGTCGCCGTAACGATGGCAACGGTCATGGCGGATACGACCATCGCAGGGGGTACGACCGCCGCGATGGTGACGATCGTCGGGACTTCCGGAACAGGGATAATCGTGATGACCGCGGGGGCTACCGCTCCGACAACAGGGATCGCGACGGATACCGTGGCCGTTCCGGTGGTCGTGGCGGGTACGGCTCCAACCGTGGCGGCGGCTTCCATGACCGTCGACAGGGTCAGGATCGTGGGTATCAGCGCCGAGACGATCGGCGTCAGGATGACAGGCGCCGTGAAGACGGGCATCAGGGCCAGGACCGCAGGTTCGAGCGTCGTGATGACCGGGGTGGATTCCGCAGGGACGA
This sequence comes from Bifidobacterium [indicum] DSM 20214 = LMG 11587, assembly GCF_000706765.1. Taxonomy (GTDB): domain Bacteria; phylum Actinomycetota; class Actinomycetes; order Actinomycetales; family Bifidobacteriaceae; genus Bombiscardovia; species Bombiscardovia coryneformis. The sequence continues at coordinate 1,086,489 of NZ_CP006018.1, read as the reverse complement.
CAACCGCGGATATTCACGGGGCAATGATCGCCGCAACGACCGCCGTGATGACAGGCATGGGAATGGCCGTACCTATGGTCGCAGGGATGACAACCACCAGCGTCGTGATGACCGTGGGTATCAGCGCCGCGACGATCGTTACGACAATCGCAGGTCCGGCGGCTACGGCGAGGGTCGCCGGGATCGAAACGACGATCGGCGCCGCGACAACGGCTTCGACCGCCATGGTGACCACAGGGACCAGCGCGGCTACAACAGGCGCGACGACCGTGGCGGCAACCGTGGCTATGATCGGAGAAACGATCGCGGCGACAACCGCAGGGGCTTCTATCAGCGGGACCGCCACGAGGGATATGACCAGGCCCGCCGCAATTCGGACGGAACCATCTCCTATCCCTCGCAGAATCCGTATACGGACCGACGTCCGGGCGAGCCGAAAATGCCCAAGGGCCTTGAGTGGTCCATGCTCTCCAAGGATGAACGTGAGCGTCTGCGCGGTCTGAGCAAGGAGCATGCTGAGAACATAGGCCTGCATGTCCTGGCCGCCTACGCCCTGGAGGAAAGCGATCCGGAGGGTGCGCTGGACCACGCCAAGTGGGCTGCCAGGCAGGCTTCCAGGATTGACCTGGCACGGGAGACCCTGGCCCTGGTGGCATACAGGCAGGGCGACTACAAGCTGGCCCTGAAGGAGTTCCGCACAGCCTATCGGATGAACGGGTATCAGGATTATCTCCCCTTCATAGCGGACTGTGAGCGGGGACTGGGCAATGCCCGCAAGGCCATTGAAGAAGCCACCTCGGAAGAGGCGCAGAGGCTGACGGGTGAGTCAAAGGTCGAGATGTTCCTGGTCTACGCCGGTGCCCTTGGCGATCTGGGTCTGTGGGACAAGGCCATTGAAACCGTCCAGGCACTGGTCAAGGCCAGGGGGCTGAGCGGGGACTACCGGATGCGCGCCGTCCAGGCTGAGCAGAATTTCCTGGATCAGGCCGGGCGGTCCGAAGATGCCCTGAAGCTTGAGCCCCTCCTGGAGAAACTCGAAGCACAGTATGCCGATGAGGAAGAGGATCCGGACGCTCCTCCCAAGGAGATTCTGATCGACTATGACCTGGAGCATCTGGATGACTCGATGATGGAGGAACTCTCCATCGATCCAAGCGAGGGCGACTATCTGGATGAGCTGGATTCGCAGCGGTCCGGCACCTTCGTCTGGGGTCAGGATACCGTCCGACCAGAGGTCATCCCGGCCCAGGTCGGCTGGATCCCTTCGGTCATTGCCGGTCAGGGCAAGAAACAGAACGATGCAGAGCTTGACGGCAATCCTGAGCGCTTGGGCGCCACCCAGGCTCCGGTTGCCGATGAAGTCCTGGAAGATCAGGCCTCAGACAATGCAGGCCAAATGGACCAGACCTGGGAGGATTGATCGATGACCGCATTCCTGAAGGGTATCGAGACCTCGCTGTCCCGGACCTACCGTCTGGCCCTTTTGGACCTGGACGGTGTGGTCTACCGCGGTGCCAACCCCATCAGGAATGCGGCCACGGGTATATCCCAGGCTGAGTCGCAGGGGATGACCATTTCCTATACCACCAACAATGCGTCAAGGACCCCGAAAGTCGTAGCGGACCAGCTGCGTGGATTCGGGCTGGAGCTCGATGACCATCAGATTGTCACCTCCTCCATTGTCGCCGCCAGGATGCTTCGCCATAACCTCCATGCGGGGGCCAAGGTCCTGGTCATCGGCGCAGACCATCTCCGCGAAGAGGTCAGGGCCAACGGGCTGGAAGTGGTGGGTGCGGCAAGCGACCATCCCGAAGCCGTGATTCAGGGTTGGAACCCGAAACAGAACTGGGAAGATCTGGCAGAAGCCGCTTATGCCGTCGGGCAGGGTGCCCGCTTCTTCGCGACCAACATGGACAGGACCATCCCCCGGGAGGGGGGTATAGCACCGGGGAACGGTGCCATGGTCGAAACGGTGGCAATCGCCAGTGGCAAGTCACCGGAGGCTTCGGCCGGCAAGCCCGAGTCCGCCATGTATGACGAGGCCCGACAGATGCTGGCCGATGGAGCCGAGCCGATTCCCGTCAAGGAGTGCCTACCGGTCGGTGACCGGTTGGATACCGATATCGAGGCGGCCAATCGGGGCGGGTATGATTCCCTGGTGGTTCTGACCGGCGTGGCCAGTGTCGAGTCCATCATCCTGGCTGAGCCCAAATATCGTCCCACCTACATCAGCGCTGACCTACTCGGGCTGGTCACGCCACACGCAGCCCCCGAGAAGTCCGCCGACCAGATCTGGCATTGCGGGCGCGCCACGGCTGTTCTGAGGGATGGGACCGTTGAACTGCACTCCTCCGAGGTGCACGATGGTGTCGAGAGCACCTATGATCCCAGGACGGATCTGGACGCCGTTCGGGCCAGTGCCTGCGCCGTTTGGGAGTACATGGACCAGGGGCACGATGTGCACGACCTGCGTCTTCCCCAATTCAGAATCGGTGCCTGACCATATGGACAACCAGGGAACCGACCAGGGTGGCAGCAAGGCCACCCCCTTGAAAATGATGGCCCGAGCTGCTGGTGAAGCCGGACGGGTCGATGCCTCCTCATCGCAGGAGCCGACGGCCCGCGGGGAGAATGCTGCGGCCATCAAGGAGCTTGTCGGGCGATTCCCCGAGTTGGACCACATTGATGACCTGGGTCTTGAGGACCAGGTCAAGGCATATCAGAGTGCCCTTGCCGCACTCCAGAAGGAGTTGCATGGACAGGACTGATTCCCCCGAATCCATGGAAGACGCAGGGTCGGGTGCCCAGGTCGTAGAGCCGGGCCGTCTGGATCGTGTCATCCAGGATCTGGGACTTGCGGATTCCCGCTCCAGGGCCCAAAGGTTGATTCAGGATGGATCGGTCCGCCTCTCGGGCACCGTTTGCACAAAGCCATCGACCAAGGTGAAGACAGGCGACCTGATCGAGGTCGACAAGGGGCCCGACTACGCCTCCCGTGGTGCCTATAAGTTGGCCGGCGCCTTTGAAGCCTTCGAACCCATGGGGCTACCGGGGCCGGAAGGCCGTCATTGTCTGGACATTGGTGCTTCAACCGGTGGTTTCGCAGATCTCCTTCTACGCAGGGGGGCGAGCAGGGTGGTTGCCCTGGATGTGGGGCAGGACCAGCTGATTGACCGAATTGCCCGGGATTCCAGAGTCCTTGAGATGAGCGGCGTCAATATCCGCGATGTCGGACCTGACGATCTGCCCTACCGGCCGGACTATGTGGTCTCTGATGTCTCCTTCATCTCCCTGACCTATGTGATTCCCGTCCTGCCGGCCATCATTGCCCCGGATACCCACTGCATCCTCCTGATAAAGCCCCAGTTCGAAGTCGGCAGAACACTCCTCGGCCACCATGGCGTGGTCACCGAGGAGGATCGTCGTGTCCAGGCTGTGGAGCGTGTGACCAGGTGTGCCGAGGAGTCCGGCTTCGAAGTCAGGGGGCGGATACCGTCGCCCATTACCGGAGCACACGGCAATATCGAATACCTGCTCTGGCTTTCGAACGGTCCCAGGCCCTGATACATCGGTAGCCTGATTGATTGATGGCCTGCCGCATACCCGGCTGAGGCGGGCCGGAAAGGTCGCTGGTAACCAATGCTATATTGGTTCATGCCCAGTTTCCCCTTGTTGCAGGAGGTCACGTGGCCGGAATCAAAGACGTTGCCGCTCAAGCTGGAGTCTCCATCAGCACCGTTTCGTATGCTCTCTCAGGAAAGCGTCGGGTCAGCGACGAGACCAAGCTGAGGGTCCTGGAGGCTGTACGTCTTCTGGACTACCGCCCGAAGAAGGGGGCGGCCATGCTTCGGCAGGGGGCGCGGACCAGGTTGATCGCCCTGAGTTCCCCCATGCACAGCTATACCGACTACAGCAACTACGCCACCTTCTTCTTCGCCGTCGTGGCCAGGGCTCGCCGATATCACTACAACGTGGTCCTGCTGACGGATGAGAACGAGGAGGATGAGCTTCTGCGCATGTCGTACAGCGGCATGGTTGATGGGGTTCTCCTGCTGGACGTCAACACCGACGATGAACGGGTGGCGCATGCTCGGACCTCCATGGTGCCTTATGTTTCGATCGGTTGTGCCGAGAATCATGCCGATGTCGTTTCCGTGGACATGGACTTTGAGTCCATGGGCAGGATGGCCATGGATGAGTTCTACCGGTTGGGGCACAGGGAGGTGCTTTTTATCGGTGCCAGTGAGGAGAGCTACCGGTTCGGTTCCAACTTCCTCGTCAGGACAAGGGAGGCCATCGAGTCGCGCGCAAAGGTACTGGGGGTGCACCTGGATTTCAGGTATTCCACCGGGGATGACGCCAGGCACGTAGAGGAGGTCATCGCTGAGGCGTATAAAGCGACACCAGGGATTACTGCGATCATGGCCCAGACCAACATCAGCCATATGAATAACGTCATCGGCTCTTTATCCAGGCGCGGGAAGTCCATCCCCGGCGATGTGTCGCTTCTGGCCCTGAGCACCTTCGGCAATGCGTCGGTTATGGAGCGGCCCATCGATGAAATCCCCATGCAGCCCAACAAGACGTGCTCGCGTGGGGTGGATATGCTCATGGATCGGCTTGAGGGGCGCAATCTGAGCCTTGGGTCCGTTGAACTGATTCCCTCGAATTACCTGCGGCGGGGGTCTGTCGGGCCTGTTTCCACCAGAGGATGAGCCTTTCGGCGGTCAAATAGAAGCACCTTATCGAAAATTATCGAAATAGTCGGTCGATAATAGTGCAATGAATAAATTAAGTACTGGTTGTTCATGGCGAACGACCATCAAGCAAAGAGGCTGAAAGGAGAGGACTCCTATGAAGGTGTCTAAGAAAATCATGGCGGCGGCAACGGCTGTGGCAAGTCTCGTGGGACTCGCAACACTGTCTGGCTGCGGCGGCAGTGACAGCGCCCAGGAGGAGCACCCGGACTCCATCAAGATCTGGTACTACGAGGAGGACAACGGCTCCCAGGGCAAGGCCTGGAAGCAGGCCATAGCCGACTACGAGAAGAAGACCGGCGTGAAGGTCAACTTCGAAAAGAAGACCTTCGAACAGATCAGGCAGAATGCCAGCCAGATTCTGAACTCCGATGACGCCCCCGATGTCATGGAGTACAACAAGGGCAACGCCACGGCAGGTCTGCTGTCGAGCCAGGGGCTTCTGTCCAACCTCGATGATTACGTCACGAAGTACAACTGGGACAAGAAGATCACCGGTTCCCTGGCCGTGCCGGGCAAGTATGACGAAAAGGGAGTCATGGGGTCCGGCGACTGGTACGGCATCACCACCTACGGCGAAGAGGTGATGATGTACTACAACACGGAGATGTTCGACAAGTACGGCATCGCCATCCCCGGGACCATGGCCGAGTTGGAATCGGCCATGCAGCAGTTCAAGGAGAATGGCGTGACGCCCCTGTCCGAGGGTGTGGCCGAATATCCCCTTCAGCACCTGTGGTGGCAGCTGGTCCTGCAGAAGGCGGATTCCAAGCTGATTGACGCCTACCAGCGCTATGACGGCGAGGTCGACTGGGAAGGGCCTGCCATGACCTACGCCACCGAGACCATCAAGGACTGGGTCGACAAGGGGTACATCAGCAAGGACTCCACCGGTCTCAAGGCCGAGGATGCCGGGCAGAACTTCATGAAGGGCACCTATCCCATGTTCTTCTCCGGATCCTGGTGGTTCGGACGCTTCCAGAGTGATGTCCCCGATCTCAAGTGGCAGGTCGGTCTCTTCCCGGAGTCCAAGAAGATCCCCGGTGGATCCGGTAACATCTGGGTCATTCCCGAGCGTTCCAAGAAGAAGGACGCCGCCGCGGAGTTCATCAACATGACCCTGACCAAGGAAAACCAGAACCTGATGGGCAATGCCGGTGGTCTGCCCATTGCCGCCGACCCCGACAAGATCACCGATCCCAAGAGCAAGGAGCTGATAGCCGGGTTCAACGAGGTCATCAAGGATGATCGGCTGGGCTACTATCCCGATTGGCCCACGTCCACCCTGTACGACGAGCTGAACGCGGGTCTGCAGGAGCTGGTCAACGGGACCAAGGCCCCCAAGGACGTGCTTAAGGAACTCCAGGGCAAGTACGACAAGGGTGTTGAAACGTCAGGTGTGAAGCAGCAGTAGTCGCTGGGCGGTTCAGACCAGCTGAACCGCCAACAAGAGTCTGGTTTATTCGCCGGACCATTCCGCAGCATTCGGCCGGAGGGCCTGCCTCCGCAAGGGAGCGGGTCCTCGGCCTTGCGGGCCAGTATCCGAGCAGCAATCGTGCAAGAGGAAGTGAGAAATGCGATCTCGAAAGAAAGGCGCGAAGTCGGCCCCCTCCAGGACCGACGAAGAGCGCGGGATGTCCCGGATACCGGGCAATCCGTCAAGCCGTTTCTGGTGGTACCTGATACCGGGCCTGGCGGTCCTGCTCTGGATCATCATCATTCCGGCCCTGTGGAACATCTATCTGAGCTTCACCAACTACCGCGGCATACGGCCGCCTCGCTGGATCGGACTCGACAACTGGTCCAGGCTGATGAGGGATGCCACCTTCTGGGCCTCCTTCCGAAATTCAATCTGGATGATTGTGGCCATGGTGGTCATTCCCATCCTGGTCGGTCTGGTTCTGGCCTCCCTGGTATTCGACGTGGTGCAGAAGCGCTTTGGGGCAAAGACCGCCTCGACCATGCGGGCTGTGTATTATTTCCCCCAGCTCCTGCCCATCTCCGTGGCGGCCCTGGTCATGGGATGGATATTCCGGCCGGAGAACGGGGCGTTGAACGCGATTCTTGAGGGGGTGGGCCTGGGCCGTTTCCAGCACAATTGGCTGGGGTCTCCTGATACGGCGCTGATATTCCTCATGGTCATCATGATCTGGATCCAGCTGGGCTACCCGCTCGTTATCTTCATGTCGGGTCTGCAGAGGGTCGATCCGGAACTCTATGAGGCGGCTAGCCTGGATGGGGCCAACTGGTGGCAGAGGTTCAAGGTCATCACCCTGCCGGCCATCAAGCCCGAGATTTTCGTGGTCGCACTCACCTGCACCATCGCGGCCCTGAAGGTCTTCGCCCCTGTGTACATGCTGACCAAGGGTGGTCCTGGCGACAGCACCATCGTGCCTTCCTACTACTCCTACACCCAGTTCTTCCAATCCCAGCAGGTGGGGTACGGAGCGGCCATAGCTACGGCCCTGACGGTGGTCATCATCGTCATATCGATAGTCTTCACCAACCTTCAGCAGCGGGTTGAGAAAGAGGATGAGGAGTAAGCCATGAGTGCACATATCACCGTTCCCAAGGCAAGGAAGAACCGGACGGTAGGGGACTGGGTCATCCTGGCCCTGCTGATCGTCGGTGGACTGATCATGCTCTTCCCCTTCTTCATACTCCTCCTCAACGCCTTCAAGACCGCGGCGGATTACAACGCCTCGGGTCCGCTCTCATGGCCCAGTGAATTCAGTCTGGCCGGACTGGAGAAGTTCTGGACCAGGGTCAGGTTCCCCCAGAAGGTCTGGAACAGCATCTGGATCAGCGGTCTGGTGTCGGTTCTGGCGGTCGTCCTTTCAGTGCTGAACTCCTTTGCGCTCGGAATCGGCCGGGTCAAAGGGCGGCGTTGGATCGTCCTCCTGATCATGCTGGCCAACATGATGCCCCAGGAGGCCCTGCTCTACCCGCTCTACATCATGTTCAAGAGCATGGGGCTATACAACTCCCAATGGGCCATAGTCATTATATTCACCGTTATCCAGAGCGCCTTCGGCACCTATCTGCTCTCCTCGGTCTATGGAACCTTCCCCAAGGCCATCCTGGAGGCCGCGACCATCGATGGGGCCAGCAGGTGGAAGATTCTCAAGGACATCGTCTTCCCCATATCCACGCCTACACTGAGCGTCATGCTGGTCTTCTTCTTCATCTGGACATGGAACGAGTACATGATTCCCATGGCCTTCCTGATTGACAACTCCAAGCAGACCGTCCCCATCGCCATCGCCTCGCTGACCGGAGACAGGCTCATGGATGTGACCACCACGGCGGCGGCCTCCCTGATCAGCATCGTACCCACGCTGATCTTCTACCTCATATTCCAGCGCACCCTCTCCAGGGGTATTACGACAGGAGCAGTGAAATAAGATGAAATTCACCAATGGATACTGGCTGGCCAGGCCGGGGGTCGAAGCTCTGTACGCCCGTTCGCCCTACGAACTGTCGGTGGGCGATGACGGCAAGAGCATAGACGTGCTGGCCACCACGAGGGTGATTCATGACCGGGCTGATACGCTCAATCTTCCCACCTTCCGAATTCATGCATCGTCACCGGCCGAGGGGGTCATACGTGTCCAGGCCTCACACTGGAAGGGGAGCAGGGTCTGCCCGGGTTTCCCTGTCAATGAGCAGGAGGCGGATGAGGGGATCATAACCGCCAGCGCGCAGGGCCCCGGAGACGGGGAGATCGGTCAGGACGGGTCCACCGTCCGCCTGACCAGCGGCGACCTGAGCCTGACCATGACCAAGGGCGACTCCTTCGACATGACCTTCAGATGCGGCGAGAAGGAACTGACCCACGCCAGGGGCAAGTCCCTGGCCAGGTTTCTCCTTACCCCGGATGCTGCGGTGTCCACACAGCCGGTGGGGGAGTTCGGCGTCTCGCCCACGGCCCATGCCTACGACGAGTCACCGGTCTTCACCTCCATCCAGCTCGGACTGGAGGTGGGGGAGCGGGTCTACGGCTTCGGAGAACGCTTCGGCCCGTATGTAAAGAACGGCCAGACTATCGACATCTGGAATGAGGACGGCGGCACTGCGAGCGAGCAGGGATACAAGGACATCCCGTTCTACATGACGAGCAACGGGTATGGGGTCCTGGTCAACAACAGGGGGCATGTCTCCTTCGAGGTGGCCTCCGAAAACACGGAGACCGTCCAGTTCAGCGTCCCCGGTGAGGCCATCGACTTCTACCTGATTTCGGGGCCGGACCCCAAGCGGATCCTGGAACGGTACACCGCCCTGGTCGGCAGGCCCGCCGAGGTTCCGGCCTGGTCATACGGGCTGTGGCTGACCACCTCGTTCACCACCAAGTATGACGAGCAGACGGTCACCTCCATGATCGACGGCATGGCCGAAAGGGACATACCGCTCAGCGTCTTCCACTATGACTGCTACTGGATGCGTGAGTTCCACTGGACGGACTTCCAGTGGGACAAGCGCTTCTTCCCCGACATCGAGGGGACCCTGAGTCGTCTCCATGAGGACAAGGGATTGCACGTCTGCGCTTGGATCAACCCCTACATCGGGCAGGAGAGCATCCTGTTCGATGAGGGAGCGGACAAGGGCTACCTGGTGCGCAAGCCTGACGGTGACATCTGGCAGACGGACCTCTGGCAGGCCGGCATGGGACTGGTGGACTTCACCAACCCTGCCGCCCGCGACTGGTACAAGGGGAAGGTCAAGACCCTCCTCGCCCAGGGGGTCGACGCCATCAAGACCGATTTCGGCGAACGCATTCCCTCGGACGTGGTCTGGTTCGATGGATCGGACTCGGCCTCCATGCACAACTGGTACACCCAGCTCTACAACCAGACCGTCTTCGAGGCCATAGAAGAAGTGAAGGGCAAGGGGCAGGCCTGCCTGTACGCCAGGTCGGCGACCGTCGGCGGGCAACAGCAGCCGGTCCACTGGGGAGGCGACTGTGAGTCGACCTTCAACGGCATGGCCCAGACTCTGCGGGCCGGGCTGTCCCTGGTCAGCTCGGGTTTCGGGTTCTGGAGTCACGATATCGGTGGCTTCGAAGGTGCCCATCCCGATCCGGCGGTCTACAAGCGTTGGATCGCCTTCGGTCTCCTGTCGTCCCACTCCCGCCTGCACGGTTCCACCGTCTACCGGGTGCCCTGGCTCTTTGACCAGGAGGATGAGCGGCGCGGTGTGGTCAACCCGCCCGAGCAGACCGCCGTCAGCGTGCTGAGGAAGTTCACCAGGCTGAAGATCTCACTCATGCCGTATCTCTACCAGCTGGGACTTGAGGCACATGAGGCTGGGCAGCCCGTCATGCGGTCCATGTTCATGGAATTCCCCGACGACAGGACCGCTCTGGACTGCGACAGGCAGTACATGCTGGGACCCTCCCTCCTGGTGGCCCCGGTCTTCTCCTACTCCGGAGACGTGGAGTACTACCTGCCCAAGGGTGTGTGGACCAACTGGTTCACCGGTGAGCAGGAGGATTGCCGAGAGGCAGGTCACTGGATGAGCGGGCGGGAAGGCTTCGATACCGTACCGCTCTGGATCCGTGACGGAACCGTACTGGTTGCCCGGCAGGGGCAAACCAGTACTGAATATGCCTACGGAACGGATGTCACCGTCTCCGTCTTCCTGGCTCAGGATGGCAAGGCCGAGGCCCGCGTTCGTGACGAGGTCGGCGATGATGTGGTCTTCACCGCTGAACGTAGCGGTGATCAAGTGACCATCGTCTCCTCCGATGGCCGCGACTTCACCGGATGCCTGGGCAAGGGAGAGGGCGTGCGCTCCCAGAACGGACAAGTGGTGCTGACTGTTGCATAACAGCCGACCGGGTGTCGCCGCAGTTTGACGGATCGAATTGCGGCGACACACCAGGCTGGACGACAGCGCCAAATGCGGTAATATATATGAGTTGTCAAAAGCAAGCAGCTTGTTCGAGATGACATGCGCCAGTAGCCCAATGGATTAGAGCAGCTGACTACGGATCAGCAGGTTGCAGGTTCGAATCCTGTCTGGCGCACCACGCGGAAGTCCTACGGCTACAACGGCTGTAGGGCTTCTCTCTTATCACGTTGGTTCTTCCGGGAGCTGATTTTTGGTGACATTTGTGTGACAAAAGCCCACCGAAACAGGCCTTACTTAACGAACCTCCCTTCCGAATTTGAAGTGAGATAGGATTCCTCTGGCGGGGTGCCAAAGATGATTCTGCCTGGTGTGTCTTGGCTGCTCCAATTAATCCCTTAGGAAGATATTCGTCTGTGGGTAGTTCGGTTAATTTGTTCAGGAACGACTCTGAATAAGGTCTTGTCTACTTAGACTTTTTTAGGGTCAGGACTGGAGCATTAAATCCGTCTGCTAAGCGCTACTATCCGAACTATCGGTTGAGCCTCTGAGATAGACCGGTTTGCGCACTGTCCTGCTTCCGGTTGTGCAGGCCTGATTCTGTCGACGGATGGCACAGTTGTAGGTGCTAGGAGAGCTGTTAGATGTGCTCATGAGATGAATCTAAATACGGTGATATACGAGAACAAAGTTTATGATTATCTAGATATTTGTAGCATATACTGTTTGCGAAGGATTCCTCATGGTCGAGTTCTCGGAAGATGCCCAGGCTGCGGTGAATTGGTTCGAGCAATTAGAGGACATTAGTTTATTTGAAAATGAACTAAAACCCACAAAAATGAGGATATTCATGCCAAAGCTGGATGGACATGAATTTGACTACTCAGGGATGAAGGATGTTCTTTTTAACCCGTTGACCTACTATGTCCTCAGTCGTAAAAGCGTAGACGAGTATCTTGAGCATAAGCAGTATCAGCAGATGACGCAGGCTGCTAGGAGGGCTTTCAAAGATTATGCGCGCAATAAAGGGGAATTGGGAGAGCTTATCCTTTATGTTCTTCTCGAGGGACACCTTAAAGCACCAAAAATCCTCTCTAAGATGTCATTGAAGACTTCTTCTCAAGATTATATTAAAGGCTGTGATGGGGTACATCTTCTTAAATTGGATAATGGCAGATATCACCTGATATTCGGAGAGTCAAAGCTCTACAAGAATCTGACTGCTGGATTTCGCGCAGCGTTTAAGTCAATCAATAGTTTCCTTGGCAGTGGCCCTTTAAAAGAGAAAAAAGACTGGGAAGGGCAGCTTATCAGCCAGCATATTGATGATGAAAAGCTCAGTGAAAAAGATGCTGTTGAAGCAATTAAGCAAGTAATCTATCCTTCTCGGCGAGGTGCTGAGAAATTGAAGGGCATCAAATTTACCAGGACTTTCGGGATTTTTATTGGATTTGAAATAAAGGTTGATAAAGAAAAAGAGAACTTGGACGAAGATGAGTTTGAGACTTGGATTAAATCATTTGTGTCTGAGCAGATAAGGGGACTAGTGGGCACAATCCAAAAACAGATTGAGAACCAGAAGCTGAAAGGGAAGCATTTTTATGTCTACTTGATGCCGTTTACGGACTTGGCTAAGACAAGAAGAGAACTAACGAAAGAACTTACATCGTGAATGCACAAAAAACTGTAACCGATTTGCTTAATGAACAGGCTATGAACGATGTCTATCTTTATGAGTTGTTGGAAAAAGCTCAAAAGAACTATGGCTCCCAACTGTTTGGAGAAGAACCTGCAAGATTGGAAGATAAAGAGTTCGCAGATATTTTGCGGTTTGCTGATATCTTGTCCCGGTCAAAGACTCCAATCAACAAAAATGTGGCACTAAAAATCATTTCTGTTCTTTACGACGAATATATGAACAATAATGCCTTCAAGCTATTTTCGAAGAGTGTTCTGACAAAACTGGGTTTATTTCCTTCAATTTCGTTCGTCGAGGAAAAAGGGAACGACGCCCAAGATTTAGAGTTTGTGATTGATGGCGGCATCAAAAGAGAAATCCAAAAGACAGCAGATGGTAAGCATGTTTTAACCGATCAGCAATTCAAGATACTGAATAAAATGATGAACTCGAACCACTTCAGCTTTTCTGCTGGCACATCATTTGGAAAGTCATTTCTTTTTGATGAATATGTGGAACGCATGATTCACGGAGCGAATTCTAGCCAGAATTTCGCCTTTTTAGTTCCCACTCGAGCATTGATAACGCAGGTGGTGAATGACTTGAATGAAAAGGTTGAATTGCTTAATAGAGGGAGCAAAGACAGACAGTATAAGATTATAACCAGTCCAGAAGTGCCCTTGCTATTTGCGAAGAACAAGTTTATTTTTGTATTTACGCCTGAGCGATTAGTTTCCTACTTCAGTAAGGAAAATCCGGTAATTGATATCTTGATTGTGGACGAGGCGCAAAAGACCATATCCGATGATGAAAGATCGCCACTGTTCTACCATGCAATTTCATTGGCGAAACAAAAAAGCGTCAAGTTATTCTTTGCCTCGCCCTGCGTGCCAAACCCTGATATCTTCTTATCTCTAGTAGGAAACTCGGCTGAGGAAGTATCACGCGTGCAGGATTTGAGTGTCACGCAAAACGTTTTCTTTTTAGATTTTGTTAAAGGTAAAGCATGGCAGTATTTTGACTTCATATCCGAGAACGAAAGTAGCTATGCTGAGTTGCCCCTTCCTTGGTCGGGAGTAAATGAGGTTTTTGACCACTTCTCGAACAAAGGACAATCGCTAGTATATTGTAATTCTGTAGGGACGACTCTACGTGAAGCAGAGTGCGAGGCGAAACGACTTCCTGCTGATAAGTCACCAGATAGAGTCCGTCTAGCTAAATTTATCCGTGAGACAATCCATGAGCAGTATGATTTAGCTAACTACGTAGAGAAGGGTGTTGCTGTTCACTTCGGTGCCTTGCCACAATTGGTGCGTAATAGGGTTGAAGATGCCTTTAAGAGCGGAGTTATTCATTCCCTATTTACTACCTCGACGTTGCTTGAAGGGGTCAACTTACCTGCCAAGAATCTCTTTGTGCTCTCAAAAAAAGTTGGCCGAAGCAGGATGGATCAACTTTCCTTTAGGAATTTAATTGGTAGAGCCGGGAGACTGTCGAAAGAACTGTCTGGGAACGTTATTGTTGTTCGGAGTAAGGAAGACGACTGGTCTGAAAAAACGGTCAGTGATTTGCTTACGAAAGAGGTGTGTCCTTTAGAAACCGCTATAATTACTGGCGACAATCGGTTTTATCAGAATATCGGTAACGTGTTGCTAGATAAACCGTTAACCCGAAAGAAAGTGTCGATTAAAGAAAAACGACAGCTGTCAAGTTATGCCACGATTTTTGCATATCAGCAGAATGCGCGAGTTGATTCTGTCCTCCATACGACTTTCGCAAAGAAGAACCCGGACATGCCCGAGGTCCTTCGCAAGGTTGAGGCAATTGATGTGCCAAGCAGTATTCTTATGTCTGCTATTTCGATTAAGCCCAAGTATCAGCAACAAATTTATGTATCTGGTGATCGATATAGCTTGCCGACTACGTACGATTACGAATCGTGTTCAAAAGTTTTGCACGCAATGTTTGATTACTATAACTGGTCAGAGGAAGAGGACTCAAAAAAACTGGGAAACCGACAGAATCTTCCTTATTACACAGTTCTAATGAGCGAATGGCTCAATTCTCGACCGCTGAATCTAATTATACAAAGTACTTTAAACTTCTACAGTAAAACAAAGAAAAAGATATGCACGGATTATATCAACTGGGTAGAATTCGATGGCAGTAATTCTGTACATGTTAACTCGGTTATCAATGATGTGATGAGAGATCTGGAAAATATCGTCCGCTTTACCATTAAGACATACGTTAGTAACTACATGCAGCTGACTGATCAGGCTTCAAGTGGGTGGGGAGACTACTTGAACTACGGAACTAACGACCCGTTAATCATAGAACTGGAAAAATTAGGTTTTGAGAGATACGTCGCTATTGAACTTCAAAAGAAAGCCGAGGATGCATTCGTAATGTCGGAGAATAGTGAAATTGCTGGTGTGACTAAGGAAAAGCTCGCCGCAATTAGTTTCTCGCACGAGACAGAGCAGGCCGTCAGCCGTATTCTACTTGGATAGTAGACTGCCTGCGGGTTTGAAGGCCAAGGTCCGTAATTGCTGCCTTCCCCTTGTGTTATGAGAAACCAGTAATCTCAATACAAGAAGTGCGAGTGTCCGAATTTTGCCATCGAGCATATCTGTGGCATGGGTGTGCGGATTTGACCGTCGAGGACTCTCCACTACTACGAGGTTCGAGAGCGGTTTGCCTTCGATTAGTGCTAAGAGTCAGATTATTCCGATTGCTATTGAGCAGGAGTGCAATCTGTGCTTACTCAGTACTTGCCGGTTCTTCAATAAAGAGTATGGTTCCCTGCCAATTTGACCTTGACAAGATGTCAGGGTTTAGGGTCGGAATATGACGCGAGATGACGATTATGAAGGCGATTACGGCCAACCGTGGCTAAGTATCGGTGAGACCGCTGAACTGATGGGGGTCACCCAACGGATGCTGCGTCATTGGGAGGCGGTCGGGTTGCTTTCGCCGATGCGTGGGCCGGCCGGTTACCGGCAGTACCGGCAGGAGGATATCGCACGTCTCGAACGGGTGTTGACGTATCGAGAAATGGGATTCGATACTCGACAGATTAAGAGTCTGCTGAGCTCTTCAACTTCCTTGGCGTTGAAGGAACTACGAAACCAACGTTCCGAAATGGAGAAGAAGATTCGTCGCCTCGAAGGATCCTTAGGTGGGGTGGACCGTCTAGTTGCCATCGCAGAGGGGAAGCAGCAGAGCCATCAGCTCCAGGAAGCCTGGCAACGTTGGGGCGTTAGTCAGCAGTGGTTGGAGTATGCAGAGAGGAAAACCTCTCGCAACCGGGCACGGTGGCAACGGGATATGGCCCACCTGGGAGAAGTGGAAGCAAGACTCGGGCAATCCAAGCGGAACGGCCTCGATCCGACTGGCGATGAAGCTTTAGAGCTGATTGAGGAGCACCGGCGGGCTTTGGCATGGTTCCATGTGACCCCATCCATGCATCTGATGCTAGGGCGCATGTATGTGGCTGACCCTCGATTCAATTGCCACTATGAACAGTTCGAGCCTGGTTTAGCCGAGTGGATGCTGACCGCCATCGAAACAGCCGCGCGTGTTCACGGAATAGACCCTGCCACCGCTAAATGGGAATAACGGAGAGGCGCAATAGCAGTTCCCTACCTCACTAACTGTTTCGCAAACCTAACCATAAAAGGGGGCAACCATGTCTAGCTATATTCAATCAGCAAATTCAACATATGATGCTGCAAGTATCAGTCCTGTTCCGCATCCGGGTGCGGCTGTCGCGCCACCGGAACCGTATCGAGGCATCTACTCCATGCCCATGTTTATGACCTTGGAAAGTGGCAGTCTAGAGGAATCAGAGGAATTCTGGACCAAGGGACTGGGCTTCATCAGCCTGTACGCTATGCCGGGCGTTCTGATCCATTTGCGCCGCTGGGCCTTCCAGGATGTACTTATCTGCAAAAGTGATTCCAACCCAGGCAATTCCCAGACCACTATACAGTCGACAGTAGGCCTGAGCCTGGCAGTTACCGAAAATCAGATTACAGCGATGGTCAGAGCCTGTGAGAAACTGCGGCCAGGTTCCACCTCCGCCCCGGTCCGTATGCCGTGGAACTCCATCGAGGCCAGGATTCAGACGCCCGAAAACCTGGCTCTTACCTTGACTGCAGCTTTAGCGGTCGATGACCGGCAGGCAGAGGACTATCTTCGTGAACATGGTCGATGAGCACAAACAAGAGTTGCTGACCGGAGATCAGGATTTGCGGGAGGAAAATCGCCTTTAACGAATATGCCTCGCTACATCAACGAAGCGGGGTGGTGTGCGGGTTTGATCCACGAGCCAACAAGGCCTGCTACGGCAATAAGGTTGATGACCTTGGTCATGATGGCTGGATGGCGTTAAGAAGGGGGGCGTCCACCCATCGCCACAGCAAGGCCAGGCACACGCCCAGTAGGCAGTTGAGCAGCATGTAGGCCGCGAACACGGCCGTGAGCCAGGCCGCCTGGAATATCAGTTGGTGTTTCATGCCGGAATCTCCTTCACCGGTAAGCCTCATTCTTGGCTCCTACGAGCAAGGCATCGGCCGTTGACTCGTTACTCTATCGGGAGAACTATGCGTTGTAATATGACGGAAGCCTGTTGAGAAAGTCCATCAGCCAGGTTTTTTCTGCAACTATGGCAGCTTTTTCGCGATAGAAGATTTCTTTTATGTACGATATTCTCGCTGTCTCCGGTGGAAACCATTTCCCCATTTCACTGTCGAATGATTCAATAAACGAAGAATAGTACCGTATTCGTTTTAGACAGGCGTTTGATATTTCTTCTTGGGGTAGAAAAGGGATAAATGACAGTATTGGCATAAGGTCGCCCGGCTGTGGATCATGATCATTGAGCTGTTCTCGTAGAAGGGAATAGAACTCTTTCTTTCCCTGTTCTGTTATGCGATATAGATACTGTGTAGGCCGATTTTCCGGCTTTATGGTTGAATCAAACTTCAACATACCGTTTTTTGTCAGGCTCTTTAACTGGTTGTATACAGAAGCTCTTGCAATGCCGGCCCATTTATCCGCATTCCAGTTTTTTAGCTCTTTTTCAATCTCGTATCCGTATGTCGGTTCTCGCAGAGTAACCACGCCGAGAACCAGCAGTTTTGTGCTGTTTGCGCCCACTTTATCTCCATATATCTAATAGTCGGCTGCTCTAATAACAAAAGCTAACATTGAGTGTATCTTTCTCCGCATTGCTATTATAAAAAATAAGCGTATAGTCAATTTTGCCTAATATAAATGAGACCGTGTTAGGACCAATGGAATCTTCGAAAGAAACAAGAAGGACCCTGTTCCAATTGGATTTCGGATCAGCATCCAGGGAGTCCATGGAAGAAACCGTGCGATTGTTCACTGAAGAAGTAAGAGGGAAACTCGTATGACCGGAGAACTCGTAGTGGAAGTCGACAATATCTCGAAGAGATATAGGTATAGAGGATCCGAGAAAATAGCTCTCTCGAATCTTTCTTTTTCGCTTTCTCAAGGACAGATATTGGGCTTGTTGGGGCCCAATGGGGCGGGGAAGAGTACAGCGTTGAGGATTTTGACGACGTTGTTGAAGCCAGACCAAGGAAATGCTGTCATAGGTGGGTACGATGTCTTGAAACAGGTCCGCCAAGTGCGCCAAAAGATTGGTTATGTTCCTCAGGCTGGAACATTGATGGATGAATCAGTAGTGGCTGACGAGATGATTTTGCAGGGAAGGTGCTTTGGGCTAGACAAGACGCAATCATGGTCTAGGGCCTGTGCGCTTTTGGACCAACTTGGTATCCCTGATCTCTTCAATAAGAAGGCCGGCGACTTGTCAGGAGGTCAGAGGCGTCGCGTCGATATTGCTATGGGGCTGATGAACGAACCGATCATCGCCTTTTTGGATGAGCCGTCTGTAGGACTTGACCCAGATGCGCGCCAGGAGTTAATCGATTTGATTCTACGTATTAGGGATACTCGCGGGACCTCATTTGTGGTGACGACCCACTATATAGAAGAGGCTGAGCAGCTTGCTGACCAAATAACGATTATTGATGGTGGAATCAAGATCGAGGAGGGCACGCCTCATGAACTCTCGCGTAAGTACGCCTTGAGTACGGTGACATTTACCGTCTTTGGCATGGGTATTGAAAAAGCGGTTGCGGGCATTGCAACGTTCCCTGATGTGGCTTCAATTACCTGGGAGCATACAGAAAACCGGCGTTATCTTATTCGCTATCGAACCAATGCGGCTGCAGAACTCATTCCCGTTGTGGCGAGTTTTTTGGAAAGTCGCAAGATCAACATCGAGTCGGTCGATATGGAAAAAGGCAGCCTAAACAAGGCTTTTCTAACGATCACTGGAAAAGAGACTGCAGTATGAATACCACCGGAGTGTCTCAACAATACTGGCTACGGAGTATGTTCTTTACCTTTGCCCATGAGATGAAAGCGACATTGAAAAGTCCTTATTTTGTCATTGGATCTCTTGCACAGCCTGTGCTGTATCTTTTCCTCTTTGGGCCAACATTGACCGGTATACCGGAAATAAGCTCAGGGGGTGCGGGGGGTGCATATGGGGTATTCGTTCCAGCTTTGTTCGTCCAGCTGGCCATCTTCAGCAGTTCCTTCGCTGGTATTTCCTTGGTTACGGAGTACCGGTCGGGAGCTTTTGAACGCTTGTTCGCCACGCCGGTAAGCCGGTCGGCAATGCTGGCGGGGAAAGTGGTGAAGGACTCCCTGGTTGTAGTAGCGGAAATGATTATTGTGCTCCTGCTGGCTTATCCCCTCGGCTATAGAACCAGTGGATTGGGGCTTGTTGTCGATATGCTCCTGGTATTCCTTACAGCAGTCAGCTTTTCCTCCCTGTCCTACCTTGTGGCAATCCTCACCAAGCAGGAGGATGCTTTGTCGTCCATTTTTAATGCCGTGCTGCTTCCGCTTATCCTGCTATCAGGCATCCTCATACCTGTAGATTTCGGCCCCCATTGGCTGAGAATCTTATCAAGATTCAACCCGCTTACTTACATTGTCGAAGGTGCCAGGCAGGCAGTAGGCGTCGGAATGAGCAAAGGGACAGCAGTGTCCATAATTGTCGCTTTCATCCTTGCAGTCATCTGTTTCGGGGCGGCGGCACAAGCCTTCAAGGGGAAGAGAAGAACATGATGGATGTAAGAAGCCTCCACAAGTACATGGAATTGGATCAGATTAACTCGATATCGGTGTCTACCGGCGATATACAAGTTCTTGTATTATCTTCGAAATATCCTGGGATTTATTTCCGTTCTTGCGACGAAAGCAGTTTCACCGCGACTAAGACGCGTGGAGATGCTCTGGCCATCACTCAGCGGATTCCCTTCTGGAATAGTGAATTCAGGAAGGGAAGACCTTCACTGCCCTGGTTGTGGGCTGATCCCTTGCTGGTGATTGCTTTACGGGAACAAAACGCACTTTGTGAGTTGAATGTACAGGTCTCATCCGGTTCGGCTCGTATCGCTGGCATAGATGTCAGGAAACTCGGTTGCAAGGTTTCTGCCGGGTCCTTGCGGATACAGTACAGTTCATGCGAGTTTGCGACATTTTCAGTTACAAATAGCAGCGTCGTCTCAAAATCGTTAAAGGTGAAAGAAGAGTGTTCCGTTTCCGCTTCATCGTCAAGAGTAGTTTTAACTGACAGCTTTCAACCAGAAAACGGGTATCAGATAAGGTCGAATAATGGATCGTTGCGGTTAGGGGCTCAGCGTTTTCCTGGAACCGTAGTTAAGGAAAAAACAGGATCGCCTTTATATGTAGTTGAAAGCGATAATTCAAGAGTGGAAATTTTATAGGCTTGAAAGAGCAGAAAGATGATTGTTGTTTTGTTTTCCTGAATTCCTTCGACGAAATGGTAATCGAGCAGCCGTATGACAAGATTGCGGCGCAAACAGGCTCCTTTATTGCTCGACTGCATATTGGATTGAAGCGCTTTGCTCCTCAGAGAGAGAAACAACCTGCTGATCCGTAGTCAGCGTGTCCGAAATGAGTAGATTAAAGGAATCGATACCTGGCCAAAGTGATATATACGATTCGTGGATCATGCTTAGGGATGCACAAGGTTCGCCTGAGCTTGAGAAGGGAGTCGTACACGCTGATATTCATCCCGGCAATGTAGTTGTTTCTGAAGACGGGGACCTGAAAGGTGTTATCGATTTTGATGATTGCTATTACGGATCAATTCTATTTGACTTGTCTATAGCTGCAATGTCCTTCTCTTTCGAGTCTGCCTGCAAACCTAACTGGAATCGTGCTGCGAAAGTGGTGCATGCTTATGAAGATGAACGCAGCAAAGTGGACTACAGGCTCCTATATTGGAGCATGATTGTCAATTGCTTCCGTTTTTACGTGTACACCGTTCCGTTGACCCTCCAAGATGGTTTTGAGGCCAAGGAAAATCCCTATTTTAAAAGAGCCCATTTTCTTATGGATAGGCATATCTTCGATGCTTACTCTAAGCGCTTAGAAAGGGATAGTTGATAGAGCGAGAGTCTGAAGGAATCATAAAGTTGTCGTCCACCACTGGCATGCGAACGTTAGCCAGAATTACATGGTCCCAATGTAGGTATACAAACGATAACTGGCGATATCGTTCAGACCATTGATGTCGATGGTAATAGGGCTGGCGCGGCGAGTCAGGGGAATGGACTATCTGGCTGATTTATCTGTATCAGGTAGCGGCAGTGCGGTGAGTTGGTGCAGTTGCGTCCTTTCTATCTCGCGACGAGAAGAGCCCAACTCACGGATAAATGAAGAAGTGTCTAAGGTCAGTCTGCTTGGCGCTCCCTCAGCAGCGAGTCGGTATCTGTGATGGTGATTAACGGTGTGAACAGAGCCATCGTATCGATTGCCAGCTTGTGATTCTCCAACGTAGATCCGGCGCAGGCATCGGCTGCCAACCGAACGGCAATGCCTTGGTCTGCGGCCGCCAAGGCTGTCTGCAACACACAGGCATCGGTGGCAACACCACAAAGGGCTATCCTCTGGGATCCTTCCACTGCCGTCTGCAATTCCGGCCCCCACTTGCCGTAAGTGCTGAGTGAGACGATTGGGTGCCCCTTGGCGAGTTCAGCGGTCTCTGGTGTGAGGTCGTACATGGGATCGTCGGGGGCCACCAGAAATTCCGACCAGTCCTTCATGTATTCCACCCAGGCACCTTTTGGCGGTTGCGGCGCAATGTATCTGGTGTAGGCAACGCGGTTGCCGTATGCCTTGGCGAGGCGAGTGTAGTTCTTGTCGGTCTGATAGTAGGCGCCGTCGGAGCAGGCCCAACGGGACCACTCATTGTGGGCGAATACCTCCTGGCGGTCAATGACCACCAGCCATTCGTCGTCATTGATCATGGCTGTTTCCTTTCACGCAGAGGGTGCGGAACACATCCCTCTGCGTTTTCAGCTTCAGTCGGTGGTTTTAGTGGATTTGGCCGGCTCCCGGATGCCCTCCTGCCGGCGGATGCTGGCCTTCTGGAAGAGGAGAGTCCCCAGGAATCCGACAACCAAGGCTACGATGACACCCAGGTTTGCTGCCGCCCAGGTTCCGTCCTTGCCTCCGATGGGGCCCAAGAGGTATCCCTGCCAGTTGAGCCAGCTGGCTGCAGAGTTCACCACAAGTCCCCATCCAAGGAATGTGGCGATGGCAAGGATGGCAAAAGCGGTGATGCTCCACGAGCCGTATCGTCCTTCGGGGCGGTAGAGGTCGGTGGTGTCATAGTCCTTTCGGCGAAGCAGAACATCGGCCACGAACATGCCTGCCCAGGCGGCCATGGGTACGCCGAGTGTAATCAGGAAGCCCTGGAAGGGGCCGATGAACGTGGAGGAGAAGAAGGTCACGTAGACTACGCCGATCACGGTGAGTACGGCGGTGGTGGCTGCCGCGAGTGTCCGGGGGAGCCGGATGCCGAAGGAGAGCAGGGCCAGACCGTTGGAGTAGTTATCCATGATGGCCCCTGACATCAGCCCCAGCACCGAGACGATGGTGAATGGGATCAGATACCAGGTGGGCAATACACTGGCCATGGCGCCGATGGGATCGTTGCCTACGTTTTCGGACAGGGCCCCGTTGGAGATGGCGAGGAGCAGGCCGTAGACGATGAGGAAGATGTTGGCGATGGATGCGCTGAAGGTTGTCCAGACGACGATTCCGGTGTTGGAGGCGCTATGAGGCAGGTACCTGGAGTAGTCCGCTGCGATGTTGACCCATCCCAGGCCGAAGCCTGTCATGACGAAGAAGCAGCAGCCCAGCATGGCGGGCAGTGAGCCGGATTGGGCGGAGGAGATTGCCGAGAAGTCGATATTGCCCCAGCCGATGATGAAGAAGCCGGCAATCACGATGGCGGTGACGATGGTGATGACCTGCTGAAGACGCATGATCAGGTCATATCCGTAGATGCCCGCAACCACAACCAGCCCGGTGATTACCAAGGTTGAGATGATTTTGGGGCCTGACCCTGAACCCCAGCCCAGCTTTTCGACGGTCGAAGACGATGCCAGCACAGCCGTGGTCGTCAAGGATATCTCCCAGCCCAGTGTCGCTATCCATGACATGGCGGCCGGCACCTTGGCGCCCTCCACGCCGAAAATGGCCCGGGTGAGGACCATGGTCGGAGCGTTGCCGCGCTTGCCTGCAATGGAGATGATGCCGACAAGCAGGAAGGAGATGACGACACCTGCGATGGTGGTCAATGTGGCCTGCCAGAAGGAGATGCCGAATCCCAGCGCCCAGGCTCCATAGGACATGGCCAGCACCGAGATGTTGGCGGAGAACCAGGGCCAGAAGAGGCTTGAGGGCTTGCCCTTGCGCTCGGACTCGGCGATGGTGTCGATGCCTTGGGCCTCAACGCTTAGGGCTGAGGCTTTGCCGGTCCCTTCTCTTGATGCATTGCGCTCATTCATGTTGCTTCCTTATTCGTGTGGTGTTCGTTGCCGGATTGTCAGGCGCATGTCGTGTTGGTATTGGTGAAGTCCTGGATTTCCTGTGGTGTGGGGCAGGTGGCCGGGCCGGTTTTCGTCACGGACAAGGCCGCGGCTGCATTGGCGTAGGAGATTGCGTCGGACAGGGGCACCCCCTTGCTCAGTAGCGCACAGAGAACTCCAGCATGGCAGTCGCCTGCCCCATTGGTGTCCACCGGAGTGACGGGGAAGCCGGGTATGTGTCGGACCTGGTCGTCCTGACAGAGCCAGGCACCGTGGGGACCGACGTGCACAATCAGAGTCGATCCAAGGGCTTGGGACAGGCGCAGGTAGGCCTCCGGGGCGCCGTCTTCCCCTCCGTCTGTATCGTCAGGCCATTCCATCCCGATTTTCCGTGCGATGATTGGCGCTTCTCGAAGGTTGCAGGACCAGATGGGGGAGTAGCCCACCAGGGCTCGCACCACTGCCTTGTCTTCGGCCTGCCCGAACACGGGTGAGGCATCGAAAATCGTTGTGAAACGCCTTGGGCCTGGGTGGGATTGAAGAAATCGGAGCAGCGCCTGGGCAGTACGGTGCACCAAGGTGTACCCGCTGAGATACACCACGTCCGCGGGCTCGGGGTCTACCTGGTCGAAGGCTTCGGGGTCGCCCTCCGCTTCGGCACCGCGCACGGAGATGAAGGTGCGTTCTGCCTGATTGTCTGTGAGGGCGATGGAGAAACCGTTGTCGCAGTCAAGGCGGGTTGCGCCAATATGCTTGATGCCCTCGTCTTTCAAGGTCTTACGGATGAGTGCGGCATTGGGTCCGGTTCCCAAGAGTCCGGCGAAGCAGGCCTGCTGTCCCATCTGTCGTACAGCGTGGAGGAGATTGTATCCACCCCCCACCAGCTGGGAGGAACTGGAGGCGAAGATGTCTTCGCCTGCGACTGGAACGTTTGGCACTCGCAGGGTGGTATCCACCACGATCTGACCCAAGGATATGACATTGCCCATGGTTACTGTGCCCGCCTGTCCTGGCGATTCCGCAGGTTCACCAGCCGCCGGGCGATGGGTGCCAGGTCGAGCTTGGACACGGATGCCACCTGGTCGAGGAGATCTTTGGGGAAACCGCCGATACCGTTGCAGGCCCCGAGTACGGCACCTGCCATAGCGGCAATGGTATCCGTATCGCCGCCCAGGTTGGCTGCGCTAAGAAGTGCTTCCGTGGGCTTTTCCGCGAACCTCCATGCCAGCGCGAAGGCCGTCGGCACGGACTCGTTGGCTTCCACGGAGCTGCCGCACTCCGCGCGTAGCCGGTCCTCGAACTCGTCGTTGCTGATCGAAGCGCTGGCCTGGGCCAGGTCTATGGAAATTCGTGCACGGGTCAGTACGTTGGCCTTGGGGCTCCATGCTGCCGGAACCTGCATACCGGACACTGCGGTGAGCGCCGACTGGAGCGCCTGATGAGTATCCGCTCCATTCATCCCGTAGCTTACGGCTGCGGCGACCAGGGCCGCTCCTTGGAAGCCGGGGAGAGTGTCATGGGTGACCTGGCAGGACTCGTATACGCGCCGGGCGAATCGGTCCGTGTCGCCCTTGATTGGTGTGGCGATGCCCACGGGTGTCACGCGCATGGCGGCACCGTTGGTGCAGCCGGTTTTGCCGGTGCCCGCAATGTCGGCTCCGGCCCGTACCTCCTCCAAGGCAAGCTTGGTGGATGGGCCCAGTAGGTCGTGGGATCCACGGGCTCGCATGCTGTCTTCCCAGCGCAGCAGGCTCTGAGCAAAGGTCTGGGGGTCGATATGGCCTTCGCCCTGGATGAGCAGGTCAGCCACGATGAGGGCCTGATCGGTGTCGTCCGTAACTGACCCGGCTGGCATGTCAGGAGCGATGGGTTGCTCGTGCACCGCATCGCGCAGGGTCGAGATGCGCCCGTAGGTCGTTTTGATGTCCTGGTCGCTCATGCTCTGGGTGGGCATACCCAGGGCGTCGCCAAGCGAAAGGCCGGACAGCGCCCCCAGCGCCCGGTCCATGGTCTGACTGTCACATGTTGTCATGGTTGAGCCTTACCCTGCGATTGGAGTCTGTGACCATTGTCGGTTGGCCTGGTCTTCCGTGTCATATCTTCAGTATCGCAAGAGTTGTGTACCTGTCCAGCCCCGGTCTGGCTCAGTGAGGTTTCCGGGAACTGAGCTGAGGAGGGGCTCTAAAATGTCTTTCGCATGATTGCGATTCGACCAGCCTCTGAACTCACTGCCTAGCTTGGTCTTGCTAGTAGGAGTACAAGGTGCTTCACGGATCCGTAGGATTTGTGTATTTATGCCAAGTTGTCGTGAAACAGGCAATAATGATATTGAATTGGTGAAGTAATGGAGACGCCTACATGTTGTTCGCAGCTGTTTGGCACTGGCACGCTGTATTTCGGTCCAGGCTTGTGGGGCGAAGAGGGGACCTGGCAAAGGAGTACGAAGTGACCATACCCGGTACGGTTTTGGAGTCTCATCGATATCCGCAACATGCTCTGCTTCGAGACATCGTCTTGCCCGGCGGAGCGACGCTGTCGCGACTGGAGTGGGAAGACAACTGTTGCGGTCTGGCATGTATCCAGACGATTCTGGATGCCGAAGGACTCTCTGTACCGACTCTTGATACCTTGTTGGCTGAGGGGATTGAGAGCGGAGCCTATGATGCTGCGAAAGGGTGGATACTGCAGGGTCTTCTTGAATTGGGACGTTCCTATGGCTTGGATGGTGAGGTTTTCCCGGAAGCATCGATTGGTTTTTTGGAGAGTCTACCTGCAGTCCAAATCACTCCGATTGTTTCCGTGTCCTGCAACTTCCCAATGACCCCAAGTGCAAAAGGCGGACACTTGGTCGTATTCCGTGGCACTCAAGTATCGAACGCAAAAGGTGAAGTCTGCTATTGCGATGATCCCTCGACCCAGGGAGCCATCGTCGATGAAGTGGAGCGGACCAGATTTTGGTCGAGTTTCTCAGGCCGTGCGCTCATTTTGAAAAGCGCGAGAACCTGGCAGGGGCTGAGCTCGGTTATCGCGGATAAGCACTAATAAGCACAGCTGTTATGCGCAGAAGAAGAGACCGTGGGATCGGGTGAAGGCGGGCAAAGATACGCGCTACCTGGGAGTGAGCGCCACGTACGCCTGGCAGTTCGAGAAAGCCCAGTTCGTTGCGGCAGTCCACGGATGGCCCCCTTGTTTCCATGCAGAGCAACATGAACCTGCTCTACAGGGAGGAGGAACGTGAGATGATTCCCCTCTGCCAAGCGGATGCAGCGCTTGCAGCGAGCTCAATCGCTACGATTGCTCAACTCGCGCCAAACGATCGGGGCAACTCCGGTTTCCCGGGTGAAAGCCGCGCTGAATGAGCTGGGGCGCTCGTATCCGACCTGCCGTCCAATCCAGGCAACGTCCTCATCGGTGGACGAGAGGAGACGGCGGGCCCGGTTCATTCTTCGCTCTCTGATGTACTTGGCCAGACTTGTGCCGGTCTGACTCCTGAAGGCGAGACATAAACGTGTTCGTCCTACATACAGGGATCGGGCTATCTGTTCGAGGGAGAGGTCGCCGCCCAGGTGGGTTTGGATGTGGGTTTTGACCTGTTGGACCAGGTCCTGGTCGCGTGACGATTCGTGGCCATGCGCAAAGGCGGAGGAAGTTTGGGCCAGCCTTGCCAGGAGGAGGTCGATGTGTGCTTTTATGAGGAACTCCGTCTGGTCCGGTCTTCCGGGGGCGAGTGTTGACAGGGCGGTTGAAGCTGCCAGGGCAATATCGGACGGCCAGGGTTGGACGAAGGTGTCGAAAAGTCCCTTGACCTGGCCGGGCCACTGGCTTTCCAGCTCCATGAAATACTCGGGCAGGATGCAGATACTCCGGGTCAGCGAGCGTGAGCCCGCCGGTATGCGGTAGGTGACTGATCCCGCCTGCTGGACCAGAGAAACCATATTGCCTTCCTGCATCGTAAATGGCTGCACTCCATAAGGGGAGGCATTGGATGCCGGGCTCTCGTCCATGGTCAGGCAGGCGTAATCGGTCATGGAGTACTCGCTGAAGTTCACCTCGCGCAGGAAGGTGATGTCGTGCCATATGACCAGGCAATATGGACCCGCCGGATTGGCTTGGAACCTACCTCGGCAGATGTCGTTATCAACCTGCCCCACCAGTCCTGCCGATCGGTGATGGAGTTCCATGCCGAGTTGCTCCGCCTGGGGGCGGTACAGGGTCTGTAGCTCGCGGGACTCGGAGCGTATTGCGTGGTCTGTCATTGCTCACCTGGTTTCATCCTGCCGGCTTTTACGACAATCTCGGCAGACTTTCGCTTTCGTCCCCACCTTTTATGGATTCATCCGCCGCTCGGTGACGGTCTTTCGACCAGTGGCTTCTCAGATTACGTTCGATGGCAGCGGACGACAAGGGTTTTGGATGAAAATCAGGAGGAAAGAGATGACCACAGACCAGTCGGATTCGGGAAGCGAACCGAATCCTGTAGAAGGCAGGGCACAAGGCGGGGGAGGTGCGCCTGACCGTGAGAGACTGCATGGGCGTAGCTCCTTGATGCAATTGCTGGATTTCGCCGGCCCGCGTAAGGTGTTCTCCTATCTCGGCTGTTGCTTGTCTGCCCTCTCCACGATTGCCGGCTTTGGGCCATACATCTGCATATGGTTGGCGGTAAAGGACCTTCTCGCTGTTGCTCCGGGGTGGTCGCAAGCTACGGGAATAGCCGCATACGGATGGATAGGATTAGGGCTTGCGGCGGCTTCCGTCATTCTGTATTGTGCAGGGCTGCTGATGGCGCACCTGGCGGCTTTCCGAAGCGCATCCAACATGCGCAAAGCGGCCATAGGCCACTTGCTGAGCCTTCCTCTGGGATATTTCGACCTCCATGCCTCCGGCGAGCTGCGCCGAACCATTGATGGCTCGGCGGGTGATACCGAGAATCTTCTCGCCCATATCCTCCCCGACGCGGCTGGATCCTTCGCCATGATTCTGGGCATGCCGATACTGATGCTGGTCTTCGACTGGCGTATGGGCCTGGCCTGCCTCTTCCCCATTCTGATTGCCCTGGTCTGCATCCGCATGATGATGAACGATCAGGGACAGTCCTTTATGACGGAATACCAGGATGCGCTGGTGCGGATGTCGAAGACCGGGACCGAATATGTCCGCGGTATTCCGGTCGTCAAGGTCTTCCAACAGACGGTGTACTCCTTCAAGGCGTTCCATGAGGCCATCGAGCATTACAGCCGAATAGCCAGGACCTATTCCATGAAGGTCTGTCACCTGCCCCAGACCATTCAGATGACTGCCCTGAACGGGACCGTGATCTTCCTGATTCCTGTGGCCATCCTGCTGGCTTCTGGGCAGGGTGACTTCACTTCATTCCTGACTGATTTCGCTTTCTATGCAGTCTTCTCGGGTATGGTTCCTACTGCCATGACCCGTCTCCAGTTCTCCAGCGAGTCCTTCAGCAAGGCCGATGACGCCTTGAACAGAATCACTGGTGTGCTCAGCATTGATCCCCTCGCGGTGTCTGCCGAACCGGAACATCCGAAGTCTGCGGATGCTTCCTTGGATCAGGTGTCGTATACCTATCCGGGTGCCGATCACCCGGCACTGGAGCGGATCGATTTCGAGGTGCCGGAGGGTGAAACCGTGGCCCTGGTCGGCCCTTCAGGAGGCGGCAAATCGACCTGTGCCAGTCTGTTGCCGCGTTTTTGGGATGTGGATTCGGGTAGGGTCGCCGTGGGTGGTATTGATGTCAGATCCATCGATCCACACGATCTGATGGGGCAGGTCGCCTTTGTCTTTCAGACCAACAGACTCTTTTCGACCACCCTCCTGGAGAACGTTCGCGCAGCCAGACCGGAAGCCACTCCCGAGCAGGTCATGGACGCGTTGAGAGCGGCTCAGTGCATGGACATCGTTGACAAGCTTCCCGATGGGCTTGACACCATGCTCGGTTCAGGTGGAATCTACCTTTCCGGGGGAGAGGTCCAGCGCGTGGCCCTGGCCAGGGCAATTCTCAAGGAGTCTCCCATTGTGGTCCTGGATGAGGCGACTGCTTTTGCTGATCCCGAGAACGAGGTCTTGATACAGAAGGCTCTGACCAAGCTGACCCGGGCCGAAGGAGACCGTCGGCGAACCGTGCTCATGATTGCCCACCGTCTATCGACTGTGGCTGATGTCGATCGAATCCTGGTGCTGGATGGGGGCCGCCTGGTTGAGCAGGGTACTCATCGCCAGCTTCTTGACGCGCAGGGTACCTATGCCCGTATCTGGTCTGATTACGAACGGGCGGTCTCCTGGAAGGTCGACAACTCTCCGAAGGCTGCCGGTGAAGCGGGGCGAAATCCCGCAGACTCCACTGCGGATGAGGAGCACACCGTTCCCGGTACAGGGCCATTCGTTGCGGACTTGTCTACCGATGATTCCGACATCCAGAGGGAAGGAGGTGAGGCATAAGTGTTCGCCTCATTCAAGAAGAAGTATGCCCTGTCCGACCAAGGCATGAAGATCGTAGTTCTGGGAACGCTGTGGACCACACTGACCAATCTGATTATCATGGCGGGAACGGCCTCCCTTCTGCTGGTCATGAACGCTTTTGTTGAGCATCTGACGGCAGGGGCGCCTCTGCCGAAAGTCCTGCCCTATCTGGCCGGTCTCCTGGTCTTTGCGCTTATCCTCTTCGGCACCTCCTGGTTCCAGTACAGTTATTCCTACGGTGCGGTTTTCAGTCAGACCGGAACCCAGCGGATCGACCTTGCCGAGCGATTGCGTAAACTGCCGCTCTCCTTTTTCGGGCGGCGTGACCTGGCTGATCTGACCGATACCATTCTGGGTGATGTGGCCACCATGGAACATGCCTACGCCCATGCGCTGAGCCAGCTCTACGGTGCGGTCGTCTCATCCGTCCTGGTCTTCCTGGCCCTTCTGCCCATCAATTGGGCTCTTGATCTGGCTGCCTTCTGGAGTGTGCCGGTGGCCTTCGCCATCATCTTTGCCACTCGGCGATTCGTCGAAGCTGCGTCACAGCGTACGAGACAGGCCCAGATTCGTGTTAGCGACGGTATTCAGGAGGCGCTTGACTGCGTTCGGGAGATTCACGCCACCAACCAGGAAGGCAGGTATCTGGAGAGGCTCTTCTCGACCATCGACGACACCGAAGCCACTACGGTCCGAACCGAGATGACCAATGGTCTCATAATGAACTCCGCGATGGTGGTTTTGAGGTTGGGTGTGGCGACGACCTTCCTGGTGGCTGCCGGATTGATCATTCAGGGCAGGATCGACTTCATGGTCATGTTCCTTTTCCTCCTGATGGTCTCACGGATCTACTCGCCCTTTGATCAGGCGCTGATGCTGGTTTCGGAGCTCTTTCAGTCCCAGGGTTCGGCCCGACGGATTCGCTCCATCACCGAGGAACCCGTAGCTGAGGGGAGTATGGAATTCCATCCCGTAGGGCACGATATCGTCTTCAACCATGTTGCCTTCTCCTATCCTGGCCTTGCGGGTAAGGCGGCAGGTGAGCCAGTTCTTGAAGATGTCGGTTTCACTGCCAAAGAAGGGGAGATCACGGCCCTGGTTGGCCCCTCGGGATCAGGGAAATCAACCTGCGCTCGGTTGGCGGCTCGTTTCTGGGATGCCGCTTCAGGTTCCATCACCGTAGGAGGGGTGGATGTGAGCAAGGTGGATCCGGAGGTTCTCCTGCGAGACTATGCCGTGGTTTTCCAGGACGTGATGCTCTTTGACGACACGGTCATGGGCAATATTCGAATGGGGCGGTGCGGTGCCAGTGACGAGGAGGTGCTGGCTGCGGCCAGGGCCGCCAACTGCGACCAGTTCGTCTCACGTCTGCCACAGGGGTACGAAACGATGATTGGTGAAAACGGTTCCAGACTTTCCGGAGGTGAGCGGCAACGAATCTCCATTGCCAGAGCCATTCTCAAGGACGCCCCGATTGTCCTGCTTGACGAGGCCACTGCCTCCCTGGATGTGGAGAACGAGACGCAGGTGCAGGAAGCCCTGTCGCAATTACTGGTGGGGAAGACCGTCATGGTCATTGCCCACCGGATGCGTACTGTTGAGCAGGCCGACAAGATTGTCGTTCTTGACCATGGGCGTGTGGTCGAGCAGGGTTCTCCGCAGGAGCTTATGGCCGCAGATGGTGAGTTTGCGCGGATGGTTCGCTTGCAGGGCGAGAGCGCAGACTGGTCCTTATAGGGAGAGTCGAGGTTCGACTCATGGTGTTGCCTTGTTGTCTATTTCGCCCATCAGTCCTTGTGGCAGATGCAGTCCGAGGAGGTGGGGTAACCGGGGTGGAGACGAGGGTGCTCTGGCCAAACCTGACCCAACTCGCCTGACCAGGTTCCATCCTGGAAGGGTCGGCTCAGCAGGTTCAGTTCCTCTTCGCTGATTCCTGACAGGGTATTCCAGTCCTTGCCTTCGTTGGTGGCCATCAATCCCTTCCCCTCGTGAGGAACTCCCGTAGGGTTTTGCGTGAAGGGGGAGTCATGGCATGGAAGACCATCCAGAGCCTGGCGTCGTCGTTGACGGAGGCCAGCTCCATCAGCCTTCCCTGCCCGTCGAAGCCCAGGGTCAGCCAGACCTTTCGGCTTCCCTGGCTGTTGATGACCGGTGCTGAAACAAGGGCATTGCGCCAGACCTCCAAGATGTCCTGCTGGTCAATGTCGGGATGCGTACGATGAATCCTCGGATGGATCATGGGCTGAAATTCCATGGATTGCTCCCTGCTGGTATTTTGGCGGGTTTCTTGGGCGGGACCTGGCTGTGCGGCATGTCAGGGCGATTACCGTCTGCGCACCTGCCGATTATAGGATATTCCATTGTGCTAAGTGGGTGTTCGTCCCCGCCTTTGACTGCCGATCGAGCTTAATGGACCGGATATGGTCTGGTCCATTAAAGTAAGGTGGGGTATTCGACTGGTTGAGTCGTGCTCCTGATGGATGATATTGCTGAAGTATATGAGGCAGGTACCCGGATGTTGGCGGCCGGGAGGGTCTGGAACCCACGCAGAATCAACTTCTGCAGGTGAATCGGGACGAAGAGATACAGAAGATGGGGAGAGCGATGATGGAAGACCAAAACATGAGGGAACAGGCGAAGATGCTGAACAAGGGCGGCAAAGCGTTCGAAGAGGAGCAGGATATGGGGAGGACCTACCATAGTGGTCCGGTCATCATGCGAGGCCCCATGATTCCGTCAAGTGATTCGAACGCCAGCCTGCTCTCTGCGGATGCGGATACGGACTGGCTTCATATGGACCCGTGGCGGGTGCTGCGTATTCAGGCCGAGTTCGTCGATGGGTTTGGTGCCCTTGCCGAGCTGGGGCCGGCCGCCACAATCTTCGGTTCAGCCCGGACCGACGAGGACAGTCCTGACTATCGAGCTGCTCAGCGGATGGGGGCCGGACTGGCCAAGGGAGGCATGGCTGTGATCACCGGTGGTGGCCCGGGCATCATGGAGGCCGCCAACAAGGGTGCCGCCCTGGTCGGTGGAAAATCGGTAGGGTTGGGAATCGAACTTCCTCACGAGCAGGGAATCAACCGGTGGGTCAATCTGGGTATTACCTTCCGTTACTTTTTCGTGCGGAAAATGATGTTCATGAAGTACTCGTCCGGTATCATCGTCTGCCCGGGAGGTTTCGGTACCTTGGATGAGATGTTTGAGGTGCTGACGCTGGTGCAGACCCACAAGGTGGACACCATGCCCATTGTCCTCTTCGACAAGGAGTACTGGGATGGCCTCTTTGACTGGCTGCTGACTACTGTCAGGGACCGTGGCATGATTTCGGATCTGGATCCGGGGCTGGTGGTCCGTACCGACGATCCGGATGAGGCTGTGCAGGTCATACTGCAGAACCGTCAGCCTTAAGAGGGTGTCATCGCCGCTCTGACTACGGAGCTTGTGGAGGACTGCTGCTGTCATGAGAAACACAGCCGGAGCAATACGTGAAAGCCATGCGTTGACATAGCCTCGGATGCGGTCCTATAGCGTATGAGAAGTGCGGGAAGGGACTAGGCCTGCTTGTCCTTCGCAGCCAGAACCATGCCATTGCCGACAGGAATCAGGCAGGATTCGAGATGGTCCTCCTGCGACAGGGTGTCCATGAGGGTTCGGAGCGTAACTGCCTTGTCGGAGCGATTGGCCGGATTCATTATCCCGCCCTTTTTCGGTTCTGTGTCCAGGGCGAAGGCATCGGTGAAGACCAGCTGACCGCTGCTCTTCAGCAGACGGGGGGCGTGGTCTATGGCATCCTGGTAATTCCGGCAATCCCCGGAAACCACAATCAGGTCGTAGTCGGCAGGGTTCAGCCGGGGAAAATAGGTGCCCGCAGAGGTATTGACCGCGCGCAGACGCAGAACCGAGTTCCTTCGCTCTTCCTCCTGGAAGGTCTGACGAATCAGCGAGGCACCCTCGGGGGAGGAATCGACAGCCGTAAACTGGCCCCGACCGCTTAGACCATCCATGAGACGAATGGCTTCGACCACTGAACCTGTTCCTAGAAGGATGATGGAAGCGGCATCCGCTCTGCCTGCCAGGAATCGCAGGAAGGAGCCCTGTGCCACTGAGCACTGTGGGAAACCTGCTGATTCCGCCCGGGTGCGAAAGGCTGCCAGTGTTCCGGATTCGCTGTTGAGTGTGCTCTTCTCGGCTAGCTCCCACCCTTGGGCATGATTGCTGTATGCGGTCTTATCCATAGTGATAACTCTAACGTCTGGTGTTCACAAATGGCGACATGGGGCCGGTCAGCGGTTGACTGCCTCGACCAATCGCCACATTTCTTCGCCGACGTCAATTCCCTTTGGGCACGGGCGGGAGCAGGCGCGAACGGATTCGCAGGCCAGGATTCCGTCCTCCTGGTTGATATCGTCGAGGCGCTCCTGGCGGTGCTGGTCACGCGAGTCATTGATGAAGCGGGAGGCTGCGATCAGGGCGGCGGGGCCCGCGAAGGCCTCTCCACCGGCATAGACAGGGCAGGACCCCTCGCAGATTCCGCAGGCGATGCAGTTGCTGAGCAGCTCAAATTTGGACAGCTGGGCCGGGGTCTGCAGGTTTTCCGTTTCGGATTCGGGGCCCGCACCGTCGCGTAGATACGGATGGAAACGGCGGATCTGCTCGAACATGGTGTCGGTGTCGACAATCAGGTCGCGTAGGGGTGTAAAGCCGGGAAGGGGCTTGATTTCTATGATTCCGAGCCAACCTGTACGGACGGCTTCTGTATTCTGCCGCGGCTCGGGGTTGGCATCCCTGGCTTGTCCGGTTCGACGGAATCCTTGCGAGGAGTCGGCTCCCTCGTCTGTCCCCTGAGCCGGCGCCTTGGCATGGTCGCCGATGGTGGCTGTGCAGAGGAGCGTGGGCGTGGAATTGACCAGGACGGCATCCGAACCGCACATGCCATGTCCACAGGAGTAGCGGAAGTTCAGGGTCGGGTCCTGCTCACGTTTGATTTGCAACAGGCAATCCAGGATTGTTTGCTCAGGTGAGGTGTGCACCTTGTACTCCTGAGTCCACCGCTTTCCACGCGGACGTCCTGGTCTGGCGCCGAAAGGCGATGAGGTGGCGGCGAAGGGATTGGAAGCCGTGCGGCCCGGGCGGGCCTGCCGCGGCGTGAACCTGGCTACGCGTATGGTGACGCTGGTGCTGGTTGTACTGGAGTCTGTGGTGCTGCCAGAGTCGAGGCTTCCGGTGTCTGCGGTCTGTCCGCATGTTCCGATTGAGGGTCTGCTCTGCCCTTCAGCGCCTTCGGATTTCATAGGTTCAGGCTCCGTTTCATCGTGCGCATTGATGGTCCCGTACACCATTCGGGAATCAACCACTCATTCATCCTAGTGACTCGACCCGTCATCGGTTACTCGTCCATTAGGATTTGCCGCTAATCCAAACGAAATCAACGTAATTGAGAGGGCGGCATCCTGGAAGACCAATCAACCGGGTTTGGATTCGATTCCCGCCTTTGCCTGCAATCGAACAGGGACGGCCGTTGTTCCGATACTTCCTGTCAGTACTGCCTGCCTTGTGGAGGCATGTCGACGATGTGAACCGGTTGCCAATCGATGTTGCCATCACAATCGACCATGGAGTGCGAGAGGAAGTGTACGTCGTCGCGTTCCGGGTGGTCCTGGCGGAAGAGGGCTCCGCGTGATTCCTTTCGATCACCGCTTGCAGCCAGGACCGCCTTGGACAGAGTCAGAAGGTTGTCGACCTCCATCATCGCCGTCAGCTCCTGGTTGAGGGCCGCTTCCGTACTATGCGATTTCAATGTGAGAGCCTTGTTGTGCAGGTGGTTGATCTGACTCAAGGCCTTGTCGATGCTGGTCTGATCGCAGCGGACCGCCACCGCCTTCTCCATGATTCGCCCCAGCTCCTGCATAAGCAGGTAGGCGTTGATGTCATCAGACGATTCCACGTCGGGGGAGTCTTCATTCCTGTCTTCGGGCTCCGATGAAGACAGCATGTGGTCCATTGCCGATTGCCTCTTGGACAAGGCCTGATTCATCAGGTTCTCGTTGCGGGCGCTCCGGTCATCTGGAGCATGATTGGATGCTGCTTCCATGCCCAGGGATTGGTCCTCCTGATGGGAGGATGCAATGGCGGTGATACGCCTGGCCATGGCTTCTCCTGCCCGGGTGCCGAAGAGGCAGGCATCCAGGAGGCTATTGCCCCCGAGTCGGTTGGCGCCATGAACGCTGACGCAGGAGCACTCGCCGGCAGCGTAGAGACCTTCGACAGAACGGCGTTGACCGTCCACCCACCGATAAACCTGCCCCCGGGTGGTGATGGGAATACCTCCCATGGTGTAGTGGGCGGTCGGTTTGACGGGAATCAGGTCGACGGCAGGATTCAGATTCGCGTACTTGCAGATGGTTTCATAGACCTGGGGGAGGAGTGACTTCATGCGATCCTCGCCGACCCCCCTCATGTCCAGCCAGACGCAATCACGTGGACCATCGGGGTCTCTGGGGTCGGCTACGCCTCGGCCCGCGTCGATTTCGGCCATGATGGATCGGCTGACCACATCCCTGGCCGCCAGGTCGCCGTGTTCAGGCGCATAGTCCCGCATGAAGGCCCTGCCCTCCGAGTTGCGGAGGATTCCGCCCTCTGCCCGGGATGCTTCGGAGAGGAGAAAGCCGGTATGGCCGAGACCGGTCGGATGGAACTGGATGAATTCGATGTCTTCAAGCTGCAGCCCGGCCTTCAAGGCCAGTGCCATACCATCTCCGGTGAGGTCCCAGGAGTTTGAGGTGGTGTGGAAGAGCCTGCCGGCGCCTCCGGTGCAGAGCATGATGGTGTCGGACGATATGGCGCGGGTCTGTCCGGTATGGGTGTCCAGGACCACCAGACCGCATGCCGTAGCCCAAGGCTGTGCCGGAGTGGTACCTGCAGCATCATCCTCTGCGGAGGCGTTTTCGGTTTTTGCCTTCTTGTTCGCAGTCTTGGACTTGTCCAGGACCAGATCAGTTACGTACCATTCCTCGGCGAAAGTCACTCCCATCTGTACGCACTGCTGCCAGAGCGAGTGGAGGATCTGATGGCCAATGCGGTCTGCGGCATAAGCCGCCCTTTTTACCGGTTTTCCGCCGAATTCAGACGTGTGGCCGCCGAACTTGCGCTGGGCGATACGGCCGTCTTCACGCCGGGAGAAGGCCACCCCCTCATGTTCCAGGCGAGTCACCGTCTTCTTGGCCTCTCGGGCCAATACCTCTACGGCGTCCTGGTCGGCGAGCCAATCACCACCCTTGATGGTGTCGTAGTAGTGCCAGTGCCAATCGTCCTGTTCCTCATTGCCCAGGCTGGCTGCGATGCCACCCTCGGCCGATCCGGTGTGCGACCGGAGAGGTTGCAGTTTTGAAATGACGAGAATCGATGGACTTTCTCCGCCTTCCCGATTGTCCTTTTTCAGTGACCGGGACAGGCTCAATGCTGCTGACATGCCGGCGGCCCCGGCGCCTACGATGATGGCCTCATAGTGATTCTTGATTGTCGCAGGACTCATAAAGCCGATATTCTCACAACCCTTTGATAGCACCAGGAGGTTTGGGCATGTGGTCTTGTCCCTTTGTTCGCGGACAATGAAAAGCATGGGTCGAGAGCAGTCCTTTTCGCAGATGGTCTATCAGGTTGTCAGTCGCATACCTGCTGGCAGGGTCGCCACGTATGGTCAGATAGCGGCTTTGACAGGGAAACCCAGAAATGCAAGATTTGTTGGATTCGCGCTTCATTCCAACCCCGAACCGGGTGTGATTCCATGCCATCGGGTTGTCTTCAAGGATGGTTCCCTGGCTCCGGGCTTTGCCTTTGGTGGTCCTGAGCGACAGAGGGAGCTGCTGGAATCCGAAGGGGTTGTCTTCATTCCACCTGCGCATGACGAGAACACCGGTCAATCGGGATGGGTGGTTGACCTCGAACGCTGTCAATGGGATGCCTGATCTTGCTTGACCAGGTGCGCTGAACCGTTGACCGTCTCGATTTTCCCTTCGAGCTCAAGCCGTCCGAGATGGCGTAGCACCAACTGGACAGTGTCGACCTGCGATGAAGTAGCCATGCCGGAGAATCGACTCCCTTCCAGCGCTCTGATCAGTGCATCAACCGTTGCAGCTTCGCCCTTTTTGCAGCAGGCTCGTATCGCTTTCAAAATCACCTCCTCCGGGTCCACATGAGGGCAGTTCTCTGCCTCCGTGAGGTATTCCAGTGCCGGAGGTATTTCCTCCAGGGGCGGTAAGTCGTCCTCGCTTCCTTTGCCGGGCTCCAGTTCCTTGTCGGACTTACTGCCGATCTTCTTGCTCATAGGTTGCCGTTTGACGGCGATTTCCTGCTCGGGGAGCGACTTTTCAATTTGGTCTGAGGTATCTTCTCTCGATTTCGCCGTCCCGGTATCATCCTCAAGGTCCGACGATTGGAAAGAGCCAACGACGGGGTAGGTTCCTGACTGATGCGGAGCATGGCAGATACCGCTTATATCGGTTGCCGAGATAAGAATGGTTGCCTTGCCCTGGTGGATCAGGCGGTTGCATCCGGTGTTCTCCGGAGTGTCGATTCGACCTGGAGCCGCATAGATCTCCCTCCCTAATTCTGCCCCCCAGGTGGCCGTGTTGAGGGCCCCCGATCGGTATCGGGCCTGAGCCACCACTATCGTCGAGGCGAGGGCGGCGATGATTCTGTTGCGGAGGAGGAAGCGGCGGCCTTCGGGGATCGTTTCCGGATGCATCTCACTGATCAAGGCCCCGCCATGTCGTTCAATGGCTTGAAAGAGTTCCCGATTGCGTAGTGGCCCCATTCGTTTCAATCCACCTGCGAATACAGCCACGGTCGATCCGGCATCGCTCGTATATTCCTCTCCTCGGGCGGCTAGGGCGCCCCAGTGTGCTTGTGCGTCGGCTCCCATGGCCCCTCCGGAAACCACCAGGTGGCCTTGGATCGCTGCCTGTCTGCCGATTTCGTGAGCGATGTAGCTGCCATAAAGGTCGCAGGTCCTGGAGCCGACGACTGCGACGGGTTTGCTGCAACTGATCAGACTGTCCTTGTTGCCCCTGCCCCATAGGCAGAGAGGCGGAGCCCAGTCTGATCGTTGGGCGAGGTCGTTGAGCTGGGATGGCCAGGTGTCTGATGTCGGTGTCAGTACCCACAGGGTTCCTCCCTCGGTCAGACTTTCTTTCAACCTGTCCGCATCCCAATTCCGTACGGATTCCACTCGTGATCGCCATGCGGTGCTGACCCGCCGGAAGCGGTCCATGTCCTTGCCGTTTATCTGCCTGCCCCATCGGATGGCTCCCTGGATGAAAGCTCGATCCAATTGTGTGCGGGCCTGAGACTGTCGTGCGGAGATGGGTAAGGAAGTGTCTGGTGAGATTTCCAGCAGTGTCTGACATAGGTCCAGAGGGCACTCCGACCCCAGCAGACTGGCGTGCATGAGGGCATCGGGTCCATCAGCCGCGAAGTTCAGTACCGCTCGAGCCAGCCAATCATCCCTGATTCGTAGGTGGGCAGCTTGAATGCCTACGGGCCGATTTCCAGCTCGCACAGGTTTCTGTATTTTCGTCGGCGAGGAGTGTCCCGGTCTGGCCTCTTCTGGTTCTTCCGGTATCGTGCCTGTACGCCCCGGTTGTTTCTGTTCCGGCTGCCCGGTCGCCGCCTGCTCCATATCGGACCTTTCGAACTCGGGTTTCTTTTGTTCCGGGCATCCTGCGGCCATCTCATGCCGTCCTTGTCCGCATCATGATTCCGACGGCTACGTCATCGACGTTCGGTCCGTATCTCCCGTCAAGGTCGGCCAGCGTCCATGCCAGACGTAGGGTCCTGTCCGCACCGCGCAGACTGAGGTGTTTCTTCCGCATGGCTTCGTTGACGACGGCTAGTGACTTCTGCCCTGTATTGGCCCGTAACCACTCGCCGCCGGCCTGGGCGTTGCAGGTCCAACCCTCCTCCTTGAATCGTTTTCCGGCAGCCTCGCGGGCCATGATTACCTGCTGCCTGATTTCGGCGCTGGATTGTCTGTGACCGGCATCACCATGACCGAGGCCTGTCACGTTTGGGCTGGCACCACCCAGGTCGGAAACAGGGGGAACCGTTGTCTGTATATCAATACGGTCCATGATTGGGCCGGAAATCCGGTTCCAATACCTGGTTCGTTCCCTTGGGGAGCAGGTGCATCGTTCACCTGTCCCATAGCCATACCCGCAGGGGCAGGGA
The DNA here is from genome assembly GCF_000706765.1 of Bifidobacterium [indicum] DSM 20214 = LMG 11587. Taxonomy (GTDB): domain Bacteria; phylum Actinomycetota; class Actinomycetes; order Actinomycetales; family Bifidobacteriaceae; genus Bombiscardovia; species Bombiscardovia coryneformis. The sequence continues at coordinate 1,046,554 of NZ_CP006018.1, read as the reverse complement.
TTGGCGGCCATGACCAGCTGGAATCTGGCAGGGAAGGATGTGGACCCCTTGGCCCGGGAGAGGATTATCTCCCCGATTTCCAGCGGTTCACGCAGTGCTTGAAGGGCCCGGGGCGAGAACTCGGGGGCTTCGTCCATGAAGAGCACACCACAGTGGGCCTTGGTGATGGCGCCAGGGGTTGCAAGTCCGCTGCCGCCACCGACCAAGGAAGCCATGGACGCGGTATGATGGGGTGCTTCAAAAGGTGGAATGTCGCTGACCCCATACTGCTTCAGGGTGCCGCAGAGGGAACGGATGGATGCGACCTCCAGCTGTTCCTTGGCCCCAAGTGGGGGCAGGATGCCAGGTAGACACCGGGCCATCATGCTCTTGCCTGCACCTGGTGGTCCGACCATGAGTATGTGATGCCCGCCGGCGGCCGCCACGGTCAAGGCCCACTTGGTCCCCTCCTGGCCTATGACCTGGTCCATGTCCAGATTCGTCGCCCCTGGGGCGTTCTGGTCCTGGATGGTTATGTCCGTCGTCTGTCCTGAATCAACTACGGTGTCCGGTATGTGATAGATCGCGCGACCTCCCATGTGCTCCACCAGCTGGCCAAGGTGCATCAATCCGGTCACTTCGATTCCGGGTACGATTGCAGCCTCCTCCATATTGGCTTCCGGTAGGAAGACCCTTTGCACGCCAAGTTCCTTTGCATAGGCCAGGATGGGAAGAACGCCGGTAATCGGCAGAACGCTTCCATCCAGATTCAGCTCGCCCAGGGCTATGGTCTGTTCGAATCCTTCAACGGGTACCACGCCTCCGGCGCCCAGAACACTTGTAGCGATTGCCAAGTCATGCGAGGAACCGCGCTTGGGGCGCGAAGCCGGCGAGAGGTTGACGGTAACCCTTGTCTGAGGCCAGCGGAACCCGCAGGACGAACAGGCCGATTTGACCCTTTCCCTCGATTCCGACAGGGAGGCATCCGGCAGACCGATGATGGAGAAGTAGGGGAGACCCGGCGAGATGAATGCCTGGGCGTTGATGACAAACGCCTTGAGTCCCACCAGACCGATGGACTTCGCTGATCCAAGCCGCATCAGAAAGCCTCCCGTATATGACGGAGGAATATGGAGTCGGGAGACCATCCGCATGCCTGGGGCCGGAGTCTTTCGGGACGGTCATCCGTGGCCGTGTGAATTCTCATATCGGAATCCATGACCCCAGATGATATACCGGAATTGAGTGTCTGGTCCCCAATCGTGAGGGTGACGACATCGAAACGGGTGCCCTGGTGCCGGATAAGAGGATCCCGGTCGTGTTCAATCAGCCACTGCACCGCTGCACGTCTGCAACGTTGCTGTTTCGCCGGCCCCACAGCTTCGCAGGGTGGGCCGTACCTGGTCGACCGCCTGGTCTTGACCTCGATGAAGACCAGGTTCGGCGAGGGGTCCAGGGCGATGATGTCCAATTCCCCATATCTGCAGTGCCAGTTGCGGGTGACGATGCGCCACCCTTGATTCTGTAACCATAGGCTGGCATATTCTTCGCCAAGCCTCCCGAGTTCCCTGCCACTCAGGCCGATTCTCCTGATTAGACGTTCGACTTCGGCCAAGGTGCCGGCCCTGTCATGAACGTCTTCGAGGGGTTTGTGATTGCGGGTTATGGTGTGCTTCCGGGTATCCATGACTCAAGGAGACCATGGATAGGGAAAAGAGTATCGCTAATTATGCGAATGTGCGTATGTGGATAAGCCTGGCCCAGTTTCCCTGCAACTTCAAGGAAAACAAGGTCAGGCCATCTGATTCTACGGTTGGTGTTGAAACCTATCGAGAGAGCCGAATCCCATACTGGGTGGCGCTGGTTGATGACTCGGTGTGCCCGATCAGTCAACCATTCCGGTCAGCAGACCGAGGTCCAGTTCGAAGCTGACTCCCCGCTCTTGGTAGTTGGGCTGGTTGCGGGTGTGCTGCATGGCCGAGCGAACGAACTCACCGGCGATTTCCGCGGCTTCGGAAAGATTCTTCCCGGCGAAGACGGCTCCGCAGAGGGAGGATGCGAAGGCGTCGCCGGTCCCGTGAATCATAAAGGGCAGCTTGTCGTGAACCAGTTCCTGCTTGTCACTGCTTCCGCCCTGTTGTGCCGAAGCCACGAAGTTGCGCAACTTGCCGTCACCGCGATCGATCCCCTTGATGATTACGTTCCGGGCTCCCATCTCCAAAAGCCGGGACAGGCGCGTCTCAACCTGCTCGTCGCTCAGGTTTTGACCCTCATAGGGCAGGCCGGTCAGGAGGCTGACCTCGGTCAGGTTGGGCATGAGCAGATCCGCCCCGTCCACCAGGCGAATCACGGCCTTGCACATCTCCTCGGTGTAGGTGGGATACATGGAACCGCCGTCGCCCATGACGGGATCGACCAGGCGCAAGGCCTTGGGATAGTCCCTATACATGCGCAGGATGATGTCGACCTGTTCGGCGCTTCCCAGGAATCCACTGTAGATGCCGTCAAGATCGACCCCTTCTTTCTGCCAGGCATCCAGGTACCCGGTCAGGATCTCGGTGGTGTCGTGGAAGGTGTAATCCTTGAACATGGTGTGGGCGCTGAACAGGGCGGTCGGCACGGGGCAGACATCACAACCGGCGGCCGAAAGGATGGGGATGGCTGCGGTCAGCGAGCACTTGCCGTATCCGCACATGTCGTGCACGGCGGCGACCCTGGGAATGTAACCGGCATCGCGCTGGTAGAGCCTGTTCTGATTGTCCCTTTGTCCGGCCATCTTTTGAACTCCTTCATGCCTGCTGCGGCTGTTCGGAACGGAGTCTTCTCCGCTGCTCTCTCGACTCTACAGTGAGCAGGCCGGGCGTGCACCACCCATCTGGCATGGCGAGACGGGAAAGGCCTGCTTTCAACCTTCTGCAAGCTGCCATAAAAAAGGGCGATACCAAAATGTCCCTTCAAGCTTGAACCGACTGTCCTGCGTCGTTTATGGTCACAGGCAAGGGCGGCTGCGGACGCGATCCGGTCCACCCGATCAGCCGGGACACAGATAGGAGTCGATATGACCGACCAGAATCCGCACAAGTACCATTTCGAGACCCTGCAACTCCATGTGGGGCAGGAACAGGCAGATCCCGCCACGGATTCGCGTGCCGTGCCGATCTACGCCACCACCAGCTATGTCTTCCACGACTTCGACCATGCTGAGGCCCGGTTCGCTTTGAAGGATCCCGGTAATATCTATGGCCGTCTGACCAACTCCACCCAGGGGGTCTTCGAGGATAGGATCACCGCCCTGGAGAACGGCACTGCGGGTCTGGCTGTAGCCTCAGGAGCCGCAGCAGTAGAGTACGCCTTCCGCAACATCACCCAGACCGGCGATCATATCGTGGCCTCCAAGAACATCTACGGGGGGACCTTCAACCTCCTCAAACACACCCTGCCGCGTGATGGTGTGGAGACCACCTTCGTCGATCCCTCAGAGCCGGGCAACTTCGAGTCGGCCATCCGGGATACCACCAAACTGGTCTTCTTCGAGACCTTCGGCAACCCCAACGCCGATCTGCCTGATTTCGAGGCCATATCCGCAATCGCCCATGCCCACAACCTGCCGGTTATCGTTGACAACACCTTTGCCACCCCGTACCTGTTCCGGCCTCTGGAGCATGGAGCGGATGTGGTCGTGGAGTCCGCCACGAAGTTCATAGGCGGCCACGGCACCACCCTGGGTGGGGTCATCGTAGAGGGAGGCGGATTCGACTGGGCGGCGGTGCCGGGCAAGTTCCCCACCCTGACCGAGCCGGACTCCAGCTACCATGGTCTGCGCTTCTACCAGGATCTGGGTGCCGCGGCCTTCGTCACCCGGATCAGGGCCATTCTCTTGCGCGATACGGGCGCCGTTCTCTCGCCCTTCGCGGCCTTCCTGCTTCTGCAGGGGACCGAAACGCTCTCCCTGCGGGTCGAACGACATGTCCAGAACGCTCTGAAGGTGGTGGATTACCTGAGGACCGTGCCCGAGGTTGAATCGGTCAGCCACCCCTCCATCCCGGACCGCCCTGACCATGAACTGTACAAGCGCTACTTCCCGAACGGGGCCGGGTCCATCTTCACCTTCGACCTGAGGGGAGGGAAGGATGCGGCAAGGGTCTTCATCGACAACCTCCATCTCTTCTCCCTCCTTGCGAATGTCGCGGATGTCAAGTCCTTGGCCATCCATCCGGCATCGACCACACACTCCCAGGAGACCGCCGAGGAGCTGGAGGACCAGGCCATTCATCCCGGTACCATCAGACTCTCGATCGGTACAGAGAATATCGATGACATTCTGGACGACCTTAAGGGAGCCTTCCGGGCCGTGAAGGAGTCGGGGCTGGCGGCCAGGCGGTAAATCTGCTTCCTTGCCTCGGTTGCAGCCTGCGAGGGGCTGCAACCCTAGGACCTCACCTGTGAATCCTTGAGTGGCTGTTCTGCACAGTGCCCTTCACCGTCAGGTTGAACCCTCTCAACCGGTTGCTCTTGCTCAAGAGCTGCGAAACAGCACATGCGCAATCGGGGGTTATCGGCAAAAGCTGCCGGTAACCCCCGATTGGAGTCGGATGTAAGCGGTTTGGTGTTCGGAGTCGAACTCAGGCGAAGCGGTATCTGATTTGTTCCGCCGAACCGTACGAAGCCTGGGCACCCTGCCCCGTGGCCGCGTAGGCCGAGACATACGAGGCCAGCTGCGCGGACTCTACCAACGACATGCCTGAGGAGAGTCCAGCCAGGATGGTTCCCATGAAGGCGTCGCCGCATCCGGTGGTGTCAACGGCATCGACCTTGACGGCGTGAATCCGATAGTTCTCGCCGTTGTCAAGGACCATGGACCCCTCGCCACCCAGGGTCACGATGGCCCTATGGAAGCCGAAGTCCTGCATTGTCTGGTTTGTCCGATCCCAGTCGGCCTTGGTCCAATCCCCATCCTCGGGCTCATCGATGCCCAGGAGCTGGGCCATCTCATGCTCATTGACCAGAATCAGGTCGGAGTAGGCAATCAGATCAGCGGGGAGGTCGGCCCGGAACGGGGAGTCGTTGAGGAGGACGGTCATACCGGCCTCATGACCCATCCTGGCGGCCTCGGTCACCGTCTCTATGGGGCTTTCCAGGCAAAGTCCCAGGACCTTCGCCGAAGTCAGCGCCTTCTGGGAGCGATGGGCATAGTCCACGTCGACCTTGGCGTTGGAGCCGGGGGAGTAGACGATGGTGTTCTCCCCCTGGGCGTCCACGGTGATGACCGTGGTTCCGCTCGGACCGGGGACGGTCATCACCTGAGAGGTATCGACCCCTGCGTTGCCCAGCTGTCCCAAAAGGAAGTCTGCGTTGGGGTCGGACCCCACGGCTCCAAAGAGCTGGACATGGGCCCCGATCCGCGCAGCAGCAGCTGCCTGGTTGGCTGACTTGCCTCCGGGAAGGATCTGCAAGGGGCCACCGTTGATGGTTTCACCCGGGTTAGGCAGCCGGTCTGTGGTGACCGTGTAGTCCGCGTTCATGGATCCGACCACCGAAATGGACCCGTTGATGGTATCCAGTCCTTGCAGCACCTGGTCGGGTGTCGCCGCCATGTCTTGAATCATGTTTCTCCATTCATTGTTAACGATTTGCTGACCTGTTTATCCACGTCAGGGATACTGCCCGGCTTGCCCTGGGGGTTGCCCTACGGAGGCCCGATGGAGATACTTGGTCTTCAACCGGACCGAGTCGGTCTGCGACCCGGCCATCAGGTTCAGGAGCATCCTTACGCAACGGGTTCCCATGGAATCAATCTGCTGTGAGATCGTGGCGATGGCTGGTGTCAGAATCCTGAAGACCGGCAGGTCGTCGAAAGTCACAATGGAGAGATCGCGCCCGATACCGATACCGATGGCCTGGCAGGCTTTGATGACCTGAATGGCATCCTGCGAGCGCCCGAAGATAACCGCACTGACCCCCTGGTTTCTCCACTGCCGCAGCAGCTCAGGGTTGAAGGCGCCCTCCTTGGAAGGGGTATCGTTTCGGGTGCAGGCAACATCGCGGGTGGGGTCTTGAAGATCGTCCATTTGATTGAGCAGGTCATCGAAGACCTCTTCGCGCTCACGGAAGGTACCGGATTCTTCCAGGGGTCCCGGGACCATGGTGATTCGGCTGTGTCCATGTTTGACCAGGTCCTTGAATGCATCCCTGAGACCTGGAAGGGGATCGGAGTCGATGGAGGGCACTGGGCGTCCGTCGACTTGCCGTCTGTCGCCGCTGGTCCGGTCCACGTACACAACGGGAAGTCCCCGGCGAGTGAGTTCATCCAGCGTTTCCTGAGATCGTGGTCCGGGTACGATGATGGCCCCGTCGATGTGCTGGCCGAGGAGGTTGCGCACCTGAATCCTGCTTTCGTGGGAATCGCCCTGGGTCGAGGTGCAAATCAGGGTTTGGAAGCCGTGCGCCAGCAGTTCGCCCTGTATCAGATAGGCCAGGTCGGCAAAGTAGGAGTTCCTGATGTCGGGTATCAGCAGGCCGATGGTGCGCGAGTGGGGGGAGTGCATGGATCGGGCCCTGGAATCGGGAACGTAGTGAAGTTCCTTGATGACCTGATTGATCCGGGCCCTGGTCCTCTCCGAAATTCGACCTGAATCATTGAGCGCCCGCGAAACTGTCGATACGGAGACGCCGGCCTGTTGGGCCACATCCCGAATCGTCGCGTATGCCATCATTGCCTTTCGATCTGATCGGCAGTCGGCACCCAGGAGACACCGGCTCTTTGGCCTCGACAGCAGTACCGGCGAGGCTTCGCAACCATTATTTATATCAGTGCGGTAACGATACCGCAAATCGATTCACGTTCAGCCGCATGGTGCCGGGATACCCTTTCCTACTATGTCGCTCTTCTGTGCGGGGACTGGGGTCGAAACCGGTTCCAGGCATCGGCCCCCAGTGGGATACGGGTGTACATAGACCTCGACCTTGGGGGAGGAGATTGTATCTTTGCTCCCGTTTGCCGAACTCGTCTGCAATATCCATCAGGATTTCCGCTTTCGGTTTTGCAGGAGGCCGCGGGCCCCTCCAGCCCTTGCAGCGATTCTTGCCAGCGGAAAGGCCATTCAAGTCGGTCAGGCCTTGTCCTTCTTTCCTGCCTGAGTCAAACACGGCGGCCCCCGTCCAGCGCCATGGGGAGAATGAAGCCATCCACGGGTTCGCAGGCTTCACAGGAACGGGGTGTTGCCACGGAGTCGTCTGAGGTGCTCATGAAGGGAGCGGTGATCATGGCAAGCCAGGGATACTACCTGCCGGGACTATATGTGGAGGAAGGGTCCGTCCCGGTCCCCCTGGACTGGGCCGACTCGGAACCCGGATCATGGAGACCTGACGGGAATCCTGGTGAGCCGACCATCTCCTGCTTCTACCGGACCATCTGCTCTCCTGAGCATGTCCATGACGACCTGCCCCTGCTTGTTTACCTCCAGGGTGGACCGGGGTCCGGGGGGCCTCGACCCTTGGATTCGACCAGTGACGGGTGGATTGCCGAGGCCGTCAAACACTTCAGAATCGTCCTGCCCGACCAGCGTGGTACCGGACGGTCCTCAGCCATCGATTCGCACACCATGCGAGCGCTGGGTCAGCCGCAGGCGCAGGCCTCCTACCTCAAGCACTTCCTGGCCGACTCCATCGTCCGCGACTTCGAACATCTCCGCCGTACCGTCTTTGCCGGGCGGGCCTGGGTCACTCTGGGCCAGAGTTATGGCGGCTTCCTGACCCTGGCCTACCTCTCAGCCTTTCCCGAAGGGGTGGCGGCATCCTTCACGACCGGAGGCATCCCACATGTCCCGGCGGACCCGACCGAGGTCTATGCGCACACCTTCCCCAGGATGAAGGCCAAGACGGAGGCCTTCTATCAGCGATATCCCCAGGACCGGGAGCGGGTGGCCGCCATTGCCGATCGCCTGAGTCAGGGGGATGTGACCCTGCCTGGGGGAGACCCCTTGACTGTGGAGCGATTCCAGACCCTGGGTGCCGACCTGGGCAGGCAGTCCGGTGCGGCCCGCCTGCACTGGCTCCTCGATACGGCCTTCTTGGAGGATGACGGATCCATCCCGGCCAAGGGGGACGTGGTCCTCTCCGATGCCTTCCTGGAGGGGGTGCGGACCGCTACGGCCTCCACGCCCCTCTACTGGCCCCTCCAGGAGTTCATCTATGCGGACGGGGATTGCGGCCCGATTCGATGGGCCGGGCAGCGTGTGCGTGATCAGCACCCCGAATTCCGGGTTGATTCCAGCCCCCTCCTCTTTACCGGTGAGGTCATCTTCCCTTGGATGTTCGAACAGGAAGAGGCCCTGAAACCCTTCGCTCCAGCGGTGAATCTGCTTATGGAGGACGGACATTGGGGGAGACTCTACGACCAGAACCGTCTGGCTTCCAATTCCGTTCCCCTCCAGGCGGCCGTCTACTTCGATGACCTGTACGTTGACTCCGGCATGCAGTTGGATACCTTGTCGCGCGTGGGGAACTCCCATGCCTGGGTGACCAACCAGTTCGAGCATGACGGGCTTCACGGGAATCAGGTCTTCGCGCACCTTTACGGGGAGGCTTTGAATCGCGGAGACCTGGAGCGACTGTTCTGAGCCTCCCCGTTGTAGGTAGACTGGAACCATGACTGCAGAGACACTCACCATCGGATTCATCGGATACGGGAATATGGCTCAGGCCATGGCCCAGGGTCTGGTAAGAGCCGGGGTTCTTCCGGGTGAGCGAATTGTGGCCTGTGCCAACCACTATGAGAAGCTGGCCGAGAATGCCGGGAAGCTCGGCGTGCGCCCCCTTCACTCAGCTCAGGAAGTGGCATCGGTTGCCGATATGGTCGTCATCGCCGTCAAACCCGGTCAGGTGGCCAGCGTCTGCGAGCCCATCCGCGATGAGTTGGGCGATGGGGGGCGAATGGTCGTTTCCATCGTTGGAGGGTTCCGGATGGAAGACTACGACGGTCTGCTCAATCCGGGCACCCATCTGATCTGTTCCATTCCCAACACCCCCATAGCGGTCGGGAAGGGAATCATGGTCACCCAGGGTGAGGACACCCTGACCAGTGACCAGCGTCAACTTTTCGATCAGACCTTCGAACCGGTGGCTCTGATTGAGCGACTCGGATCCGATCTGACCTCCGTGGCTACGACCATCGCGGGTTGTGCCCCGGCTTACACGGCAATGTACATGGAGGCCCTGGCCGATGCCGGTGTCAAGCATGGTCTGCCGCGTCAGACGGCCTACAGGCTTGCTGCCCGCATGACCGAGGGGACCGGAGCGCTCTACACGGATACGGGAACGATTCCGGCCGCTATGAAAGATGCTGTATGCTCGCCCGGAGGAAGCACCATCCGTGGTGTTGCCGCCCTGGAGAAGAGCGGGTTCAGGGGGAGCATCATCGACGCCATCGATACGGTCGAAGGGGTCTGACGGGATTCGGTTCCGCTTCTTTCCCGTTTCCGGTCTCGTAGGGCCTGTGTGGTGAATTCAAACCGCGTACCTGCCTGGAAAATACGTAGATTTCAAGTTCCACATGCCGGTCAGTGGGCACTGCCTACCTTGTCGGGATACTCCGCCGCCACGCCAGGGCAGTGCGGGCAATAGACTGGTGGTTATGTCGCTTACCATCGGAATCGTCGGACTGCCCAATGTGGGTAAGTCAACACTGTTCAATGCACTGACCCGGAACAACGTGCTGGCGGAGAACTACCCTTTCGCCACCATCGAGCCCAATACGGGCATCGTCCCCCTGCCTGATGACCGGCTGCCGGTCCTGGCCGATCTGGTTCACACCGACAAGATTGTCCCGGCCACCGTCACCTTCGTTGACATCGCTGGCATCGTCAAGGGCGCTTCGGAGGGGGAGGGCCTGGGCAACCAGTTCCTGGCCAACATCAGAGAGGCCGATGCCATCTGCGAGGTAGTACGTGCCTTTGAGGATGACGACATTGTTCATGTCAACGGCAGGGTGGACCCGGGCGATGACATCGAGACCATCAACACCGAACTGATCCTGGCGGACATGCAGACCATCGACAAGGCGCTCCCCAAGCTGGAGAAGGACCTCAGGGGCGGCAAGATCAAGCCGGCCTACCTCGATGCCGTGAAGAAGGCCAGGGAGATTCTGGGGCAGGGTCAGACCATAGACCAGGCGGCGCAGGCCGGCACCATCGACAAGGAGGACCTCTATGACCTCCATCTGATGACGGCCAAGCCCTTCATCTATGTCTTCAACCTGGATGACGACGAGCTTCAGAAGGATGACCTGAAGCAGCGGCTGTCGGAGTCCGTGGCCCCCGCCAAGGCCATCTTCCTCAACGCCCAGTTCGAAGCCGAGCTGACCGAGTTGGACCCGGCTGATGCCCGAGAGATGCTGGCTGATGCCGGTCTGGAGGAGTCCGGTCTCGACCAGCTGGCCCGAGTGGGCTTCGACATACTCGGACTTCAGACCTTCCTGACGGCAGGCGTCAAGGAGGTGCGGGCCTGGCAGATTCACAAGGGTTGGACCGCCCCCCAGGCGGCAGGTGCCATCCATACGGACTTCGAAAAGGGGTTCGTCAAGGCCGAGGTGGTCTCCTACGAGGATTTTGTCGCCGCAGATGGGTCCTACACCAAGGTCCGCGAAGAGGGCAAGATGCGTCTGGAAGGCAAGGACTACATCATGCAGGACGGGGACATTGTGGAGTTCAAGACCGGCATACCCTCAGGGGGCAAGAAATAGCGATACGACTCACTGGGGTAGGGGATTTCTTCCTTGCCCCAGTCGCTGTGCGACAGCAAACGTCGCATCGTATTGCTCCGCCGGGTTACGGTGCCGCTTCCCACAGTACCCAGAGAGACACTCGTCCCAGGCGCGGTTGCGGATGTCATGAGAGATAGCAGGCCCTAGCGCTGAGTATGGTTTCAAGCACTGAAACCGAAATGTAAAGTGTCTCTACAAAAGGCCGCCCAGGAGGTATCCCAGAACGCCGGTCGCAATGGGGAGAATCAGGCAGGCCAGGAAGTAGCAGATTGCCATTGGTCGGGCCTGTACCCGAAGCATGACCACCACCTCGTTGATGGCTGTCGAGAAGGTTGAAAAGCCTCCCAAGAGTCCTGTTGCCAGAAGTAGATGGATTTGAGGACCCATAAGGGATTGAGAAAAGAGATCGGCAACCAGGCCTGCGAAGAATCCCGCGGATAGGTTGATGACCAGGGTGGAGAGGGGGAAAGGGCCTCCCCAACGGGCTTTGATGGCGGTGTCAATCAGATACCGCAGGCTGGCACCGAGACCTCCGCACACGCAAATCAGCAGGGTGGTCATCGGCTCTCACCTGCTGATGTTCCGTGCGGACGACGCCCCGCCGCCGTCTGGCCGAGTTCAGCCATGACGGCGGCAAGAGCGAGTGCCAGTATGAAACTGCTCAGAAGATAGACGAACGAGCCCAGGATATGACCTTCCATCACATCCTGGATAACCTCGACCACCATCGTCGATATGGTGGAAAGCCCCCCGCACAGGCCCATGCCCAGGGCCCGACCGGTGTAGTCCCTCCGTTGCCTGGCGATATCGGTCCGTGCGGCCAGGTAAGAGGTCAGGAAGGCGTAGCCGGTGCAGGCCAGCATGTTTGCCAGGAAGGTGCCTGGGTGGAAGCCGCCAATAGGGGCGGCAATACCACCCAGAACCCAGCGCAGCCAGGTCCCCAGTGCTCCTCCGATGAAGACCACCAGGCCCATGCCCAACCGGGGCCCCTCGGGCGAGGACCCACCGGTCGTTCCGACGGCTTCGCCCGTGTTCCTATCCCTGCTTTGCCCGTGAGCCATGGGCTTATTCGGCCCCCTGGGTATCCTCGGCCGTCAGGGTCAGCCGGTCGTCGTCGGCATCGTAGTCGAAGAGCTCACCGTATCGGCCCCAGGTTATGGCCGTCTCGAACTGCTGGATGGCCTCCTTGTCGGAGTGGTGCGAACGGAGCAGGTCCAGGATAAGGCTGCCGTGCAGATTGCCGTGCTCGCTGTTTCTCAGAGCCCGGTCAATCACCCGGATCAGGGGCACCCTGTCCAGGAGCATCTGCGAGAACATCTCCTTGCTTTCCAGAATGTCGGCATCGTGCCAGGTCTGCCCGAGGCTGGTCAGAGAGATGTGACCGTTATCGGCCTGGAAGATTCCCAACATCAGCCCGGCGTCTATCAGGGGGAAGAGGTCATCCACCTCGAAGGAGAGCTGGGCGGCGAGATCGGCCAGATCGATCCCCTTGGGATGGTCCACCAGTACGTCGGCAAGTCCGGCCAACCCACCCGGAGTGGCATCGGGCAGGTTCTTCTCGGTCATGTTCTCGTCGCGCAGGGAGTTCTGCACGGCCTCCTTGTTGCGGACCTTGGTCTGTAGCTGCTTGCGGATGTCCTCGGTGTTGTTCTGCCCGGTAAGGATCGAGTAGAGGTAGTCCACACTGGACTGGAAGATGTCGGACTGCTTGTCGCGCGGCCGCTCCATCTTGATCGGCACATCGGCGATGACCCTGCCGGGGTGGGATCCCAGGACGACGACCCGGTCGGCCATCTCGACGGCCTCCTCGATGTTGTGGGTCACCAGAAGCACGGACCGGATGCTCCCGGCCTCCTCGGACCAGACCTTGAGCACCTCCTGGCGGAGATTCTCGGCGGTCAGTACGTCCAGGGCGGAGAAAGGTTCATCCATGAAGAGTGCATCGGGCTTGAGCACCAGGGCACGGGCGATGCCCACACGCTGGCGCATGCCTCCGGAGAGTTCCTTGGGGTAGGCGGATTCGAACCCGTCCAATCCGATGGCGTCGATGGCGGCCAGGGCCAGGCGTTCCCGTTCGGCCCTGGGCACCCCGCGGGCCTGGAGTCCAAGCTCCACGTTGTCCTTGACGGTCAGCCAGGGCATCAGGGCGAAGCTCTGGAAGACCAGGGCGACACCTGGATTGGGACCGGCCAGTTCCTTGCCTCGGTAGGATACCTTGCCCGAGCTTGCGGGAACCAAACCGGCCAGAATCCTCAGCAGGGTGGACTTGCCGGCGCCGGACCTGCCGAGGATGGCCACCACTTCTCCCTCGTGCAGGGTGAAATCGATGGAGTCGAGCACGTTCAGGTCACTGCCGGCGTCGGACTTGTAGGTCTTGTTCACCTGTTCGGCCTGGATGATGGGGGCGCGGTCCGTGCCTGCGGTCATGGTTGCGGTGTTCTTGACTTCGATCTTGGTCATGTTCTTGTCCTTTTGCTTTCAATATGTCTGTTCTGTTTCAGTTCAGGGCGTAGCGCCGGCGGGCCAGGCTCTGCATGGGCGTCCAGAAGAGGCGGTCCACCGCCACAACGAAAACGCTCATCACGACCACGCCCACCATCACCCGGGTCATGTCGCCGGTGGCGGTGAACTGTGCGATGTAGGCACCCAGTCCCTTGGCGGTCAGTTCGGTCTTTCCGTAGGTGACCACCTCGGAGACGATGGACGCGTTCCAGGCACCACCGGCTGCCGTAATGCCACCTGTGCACCAAGAGCTGAAGACGGCGGGGAGGATAAGGGTCTTCCATCGCTGCCAGGTGGTTTGCTTGAGGCTGCGCGACATCTCCAGGAGGTCATCGGGAATGGCCGAAGCCCCTGCAATGACATTGAAGAGGATGTACCACTGGGTACCCAGGGCCATGAGGAAGATGCTTCCCCAGTTGATGTCGATTTTCCAGGCCACGAAGATGAGGGTGATGAAGGGGAAGATGAAGTTGGCCGGGAAGCTGGCCAGGATCTGCACCACAGGCTGGAGGATCCGCGATATCTTCGGATTCATACCGATGATGGCACCGATCGGAACCCAGATAAGGGAGCAGATCACCATCAGGACAACCACCCTGATGAAGGTCAGGCAACCCAGGAGGAGGGCATGACCGACCTCTCCGTATCCCACAGTCGTTTTGATCAGGTCGAAGAGCTCCCAGATGCCCCAGAGGCAGGCCAGACCGACAAGGATATACCAAATCAGGTCGCCGGCACGGCTCTTCCTGCTCTGGACCTTCCACCGGGCTCCGGTCCTGCCCAAGGGTCGGGTGATCCTGTCAAGAGCGTACGAAATCGGCCGCCCCAGGCGGGCCAGCTGATCGTTGATTCCCGAGAGCCGAAGGACCGTCAGCACCAGGCTCCTGCGTGGTTCCGAAGACTGGTTCTGGGTCAACCGGAACTTCTCGGCCCAGGCGGTCAGTGGCTTCCAGAGTACGAAATCAATCAGGACCACCACGATGATCATGGTCAGGATGGCCAGGCCCACCCGGCCCAGGTTCTGCTCACCGGCAGCCTCTTCCACATACGAACCTATGCCGGGAAGGGTCAGGGTCCGGTTGTTCACCGAAATCATCTCCGAGGCCGTCAGGAAGAACCAGCCCCCACCCACGCTCATCATGCAGTTCCAGAGGAGGGGGATCATGGAGTTGGGAACATCCAGCTTCCAGAAGCGCTGCCACCGGGTCAGTCGCAGAATTCTGACCGCCTCATCCAGGTCAGACGGCTCCGTGGTCAGGGAGTTGTAGAAGGAGAAGGCCATGTTCCATGCCTGGCTGGTGAAGATGGCAAAGATGGATGCCGCCTCAACACCCAGGATCGACCCGGGGAAGATGACCAGCCAGATGGAGATGGTCGCCGAGAGGAAACCCAGAATCGGCACCGATTGGAGGATATCCAGCAGGGGGATCAGAACGGTTCCCAGGCGCTTGGACCTGGCCGCCGCCAACCCATAGACGAAGGCGAAGATCAGGGAGAACACCAGTGCGATGAACATCCTGAACACCGAGCGGAGGGCGTAATAGGGCAGGTTGGAGGGATCCGTCGATACGTGCGAGGGTATGCCTGACGGACCGATCGGGGCCGAGAAACCCGGAAGGATGTAGGCGATGGCTCCGAAGAGGGCCATGGCTCCCAATGCAACCGCGAAACTGGTCAGGATCCTGGTGCCAGGGGAGGCCTGTTTTCGGTCATCGTTCAGGGTGATGGTGTGTCGAATGATTGGTGCCTGTAGACGCATTATGGCCTCCCTTCAAGGTGCGGATGTCTTTGTCGGCAACCTTGAGGATGGCATGCAGAAGTCGGCGCAAGGCCGACTGGGTCGTCATCGTTCAAGCTTCGGCTTCGCATGGCATTTGGCTCTGCATTAGTCCCAGCCTTGATCCGACGGGGACTGTTGACCTGCGCAGGGTGTCTCCACCATTTTGCGGCAGCAGGCCGTGTCCATGCGGTAGCTTCACCTACCGACTGACCATAAGGATAGGTAGAGGCCGGAGAGATGTCAAGCACCTCGACATGCCGGGGTTTTTCCACGTTTTGGTCTTTGCCTGGCCGCAGAATAGAAGAAAGCTTCGCGCTCGCGGACACCAGTCTCATGGATGTTGGCTGGATGGAATGGCCCGCGAACGCATGCATCACGTACAAGGAGATGGGCTACATGAAAATCGTCGCTGTCACTGCAAATCCCGATCCCCTGAGCATGACCAATGCGGCCGGCAATGCCCTGTTGGACGGTGCGGCCGAAGGAGGAGCGCAAACAGAGCTGATTGACCTCTGTGCAGAAGGTTTCAATCCGGTTTACGGCATGGGGGATCGCGAGCACTATCTCGGACGTGGGCCCATGCCTGATGATGTGCTGTCCATGCAGTCGCGGATTCGCGATGCTGACGCGCTGGCCTTGGTCTTCCCCATTTACTGGTACACGATGCCCGCCATCATGAAGGGCTTTTTTGACAGAGTGCTCTGCCGCGGGTTCTCCTATGACGCCGATGGAACACCGGGCGCCTTGGCCAGCAAGACCATCAGGATTGTCATGCTCAGCGGGGGCGGAGAGGACTGGTACCGCTCCAGTGGCATTGGTCAGGCCCTGGACAATCAGATACGCCAGCAGACCTTTATCAAGTACTGCCAGGCGGGCGATGTCTCCTTCACCTACATCGACAACCTCAGATCGGGCGATGACGAACCTGAGGCAAGACAGGCGGCGGACAGGCACCTGGTTTCTCTGGCCCTGATGGGGCGCGAACTGGCCTTGGGCGACAAGACTTCGGCGGAATCTGGTGATGCTGGGGCCCGGTCCTGATCGGAGCGGTTACGGCAAGTCGGGTCCGGTAGTTCGGTGAAGGGGCGATGAGCGCCCGGATATGGATGATGGGGCAGTCTAGTGAGAATAGGGTTCGTGTTCGATGACACCCTGGACGTCTTCGATGGTGTCCAGCAACATATCCTCACCCTGGGCAAGGCACTCAGGGAACGGGGTCATCACGTGGAGTACCTGGTCGGACAGACCGCCCATCCTCCGGTGAGTGGTGTCCATTCCATGTCGCGCAACATGATGGTCTCCTTCAACGGGAACAGGATGCGCATCCCCCTACTGGCCCCGGTCCGCGGTATCAGAAAGGTACTGGATGAAGGGCGCTTTGATGTTCTTCACGTCCAGGCGCCGTACAGCCCGCTGATGGCCGGGCGGGTCATCAAACGAGCCGACCCTGGTACGGGCCTGGTTGCCACCTACCACATCGCACCCACCGGGACCATGCAACTTAAGGGAGGCCAGGTTCTGGGGAGGATCAATGCAGGCAGTCACCGTCGCATCGATCAGGTGATTTCAGTCTCCAAGGTGGCTGCGGATTATGCCAGAACCACGGCTGGGGTGGAAAGCCGAATCATCCCCAATCCCATTGATGTCGCGGCTATCAGGGCCAACAGGGACCGAGCCGGGACCGAATCCATCGATCGGCTGCATGGTCAGGGTCCGCACCTGGTCTTCCTGGGCAGGTTCGTTGCGCGTAAGGGAGCCGACCTGCTCATTGAGGCCATCGCTCAGGGTGAACGCCGGGGGATACTGCCGGAGGGCCTTCACCTGACCATGGCCGGAAAAGGGCCCCTTCTGGAACGCTGCCGACAGCGTGCCCAAGACCTCGCCACTCCGATTGACTTTCCCGGCTTCGTCACCGAGTCGGACAAACCGGCTCTGTTGGCCAGTGCGGACCTGGCCGTCTTCCCATCCACCGGTGGGGAGTCCTTCGGTATCGTCCTCCTGGAGGCCATGGCATCCGGGGCCGGGGTGATTCTGGCAGGTGACAATCCGGGGTACCGTTCCACCCTCCAGGATGATGAAGAGGCCCTGGTCAGGGTCAACGACCCACAGACCCCGATCATCCTGGCCGAGCGAATCGCCCGTGTATTCGGGAATCCGGACTGGGCCAGGGGTATCCATAGGCGACAGACGGCGCTTTTGAGTCGCTATGACGTGCATTCGGTGGCGGACCAGGTTGAGGAGGTATACGAACAGGCCATACAGGACCGCTTCATCAGGTAGGGTTGGTTTATGTCTTTCTATGATTTGTTCGGAGCCATGTTCGATCCCGACCAGGATCCCCATAAGCGGGGTCGTCGCCGGGATGAGGATGATCCGGTCATCCTCGATGTGCAGACCGATGGTGACCAGGAGGGTTCCACCTCTCGTGGCCCCGACAGGGGGTTCCGGTTCTCAGGGCCCTCAGCTCCTCGGATTACCAGGTCAGGCAGGCCTGAAGGTGGTCCCTCCAAGGGGACCAGAGTTCTGGCTGTGGTTGTTGCCATCGCTCTCGTGGTGTTTGCCCTCCTCTTCGGCTTGAGCAGGTTTATCACGGATGTCATGTGGTACTCCCAACTGGGTGCCGGACGGGTTATCTGGACCCAATTCGGCGTCAAGGTGGGACTGTGGGTCGCCTATGCCCTTGTACTGGCGGCCGTCACCCTCTTCTCGTCCATCCTGGCCATTCGAGCCCGTCCGGACTCTCCTGACGGATCCACGATCCGCGTCAAGGGTGACCTGATAGAGGTCGGCAAGGGCATATCTTCGAAGAGCGCCTTGAAGGTTGCCGTGGTGGTCTCCCTGGTGGTCGGCATCTTCTTCGGTTCGCAGTTCAATGTGGACTGGAAACAGGTTCTTCTCCTCTTCAATTCCCAGTCCTTCGGGGTCAAGGATCCCCAATTCGGTCTTGATACGGGCTTCTACGTTTTCGTTCTGCCGGGTCTGGAACTGGTCGCCTCCTCTGTCATGATGATTCTTCTCGCCGCCCTGGTCTTCAGCCTGGTTACCAACTTCCTCATGGGGGGCATCAGGCTCACCATGCCGGTCGATGGGAAGGGCATCCTGTCGATGACGGGTCGTGCGCGTAGGCAGGTTGCCATCTGGTTCATGCTGTTCATGCTGGTCTGGGGTGGAAGGACGGCCCTGGGCGTTTTCAATAGGCTCACCGAGGAAGGCGACAGGATTACCGGTGCCTCCTACACCGCGGTCAAGGCCAATATCCCCGTCACCCTGGTCATGGCGGTGCTGATTGCCGCACTGGGGATCATTCTCGGGGTCTGGATACTCCGGTCAAAGACCCTGGCGGAGGTCAGACCTGCTGCGGATTCGGTGGCGATGGCGGTGAAGCAGTGGCGTCTGCCCGTCATTTCCATTGCGGCCACCATTGTCGTTGCCATTCTTCTGACCGGTGTCTGGCCGGCAGTGGTCCAGCGATTCCGTGTCAGCCCGAATGCCCAGGAGATGGAGTCGGAGTACATACAGCGCAATATTGCGGCCACCACTCAGGCCTATGGTCTTACCAATCTGAAAAACGAGTCCTACGACGCAACCACTGAGGTTCAGTCCGGAGCCCTGTCGCAGGATGCAGAGACCACGGCGCAGATCAGACTTCTCGACCCCCAGGTGGTTTCCCCGACCTTCCGCCAGTTGCAGCAGTCCAAGCAGTACTACACCTTCGAAGACACCCTTGCTGTTGACAAGTATGAGATCGACGGGGTCAGCCAGGATACGGTCATCGGTGCCAGGGAGTTGGATCTGGAGGGCAACGACAATCGCAACTGGGTCAACGACCATACGGTCTTCACCCACGGTTATGGCATTGTGGCGGCCTACGGAAACAAGGTGACCCCTGATGGGCAGCCCGAGTTCTTCGAGCAGGACATTCCCACCAAGGGCAAGCTGACCGAGTCCCAGCACTATGAACCCAGGATTTACTTCTCTCCCAATGCCCCCGAGTATTCAATCGTGGGTGCGCCGGAGGGGGCGAGTGGTTGGGAGTTCGATTACCCGACCGGTTCGAAGGGGGCCACCAATACCTTCAAGGGTGATGGCGGACCCTCGGTCGGCAACTTCATGTCCAGGGTGCTGTATGCCATCCGATTCGGCTCCGACCAGATACTCTTCTCGGACCGTGTGACCCCCGACTCCCAGATTCTCTACAATCGCTCACCCAAGGAGAGGGTGGCCAAGGTCGCCCCCTATCTGACCCTGGATGGCAGGGTGTACCCTGCAGTGGTCGACGGCCGTGTCAAGTGGATTGTGGACGGATACACCACATCCGATGCCTATCCGTACTCGCAGAAGGTCGATTTGGGGCCGATCACCCAGGACACCACCACCCTGAGTTCCGAGGCAGTCAAAGGATTGGGATCACAGGATGCCAACTACATCAGGAACTCGGTCAAGGCAACTGTCGACGCCTATGACGGTTCCGTCGACCTCTACGCCTGGGACCAGGACGACCCGGTGCTCAAGGCCTGGCAGCAGGTGTTCCCCGGTCAATACAAGCCGCTCTCGGAAATCTCGGGTGACCTGATGAGTCACATGCGTTATCCGGAGAGTCTCTTCAAGGTTCAACGACAGCTTCTCTCGCGGTATCACGTCAACTCGGCCAGCCAGTTCTTCTCAGGGGAGGATTTCTGGCAGACCCCCGTCGATCCCACGGGAAGCAGCAGGGAGCAGAACGATGGGGTCAAGCAGCCGCCCTACTACCTGACCCTGCAGACCCCGGGAACCGATAAGCCGGCCTTCTCCCTGACCTCGACCTTCATTCCCGCAGGCACCTCCACCCGTGAGATATTGACGGGATTCCTCTCCGTCGATTCGGACGCGGGCTCCAGGAAAGGCGTGATAGGGCCGGATTACGGGACAATCAGGCTGATGGAACTCCCCAAGAACTCCAATGTTCCTGGGCCGGGACAGGCGCAGAACAACTTCAACTCCGATGCGGCCGTCTCCACCGAGCTGAACCTGCTCCAGTCGGGATCGACCAAGGTCAAACGCGGCAACCTCCTGACCCTGCCGATAGGAGGGGGCCTCATCTACATCCAACCGGTTTATGTCCAGTCCAGTGGGTCCACCAGCTTCCCTCTCCTGAAGCGGGTCCTTGTGGCCTTCGGCGACAAGGTCAGCTCGGCCCCCACCCTTGATGATGCACTGAACAAGACCTTCAAGGGGAACTCGGGCGCAGCTGCTGGGGATGCGGAGAACGCCACCGCACAGACATCGGTTGCTGCACAGTCGGTTGCGGGACAAGGCCAGGATAACGGAGACGGGGAGGGGCATAACGCCTCCCAGCCTGCCTCAGCCGGGACTTCAGGAAACACCGAGGCCCTGCGCCAGGCCCTGAATCAGGCCAATCAAGCCATGTCCGATTCTGATGCGGCTTTGAAGAAGGGAGATTTCAGCGCCTATGGGGAGGCGCAGGACCGTCTGAAGGAGGCCCTGAAGCAGGCCACCGAACAGGAGGGCGGGAGGCAGTGACTGCCGCCGGGTCCGATTCGCGGGTCCAGGACCCGATGATCCGGCTCTGCCGTGAGCAGGACCTGGGGCGTCTTACCGAGATATACAACCAGGCGGTACTCGACGGAGGTTCCACCGCCGACCTGGAGCCGGTCAGTCGGGAGGCCCGGCGTGACTGGCTCCGCGTTCACCGGCCTGACCAAGGGCATCCCGTCATGGTGGTCGAGGTCGAAGGTGAGGTGCAGGCTTTTGGTTCCCTGTCTTCGTATTATGACCGGCCGGGCTATGCGAATACCTGCGAACTGGGGTATTACGTTGACCGGTCCGCCCGGGGGAGGGGCCTGGCCACTGTTCTGGTAAGGGCCCTTATCGATGCGGCGAAGAAGTCGGGTATGCGAATGGTCGTCGCAGTCATCTTTGATGACAACCCCGGCACCAAGGGTGTTCTTGGGCATTTTGGGTTCCGGAGGTTCGGCCTTCTGCCGAAGGGGGCATCGGACCGATATGAAGTCCACGATGTCTCCTACTGGGTCCTCACCCTCTGAGTGAACAAGGCTGCCGGGCAAGGAAACCGGTCGCGAATCCTGTGTAGAATCTCAACGATCCGACGAGAGCAGGAGGCAGGTACAGGCATGGCATCAGATTTCTGGCTTATAGCCGGACTGGGCAATCCCGGGAGCAGGTACGAAGGAACGCGCCACAACATGGGATTCATGTGCGCCGATGTCCTGGCCGAACGGTGGTCCGTCTCCTTCGCCGATCATAAGGGTCTGGCCATGCTGGGACGGGGGGTCATGAACCTGGATTCCCGTCAGGTCAAGTTCTTTCTTGCCAAGCCGCTGACTTTCATGAACGATTCCGGTAATGCCCTGGCTTCCATCAGTGCGTATTACCATATCGACACCAACCATATCGTGGTCATTCACGACGACATGGACCTGGAATTCGGCAGAATCAAGGTCAAGGCCGGTGGATCTGCCGGCGGACACAACGGCATCCGTTCCATAGACCGGTCCCTGGGCAGTAACGCGTACTCCCGTGTGCGGCTGGGGGTGGGCCATGCCCAGCGCGGGCAGGATGCCCACCGCAAGACGGTCGACTGGGTCCTGGGAGGGTTCTCCGGTGCCCAGCGCAGTGAATTGCCGGACTTCCTGGCTGACGGAGCCGATGCGGCAGAGACCATCGTCTTCAAGGGGGTTCCCCAGGCCCAGGAGCAGTTCAATGGCCGTTGATCACACCACGGATTCAGAGGATTCCCGGCAGGGGGAGACTGAGCACCCCGTTGCCATGGACGGTGCCCTGCATGACCTCCTTGAGCCTCTTTTTGATGACGAGACCTTCGCCCGACTTGCCGACGGGAAGATCGAGCCTCCCGCTTCGGACATAGATCCCTCCCTTCTGGTCCAGGCCCCATTGGGTGCCCGCCCTGCCCTGGCCGTGGCAGCCGCGGGGCAGGGGCCGGTCGTCATGGTGGTGCCCTCCGAGCATGATGCCCAGGAGATGGGCCGATCCATCAGGTCCTGGTACGGGGGCGATCCCCACGATGTGGCCACGCTGGAAGCCTGGGAGACCCTACCCCACGAGCGCCTGTCGCCCAGGGCTGACACGGTGGCCTCGCGAATGGCGGTTTTCCGCCGCCTGGCGCATCCCATAGAGGGTGATCCGATCTTCGGACCGATCAGGATTCTGGTCATGCCCATCCGCTCCCTTCTCCAACCCGTGGTGAAGGGGCTTCAGGACGTGGAGCCCCTGGTATTCACGGTCGGTGCCGAGATGGATATGGGCCGTGCCGCCGAAGCCTTGGTCCGTAACGCTTACACCCGGGTCGACCTGGTGATGGAGAGGGGCCAGTTCGCCGTCAGGGGAGGCATCCTGGATGTCTTCGTGCCCACCATGCCCCACCCCGTTCGCATTGAGTTCTTCGGTGATGAGGTTGACACCATCCGTTCATTCCATGCCTCGGATCAACGCACCTTCGGCGATGGGCTGGATCGGATCTGGGCTCCCCCCTGTCGTGAACTACAGCTGACCGACCAGGTGCGGCAGCGGGCCAAGGCCCTGATTGGGAGCATCCCCAACGCTGACGACATGTTGGAGTCCATCGCCCAGGCCATACCGGTCGAAGGCATGGAGTCCCTCCTGCCGGCCCTGGTGCCCGACCTTGTGCCGGTGCAGAGTATGCTTCCCGACAGTGCCCTGGTTCTCCTCTCCGAACCCGAACTCCTGCGCCGGTCGGCCCAGGACCTGACCAAGACCGCGAACGAGTTTCTTGCGGCCAGCTGGCATGTGGCGGCCTCGGGACATGGAGCCGGTGCCCCCATCAGCTTCGACCAGGCCAGTTTCCTGGAGTACGACCAGATCATTTCCGCGCTGGAATTCAGCAAGCACCAGGTCTGGAAACTGACGGAGCTGTCTGTAGACACAGACCGCGAGGGGGCGGAACGCCTCGACGCTCAGACGCCTGACGAATACCGCGGCGACGAGGATAAGGCCCGCTCTGGCCTGATGGGTCTGACCAAGGCGGGCGACCGGGTTGTGGTCACAGCAGCCGCCCAAGGGACCCTGAGTCGACTACGCCGGGCTCTGGAATCCGCTGGTATTACCGGGGTGGAGTATCTGCGCTCCATGGCCGTTGACGGATTCGTCGATTCGTCTGCTCGCCTGGCTCTCCTGACCGAGCGGGACCTGACTGGTCGGACCAGTGTGGCCGCAGGTCAGAAGACCTCGGGCAGGCGACGCAAGGCCATCGACCTGACCGAACTCAAACCAGGCGATTTCGTGGTGCATGATCAGCATGGCATCGGAAAGTACCTGGGCATGAGGCAAAGGACCATCGGCAATGGCCCCACGAAGGGCAGTCGAGAGTATCTGGTCCTGGAATACGCTCCGAGCAAGCGCAATGCTCCACCCGACAAGCTCTTCGTTCCGGCCGACCAGCTGGATCAGGTCAGCAAGTACATCGGTGCAGAGATACCGAAGCTCAACAAGCTCGGCGGTTCGGACTGGTCGGCCACCAAGGCCAAGGCGCGGAAGCACGTCCACCAGATAGCCCAGGGCCTGGTCAAGCTCTATTCCGCGCGCCAGCGAACCAAGGGATTTGCCTTCAGCCCGGATACACCCTGGCAGAAGGAACTTGAGGATGCCTTCCCCTTCCAGGAGACCCCCGATCAGCTGACCACCATCGATGAAGTCAAGGCCGACATGGAACGCCCGGTGCCGATGGACCGCTTGATCTGTGGTGACGTGGGCTTCGGGAAGACCGAGATTGCCATCAGGGCTGCCTTCAAGGCGGTCCAGGACTCCAAACAGGTCGTGGTTCTTGTGCCGACCACTCTTCTGGTTCAGCAGCACCATCAGACCTTCGTCGACCGCTTCGAGGGATTCCCGGTCAATGTAGCAGCCATGAGCCGCTTCCAGACCGCCAAGGAGAACCAGGCCACCATGGCGGGACTGGCCGACGGGAGTGTCGACGTGGTTATCGGCACCCACAAGCTCCTCAACCCCAAGATCCGGTTCAAGGACCTTGGGCTGATGATCATCGACGAGGAGCAACGCTTCGGGGTTGAAGACAAGGAGACCCTGAAGGCCATCAGGACCAACGTCGATGTCCTCTCCCTCTCCGCCACCCCCATACCCCGTACCTTGGAGATGGCAGTGACCGGAATCAGGGAGATGTCCACCCTCGCCACGCCTCCTGAGGACCGGCTGCCGGTCCTGACCTACGTCGGGGCCTATGAGGATGCCCAGGTCACGGCTGCCGTCCGTCGTGAGCTCCTGCGCGGTGGGCAGGTCTTCTACATCCACAACCGGGTTGAAGATATCGGCAAGGTGTCGGCCAAGGTCCAGGAACTGGTCCCTGAAGCCAGGGTCGGTGTGGCCCACGGCAAGATGGGGGAGAAGCAGTTGGATGGAATCATCCAGGACTTCTGGCGCCGCGACATCGATGTCCTGGTCTGCACCACCATCGTTGAGACCGGTCTGGATATACCCAACGCCAACACCCTGATTGTAGACAGGGCCGATAGGTTCGGTCTCTCTCAGCTGCACCAGCTGCGTGGCAGGGTGGGCCGGGGCCGTGAGCGCGCCTACGCCTACTTCCTCTATGATCCCAGCAAGCCCATGACCCAGACAGCTCATGACCGTCTGGCCACCATCGCCCAGAGCACGGCCCTGGGTTCCGGATACGATGTGGCCATGAAGGACCTGGAGTTGCGCGGAACGGGTAACCTCCTGGGTGATGAGCAGTCGGGGCACATCGAAGGGGTCGGGTTCGACCTATACGTCCGGATGGTCTCCCAGGCCGTTGAGGAGTATAAGGAACCACAGGCTGCCCCATCGGTCAACGTCAGCATCGACCTGCCCATCGAGGCCTCGGTTCCGGTGGACTACATAGACTCCGATAAGCTCCGTCTTGAGGCTTATAGGAAGTTGGCGTCGGCCCGTAACGACCAGGACCTTCAGGATCTCCATGAGGAACTGACCGACCGATACGGTCAACCGCCCGCTGAGTTCGACACCCTCTTCGCCATTGCCCGGCTTCGGGCCAAGGCCCGGAAGTTGGGCATCGCGGAGATTGCCACCCAGGGTGGGCGTGTCCGGGTCAGACCCCTGAATCTGCCTGAGTCGTTGCAGTCGAGGATGGAGCGCATCTACAAGGGATGCCAATACCGACCTGTCACCAGCACGCTGCTGGTTCCCGCCCCGTTCGCAGGGTCCCTGGGATCGGGTCCGATGGATTCCGGCCAAATGGTGGAATGGGTTGACCAGCTTCTGGATGACCTGGCATGGCACCACGAAGAGTTGTGAGCGTGAGCGCTAACGGGTTGGTATTGTATCTGGTCCAACAAAACTAGTATTCTGTAGGAGACATCACAACAACAGTCTTAAAGGAGCAGTTGTGGCAGCAATTGAAAGCGTATATGCGCGCGAAATACTTGATTCCCGTGGAAACCCGACCGTAGAGGTCATCCTGCAGACCGAAGACGGTGCAGAAGGCCGCGGCCTGGTGCCCTCGGGTGCTTCGACCGGTGAGGCCGAGGCCTGGGAGCGTCGCGACGGCGACAAGAAGCGTTACATGGGCAAGGGTGTACTGGACGCCGTCAAGGCGGTCAACGAGACCATCGCCCCCAACGTCATCGGCATGGATGCCAGCGACCAGCGTGCCCTGGACGAGACCATGATCGACCTCGATGGAACCCCCAACAAGGGCAAGCTGGGCGCCAACGCCATCCTGGGCGTCTCCCTCGCTGCTCTCTATGCTGCGGCCGAGTCCGCCGAGCTGCCCCTCTACCGTTACCTGGGCGGCACCAACGGACACATCCTGCCCGTTCCCAACATGAACATCATGAACGGTGGCGCTCACGCCGACTTCGCCACCGACATCCAGGAGTACATGATCTCCCCCTACGGTTTCGATTCCTACAGTGAAGCCCTGCGCGCCGGTGTCGAGGTCTACCACACCCTCAAGGGCATCCTGAAGAAGGACGGACACGATACCGGTCTGGGTGACGAGGGTGGCTTCGCCCCCAAGATGAAGTCCAACGAGGACTCCCTGAAGTACATCGTCGACGCCATTCAGGCCGCCGGCTATGAGCCCGGCAAGCAGATTGGCCTCTGCCTTGATGTGGCCTCCTCGGAGTTCTACAACAAGGACACCGACAAGTATCACTTCGATGGTGCCGATCGTGATGCCGATTACATGCTGGACTACTACCAGGGCCTGGTCGAGCGTTACCCGCTGGTCTCCATTGAGGATCCCTTCGCCGAGGAGGATTGGAACGCCTGGCAGAAGATCACCGCCGCCATGGGCGACCGTCTGCAGTTCGTCGGCGATGACCTCCTGGTCACCAACCCCAAGAGGCTCCAGAGGGGTATCGACCTGAAGGCCGCCAACTCCCTCCTGGTCAAGCTGAACCAGATCGGCACCGTCACCGAGACGCTGGACGCCATCGAGCTGGCCACCGCAAACGGCTTCACCTCCATGGTCTCCCACCGTTCCGGTGAGACTCCTGATACCACCATCTCCGACCTGGCTGTTGCCAAGAACACCCGCCAGATCAAGACCGGTGCTCCGGCCCGTGGTGAGCGTATCGCCAAGTACAACCGCCTGCTGGAGATCGAGGAGGAGCTGGGCTCCACCGCCGAGTATGCAGGTTACAGCGCCTTCAAGGCCTGCAAGCAGTACACCAAGTAGTAGAGCAAGGTCCCAGGTTTCGGCTGTTCTGGCCGGAACGTGACACCTTGAAACCCGTGGCGGCCCGAGTCGGCTGTCACGGGTATTTTTATAGGTATGGCCAAGAACTCAACCAAGTCCTCCCGAAAAGGCGCAGGCACTCAGAATGACAGGAAGCGGACCAGTCGCAGC
Source organism: Bifidobacterium [indicum] DSM 20214 = LMG 11587 (assembly GCF_000706765.1). Classification (GTDB taxonomy): domain Bacteria; phylum Actinomycetota; class Actinomycetes; order Actinomycetales; family Bifidobacteriaceae; genus Bombiscardovia; species Bombiscardovia coryneformis. Next base: position 1,019,671 of record NZ_CP006018.1, on the reverse strand, counting down.
TCGGCCGGTCCCATATCCTTCTTTCTGGCTCTCATCATCATGGCCCTGGGGCTGATTCATCTTGCCGCCACATTCCACTCCTATGCCATCAACCTGTCCGAACTGAACGGTCTGAAAAACCAGGAAGCTCAGTTGGTGGCCAGGAAACAGAACCTGGAGAACCAGATTCAGCGATGGAATGACCAGGCCTACGTCACAGCCCAGGCCAGGGAGCGCCTCGGATTCATCTTTCCAGGAGAACAGGCCATCAGGGTTCTTCATCCCGAAGCCGTGACCGGCCAGGATGACCAGAGCGCCAAGACCAACAAGGGTATTCAGGCCCCACGCAAGAACACCCTGCCCTGGTATCAGGAAATGGCATACTCGTTCAAGAAGGCCGACCAGAGACCTGATGCTCTTGCGTCTGCCCAGGGGGTGACCGCTCCGGGGCAGTCCATGTCCCAGGGCCAGGCCGGGCAGAATTCCAATCAGGACGGGCAGGATTCATCCATTCCTCCGAACAGCGAAGAGTGGGATGAGGACAGTGAATAGGCAGCGGTAGGCGTACCGTCGGCCAGCGGTCCGGAATTCCTGCTGATAGAAGGAACTTGAAGAGCGGTGGCGATAAACGGCCCGCAACCAGGTTCCTATGCTCAGGAGTCTGGCCTGATTGCATAACGGTCCCATGCTGGACCCTACAGAACAGGGTGAGGTCTCGGCCTTCCCGACTTTACGGATATTCGGACATATAAGGAGCATGAGTACTGATGCAGGATGAGAGAGTGGGAGCAGTCCAGGCCGGATCGAACGAGGCCATGGAGATCCTGGTGGACAGCATCCTGGCACAACCTGCAACCGAAGAGGAGATTGCCGGGGTTCAAAGCCAGTTGGGTCGCTACCCTCGTGGAATGGTGGCCGTTGGCGCGCGGTGTGTCTGTGGCAACCCCCTGGCCGTCGTGACCAGGCCACTTCTGCCAGACGGGACCCCCTTCCCCACAACGGCGTATCTGACCTCTCCAGAGGCCGTCAAAGAGGTCTCCCACTTGGAGGCCAACGGTATCATGAACGATTTCAACCAGGACCTGGCCGATGATGAGGACCTGGCACGGCTATACCGCCAAGCGCATCAGACCTATCTGGACTTCCGCCATGCCCTGGCGCTCAGGCTTGGCGACAGCGAGGAGCATATCCGCAAAATCTCGGCCGGCGGGATGCCGACCAGGGTAAAGTGCCTTCATGCACTGACCGGGCAGTCGCTCGTCATGGGGGCCGGTGTCAATCCTCTGGGTGATCGGGTCCTGTCCATGATCAGGCCGGCCTTCGACCCCATGGTCTGCAGGTGCGCCCGACCCTGGGGAACGGACTTGGAGCAGGAATGAGCAGGAGAGCGTCCATCGGAGCGGTCAGGATGCTGTGTGCAGGGCGGCATACGGAAACAGGGGAGGACAAATGACGGATCAGGTGACTGTCGCCGGTGTCGATTGTGGTACCAATTCCATCCGGCTGCTGATTGCGCGGGTGGATGAACAGGGTTTGCATCCCCTGGCACCCAGGAGCATGGAGGTCATACGGCTGGGGGAGGGCGTTGACAGGAACCACCGCTTCGCGGACCAGGCACTTGAGCGGGCCTACCGGGCCTGTCGGCTCTTCGCGGACCAGCTAGATTCGTACAAGGTGGACGGTATCCGTTTCGTGGCCACGTCGGCCACCAGAGACGCGGCCAACCGCAACGATTTCGAAGAGGGAGTACAGTCCATACTCGGTGTCAGACCCGAGGTGATTTCCGGCACCGAAGAGGCCGAACTGAGTTTCCTGGGGGCTATCAGTGTGCTGGAGTCGGCCCCTCGCGCCACAACTACCCCCAAAGCCCCCTATATGGTGGTCGATTTGGGTGGAGGATCCACAGAACTGGTCGTCGGAGGCGATGGGAATCAATCACCGGTGGACAGGGCCGGATCCTCATACTCCATGAACATCGGTTCGGTCCGGATCACCGAGCGCCATCTTCTCGCTGATCCGCCCACCCAGGATCAGATTGACCAGGCGGTCGAGGACGTGGACCGCCACATCGATCGGGCATTCGAAACTGTGCCCGTTGCAGAGGTAGGCACGCTTGTGGGGGTCTCCGGAACGGTCACCACCATGAGTGCCCTTGCTCTGGGTTGCACCGAGTACGATTCCCGACGCGTTGATGGGGTGGCCGTACCGGTAAGCCAAGCCAGGCAAACCAACCAGGAAGTGCTCCATATGAGCCGACGGGAACGTCGTGGTCTCAGTCCCATACACCCTGGCCGCATCGATGTGATTGGTGGCGGGGCACTGATCTGGGACCGTCTTCTTGAGAGGATATCCCAGGCCTGCCCCGCGGTCCAGGCAGGTGGTGCCTACATTGCCAGCGAACACGGCCTCCTGGACGGGCTGGTTCTGGATTACGGGCGTAGTCTCCTGCATTCTTGACCGGTCTGGTTGCGCGGAGGCTGTTCCGCCTGTGCGCTATGATATGACGGTACGGGTCCTTGGCCCCGGTGGCGAAATGGTAGACGCATCGGACTTAAAATCCGCCGCCTGTACTGGCATGTGGGTTCGATTCCCACCCGGGGCACAAGCGGATAGGTCTCGTTGACCAGGTGGACGAACGTATCGACTTGTGACCAGGCCAGTGAACCGATACTCTGGAACGCGACGAAAACCAAAGGAGTTGTCATGAGTGACCAGTCCATGCCCAAGGTGAATGCCGTCTTTGGTGCCACACCCGAGGTTGAGTTTCAGGGGGCGGCCCCCCAAGGTCTGCGAACCGTGGAATTGGTTGAGGGTGACGGCCCCGTTGTGAGGAAGGGCGACACGGTTACCGTCAACTACCACGGGCTTATCTGGGGAACCGACAAGGTTTTCGATTCCAGCTTTGAGCGTCACCAGCCTGCAAGCTTCGGCATCGGTGTCGGTCAGGTTATTCGCGGTTGGGACCAGAGTGTCCCCGGCCACAACGTGGGTTCCAGACTGGTGGTTTCCATACCGCCCGAATACGGTTACGGCAGCAGGGGTGTTCCCCAGGCCGGTATCGGGGGCGATGACACCCTGGTCTTCGTGATCGACATCATATCGACTCGATGACCATCAATCTGTAAGGTGCCGGTGAGGGCCGGCGCCTTTTCCATATCCCGGTCGTATAGGTGAACGAGTTGGACCGGAAGAGCGAATCGACACAAGGAGGAGACCATGGCTGAGGAAAAAACGATTCTGCTGACACAAGCCGCCTATGACAAGCTGAAGGAGGAGCTGGACCGCCGCCAGGGTGAATACCGAGATGAGATCACCGAGCGAATCGCCGCAGCCCGTGCCGAAGGTGATTTGAGCGAAAATGGCGGCTATCAGGCCGCCCGTGAGGAGCAGGGGAAAAACGAGGGCAGAATCAACGAGCTGATCGTCAAGCTCCGTAACTCACAGATTCTCAAGGCTCCCAAGTCCGGCAAGGTGGGCAACGGCTCCCTGGTGACCCTGACCATAGCCGGAAACGACATGGTCTACGTTCTGGGATCCCGTGACCTGGCCGTGGCCACGGAGTATGACGTAATCAGCCCCGAGTCTCCGATTGGAGCAGCCATTCTTGGTGCCAAGGAGGGCGATACGGTCAGCTACAAGGCTCCCAACGGCAAGGACATTTCGGTTACCGTCAAGGAGGCCAAGCCTCTCAAGTAGTGAGGAATCCGGGAGGAGCGCTCCTGTAAGGAAAAATCCAGGCGCCTCGGCCGATTAAGCCGGGCGCCTTTCTTATGACTCGGACCATCCTATACCGGACTGGTCATACGGCTTAGCGCAGGTTACAGACCACCAGGAAGATGGCTACGGTGTGGCAGACGTACCCGATGACGGTTCCGCAGTGGAATATCTCATGGAACCCGAAAACGCGGGGCCAGGGGTCAGGTCGACGCAGACCGTAGGCAATGGCTCCCAGGATGTAGGCCGCGCCTCCAGCTACAATTAACCAGACTACGGGAGGTCCGGCGACAGGGGACTGCCAGAAGAGTCCCAGGAAGAAGACCCCCGAAACTCCGAAAACCACGTAGACAAGGGTGTACAGCCAGCGAGGGGCATTGATCCAGAAAACGTGGACCACCATGGCGACCAGGGTTGCCGACCACATGCCAATGATGATGGTCCGCCTCCAGAAGGTGTCCAAGGCAAAGGCGACGGGAGTATAGGTGCCTGCAATCAGGAGGAAGATATTGACGTGGTCGAACCGTCGCAGGACATCGGTGACTGCTGGTGACCAATCGCCCAGATGGTAGAGGGCGGAATTGCCGAAAAGGGCCAGTGAAGAGGCCATGAAGACGGTGCAGGCCAGTTTCATGGACAGACCCCGGCCCAGGCAGATCAGGACGATGCCGGCCGCCAGCGCCAGGGGGGCGGCAACGGCATGGATCCAGCCTCGCAGGAGGGGCTTGGGGCGGCCGTGAACGTCCAGCCTGACCTTCCGCTCAATCTCCTCGCTTGGGAATCCCTCGATTTTGGCAGCCTTGGCTTCGGCCTTGGCCATGATTCTGGCCGCCTTTTCCCTGCCTTTTGCTCGTATGGCATCCGCCTTGGCCTGCATTGTGTGCCTCGTGGGCCAGATCAGCATCCTTGCGCAGGTATATCAGCTCCTGGCGGCGTTTGCTTCTTCTGAGGTCCAGATCGGGGTTCTGTTCGGGGTTCGAGGATTCGGAGACCGGAGTGAACCCGCATTGCTGGTCCCTTGTTGCCTTGCCTGCCATGGGTCTCCTTCAAGAGTATTGCGAGCCCGGGTCGCCTGGCTGGTCCAGGTTCGTCTCCGGCTGTGACGGCTGCAATCCAGCCTACCCCCATACCTGCTTTCCAGGGTGTCATAAGCTGGGCCTTCCTGCTTGGAGAAGACCTGCGTGGGCCGCTGAGGTCAGAGGCTATGATGTTGGATATGGCTGATTTTTCGGAGATTCTGGCTTCATGTGATGATTGCGACGAGGAGGATCGGGAGTGGCTCCACCATCTGGTGGCGGACTGGCAGGTCATTGCCGATTTGAGCTTTGCCGACCTCCTGCTTGTACTGCGGACCAAGGGCGGTACATTCAAGGTGGCCGAACAGTGCAGACCGTCCACGGTCATGTCCTTGCGAACAGAGGACGTTGTCGGCACTGTGCCTCCTGAGGATCGACAGGAGGAGCTGGAGCAGGCCATGAAATCCAAGGGGGTGCTGCGTTCAAATAAACTGAGCACTTTCGGCAAGGCCACGGTCTGCGATGTCTATGCCCCCATCCGTCACAAGGGGAAAACCCTGGGACTGGTGGTCCGGGAGACCAACATGGCCACCAGGGAGTCCAACGGGCGGTACGAGAGTGAGAGCATCAACGCCGGCAAGGAACTCTTCGAGATGATAACCCGGGGGGAGTTCCCCTATTCGGACTCGGTCCTCAACCAACGCCATAACGCCAGGGTTGCGGACGGGTTCTTTGTGCTGACGGCCGGGGGTATAGTCCGATACGCCTCACCGAATGCCATCAGCTGTTTCCGTAGGCTTGGATCCGTCGACACCATGACAGGGCAGTATCTGAGTGAAATCGGTACCTCCCTCCTGCATAAGAACGATCCCGTCCCCGATTCGCTGCCCCTGGTGCTGAGCGGTAAGGCCGCAGTGGACTCGGAGCTGGACGCCAACGGTTCGGCTGTTTCCATGCGTTCCCTCCCTCTTTACGGGCGGCACGGCAGGATCGGGTCCATCGTCCTGTGCAGGGATGTGACCGAGTTGCGCAGGCGTGAGAAGGAACTTCAGACCAAGGACGCGACCATCTCGGAAATCCACCACAGGGTCAAGAACAACCTACAGGCTGTTTCGGCCTTGTTGAGGCTTCAGGCCCGGCGAACCAAGTCCGATGAGGTCCGAAAGGAGCTGGAGGAGGCCCAGCGCCGTGTGCAGACCATCGCCGTGGTTCATGAGGGGCTCAGCCAGACCGCTGATGAGATTGTGGACTTCGACAAGGTCATATCCAACCTCCTCAAGATGAGTGTCGATCTGGCCACTACGAGCGACCAGCACATCTCCATCTCATACGTAGGCAAGTTCGGCATGATGCCTGCCCAGGATGCCACTCCGCTCTCCCTGGTCCTGACCGAGCTGGTCAACAATGCCGTCGAGCATGGGTTCGAGGGGCGCACGGAAGGCCATATCACGATTTCCGTGGGAAGGGGCGGCAACAACCTGAATGTGGTTGTCGAGGACGATGGCAACGGTTACAGCACCGAGTCCGACGAGGGCAGGGCCAAGTCCAGCGGGTCCGGTCTGGGCACGCAGATCATCAACACCTTCGTTACCAACGACTTTGGAGGTACGGTCCGTTGGGAGCCCCGACGCGATGGGGGAACCCGGGCCGTCATCAACATCAAGCTCCGCGTGGCGCAGGATGTCTGACAGGTCGTAGGGAAGCGAAGAGGCCACGGGGTTCAACCCGTGGCCTCTTCTTATTGATAAGATCCGCCCGCCTATGGGGCAGGCACAGAGCCTGAATCAGGACTGCATCTGCATGGCCTGAGAACGCCGTGCCCGCATGGCCCTGCGCTTCAATGCCCTGCGCTCGTCCTCACTCAGGCCTCCCCAGACACCATAATCCTGGTTGGTATCCAGTGCACACTTGAGGCAGGCATCAATCACCTTGCAGGAGCGGCAAACGGCCTTCGCCTCTTCAATCTGCTGATAGGCGGCACCGGTATTACCAACCGGGAAAAAGAGCTCCGGATCCTTATCTCGGCAAGCGGCTTTTGCACGCCAATCAAACGCATTACTCATTTACCTGTTCCTCCAAGTCGTTCCACTGGACTCACTTGTTTTTCTGTATGCAAGATAAGCACGAAACGGGATATTTTTCAAGGGTTATTTCCCAAGGAATCACTGGGAAAACACTGAATGGGAAGAGCCTGGCCGGGTGACATGAAGAGCCCCCGACCCGGAATGGTGCAGACTGGGCGGCCCGGGCCGTCGAGGGAGGCGGAAGGTATGCCGCAGGCCATATCCACGCTTCGTTCGCCAAAGGGGAACACCAGGCGTTGCCTGAAACGCTCCGGTCGTCGTATGGCTGCAGCGGAATCCACGGCCAGGATCACCGCCACCCCGTCCATGGACAGGGCCTTGTTCACCTGTCCTGCCAGGGGTTGTCTGCTCATAGGATCGAGAAGGTCCTGGGCATCGTCAATCAGCCATATCAGACCCTCATAAGGTTCCTTGCTTTTCTCGGGGGACGAAGATGCTCCGGCGGATGAAGTCGCTTGACCGGATAAGACATTTCTGAGGGACGGCTCCGCCCCAGAGGGTGGTGGCAATTGGGATGGGTCGGGAGATGAAGCAGATTGCCTGCGCCTGGTGTACAGGTCGAAGCTGGAATATGCATCGCCTTTCCAGAAGGACAGTCGCAAATCAAAGGGACCTGGAATACCGGCGGTCTTCGCCAGGTCTCCCGGTTTTGATTCAATCTCTTTCAGCAGGCGAAGAAGGCGCTGGGTCAGTGCTCCTATGAGGGTTGTCTTTCCTCGCCCCAGTGGGCCGATTAGTGCTGTGTTGCCGATAATCGGCATCCTGCAGGTATGAAGTAGAACCCCGTCATCCAGCCACCCGATGGGAACCAGTGGGTGTCCGTTCTGAAATGTTGCGCGGGTTTCGTATCTGGCGCTCCGCACTCCATTCCGTTCGGTGTCAGGCAGGGGAGCGGAGAAGAGAGGAGGTGCGGGTCTGAATCCACAGAATGTGGCTGCTTTGGCTATTTGCGTCACCAATCCACCTGGATTGTCCGCCTGACTGGTCCGGAAGGCCCTGACGCCATCTCCACTTTCGAAAAAACCCTGTCCAGGGTTGGTGGGGTTGATATGTGCCGCACAAGGGGAGCCTAGAAGTTCCTTGGATTGCATCGGATCGCGGACTCGCAGACAGATGCCGAGATTCATATTGGCCCTCATCTGCGCACTGACCTGGCCCATTGTCTGCTGGGTGCATGCAATCAGGTTCATACCGAGGGACCGTCCCTGGGAAGCCAACCTGACCAGGTCTTCCTGGTAGTCGGGCAATTGCTGACGGAGGGCCTGGAACTCGTCGACCACAACCAGAAGTCGGGGAGGAGGTGAGACCAGCTCCATAACATCCGCAACGCCCTCCCGGGCCACCAGGGTCTCCCTGCGTTTCAGCTCTTTCCGGATTCCAGCCAGGGATCGGACGGCCTGTTCAAGGTCAAGGTCGTTGACACAGCCAACCGTGTGTGGGAGTCCTGCAAGGAGGTTGAAACCAGAGCCGCCCTTGAAATCCAGCAGCACCATGTTCAGTCTGCTGGGTGGAATGCTGCATGCCAGGGACAGGCACCAGGTCTGGAGAAAGACGGACTTTCCGGAGCCGGTGGTTCCGGCCACCAGGGCATGGGGGCCATCCGCCGCCAGGTCAATCAGAAAGTCCTCGCGCATCCCGCACCCGATCATGGCCCGGTAGGAAGCCGTTCCCTCCAAGGAGGACAGCCAAGTGTGGACGATGGACTGCCAATACAGCCCCTTGTCGGGTGGGCGGCGATTGTTGTCGAAGAGCTTGGACTCAAGGCTCGGCAGATCCAGAGACGCCAGAAGAGTCATATCCGCACGGGTCGATTCAAGCTCAAAGGCATCATGAGCCCGTGATCCAGGAGAGTTTCTCTGACCTTGCCTGCGCTTGGCAGTCGATTGTGATCTCAGCAGGGTAAGGATGCACAGGGCAAGATTGCCTGCCAAACCCGGTAAGAGGAGGGCAAGGAACATCCATCGCCCTTGAGCAGTCATGTACCAGAGCAGGGCTGTCTGGGCCAGAAGAGGGGCGCATTGGGCCAGCACAGTCAGGAAGGTGTCAGCGGATGGACGGAGCTTCCCCGGCCTTTCCGACTGTTCCCCATTTGAATCCTCGAGGTTCTTCATACTGTGAAGAATGACTGACCGCCTGATGGATGTCAGTCAGGGGCGCTTCATGTGGTCGAGTGTGTCCCCATGCCCTGGATAAAGAGGGGAGGCAGGGCGGGGATTTACATCCCTCCGACCTGGCCAGGGGCGTGTGACCCTTGCTCCAGCTCCTGGAAGAGGCTGGTATTGCGTGCGTCGTCCAGGAGGACCGTGGAGCCGATTCCACCGGGGTAATAATCAGGATCGGTCCAGTAGAGGCTGCCGCTGATACCGCCTTCGCCTGTAGCGTCGCGGAAGGCCATGACCATTCTGAAGAGGGTCCAGGCATTGGACTTTTCGTCCACGACAATGGCATCGAGGCCGGCATCAATGACCTTGTTGGCTGAGGATGGGTTGAGTGCAACAGAAGGTTTCATTACCTTTTTGGATATGGCTCCTATCACCTGCCGCTGGCGTTCGGCCCTGCCGAAGTCGCCTTTGGGGTCCGAGTACCGCATTCTGGAAAAAGCCAGGGCGGCGCCCCCATCAGCGAGATGGCAACCGGGAGTCCACACCATTCCTGAGTTCGGGTCGTCGACGTTGTCGTCGTAGCAGAGCTCAACTCCGCCCATGGCATCGACGAGTCCCCGAAGGCCGCCGAACTTGATGATGGCCACATGGTCGATTTTGTTCCCGGTGATCTCTTCGATGTGAGCCGTCAGTGACTTGTATCCGGATGTATAGGCGAGCGCATTGATTTTCATCGCCTCTCCGTCCTGTTTGACCAGAGAATCTCTGGGGACTGAGATGAGGGAGGCTGCTCCGTGCCTGGGCTTGGTCAGAATCAGGATGGTGTCCGTCCTGAACCCGGTGATTTCCCCGTCTTCTCCTGCCCCAGGTGTTCCATCTCGCTGGTCGGACCCTAGGATAAGCCAGGTGGAGGCTTGCGAACCTGGCATATTGGTCAGCATTTCGCTATGGTTCAGCTTGCCGTTGATCCAGAACCAGCAACTGCCTGCCAGTGCCATGAGCAGCAGCATGAGGATGACCAGAGTGGCCGCTGTGATACGCAGGCCTCGATGACGCTTCCTGGCCACGGTTGCGGATGATATCGGTGCCTGCTTATGCAGAGAGACGGCGGGAGATGCTTGTCGGGCGGGTTTGGGTGTGGAAGTGGGCCTGGCAGGTGTTTTCCGAGAGGAGCCCGCTGTTCTGCGTGCCGGGGATGCAGACCCACCTGTCTGGGTGGCCCTTGTTCCGATAGTGGAAGTCGACTTGGGCGAGGAGGTCCGTGAAGAAGGTGAGAAGCTGGGGGGCATCTGGGATTCCGCCGCCGATGGGGCTGCCTGCCTGCGGTGCGACCGACCATGACCGTACGGCATGAAACTCGGTGGCTCCTGCGGGTGTCGGCTTTCATCTGGTCCTGGTTGCATACCTTAATCCCTTGTCCTACTCATCTATCCCAACTAGGTCATGAATACCACTGACTGATATGAGCGTCGGTCACGGACACTATTTCTGCGCGGGAACGGCACAGACCGTTGCGAAGAGGTAACGGTCTGCCATGCCGATGTACTGCCCGGTCACCTTGTCCTTGATGGTTCCGTCCTTTGGATTGACGATGCCTCCGGTGTCGGGATCGATCAGAGTCTTATCGGGCATGGTAATCAGACCTGTAAGGGGATCGGGGGCCGGGGTTGTCGGGGCGTCCTGAGAAGCGTCCGCTGCAGTGTCGGGGGTGGCGGACTGGGTTGACTGAGTCTGCTGGTCCTGGCTTGCTGTCTGCTGGCTCTGCTGGTCGCTGTCGGTGCTGCCGTTGAGTGGCTTGCCCTCCCTGAGGGTTTTCCATACGGTGTCGGCCTCATCCGTCCAGACGACCCGGTTAATATCCTGGGACCAGGGTTCCACTGGCAGGGTACGGGCGTAGATGTTTGAGGGCTGCAGGTCCTTCAAAGAGTCACCCAGTCCAAGAAGGGTCTGGAAGTCGCCCAGGCCACTGCTGATCTGCAGGGCGGAAAGAGAGGTGGTGACCAACCGGTAGGCCTTGGGCAGGTCGGAGAATATATCGACCTTGCGTGCCTCGTTTGCGAGGGTCTTGATCAGGTACTGCTGGCGGGTGGTCCTCATGATGTCCGAGCCGTCGCTGCTGGTATCGTGGCGCATCCTGGCATACTCTGTGGCCTGGGTGCCATCCAAATGGTGCAGTCCCCGTTGCAGGTCGATACCGGTGGTCTCGTCGTAGGTCCTGACTGGAATGCAGACATCAACTCCTCCCAAGGCATCGATAATGGACTTGAACCCATTGAAATCAGCGACGACGAACTGGTCGATGTCCAGTCCGGTCAGGGACCGGACCGCCGTCAGTGTGCAGTTGGCTGCCGATTCCACATCGCCGCCTTGGGAGTACCCGTCGGCGAAGATGGAGTTGAACATGACCTTGTAACGAGCTGGTATGGTCTCGCCCTTGCTGGTGGTGCAGCTGGGTGCGTTCACGATGGAGTCCCTGGGGATGGAGACCACATTGGCATAGGTCCTATCCGCGGAAATCTGCACGACCAGGGCGGTATCCGACTGGTGGTTGCCCTCCAGGTCATCTGTGGCTCCACCTATTGCCGCATTGCCTTCACCATCTCGGCTATCCTGCCCCAGGAGCAGGATGTTCAGGGTTTTGCCCTTGTAGATGTCTTCGGGCGCCTTGTGCTGGTTCTTCGATGCAACCTGGGGAACAACGGTGAGCCTGCCGTTGAGGTCGATCCAGAAGGAGGCAACGGTCGAAGCCATGAAGCAGAGAATGAAGGCCAGCACCATGCAGACGGCCGAACGCACTCGGTGATTGGTGCGGTACCCAAGGCTGTGCCGGGGCTTGTTGCCTTTGCCTGCCTTGATGTTGGGCGATTGCGCCTGATTGCTTTTGGTCGTCAATGATGTGCCTTCCTCATTGGCCGCTATTCAGCAAGCCCGCAGGGGAGTCCCGCCTGCTTGGTCATGCCTATCCGAACTGTTCAAATTGTAGACCTTGGCATGGCGAGAATGGATGTCTTCCTCGCATACCCCCGAATCCCTCACCTATACCGGGACGTATGGGAATCCAAGACGTTTTCCTCTGCCCAGAGCGAACCTTCCCGAAACCATAAGAGAATTTTGATTCTCCTAAAAAGCTGGAATCCCGGAACCATTTGAGATAAAACGATTGACAAAAACAATACATATGCTTGCATTAGCCTCTGCGTGGAGGGTTGTTGCCGATAAACGGTTATCAGTTCCACAAAGTCCGAAAAGCCTTGTGGCGCTTGACAAAGGTCCACCCAAAGTTTCTAATTAAGGTGTGCAATGACACATTAGGGACTGGGGGGTCGCTATGAGTGGTTTTATAGACACTCGATATAACGGAGTAGTTGGGCAGCGTTTGCAGCCGTTGATTGAGTGGTTGGAGTCCAGTAACTCCATGTCCTGGCGCAGTGATGCACTCTGTGCCCAGACGGATCCTGAAGCCTTCTTCCCCGGCAAGGGGGGATCCACCCAGGAGGCGAAAAAGGTGTGTGCAGATTGCACCGTCCGCAAACAGTGCCTTGAGTGGGCTATAGACCACGATGAACGTTTCGGCATCTGGGGAGGTATGAGCAAGCGCGAGCGCCGTCGCTACAAGAAGCGGACGCGTAATCAGTGAGCTGGCAAAATCGCCGGTTCCATGCGGCTGAGTCGGTGTGTGCCGGGGCTTGCGTACACTGGAGCCTATGAGTTCTGTCGCGCCCCAGGCATTGGATATCAAGCAGGTCCTCGCTTCTGTCATAGATGGCCGACCGGCCGACACCACCCAGGAGGTGGATTCCTCGGTTGCGGCCCTGGTGACGGTTGAGCAGGACCTCACCTACCTTTCCGATACGCTTGCCGCACTGGTTGCACAGACCGTGCTGCCAGGGGTCATCATTATCGCCGATTGCTCCGGTTCCATCGCTGAGCCCCTGTATTCCGAGTTCCAGGTCCTCAGACCGCGGCTGACCGATCGCCAGATTGTCGGATCCCGCGATCCCTGCACCGTTGAGGTCCAGGTGGTCAGGGCAAAGGGAGCCTCGTCTTTCGGTGATGCCATTGGCAAGGCCCTCGGATATGCCCGTCTTCCGCAGATGACGCGTGGACTTTGGCTTCTGCATGACGATTCCAGGCCTATGGACCCCAACTGTCTGGAGACCCTGATTGAGTCCTGGCACAGGTCTCCCACGGTTTCGATTCTCGGAGCCAAGCAGTTCAACTGGGAGGGCGAAGGCCTCCAGGATGTCGGTCGATATGCTTACGGGCACTCGACTGTCGGGCTGGTCGTCGATCAGGAGCCCGACCAGGAGCAGTACGATTCCCGGCAGGATGTCTTCTCGGTGAGTCTGGCCGGTTCCCTGGTGCCCCTGGAGACCCTGAAGAATCTGAGGGGGTTGGAACGTTGGTCGGGCACCTTCGGACAGTCCGACGACCTATGCCGGAGAATCTGCCTGTCCGGGGGGAGGGTCGTGGTGGTCCCGGAGGCCAGGGTCGCCCATGCGCAGGCTCGGTACCGTGGTCTGCGAGATAGGGCAGGACGACCGATTGATCCGGAGAACCCAGCAGATGCCTCCATGGCTACGATTGATGCCAGCGAGCGCTATCTCCTTACGGACTTCCCCTCGATCTGGTGGCTTCCTGTCTGGATATGGAGACTGCTTGCGGCTGTCTGGTTCGCGATTGCAAGCCTTATCGACAAGCGCCCGTACATGGCTCTCTGCCATCTGTGCGCCCCCTGGAGACTTCTGGGGCATCTGCGCTCCAGCGTCATGATGCGCCGTAGACTCAGCTCGGTCAGTGTCACGGGTCTGAATCACCTTGATGTCCTCCAGGCCAATCGCCAGCAGGTGCGGCAGTGGCATCAGCGGCAGCAGGCTTTCCGCGACCAACTGGATCACCCCCTGATCGGACACCTGGCCCTGGCTCACCTGAAGAAGCAACGGGCCAGACGAACGGTATGGGCCCTGGGCATGACGGTTCTGGTCCTGCTCGTCCTCCTGGCCACCAACTGGTCCACCTGCCAGGCCGTGTTTTCCGGTGGGTCCATATATTCGAAGACCATGCTCTCCTCCGGAGCCGATTGGAATCAGCTGGTCTCGTCTGCCACCACCTCATGGACATGGGGTGGTGGAACCGGTATGCCTGCGGCTCCCACTCCGTTCCTGCTTGTGCTGATGGCCTTCACCGCCCTGACCGGCGGCCATGTCGCCTGGGCCATGGGGCTGATGCTCTTGGTGGAGGTGCCCCTATCGGCCCTGTCGTTCTGGGCCCTTGCGGGTATATTCACCAGGTCCAATCCAGTGCGTGTGGCCGTTGGCCTGCTCTGGTCCTGCCTGTCGCTAGCCCTGGGGGTTGTGGAGTCGGTCAACCTTCCCATATTGACGGTTCTGGCCTTTATGCCTGTCGCTTTCGCCTTCGTTTTCAAGGCCGTGGGCCTCTATAGAACGGAATCACCCTCCACACCTCACGCCTCCATACAGGATGCGGCCCTGGCTGCTATCTGCTTCGTGCCGGTCATCCTTGCTGAGCCCCAGCTCCTCCTGGCTCTGATTCCGATTTTCATCATCGTGTTTTGCGTGGTTCCCCGGCACAAGGCCATGCTGATGCTCATTCCGATTCCTTCGGCCCTGGCCCTGGCCCCGACCCTGGTCAACCTGGTCCGTCACTTCCACGATGGACTCTGGCGTCAGCTCTTCGGTGACGTGACCGTCCCCTCCTCGCTGACCCAAGGCCAGCCCCGATCCGACAACCTGGGTGATATGGTGGCCAGAATTCTGGACCTGGACGTATCGCAGGGATGGTTGGGTTGGCTCCACAGCGGAGACTGGCAGGGGTTGATTCTTATGGGAGCCTTGCTGGTGCTGGTCCTCCTGGCCTTTATCTCCCTTTTCCTGCCTGCGGTCGTTCGCGCGTCCAGGATGATGTGGGCCATGGCTCTGATCGGGGTGGTGTTGGCCATGGTGTCTTCGTCCATCACTGTCGGTCTGGATCAGACTGGTCCTGTAGCGGGGTCCCCCCTGCCAGGTCTCCTTCTCGTTCTTCTGTCCTTGATGGCTTGTATCTGCCTGGTTGCGGGCGGGGCTGTCAAACCCTTCCACTCCCTGGCCACCCGCGGGGACAAACATCCCGTGGTTTCCACCTGGCGCACAGGTGAATCAGGCGTCAGGGCCATTGAGGATGGCTCCGTTGTGAATCCCGGATCCGCCGTGACCCTTGTCCTTGTTCGGATGGGTCGTGGACTGCTCACCCTTGCCCTGGTGGCTGTTATGGCTGCCTTGGCACTGGGAAGTCGCGCGGAAGGATATGAGCCCGCTATTCGCGCGGACAGTGACGGTCTGCCCATGGTGGCCGTGGACTATCTCTCCAAGGCGGACAACCACCGCGTTCTGGTTCTTTCCGCCCCTGCACAAAACCAGGTCATGTATGGGTCCATGAGGACATTCCGGGGCGACCTGATTGACGTGTCTCCGGCGGCCAGGGCCCAGGCGGTCGCCGGCAATCTGGACCCAGCGACAGAGGGGCTGTCCTCAGCCAGCGCTTCCCTGATTGTCAGTGCCGACTCGTCGGCCATTGAGACCATCGACGGACTGGGCTACGGGGGCATATACGTACCCAGCGATTCCGGTGGATCAACAGGCGGGGCCACCACCCCCAACGAGAACCTGGTCTCCAATATCACGGCCAGTGATGGGACCCAGCAGGTGGTGAGTAATGCCCAGGGAACCTACTTCAGGTTGACCCTCAATACCTCGAGCAAGCATGGTGTCGACATGTCGGCATACCAAGCTGTGGCGGATTCGCCCTGGCGAACGGCATGGCTTTGGACGCTGGGGCTGGCCCTGGTCGCATACTGCCTGGTGGCCCTGCCGCATCGTCGTAGTTCAGGACAGGAGCAGTGATGAGCAAGGAAACCAAGAAGCCAGCTGGTCGAGGAAGTCTCTGGAGACTGTCTCTGGGCGGGTTTTCCATCCTGATTGTTGTGGCCCTGGTGGCCTGCCTCGTCTTCTTCCGTCTGCCCTCCTTCATGGTGGACAAGACCGATGCCACGTCCACCAAGACCCACGAGGTGAGTCAAAGGACCATTACCTCCTACTGTCCGGCCAGGATGAGTCTGGATGACGCCGAAAAGGTCGGTGATGAACAGTTCCGCGCATCCGAAGGAGACTTGGCCGCTTCTGCCATGATGGGCTCCTTCGGTTCTGTGCTGACCTCAAGAATTTCACCCATGGGCGAAGGGCAGTCCAAGACCCTGTCCGATCCCGACCCTCTGGACGGGGAGAAGGCCATGGTGGGCTCCCACGATGTGGGGTCGGAAGCCCTGACTTTCACATCCAACCTGTACAAGGTGGAGTCGGGTGCGGGGAGTACGGCTTCCATGGTCTCCTGGGCGACCGAGGGTGACTTCAAGGGGGTGCAGGGACTGCGCTGCCCGGATGCCGCCATGGAGTCATCCTTCCTGCTGCCCACTACCAGGCAGGGGTGGACCCAGCATCTGGTGGCATACAACCCCTCCTCCAAGGCAACCAAGGTCACCATCTCCATCCACGGCTCAGCTTCGGGGTCCAGGATGAATCTGGCGAACGGCAGCATGATGACGGTGGCTCCTGGTGGTCACGCCTCCTTCAACCTGTCCGCGGCGGCACCTGACCAGGATGGAATCTATGTCACCGCCACCAGCTCCCAGGCTCCGGTGGCGCTGATGGTTACCATCAGCGCCATGAGTGGTCTTGAATCGCGTGGCTCCGATTATGCGACCGCCTTGGAGGCAGCCAGCAGGGACTTGATTATTCCCGGGGTCCGTGGAGCCGACAAGGTTCTTCTCCTGGCCCGGTCCGAGAAGAACGCGTCGCTGAAGTTGACCTGGCTGGATGGCCAGGGAGGTCAGGGATCCGATGATCGGAAACTTGAGGCGGGACGGACCGCGGCCATCGACCTGGGCGAGGTGCCCGAAGGCAAGACGGCCCTGCGTATCACCGCGGATGAACCGATCAATGCCGTGGTAAAGATCCAAGGCGACTCGGAGAAGGATCAATCGGACTTCGCCATCCTCAATCCGGGTGAAGCGGCCGTATCAGGTGCCGTGACTGTACCCGAAAACACCAAGGGACGGCTTACCCTGGTCAACGGTTCGCAGAAGCAGACCTCTGTTTCCCTTACGGGATTCGACAAGACAGGCAAAAAGACGGGTCATAGGGAGGTCGTTCTGGACCCATCCAAGGCCGAGGAATTCGCCCCTGAAGACCTGGGTGCCGACACCACGGCCGTTCGAATGGATGAGGCCGAGCAGGTTATATGGAATGCCCGTATCGAGGTGGACAAGGTCAGGGAAGCGGGGCTGGTCGGTTTGGCATCCGTGATGCCGACAGCCCTTCTGCCGCGAACAGCCGTCATCCATGCCGGTCCCGATTCGGCAATCCTTCCCTGAGCTCACTTACCCCACATGGGGTCGATTTGCTCGGGTGAACGGCCATAGAGCTCGGCAAGTTGCTGAACCAGCTCGTCCCTGATAACGAGCTCCAGCTCCATACGATTTTTGGTCTGATGCTGGATGGGCATCCGGTAGAGGATGATCCTAGGTGGCACGCCCCTGCCTGCAGGGAAGGACCGGGAATATACCCCGGAGGTCCCATCCCACGGTGTCGGGTCGGAAGGCGGCACATCCTCGACGCCGAACTGGACGGATCTGACCAGTTCGGGCCAGCCTGCGCTGAGTCTGCGGATTTGCGCGGCTACCAAATCGTCGAATACCCCGCACCTGGTGCGATATCTGGGCAATCGGGTGCCAAAGGTCGGCCTGCGGACACCTCGTCCGTGGGTGTTGCGGTAGACGGCTCGATGCCAGGGCGGCAGCTCATGGGTCATGATTCCTACCATAGCTGTCGGTGGGTCGGGAGGCATGGTCTCAGGGTGTTCTGTACCATTGGCTGAATCGAATGCGACGCAAGGAGGATCCATGGCAGCAGGCGACGGTGATATCAAGGTGCCGGGGTGGCGCGATATGGACCTGGATGTGGTTTCCGGCAAGGCCGACGTACTGGCCTTCGATCTGGACAACACCCTGGCCCTGTCGAAGACCAGGATGGATGAGGTCATGGCTCGCCACTTTGCCGCTCTGACTCATCTGCGCCCCGTGGCCATCATCTCCGGCGGGCGTTTCCTCCAGTTCAGGAACCAAGTCCTGGCCGCTCTGCCCGAGGACACCGACAAGACACAGCTTCACCTGATGCCGACCAGCGGTACCAGATACTACCGGTGGAAAGGCGACGACTGGGGCCAGGTGTATGCCCATGACCTGAGTGATGAGGACCGTAAGGCCGCCGCCATGTCCCTGGAGAAGCATGCCCGGGAGTTGGGCGATTGGGAAGAGGAGACCTGGGGTCCACGGATCGAGGACCGGGGGAGTCAGATTACCTTTTCTGCCCTGGGCCAGGAGGCTCCGGTCGGAGCCAAGGAGGCCTGGGACCCGGACAACAAACGTAAGGACCGCCTGGCAGCGGCTGTTGCGGCGGACCTGCCCCATCTGCAGGTTCGCTCGGGTGGGTCCACCAGTGTCGATATCTCGGCCAAGGGGATCGACAAGGCCTACGCGGTTTCGACCCTGGCCGAGATTCTGGGGGTCCAGGTCGACCGGATTCTTTTTGTGGGTGATCGCATGGATCCTGATGGGAACGACTACCCGGCGGCGCTTGCGGGCACCCAGGCTGTGAAAGTGGACAATCCTGCCGACACCTTGGAACTGATACGGACCCTGGAGCCTCGTCTGGCACGCTGACGCACATCTTCTCCTTATGGCCTCCATCCTGGACGGGTGATGCTTGCCTGAGTGCATGCGTTTATCTCGTGCTGCAACAAGGGGTTCTTCCCTGACCAAGAGGGTCATCGGGGAATTGACAGGGCTTCTTCTGCCCAGGGGCTGTGCCGGTTGCGATCGGCCCGATGCCCTGCTCTGTCCCGATTGTGCCCGACTGTTGACCAGGCCGGTCTTTTCCGAGGTCCCCTCCTATGCCCTGGGGCGAGCCCTTGCGTGCGGTGCCTATAGGGGGCCGGTGAGGCGAGCCATCCTGGCTTGGAAGGACCATGATGACCGGGCCTTGGACCGCCCGCTGGGTCATGCCATTTCCCTGTTGACGGGGCGACTGCTGGCAGGTGGACGTTTTCGTGCCGCTCTGCCGTCCGGTGCGAGCGGTACCCCGATTCTGGTCATCCCTGCCCCCTCGACCCCACGGTCATTGAGAAGGCGTGGGCGAGCACATCTGAATCCTGTGGCTGCGGCAGTTGCCAGGACTCTGATGGATGCAGGTTTCCCGTCGGTATCGACACCGGTCCTGACCATGCATGACATCCGTGGGAAGTCCGTAGGGGCAGGAGGTCGTTCGGAGCGTGCCAGTAGGGTTTCGGGGCGTATCGTGGTCAGAGACGCCTCATCAGTGGTGGGACATCCGATCCTGGTCATTGATGACATCGTTACGACGGGTTCGACAATCCGGCAGTGCGCCCGCGCCTTGACCCTGGCTGGTGGCATCCCTCTTACGTGTCTGACCCTTGCCGCCGCGACCGGGGTTGATCCGGGGATTCAGCGGGCGTAGGCCACGGCCATTTCATCCCACCTGGTGGTGGATCTGGGGGAGAGGATGCGACGGTTCATGGACCAGGTGGCTCCGGCATCATCATCGTGGCGGCCACGACCCCGGATGCCTCCGTAGCCGACCCCTACCCGGAAGGGTCCGAAGCGCTGCGAGGCTGCTTCCAGGATATCTCCCAATTCATGGGTGTCACGGGCTGCGTCCAACCCTTCCAGTGTTTGGAAACTTCTGGCATCACTCAGCTCCAGAAGAACCACGCCGGCCCTGATGTAATGGGCATGGGGGTCCACGTGCCCCTTGATGGCCTGGCTGGCGGCCCTGGAGATGACCAGGGGGTCGTCACTGGGATCCTCCAGGTCGACGGTCCTGCTGATTGCTGAGAACTGCTGGGGGGCGTAGGGGCTGGTCGAGCAGAACACCTTCACCTTGGAGCAGAGGCTGTGTTGCCGGTGCAGCCTGTGGCAGGCTTTCTGGGCGTATATGCTCAGGGCCTGGGCCAGCGACGTGTATCCCTCCACCGGGTGCGAGAACATCCGCGAGCACAGGATCTGATCGGTCCGTATACCCTTGTTGGCATCAGCACCGTCCTCGATGCAGGCCGTCCCGCGCAGTTCCAGTGCCGTGCGCTGGACCATGACGGAGAATCGTCGTCTGATCAAGACCGGGTCGGCATCGCGCAGATCCAAGGCGGTGACGATTCCCATGCTCATCAGCTTCCTGGTCAGTTTGTGCCCCACTCCCCAGACCTGATCGATGGGGACGGAGGCCAGGGCACGGTCCCCATACTCGGCCTCGATCTGGTCCCAGAGGGTCACACCATCAATGCTGGGATGGGTCTTGGCCCAGTGGTTGGCAACCTTGGCCAGGGTCTTGGTGGGAGCCACCCCCACGCTGACGGGTATGCCGGTCGACCGCAGGACCGCGTCATGCAGGTCCCGGCAGATTTGACCGGTCCGCTGATCGTTCCAGATGCTGGTCATGAAGCACTCGTCGATGGAGTATATCTCCTGGTTGGGCAGAAACCGGGCCATGACCCCCATCATGCGCTGGGAGAGGCTGGCGTAGAGCTCATAGTTGGAACTCCGCGCGACCACTCCGTCGTGTGTGGCCTGGTCGCGGATTTTGAACCAGGGGGTCCCGTTGGCGATGCCCAGCTGCTTGGCCTCCCGGTTCCGGGCCACCACGCAACCGTCATTATTGGAAAGCACCACCACAGGCCGGCCCTCCAGGGAGGGGTCGAAGACCTTCTCGCAGGAGGCATAGAAGGAATTGGCGTCCGCCAGAACCACTCGTGGTGTCAGGGCGGCCTCTTCTCCCTGGATTGCCGAGGGGCGGTCGTTCTGTTGCTCAGGCATGGTGCCCCCACTCGGCGGTGGGATAGGCGGGCTGGAAGTGGCTGGTCTTCCTCTTGGTCGTGCCCTGCTGTTCGGAGGTGGTCCGGCCCTCCTGCCCCATAGGCGATTCCTGCCTGCCTGGATAGGTGACCTGGGGGAGGGGATGGGTATCGAACCCTCCGGTTGAATCTATCCGCTGCCAGTGGTAATTGCCGGTAACCACCCCCCAGATGACCAGGCACTCACCGTCCTGGGGGATGAAATCGGGATAGGAGGGGTTCTCGGCGTGGAGGATGGTGTGTCCGTCCTGCCGGACCAGGCGTTTGACCAGCATTTCGTCATCGAGGATGGCGATGACGATATCGTCCTGGCGAGGCTCCAGGGATCTGTCCACCACCAGGAGATCCCCGTCGAAGATGCCGGCCCCGGTCATGGATTCGCCTGCTACGTGGATGATGTAGGTGGAACTGGGGTGGATGATGACGTTCTGGTCGAAGCTGAAGTCCCCGTTGAAATAGTCCTGCGCCACCGAGGGAAAGCCGGCATGGACGGCTTCAAGGGCCACGGGTACCGGGATGGGGCGGCCGCCGAAGGAGGACAGGGCGTCGACCTTACAGGCCCCTGCAAGTAGCGTGCTCGACAGGCGGGACGGGCTGGATGACCTGGACATGAACGCACCTCGACTCATATGCAATCGAACAAATGTTCGACTCCATTATGTGTCGAGATGGGGGGCCGCGTCAATGTGGCGAGTCGGATGGGGAGGTGTCCTTCCTGCCGTCGGACCGGGCGGAGGAGGGGGACTGCTCGTTCTAGTCCTGCTCGATGTGGTACTTGGGCAGGGTGATTTCGAAATCGACCCCTCTCGGGTCATCCACCACCTGCACCTGACCGCCGTGGAGCTGGGCCGCCCACCGCGCGATGGAAAGACCCAGGCCGGTTCCTCCTGATTCGGTTCCCGGGCCTGCCTTCCCCTTGACGAACCGTCGGAAGATGTCCGTGCGGGCCTCGGGTGGTATCTGTGATCCGAAGTTGATCACGTTGGCTACCACGTTCCCGTTCTCGCGATCTTCATGGGCCTGCACCAGGACAGTGGTCCCGTCGGCCGAGTGCTTCAGGGCGTTCGATATGATGTTGGTGAAGAGCTGGCGGAGTCGGTCCTGGTCGCCTTCCATGGTGATTCCCTCCTCTAAATCCACCTGGATGTCGTGGGCATGCCCGGCATCGGCGATAATCAGAGGTTCAACGGTCTCATCGATGAAGTCGGCAAAGTCGAAGTTCTCGATCTGCAGGCTGGCCGCCCCGGCCTCCATCCGTGAAAGGTCAAGAAGGAAGGCGATCAGGTCGGAAAGACGGTGGGCCTGGTCGAGGATTCCCTCCAGGTTGGCCGGTGTCGGTTCGGTCACCCCGTCTGCCATGTTCTCCACCATGGCCTGGAGTGCCGAGACCGGGGTCCGGAGCTCATGGCTGACGTTTGCCACCATGTCCCGCCGCATCTGGTCGGCATGCTGGAGTTCCT
Organism: Bifidobacterium [indicum] DSM 20214 = LMG 11587; assembly: GCF_000706765.1. GTDB lineage: Bacteria > Actinomycetota > Actinomycetes > Actinomycetales > Bifidobacteriaceae > Bombiscardovia > Bombiscardovia coryneformis. The sequence goes on along the minus strand of NZ_CP006018.1, from coordinate 997,340 downwards.
CGGCCATCTCGTTGAAGGATACGGCCAGAAGCCCGACCTCGTCACGGCTGGAGGCGCTGGCATGGACCCGGACCGTGTAGTCGCCGGCGGCCATGGCCTCGGCCGCGTCCCGCATCTGCCGCAGGGGGGCCGTCAGCCCGCGGGAGAAGAAGTAGGTGATGCCCAGCGCCACAATCAGGGTCAGGGGCATGGCAATCCATCCGCTCCACTTCATCTTGAGCAGGAACCAGGCCATGACGAAGGCGATGGCGGTCGAAATGATGATCAGGACGCTCAGTTCCACCTTCAATGAGGCGAAACTGCCGATGGGGCGCTCGCGGTCAACCCTGTCCCGCAGCGATGAACCGGTACGCCGGGTCTTCCTGTCTGTCATACCTGCTCCCTTACATGCGTGGACCCGGGCCATCCCGCTCGGGGACCCGGGTCCACAGCTTCCAGTTACCGTCTCACAGCATATACCGCGGCTAGTCCTTCTGGCCATCCTCCGGCGGCTCGAAGGCGTAGCCCACTCCGTGTACGGTGCGGATCATCTGGGATCCCAGCTTGTGGCGGAGGGCCTTGACGTGGGAATCCACGGTCCTGGTGCCGGAGGCATCGACCCAGTCCCAGACCTCTTCCAGGAGCTTCTCCCTGGTCAGGACGGACTTGGGCTTACGGGCCAAGGTGGCCAGGAGGTCGAATTCGGTCGGGGTCAGGTGGACCTGCTCCCCGTCGAGGTTGACGATGCGTTGTGCCGGATCGATGACCAGGCTGCCGAAGTCCAGGACCTTCTCGTTCTCGGAGTTCTTGGCGATGACCTTGGCCCGCTCGACCCGACGCAGGAGGGCCTTGCAGCGGGCGATCAGCTCGCGCATGGAGAAAGGCTTGGTCATGTAATCATCGGCCCCGGCGCCCAGACCGATGACCTTGTCCGCTTCGTCATCACGGGCGGTCAGAATCAGGACCGGGACCGGACGCTCGGCCACGATTCGTTTGGTGGCCTCCAGGCCATCCATGATCGGCAGCATGATGTCCATGATGACCAGGTCGGGTTTGATCTGCGAAGCCGCCTGGACGGCACTGGCCCCATCAGAGGCAACACGGGCGGTCCATCCTTCGGCGGTGATGCGCTGGGCGATGGCCGTAGCCAGGGTCGGCTCATCCTCGACCACCAGGATGGTGCTGGGTGTTGTGTAGCGGCTTGTGTTTCTGATCATGCCTACCTCTGTTTTCGGTCTCTTGTATTTCACAAGGCGGATACCCGCTCCTATCGAGGCGGTCCCGGTTCTTCCTTCACACGCGTACTTACAAGGATAGTCGCACCAAGGCATTGGGGAAGCCTCTGCCTGGGCGAATACTGTGCAGGCCCCGCACCTTCCGCAGATTCCTGCCAACCACAGGAAGAGCCGATATGCCATGCCCGCAAGTCCACGCCAAATGACAATATTACATGGTACTTTATAGACTCGTCCTGGAGGATACATGGGTTACAGCGTCGGTGATATGGTCGTCTATCCGCGTCATGGAGCCGCCAGGGTCGATGCCATCACCGAACGGACGGTCAAGGGCATCACCCGGGAGTACCTCCAGCTCACCGTCCTCTCCTCAGACGGCCTGGTCATCAACGTTCCCATCGATAACGCCAAGAAGGTCGGTGTCAGGGACATTGTCGACGCCAAGGAAGTGGCCAAGGTCTTCGAGATCCTTCGCACGCCAGTCGTTGAGGAAAAGGAGATGAACTGGTCGCGCCGTTACAAGCTGAACGTCGAGAAGATCGCCACCGGTGAGGTCAACAAGATCGCCGAAGTGGTACGTGACCTCTCCCAGCGTGATGTGGACGAGCACGGGCTTTCCGCAGGAGAGAAGCGGATGCTGATCAAGGCCAGGAAGATTCTTACCTCCGAGATAGCCCTTTCCGAGAAGCTTGATGAGGATGAGGCCCAGCGTCTTCTCGACGTCAACCTGGGCTATGCCCAACCCCAGCCTGGCGACGAGAAGCACCATAGCAAGTCCCCCAAGGAGCCTGCATCCCAGACCCTGGCACGGGTGGCCGAGGAGGCCAGCAAGGCCAAGACTAAGGCCAAGACGAAGCGGTAACCGCCATGCCGTCCGCAGGGGAGGACCCGGATCGGATGATTCCGGATGTATCGACCGGCATAGGTTTCGATGCCCACAGGTTCGCCGATTCCGGCGAAAGACGCCCCCTATGGCTGGCCTGCCTGCAGTGGGATGATGGCACGCCGGGCATTGCGGGTGACTCCGATGGTGACGTTGCCGTCCATGCGCTGATCGATGCCATGCTGTCGGCATCACACCTGGGCGATATCGGTTCTCATTTCGGTCAGGGTCCGCAATCCAAAGGCGCAGGCATGCATGGTGCCGAAATGCTGCGCTGGACGGCAGATTTTCTCCGCGAACATGGTTGGTCCCTGATAAATGCCTCGGTGGTCGTGGTTGCTCGCGCCCCGCGCCTGTCCGCGCGCCGTGACCAGGCCCAGGAGGCCATGAGCCGGGCTCTGGGGGCGCCGGTTTCCCTGACGGCCACCACGACGGACGGACTGGGATTCACCGGTAGCGGTGAAGGGGTCGCTGCCATGGCGACCGCCTTGGTGCGCCGCCGAGAGGCGGTCTGATTCCCTGTTCCGAACGCTCGGGAAGATTCCTGCGCTGGTGTTGATCGGATTCGTGTGCCTTGCCCTTAGCGGCTGATGGCTTCCCACCCCTTGCCCAGGGCCCAGAAGAGGGTGGAAATGGTCACGATGATGAAGCTGGGTGGAGCCGGGAACATGGCCGAGAGAACCAGGCCGCCCCAGATCGATACCAGGCAGATAAGCCCCGAGAGCAGCATGGACCTGAGAGGCGATGCGGCGAAGATGTTGGCGGTGGCGGCGGGGGTGATGACCAGCGCAAAAATCAGCAGGGTCCCGACCGCAGGGACCGCAATGGTGATGACTCCGGCCATGATGGCCATGAAGACCAGGTTCATGAGCCCAATCGGTACCCCTCTGGCCTGGGCCACCTGCTCGTCCAGGGAGCTGAAGAGGAGGGGTCTGTAGATCACGGCCAGGACGGTGAGAAGGACCAGGTCGAATATCAGGAAACCGATGACCTGGCCCTTGGTGATGGTCAGGATGGATCCGAAGAGGATGGACTGCATCTGTTGTGAGGCCGAGCTGGACATTCTGGCGAAGAAGAGTCCCAGGCCTGTGGCGAAGGCCAGGACGGTACCGGTGGCAATCTCGCGTTGGGAGGCTTTTTTGCCCAGGGCCCCGATGACCAGGGCACCGCCGAGGGCGAAGAGTCCAAGCCCGGCGGAGACGGGAATTCCAAGGAGCACGGCTCCGGTGGCGCCTGGAAGGCCGATATGGGCCAGGGCGTGGGCCGCGAAGGTGGAATGACGTGCGATGGTGAAGTATCCCATGGCCCCTGCGGCGATGGAGATGAAGAGCCCGGCCATAAAAGCGTGGACCATGAAGGGCGCCGTCAGGGTGTCCATCCAATGCGGGTCGATGATGCTCATGTTCATGAAACTCCTCCCTGTCTCAGTCCTGCTGGTTTGCGGTCGGATTTTCGTATGCTTCCCCGGCCTCGGGGTGCCGGGGGTGGAGATCGACCATTTCGGTTGTCTTGAACCGGTCATGTGCCACCCCGTCTGATACATCCGTATCCGGGGCCACGAACATGTCACCCTGGGGTGTGGTGACCACCTCTACCTTGGTCCCGTAGAGGTGGGTCAGGAGGTCCGAGTCCAGAACATCGTCCATCCGGGCGTAGTGGGGATGCCCATCGAGTAGGTAGACGGCTCCGGTCAGGATGGGCAGAAGCATGTTCAGATCATGGGCCACCACCTGGATGGTCATGCCGAGTTGTCGGTTGAGTTGAGCCAGGAGGTGCACGGTGGCCCTTTGGCTTGCCAGATCGAGGTTGGCCAAGGGCTCGTCCAACATGAGGAGTTTGGGGTTGCAGACCAGCGCCTGGGCGATGGCCACGCGCTGTCGCAATCCGCCCGACAATTGGGAGAGACGGGCGTGGGCCCTGTCCTCCACTCCGACGAAGCGCATGGCCCCGGCTGCACGTTCCTTGTCCTGCCTGTTTACCGGGTGGATGCCGAAACGGGTCCCCGTCAGTCCCAGGAGTACGGATTGCTCGGCGGTGAGGTTGGAATCGATGTCAGAGGTGTAGCTCTGGGGGACGTACCCGATTCGGTCATTGGCCTGCCCTGCCGGTTGCCCGAGAACCTCGACCCTGCCGTTCGAAAGGGGAAGGAGGCCCAGCTCGGTCTTCATCATCGTGGTCTTGCCGGTTCCATTGGTGCCCACGATGGCGGTCACCGAGCCGCCGGGTATGGAAAAGGTGCCATCCGACCAGATCAGTCTGCCCGAGCGCTCGACGGAGGCGTGGTCAAAACGGATGCAGACATCATCGCTCGCGGGTTTGCGCATATCTTCCTCCCTGGCATACTGTCTCCGACCGGTTGTTCGAATCGTGATGGGCGATCGAAGCTTAATGAGCATTGTTCTCATTATGGATGCCGTCCGGGACTTTACCTCATCCGAATTCAGAAGGCATGACCGAGGCGCCGATAAATCGTCCGGCGACGAAGGTTAGGTGGGCCGGACGGGTGCGATTCGAATTCCGATAGTGCACTGTGGTGCCCGCTTTATGGAAGTGCCGAAAGGCAGGTGGGGGCAGGGTACTAGGCTGGTCCTCCATACACCAGGCGGTCCAAGGCCGCCCTGTGGAATCGGAACCCCTGACCCATGTGGAGGAAGGGGCTGGACACGAGAGGGAGTCGGGCTTTGACGGCGTTGAGACTGGATGGTAAGGCGGCGGCCGCACAGGTCAAGGAGGACCTGCGTCAGCGGGTGGAACGTCTGGCGGCCCAAGGGTCGCGTCCAGGCCTGGGAACCATCCTGGTGGGGAACGACCCTGGCTCGGTGAAGTACGTCGAAGGTAAACACAAGGACTGCCAGGAAGTGGGCATAAGGTCCATCCGGGTGGACCTGCCGGGAGATGCCGGCTTCGATCGGATTGTTGAGGCGGTGCGCTCGCTGAATGCGAATCCCGACTGCACCGGTTACATCGTGCAGCTTCCCCTGCCTAAGGGGGTGGACCCAACCGCCATCATCGAAGAGATCGATCCGGGCAAGGATGCCGATGGGATGCACCCGTACAACCTCGGACAGCTCGTACTGCACACTGATGGGAAGGTGAATACCCCCCTCCCGTGCACCCCGCGCGGGATACTCTGGCTCCTCGACCATCATGGGATCGATCTGAACGGCAAGGAGGTCTGTGTTCTGGGTAGGGGGCTGACCGTGGGCCGCACAGTGGGCCTGATGCTGACCAACAGGTCCATCAACGCCACCGTCACCCTTTGCCATACAGGTACTGCTGATCCCGGCTCGGCCATGCGTCGGGCCGACCTTATCATCGCGGCCGTGGGTCAGGCCGGCTTCGTCAAACCGGCAGACGTGAAGCCGGGGGCGGTCCTGGTCGATGTGGGCGTCTCGCGGGTTTGGGACGAGGACCAGGGGAGATGGAGGATCAAGGGGGACGTCGATCCGGCCGCCCGTGAGGTCTGCTCCGCATACACCCCCAACCCCGGTGGTATAGGGCCCATGACGCGTGCCATGCTCCTGGCGAATGTGGTCGATGCGGCCGAGCGGGAAGTGCGTATGAGGCCGACCGGAAAGCCCCAGCGCGACACGCCCGGCAGTTTGCGGTGAAAATGACCTTGGTCCCGCCTAGTATGGATTTTGTTCGTGTGTGATTATGCGAACGCTATAACTTAAAACGGAAAAACAACCCACTATACAAGAAACAACTCAATTAATGGCAGAGAACAAGAAGGAAGTTCCCCAGGTCGCTATCAACGATATCGGCACTGAGGAAGACTTCATCAAGGCAGTCGATTCCACCATCAAGAACTTCGAGGACGGGGATCTGGTCGAGGGCACGGTCGTCAAGATCGATCACGACGAGGTTCTGCTGGACATCGGCTACAAGACCGAGGGCGTCATCCCCTCACGTGAGCTTTCCATCAAGAAGGACGTCGATCCCGACGATGTGGTCCAGGTTGGTGACACGATCGAGGCACTGGTCGTCACCAAGGAGGACAAGGAAGGCCGTCTGATCCTCTCCAAGAAGCGTGCACAGTATGAGCGCGCCTGGGGCGACATCGAGAAGATCAAGGATGCCGACGGAATCGTCGAAGGTACCGTCATCGAGGCCGTCAAGGGTGGTCTCATCGTCGATATCGGTCTTCGTGGCTTCCTGCCCGCCTCCTTGGTTGAAATGCGCCGTGTGCGCGACCTCTCTCCCTACATCGGGCAGAAGATCAAGGCCAAGATCCTGGAGCTGGACAAGAACCGCAACAATGTGGTCCTTTCCCGCCGCCAGTATCTGGAGGAGACCCAGTCCGAGGTCCGCGAGACCTTCATGGCCCAGCTCAAGAAGGGGCAGATTCGCGAGGGCACGGTCAGCTCCATCGTCAACTTCGGCGCCTTCGTCGATCTGGGTGGTGTGGACGGACTGATTCACGTCTCCGAACTCTCCTGGAAGCACATCGACCACCCCAGCGAGGTCGTCAAGGTGGGCGACAAGGTCACCGTCGAGGTCCTGGATGTCGATATGGACCGCGAGCGCATCTCCCTCTCCCTCAAGGCCACCCAGGAAGATCCCTGGCAGCGCTTCGCCCGGACCCATGTGCCCGGACAGATCGTCAAGGGCAAGGTCACCAAGATTGTGCAGTTCGGTGTCTTCGTTTCCGTCGAGGACGGCATCGAGGGTCTCGTGCACATTTCCGAGCTGGCCAACCGCCACGTGGAGAACCCGGAGACCGTCGTCAAGCAGGGCGAGGAGATCTTCGTCAAGGTCATCGACGTCGACCTGGATCGCCGCCGCATCTCCCTGTCGCTCAAGCAGGCCGACGATTCCGTCGATCCCTCCTCCGAGGACTTCGATCCGGCAATCTACGGTATGCCCGCCGAGTACGACGAAGAGGGCAACTACAAGTATCCCGAGGGCTTCGATCCGGAGACCAACGAGTGGATCGCCGGTTACGAGAAGCAGCGCGAGGAGTGGGAAGCCCAGTATGCCGCTGCCCACGACCTTTGGGAGCAGCACAAGGCCTTCGTCGCCAAGGAGCTGGAGAACGCCGAGGCTTCTGCGGCCGAGGACAGCAAGTCCACTCCCGCCCCCGCTGCCGCCAACGGCCACGGTGGCAACCACCAGGGTGCCGAAGAGGCCACCAACTACACCTCGGAGACCAATTCCGAGGGCACCCTGGCCTCTGACGACCAGCTTGCCGCCCTGCGCGAGCAGCTCCTCAAGGAGAAGAAGTGACGCCATCCGTTCCTTGGGCCGCAAGGTCTGAATGAACGATAGTGGTTGAGAAAGGTCCGGCCCACGGCCGGACCTTTCTGTATGCGTGTAAACCTATGCGGCGGCAGTGCGATGCGACTGCCTTCGATTCCGGGCGGTATCCTTGAACCGGTTCGACCATATGAGGAGGAGTCCGGATGATACGGGTGGGGCTGACCGGCGGTATCGCCGCAGGTAAGAGCACGGTTGCGGCCCGCCTTGCCTACGACGGGGCCAAGGTCGTCGACTATGACCGTCTGACGCATCAGGTACTCGGTCCCGGTGGGGCAGGGGTGGACCCGGTCCTGGATCGGTTCGGAAGGGACTGCGCCGATGCCGAAGGAGGGGTTGACCGGTCGGTCCTGGCCGCCAAGGTCTTCGGAGGTTCCGGGAAGGATCAGGCCAGGCACGACTTGGATGCCATCGTGCATCCCCTGGTCTATGACCTGGCGGGTCAGGTCGAGGAACCATGGTTGCACCGCCCACTCGTGGTGGTGCATGATGTGCCCCTTCTCGCCGAGGTCGGCGACTCCATTCCCTTTGCCTTTGACCATGTCATCGCCGTGGAGGCGACTGATGAACTGCGGATTGCGCGCATGGTGAATGGACGGCATATGACCCGTGCGGAAGCTGTTGCCCGTATTGGTTCGCAGACTTCACAGGAGACCAGACGCCACATGGCCGACCTGATTGTGGATGGGTCGGAGCCCATCGAACAGATGTTCGAGTTTATTGATAGGGTGTATGTACGGCTTAGGTCCGAGGAGGACCGTTCCCGTTGACCTTCCGCCCGGCGGGTCGGTCAGGAATTCCGAAGGAGATTCATGGGTTTCAACATTGAGCGCATCAACAAGCCTTTCGTGGTCAAATCCCCCTACAAGCCTTCGGGGGACCAGCCTGAGGCCATCAATCAGCTGGCCGCCAGGATCGAGAACGGCGAGAACGATGTGGTGTTGATGGGCGCCACAGGTACAGGAAAGACAGCCACCACAGCCTGGCTGATCGAGCGTCTTCAGCGTCCCACCCTGATTCTTGAACCTAACAAGACCCTGGCCGCCCAGCTTTGTGCGGAGTTCCGTGAACTCATGCCCGACAACGCGGTCTCGTACTTCGTTTCCTACTACGACTATTTCCAGCCCGAGGCCTACATACCCCAGACCGATACCTTCATCGAGAAGGACTCAAACATCAACGAAGATGTTGAACGGTTGCGCCATGAGGCGACGGCCAACCTCCTGACCAGGCGGGATTGCGTGGTCGTGGCCACGGTCTCCTGCATATACGGTCTGGGTACTCCCGAGGAGTATGCGGGCATGATGCTCTTCCTCCACGAGGGGGACCAAATCAACCGCGACGACCTCCTACGCGAGTTCGTTGGCATGCAGTACAAGCGCAACGACATCGCCTTCACCCGCGGCACCTTCCGAGTCAGGGGAGACACCGTCGAAATCATCCCCGTCTATGAGGAACTGGCCATACGTATCGAGTTCTTCGGCGACGAGATTGACCGTATCTCCACTCTCCACCCACTGACCGGCGACGAGATCGCGCATGAAACCTCGGTTCATATCTTCCCGGCCACCCACTATGTGGCGGGACCGGAGCGGATGGCCCGCGCCCTGAAGGGAATCAAGGAGGAAATGGATTGGCGAGTGGGGGAGTTCCGCAAGCAGGGCAAGGAGCTTGAGGCCCAGCGACTGACCATGCGTACAACCTATGATCTGGAGATGCTGTCCCAGGTCGGTGTATGCGCCGGGGTGGAGAATTACTCCCGCCACTTCGAAGGGCGTGAACCAGGGTCGGCCCCTCATACGCTGTTGGACTTCTTCCCTGACGACTTCCTCTTGGTCATCGACGAATCACACGTCACTGTTCCTCAGATCGGAGGCATGTACGAGGGGGATGCCAGCAGGAAGCGTACCCTGGTCGAGCATGGATTCCGGCTTCCCTCGGCCATGGATAACCGTCCGCTCAAGTGGCCTGAATTCCAAGGGAAAATCGGCCAGACCGTCTACCTCTCGGCAACGCCCGGTGATTACGAGGTCGGATTATCCGATGGGGTGGTGGAGCAGGTCATCCGTCCGACGGGACTCCTGGATCCGGAGATCGAAGTCAGACCGGTCAAGGGACAGGTGGACGACCTTCTGGATGAGATCAAGGCACGAGTATCCAAAAACGAACGCGTCCTGGTCACCACCCTGACCAAGAAGATGGCGGAGGACCTGACCGATTATCTTCTTGAGCGTGACATCAAGGTGGAGTATCTCCATTCGGATGTTGATACACTCCGCCGTGTCGAGCTCCTGCGTGAGCTGCGCGAGGGGAAGATCGACGTGCTTGTCGGCATCAACCTCCTGCGCGAGGGACTGGATCTGCCCGAGGTCTCCCTTGTCGCCATCCTGGATGCCGACAAGGAGGGCTTCCTTCGTTCTTACCGGTCTCTGATTCAGACAATCGGTCGAGCGGCCAGGAACGTCTCGGGCAAGGTCATCATGTACGCAGACGAAACGACCGAATCCATGGAGCAGGCCATCAGTGAGACCAATCGCCGAAGGGCCAAGCAGATCGCCTACAACAAGGAGCACGGGGTCGATCCCAAGCCGTTGCTCAAGAAGATCAGTGATGTCAATGACATGTTGGCCAAGGAGGACGTGGATACCCAAACCCTCCTGGAGGGCGGGTATCGGAACGCCAATAAGGCCGGGAACTCCCACCTGGGTGTGCCCATGTATGACAAGGAGGAGTCCGACAAGCGCCACCAGGAGATTCTCTCGGCCGGTCTGCCCGCCCAGGACCTGGCCGACCTGATACGCCAACTCAGTGACCAGATGCATACGGCTGCCCAGCAGCTCCAGTTTGAGCTGGCAGCGCGACTCCGAGATGAGATCAAGGATCTGAAGAAGGAACTGCGTCAGATGACCGAGGCCAGCAAGTAGTCCTCTCGGCTCAGCTTCGGAAGGGGCTGGAGCCGGGTATGCGGGTCTCGGTCCGGAGGCCGGGTCTCCTGTCTTCTTTGCCCACTAGACTCGGTCATTATGACCGAGACCCCTATGCCCTTCATGGTGGCGACCCTGGCTGTTCTGGCCGTCTTCTTCGCTGTCGACATTTTGGTCATCGGCCGCAGGCCTCACGTTCCATCAACCTCCGAGTGCCTCCGTCATATAGCGTTCTTCGTAGCCATGGCCCTGATTTTCGGAGGTCTGGTCTGGTGGGTGTCAGGGTCGGGGCCGGCCATTGAGTTCTATTCAGGATGGTTGACCGAGTACTCGCTGAGTATCGATAATCTTTTCGTTTTCGTTATCATCATGGGTAATTTCGCCGTTCCCAAGGACCTGCAGAAGTATGTGCTGAGCATCGGCATCACCATTGCCCTGGTCCTGCGCGGCATCTTCATCCTGGCGGGAACGGCATTGATCACCCGCTTCACCTGGGTCTTCTTCATCTTCGGCGGCTTTCTTCTGTACACGGCCTGGTCCATGGTCTCGGGCAAGGACAAGGAAGAAGAGGAGTATCGCGAAAATGGCCTGATCAGGGCCCTGCGCAAGGTCATCCCCATCACCGACGAGTATGAAGGAGAGCGCCTGCGCGTAACCAGGAACGGGACTCGGTTCTTCACTCCGCTTCTGGTCGTCTTCCTGGCCATTGGCACCACGGATGTCATGTTCGCCTTCGACTCCATCCCCGCCATCTTCGGACTGACCAAGGACCCCTTCATCGTCTTCACGTCCAATGTCTTTGCGCTTCTGGGGTTGCAGCAGCTTTACTTCCTTCTCGGCTCCCTCCTGGACAAGCTGGTCTACCTGCCCTACGGTCTGGCCGTGGTCCTGGCCTTTATCGGGGTGAAGCTGATTATGGAGGCACTCCACGGCAACACCCTGCCCTTCATCAACGGTGGCGGTCCGCTCGAGGCCGTTCCCGAGGTCCCCACCTGGCTTTCCCTCCTGGTCATCGTCCTGGCCATAGGCATAGCCGCTGTAGCCAGTCTGCTCAAGGCGCGAGGGCAAAAGGGGCAAGGGTTAGATGACGTTTCAAAATCAAACTCCAGGTAACTGGGAGACAGGCTGTTAGCGCTAACGGAAACGACTGGTCCTTATCCTGCGGACACTGTAGAATAGGCATGTAATTCAATGAAAGGGGTCCCTTGCGGACTCCATACAAGACCTATGAATAGGCAGGCATTAGATGCGCAAAGCCAAGATTGTGGACACTATCGGACCGGCTTCGGAGTCCCTGGAGAACCTCACCAAGCTCGTTGAGGCGGGTATGGATGTCGCCAGGCTGAACCGTTCGCACGGCACCCCCGAGGACCATCTCAAGGTCTACAACAACGTGCGCCAGGCCAGCAAGGAGACAGGGCGCAACGTAGCAGTCCTGGTTGATCTCCAGGGCCCCAAGATACGTTGTGGCTGGTTCAAGAAGAACGAGCAGGGCGAGGACAAGGTCCAGCTCAAGAACGGTCAGGAATTCATCATCACCACCGACGATGTCGAGGGTGACGAGCACATGACCTCCACCACCTTCAAGGGACTGCCCGGTGACTGCCACCCCGGCGACCCCATCCTGATCGATGACGGCAAGGTCCGCCTGGAGGTCACCAAGGTCGAGGGCAACAAGGTATACACCAAGGTCATCGTGGCCGGCCCCGTCTCCTCCCACAAGGGCATCAACCTGCCCGGCGTGGCCGTCAGCCTGCCTGCGCTGACTGAGAAGGATGAGGACGATCTGCGGTGGGGCATCCGCACCGGTGCCGACATCATCGCCATGTCCTTCGTCCGCTTTGCAAGCGATATCGATCGTGCGCATGAGATCATGGACGAAGAGGGACGTCGTATCCCGATCGTGGCCAAGATCGAGAAGCCCCAGGCTGTCGATAATCTGGAAGACATCGTCAAGGTCTTCGATGGCATCATGGTCGCCCGCGGCGATATGGCCGTCGAGATGCCTTTCGAGGAGGTCCCCCTGGTCACCAAGCGCTGCATCGAGCTGGCACGTCAGTACGCCAAGCCGGTCATCGTGGCCACCGAGGTCCTGGGATCCATGGTTCACTCCCCGGTTCCGAGCCGTGCAGAGGCCTCTGACTGCGCCAACGCCGTCCTGGATGGCGCTGATGCGACCATGACCTCCAACGAGACTGCTGTCGGAGACTATCCCGACACCACGGTCACCACCATGTCCAGGATTTCCGGCTACGCCACCACCCATGGCTTCGACAGGATCCCCAGCCTGCAGAACTTCGACATGTCCAATTCCGGTGCAGTCTCCTCGGCTGCCGTGGACCTGGCCGATAAGCTCAACGCCAAGGCCATCGTCGCCTTCACCCAGACCGGCAACACGGTTCACAGGATCTCCCGTGAGCGTCCTGCGGCCCCGATCTACGGCCTGACCACCAACGAGCACACCTTCCACTGGCTGGCCCTGAGCTGGGGCACCGAGGCCTTCCTCTGTGAGGACGACTACCACGACTTCACCAGGGTCAACCTGATGAAGTACGTCGACAAGGCGCTCAAGGATGCCGGTAAGGTCGAGGACGGCGATCAGCTGGTTGTGCTCAGCTGCGCCCAGGGTGAGCACGAGCCCGGCAACACCGACTCCATTTATGTCCACACGGTGGGTGAGACCGAGTGATTCGGTTCTGAGTACACAAAGTGCCCGGTTTCCCGAGAGGGGACCGGGCACTTTCGTATGATTATCGTCTGCTTGATTCTTGCCTGACCGTCAGTGCAGATCAGAGAGACCGATTTTGTGGCTCTGAGCACGGCAATGGTGGTTTTGGCATCCAGGATGGTTCCGGCAATGACCATGTCGTAGGCTTCATCGATGGTAAACAGTCTCACGTCCTGATGAGGTGTTTCCGGTGCCAGGCTGGCCGGGGTGACTGGAGTGAGACCCTCCGCGTAGAAGAGTGTGGTGTGCTGGGTGGAGAAGCTGGGCGTATTGATGAAGCGTGCGAACTGGTTATAGGAGGTGGCTACGTAACCGGCTTCCTCCCTGAGGCGTCTGGTCGCGACATCGATTGGAGCCTCCTTGTCGTTCAGAGGGTGTCCTGCCGGCAGTTCAAGTGTCCACCGGTGTGTGGGGAGCCTGTACTGCTCAACCAGGGGAATCCGACCATCATCGGTGATGGCGAGAACGGCTATGGTGTCACCGTTCTTCTCGCTGACGATGCTCCTGTCGAACTGCTCATTGTCGCTGGAGGCATAGGTGACCTTGTCGACGCTGAAATAGTGGCTGTCCATTATCTGCTTGCGTGACTTCTCTTCGACAGGGGATGGACGCCACGGATCGAACCGCCTATAGATCTGGCTGGTCATCATGCTCTCCTTTGATAGATGAAAGGGATACGTTCCCTCCTTTTGTATTGTAAGGCTGAATCAACACGAAAGCACTTGCTTCGTCTCTAAAGTATGCTAAATTCACTGTGGTATGGAAAGCCCCCGTATCCCAATTGGTAGAGGAAACGGCCTCAAAATCCGTGCAGTGTGAGTTCGAGTCTCACCGGGGGCACGATAAAATGAGCCCCGTGCTCTTGACATCCACTTGGATGGGGAGCGCGGAACATGATGAAATGAGGTTTGAAAGTGGCTTCGGATATTGCGGACCGCGACGATTCCCCCAAGGGGCGCACAGTAGTCGTGGCTGAGGATGAGGCTTTGATCAGGCTCGATACCGTTGAAGCACTTGAAGATGCAGGATACGACGTGGTTGGGCAGGCTGCCAGCGGGCAGGAAGCCATCGACCTTACCCGTGAGCTGCGCCCGGATGTGGTGGTCATGGACGTCAAGATGCCCGGCACCGATGGCATTACCGCAGCCACCGAAATCGCCGAGGAGAACCTTGCGCCGGTGGTCATGCTGACGGCTTTCTCCCAGCAGAACCTGGTGGAAAAGGCTGCTGATGCAGGGGCCATGGCCTACGTGGTCAAACCGTTCGCCCCCGAGAAGCTCCTTCCTGCCCTTGAGGTGGCCATTTCACGCTTTGACCAGATCAACACGCTCAAGGATGAGGTCACGGACATGAAGGCCCGGTTCGAAGCCCGCAAGCGGGTGGACAGGGCCAAGGGCCTCCTGATGGAGAATATGGGGCTGACCGAGTCCGAGGCATTCCGCTGGATTCAGAAGACCTCGATGGATCGCCGTCTGACCATGCAGGAGGTTGCAGACGCGGTGATTTCCCAGGTCCAGGGCTCAGACAACTAAGCGGCGCGTGATGGAAGAGGCCAAGACCCAAAACGGTGCAAGCGGCAAGCTTCTGGTCGTGGACGGTCATTCTTTGGCCTTCAGGGCTTTTTACGCCCTTCCTGTCGAGAGCTTCACCACCACGACCGGCCAGCCGACCAATGCGGTCTGGGGCTTTGCCACCATGCTTGCCGATATCATCGCCAAGGAGAAGCCCACCCATATGGGAGTCGCCTTCGATGTCAAGGGCGGCACCTTCCGCAACAAACTCATGCCCGACTACAAGGGCACCCGTGAGGCCGCGCCTGAGGATCTCCTTTCCCAGCTGCCCCTGGTGGAGGACCTTCTTGAGGGTCTCGGCATCACCTACATCGTCAAACCCGGGTACGAAGGTGATGATGTCATCGGCACCCTGGCCACCATGGGAGAGGCCGCGGGCTTCGACACGTTGGTCCTCTCCGGCGATAGGGATGCCTTCCAGCTGGTGAGCGACAAGGTGACGGTCCTGTACCCCGGGCACCATTTCAAGAACCTCAAGCACATGACCCCGCAGGCCATCGTCGACAAGTACAAGGTGACCCCCAGCCAGTATCCGGATCTGGCGGCCATGCGCGGTGAGGGAGCGGACAATATCCCGGGTGTGCCGGGAGTCGGTGACGGGTTCGCGGCCAAGTGGATCAACACTTACGGCAGCCTGGAGAACATCCTCGATCACGCGGAGGAGATAGGCGGCAAGAAGGGGCAGGCCCTGGCAGAATGCAGGGACCAGGTCATGCTGAACAGGAAGGTCAACGCCCTGGTGCGTGACCTGGACCTGGGGGTCACGGTCAAGGACCTCGCCTTCGGAACCATCCATACCGATAAGGTGGTGCCGATTTTCGACAAGCTGCAGTTCAGCCCCACCACACGCAAGAAGATTCTTCGTGGATTCAATACGGTGGAGGATTACGACTACTCGTCGGCCTCGGCCGTGGCAGGCGGAGAGGACCAAGTGGTCTTCAAGGAGCCCGTTGCGGACATGGTCGATGATCCGAAGGCCCTGGAAGAATGGGCCGACAAGCATCTGCCTGACAAGGAAGGGTCGATTCGCTCGGCCCAACAGGTCAACGACATGGCAGATACCCTTAGCCGGGATGTGGACACCAGGCAGTCGGCCGACAGGGATACGGAATGCGCCGAGGCCATGAAGGATCACTGGGTCCTGTATGCCAGAGGCACCTCCAATCATGGTGACTACAACCTTCAGGAACTCTCCATCCTGTCCATCGACGGCCATGGAATCGCCTTCGCAGCCGATGACCTGGATGCCGGTATGGTGGAGGCCATCCAGGGATTGCTGGATGCTCGCGTAGGTTCATGCGTCGTGCACGGATACAAGGAGCACCTGCATTTCCTGGGAAGTCGGAACCTGCATGTTCCCATGCCCCTCTTTGATACCAAACTGGCCGGGTATCTGGCCGAGCCGGATTTCCATGCCGATGATGTGGAGGGGGCTGCGGCCCACTTCCTGGGCATCCCCATCGAAAAGGAACCTGAGGCGACCCAGGGCAGTCTCTCCCTTGATGGGTCCCCCGAAGAGGACAAGGAGAGCCGAGGGTCCAGGATTCTTCGTCAGGCGCAGTATGTGATGATGCTGGCCGACCGGCTCCAATCACTCATTGATGAGCGTCATCAGTATGGCCTGCTCCGTACCATTGAGCTGCCTACCTCCAGGGTCCTTGCGGATATGGAGACCGAGGGGGCCAAAGTGGATGATGCCCGCCTCAAGGCCATGCATGACCAGTTCTCAGCGGAGGCCAGACAGGCCCAGGACATTGCCTGGCAGCGTGCCGGTACACAAGTCAACCTTCAGAGCCCCAAGCAGCTGCAGAAGGTCCTCTTCGAGGACATGGGCCTGGCTCCCTCCCATAGGACGAAGACTGGCTCCTATTCCACCAACGTTGCGGTCCTTCAGGACCTCTACATCAAGTCCGTAAACAATGAACGGGCAAACGACTTCCTTGGTGCCCTGCTCAAGCACAGGGAGACCAATAAGCTCAAGCAGATCGTCCAGACGCTTCGCGAGGCCATAAACCCGCACGATGGTCGCCTCCACACCACCTATGAGCAGACCGTGGCTGCCACGGGCAGACTGAGCTCGGTTGACCCGAACCTGCAGAACATCCCCAACAGGGATGCCCGAGGCCGGGAGATTCGTTCCGCCTTCGTTCCCGGTGAGGGGTACGAGGCCCTACTGAGTTCGGATTACTCCCAAGTGGAGTTGCGCATCATGGCCGACCTGTCCGGCGACCAGGCTTTGATTGAGGCATTCAAGTCGGGTACGGACTTCCACCGTTACGTGGCAAGTCTGGTCTATGACATACCCATGGATGAGGTCAGCAGCGACCAGCGTTCGCACGTCAAGGCCATGAGCTACGGCCTGGCTTACGGGCTCAGCACCTATGGGCTGGCCCAGCAGCTTAAGATAAGCCCGGCTGCGGCCGATGTGCTGAAGGCCAAGTACTTCGCCACCTTCGGCAAGGTCCACGAGTATCTTGAGTCCCTGGTGGCGGATGCCCGTGAGAAAGGCTATACGGAGACCATGTTCGGCAGGAGGCGCTACTTCCCCGGATTACGCTCCAACCGACGTCCGACACGTGAGGCGGCTGAACGCGGCGCCCTGAACGCACCCATCCAGGGGTCCGCTGCCGACATCATGAAGATCGCCATGATCAAAGCCAGCCGTGCCCTTGATCGGGAGGGTTTGAAGAGCCGTATCTCCCTGCAGATCCATGACGAACTTCTGGTGGAGATTGCGCCGGGAGAGGCCGGAAAAGCCACCAAACTGGTCAAGGACTCCATGGAGCACGCGGTCAGCCTTGCCGTCCCGCTGGATGTGTCTACAGGCATCGGGCAGGACTGGCAGCTGGCGGCTCACTGATTCAGGTAGGAGGGGGCAGTCCATGTCGACCGATGAGAGCCGCAAGGGAGCCGTTGCGCCTGTTCTGGGTCAGGTGGTCAAGGTCCTTGAAGCACTCTACCCACTGGACTATGCCGAAGACTGGGACCACCCAGGGCTTGTTGTTGGCGACCCTTCCTGGCCGGTTCGCCGGATCGTATGTGCCGTTGATCCCAGACCTGATGTGGTCGAGGAGGCCATCGCTCTGGAAGCGGATCTTCTGATCACCCATCATCCGCTCTTCTTCCGGTCGGTCCATGAGGTGTCCGGCATGGGCTTCCGCGGGGCCATCGTCAATAGGTTGATAAGTGGCCGTTGCGGGCTCTGGGTCGGACATACCAATGCCGATGCGGCCTATAGGGGAGTAGCCCAGGCTGCAGCGGATCTCTTTGGTCTTCAGGAGACCAGGCCCCTGGTTCCCGCCGGAACGTCGGACCATGACCTTCACGCCGGAGAGGACATCCAGGTCGGGCTGGGACGTCTGGGAAGGCTCTCTGAGCCCCTGTCGTTGGTGGATTTGGCACGCCGGGTGGCTGATATTCTGCCCAAGACCCAGATGGGTATCCAAGTGGCCGGCCCCGAGTCCGCCATGGTTTCCACAGTGGCGGTCCTTCCAGGTTCTGGTGATTCGGAATTCGAAGCGGTCCGGACCGCGGGGGCGGATGTCTACATCACCAGCGACCTCCGTCACCATCCCGCAACCGATGCCTTCCAGGAGGCCTTGTACGCGGCCGGGCTGTCGGATTCCATTGGGGCGGACGGACCGAAGGAGCACCATCCCAGGCCCATGCTGATCAACACCCCCCATTCGGCCATCGAGGGATTATGGTTCCGCTACGCCTTGGAAGACATACCTGCGGCCGTCCACGAGGCGACCGGATTCACTCCCGACATACGGGAGTCATCGATGCAGACCGATCCATGGACTCTGGTGCTGCGCTGATTCTTCGGCAGTGCTTCTGAACCTGATTCATGAGTCCACCCTGAACGTCGGCCATAAGCCGGTCGGCAGCGCCCGTTGCCCGGGGCAGGGATGTGTGGAAGGACAGTGGGAGAAATGACCGATACCAAATACCAGGGGAGTTTTGGAAACACCCACGGCACCGATGGTGCCGCCGGGCCCACCATTGATCAGCGTCTGGCTGAGCTGGGTGGGGAGGGGACCGACATGTTCATTGAACCCCGGGAGATCCATAGCCAGGAGGTCTTTTCGGGTCCCATTTTCACTGTTCTGGACAAGCTCATAGAGCTGCCCCAGACCGACGGTTCCACGGACCGTATTCGGCGACAGCTCATCCATCATGACCCCTGTGTGGTCATACTGGTTCATGACTTGGCCGTCGACACCTACCTACTGACCAGGGAGTACAAAGTCGGTGCGGGTGGGTACGTCCACGGTCTGCCCGCCGGCTTCATCAACCGGGGAGAGACACCGGTCCAGGCCGCCCTGCGCGAGCTGCATGAGGAGACCGGTCTGGTGCCGGGCAGTGAGAAGTCTCACGGCTCTGCGGAGGGTGGTCGGTTGGACCTCGACCAGGACTCAGGCTTCTTCGACAAGGGTCCGGGGGTCTACTCTTCCCTGGGAATGAGTGATGAGTTCGGTCATACCCTGGTCTTGCACTTGCGTAAATGGCACAAAGAGGGGCGACGTTTCGACCCGGGAGAGCACATCCAGTCGACCTGGGTGACATGGGAGGAATTGGTGGCAGCTCGTATCCAGGATTCCAAGGCTGTTGTGGCCATCCAGCACGAGGCCATCAGACGCCTCCAGGAGGGGAAGAGTCGGGCTAGCCGGATTTGAACCGGCGACATCCTGCTCCCAAAGCAGGCGCGCTACCAAGCTGCGCTATAGCCCGTTGCCCGGAGGTGGTCCCGCCAGGCACAATTCATCAATATAGCACGATGGCCCAACCGTCTGGTTTCGGTCAAGCTCCGCGCTTGCGGCTACCATGGGGACCATGACAGTGGAAGAGACATGGGCGGCACCGCAGGCCACCGAATCCTTGAATGCCGAGGTAACCGTACCGGGGAGCAAATCCCTCTCCAACAGGTATCTGGTTTTGGCGGCACTGGGAAGTCGACCTGTCAGACTGACCGGTCTGCTCAGGTCACGGGATACGGACCTGATGATCCGGTCCCTGGAGGCTCTCGGGGTGGATTGCCGGATCGATCCGGACAACCCGACGAGTTTGGAGGTCCTTCCACCAGCTGATGGTCGCTTCACCGGTGGGGCCCGGGTGGACTGCGGGCTTGCCGGAACCGTCATGCGGTTCGTGCCTGGTCTGGCCATGCTGGCGGATGGCCCCACTCGCTTCGACGGGGATCGTCAGGCCTATCATCGTCCCATGGGCCCCCTTCTTGACGGGTTGGCCCAGCTGGGGGCCAAGATTGAGTATCTGGGGGAGGAAGGGTTTCTTCCCTTTGTGCTGACGCCACCGGATCATCTGACCGGCAGAGTGGTCACCATCGATTCTTCGGCCTCATCACAGTTCATTTCCGGACTTCTGCTTCTGGCTGCCAGGGCGGATGGCACCATGACCATCGTCCACTCAGGTGAGCATCTTCCCAGTCTTCCGCACATCGCCATGACCGTTGAGGATCTTCGCCAGGCCGGGCTCGAAGTCATGGCGGATGAAGCACGCTGTCGGTGGAGTGTTGAAGGCAGGGGAGCGGCGGGGACGCAGTTGCCCAATCGGGTCCAGGTGGAACCCGACCTGTCG
This sequence comes from Bifidobacterium [indicum] DSM 20214 = LMG 11587, assembly GCF_000706765.1. Taxonomy (GTDB): domain Bacteria; phylum Actinomycetota; class Actinomycetes; order Actinomycetales; family Bifidobacteriaceae; genus Bombiscardovia; species Bombiscardovia coryneformis. The sequence continues at coordinate 977,163 of NZ_CP006018.1, read as the reverse complement.
AATGCAGCTCCCTTCCTTGGGGCTGCCCTGATAGGAGGCGGACAGGTTTGTGTGCCCAACTGGCCTGACCGGACGACCCAACCTGGCGGCCTGCTGCCGGGATATCTGGAGACACTGGGGGCGACGGTTGAGATGGTTCCCGACGGGCAGGGGGGCACCTCATGCAGGGTGACGGGCGGAGATGTCATCCACGGCCTTGGTGACTTCGACTTGTCACCGGCAGGTGAGATTGTTCCCTCCATTGCGGCGATGCTGGTCTTTGCGGACGGTCCGAGCCATCTTCACGGCATTGCCCATCTGCGAGGACACGAAACCAACAGGCTCAAGGCGTTGGTGACGGAAATCACCAAGGTGGGAGGCTGCGCCCGTGAACTGGATGATGGACTGGCCATTGAACCCGTACCCATCCAGGACATGCATGGGGCTGTCATGGAGACCTATGCGGATCATCGCATGGCCACCTTTGCCGCAATGATCGGACTGAGGATACCTGGTATCCGGGTGCGCAACATCGGCACCACGGCCAAGACCATGCCCGACTTCCCCGGCATGTGGGCTGGGATGCTGTCGGAAGGCAGGCGAGGCTGAGCCGCCTCGGGGATTCAGCGAAAGGAACCGTATCATGAGCATTGAGGCTGAGGAGTGGTCCTTGCAGGACGATCTGGACCTGGCCATTGCCATGGCCGGACAGGCGGACCTGGTCACTACGGACTATTTCAAGTCGCCGCATCTCCACGTCGAACGGAAAGCGGACAATACACCTGTCACCCAGGCCGATAGGGAAGCGGAAGCGGTGATCCGTCGCATACTGGCCGAGGTCAGGCCTGATGACACCGTCTATGCAGAAGAGCTGGGAAGGCAGGAGTCCAACGGACGACGATGGATCATCGACCCGATTGACGGAACCAAGAACTATGTGCGAGGTGTCCCCGTATGGGCAACCCTGATAGGGCTGGAAGTGGATCACCAAATGGTGGTCGGTGTGGTTTCCGCCCCTATGCTGGGTACCATCTGGTACGCCGCCCGAGGGATGGGTGCCTATATGGTGCGGCAGGGTGAAGCCCCCCAGGCAATCCACGTATCCAAGGTGGATCATATGGAAGATGCCTCCATGTCCATATCGTCCCTGACCGGGTGGAAGGCCATCGGCCGGCGGGAGCAGCTTATCGACCTGACGGATAGGATATGGCGTTTGCGCGGATTCGGTGATTTCTGGCAGTACATGCTCCTGGCCCAGGGAGCCATCGATCTGGCTGCCGAGCCGGAGCTGGACCTCTACGATATGGGGGCGCTGGTCCCCATTGTGACCGAAGCAGGAGGCACCTTCACAGACCTGTCAGGCAATCCAGGTCCCTGGGGAGGCAATGGCCTGGCCAGTAACGGACTTCTGCACAAGGAGGCCTTGTCGGCTTTGAACCGATGACGATATGAAATGAGGTCGTCAACCACAGTTCAAATGTGGTTGACGACCTCATTTCACACCTGACCGCCTACCCTACGGTCTCACTCCCCGGAGGGGATAAGGCGAGGGTTGGACAGCCCGGTCTCAGGCCTCGAACTTGTTGCCGTAGGAATCACCCTCGTTGGCGACGACCTCTGCCTGACGGGCGATGGAGAGCTCTTCGTTGGTGGGGACGATGCAGACCTTGACCGAACTGTCGGGGGTCGAGATGATTCTGCGTTCCTTGGACCGCACATCGTTCTTGGCCTCATCCAGCTTGATGCCGAAGGGAGCGAGCTGCTGGATGACACGCCTGCGGACGATTTCATCGTTCTCACCGACACCAGCGGTAAAGGTGATGGCATCCAGGCCGCCCATCTGAGCGGTGTAGTTTCCGATGTAGCCGACGATGCGGTGAACATAGATGTCGAGTGCCAGCTTGGCATCCTTGTCGCCCTCGGCGATCAGACGGTGAATCTCACGCATGTCACCGAAGCCGGTCATGCCGGTCATGCCGGAACGCTTGTTGAAGAGGGTGTCCAGTTCGTCGACGCTCATGTGGGCGTTGCGAATCAGGTGGAAGACCACGGCAGGGTCTATGTCGCCGGTACGGCCGCCCATGACCAGACCTTCGAGGGGGGTCAGGCCCATGGAGGTCTCAATCGGCTTGCCGGAGACCTGTGCAGAGGCTGAAGCCCCGTTACCGATGTGCAGCACAATCTGGCGCAGACCTTCGGCAGGCTTGCCGATCAGGTCGGGAACCAGCTGACCCACATACTGGTGGCTGGTGCCGTGGGCACCGTAGCGACGGATCTGATACTGCTCGGCAATCTCCTTGTTCAGTGCGTACGTGGAGGCTTGTTTGGGCAGATCGAAGAAGAAGGAGGAATCGAAGACGAAGACCTGCGGAGTATCGGGCATGAGCTTGCTCATGACTTCGGCCCCCTCGGCCTCGGGACCGTTGTGGAGGGGAGCGAGAACCGCCAGATCCTTGACCTGGTTCAGGGTCTTTTCTGTCAGCAGTGCAGGCTTGGGGAAGAGGGAGCCGCCCTGGACCACCCTGTGGCCGACAGCGATGATTCCGGCTTCGTCCAGATTCGGGCCATACTCCTTGAAGAAGTCCAGAACACGCTTCAGGCCGGTCTCGTGGTTGTGGATGGGCTCTTCCAGCTCATGCTTCTGACCCTGATACTCATGCTTGTAATGTCCGTCAACGGGTTCGCCGATCTTCTCGACCAGGCCGGAGGCCAGGGCCTGGCTGGTCTCCAGATCCACCAGCTGATACTTGATCGAGCTGGAACCCGAATTGATGACTAGGACGGTTTTCGCCATTGGGGCATCCTCCTGATGTACTGGATGGAGCATACAGCTCCTCAATCAGTCAACAGATTACTCGCCACCCCTTACAAATGGCTTTGAAATGCTGTTTTTGATACCTGATCCTCCGGTGGATCCAAGTGCACGCGAGAGGCCCCGGCCTGTATAAAGTGCCGGGGCCTCAGAATGATGCCATACAACCCTGTAAGTGTGTGTCGCTATCGGGCTCAGTCCTGCTGGGCTTCGACGGCGGTCAGGGCCACGGTATCGATGATGTCGGCCACCAAAGCACCACGGGAGAGGTCGTTCACCGGTCGGTTCAGACCCTGAAGAACAGGGCCTATGGCCAGGGCGCCCGAGGTGCGCTGGACGGCCTTGTAACCGATGTTTCCTGCACAGAGATTGGGAAAGACGAAGACGTTGACCTGGCCGGCGACGGGGTCGCCCTGGGCCTTGGTGGCGGCTACGGTGGGGGACCAGGCCGCATCGAACTGGATTGACCCGACGATGGGCAGGTCAGGGGCCTTCTCCTTGGCCAAACGGGTGGCCTCCTCGACCAGATCCACATCGGGACCCTTACCGGAGCCCAGTGTGGAATATGAGAGCATACCGACCTTGGGCTCGATGCCAAACGACTTCGCGGTCTGGGCCGATTGGATGGCGATATCGGCCAGCTGCTCGGCGTTGGGGTTCAGGTTGATTGCACAGTCGGCGAAGACGGCCACATGGTCTCGGAAGCACATGAGGAAGGCCCCGGAGACGAGGGAGGCATCAGGCTTGGTCTTGATGACCTGGAGGGCGGGACGGACTGTATTGGCTGTGGAGTTGATGGAACCGGAGACCAGACCATCGGCCCTGCCCATGATGACCAGCATGGTACCGAAGTAGGAGGCATCGGCCAGCTGCTGACGTGCCTGGTCGTGGGTCATTCCCTTCTTGGCTCTGAGTTCACAGAGTTTATCGGTCATGAGTTCCAGGACACTCTCGTCGTCCATGGCCTGGAAGGTGGCCTTGTCAAGACTGGTCAGCCCCAACTCCTTGCCGCGTGCCAGGATGGCATCCTCTTCGCCGACGATGATCAGATCGACGATGTCGCGGGCCAGCAGGTAGTCGGCGGCCTTGACGATGCGGTCCTCGCCTCCCTCAGGCAGCACAATGGTCTTCTTGTCTGCCTTGGCTCTGGCCAGGAGGTCGTTCTGGAAGGCTACAGGGGTGGTAACTTGAGGATTAGACTCCTCAACGGCCTTGAGCACCTGGTCGATGTTGACATCGCTGCTGAATGCGCTGTAGGCCTCTTCGCGTACCTGCTCAGCTTCCGGGGCAGTGTCGAATTCCCTCTTGGAGACGGTCCAGATCGGGCGATCATAATCCCTGAAGGCTTCTTGCAGGGGTTCTTTCTGCTCTTCCTCGCACCCTGAGATGAATACCCCGGCCAGGGTGGTGCCACTGGCTTCGACGGTCTTGCGGCAGGCCTGAACGGTCTTCAGAACCTGCCCGGGTTCGCGTCCGATGGTGCAGACCACCAGAAGGACGGGGGAGCGGAGGTCTGCGGCGATGTCGGAATTCAGCTCCATGATCTCAGGGTCAAATACTTTGGAATGGTCGCTGCCTACTACCAGAAGCATATCGGGGTCGGTCTGCGCAATGACCCGGTCGCGGGCCACCAGGGCATCTGCGCGGGTCTGGACCGTGTCCTGTGTGGCCTTGCAGGGGCATGTTCCTCGACTGTCCGCTGCGGTCAGGTCCTGAGCACTGCTGGCTGCGATGAGGGTGTTGGTCAGCATCTCCTTGTGGCAGGCCACCGGACGCAGGATGGCCGTCTTCATCCGGGCTGAAAGGGCCTTTGTCAGACCGTAGGCCACGACGTTACGGCCGTTTGCCGCCTCCGGGCTGATGATGGTGATGCTTGTAGGTCTCACTGTGCCTCTCCCGTTCATACGTTGTATGTGACTGCCTTGTTCACAACCATTCATCAGTATAGTGCCGATGGCAGCCGAAGTGCCTGCCTGTTGTGCACGCCGATGTCATGCCTTTCGGCAAAGTAAATCGACCTGATGGTTTTCAGAAGCCGCCCCAGGGGATCTTCATGGATAGGGAAAATCCCCACCGCCCGAAGACGGTGGGGATTTCGGAGTTTACCGGTGCCGGGACTGATGAATCAGCCCAGGGTACCAACCGGTGATATTACTCGTTGTCTCCGGCGGTTGCGGCGGTTGCGGAGATGGTCTCCTGTCCGGCGCGGTTGGCATCGGGCCAGACCCAATCGGTGTAATCGGGGTGGTCGTAACCCTTGTCCACGGCGAACTGGAAGGCTTCGTCGCGGAACTTGGTCCACTTGTCGATCTGGTCGGCGTACTTCTGTGCGTCCACCATCTGCAGGGCGGAGGCCGCCAGGCACCAACGATCCATGTTGTTGACGCGCACCATATCGAAGGGTGTGGTGGTGGAACCCTGCTCCTCGTAACCGTGAACCTTGAAGCTGTCATGGTTGGGACGGCCGTGGATCAGGCGGTAGATAGAGCCCGGATAGGCGTGGAAGGCGAAGAGGACGGGCTTGTCCTTGCTGAAGAGCTCAGTGAACTCCTCATCGGACAGGGCCTGGTCGTTCTCCTCGACATCCTGGATCTTCAGCAGGTCGACAACATTCACGAACTGGACCTTCAGGCCCAGCTTCTGAAGCATGTCATCGGCTGCCAGAGCCTCCTGGGTGGGGACGTCACCAGCGGTGGCGATGATGACGTCGGCGTCCTCGGCATCCTTGGCGTTGGAAGCCCAATCCCAACGTGCAGCGCCCTTCTCCAGTTCGGCTGCCGCTTCGTCCACAGTCTGATAGGTGGCTGCGGGCTGCTTGCCGGCGAAGATGGCGTTGATGCAGTTGGTGGACTTGTAGCAACGCTCACCGACGTTCAGCAGCATGTTGGCATCCGCAGGGAAGTAGATGTTGCTGACATGGTCGTTGTTGAAGTTCTTGTTCAGCAGGATGTCGACGAAGCCGGGATCCTGATGCGAGAACCCGTTGTGGTCCTGGCGCCAGACGTGCGAGGTGACCAGGAGGTTCATGCCGGCGATGGGCTTGCGCCACGGAATCTCGCGGACCGTTGCCTCCAGCCACTTGGCGTGCTGGTTGATCATCGAATCGACAACGTGCACGAAGGACTCATAGGAGCTCCAGATGCCGTGACGACCGGTCAGGAGGTAACCCTCCAGGAAGCCTTCCATCTGGTGCTCGGAGAGCTGCTCGATGATCTGGCCGGTGTGGGCCATGTGCTCGTCGGTCAGCTCGGAGAGGTAGTCAGCGTCCCACTGCTTGTTGGTCACATCGAAGGCGGCGGCCAGACGGTTCGAAGCCGTCTCGTCGGGGCCGAAGATGCGGAAGTCGGTGGGGTTCTTGGCCATGACGTCGCGGGTGTAGTAACCCAGGACGCGGGTGGCCTCGGTGGCGCCCCAGCCATGACCGTGCTTCTTGACGTCGATCTCGTAGTCGTGAACGTCAGGCAGCTCCAGCGGCTTCAGGAGACGTCCGCCGTTGGCATTCGGGTTCTCGCCGATACGCAGGTCGCCCTTGGGCATGAAGCTGGTCACCTCGGGCCGCAGAGCGCCCTTCTCGTCGAAGAGCTCGCTGGGGTTGTAGGAGGACAGCCAGTCCTTGAGGACCTGGAAGTGAGCCTCGGTGTCGCGTGCGGAAGCCAGCGGCACCTGGTGCGAACGCCAGGAGCCCTCGGTCTTCTTGCCATCGATGAACTTGGGGCAGGTCCAACCCTTGGGCGTGCGGAAGATGATCATCGGGTAGAAGGGACGAGTCATATCGTCGGTCTGTGCACGAGCCTTGATGTCGCAGATCTTGTCGAAGACGGTCTCCATGAGTTCGGCGAACCGAGCGTGGATGGAGATGTGGTCCTCATCGTCGAAGCCGGCGACGAACTCGAAGGGCTCGTAACCCATACCGTGGAAGAACTCATGGAGTTCCTCGTCGGAAATGCGCGACAGGATGGTCGGGTTGGCGATCTTGTAGCCGTTCAGGTGCAGGATCGGCAGGACGATGCCGTCGGTGCGGGGGTTGACCAGCTTGTTGGACTGCCAGCCGGTGGCCAGGGGGCCGGTCTCAGCTTCGCCGTCGCCGACGATGCAGGGCACGAAGAGGCTGGGGTTGTTCATGATGGCGCCATAGGCGTGGGAGAGGGCATAGCCCAGCTCGCCGCCCTCGTGGATGGACCCGGGGGTCTCCGGGGCGAAGTGAGAGGGGATGCCGCCCGGGTAGGAGAACTGGCGGAAGAACTTCTGCATCCCGGACTCATCATTGGTGATCTGGGGGTAGTACTCGTTGTAGGTACCGTCCAGGTAGGACTGGGAGGTACCGGCGGGGCCGCCGTGGCCCGGTCCCATGATGATCACGGTGTTCTGCTGATGGTCCGCAATCAGTCGGTTGATATGGCCCAGCAGGAAGTTCAGGCCGGGGGTGGTGCCCCAGTGGCCTACCAGACGGTGCTTGACATCCTCCCGGGTGAAGGGTTCCTTCATCAGGGGGTTGCTGCGAAGATAGATCTGTCCGATGGAAAGGTAATTGGCGGCGCGCCAATACTTATCGACGGCCTCGAGGGTCTCCTCGGCGATGGGGGTTTCCAGCTTCGCCCAGGGGGTGCCAATAACAGGATTCGTCATGTGTACTCCTGCACTTTAGTGCGATTGTTTATTATCCTCGGTTACAGGTCATAATGTCGTTTCTTCAACGCCAGTCAGGACCCATATCCAATGCCTCTTATGGTACGTGAGAGAGCCGACTTTCTGAGCGTTTTCTTACTGTGGGTGTTCACTATTGTGAGGAAAAGCGCATATTTTGTCTGGTTTCACTCATCTTGGCAGTCTGGAACAAGGCCATTTGAGGCTGAATGATATAGGACCGAAAGGCCTACGGGGGGTTTACGTGGCATCCGTGTGCCTCCACCAGTCAACAGGGGCGAAGGCGGGTACTATCATTGTCTGAAACACCGGCAATACTATAGGTATCCTTATGTCCGGAATCCAGGTTCCGGCGCAGGTAAGGTCACCAAACTAGATACACGTATATATAAGGAGTCATATGGCACAGGGTCCCGTCCTGGTGGTCGATTTCGGCGCACAGTATGCACAGCTTATTGCCAGGCGCGTCAGGGAGGCGGGCGTCTATTCGGAGCTGGTTCCGCATTCCATGTCAGTGGATCAGATGCTGAACAAGGACCCCCAGGCCATCATCCTCTCGGGCGGACCTGCCTCTGTGTATGTGGACGGCGCCCCCACCATCGATAAGCGCATCTTCGAAGCGGGCGTACCTGTGTTGGGTATCTGCTACGGCTTCCAGGTCATGGCTCATGAACTTGGCGGGCGGGTCGACAAGGCGGCCCTGGGTGAGTATGGCAAGACGGAAGCTGTGATTGATGCCTCCAAGGGGATTCTCCAGGATTCCCCGGCAAGTCAGGATGTCTGGATGAGCCATGGTGTGGCTGTCATCCAGGCCCCTGAGGGCTTCGAGGTTCTGGCCCATACCGAGGGGGCCCCGGTCGCGGCCATGCAGGATCCGGCCAGGGGACTCTATGGGGTTCAGTGGCACCCCGAGGTCACCAACACTCCTTTGGGGCAGGACCTCATCGAACACTTCCTTCATGACTGTGCCGGTCTGCCCTCCAACTGGAACGCCTCAAATATCATCGAGGATCAGGTTCAGGCGATCCGCCGCGAGGTAGGCCCTCACCAGGTCATCTGCGGACTCTCGGGCGGTGTGGACTCGGCCGTTGCGGCCGCCCTGGTCCATAAGGCGGTAGGGGATCAGCTCACCTGCGTCTTTGTTGACCATGGCCTCCTGCGTAAGGGTGAGGTGGAGCAGGTCAAGCATGATTTCGTCAAGGCCACGGGCATCAAGCTGATTGCCGTGGACGCTTCAGATGACTTCCTTGCCGCCCTGAAAGGCGTTTCAGAGCCTGAGCGCAAGCGGAAGATCATCGGCGAGAAGTTCATCCGTACCTTCGAGAAGGCTGCAAGACAGGTTGTCGAGCAGGCCGGGCAGAAAGGGGAGGAGGTCCGCTTCCTGGTCCAGGGAACCCTCTACCCGGATGTGGTGGAGTCCGGTGGCGGGGATGGCGCCTCCAACATCAAGTCGCACCATAATGTGGGTGGTCTTCCTGATGATCTGAACTTCACCCTTGTGGAGCCTCTGCGTGCCCTATTCAAGGATGAGGTACGGGCCATCGGCACCGAGCTGGGGTTGCCTGACGAAATCGTCTGGCGTCAGCCCTTCCCCGGTCCCGGCCTGGGCATCCGCATCATCGGTGACATCACCAGGGAGCGACTGGACCTCCTGAGGGATGCTGATGCCATCGCCCGTGAGGAAATGACCAAGGCCGGCCTGGACAGGGACATATGGCAGTGCCCGGTGGTCCTTCTGTCCGATGTCCACTCCGTCGGTGTCCAGGGAGATGAACGCACGTACGGTTCACCCATCGTTCTGCGCCCCGTCAGTTCAGAAGATGCCATGACGGCCGATTGGTCCAGGCTTCCCTACGATGTGCTGGCCACCATCTCCACGCGAATCACCAACGAGTGCACTGGCATCAACCGTGTGGTTTTGGATGTCACCTCCAAGCCGCCGGCAACCATCGAGTGGGAGTGATTCCGCTCAGCGCCGTCACTTGGTGTGAAATGGAAGACAGGGTGAACGACTCCAGTCCATCCTGGAGAGTGCCGCATAGAGAATAGCGGATCGATATGGTGAGTCTCTAAAAAGCGTCAGGTGGAGTGATTCCACCTGACGCTTACGTTTACCGTCGATACGGCTCTATCGGAAGAGGAATTCAGTCCTCGTTGGGAGCAAAGGTGACGGTCCCGGTATCCGCATCCATGCTTTCGACAATGGCCAGCGACTTGAGATTGTATCCCTCCCGTCGAAGGCCCTTGCCGCCCTCCTGGAAGCCTTTTTCAACGGCGATGCCGATGCCTTCGATGATTACCTCGGCATCATGGCAGATGTCAATCAGGCCGTGCAGGGCGTTCCCCTTGGCCAGGAAATCATCGATCAGCAGCACGTGCTCGCCCTTGGTCAGGAAACGCTTGGCAACGATGACGGGGTAGACCTTCTGCTTGGTGAAGGAGTAAATCTCGGCCATGTACTGGTCTCCATCCAGGTTGATGGATTGGGTCTTCTTGGCAAAGACGACCGGTACGTTGCCGAAGTGCCTGGCGGCCAGGCAGGCGATGCCGATGCCTGAGGCCTCGATGGTCACAATCTTGTCCACTTGGCGGTCTTTGAAAAGCCGGGCCCATTCGGCTCCCATCTGATCGAAGAGGGATACGTCGCATTGGTGATTGAGGAAGGCATCCACCTTAAGTACATTGCCGGGCTTGACCGTTCCCTCTGGCGTCGGATTCTCTCCTCAAGTTCCTTCATAGTGCATTCCTTACATATTCATGCGACCGGGCTCGCGCCCCCAACGATAGCCTCCAAGATAACCCTGCAGGAAGACCATGCCCGAGACGAGGATGGGCAAAAGAAGCGAGTCGGGAGTTTCCTGGCCCCATTTTGGCGTGTCACCCCGTAAATCCGCGGATTCAGACCAGGCGTTGCTACTGTGAAAAATGAAACGAATGGTCACGTATCTTTCAGATACGTTCACATACAAAGGAGGACCATATGGGGATTCTGAATGATGCAAAGGATGCCATGAAGTCTGCCGGCGAGAAGATTGCTGATGTCGCCGGGGACGTCAAGGACAACGTCATGGACAAGGCTTCCGACGCCAAGGACGCCGTTGCCGACAAGCTTGGCGATGCCAAGGACGCTGCCTCCGATAAGATGGGCGATGCCAAGGATGCCGCCTCTGACAAGATGGACGAGGCCAAGGCCAATGCGAATGTGGCCCAGGCCAAGGCCAAGCAGGGCGCCACAGAGGCAGCCAACAATGCCAAGGAACAGTTCCGCGACTGAACCTTCCCATACTCATCTTCCTGGAAACCCCGCTGGTCCATGTGATCGGCGGGGTTTCCCTTTGCTCTGCAATTGGCGTTTGGAGCCCGGCACCCGTTGCAGGACGATGACCGGATTCCCGACAGGATTTCGGCAGGCATGTTTGACACTGCTCTGTGGTACAAATGACTACTCGGTGGGTGAATCCCATTCATCGTACCCAAGCAGCTGTGACAGATGGCAAGAGGTGGCATGTGAGCGAAGAACCGGACATGATCCAGCGCAGTGCAGGGGACCTGCTCAACGGCCTTAACGACAGGCAGGCGGAGGCTGTCCAGTACCGGGGACCCGCCCTGCTGATCGGAGCAGGTGCAGGCTCGGGCAAGACCCGCGTGCTGACCCGCCGAATCGCTTGGATACTCAGTCAGTTCGGTGCCTGGCCCAGCCAGGTCCTGGCCATCACCTTCACCAACAAGGCCGCCGCGGAGATGCGGGAGCGTCTGGGTGGGCTCATTGGCCCTGTTGCTGAGCGCATGTGGGTCTCCACCTTCCATTCGGCATGTGTCAGAATCCTCAGACGCGACGGGAAGGCCATCGGTCTGCGTTCCGGGTTCTCCATCTATGACACTGCTGATTGCGAGCGGCTCATCAAGCTGATCGGGCAGGATCTGAATATTGACCTGAAACGGTATACCCCCAGGAACATCCTTTCCCACATCTCCGATTACAAGAACAACCTCCAGGGCTGGCAGACCCAGCTGGCAGAGTACGCTCCCGATTACAAACCCGGCGAAAAGGGACAGCAGATCGTTGCTCGGTTCGGCAATGAGGAGGAGCTCTATTCGGTCGTCTATGCCGAGTACCAACACCGGTTGGCCATGGCCAATGCCGTGGACTTTGATGACCTGATAGTCCGAACCGTGGAACTCCTGCAGAAGGCACCCATGGTGGCCCAGTACTACCATCGTCGCTTCCGATATATCCTGGTCGATGAGTACCAGGACACCAACCACGCCCAATATGTGCTCATGCGAGAACTGGCTGGGGTAGGTCAGGGGCGGGAAACCCATGAAGATGTACAGCACATGAATGGGTTCGGTGCTCCTGGGGCCCCTGGAGCGAATACGGCCGCCATCCCGCTAGGTGCGGGGAGGGAGGGTCCCGCCTGGATTACCGTGGTCGGTGATTCCGATCAGTCCATCTATGCCTTCCGAGGTGCGGATATCAGCAATATCCGCGATTTCGAGAAGGACTTCCCCGGAGCCAGGACCATCCTTCTGGAGCAGAACTATCGGTCCACGCAGACCATTCTGGACGCAGCCAATGCCATCATCGTCAAAAACGAGGGCAGGAAGCCAAAGAAACTCTGGACAGCACTGGGTAAAGGGGAACCGATTGTCGGCTACGCGGCCGACAATGCCCAACAGGAGGCCGCCTGGATTGCGACCGAAATCGCCCGTCTCCGCAATGAGGAGGGCATACACTACTCCGACATGGCCATCATGTACCGGGCCAACGCCCAGTCGCGGGCACTTGAGGAGGCCCTGATCAACGCAGGATTGCCCTACCAGCTGGTTGGTGGGACGAAGTTCTATGAACGCCGGGAGATCAAGGATGCGCTTGCCTACCTGCATGCCATAGCCAATCCCGAAGATGATGTGAATATGAGGCGCATACTGAATGTGCCCAAACGCGGCCTGGGTGCAAGGGCTGAGGCGGCGGCTGCTACCTATGCCGACCTTCATGGCACGAGTTTCTGGACCGGGGTGGAGCACCTGGACGAGGTGGAGGGTATCTCCACGCTTACCTCCAAGCGGATGGCCACCTTCCGAGATCTCATCCGGTCCCTGACAGCGTTTGCCGCCGAGCATGACTCCAAACCCTCGGAGATTGTGGCGGAGGTACTTGATGAGTCGGGGTTGCTGGACGAGCTGAACAAGTCGACCGATCCACAGGATGCCTCCCGGGTCGAGAACCTGTCGCAGTTACAGTCCGTGGCGGCGGAATTCGAGCAGAAGACCCCGGATGCCTCCCTGGCCGGGTTCCTGGAGACCACCGCCCTGGTTGCCGATTCCGATCAGCTGCCTGGCATCGGTGACGATTCAGGGAAGGTGACCCTGATGACGCTCCATACAGCCAAGGGACTTGAATATCCGGTCGTCTTCCTCACCGGCATGGAGCAGGGCACATTCCCCCATTCCCGAAGCCTGGAGGATGCCACCGAGCTGCAGGAGGAGCGACGCCTGGCTTATGTCGGTGTCACCCGAGCCAAACAACGGCTCTATCTGACCAGATCCGCTGTCCGCGCCCAGTGGGGGCAGTCCAACGAGATGCTGCCCAGCCAGTTCCTCGATGATATCCCCGAAAGCCTCCTTGATTGGAAGCGTAAGGAGGCGGGCTTCGAACGCATGCACTCAGGCTGGGGCTTTGGCGATGATGACGATGAGTTCGGCGGGTTCGAAGACGAAGGTGACGGAGCCTCCTTCGGCGGCAGGGCCTTCGGCGGAAGCGGTACCGAATCGCGATCGGGATCCTCCTGGTCACGTGGGTCCAGTCGCTCGGGCGGTTCCTCACGCAGTTCATACGGGTCCAGAGGGTACGGTTCACAGCGGGGTGGTGGATCGTGGTCTTCCGGTTCAAGGCGGAATGGAAGGATTACCACCAGGCGCAGCGGTCAGGGTTCGGGATTGAAATCCAAGCCAGCCGCAGCGCCCGCCGAGCCCAGATCGAACGGGCTGTCCATTCAGGACTTCTCTATCGGTGACAGGGTGGCCCATGATCAGTATGGGCTGGGCAAGGTGGTTGATGTCCAGGATAAGGGACACAACTCGGTACTAACCGTGGACTTCGGCTCCGAGGGAACCAAACGACTGATGCTACGCCTGGCCCCCATCGAGAAGCTCTGAACCCTGCGATTGTTCATGGGAACGGAAACAGCCTCCGATTCGTCCTGAAATCACGAATCGGAGGCTGCTGAAGTCGGAAGAGTCTCAGAACAGGACTTTCCTGCGGATGGCAAAGGCTCCCATTGCTGTGGCGCACAGTGATGCGGCAGCTGCAGCGGCGATCAGGGAATCCGAACCGGTAAGAGCGAGGCGCCCCGGACCTCCGGCAGGTGCTTGGGGCACGATACGCTGGTCTGAGGGTTTTGCCGGCTTTCCGGTCTGGGATATGACGGTGCCGGGGGTTCCGGTCACGACACCGTCAACGGGGCGATTATCGACTCCGAGACCTCCGGAAACGAGTGCTGCGGTGAGCTCCTGGTAGGCTGCCGCACGCTCAGCAAGGGCATCTGCAAGATTCCTCCGGGCCGTTGCAAGGTTGCTGTCGGCCAGAGCGATTGCATGATTGGCCTTGCTCAGGTTGTCATTGGCCTCATTGAGTGCCCGCAGGGCAGCGACAACATCAGGGTCCGAGTCCACTGCCGCCTGGGCTGCGGTCAGGGCGGCCTGGGCGTTGGTCAGGTTCGAGTCGGCTACGTCCAGGTTGGTGCGGGCCAGGTCACGGACACTCCTGGCAGCGATCAGTCCAGTGCTTGGGGAGGGGCCGGATTGGGCCGCATCAAGCGCCCTCTGCCTCGCATCCAGGTCAGCCCGAGCCGCTGTCTCCGCCGCCTGGGCACTGGTCAACTCGGCTTGGGCGTTGTCAAGGAAGTTCAAATAGTCGTTGATGTCCTGGAAGTAGTCTGCCGTGCTGCTGTTGTGGTTCCCCGCCCAGTAGAGGTTAGGGTCGAGGGACCGCGTCACTGATGGCGCAGTGAACTGGAAGGTCTGGGCCATCGTCATCATGCCATTGGAAGCGTTTGAGATCGCGAATCCGGTGAATGCGTAGTTGTCATTGATGACGTTCTCGTAGTGGCCGGTTTCACCCTCGCCTTTTACCTTGTTCCCCTTCTCTTCGGTATACCAATAATCGAACGGGTTGTATCCCGAGGTAGGGGAGGTCCAAATCAGATTCTCGCCGATAGGGAATACCCTTGCATGGTCATTATTGTTGTCTCTGCTCCAATCCGCATCGGCCTGCGCCATGGCCATCAGAGTATCGGAGACCTGTAGTTCGCGCTTCCCCTCAGCCGTCCTGATTCGATTGGCTTCATCCAACCACTGCAAGGTCTCGAGCATCTGATCGATGCTGGTCGCATCCCCGCTCTGTCCGAGTTGGATGGAGCCGTGGGTCTTGTCGCCGTATCCCGAATCGGTCAGGATGTTGTAGGCGCCGGTTGCACCTTTATGCTTGAAGTAACCCGCGGTTCCCTGAGGTCTGAGCTGGTCGGCTTCGGCTGCGGCAGCCCGCCTGCTGGCTGTGGTGAGTTCGGCATGGTCCAGAGCGGCTTTTGCCTGGTCCCGGGCCTCAGTGAGTTCGGTGATGGTGGCACCGGATCCGGATTCCAGATGCTCCAGACGCGTGACCTCCTGCTGCGCCCTGTCGAATGCGGCCTTGGCCTGGTCATGCTCGGCGGTGGCGGTTTCGACCCTGTGCTGCGCCTGTGTAAGGGCCGGGGTGTTCCTTGCCTGGTTGTAAGCGGTCCGCTTCTCGCCATGGATTCTGGTCGACCGGTCCTTGTCTGAGTCGGCCTTTGCCTTTTCCTCCTGGGCGGTGTCAAGGTCCTGATGTGCCTTGGTGAGGGCCGCTTCAGCCTTGTTGAGTCGGTGCCTGGCGGCCGCCAGTTTCGGGTTTTCCGTGCTGGACGTTCCTTCGGATTGCTTCGGATTCAAATCCGCGGCACCCTGATTCGCCACTGCCGGAGTAGCGCATCCCAGTAGTGCAACACCGGCCACTGCCGATGTCAGAGCCAACCGTCGAACCGGTTGAGATTCCCGTTTGCCTGACTGCATTACTGTCTCCCCTAAAATTATGAAGGTTGCTTCCCCAAAAGGACCATTCTACGTAATAAGGGCAAACACGCCAGATATGGCTGGTGCCGGTAGGGGAGGACCTCTCGGCAATCACCGACAGGGGAAGCGCTTGCCGCTTGGGCTCTCAGGGCTTGCTGACCTGGAATCGCTCCTCACCCGGGAGAACCAGATTGAGTATGACAGCCACCACGAAGGCTACTGCAATGCAATTGTTGGAGAAGATGGACTGGAAGAGGGCGGGGAAGGCCACAAAGATATCCTTCACCTGGGTAAACCCTATACCGATGGTCAGGGAGAGGGCCGCGATCGTGATGTTGCGCTGGGTGAATCCTGCCTCGGCAATCATCTGGAAGCCGGAGAGGATGATGTTGCCGAACATCATGATTGTGCACCCGCCGAGAACGGCCTGGGGGAGTGAGTCGAAAACAGCCGCAACACCCGGAATGAAAGAGGCCAGAATCAGAATCAGCCCCCCGGAAAGTATGACCTTGCGGTTGACGACCTTGGTCATGGCCACCAGACCGATGTTCTGGGCGAAGGATGTCAGTGGGAGGCAGCCGAAGAGGCCTGAGACCATGGAGATGAATCCGTCACCTGCGATGGCGCCGCTCATTTCGCGGTCTGTCGGCTTGCGGTCCATGCCGACCTTGCAGAGGGCTGTGGTGTCGCCGATTACCTCGACCGAAGACACCACGTAGAGCAGGGAGAAGGAGATGATGGCTCCCGCGTCGAACTCAGGCTTGAACGGCATGAGCCGTGGCAGTGAGACGATTTGGAGGTTTTGGAATCCGGAGAGGTCCACCTTGCCCATGAACAGGGCCACTACATAGCCGACCACCAGGCCGAAGAGCACGGAGAGCTGCTTGGCGGTTCCCTTCATGAGGAGCTGGAATGCCAGGCATGCCACCAGGGAGATGACCGCCAGCGTCAGGTTCTGCCAGGACCCGAAATCCTTGGCTCCGGCGCCGCCGCCGAAGGATTGCGCGCCGACCGATAGCAGGGAAAAGCCGATGGAGGTGACGACTATGGCTGAAACGATGGGCGGAACGAATCGACGCCAGTAATCAGCTGTCAGGCCGAGGATGAGCTCTACCAACCCACCGGCAAGAACCGCACCGACCACGACCCCGTATCCCTGATGGGCCACGATGGCCACGGCTGCCGCCACGTAGGTAAAGGAGATGCCGGTGACCATGGGCAGGCGGCCACCTACACGCCAGAGCGGATACAGTTGAAGGCAGGTACCCAGGCCGGCCACCAGGAGCCCATTCTGGATGACCATGGCCGATTCCGCCGGAGACATCCCGGCTGCTGCGGCCACCAGGAAAATAGGAGCCAGATTGGCGACGAACATGGCCATGACATGCTGGAGGCCAAAGGGGAGGCCCTTCCAGAAGGAGATACTTGCGTTCATGTCGGTAAGGGCGCTCGCCGTTTTTCCGGAGTCCTTCGCGGTGGACCTTGCGCCTTGTTCCGTGGGATTCGTTGCGTCGCCCATCTCGTCTGATGCCCGTTCTGGGGTCTGTCGCATTTCGGACTGGTTACGGCTCTGCTGGACCATGGCTCTCCTTTTTTGCCAGGCGGCCCTCCATGCTTGCCGTCTGCGCTTCCTGATCTGGAAGAATGCCTGAACTACGCAATCAGTGGGGATGGTTCTGATCGGTGTTCCGGGCTGTTGTGATTTGCCAGTCAGGAGCATACAGGGAGGCATGGAATCATCCTTCGTTCCCCTGGTCAGGGATCTGTGGTTAAATAGGCTCTTGGTGTGCGCGTTTGTGTGCTCATCTATCTGGAGTCTCAGCCCATCAATGGGTCGGCGGCCGTAAGGTCGTTCGTGCTTGGCACGGTGAAGCATTGGAGAGGCCTGACTCGACGGTTTCGACCGTCTTCGTTCAGATAACGACAGAACCAAGTAAGGAATGAAGTAATGACCAAGATTCAGCGTGCGCGCAGGCAGGTCCGTCTGTCCCGCGCCCTGGGCATCGCCCTGACCCCAAAGGCTCAGCGCCTCTTCGAAAAGCGCCCCTATGCTCCCGGCGAGCATGGTCGCACCCGCCGCAGGACCGAATCCGATTACGCAGTCCGTCTGCGCGAAAAGCAGCGTCTGCGCGCACAGTACGGCGTCTCAGAGAAGCAGCTGAGGGCCATCTACGAGCGCGGCACCCATGAGTCCGGACAGACCGGTGAGGCCATGCTGCGCGAGCTCGAGTGCCGTCTGGACAACCTGGTCCTTCGTGCAGGCATTGCACGGACCACCGCCCAGGCTCGTCAGTATGTGGTTCACCGCCACATCCTGGTCGATGGCAACATTGTCGATCGCCCCTCCTACAGGGTCAAGCCCGGCCAGACCATCCAGGTCAAGCCCAAGAGCCAGACAACCGTGCCCTTCCAGATTGCAGCCGAGGGTGTCCACCGCGACGTCCTGCCGGCGGTTCCCGGATATCTGGATGTGGACCTGGCCTCTCTGAAGGCAACCCTGGTCCGTAAGCCTGAGCCGGAGGAGATTCCGGTCCAGGTCAACATCCAGTACGTGGTCGAGTTCTACGCCCGCTGACCCTGGAACAGGATTTACCGAAGACCCCGGATTCGTCCGGGGTCTTTTTGAATCTGCAGTCTGAGCAGAGGTCCACCGGCATGGGAGCCATTAGTGGTCGGGGAGTGGGATAATGAAGTCATGTTGCTCCATTTGCATGCGGTCCGTCATGGTCAGACCTACTTCAACAGATACAACCGCCTTCAGGGGTGGGCCAATGCGCCTTTGACGGAGGAGGGGCTGGCGGATGCCGATAGGGCAGGACGCAAGCTTGCCGACCTGGAGTTCAAAGCCGCCTATTGTTCCGACACCACCAGGGCTCAGATAACAGCCGAGCGGATTCTTGAAGTGAATCAATCGAAGGACAAGCCGGGAATAGTCAGTGACATGCACTTCCGTGAGCAGTTCTACGGGTACTTCGAGGGTCAGGATATGGGCATGGCATGGTGGGCGGCCGGTGCACCTCACGGGGCCACGACCTACAACCAGATTGTCGACATGTTCGGCCTCGCGGCCAGCAGGGATTTCCTCAAGGAAGCCGACCCGTTCGGTGATGCCGAGTCCGACAAGGAATACTGGGAACGCATTCGGGGCGGGTTCGACTTGATGTCTGGTAACCCTGCCCTGCATGATGGAGATGATGTCCTGCTCATCTCGCATGGTAATACCCTCCTCAGCCTTATGTACAGGTTCGCGCCTGAGGGGTATGACCTGAGCAGTCGTCCGACGAACGGGAGTGTTACGGTCTTCGATTTCAATACTGAGCTCCCCTTCGAACAAGCGCTGGAGGTACGGTCCTACAACAGGTGAGCCTGTCCGTGAGGCAGGAATCGCTCCTGTATATACGGCACGTGGTACCGTTGACCGATATACATCCTTGACAGAAGAGAGGTAGGAGATGGACATAGGACAGATTGCCGGTCTCATAGCAGCCATCGCCTTCGCAGTGGTGGCGGGATTCCTGATCTATCCGTTGATTCGTCTGGGCAAGCTCTTCGATCAGTTGGCCGACACGGTGAAGCAGGCGGGCGACCATGCCATTCCAACTCTCGATGAGTCAGCCAACACCGTCACCCAGCTCAACCAGACCCTGGCGGACGTGAACAGGATTTCCTCCGCTGCTTCGACTACAGCCAACAATGTCGGAGCGCTGACGGATCTGTACGGTTCCATGCTGGGCAAGCCCGTTATTAAGACGGCCGCCTTCTTCTATGCCATCAGGAAAACGGCTTCCTCCTTCTTCTCGGGCGGTCGCAAGTCCGATCAGCCTGCTGGCTCGCGAGCCCCTGAAGCCTCTACAGAAGCAAAAGAAGTCTCACGTCATGGTGGGGCACCTTTCCCGACCGGTACAAGCCAGGGAGGCAAGTAATGTTCAAACGGATCTTTTGGGCCGGACTGGGTGTCGCGGCCGGTGTTGTCTTGGTCTCCAAGGCTGAGGCCTATGTCCGTGCCAACACTCCCAAGCAGGCGCGTGAATTCGTTTTCGGTGCTGATCAGGAGCAGGTGCCCCAGCGGACCCTGGCTGGTCTCCTCTCGGAATTCCGCTCGGCCCTCAGTCAGCGCCAGAGCGAATTGAACAAGACGTACATGGATCGGTTCCAAGGCTGATCTGTCGTTTTTCACCTGTCCATGGAGGATTGGACGTTGTAGAATCGGCATTATTCAGCTATCAAGGGTGACGCACGACAAGTCAGGTCGTGCGTCCCGAAACAAGTGTTCCGCCTACGGATGGCCGGGTGCGGAACTAATATCTGCCTTGCAAAGGTAGAGGCCATGCCGGGCGGCATGGCCTGAAGGAGTACAAGCAGCATGCGCACTTCGGAAATCGCCAAGCGCTTCCTCGATTACTTTCAGCAGCAGGGACATATGGTTGTCCCATCCGCCTCGCTGATTTCGCCCAACCCGACCACCCTCTTCACCATTGCAGGCATGGTTCCCTTCATTCCCTACCTCCTGGGTGAACAGACCCCTCCGAAGAGCCGGATGGCAAGCAACCAGAAGTGTGTGCGCACCTTGGACATCGAAGAGGTGGGCAAGACCACCAGGCACGGCACCTTCTTCCAGATGGTCGGGAACTTCTCGTTCGGCGATTACTTCAAGGAGGAGGCCATCCACTATGCCTGGGATCTCCTGACCCGTCCCCAGGACCAGGGCGGGTACGGTTTCGATCCGGAGACCCTTTGGGTGACCACATACACGGATGATGACGAGGCCCGCTCCATATGGAGGAACGAAGGTTTCGATCCGGAGCACATGGAAATCCTCGGCATGGAGGACAACTTCTGGACCACCGGTGGCCCTGGGCCCGGTGGACCCTGCTCGGAGATCTATGTCGATAGGGGGCCGAAGTACGGAGTCGAAGGTGGCCCGTCCGCCGACGAGAACCGGTATATCGAGATATGGGACCTGGTCTTCGAGAACTATGAGGTCGACAACGTCAAGTCCAAGACCGACCTGCACATCGTGGGCGAACTCGAACACAAGAACATCGACACCGGTGCGGGTCTGGAACGCTTGGCATACCTCCTCCAAGGCAAGGAGAACATCTACGAGACCGATGAGGTATACCCGGTCATTGAGGCTGCGGAGAGGATCTCAGGTCGCAAGTACGGCGAGAACGAGGAGGACGACGTCCGTTTCCGCGTCGTTGCCGACCATGTCCGCTCGGCTCTGATGATCATGAGCGACGGGGTGCGTCCCAGCAACGTGGGCCGGGGATATGTGCTCCGCCGGCTCCTGCGCCGTTCGATTCGGTCAATGCGCATGCTGGGCGTCAGGGATGAGGTTCTGCCTCAGCTCTTCCCGGTTTCCAAGGATGCCATGGCCCCCAGTTACCCAGAGCTCAACGATACCTTTGCGGAGGTCTCAGAATCGGCCTATGGCGAGGAGAGCGCCTTCCGTCGGACCCTTGACAAGGGAACCACGATTCTTGATGCCGCTGTGGAAAAGGCCAGAAAGTCATCCTCAGAAGAGGTCTCTGGCGATGACGCTTTCACCCTTCATGACACCTATGGGTTCCCGATTGAGCTCACTCTGGAAATGGCCGAGGAGCAGGGGGTCAAGGTCGATGAGGCCAAGTTCCGCGAGCTCATGAACGAGCAGAAGTCCAGGGCAAGGGCGGATGCTCTCAAGAAGCGCCATAATGTGGATCTGAGCGTATACGACGATCTGCGTAAGAACCTGGCCGAGCCGCAAAAGTTCCTTGGGTATACGGACTTTTCGAGCCGTTCAAGGGTAATCGGCATCATCCAGGAAGGGAAGGGTGCCGTTCCGGCGGTCACGGCCCCGGCCACTGTCGAGGTCCTTCTGGACAGGTCGCCGTTCTATGCCGAGGCAGGCGGTCAGCTTGCCGACCAGGGCGAGATACTCTCTGACGACGGAGCCGTTCTGGAGGTTGACGACGTCCAGAACCCCATCAAGGGTCTGACCGTGCATCAGTGCCGCCTGACCGAGGGAACCCTGACCCTTGAGGCCCAGGTTACGGCCACCATCGACCGGGTCAGGCGCGGGGCCATCGCACGTTCGCATACTGCGACCCACATGGTGCACAAGGCGTTGCGCGAGGAGCTCGGCCCTCAGGCCACCCAGCGCGGTTCCGAGGATGCGCCCAACAGGCTGCGTTTCGATTTCCAGTGGTCCCAGGCCCCCAGCAGGAGTGCCATGGACGCGGTTGAGGCCAGGGTCAACGATCGCCTGCGCGACAATCTGGCCGTGACCACCGAGGAGATGAAATTCGACGACGCCATCGCTTTGGGTGCCATGCATCTCTTCGGCGAAAAATACGGCGACATCGTCCGTGTGGTTTCCATCGGCGAGGACGGTTGGAGCCGCGAACTTTGCGGCGGTACCCACGTCGATCATGTCGGCAAGATTGGTGCCGTCTCGATTATGTCCGAGGCCTCGGTCGGTACCGGTGTACGACGAGTCGATGCCGTGGTGGGCCAGGGCGCATACCAATACAACGCCAGGGAGCATGCCCTGGTTTCGCAGCTCTCCGATACGCTCAATGCCCGCCCCGACGAGCTGGAGGCCCGCGTGGCCACCCTCCTTGCCAAGCTCAAGGAATCCGACAGACGTCTGGCCGTGGCCTATGAGAGTCAGCTGGCCCAGTCCGTGCCCGACCTGGTGGCACAGGCTCAGCAGTCGCGCGCTCCGATCAAGGTTGCCGCAAAGAACGTGGGCCACTTCGGATCCGCGGATGCCCTGCGCAAGACAGTGACCGATATCCGCGCACGTCTCGGTGAGGATGATCCGACTGTTGTGGCTCTTGCAGGTGTCACCGAGGATCAGAAGCCTGTGATCTATGTGGCCACCAATGAGAAGGCCCGTAAAGATGGCATCAAGGCAGGAGACCTGGTGCGTGGCGCGTCCAAGATCCTTGGAGGCGGTGGCGGTGGCAAGCCCGACTTCGCCCAGGGCGGCGGACAGGATGCCGACAAGATCGACCAGGCCCTGTCGGCCCTTACCGACCAGGTCCTGAAAGGCTGACCGTCCTGTATGAGCACACCCATATGGATGGGAATAGACCTGGGAGAGGCCAGGATCGGTTTGGCTTTATGCGACCCGGAGCTGACCTTGGCATATCCGGCGGGCAATATCGAGGTTCAGGGCGACTACTTCCGAGGCCTCTGGCCTGTGGTCGATCTGATCCGAGAGCATCATGTCGATCAGGTCATCGTTGGTTACCCCCTTCTCCTCAACGGTACCGAGGGGAGGAGCGCCAAAAATGCGAAACGATGGGTCAGGAACCTCACCCGTATACTGACAGACGAGGAGAATGACGGTCTGGAAGGGGAGTCGGCGGTCGGAGTGGTGTTGCGAGATGAACGATTGACCACGGTCAGCGCCCATCAGCAGCTTTACGATGCACAGGTCGGTGGGCGTGGGCACCGACCTCGGGTGGATCAGCAATCCGCTGTTGTGTTGCTGCAGTCGGCCCTGGATGAGTACAAGGTCAGCAAGGAGCTGTAATTGGCTGAAGATATACAGGACTTTTTTGAAGACAAGGTTCAGTGGGTGGAGCCGGGGCAGGACCCGATTCCGGTCCAACCCCCGCGTCCGCCCAGGTCCAGGCGCGAGATGCGTAGGCGTCGACAGAGGAGGCTACGACGCCGTCGTGTGACTGCTGTCGTCATCGTCTTGGCCCTGGTCGTCGTAACCATCTGTGCCCTTTTTGTCACCAGGTCACTGAAAGGTGCATCCTCCCGGATGACAGCGACCAAGGAAATCGCTCTGGATTACCCCGGTCCAGGGGAAAAACCCATCCAATTCACCGTGGAGAGCGGTCAGGGCGCCGAGCAGATTGGTATGAACCTTCTCCATGCTGATATCGTCCGTTCCTCGGAAGCCTTCGTTCAGGCAGTCACCAATGAACAGGCGGAAGGCAAGCTCTTCCCGGGCACCTTCGATCTCAAGACCAAGATGAAGGCATCCGATGTGATGGCTGTTCTGACCGATCGAAGCAAGGCGCGTGGCATGTTGCAGGTCCGCTCCGGCGACCGTGCCGAGGATGTCATGGCGCGTGCGCAGCAGCTGTCTGGGTTGCCGGAGGAGGACTTCGATGCAATCGTGGGCAACAAGGGGCAGGGTATCCTCCCCGTCGAGGCCCAGGGGAACTTCGAAGGGTGGCTGGAACCGGGCGAATATGACGTCAAATCGCTGGGGTCGGCCCAGAAGATCCTGTCGACATTGGTGGGGAAGCGCATCCAGAAGCTCGATAACCTCGGGGTTCCGAAAGGCTCCGAGCGTCAGGACATACTCGTCAAGGCTTCAATAACCGAGGCGGAGGTCAACAAGCCCCAGTATTACGGGAAGGTGGCACGGGTCATAGACAACCGTCTTTCCAGGAACATGCCCTTGGGGATGGATAGTACAGTCGCTTACTCCAACAAGGTATCGGCCCTGGAATTGACCAATCAGATGCTGCAGGACCCTGATGATACGTATAACACCAGGGTGCATAGAGGTCTGCCACCCGGGCCAATCGGGTCGGCAGGTGACAACGCTATCAGTGCGGCCTTGACCCCAGACAATGGGGACTGGCTCTACTTCGTTACCGTCAACCTCGATACCGGTGAGACCAGGTTCAGCAACAACGAGGACCAGTTCAACGCCGATGTCAAGCTATACAAGCAGTGGGAGTCGGAGCACAATCAGTAAGTGTGCTGACTGGTGATCAACTACCCAACAGTGCCGTTGCGGCAGTGGCAATCGCTGCCGCAACAAGTATGACGGGAACAAAGGCAAGGGTGTCAGCACGTTTGCCCCGGTCTTTGCCTATTCGTCCGACTGCCAGGGAACCCAGGCCAAACACCCCCATGAGCAACCACCAGACCAGGGTGGTGGTCCAGCCCAAGGGGCCGATGGTGAAGGCCATCAGGGATGTGGCGGTGACGTCCCCCAACCCCAGGGCACCCGGCCGTACCAGGGCCAAAAAGAACTGGATTCCCGTTGATCCCAGACACAGGACAACAGCGGTGACCAACGGTGCGATACCGTGTCCGGACAGACTGTAGACCACGAGGGTGAGTCCCTGTACCAGGAACCCGAGCAGGACGATTGAACGCGGCACAAGGCGGGTCCTGATGTCGGTCCAGGCAAGGTAGAGGGTAAAAATGAAACCGGGAAGGGTCATGAGGTAGGCCATCTCCTAAGATAAGCATATACATGAGAAAACCGGCAAAAGGAGTTCATATGTTGCGCTGGCAGACGGCGGGGGAATCCCATGGAGAAGCCCTGGTGGCCATGATGGAGGGCTTACCGTCCGGGGTCAGCGTCGATACCGATGACATTGTCGGGGCTCTGGCGCGTAGGCGCTTGGGCTACGGGCGCGGCGCCCGTATGGGATTCGAACAGGACAGGGTTCGTCTCCTGACCGGTGTACGCCATGGGTCCACACTCGGATCCCCCATTGCTCTTGAGATCGGCAACACGGAGTGGCCCAAGTGGGAGCAGGTCATGAGCGTTGATCGACTTCCTGAAGGGGTGGAACTGCCTGCTGAGGGGCGAAACGCTCCTCTGAGTCGGCCCAGGCCTGGCCATGCTGACCTGACTGGTATGAGAAAGTACGGTTTCACCGACGCGCGCCCGATCCTTGAGCGCTCCTCGGCCAGGGAGACGGCCTCACGTGTGGCTCTTGGTGCCATTGCTGCTCGCTTCCTTGAACAGGCCTTGGGAATCAGAACGGTCTCACATGTCCTGTCCATCGGTGGGGTGGGTACGGAAGACCGTTCCGTCCTGCCTGGTCCCGACGATGGTGCTGCACTGGACGAATCACCGGTGCGCACCCTGGATAAGGATGCCGAGCGTCGGATGATGGACAGGATCGACCAAATCAAGAAGGATGGCGATACGGCAGGTGGTGTCTTCGAGGTCATTGCCTACGGTGTGCCGGCCGGCCTGGGGACCTACGTAGAGTCTGATAGGCGTCTCGATGCGGCACTGGCATCGGCCTTCATGGGTATCCAGGCCATCAAGGGAGTTGAAATCGGTGACGGGTTCGATGAAGCCGACCGCCCTGGATCCCAGGCCCACGATGAGATGGTTCCCGGTGAGGACGGAACCATCCAACGACTTTCCAACCGGGCGGGAGGCCTGGAGGGCGGCATGTCGAATGGGCAACCCATCCGTGTCCGTGCGGCCATGAAACCCATCTCCTCGGTGCCCAAGGCCCTGAGGACCGTAGACGTTCTGACCGGTGAACCGGCCACCGCCATTCACCAGCGTTCCGATGTCACGGCGGTACCTGCCGCTGCGGTCGTCGGCGAGGCCATGATGAACCTCACACTGGCTGCTTTCGTGCTGGAGAAGTTCGGCGGGGACAGCCTGGAGGAGGTCTCTCGGAATGCCGAGGCGTATCAGAACTCATGGGATGAGGGTCTCAGGTAAGGCGGAACAGGCATGATCAGGCACTCTCTCGTCGGGCATGGGCAGGAACCCCATATTCCCAAGGCGGTCATCATCGGGATGCCGGGAGCCGGGAAGACCCGCATCGGTAAGGAGGCGGCCTCCCTGATGGGGGTACCCTTCAAGGACTCGGACCGCATTGTCGAGAAGGATGCGGGCCGGTCGATCAACGAGATCTTCGAAGCCGAGGGGGAGGCCTCCTTCCGTCAAAGAGAGAGTCGGATTGTTGGCGACCTCTTAAGGGACTTCGACGGGGGTGTCCTCTCCCTCGGGGGTGGAGCCCCGATGACGGCTTCCGTTTACGAAGCCCTGCGGGAGTACCGTAATCATGGTGGCAAGGTGGTCTATCTTGATGTGGACCCGGAAGAAGCGAAGTCGCGGTCCCTGCGTGTCAAGAACCGGCCCCTGCTGCGGGGGCAGACCCATGAGAAGTGGATGGAGCTGTACAGGGAGCGTCGTCCGGTTTACCAGAGCGCTTCGAACATTTCTCTGAAACCCAGGGGAACCACACCGGATGTCATAGCCCAGCGGCTTGCCGATGCCCTCTCAGAGCGGGTGGTTCATGTCAGCAACCTCGATCCGTATGATGTACGCATCGGCGCGGGGGTGACCAGCCGCCTCCAGGTTCTTCTGGGTGAAGAGGTCATGCGGGTGGCTCTCATCCATACCACACCGGTCCAGAGGCACTCCGACAGGGCACGGGCCCTCTTGAGGCAGGCCGGTTACCAGGTCGTTGACATGGTCATTCCAGATGCCGAAGCAGGGAAGACCGTTGCCGTGGCCCAGGGAATCTGGGAGCGTCTTGCTGACGAGGGATTCACCCGCTCGGATGCCATAGTGGGGCTCGGAGGTGGTGCAGCCACCGATTTGGCGGGCTTCATCGCAGCCTCCTGGATGCGCGGTATCCGTTATGTCAACTGCCCGACCTCATTGCTTGCCATGGTGGATGCCTCGACAGGCGGCAAGACCGGAATCAACCTGAATCAGGGCAAGAACCTGGTCGGGAGCTTCTATACCCCGGTGGGGGTCCTTGCTGATTTGAGGACCCTGAGAACCCTGCCCAACGACATTTTCGTGGAGGGGCTGGGAGAGGTGGCCAAGTCCGGATTCATCATGGATTCCGAGATTCTTGGAATCCTTGAAGAGAAGGCCGAGTCCCTGCGTTCCTTCGACGGAAACGAACCCGAGCAGTGGCTGGAGGGCGTGGTCGAGGATCTGATTGAGCGCACCGTTCAGGTCAAGGCGCACCATGTTTCCGTCGATTTACGTGATGTCGGAGTGCGTGAGTTTCTGAACTACGGACACACCCTTGGGCATGCCATCGAGAAAATAGAGCACTTCTCCTGGCGGCATGGGCAGGCGGTATCGGTGGGAATGGTGTTTGCTGCCGAGTTGGCGTCACTGACAGGACATCTCGACAGGGATATGGTTGACTACCACCGCAGTCTTCTCTCCTCCCTGGGGCTGCGCACCACCTGGGACGGGGGTGATTTCGACCAGGTTCTTGCCCTGATGCACAAGGACAAGAAGGCCAGAGGGAACAAGCTCAGATTCATCATCCTCGACGGAATCGGGAAACCGACCCACCTGGACGATCCTCCCCTGGATGCAGTCCGGGAAGCCTTCGGACGAATCCGAAGCAAGGCCTGAGTGCAGGGCCGGTAAAAGGAAACAAGGCAAGAAATGGAGTCGGATATGGGTACCAGGGTCGTTGTGGTCAATGGTCCGAACCTGGGCAGGTTGGGTGTCAGGGAACCTGATGTCTATGGACATCTGGACCTGGAAGCGCTCCGCAGAGACTGCACGACCTGGGGGAGTGAGCTGGGCCTGGACGTGGAAGTGCGTCAGTCCGACGACGAGGGCCAGGTCATCTCCTGGATGCACCAAGCGGTCGATGAGCGAACCCCGGTGGTCATGAACCCGGCGGCCTTCACCCATTACAGCTATGGCCTGGCCGATGCGGCCGCCCAGGTGACCGAAGCCGGGCTGCCTCTGATGGAGGTGCACATTTCCAATCCCGCTTCCCGCGAAGCCTTCCGTCGGCATAGTGTCATATCACCGGTGGCCACCGGCACCATTACAGGCTTGGGATTCTATGGGTACCGTTTGGCCCTTGAATCGGTGGCCCACCTCATCGAGAGGTCGTGAAGTCCAGTGCCGGGGTTGCCAAGGTCCGGCGGGAGGGCCGGAGGATCGGCGGACGGGCTGCCCGCGCCAACAGGTGAGCAACCGGCAAGGGTGCCGAAGACCATTCAGGTCAGGGGTGCCCGGGTCCACAACCTTCGTGGTCTGAATCTTGATATACCCCTGAACCGCCTGGTCGGTATCGCCGGGGTATCGGGTTCAGGCAAGTCATCACTGGCACTTGGAGTCCTCTATGCAGAAGGCTCAAGGCGATATTTGGAATCCCTGTCAACCTATACCCGAAGAAGGATGACCCAGGCCCAGCGGCCCGAGGTCGACTCCGTTCGTTTCCTCCCTCCGGCATTGGCGCTCAGACAGCGCCCGGGGGCTGGTGGGATGCGCTCGACCTTCGGGACTTCCACCGAACTCCTCAATGTTCTCCGGCTCATGTTTTCCCGACTGGCCTCGCACGTCTGCCCCAACGGACATTATCAGGAACCCACCATGCGAGTGGCGGCTGAAATGCCCATCATCTGCCCGGTCTGCGGGGAGCGCGTCCAAGCCCCCAGCGCCGAGGAACTGGCGTTTAACTCACTGGGCGCCTGCCCGACCTGCCAGGGAACGGGGACGGTTCGGGAAGTGGATGACGCCACGTTGGTTCCTGACCAGGATCTGACCATCGATCAGGGTGCGGTGGTTCCCTGGAGGACATTCGGTTTCAACGTCCAGCCTGATATCGTCCGAGAATTCGGGGTGCGTACTGATGTGCCCTGGAAGGACCTGACGGCTGACGAGAAGGAGATCGTCTTCAACGGTCCTTCCGAAAAGAAGCACATCACCATCACCTCCGTCAAAGGGGTCCATGAGCTGGACTTCACCTTCCGTAACGCAAGATTGACGGTGACCGAGGAACTCAAACGTGCCACCGATGACAAACGCCTGTCCAAGGTGGCGAAGTTCCTGACCGAAAGGACCTGCCCGGACTGTGGTGGAAGTCGCCTCAACGAGGTTGCTCGACGGCCGCGGATAGGGCAGGACAACCTGGCCGCGGTCACCTCCTGGCCGTTGAGGAGGGTGCTCCACTGGTCCGAGAACCTTCCCGCCACCTTACCTGAGTCAATGCAAGCGATGGCGCGGTCCTTGGCGGATACACTGCAAAATATGGGTCGCCGCCTGCTGCAACTGGGCCTCGGGTACCTGACCCTGGACAGGTCCACCGTCTCCCTGTCGACGGGGGAACGGCAACGTACCCAGCTCTCCCGCGCTGTCCGCAACGAGACAACCGGTGTCCTCTATGTTCTTGATGAACCCTCGACAGGTCTTCATCCGGCCAATATCGAAGGTCTCATTGGGGTCATGCGTGATCTCCTGGCCAGTGGAAACTCGGTGGTTTTCGTGGATCATGACGTATCGGTCCTCGCAGCGGCCGACTACTTCATCGAGATGGGACCCGGTGCCGGTAGCAAGGGTGGCAGGGTGATAGCGCAAGGCACTCCCGAGCAGGTGGAGGACGCCCCCGAGTCCCGCATAGGTGGCTTCTTAAACGGGCGAGAAGAGGTTCTGGTCAGAGAGCACCGGGACATTCCGGCTTCACCGACACCCCTGTCAACCGATGAAAACGGGGAACAAGGGTCGGTGAGTACCGGGGGAAAACGAACCCACAGTGATTCGTCCCGTGCCGCCTCCTGCGACTGGATCCGGATGAGTACCGGCCCCATCCATACGGTCCGGCCGCTGGATGTGGCCATACCCCGGGGCCGCATGACGGCTGTGACAGGGGTGTCCGGCTCAGGGAAAACGACCATGGTCTTGGAATGCCTGGTACCTGCTCTCCAAGCCATACAGGAAGGACGGTCCCTGCCGGAGTCGGTCAAGTCCATATCGTCATCCGGCATAGATCGGGTCAGGCTGGTCGATTCCTCACCCATCGGAATCAACGTCAGGTCCACCGTGGCAACCTATTCGGGCATCATGGATCATCTGCGACGTCTCTTCTCGAAAACCGCCGCCGCCCATGAGGCGGGGTACAGGCTCTCGGACTTCTCCTACAACACAGGATCGCTCAGGTGCCCGCAATGCGAAGGGACGGGGCAGATCAGCCTTGATGTGCAGTTCCTTCCGGATATTCCCATCACCTGCCCAACCTGCCGGGGAAGCCGGTTCAAGCCTGAAATCGAACGGATAAGGATGTCCACCAAGGCCCATCCCGACCCCATGAGTCTGACAGACCTCCTCTCCATGGAGGTCGGGGAGGCCATGGAGGTCTTCGCTGCCGCCGGTTCCAGGGGAGCTGATGCGGGTGAGTACCCAAGCATCCACCGATCCCTGCGCATCCTGAACGATCTTGGTCTGGGCTATCTGACCCTGGGAGAGGATACGCCTTCATTATCCGGTGGCGAGGCCCAGCGGCTCAAGCTCTCCAATGAACTCGGGCGGAGGCAGAACACCTCCCTCTTTGTTCTGGATGAGCCAACGACCGGCCTCCATCCCCTGGACGTCCGTACGCTGATCGGGGTCCTGGAGCGCCTGGTCGACAGGGGAGCCACGGTGGTGTTCATCGAGCATGACCTGGATATGATCGCCAATGCCGATTATGTGATTGACATGGGTCCCGGTGGAGGAGAAGAAGGTGGCATGATTGTCGCCACAGGGAGACCTGAAACAGTCTGCGCAAGTCGGGTTTCCCTTACCGGGCAGTACCTTGCCAGGCATATCCAGGGGAGATGACCGGGGGAGGGGCTCATCGCCGCGTCGTCGTCTGCCATACCTGATAGGCTGAAGTTCCATGGTCAGAGAACATGGAAATTCGCAAGGGCATATCACAAAGCACATTTTCGTCACCGGTGGCGTCGTTTCTTCGCTGGGCAAGGGACTGACTGCGTCCTCCCTCGGCAGGCTGTTGAGAAGCCGCGGAATCCGGGTCCTTCAGCAGAAGCTGGATCCCTATATCAACGTTGATCCCGGTACCATGAACCCCTTCCAGCATGGTGAGGTCTACGTGACCGAGGATGGGGCCGAGACCGATTTGGACATCGGCCACTACGAGCGATTCCTGGATGTCTTCCTCTCCCAGAAGGCCAATGTGACCACCGGGCAGATATACCAGTCCGTCCTCCGCAAGGAGCGTGCCGGCGAGTACCTGGGGCAGTGCGTCCAGGTCATCCCTCACGTCACCAACGAGATCAAGAGCCGCATGCGAGCCCAGGCCGGTGATGACGTGGATGTGATCATCACCGAGATCGGCGGCACGGTAGGTGACATCGAATCACAGCCGTTCATGGAGGCGGCCCGTGAGGTCAGGCGCGACATCGGGGCGGACAACTGCATGTTCGTCCATGTTTCGCTGGTTCCTTACATCGCTGCTGCCCATGAGCTGAAGACCAAGCCCACCCAGCATTCGGTCATGGCCCTGCGCCAGTTGGGCATCGCCCCCGATGCCCTGGTCCTCCGGTCGGACCGTCCTCTGAGCCAGTCCATCAAGGACAAGATTTCGCTTATGTGCGATGTCGATGCCGAAGGTGTGGTCAACTGCGTGGACGCCCCCAGCATCTATGACGTACCGAAGATCCTGTACTCGGAGGGTCTGGATGCCTATGTTGTCCGCAAGCTTGAGCTTCCCTTCCATGACGTGGATTGGAACGAGTGGGAGGACCTCCTGGAACGTGTCCATAATCCCCGCAACCGGGTCACCGTGGCGATTGTCGGCAAGTACATCGACCTGCCCGATGCCTATCTTTCGGTGATCGAGGCCATAAAGGCCGGTGGGTTCGCCAACTGGGCCAAGGTCGACGTCAAACTGGTTACCGCCGACTCCTGCGAGACCATGGATGGCGCTCGCGAGGCTTTGCAGGGAGTGGATGGAATCGTCATTCCCGGTGGATTCGGCGTACGAGGCATCGAAGGCAAACTCGGCGCTCTCCGCTATGCCCGTGAAACCAAGCTGCCCGCTCTGGGAATCTGCCTGGGCCTGCAGTCCATGGTCATTGAGTATGCCCGCCACGTCCTGGGTCTGGAGGATGCCAACTCCTCCGAATTCGAACCGAACTGCGAGCATCCGGTCATCGCCACGATGGAGGAGCAGAAGGACATCGTTGCCGGACACGGTGACATGGGCCATACCATGCGTCTGGGTGCTTACCCTGCCATTCTTCGCCAGGACTCACTGGTTGCTGAGCTCTACGGGAAGACCGAGGTATCGGAGCGCCACCGCCACCGCTATGAGGTCAGCGTGGCCTACAAGCAGGATCTGGACAAGGCCGGCCTGCACATCTCAGGCACCAGCCCTGACGGTCAGCTGACGGAGTTCGTGGAGCTTCCCAAGGACCGGCACCCCTTCTATGTGGGCACCCAGGCCCACCCGGAGTTCAAGTCCCGTCCGACCAAGCCCCACCCGCTCTTTGCTGGTCTGGTAAAGGCCAGCATCGAGCACCAGCAGGCAGCTGACTGATTCCTGTACGGCACAGACCATACGACGATTCCGCCCGTTCTCCGATTCGAGGACGGGCGAAATCGCTATTCGGGCCTTTTGGGTATCTTCGGGTCATAAATGTGACTTAATTCCCTATAGAGCGTAACCTCAATCTGGCGGGTCAAGTTCAGGTTGTTTATCCTTGAAAACGTAGGCGGTCGTCGGCAAGCGACAATACATGTGTGAGGAGGTCTGAGCTCGTGGATAATACCTCGCAGCAGACGGACACATCACGGGATGTGGAGATGAGCCAGTACGTGGCGGATCGCACCCGTGTCAATGAAGATAAAATCAAAGAGGACGACGAAATCATCTCGCAGTTCGGCGAGTACAACTATGGCTGGCACGATTCGGACAAGGCCGGAGAAGCCGCCCACAAGGGAATCGACGAGAACGTCGTCCGTGCCATCTCGGCCGACAAGGGCGAGCCTGCATGGATGCTCGAGATGAGGCTGAAGGGCTACAGGTCCTTCATGGAGAAGCCCATGCCGGACTGGGGCGTGGACCTGTCGGGATTCAATGCAGATGACTTCAAGTACTACGTCAAGCCCCTCAAGGAACAGGCCAAGTCCTGGGAGGAGCTTCCTGACGATATTCGCAACACGTATGATCGACTTGGCATCCCTGAAGCCGAGAAGAACCGCCTGGTCTCGGGGGTCGCGGCCCAGTACGAGTCCGAGGTGATCTACAACTCCATCCGTGACGACCTGGAAAAGCAGGGTGTCATTTTCCTGGATACGGACACCGCCCTTCAGAAGCATCCCGATCTCTTCAAGAAGTACTTCGGCACGGTCATTCCCCCGGATGACAACAAGTTCGCCGCCCTGAACACGGCGGCCTGGTCCGGCGGTTCCTTCGTGTATGTGCCGAAGGGGGTCCACGTGGACATCCCCCTCCAGGCCTACTTCCGTATCAACACCCCGAACATGGGTCAGTTCGAGCGGACTCTGATCATTGCCGACGAAGGGTCATATGTCCATTACGTCGAAGGTTGCACGGCTCCCATATACTCGACCGATTCCCTTCATGCGGCCATCGTCGAGATCATCGTCGAGCCTCATGCCCGGGTGCGGTACACCACGGTCCAGAACTGGTCCAACAACGTCTACAACCTGGTGACACAACGTGCCTATGTCCGTGAGGGCGGCACCATGGAATGGGTGGACGGAAACATCGGCTCCAAGGCCACCATGAAGTACCCAGCCTGCATCCTGGCCGAGCCTTACGCCAAGGCCGAGACCCTATCCCTGGGCTTCGCGGGCAAGGGGCAATACCAGGACACCGGTGCCAAGATGATTCATCTGGCGCCCCATACCTCGTCGACCATCGTCTCGAAGTCCATTTCGCGTAACGGCGGAAGGGCGGCCTATCGCGGCCTGGTCAAAATCGTCAAGGGCGCAGAGAAGTCATCCTCGTCGGTGGTCTGCGATGCCTTGCTGGTCGACGACTACTCGCGCTCCGATACCTACCCTCACGTTGATGTCCGTGAAGATGACGTCTCCATGGCTCATGAGGCAACCGTATCCAAGGTCTCAGAGGACCAGCTCTTCTACCTGATGAGTCGCGGTCTGGAGGAAAAGGAGGCAATGGGCATGATTGTTCGAGGTTTCGTTGAACCGATTTCCCGCGAGCTGCCCATGGAATATGCACTTGAGCTCAACCGCTTGGTCGAATTGCAGATGGAGGGTTCGGTAGGCTGATGTCACAGACAAGCGAAATTACGATTCCCAGGGCGGATCCAAAGGACCCCTATGCCATTCCGGCGACCATGCCATCCAGCGCCGACAAGGAGCCGCGCTCCTTCGACCCGGATGATTTCGTGGTCCCCACCGCCAAGCAGGATGACTGGCGATTCACACCGATCGACCGCATAGGGGAGTTCTTCCAGGTATTCAAGCCCAGTGGCCTGACGGCGGTGACGGTCACCATGATGGACGGAACCCCTGTTGACCCAGACCAGGTGAGCGTATCCAACGTTCCCATGGGCCAGGACCCCTGTGGTTCCGTACTCAAGCCCAGCGACCGTGCGGCGGCCGTGGAATGGGCCAGCGGAAGCGAGGCCACGGTGGTCAGCCTCCGTGGACGTCTGGACCAACCTGTTCTGGTGCAGATCCAGGGCGGAGGAATGGACCTTGACGCCTTCCATCTGGTCATCCGGGCCGACGACGAAGCCAGTGCCGACCTGGTGGTGGAACACACAGGCCAGGCCAGGCTGGCCGAAGGCACGGAGATTGTCACAGGAAAAGACTCCCATGTCTCCACCACCTTCATTCAGGAGTGGGCGGCCGGATCGAAGCACGTGGGCAACCACCGCATCCATGTCGGATCCGGGGCCACACTGCGGCACTCCGTGGTCACCCTGGGTGGTGACTTCGTCCGTCTGCGTATGGACCAGGACTTCGGCGGGGAACAGAGCGACCTGAACATGCTGGGCATCTACTTCGTCGATCCCGGCCAGCACATCGAGCACCGGACCATGGTGGTCCACAACCACCCCGAGTGCAAGTCCCGAGTGGTATACAAGGGAGCTCTCGACGGGGCTAGGGCCCACTCCACCTGGGTGGGCAATGCCCTCATCAAGCCCACGGCCCCCGGTACCGACTCGTATGAGCTCAACCGGAACCTGGTACTGACCCCCGGGGCCATTGCGGACTCCGAACCCAACCTGGAAATCGAGAACGGGAACATCATCGGCGCCGGCCATGCCAGCTCGGTTGGCCGCTTCGATGACGAGGAGCTGTTCTATCTCCAGTCGAGAGGCGTACCCGAAAAGGAGGCCCGCAAACTGGTTGTGCGCGGGTTCTTCGGTGAACTGGTGGAGGAGATTGGCGTTCCCAGTGTCTCCGACCACCTGATGGGTGTGATTGACCGCAGACTGGCCAAGGGCGAAGACGAAGAGATGCAGCACGTTTTGGAGGAGAACTGACATGTCAACACTGGAAATCAAGGATCTGTACGCCTCGGTCGAGACCAAGGAGGGTCGCAAACAGATCCTCAAGGGGGCCACACTGACGGTTCGCTCGGGTGAGACCCACGCCATCATGGGGCCCAATGGTTCGGGCAAGTCCACCCTCGCCTACACCCTGGCCGGGCATCCCAAGTATGAGGTGGATTCCGGTCAGGCCCTCCTGGACGGGGAGGACATCCTGAAGATGACCCCGGATGAACGGGCCAAGGCAGGGCTGTTCCTGGCCATGCAGTACCCGGTTGAGGTGCCCGGAGTCTCCATGACCAACTTCCTCCGGACCGCCAAGACGGAGGTTGACGGAAAGGCGCCGGCCGTACGGACATGGGCCAAGGACCTGAACGCCGCCATGAAGAAGTTGAAGATGGATCCTAAATTCGCCCAGCGCTCGGTAAACGAGGGCTTCTCCGGAGGTGAGAAGAAGA
Source organism: Bifidobacterium [indicum] DSM 20214 = LMG 11587 (assembly GCF_000706765.1). Lineage (GTDB taxonomy): Bacteria > Actinomycetota > Actinomycetes > Actinomycetales > Bifidobacteriaceae > Bombiscardovia > Bombiscardovia coryneformis. Next base: position 941,199 of record NZ_CP006018.1, on the reverse strand, counting down.
GGGCCGAGGTACTCCAGCTGGAGCTTCTCAAGCCCAAGTTCGCCGTTCTGGATGAGACCGACTCTGGTCTTGACGTGGACGCCCTGCGCATTGTTTCGGAGGGGGTCAACAGGGCCAAGGAGAACACAGGTTTGGGCATCCTGATGGTGACCCATTACACCCGTATCCTCAAGTACATCAAGCCCGATATCGTCCACGTCTTCGCCCAGGGGCACTTCGTCAAGACCGGCGGCCCCGAACTTGCCGACACCCTGGAGGAGACCGGGTACGACCAGTACCTTCCTGAAGGCTCCGATTCGGAATCGGCACTGGCCTGACATTGAGCGGCGGTCAAGGGATGGAGGTGCGGAATGGTTGATGAGGCACAGATTCGGAGTCAGTTCCCGATCCTGGATCAGGAAGTACACGGGCACCCTCTGGTCTATCTGGATTCGGCAGCGACCGCCCAAAAACCGCTGTGTGTTGTAGATGCGGAGCGGGATTTCTACCTGCATGACAATGCGGGTGTGCACCGAGGGGCTCATGAGTTGGCCGCCCGCAGCACCTTGGCCTTCGAGGAATCCCGGGCCAAGGTGGCGAAACTGGTAGGGGCGGAATCGCAGGATGGCGGTGAGGAGATTGTCATCACCGCCGGGGCCACGGCTGCTCTCAATCTCCTTGCCACGGCCTTTGGCAATGCAACTCAGGGGAGGGGTGGGAAGGCCGCTCAGAGATTTGCCTTGCACCCGGGCGATGAGATTGTGACCAGCAAGGCCGAGCACCACTCCGTTCTCCTTCCTTTTCAGGAGCTTGCATACCGCACGTCAGCCGTCCTGAAGACCTTTGATTTGGACGATCAGGGCAGAATCATGGCGGACACGGCCGATGAGGTCATCACCGAGCGTACCAAGGTGGTGGCTGTGACCCATGTCAGCAATGTGACCGGCGCAGTTACCGATATCGCCCCAATTGTCAGGAGAGCCCATCAGGTTGGTGCCCTGGTGATTCTGGACATCTGCCAGTCGGTGCCCCACCTGCCGGTCGACCTGCATGGCCTGGGTGTTGATTTCGCGGTATGGAGCTCCCACAAGATGTACGGTCCAACCGGGGTCGGCTTCCTGTATGGCCGTCGCGAGCTGCTTGAGGCTCTGCCCCCTGCATCGTTCGGCGGGTCCATGGTTGAGCTGGCGTATACGGACAGGCCTGCCCGGTATATGAATCCTCCCGCCCGGTTCGAGGCAGGTACCCAGCCGGTTGCACAAGTGATTGGTGCGGGTGTGGCCGCCGACTGGCTGCGTGCCATCGGCATGGATCGGATTGCCTCCCACGAGGCCGCCATCACCAAGGGGCTGCTCAGATTGGGGCAGTTGGAAGGAGTCAGGATTCTTGGCCCCACTTCCGCCGAGAACCGCATCGGTACGGTTTCCTTCGACGTGAAGGGTGTCCATCCTCACGATGTGGGGCAGTTCATCGACTCCAGAGGCATCGCCATCCGGGTTGGACACCACTGTGCCCAACCGGTTCATAGGCACTTCGGGGTGTACGCTTCGAACAGGGCTTCGACCGGGGTCTACAATACGATGGCCGATACGGATGCCCTGCTTGAAGCCGTCTCCGGGGTCAGGAGCTTCTTCAAGGCGGATTGAACGTTCACCAGGGGCACAGTGACAGGTGAAAAACCAGCAATGCAGGTAGGTTGAAGGCATGGCAGATTTTGGCATGAGCGATCGGGAACTGGAGCAGATGTATCAGGAGGTCATCCTGGAGGCGGCCAGGGATCCCCATGGACGTGTGCCGGAAGACCAGTCAGTCTCATCCGACCCTGATGCTGATGTGACCATGAAGGTTGAGCATGAGTACTGCGTGCCTGCCGAGTCCCATCAGTTCAACCCCACCTGTGGCGACCACGCCACCATCCATGTCGAGGTATCCGATGGCACGGACGGTCAGCCAAAGTCCATCAGGCGAATCGTCTGGCAAGGAGACGGGTGCTCCATCTCCCAGGCCAGCCTTTCGGTCATGGTGGATCTGGTGGAGGGGAAAACCGTGGACGAAGCCATGCGGCTCGCCCAGGAGTTCCACACCCTTATGAAATCTCGCGGGGAGGGTGTCCAGGAAGAGGATGCCGAGGAGGAGCTTGGCGACGCGGTGGTTTTCCAGGGTGTATCCAAATATCCCATGCGCATCAAGTGCGCTCTTCTGGGTTGGGAAGGCATGAAGGCCTCCGTGGCCAGGGCTCTGACGGATATGGACAAGTAAAAGGAGCAGGCGTGATGAGTTCTTCCGACAATCTGGTACCAGAGCCACAGGATTCCATCCTGGCTTCGGTCAACCGTGCCATCGACGATGAAGGAAAGGCCAGGGCCCTGGCACAGAATCCCACCCAGGCGGAGTCCATCATGGGAATGGGAACCAGGTCCGATCCTGCACCTGTTCGTTCCACGGTGGGATCCCAGAAGGAGGCGGACCAGCCCAAGGACAAGGCTGAGAGTTCACATGGCGAGGAGAGTGCCGACCCTGACGACCAGGTTGCGGAGGAACCGGGGGGAGAGACCTCGGCCATTCCACTGAAAGCCGTTGACGATATCGGTCGGGCGACAGCCCAGGATGTGCGTGAGGCCCTCCACCAGGTCATCGACCCTGAATTGGGTATCGATGTGGTGGACCTTGGGCTGGTCTACGGAATCGAAATCGACGAGCTGGGCCGCGCCATCTTCACGATGACCTTGACTACCCCGGCCTGCCCTCTGACCGACCTGATAGAGGACCAGTGCGCCAGCGTCCTGGCGGGGCTGGTCGAGGAATTCCGGATCGATTGGACCTGGACACCGCGGTGGAGTCTGGACATGATCACCCCTGACGGGCGTGAGCAACTGGCCGCCATCGGCTTCAACTTCGAGAACATGCCCACTTACGACTGAGCCCAGGTCCGACCCAGCGAATACAATGATGATTCCGGTCCGCCGTGACCGGCACGGCGTATGAGAGAAAGCACGCGATATGTCATTTTCCATGGGCTGGAAACTACACGGCGACGGAAAGACACTGGCACCCGGCGAAGTCGTGGAACCGGATGAACGACTGACCTGGCCGCGCACAGCGGGTATAGGCGCACAGCATGTCGTAGCCATGTTTGGATCGACCTTCCTGGTGCCGATTCTGACCGGATTCGATCCGTCGACCACACTCTTCTTCACGGCCTTTTCCACGGCCCTCTTCCTGCTGATCAACAAGAATAAGCTCCCCTCATATCTGGGAAGTTCCTTCGGCTTCATTGCACCGATTGCGGCGGTTACCACCGCCCACAAGGATCTGGCTGTTGCCTCCTTCGGCATCATGGTCACGGGCGCTCTTCTGCTCCTGATTGGTGTCATCGTGCACTATGCAGGATCCAGGTGGATCGATATGATCATGCCGCCCATGGTCACCGGAGCCATCGTGTCAATCATAGGGTTCAATCTGGCCCCTTCAGCCTGGAAGAACTTCAACTCGGCACCCTTGACGGCGCTTGTTACTCTGGTAGCAGTTATGCTGATTTCTGTCCTCTTCAAGGGGCTGATCGGTCGGCTCAATATTCTTCTTGGTGTCCTGGTGGGGTATGTCTTCGCCATAACCCAAGGCGAGGTGGACTTTACAGCTGTAAAGGAGGCCGCTTGGCTCGGGTTGCCTCACTTCCAGTTGCCGCAAGCCGACATGAGTGTCCTGGCCATGTTCATTCCGGTCGTTCTGGTTCTGGTCGCTGAGAACATCGGCCACGTCAAGTCGGTCTCCCTGATGACCGGGCGCGACTATGACGATCAAATAGGCACGGCCCTGATTTCAGACGGTCTGGGTACCTTCTTCGCCGGACTTGGCGGCGGGTCGGGCACCACCACCTATGCCGAGAATATCGGTGTTATGGCCGCCACCAAGGTCTACTCCACGGCCGCCTACTGGTGTGCAGCCTTCTTCGCCTTCCTCCTCAGCCTCTGCCCCAAGTTCGGTGCTGTCATCAACACCATTCCGGCCGGTGTTCTGGGCGGGGTCACAACCATGCTGTACGGCATGATCGGCATGCTTGGCATCCGCATCTGGGTGGAGAACAAGGTTGATTTCGGCAAGTCGGTCAACATGACCGTTGGTGCCATCGTCATGATTGTGGGCATCGCGGACTTCACCTTTGCGGTTGCGGGAATCAGCTTCAACGGCATTGCAATCGGCTCGGTGGCCACCCTGGTCATGTACCACGGCCTCAAGGCCATCGGTCGCTGGCGTGGCACCGTTGACGGCGACGACTACATCCACGAAGACCAGACGAGTCCATCCGAGGCCTGATCCGGGACTCCTATGCAGAAGGCACCCATGCTGCGTAACAGCATGGGTGCCTTTCCTTATAGTCGGTGTGCCGCCGGTAGTCTCGCTGATGTGGTTCGGTTCCTGAGTGTGTCGGGTGCTGGCTGGATCAGATCAGGGGCGCGTCGCGTAGAAGGCCACTGCGCTCGAGGCGGCGACGTTCAGACTGTCCACATGGTGGCTCATGGGTATCCGCACCGTCAGGTCGGCATGGGCTATGGTCTGTCTGGACAGCCCGTCACCCTCTGTGCCGAAGACCAGGGCGAGTTTGTCGATGTGTCCGGGATCCGAAGGGGATGAACGGGGGGAGAGGCGTGCGGTCAGGTCGTCGAGGTTGATCGAGTCGTCACTCAGGGCCATGGCGGCAGTCGTGAAGCCCAGACGGTGCAGGTCCTCCAGTCCCTGGACCGGCCAGTAGCTCTTGTCATCCCCGCCGATTCGGGTCCAGGGCACCTGAAAGACCGTGCCCATGGAAACCCGGGCTGCCCGCCTGTACAACGGATCCGAGCAAGACGGGGACACCAGGACGGCGTCCACATCCAAGGCTGCCGCAGACCGCATCAGCGCGCCGACGTTGGTATGGTCGACGATGTTCTCCATGACGGCCACCCTGGTTGCGGTCCTGCACAGCTGGTCCACAGAGGGGAGGGGCCACCGACGCATGGCAGCCAGGGCACCCCTGTGGAGGCGATATCCTGTGATGGACTTCAACTGCTCGGGACTCGCCACATAGACGGGGACATCCGGTCCGAAAGCGGTATCGACCTGGTTGAACATGCTGGACATCCCATCCAACCAGGGTTCCTCCACCAGGAAGGAGATGGGTTCCACTCCTGCATCCAGGGCGCGGGCAATCACCTTCGGTGACTCGGCGATGAACAGTCCCTTGCTTGGTTCAAGCCTGTTCCTCAGCTGCATTTCCGTGAGGTGTGTATATGCCTCAAGGCAGTCGTCGTCGACCGACCTGATTCGAACGCTGCGCATGGTTCTTCCTCCTTCGTGACGAAGCCCGGATCAGAGACGATGTCTGATCTTGGCACGTTCCGTCGGGAAAGGACGGATTATAAGGAAAAAGCACCATCGGGAATCTCAATCCGATGATGCTGACTCGTGTCCGGAACGGGAGTTGAACCCGTACGCCTGTATAAATAGGCACTAGCACCTCAAGCTAGCGCGTCTACCATTCCGCCACCCGGACAGGTGCGTTTTCGCAACAGAGGATACTATAGCATCTTCCGGCCGGTTTCGCATAGGGGCAGGGTTTGCGTGTCGCATCAGCAGGTGCCGGGCACCTGGCAAACACCGTTCGTCGGAGCGGTTTTCGACCGCCAACGGTAGCCTGAAAGCATGACTGCACCACTCTTCCTGTTGGACCCGCAACAAGATGACACCCCCCTTGCAAGCGACGAGCTGCACACGGGATGGAAACTCGAGCTCCCCCCGCGCATCAGGCGGCATGCCATCCAATCGATGAGGCTGACCGAAGGCAATGAGCTGCAACTTTCCGACGGTCATGGGCTCAGGCTCCAGGCCATCATCAGGGACGCTTCGACCGGTCTGGTCGAAGTGACGGCCGTGGGACGGGAGAGCGGGCCCAGGGTGTCCCTGGTCTTGGTCCAGGCCCTGGCAAAAGGGGGTCACGACGAGAGCGCCATAGACATGGCGACCCAGATCGGGGTCGATGCGGTCCGTCCCTGGCAGGCAGACAGGTCCATCGCCAAATGGAAGGAAGGCCGTACCGATCGCAAGTGGCGTCAGGTTCTGGATGCTGCGACCGAGCAGTCCAGACGTGCCATAACGCCGGAACTCCTACAGGCCATGACCAGTCGGTCTCTGATCCAGGACTGCCGCGAGGCGGCTGCCAGAGGTGATCTGACGGTGGTGCTCCACCAGGATGCCACCATGGCCTGGAGGGATGTCGAGGCCCAGGTCGCCGACATGGCTGAAGGTGGAAGCGTCCGTGTCGTAATCGGTCCGGAAGGGGGGATCAGCATGATGGAGGTTCAGGCCATGATTGAGGCCGGTGCCGTAGCCACCGCCTTGGGTACCAATATCATGCGAGCCTCGACTGCGGGGCCGGTCGCCCTGTCCCTCCTGGCAGGAGCCCTTGGTCGCTGGGAGGGCTGACCGGGGTGACCACGCTTCAATCCGGGCGAAATATCTGGCAAGAACCATATGATGGGAACAGTGCATTTCACACTCGGCAGGGTTCGGACAAGGAGCGACTATGAGTGATTCCCCGCGTGGCGATGACTGCATCTTCTGCAGGATTGTTGCAGGTGATATTCCCAGCCGGAAGGTCTACGAGGACGAGAGCGTCTATGCCTTCCAGGACGCCCATCCCAAGGCCAAGGTCCATGTTCTGGTCGTTCCCAGGAACCACTATGCCAATGTGGCCGAGCTGGCCAAGGCCGAGCCTCAGACCTTGGCCCACATCGTCGAGGTGGCACAGTCCATCGCCGACGAGGAGTTCAATGGGGCTTATCGTTTGATCTTCAACTCGGGGGAGGATGCAGGACAGTCGGTCTTCCATGTCCATGCGCACGTCCTGACAGGTGAGGTCCTGCCCGAGTGAGGGGTGTCGAGTCAACGGAGAGAATGACGTGGCGGTAACGACGCGAACGCTTGACATACCGGCGGAAATCGACCCTGTTCTTGTCCTGGGGCCTGGTGACGCGGTTATGGGTCGAATCGAAAGCGCCTTCCCTCATGTGAATACGCTGATTCGCGGGAACAGGATCGTTCTGACCGCGACCGAGCCAAGGGGGGACAGGGAGGCCAGCCAGGTATACGACCTGCTTGCCGAACTGGTTCAGGCCGCCTATCAGGCACCATTGGATGCCGACCAGGTCGGCAGGCTCCTGGATCACCGTCGTATGGGCGATTCCACCCTGACCGGTGCCGTCGCGGTTTCCGTATCAGGTCGGGGTCCCCGGGACCGTCGTGAGGAGAACAATGGCCGCATGGCTGCCGAGCGAGTCCGGCCGGCAGATGAAGACCGGGAAGTGGGCGGTGCCGGGCATGCGACTGAAGGTATTGCTAACGGGGGTTCCGGTGTTCATGTCGAAAGCCAGTCCGCAGTGAAGTCCGACTCGTGGAACTTCGACAGTGCCACGGATAAGGGAATAGCCGGAGGGAACGGAACGAAGCCGGGACAGAATGGAGACGATGGAATTCCAGGAGGGCACGTGGCTGATGGTATGACGCCGGATACTGATCACCGGGACTCGCTCCGACAGGCAGGATATGACGAAGGAACGCCTTCCGAGACGACCTTCTCCGTGGCGTCGGTCATGAGAAACCCCCTGGCGTACTCGTCAAAAGGCCCCATCCGCCCCAAAACCACAGGCCAGATGGCCTATGTCTCATCCATCCAGACACATACCATCACCTTCGGTATCGGACCGGCGGGAACCGGTAAGACCTATCTGGCAGTAGCCAAGGCGGTGCAGGCCTTCAGGGCCAAGCAGGTCAGTCGTATCATCCTCACCCGCCCGGCGGTCGAGGCCGGTGAGAGTCTCGGATTCCTGCCCGGGACCCTGAATGAGAAGGTGGATCCGTATCTCAGGCCTCTCTATGATGCCCTCTCCGACATGCTGGGCGCCGAGAGGATGCACCATTATCTGAGCAACGAGACCATTGAGGTGGCGCCCCTGGCATACATGCGCGGCCGCACCCTCAACGATGCCTTCGTCATCCTGGATGAGGCACAGAACACCACCCGCCAACAGATGAAGATGTTCCTGACCAGGCTTGGATTCAATACCAAGATGGTCATCACCGGCGACATCACCCAGGTCGATCTGGGCTTGCCGACATCAGGACTCGCCACCATCGAGGAGATTCTTGGCGGGATCGACGACATCGCCTTTGTGCATCTGGAGGCAGGGGATGTGGTTCGTAACCGGCTGGTGGGCAAGATCGTACAGGCCTACGACAAGGCGGGGGCAAAGGCAGATAGGAGGCCTGACAAGGCATGAGCGTCGAAGTCACCAACGAAACCCAGTGGGAGATCGATGCAAAGACCTTCTCGGACCTGGGGGTCTGGGTACTTGATCAGATGCAGGTCAGCACCCAATCCGACATGACAATCATCTTCAACGATCCGGACCCCATGGCCTCCCTGCATGAGCGATGGATGAACCTTGAGGGGCCGACCGACGTCATGAGCTTCCCCATGGATGAACTTCGCCCCGGTGACGGGAGCCGGAAGGTGGAGGGCATTCTGGGCGATATCGTCATCTGCCCGTGGGTTGCGGCGCAGCAGGCGCAGGCGGCCGGGCACTCGGTGATGGAGGAGATGCTCCTTCTGACCATTCACGGCACCCTCCACCTGCTTGGCTATGATCACACCACCAGGGCCCAGGAAGGTCAGATGTTCGGCTTGCAACGTCAGCTCCTGCTGACCTTCCTGTCACTGAGGCAGGGTCCCATGGGCGAGGTCTCGTTGCCATCCGGAGCCTTCAATGCCCTGGCGGCATATGAAGACAGCAGAGACCCTGGTCATGGTCCCGGGACGGGCGTGGTCGGTCATAGGAGTCGTTCATGAATCAGGAAGAGGAGTCGCGATGACCAACCGTTCGATTCTGATACTGGTTGCCCTGGCACTGGTGGTACTGATCCTCGTCGGTCTCTCCCTGATCCTGGCTGCGGCCGAAGGATCGGTGACCAGAGTAACCAGATCCAGTCTGAACAATCTGATTCTGGGCCTACAGACGGACCAGGACCTGAGCCAGTTCTCCCGGATGAAGAGGATCGACAGGATACACAAGGCCCAAAAGCTGATTTCGCAGCGCCAAGCGACCTCAAGCGGGTGCGCCTACTTCAGGATCATCTGCGACATCCTCATCGGCCTTCTGGTGGGTGGAATGACCCAGGTTGCCGGTTTCCCGGTCTGGGAGCAGGTTGTCTGCGGCCTCGTGGCAGCTGTTCTGGTGGCCATGATTTCGGTCACTATTGGTCCTCGGAGGAATGGAGCCAAGCAGCCGCTGGAAATCCTGCTCAGGTACGTTCGCATCATTTCCATCGCTGTTCGACTGGCGCCTTTTAAGAAGAGGCGCATGAACGGTTCCGTATCCATGGGTTCCAGACGGAGTGACCTCTCGGATGACGAGGAGTTGGAGAAGATTCAGATCGAGCAGGGCCGGGCCATGGTCGACCAGCTGGTTGAGGCCGGGGCCTTCGATCCTGAAATATCGGAGATGCTCAAGAACGTCCTCACCCTTTCCACCACCCTGACACGTGAGATCATGGTTCCCAGAACGGATATGATCTGCATGGGGAAGGACACTAGTCCTGAAGCGGCTTTGAAGCTCTTCTCCCGTTCGGGATTCTCCAGGATACCGGTCATCGGGGAGGACATGGATGACCTGATTGGCGTGGTCTACCTGAAGGATGTGGTCAGAGCCATATCACTGGGACGACGGAAGGATGAGGGATCCATCGAGTCCTTCGTGCGTGAGCCGGTACTGGTTCCAGAGTCCAAGCCCGTGGATGACCTCTTCCACTACATGCAGAAATCCAGACACCACCTGGCCGTGGTGGTTGACGAGTACGGTGGCATCGCGGGGCTTGTCACCATCGAGGATGCCATCGAGCAGATCGTCGGTGAGCTGGAGGATGAGCACGACAGGGTCCAGCACGATCAGCCCAAGCAGGTGGGGCCGCATACCTGGAGTCTGCCTGCGCGTACATCCATTGCTGACCTTGAAGAACTCTTCGAGATAGATATTGACGAGGACGATGTGGACACGGTCTACGGACTCCTGACCAAACTGCTCGGCTCGGTACCCGTTGAAGGGTCCTCTGCGGTGACCAGGGGGATCAGACTGACGGCAGCGGACGCAACCGGACGGCGGAAGAAGATAGCGGCCATCATCGTGGAACCAGCTGATGATTCGGACATCACCCTGGAAGAGGAACCGATGGGCCAGGAAGTTGCCGGCAATGAGCAGAACTGACGACAAGGAACAGGAACTGATGAAGGAAAAGAACATCGAGGTGACCGTCCCCGGGAACAATCCGGGAACCTCCAATATCGGGGAGGCCGACGAGGCCGTTGCGGACCAGCCTTATCGCTCGGGCTTCGTGGCCGTAGTGGGCAGACCCAATGTGGGTAAGTCGACTTTGATGAATGCCCTGGTGGGCAGACCCATCGCCATCGCATCGTCACGCCCGGAAACCACCCGTAAGGCCATCCGAGGCATTGTGACCGATCCTCATGCCCAGCTGGTTCTCGTTGATACCCCCGGCATCCACCGGCCCCGAACCCTTCTTGGGCAGAGGCTGAACGATGTGGTGGACGCATCCCTTTCGGATGTCGATGCCATCGCCTTCCTTCTGCCTGGTGACCAGGTCATCGGTCCGGGTGACAAGAGGATTCTGAGCAGGCTCAGGTCGGACTTTGCCCGCAAGGACAAGGACGGGAAGTGGCAGTGGCGTAAGCCCCTGATCGCAGTGGTGACCAAAATAGACCGATTGGACAGGGACTCGTTGGTGTCCAAGCTCATCGAGATATCGGCCTTTGCTGATTTCGACCAGATCGTCCCGGTCAGCGCCCTGACCGAGGACAACGTCCAGGAGGTCAAGCAGGTCCTTATCGATGCCATGCCTGTAGGGCCTCAGATGTATCCGGAGGATCAGCTGACCGAGGAGCGGCCCGAGGATCTTATCGCAGAGCTGGTTCGTGGGGCCTTCCTGGAGGAGCTGGATGATGAGCTGCCCCATTCGCTGGCGGTGACCGTCGATTCGATTGAGCCGCCCGAGGATGGGCAGAAGGCACAGGTGCACGTTTCCATCTATGTTGAGCGTGATTCCCAGAAGCCCATCATCATCGGTCATCGAGCCGAGCATCTGGTGAGGGTCAAGAAGAAGCTGCGGACTGCAGTGAACCGAACCCTTGGTCAGAAGGCAACGCTCGATCTGCATGTCAAGGTGGCCAAGAACTGGCAGGGGGATCCGAAGCTGCTGCAAAAGCTCGGCTTCTGATTCGAACCCGGTTTCTTTCTGCGGTCGGAGGGGTTGTCCGATGCGGATTGAACGAGGTGCGGTGATACTAAAGCAGGCGGCCGTCAGTCGGTATGAACCCGATTGACGGCCGCCTGTCTGTCCGGTGGAACTCTGTTTACCGGCGGGTGGCTTTCGTCTTCTTGGAAACGTACATCCTCGTATTGAGCAGGTCGGCGTACCGCTTGATGACCTTGGGTCGAATCACCTTCATGGAGGGGGTCATCAACCCATTCTCCTGGGTGAATTCCTCGGGGAGAATGATGAACTTGCGAACCGACTCCGCCCGGGAAACACCCTCATTGGCCTTGTCGACGTACTTTTGGACCTCCGCCTTGACCACGGCATTCTCCGCGGCTTCCTGCGTGGACATGTTCTGGTCGAGCCCCTTGGAGGCCAGCCAGGGACGCAGTGCTTCCTCGTTCAGGGTCACCAGGGCGGAGATGAAGGGCCGCTTGTCGCCGAGTATCAGAGCCTGGGAGACAATTTCAGATCGTTCGATGGCCTCTTCGATGGGCCTGGGGGAAACATTCTTCCCGCCGGCAGTGATGATAAGGTCCTTCTTCCTTCCGGTAAGGGAGAGGAAACCGTCGCGTGAAATCCTCCCAAGGTCGCCGGTTGCATACCATCCGTCGGGAGTGAAGGCATCCTCAGTGGCGGAATCGTTCTTGTGATAGCGATGGAAGACGCAGGTTCCCTTGATCTGCACCTCGCCGTCCTGGGCGATGCGAATGGTGAATCCGGGGAAAGGAATGCCGACGGAACCCTTATGGTAAGGGGTGCCCAAGGGGCTGAATGCACAGGGGGCCGTGGTCTCGGTAAGGCCATACCCCTCATAGACCGGCACATTGGCACCGCGGAAGAAGCCGAGGAGCTGGGGGTCCAGGGGGGCGCCGCCGGAAACAATCCATTTTGTCTTGCCGCCAAGGACCTGCCTGAGTGAGTTGTAGACAATTGGGTCGTACATGGCCCTGCGCATGGCATCACGTTTGGTGGGCCATCCCTGGACGGAGATGTCGGTCATGTACTTGCGTGCCGCCTCGGCCGCTCCGGAGAAGATCTTGCCCTTGATGCCGTGGCCCGCCTTTTGGGAAGCGGCATTGTAGACCTTTTCGAAAACGCGGGGTACGCCGATGATGACCGTTGGTTTTGATTCCTGGAGGTCGGGGAGGAGGGTCGCCAGGCCAGAGGAAATGTAGACCTGCATTTCGCCATAGATCACCCCGTAGCTGATGGCTCGGGCGAAGGTATGGGCCTGGGGGAGGAAGAGGAGGATGGACCCCTCCGGATCGTACGTCAGATTGGGGATGAAAGCGTTCAGGTTCCTGGCGAGCTGGCAGTAGTGCTCATGGGTCATCTCCACACCCTTGGGCGCAGCCGTCGACCCGGATGTGTAGACGATGGAGCAGAGGTCGCTCTTTCTGATTGAGTTGATCCGCTGGTCCAACTCGGCATCGCTGATTGATTCCCCATAGGCCTGGAGCTCCTGAAGGAGGCCGGATTCAAGGCAGGAGATGCGCTCGAGGGTGGGGCAGTCCTTTTCCGCTCCATCGGCCTTGGCTTTCATATCGGCCGTCTGGACGACCAGAAGTCGTGCATCGGAGTTGTTGACGATGAACCGGATCTGCTCTGCGGAATCCGTGTCGTAGATGGTGGCGATGACCCCGCCTATGGAAAGGACCGCTGCATCGATGATGTCCCACTCGTAGCTGGTGCGGCACATGAAAGCCACGGCATCGCCCTTCTTGATGCCGTAATGCAGGAAGCCCTTGGCGGTCTTGCGGATATCGTTCAGGACCTCCCGTCCGGTCCTATAGGTCCAGGCGCCGTTTTCGACGAAGTGAAGCACGGGCTTGTCCGGGGTGCGGCGTGCACGATCCGCGTAGATGTCGTACACGGTCATGGTGTCGGGTACCGGGTCCATGCCATCGGTCCGGGCCGTCATCAGACCCTGGTCCATGAAGGTGGTGGTGGCATAGTCCGCAGACCAGAAGTGCTTGGTGGGTAGTCCTGTATTGTCCTGGTCGGTCATGCGGCCAGTCCCTGCAGTGTTAGCCGTGTTCGGGTTCCCCTTCGGGTCATCCTCATGGCCCACATAGTGCGTCACGTAAGACTTGACCGATGTTAATATCGACACATTGACTCCTTATGACAATCAGTTATGTCAAGGATACCCGTGGTCTTGGAAATTCCCGGTCTATTGTCCACCTTGGCAACTGGCAGAGGAAGTGGTATATTTGTCGGGTTGCTTTGGCGAGGGAGGCCTTCCGTCTCCGTGATCGACTCGGCGTGATTGTCATCGACCTCCTTACGGGATGGCCCTGGAATCCGACGCGGCGATGCGCCAGGATCGACACAGGCCGATCCTTTACCAACCAAGGAGGAAACAACATGGCGAATACCATCCAGCTCACGGGAGAAGTCCGCGACCAGTTCGGCAAGGGCGCAGCCCGCCGTATGCGCGTGGCCCAGGAGATTCCGGCCACCATCTACGCCGGTGGTGCCCAGCCTGATTACATCAAGCTTCCTATGCGTGAGACCACCCTGGCTCTGCGTCGTGCCAACGCACTGTTCAGCATCGAGTTCGATGGCAAGACCAAGATGGCCGTCGTCAAGGACGTGCAGCGCAACCCGGTCAAGCGCCAGGTGGAGCATGTCGACTTCTACGAGGTCCGTGCGGGCGAGAAGGTCACCGTTGAGGTTCCCGTCTTCATCAATGGTGAGACCAAGGGTGCCGCCGTTGCCTTCATCGACACCCAGAACCTTCAGGTCCGCGCCGATGTCTCCAACCTGCCCGAGCGCATCGATATCAGCGTCGAAGGCCTGTCCGACGGCGACAAGGTCCTGGCCAAGGACATCAAGCTGCCCGAAGGTTCCGAACTGATCATCGACGATCTCGAGGATTCCATCGTCTCTGTCGAGATCCCGAAGGAAGAGGCCGCTGCTCCTGAAGCCGGTGCCGCCTCTGCCGAGGGTGGGGCCGAAGGTGCGGCCTCTTCGGAGGAGTCCGCCGAGTGATTCACCGGTAGCCTTACTTCCGGGGCCGGATTGGCGTGTGTAGCCTTTCCGGCCCCTTTGCTTATCCGGACACCATGCGGATGGCCTCGGTCAGAATGTGAAACATGAAACTCCGCATCCTGGTGTCTATGTCATAGTTCCCTTAACGGCCGCCGTCATAAGCGCAGCGCCCAACAACCCAACCAGCAGTGAGAAGAAGTGGCAAGAATGGCAGATCAATCACATCATGAATCGGCAGCACTGGAGAGCATGGCGAGTTCCTTCCGGGTTGTGCCCAACGACCATCCGGCCAGCGACGAAGAGCGAGCCGGGCTGATCGACAAGCCGGCTTTCGGGCAGCTCTTTTCCGACAATATGGCCCACATGAGGTGGACCCAGGATGAAGGATGGGGCGATCGCAGAATCGAACCTTATGGTCCGCTGGCCCTGAATCCGGGAGCCTCTGTGCTGCACTATGCCCAGGAAGTGTTCGAGGGGCTGAAGGCCTATCATCACGAGGACGGCTCCATCTGGCTCTTCCGTCCTGATGCCAATGCGGAGCGATTCCATAATTCCGCCAAGCGTCTGGCCCTCCCGCCCCTGAGCAAAGAGGACTTCCTTGGCTCGGTGGCGGCCCTGGTCCGACAGGATGCCGGTTGGGTCCCAACGCGTCGCGAGTACACCCTGTATATGCGTCCCTTCATGTTCGCCTCGGAGCCCTTCCTGGGTGTGAGGGCCCCGCATGAGGTTGATTACTGTGTCATCGCCTCGCCATCCGGCCCTTATTTCGCAGGTGGAGTCAAACCGGTCAGCATCTGGGTTGAGGACAAGTGGTTCCGCACAGGCCCCGGAGGCACCGGTTTCGCCAAGTGCGGCGGTAACTACGCCGCCTCCCTCCTGGGAGAGCAGCGAGGCAAGGCCGAGGGGTGCGAACAGGTCTGCTTCGTCGATGCGGCGAGCAAGACCTTCCTGGAGGAACTGGGGGGCATGAACATGTTCGCAGTTCACAAGGATGGACATCTGGAGACCCCCAGCCTGACGGGAACCATCCTCCCGGGAGTGACCAGGAACTCCCTGATCCAGCTGGCCAATGACCAGGGACGCGACGTAGTGGAGACCATGATCCGTCTCCAGGACCTTCTCGAGGACATCAGGTCGGGTGAGGTCACGGAGGTCTTCGCCTGCGGAACCGCAGCCATCATCACACCCATCGGTCGCTTCAAGTCGGAGGAGTTCGACGTCCAGGTCTCCGACGGTGGCTCAGGCCAGGTCACCATGGATCTGCGCAACGAGCTCCTGGGCATTCAGCTGGGTGAAAAAGAGGACCCGCACAACTGGATGTGGAAAGTCTGCTGAGACTGATTTGAGAGCGGACGGCGGACCGGTATTCTTCGAGAATACGGTCCGCCGTTTTTATATGGTTTCAGTTTCTGCAACCGGCATGTGGCGGACAGACCTCCGTTAGGCTTGGACCGAATACAGACCGGGGCCGGTTCAACCTGGCCCGTTTGAAAGGCAGGGGCATGAAGACCGTCTTGGAGGGCAATCTGATCTTCCTGGCCATCGAGTATCTGGGTATCTTCAGCTGCGGGCTTGCCGGTGGTTCTGGCCGCTGTACGCAAGCAGTTCGATATCATATCCATCCTTCTGGTTTCCTGGATCACGGCCCTCGGGGGAGGAATCGTCCGTGATGTAATGCTGGGGCAGGTGCCGCCGGTTGGCATCACGGACAAGGGAGCCGTGCTGGCAACCATCCTCTCCGGCCTGGTCGTGGCCGTGGCCCATCCCGAGATAGACCGGATGAAGTGGCTCCTCCTTGTCACCGACGCCATGGCCTTGGGGGCCTTCGCGGTCAACGGCACGGCCAAGGCCCTTGGTCTGGGAAGCGGCGGGATGACGGCCATGTTCCTGGGGATGGCCACAGCTCTGGCCGGTGGTCTTCTGCGGGATGTCCTCCTCAACCAGATACCGGCGGTCATTCAGGACAAGCACTGGTACGCCATGCCATCATTGATAGGCTGCTTCCTGACGCTGGTGGTTGTGCGGTGCCGGGAACGAGGGTTCTACACCACTGAGGTTGAGATGCTGCTGGAACTCTTCGTCGTTGCTCTGATTGTGGCCCTCAGGTTGCTCTCGGTCAGATTCGACATCGTCATCCCCGGGGCGGTCAAGCGCAGCAAGGCCCATCTGCCGATGAGCGATGAACAGATAGGTGCGGCCATCAGGCACATGCTTCGTGGAAGGTCGGATCTGAAAGTGACCATATCGTCCAAGCGCTCGGTTCACCGTCGTCGGGGCATCAAAAAAGACCACCATCCCAGCGCTTAGGATGGTGGTCCAGTTCGGTTCGAAAACCGGTGAGGTCAGAGCGCGTTGATGGCGGTGGCCAGACCGGACTTGCGGTTGGCGGCCTGGTTGCGGTGAATCACACCCTTGCCGGCGGCCTTGTCCAGGCGGCGGGCGGCAACCTGGTAGGCGGCCTGTGCGGCCTCCTTGTCACCTGCATCCACGGCCTTGCGGACGGAACGAACGGAAGTCTTGATGGCGCTCTTGACTTCCTTGTTGCGCAGGTGTGCCTTCTCGTTGGTGATAACCCGCTTCTTCTGCGACTTGATGTTTGCCAATGTTGCTCCAAACGATGTATGTAATCTGTACAGACAAGCGTAAATACTAGCACGGGTTGCGGATAAGAAGCCGCTCCCGGAGGATCATGGCCCAGGGCATCGGCTAGAATCGATAATCCAAGCTTAGATAGGAGAACAGCCCGGTGGAGCATGCCAAGAATCAACCAGGATTCACCGACCAGTCGCTGATCCGTAATTTCTGCATCATCGCCCACATCGACCATGGCAAGTCCACGGTGGCCGACAGGATCCTGCAACTGAGCGGAATCGTACCCCAGCGAGAGATGCATGACCGCTTCCTGGACAGGATGGACATCGAGCAGGAGCGGGGAATCACCATCAAATCCCAGGCGGTCCGCCTTCCCTGGATGAAAGACGGCACGGAGTACACCCTGGGCATGATTGACACCCCGGGCCACGTTGACTTCACCTACGAGGTATCGCGTGCCCTGGAAGCCTGCGAGGGGGCCGTCCTTCTGGTGGACGCCACCCAGGGTATAGAGGCACAGACCCTGTCCAACCTGTATATGGCCCTGGATGATGATCTGACCATCATTCCCGTCCTGAATAAGATCGACCTTCCCTCTGCCGAGCCCGACAAGCACGCCGAGGAAATCGCCAACCTGATCGGATGCGATGTGGACCAGGTCCTCCGCGTCTCGGGAAAGACCGGTGAAGGGGTAAGGGAGCTGGTCGACAGGATAGTTGATGAGGTCCCCCCTCCCGAAGGCGACCCCAAGGCCCCGGCGCGGGCATTGATTTTCGACTCCGTCTACGACTCCTATCGGGGGATTGTGACCTACATCCGCATGGTGGACGGGGAGCTCAAAGCCCGGCAGCGAATCCGGATGATGAGTCTGGGCACCGTTCACGATCCCATCGAGCTCGGCGTGATCAGCCCCGATATGGCACCGACCAAGGCTCTGGGGGCCGGCGAGGTGGGCTACGTGATCACCGGCGTCAAGGATGTCAGCCAGTCCAAGGTCGGCGACACGGTAACCTCCGAGGCCAACCCGGCGGCAGAGCCGCTACCTGGATATCAGGACCCCCAACCCATGGTCTATTCGGGTCTCTTCCCGATTGACAACGCACAGTTCCCCGAGCTCAGGGACGCCCTGGACAAGCTCAAACTCAACGATGCCGCCCTGGTCTACGAACCTGAGACCTCCGTGGCCTTGGGCTTCGGCTTCCGGTGCGGATTCCTCGGGTTGCTCCACATGGAGATTGTGACCGAGCGCCTGAGCCGCGAGTTCGACATGGATCTGATCGCCACAGCCCCCAACGTCACCTACCAGGTGACCATGGAGGACGGGAGTGGACACCTGGTCAAGAACCCCAGCGAGTTCCCGGAGGGGAAGGTCAGGAAGATCACCGAGCCGGTGGTCAATGCCGACATCATCACCCCCAAGGAGTTCATCGGGTCGGTGATGGAACTCTGCCAGGATCATCGTGGACAGATGGGGACCATGGAGTATCTGAGTCCTGAACGCGTGGAGATGCACTACAAGATGCCCCTCGCCGAGATTGTCTTCGACTTCTTCGACCAGCTCAAGAGCCGGACCAAGGGGTACGCCAGCCTGGACTACCAGAGCGCCGGCACCCAGTCGGCCGAACTGGTCAAGGTCGATATTCTCATCCAAGGGGAAAAGATCGATGCCTTCTCGGCCATCGTCCACAAGGACAAGGCATACTCCTATGGAGTCATGATGACCAAGAAGCTTCGCAAGCTCATACCGCGGCAGCAATTCGAGATTCCCATCCAAGCGGCAATCGGATCAAGGATCATCGCCCGCGAGACCATCAGCGCCTTGCGTAAGGACGTGCTTGCCAAGTGCTATGGCGGCGACATCACCCGAAAGCGCAAGCTCCTTGAAAAGCAGAAGGCAGGCAAGAAGAGGATGAAGATGCTGGGGCATGTGGAGGTCCCCCAGGAGGCCTTCATCGCGGCCCTGAGCACCGAGCAGGCCAATGACCGGGATACCAAGGACAAGATTCGCGCAGCGGCCAAGAAGGAGGGGTGAGGTGGAGGAACGGCCTCCCTTCGAGGTTTACATCCATGTTCCCTTCTGCCTGAGGCGTTGCGGGTACTGCGACTTCAATACCTATACGGCCACCGACCTGGGCGGGGGAGCCAGCAGGGGAAACTATGCCGATCTTGCCATTCGCGAGATGCGGATGGCAAAGGCCTGGCAGGAGTCGCGAGGTATAACCGAGCCGGCGATATCCTCTATCTTCTTCGGCGGCGGTACCCCCACCATCCTCCCGCCTGGCGATCTTGTTCGGATGGTTCGTGCGGCAGGTGACCTCTGGGGCCTCGAAGAAGGGGCTGAAATCACCACAGAGGCCAATCCCGATACGGTCGATGCAGCCTATTTGGAAACCCTGCTTCGTGGTGGGTTCACCAGGGTATCCTTCGGGATGCAGTCGGCTGTCAGTGACGTACTCAAGACCCTGGACCGTACTCATACGCCGGCCAATGTAGACGCCAATGTACAGGCTGCGCGGTCCCTGGGACTCGAAGCCAGTGTGGATCTGATCTACGGGACGCCGGGGGAGAGTCTTGAGGATTGGCGGACCAGTCTTGAGGCGGCCTTGGACCTCGGTGTTGATCATGTCTCGGCCTATGCCCTGACCCTGGAGCCCACCACCAAGATGGGCAGGGCGGTGGCCGCAGGCCGTCTTCCCGGCCCCAACGATGATGATGAGGCCGCCAAGTACGAGTTGGCCGATGACCTCCTGTCGGCGGCCGGCCTCGGATGGTACGAGGTGTCGAACTGGTCCCGACCCGGATACGAGTGCAGGCACAACCTTGGGTACTGGCACAACGTGGACTGGGCAGGCATAGGGCCTGGGGCCCATTCCCACTACCTTCCGGCTGAGGCGGGCAGTGAGCGCCGTGGCAATGACCTCCAGAACGTATTGGCCGCGAGTGCTCCCGCGTCGGGATTCCGCCGTACCAACTCCCCGGAAGTCGCCTCAACGGGGAGTGGAGAACTCCAGGACCCATGCAATATCGACGACACGGCATCACCGGGAGCTGTGCGGGATGATGAAGTGACCCTGCCCTGGTGGCAGCGTCCCCATCCCGACTCCCATGAACTGACGGGCGCCTCGCTACGCTCTTGGGACATCTCCCATCCCAGGGCCTGGGCCGAGAGCATGAGTCATGGCCTGATCCCCTGGCAGGGGGCGGAAGTGCTTACCGGATCCCAAAACCTGGAGGAAACGGTCATGCTTGGGCTTCGTCTGAGCGAGGGGCTGGACCTGAATAGGCTTGAAACCATGTCGGGTCGCCGTCCCTCCCGGGAATTCCTGCAGGGGTTGATTCATCAGGGTCTTGTCGAAGTGGCTGGCCCCAGGGTCAGAGCCACCCGGCAAGGCAGGCTGCTGAACGACCTGGTCGTCGAGCGGGTGCTGGAGTCCATCGGAACCTGGTAATCGGCGGGTGGGCGCTCCGCCCGACCTTTTCATCTTGCGTCGCCCGAAACGCGCCCCTCGGTTCTCCGACTGTATGGAAAGAGGCAGTGGAGATTCCAGGGGCCGCACTTCCGATAAGTAACACGGATGTGATACGCGGATGGGTTATTCTATGAAGTCACTACTACTCTGTCGCCGAATGGGGCATCCGAAGCGTCCCCGTCGTGCTACCGGTCCAAGAATGGGGTGATTGCGGTGTCCTTCCAGGCTCCTCTTGATCTGCACGTCCATCAGCCCCGGGGTCTTTATGACCCCTCTGCGGAGCATGATGCCTGCGGTATCGGCATGGTGGCCACCCTCAACAAGCAGGACGAGCGGAGAATCATCGACGAGGCCATCCAGGTTCTGGTGAACCTGGACCATCGAGGTGCCGTGGGTGCCGAGCCCAACACGGGCGACGGGGCGGGAATCATGATTTCCATGCCCGACCTGTTCATGAGGAACAGCCTGGATGTCGACCTGCCTCAAGCAGGTCACTACGTGGCGGGCCTGGCCTTCCTTGACAGGGATCCGGTCAAGGCCTCGGAGGAAGAACAGGCCATTGCCGCCATTGCCGTCGAAGAGGGGCTGGAGGTCCTGGCCTGGAGAGTGGTTCCCACAAACCCGGATGGTCTGGGTCTTCAGGCCCTTTCCACCATGCCCCTCTTCAGAACCCTGGTCCTGCAGGATGCCGACCTGGCCCGACGGAGCGGTATCGATCTGGACAGGCTTGCCTATCGGGTCCGCAAAAGGGCCGAGCATGAAGTCGGCGTCTATTTCGCCTCCCTTTCCTCCAGGACCATCACCTACAAGGGAATGCTGACCACCATGCAGCTGACAGGGTTCTTCCCTGACCTGTCGGACCCGACGATGAAGGCCCGGGTGGCCATCGTCCACTCCCGCTTCTCCACCAACACCTTCCCATCCTGGCCCCTGGCCCAGCCCTTCCGACTCATTGCCCATAACGGGGAGATCAACACGATTCAGGGGAATCGGAACTGGATGTCCGCCAGAGAGGGTCGTCTCAGGTCCGAACTTCTGGGCGATATGGAGCCACTCCTGCCCATCACCACCCCGGGGGGATCCGATTCCGGCACCTTTGACGAGACCTTGGAACTCCTCCACCTGGCCGGTCGCTCCCTGCCGCACGCCATATCCATGATGCTCCCGCCGGCATGGGAGAAGGACCCGGACATGGACCCCGACCTAAGGGCCTTCTACGAATACAACAACACCCTGATCGAGCCTTGGGACGGCCCCGCTTCAATCGTCTTCACGGATGGGCGTCTGGTCGGTGCCCAGTTGGACAGGAACGGACTGCGTCCCGGGCGCTGGCAGGTCACCGACGATGGACACCTGGTTCTGGCTTCCGAGGCCGGGGTGCTGGATAAGACCCCGCAGGATCACATACTGAGGAAAGGCCGCCTCGAACCAGGGAAAATGTTCCTGGTGGACACGGATGAGGGCAGGCTCATCTCCGATGATGAGATCAAACACGAACTGGCCAGTAGCCATCCGTATCGCAAGTGGGTGTCCGAGAACACCTTCTGCCTTGACGACCTCCCAGAGCGTGCCCATGTCAACCACTCAAGGGTTTCGGTGCAGCGTCGTCAGCGTGCCTTCGGCTACACCCAGGAGGATCTGAAGCTCATCCTTGGACCCATGGCCCAGAACGGTGCGGAGCCGATAGGCTCCATGGGCAACGATGCGCCCATCGCCGTCCTGTCCGACCGGTCGCGGATGCTGTTCGACTACTTCACCCAGAAGTTCGCGCAGGTCACCAACCCGCCCCTGGACTGGGAGCGTGAGGAGGTTGTGACCAGCATCGCTTCCGCTATCGGTCCGGAACCGAACCTTCTGGAGGATCTGCCACAGCACGCCAAGAAGATTCGCATAGATCTGCCTGTGGTTGATTCCGACCAGATGGCACAACTGAAGCGTCTGGAGCATGCCAGCATTCTGGGCGGGCATTACAAGCCCTATCTGGTGCGCGGCCTCTATCAGGTTGCCGGAAAGGGACCTGCCTTGAAGGAGCGTCTTGATCAGATATTCCAGGAGGTCGATCAGGCCATAGCGGTAGGCAGCAACGTGCTGATTCTCTCAGACAGGGATTCCAACCACACCTGGGGGCCCATCCCTTCCCTTCTCCTGACCAGCGCCGTCCAGCATCACCTCCTGCGTAGCCACACCCGAACCCAGGTCTCCCTGGCGATCGAAGCCGGCGACGTGCGTGAGATACATCATGTGGCCCTGCTCATTGCTTACGGAGCCGCCTGTGTAAACCCCTATCTGGCTTTGGAATCGGTGGAGAACCTCGCCAATTCAGGCTATCTGAGTGTCACTCCGGACCAGGCCTCCGCCAACCTGGTCAAGGCGCTGAGTACCGGGGTCCTCAAAATCATGAGCAAGATGGGCGTCAGCACCATCATGTCGTACCGGGGAGCCCAGCTCTTCGAGGCCATAGGACTCAGCCAGGAGGTGATCTACCGGTACTTCACCGGGACCACGTCGCGGGTTGGAGGCATAGGTCTCGACGAGATAGCCGAAGAGGTGGCCATCAGGCACCGGGTGGCCTATCCCAATCAATGGACCGCCAGGCCCCACAGAAACCTCAAGACCGGAGGTGATTACAAGTGGCGCCGCACCGGTGAAAACCATCTGAACGACCCCCAGGCCATCTTCCTCCTTCAACAATCGACACAGCGTGGCGACTACGGGCTGTTCAAGGAGTACAGCCGTTATGTCAATGACACCTCCAACAGGATCATGACCCTGCGCGGACTGATGAAGCTGGTCCCCAAACGTCAACCGATTCCCCTGGACCAGGTGGAGCCCGCCACTGAAATCGTCAAGCGGTTCTCCACCGGAGCCATGAGCTACGGGTCCATCTCGCAGGAGGCCCACGAGACACTCGCCCTGGCCATGAACCGTATAGGGGCAAGGTCCAATTCCGGTGAGGGTGGTGAATCCCAGGACAGGATCGACGATCCGGAGCGGACCAGCAGGATCAAGCAGATAGCCTCTGCACGGTTCGGGGTCACCAGCGACTACCTGGTTTCGGCCACCGACCTGCAGATCAAGTTGGCCCAGGGAGCCAAGCCCGGCGAGGGTGGACACCTGCCCGGGGCAAAGGTGCCGCCCTGGATAGCGGAGGTGCGCCGTGCAACCCCCGGTGTCGAGCTGATTTCCCCTCCTCCCCACCACGACATCTACTCCATCGAGGATTTGAAGCAGCTGATTCACGACCTCAAGATGGCCAATCCCAAAGCCCGGATCCACGTCAAGCTGGTTTCCGAGTTCGGTGTGGGGACCGTCGCCGCCGGTGTAGCCAAGTGCCATGCCGATGTGGTCCTGATCTCCGGTCAGGATGGTGGAACCGGGGCGGCCCCCCTGAACGCCATCAAACATGCAGGCACCCCCTGGGAGATTGGTCTTGCGGAGACCCAGCAGACCCTGATCATGAACGGGTTGCGGAGCAGGGTGGTCGTCCAGTGCGACGGCGAGCTCAAAACCGGTCGAGATGTGGTCGTAGCGGCACTTCTCGGAGCTGAGGAATTCGGGTTCGCCACCACCGCCCTGATGGTGGAGGGGTGTGTCATGATGCGCGCCTGCCAGAAGAACACCTGTCCCCAGGGCATAGCCACGCAGGATCCAGAGCTTCGAGCCAGGTTCCAAGGCAAGCCCGAGCACGTGATCAACTTCTTCATGTACATCGCCGAGGAGGTACGCGAAATCCTGGCTCAGCTCGGGTTCGCCACCCTTGAGGAGGCGGTGGGTCATGTGGAGTGTCTGAACCAGGACAAGGCGGTAGAGACCTGGAAGAGCCAGGGCATCGATCTCGCCCCGGTACTTGTGCAGCCCGGTCCCACACCTGGAACCATCCTTCATCACACCGAGGATCAGGATCACGAGCTGTCCGGCTCCATGGACAGGGGGCTGATAGAGATGGCTCGCCCGGCCCTGGAACGCAAGGAGCCGGTCCGGATCGAAGAGCCTGTGAGAAACGTCGACAGGACCGTCGGTACCATGCTGGGGTACGAGATCACCCGCAGATACCGTGCCGAGGGGCTTCCGGAAGACACCATCGACATCACTCTCCATGGGTCTGCCGGACAGTCGGTGGGTGCCTTCATTCCCAAGGGTGAGACCATCAGGGTCTATGGCGAAGTCAACGACTATGCCGGCAAGGGGCTCTCCGGCGGATGCCTGGTCGTCAGGCCCGAGGAGGGTATCCGGTTCGATCCGCACACCAATGTCATCTGCGGGAACGTGGCCGGTTTCGGCGCAACGTCAGGTTCCATGTATGTGGCAGGCCAGGCCGGAGAACGATTCGCCGTCAGAAACGGTGGCGGCCGCTTCGTGGTTGAAGGTGTTGGAGACCATGGTTGCGAGTACATGACCGGAGGGACCGTGGTCGTCCTGGGGCCGACCGGACGCAACTTCGGTGCCGGTTTCTCCGGTGGGGACGTTTACGTCCTGGACCTGGACATGACCAAGGTCAACCCCGAGGCCAAGGAGAGCGGATCTCTGAAGTTCCTGGTCCCCGACGAGAGCGATGCCGAGGAGCTATTCGGCCTGGTCAAGTCCCATGCCGAGCAGACCGGTTCCGTCACGGCCGAGACACTGGTGCGCAACTGGACCGCATCCCTGCGCCGCTTCACCCACGTGGTCCCGAGGCAGTATCTGGCCATGAAGGAGGCCATGGAACTGGCCCGACGGAACCAGGTGGACTTCAACGCCCCGGGTGTTTGGGAGCAGACATACGAGCAGGTCATGGAAGGAGCTCACTGACATGGCAGATCCCAAAGGATTCCTCAAGGTCCGTACCCGGCATGAGCTGGCGGAGCGACCCGTCGCCGAGCGGCTCCGGGACTGGAACGACGTACATGCCGAGTCGGGTCTTCAGCCCTGGACGACCGAGCAGGCGGCCCGCTGCATGGACTGCGGCACCCCCTTCTGTATGACCGCATGCCCCCTGGGCAACATCATTCCCGAGTTCAACGACCTCGTGCGCCAGGGCAAGTGGGACGATGCCTATGACCGCCTCTCGGTGACCAACAACTTCCCTGAGGTGACCGGAAGGATATGCCCGGCCCTGTGTGAATCCTCCTGTGTCCTCTCCATCCACCAACCGGCAACGATGATAAAACTGGACGAACAGACCATCATCGACCAGGCTTGGAAACTCGGACTGGTGCGTCCCAAGCCCCCGCAACGGCTGACTGATATGACCGTTGCCGTGGTGGGTTCTGGTCCCGCTGGACTGGCCTGTGCCCAGCAGCTGACTCGCGCCGGTCACACTGTGGTCGTCTATGAACGGGCCGATGCCATAGGCGGACTGATGCGGTACGGGATTCCCAATTTCAAGTTGGAGAAGTCTCTCCTGGACCAGCGCATCCAGCAGATGGAATCAGAGGGGACCCGCTTCCACACAGGTGTTGAAATCGGTCGCGACATCGGCTGGGACGAACTGCGCTCGCGGTATGACGCCGTGGTAGTGGCGATCGGATCCACGGTCCCCAGGAAGGTCGACCTGCCGGGCGGTGGCCTGGAGGGTATCCACTACGCCATGGACTATCTGCCTGACCCCACCCGTGAACTGATGGGTAAGGCACCGCTGCACAACATCGATGCCAGAGGCAAGGACGTGGTCATCATCGGGGGAGGGGACACGGGTTCCGACTGCCTGGGTACGGCCCTGCGTCAGGGAGCCAGGTCTGTCACGGTCCTTCAGATACGCCCCTGCGAACCCACGGAACGCCCGGACGACCAGCCCTGGCCCACCTACGCGAGGCTCTACCAGAAGACCACTTCCATGGCTGAAGGCGGTACCTATGAGTACAGCGTCGACAGCCTGGAGTTCCTGGACAGGGACCAGGCACTGCGCTCCTCCGGGTTGGACGAGGGCGATCCCCGGGCCCGGGTCGACAGGGTCATGGCACCTGCAGGGTTTGAAGAGGACGGGCAGGGCCATATCAGCGGTGTCCGAATCGTCAAGGTGGAGGAGGACGACCTGCATCACCTGGTTCCCGTCGAGGGGACCGAGCGGGTACTGCCGGCCGACCTGGTCTTGATTTCCGTGGGATTCGCCCACCCTGAGACCGGTACCCTGACGGATCAGACGCAGGTGAACCTGGACCAGCGTGGAAACGTGGCCCGTAACGACGGGTATGCCACCAACGTTGATGGTCTCTTCTCCTGTGGTGACGCCGGCCGGGGTCAGTCCCTGGTTGTTTGGGCCATCGCCGAGGGACGTTCCTGTGCGGCCTCGGTGGACCGCTACCTGACCGGGGCAACAGAGCTGCCGGCCCCTATCGTATCTTCGCAACGCCCGATGGCTCTTCCCATCGCACGCTAAGATAGGTTGGTACGGTATCCGGATGGTACGCCACATGCTGGCGGCCATCCGGTTCATTGACGAGCAACGGATTATTGGAGGCGTGCGATGACCAACCGCGCGGAACGCAGGGCACAGGCCAAGCGCAGTCGTAGGGGAGGACAGGACTCATACCGGGGAGCCGATCGTGGCCGGGCCGGAGTGATCGATGAAAGGACCTTCCAGGAGCGCTCCCGCAGGCTTGCAGCGGGTGAAAGCGGGGAATGGAAGCCCAGGGGCCACTCCGAACTGCCTGATGAAAATCCGGTCGGCAACCCCAACTATCGCAATCCCAAGCTGGTCAAGGCCCCTCACTCTCTGCGACAGTGGTTGCGCATTTTCGCCTGGATGCTGATCATCGGCTCGGGCATCGCCTTCCTGGTCTGCATGTGGTTCCCCTCCATTCCGCTATGGGGCACCATCACCATGGCCGGTGTCTTCTGTTTCGGAATCGTCCTGCTCTTTTTCGTTGGAGGCTCATACAAGGACAACCCCAACCTGGACTCCTACGGTACGGCGGTGTGACGAACCCAGGTCCAAAGGTCCGAGATTACTGAGAGGTCGTGGAGGAACATGGCGGGTAGCAAGGGGACTGCAAAGCGCGGGTCGGATACCGTGGAGCGCCGGGAACCTGCCATCAGGCTCAAGGACGTCCAGTACAGGCGTCAGGGACGCATCATCCTCGACCATGTCGACTTTGAGATAGGCCGGGGTGAGAAGTGGGTGCTCTTCGGCCCCAACGGCGTGGGGAAATCAACGCTCATCTCCATGATGAGCACCCGAGGTTTTCCGTCAAGCGGCACCGTTGAAATCCTGGGAAATCGTCTGGGCAAGGTGAACGTGTTTTCCTACCGGTGGAGGATAGGCCTCGCTTCGGCCGAGCTGGCCAAGACCATCAACCCCCAGGAAGACCCTTACGATGTGGTTCTGACCGCCTTCAGCGATACGACGGGCCGGTGGCGTGAAGAGTTCACACAGGGTCAGGAGGATGCCGCCATGCAGCTCATGGACCGGTTCGGTATCGCCTACCTGCGTGGAAAGCGGATGTACAGACTCTCTGAGGGGGAGCGGGGAAGGGTGCTGATATGCCGGGCCCTCATGGCCAATCCTGATCTGCTCATCCTTGATGAGCCAACGACGGGTCTGGACCTAGGTGGACGTGAGCTGGTTCTCAAGGCCCTGAGCCGTATCGGGCAGGAGGACAAGGACAGGACAGTCGTTCTGGTCACGCATCGTCTTGAGGAGATTCCAGAGGGCTTCGACAAGGTGGCCATGATGGGGCGCCGCCCCATGTCGGATTCCGTCCGCGCCCAGACCCCAGGCGATCCGGACCCCGGCACCATAACATTCCAGGGGCCGGTCGAGGAGGGGCTGACAGGAGGCCGACTGAGCGACCTATTCGGCCTGAACCTGAAGGTGATACATGACGAAGGCCGTTGGGGCGCCTTCGCCACTGCAACGGTCTGAAACCAGAGGGACACAGCCCTGCCTCCTGGCTTGATTCCCGCCCCTAAACTCAGCTCAAGGAAAAGCAAAACTCCCTTACATCCTGCTGTTGTACACTAAAACGGTTTCTAGTCCTGATAGCGCCGGGGACGCGCATGCTCGGAAGGGTGTTGAAGTGCTTAAGATATGGACCCGCTACTTGAAACCCTACTGGATACAGGTTCTTGTGCTGGTTATCTTCCAAGTTGCACAGACCGCGCTTAACCTCTACCTGCCCAACCTCCAGGCGGACATCATCGACAAGGGCGTGGCCATTGGCGACCAGGGCGCCATTTACCGCATCGGCTGGCAGATGATGGGTGTCACGGCCCTCCAGATCATCGCCAACATCGTGGCCGTCTACTACGCCACCCGGCTGGCCATGAGGATGGGATATGAGCTTCGGCGTGACCTGTTCTCCGCGGTCGAAGGATTCAGCCTTAACGAGATAGAGCGTTTCTCTGCGGGATCCCTGATAACCCGTACAACCAATGATGTTCAACAACTGCAGATGACCACCATGCAGACCCTCATGATCATCCTCCAGGCACCCGTCATGCTGGTTGGCGGACTGGTTCTGGCGCTGCGTCAGGACGGCCCGCTCACCTGGTCCCTTGCCGTCATCATCCCGGTGATTCTGGTTATCGCCTTCTTCCTGCTGCGGCAGATGGGGCCGCTCTTCACCCGGATGCAGAATATGCTGGACTCGGTCAACCGACTTGTTCGCGAGCAGATTTCCGGCGTCAGGGTCATCCGGGCATTCGTCAGGGAAAAGACCGAGGCGCAACGATTCGACAAGGCCAACAAGGATGTCTATGACGTTCTGATTTCGACCGGCCGCCTGATGAGCATGCTGGTACCCCTGCTCTGGTTCTTCCTCAACCTCTCCAACATCGCCATCATGTGGTTCGGTGGCAAGCGGATTGAATCGGGCGGGATGCAGATAGGTGCCCTTCAGGCCTTCATCCAGTATCTGATGATCATCCTCTCGGGCCTGGTGATGGCCGCAATGATGTCGGTCATGCTGCCTCGTGCCACCGTGTCGGCAAAACGAATCAATGAGGTTCTTGAAGCGACCAGTGAAATCCGGGCTCCTGAGAATCCGTACAGGCCCGAAAACCCGAAGGGGGTGCTTGAGTTCAAGCATGTCGGCTTCTCCTACCCTGGAGCAGAAGACCCCGTCCTCAGCGACATATCCTTCTCGGCCAGGCCCGGCACCACTACGGCCATCATAGGGGCGACGGGTTCGGGCAAATCAACCATAATTCGTCTCGCCAGCAGGATGTTTGACGTGACTGAAGGTGAAATTCTGGTTGACGGGCACAACCTGCAGGAGTACGACCCCGACCAGTTGGCCACCCTGTTCGGACCGGTGCCCCAGAAGGCCAATCTCTTCACCGGAACCGTCCGCAGCAATATGCTGTTCGGAGACCCCGACGCCAGTGATGAACAGATATGGCAGGCCCTGAACATTGCCCAGGCTGCGGACTTCATCAAGGAGAACCCGGCAGGATTGGACGCCCGCGTATCCGAGGGTGGCACCAACTACTCAGGAGGTCAGAAGCAACGACTCTGCATGGCCCGAGCCATTCTTCGCAACCCTCTGATCTACACCTTCGACGATTCCTTCTCCGCTCTTGACATGACCACGGACCGGGCCCTCCACCAGGCCCTGGTTCCGGTGACCCGGCACGCCACGCAGATTGTCGTGGCGCAGAGGGCTGCCTCAATCCGTACGGCCGACCAGATCCTGGTCCTTGACCAGGGCCGGATAGTCGGTACGGGTACCCATGACCAGCTCATGAAAACCTGTGCCACCTATCAGGAAATCGTTGAATCCCAAGGAGGACAAGGACCGGACGTGGAGGATCTCAGCATCGACGAAGGGAGGGCCGAGTGATGACGTCGGAGATCGAGATGTCACAGGCCCCCGTACTGCCGAAAGGCGAGCGGAGACATACTGTTTCGCGTCTGGTGCGTTATCTCCTGGCCAGCCCCTGGAGAGCCGTCCTCATGATTCTTGCCGGTATGGCCGCCGTGGCTTTGATCGCCATCGGTCCCAAGATCATGGGCCAGGCCACCAACGTCCTTTTTGAAGGTGTTTTGGGAACGATGCTGGTCAAGATGGGTGTCAAGCCCGGAACGCCCAAGGAGGTTGTCGTCTCCCACCTGGAAAGCAGGGGAGAGGACAAGTTCGCGCAGATGATCGCATCCATGGATGTTCAGGTCGGTGTGGGGATTGACTGGAATCGCCTCGCCGCCATCCTGATTTTCGTCACCTGCGTCTATGTGGTCTCCATCCTGGTGCGTCTGGTCCAGAACTTCCTGATGACCAGGCTGGTCTCCGATGCGGTCTACACCATGCGTCGGCAGATCGAGGAAAAGATGGACCGTCTGCCTCTGGAGTACTTCGACCGGACACCGCGTGGCGAGGTCATGAGCCGAACGACGAACGATATCGACAACATCTCGGGCAATCTTCAGGAGATTCTTGGCGAACTGCTCTTCTCGGTCTTTTCGCTCATCGGTGCCTTCATCATGATGCTGACCATATCGCCCCTTCTGACGCTCATTGCCTTCGTCATCATCCCGGTCATGGCCCTGTGCGCTGGCATCATCCTCAAGAAGACCCAGCCCCAGTTCACCCGGCAGTGGATACAGACCGGCCATGTCAACAGCCATGTGGAGGAGATGTTCTCAGGCCACATGGTGGTCAGGGCCTTCGGCCACCAGGAAGCGGCTGAGGCGGAGTTCGAGGAGAAGAACCGAGAACTCTATCAGGCCTCATTCAAGGCGTCCTTCTTCTCGGCCCTGGTCACGCCCATGTCGACCTTCTTCGGAAACCTGAGCTTCGTGGTGGTGGTGATCGTCGGAGGGGTTCACGTGCTGAGCGGAACCATGACGCTCGGTGGCCTCCAGGCATTCACCCAGTACACGCGTCAGGCTTCACAGCCCATCGGCCAGCTGGCCTCCATGGGTACCATGCTCCAATCCGCCCTCGCCTCCTGCAAGAGGGTGTTCGAATTCCTTGATGAGCCTGAGGAGCGTCCCGACCCGGATCGCCCCGATTACCTGGGCAAGGATGGCAGTGGACACATTGATGGGCTGGTCCGTTTTGATCACGTCCGCTTCTCGTACAAACCGGAAGAACCACTGATTACGGACCTGACCATCGAGGCCAAGCCCGGCCAGACCATCGCCATCGTGGGGCCGACTGGTGCCGGCAAGACCACCCTGGTCAACCTCCTGATGCGTTTCTACGATATTCAAAGCGGGAGCATCACGATCGATGGGGTGGATATCTCCAAGGTCAGCCGCAAAGAGCTGCGAAGCCACTTCGGCATGGTCCTCCAAGACACCTGGCTGTTCGATGGAACGGTTCGCGACAACCTTCTTTACGGTCTGAATGAGGGAACGACCATCCCTGATGTGCAGATGATCGAGGGAGCCAAGGCCACCCATGTCGACGAGTTCATCAGGAAGCTGCCGGATGGCTACAACACAGTCCTGACTGAGGACAGCAGTGAACTCAGCCAGGGGGAGCGCCAGTTGATGACCATCTGCCGTGCCTTCCTGTCCGACCCCGATATCCTGATCCTGGATGAAGCCACCTCTTCGGTCGATACCAGAACGGAACTTCTGGTGCAGCAGGCCATGAACACCCTCCGCGCTGGCAGGACCAGCTTTGTCATTGCCCACCGGCTTTCGACAATCCGTGATGCCGACCTGATCCTGGTGGTCAACCACGGGTCGGTCGTCGAACAGGGCACACATGCCCAACTCCTGGAGAGGGGCGGAGCCTATGCCTCTCTCTACAACTCGCA
This sequence comes from Bifidobacterium [indicum] DSM 20214 = LMG 11587, assembly GCF_000706765.1. Classification (GTDB taxonomy): domain Bacteria; phylum Actinomycetota; class Actinomycetes; order Actinomycetales; family Bifidobacteriaceae; genus Bombiscardovia; species Bombiscardovia coryneformis. The sequence continues at coordinate 909,121 of NZ_CP006018.1, read as the reverse complement.
GTTCACAGAGGGGAACGAGGAATCCTGATGGGTGTACGACGCGGTCCGCTGACCTATGGCGAGCGAGTGCAACTGACAGACAAAAAGGGCCGGTTGCTTACCGTCATGCTTTCGCCGAACGGGGTTACACAGACCGATAGAGGGTTTCTGCCCCATGACGACATGGTTGGTCTTCCCGAAGGATCGGTCGTCACCTCCATTTCCGCCAGCGCCTGGCATGACCGTCATGTCGGAGACGATGCAGACACGAGCGGGAGTGCACCGGCCGAGCGTGACCGTGCCAAGCCGTGGAAGTCGGCGCGGGCCATCGGCGGGTGGCAGTATACGGTCATGCGCCCCAGGTTGGAGGACTTCATCCTCTCCATGCCACGCGGGGCCCAGATCATGTACCCCAAGGACATCGCCCAGGTCATTTCCCTGGGTGATGTCAGGCATGGTATGCGCGTCCTGGAATCGGGAGCCGGATCCGGTGCCATGAGCCTCGGCCTGCTTGATGCCGTAGGGCCGGATGGGTCCCTCACCACCATCGAGATGCGGCCCGAGTTCGCTCGGGTGGCGATGGGCAACGCCACGGTCTACTACGGGAACCGCCCCGCCTGGTGGAATCTCCTGGTCGGTGATTTCGACACCAGGGCGGCTGGCCTGGACGAAGGCTACTTCGACAGAATCGTCCTGGACATGCTGGACCCATGGAACAGGCTGGATGCCGCTTATCGGGTACTGGCACCCGGAGGTGTGCTGACGGCCTACATCACGACGACCACCCAGATGAGTCGAATGGTCGAGTCGTTACGCAGGAGCGGGCATTGGACTGAGCCCGAGATTCAGGAAACGATGGAGCGATCCTGGAAGGCCGATGGGTTGGCGGTCCGACCGGAACATCAGATGATCGGGCACACCGGCTTCCTGGTGGTAGCCCGGGCCATGGCCCCTGGTCAGACGGCTCTTCAGAAGAAAATCCGGGCCACCAAGGACTACACGACCGACATCGACCAGGTGCAGGAAACACGAAAGGACGACCAGGATCTGGATTCCCTGGAGCTGCGGGATATCTCCGACAGGAAACTGCGCAAGGTCCTTCGTGATCTGGACAAGGAAATCGGCACCATGGACCAGTATCCGGGCCCAACAGAGGAAAGGTCCGACTCGTAGGGGTCGAATCTGTCATAATGGACAGGTCGGCTTTCTTGCGGAGTTGTCGACCCTTCGAAGAGAGGACTCGGAATGGGTGTCAATATCAAGAAGATCGCCAAACATGCTGGCAAGTGCACCTATACGTTGATGTTGATGCGCCATGCCAAGACCGAAGCCGAAGCTCCTGAGGGGGACAGGAACCGGCAGCTGACCGAGAAGGGACTCAAGCAGGCCAGAAAGGTGGGTAAGGGACTGGTCAAATTCGACCTGGTCCCCGACAGAATCGTCTGTTCAGGTGCCCGTCGCGCCCGCCAGACCCTGGACAGGATGCTCAAACCATTTGGTGATGGCCCCGAGGTGGACTACCGCGAGGACCTCTACGAGTCGGGAATGCAGGCTGTTTTCGACCAGCTGGCCGAGACCAAGCCCAAGCAACACAGACTCATGGTCATAGGCCATGAACCCATCATGTCGATTTGCAGCCAGTGGCTGGCCAAGCCCGAGTCCGACCCGGATCTGCTCGACCTTCTGAATCTCGGCCTCTCTCCGGCCAACCTGGTCATCTTCGGCTCCGAGAAGCCCTTCAAGGAGTGGCAGACCCACACTGCCCGTCTTCTGGGGATTCTGGAACCGCACGACTTCTCGAATTAGCCCGCCGAGACCTGCTGAATCGCTCTCCCGTAAGTGATTCGAATGGGTATCAATTGAATTTATAACGACACCTTACCCCCACCGATTACCTGGTCCTGACCGGCGCTGTTAACCTGACCTGAGATATCACCACCAATGGGGAGGTTTCATGTCAACCAGCACATCCGTGATCGGTTTCCCGCGCATCGGAGCACAGCGGGAGCTCAAGAAGGCCATCGAGGGCTACTGGAAGGGAAAGCTGGACCTGGACAGTGTCAGGGAAACGGCCCGTTCACTGCGTTCCGAGCACTGGAATCTTCAGAAGGAAGCAGGCATAGACCTGATTCCCAGCAATGACTTCAGTTACTACGACCAGATGCTGGACACAGCCATCCTGCTCAATGTGGTGCCCCGCCGTTACGCCGCTCTGGGTCTTGGCCCTGAGGATACGCTCTTTGCCATGGGCCGTGGCTATCAGGGTGATCAAGGCGATGTGACCGCCCTGCCCATGAAAAAGTGGTTTACGACCAACTACCATTACCTGGTTCCTGAAATCGATGCCGATACGCATGTGGAGCTTGCGGGTTCGAAGCCGTTCGACGAATATCAAGAGGCGAAGGACCAGGGGATCGCCACGAAGCCTGTGGTGATCGGTCCCTACACCTTCCTCAAGCTGGCACGTGGTCCCGAGGGGGAGAGAATCGAACCTGGACAGGATCTAGTATCGGCCTTGTCCAAGGCCTATGCCGACATCATCCGTCGTTTTGCCGACCTTGGCGCCGACTGGGTTCAGCTTGATGAGCCCTACCTGGTTCTTGACAAGGAGGACGGCGACCTGGACCTCTTCCGAAACCTGTACCGGGCCATTCTTCCTGCCAGGCAAGGCGGCGAAGGGTATGTCAGGATACTTCTGCAGACATACTTCGGCCATGTGGGGGACTGTCTGGCCTGTATCAATGAGCTGGGATTCGACGGTATCGGTCTGGACCTGGTCGAGGGACGTGACGAAAATCTGGCGGCTCTTAAGGAGCACGGGGTCAAGCAGGGGACCACTGTCTTCGCCGGTCTGGTCAACGGGCGCAACATCTGGCGAAACAACTATGCGGTCAGTCTGGGTATCCTCGATGCGGTCCGTCAGGTCACTTCGGATGTGGTCGTCTCCACCGCCTCATCCCTCCTGCATGTTCCCTTTACGGTAAGGAATGAGGAGGGGCTAGACGCCAAGACGGTCCGTCCCCATTTCGCCTTTGCCGTGGAGAAGCTGGATGAGCTGCATGACCTGGCCATCCTTGCGGCAGTCGATGACGAAGAAAAGAAGGATTCCCGCGTTCTGGCCGATAACCAGCGCCTCTTCGACGGTACCAGGGTGGAGAGGGACCAGGCGGTCTCCAACCGCCTTGATGCCCTGGACGAGCAGGACTTTGTCCGTCAACCTGCCCGGGCGGAGCGTCAGCGGATTCAGGCCGAAGAACTCGGTCTCCCTGATCTGCCGACCACGACAATCGGATCCTTCCCCCAGACCGCCGAGGTGAGGTCTTACCGCGCCAGACTGCGCAAAAAGGAAATCAGCCAGGAGGAGTACGACGGGTTCATCGCCTCGCAGATCGACCAGGTCATCGACCACCAGGAGCGGATCGGCCTGGATGTCCTGGTGCATGGCGAGTTCGAGCGCAATGACATGGTCGAGTACTTCGGGCAGAACCTGAATGGATACCTCTTCACCAAGAACGCCTGGGTGCAGTCGTATGGTACGCGTTGCGTCAAGCCCCCCATAGTATGGGGTGACGTCTCCCGCGCCAGGCCCATCACCGTACGGTGGAGTTCCTATGCCCAGTCACGTACCAAGCACGTGGTCAAGGGCATGCTGACGGGGCCCGTCACGATATTGAACTGGTCCTGGCCCCGTGAGGACATCACCCATGAGGAGCAGACGCGGCAACTGGCCCTGGCCATCCGCGACGAGGTGCTTGACCTGGAGGCTGCGGGTATCAAGGTCATCCAGATAGACGAGGCCGCGCTTCGCGAAAAACTGCCCCTGAGGCGCTCCGACTGGCACACGGGGTATCTGGACTGGGCGGTTCCCGCCTTCCGACTGGTTCATTCGGCCGTAAAGCCGACAACCCAGATTCACACCCATATGTGCTACTCCGAATTCAACGACATCATCAAGGATATTGACGCCATGGATGCTGACGTCATCTCCTTCGAGGCTTCCAGGTCTGATCTGACTGTTCTTGATGCCATCCAGGAGGCTCACTTCGAGACAGAAGCAGGACCGGGTGTCTATGATATTCACTCGCCCCGCATCCCCTCCGAGGAGGAGATCGTCGAGCGGATACATGCCATCCTTGACAAGCTGGATGCCCGAAAGGTCTGGATCAATCCCGACTGCGGGCTCAAGACCCGAGGCAATGAAGAGACCTGGCCCAGTCTGGAACATATGGTCGCTGCGGCCAAGCTGGTCAGGGAAGAACTGTCGTCGTCACAACGGTAACAATGGCGGCCGGTGGCCTGTCCGCCGACGGAAGCAGGGATGATTCATCATGCATGAGCCCATATTCTCGCTGGAAGTGTTTCCTCCGAAGCGCGATGCGCCGGTGGGGACCATCTACGATACCTTGGATGGTCTTGAGGGGCTCATGCCTGATTTCATATCCGTAACCTACGGCACGGGCAAGCAATCCGACCGTACAGCCACAGCAAGGATCGCCCGCACCATTCATACCGAGTACGGCATTCCCTCCGTGGCTCACCTTACGGCCCAGTACGCCGACAAGGAGATTGTTGACCAGGCCCTGGATATGTTCGACAGGGCCGGTGTGGCAGCGGTTCTTCCTCTGCGCGGGGACAGTGTGGAGGGGAGGACCCCTGCGGGGGTCTTCGATCATGCCAGCGACCTGGTGGCCTATATCCATGCCAAGCGCCCTGATATGACCATCTTCGGTGCCTGCTATCCGGAAACCCATCCAGAGGCGGCATCACCCCAGGCGGATTTGGACAATCTGAAGATCAAGGTCGATGCGGGTGCCTCCCATTTGATATCGCAGCTCTTCTACGACAACGATTACTTCACCGACTTCCTGGGCAGGGCCAGGGGGACGGGGATCGACGTGCCCATCGAGGCAGGCATCATGCCCATCACCAATGCCAGTCAGGTTCGCCATATGAGCGAGGTCTGTGCAGCGAGCATCCCTCCGGCGGTGAATACCATCCTGGACAGATGGGGCGATGACCGGACGAGTCTGCGGGAGGCGGGAATCATCTATGCATCTCAACAGATTGCCGACCTGGTCTCCCAAGGGGTGGACGGCATCCACCTGTATTCCATGAACCAGGCCGGTGTCACTCGTCGCATCTGGCACAATGTCCGTCACCTGTTCAAGGTCCGCCAGGCATCGTCATCGATGCTGAGTCTCTGACGGTGGCGAAGGACCTTATCGCCGGGTTGAACGATGATGCCCTCCCATGTCGGGACGGTGCTCAGCTTTTCTTTTTTGATTTCCCGGCAGGGGAGGACTTGTCTCCGGTTTGCTTCCCATGGGATTGCTTCTTGCCGGCTGCCGCCCGGTCGGATTCCACCTCAGGTTGCAACCAGGTGAACCTGGTCTGCATAACCGTCTTGACTGGTGGAACGATGCCAATGATGATTCCGGCTATCATGGCTGCGATGGCCGCCCAGGAGGCAGTATCCTGCCCGATGAGGATGAGCACCACTACCAGGCCGATGCCAATCAACGATGCCACCTGGGACCAGGTGCGCTGACTGGGGGTCAAGCGTTCGCTGTTCATGGGCATAAGACCGAGGAAAAATCCATCCAGAAGAGCCAGGATTCCGGCCCCGATGATGATGACATAGTCTGTTGACGGCAATTTTGCCACCTTTCAGATCTGGTCCAGGCATATCGCCCGTGTACCCCTGAGGGCGTGGGCACGGGCCTGTGCGTCGGTCAAGGCATCGATTCTCTCGGTTTCATTCATGACGGTTTCCGGGTCGATGCCGGATATCAGTGCGACAACCGTCTCATATGACGTTTTTGCGGTTTCGAGTACGCCGACGAGACGCCCCTGGCGCATGACGGCGATTCTGTCGGCCACGGCGAAGACATCTGGCAGGTCGTGGCAGACCATGACGATGCTCTGCCCCTCGGCCCTCATTCGTTTGATGTAGTTGAGGACCTCGGCGGTCTGCATGACCGAGAGCGCGGAGGTGGGCTCGTCAAGCAGTATCAACTGCGGGTTGTCCAGCAGGGTCCTGGCGATGGAAACGGTCTGCTTCTGCCCCATGGAAAGCGAAGCCATGGGCTGACCCACCCGAATGGCGGACGAGAGGGATTGGAGGACCTGGCGCGTCCTCTCCTGCATGGTCTCGTCGTCCCTGCGAAGGTGATTGTCGCGCAGCTCCTTGCCCAGGAAGAGATTGGCTGACACATCAAGGTTGTCGCAGAAACTCTGTCCCTGGAAGACCGCAGCCACGCCCAGCTGTGCGGCCGCCCGGATGGAGGGCAAGGTAACCGCTTCGCCCTGCCATTTCATGGTGCCTGAATCTGGGTGGAGCAATCCCGACATGATCTTGATCAGGGTCGACTTGCCTGCACCATTATCGCCTACGACGGCCAGCACCTCGCGATGCCGCACACTGAGACTCACCTGTTTAAGAGCATGAACGAATCCGAATTTGACTGAGATGTCACTCATCTCCATCAATGGCGTGACGTCACTCAAATCGGTCACCTCCTCTATGACGTTTGACCTGCGGATTGCGAGGACACAGCGATGTGTTCGTTGACCTTGTCGACTGCCATCATAGCCGCACCCAGCGCAGGGCCGGTAATCGGGTATCGGGCAGGCAGGACTTCCATAGGCACCATGGCATCGGGGAAGAGCATGCGTTGCAAGGTCTCCTGCAGTGGGTCCAGGAAGACCGAGCCGGTGGTTCCGAGTATGCCGCCAAGCACGACAACTTGGGGATCCACTGCGTTGCACAGGTCGGCGACCACGTTGCCTATGCGGATGGCGGCATCGGCAACGATACGCCGACAGCCCGGGTCCCCCTGGTTGACGCTGGACACCAGGTCTTCCAGGGTCATGGTGCCGTGGGTCACGCTCAGGAGGGAAACCAACCTGCTCTCGTCAACCACGGTGTTCAGGCATCCCCTGTTGCCGCAGATGCAGATGTCGCCGAGCGGATCGACCTGAACATGGCCGATTTCACCAGCCAGCCCCGTGGTGCCGCGCCAAGGTTCACCGTTGATGATGATTCCTGCACCGACTCCATCATTGGCGTGGACATAGACGAAATGGCGTTTTCCCGCTGCAATTCCCATTCGTAGTTCTGCCAAGGCCGCGTAGTTGGCATCGTTGTCAACGCTGACGGGCACGTTGAACGCCTCACGGAAGGTGCCTATGAGATCCTGGTTGTCCCATCCCTTGAGGATGCCCGGAATGGCAAGCTGATGTGTGCGGCAGTCCACTGGTGCTCCCAAGGCTATATCCAGCCCCACCAGCTCATCCATGCCGGCACCGATGGAAGTCAGCGTTTCCTTGATCAGGATCATGGCCCGCTCCAGCGTCGTGTCGGGCTTGTGATTGTGGGGAAGGGCGAGATTGTGCTCGGCCAGGATGGTGTGCGACGCATCGACCAGTTCCAGGCGCATCTCGTGACGCCCGATATAGAGCCCGACACCGAGTCCCTTCTGCCGCGCCAGCATGACCAGGGTTGCCCTACGGCCGTTTCGGGTCGTTGAAGAGGTCTCTAGAAGGTGCTGCTCACCCATTTGCCGAACCAGGTTCGAAATGGTGGCCGTCGAGAGTCCTGTGTTCTCGGCGAGTTCAATCTGGGTCATGGCACCGAATCTCCGAATGGTGTCCAGAAGCAGGGCGCGATTGGCCTCACGCAAGGAGGTCTGGGAGCCGAACAATCGATGTGCCATAAAGCTCAAGTGTAGCCAAGACCCCCAGTCCTCGGCACATGCTTGGCAATCCACACCGTCCGGCGCAAACGGAGCACTCCTATGAGCGATGTAAGAGCCGAGACGATACTTTAAGTTCATATAGATAATGCAAAACAGATTTATAGCAATTCTTGAATTGATGTTTTGAACACAAGGATGTATGCTGACTCCTGAACCTCATCATCGAGGCTGGTGGGCACAGCGGCCCACAGCGCATTCAAAGAAGAAGGAGTCTCCATGAAAATGATGAAACGTACTCTGGCGGCAGCGGTCGGTCTGGCCATGCTGGCTGGCCTGGGTGCCTGTGGCGGTTCCCGCTCGGGGGATAATGGCAGCGGTTCCGAAGCCGTGGGGAAGGGAGCGACGATCGGCGTTTCGATGCCCACCAAGTCCGAGGAGCGATGGAACAAGGATGGCAACAACCTGAAATCAAAGCTGGAGAAGGCCGGGTACAAGGTCGTGCTCTCCTTTGCGGACGACAAGCCGGCCCAGCAGAATGCCGATATCGAGAACATGGTCAACAAGGGTGCCAAGATAGTGGTGGTGGCCTCAAAGGACGGAACCGCAGTGGGGCCGGCTGTCGAGAAGGCCAAGGATGCGGGTGCCAAGGTCATCGCCTATGACCGGCTGATCATGAACACCAAGGCGGTGGACTACTATGCCACCTTCCAGCTGGAGCGCACAGGCGTACTGGAAGCGCAATGGCTGATCGACCAACTGGGTCTGGAGTCCGGAGCCAAGGGTCCCTTCAACGTTGAGCTCTTTACCGGATCGCCTGATGACAACAATGCCAAGTACTTCTTCAAGGGTGCCTGGGATCTCCTCCAGCCTTACTTCAAGTCGGGCGTTCTGGTCAGTCCCTCCCAGCATGGTGGCGGCGTGAACAAGGACTTCAAGCTGTCCGATTGGCAGAAGATCTCGGTCCAGTCCTGGAAGACGGAACAGGCGCAGAAGGATATGGAATCCATCCTGGACTCCACATATGCCCATGGCGAGAAGCTGGATGCGGTGCTCAGCCCCTACGACGGCATCAGCCAGGGCGTAATCAACGCCATCCAGTCCAAGCGTCCAGACATGCAGCCCAATTCTCCGAACTGGCCCAAGATCACCGGACAGGATGCGATGGAGATTTCGGTCGCGAACATCTCCAAGGGTCTCCAGGGTCAGACGGTCTTCAAGGACGTCAACAAACTGGCCGATGCCGTGTACGACATGATCATCGAGCTTGCCGAGGGCAAGAAGGTCTCGGGGCTGAACGGCAAGTTCAACAACAACACCATCGAGGTGCCTTCCAAGCTGCTTGATCCCAAGGGAATCACCAAGGAGAACCTGACGGATCTGGTCAAGGCCAATTACCTGACCCAGGACAGATTCGATCAGCTGACCAAGTAGTTTCACCGGTAGGTCCGTCATCGTGGGTCCTTCCCTGCTGGGAAGGACCCCGGTACGGACAGGAGGTAGCAGTCATGTCCCAACAGGACATCATCTTACGAATGAAGAACATCACCAAGACGTTCGGTCCGGTCACGGCCTTGTCGGATGTCACCATGGAGGTGCGCAAGGGCGAGATTCATGCCATATGTGGTGAAAACGGAGCCGGCAAGTCCACACTGATGAATGTGCTTTCGGGTGTGTATCCCTATGGAAGCTACAAGGGGGGGATCGAGTTCGACGGAAAGGGGTGCAGGTACCGCACCATCAATGACTCCGAGGCCGACGGTATCGTCATCATCCACCAGGAGTTGGCACTGAGTCCCTTCCTTTCGATTGCCGAGAACATCTTCATGGGCAACGAGCAGGCGAAAAGCGGAGTGATGGACTGGAACCAGACCCGGGCTAAGGCGGCCAGGCTCCTTGCCAAGGTGGGGCTGGACGAGAATCCTGACACCAGAATCATGGATCTTGGTGTCGGCAAGCAGCAGCTGGTCGAGATAGCCAAGGCCCTGTCGAAGAACGTCCGGCTGTTGATTCTGGACGAGCCAACAGCCGCGCTCAACGACGAGGATTCGGACCACCTGCTCAACCTGGTCAGGCAACTGAGGGATGACCAGGGGGTCACCAGCATCCTCATAACCCACAAACTGGGGGAGGTTGCGCAGATAGCTGACGGGGTCACCATCATCCGCGACGGGTCAACAGTCGGTTCCATGGAGATTACTCCTGAGAACCCGTTGGATCAGGACCTGCTGATTCAGAAGATGGTGGGAAGGGAACTGACCAATCTGTATCCGGACCATGAGCCCAGGATCGGGGATGAGGTCTTCAGAATCAAGGATTGGACAGTCCACCACCCCTTGGATCCCTCCAGGGTCATCGTGGACCACGCCAATCTGGTGGTCCATAAGGGCGAGATCGTCGGCTTGGCCGGACTCATGGGAGCCGGCAGGACAGAGATGGCGCGAAGCATCTTCGGTCGCTCCTACGGCAGTCACATCAGCGGAACCATCGAAATGCACGGTCAGGAGGTCCATCTGCACAGCGTCCAGGCCGCCATCGATTCAGGCCTGGCCTATGCCACCGAAGACCGGAAGGTCTATGGACTCAACCTTCTGCAGAACATCAGGGAGAACGCCTCCATGGCATCCCTGAAGAAGCTGAGCCGGTACGGCGTTATGAACGAGAACGTCGAACGCGGCGAGGTGGAGGAGTACCGCAGGGACTTCAACATCAAATGCAGCAACATCGATGTTCCGGTATCAACCCTGTCCGGCGGCAATCAGCAGAAGGTCATGCTGGCCAAGTGGGTCATATCCGACCCCGATGTGCTCATCCTGGACGAACCCACACGAGGCATCGATGTCGGTGCCAAGTACGAAATCTACGAAATCATCGACAAACTGGTCGACCAGGGAAAGGCCGTCATCGTCATCTCCTCCGAGCTCCCCGAGCTCATCGGCATCTGCGACCGGATATACACGGTCAGCCAGGGAGTGATAACCGACAACGTAGACCGTTGTGACTTCTCTCAGGAGTATCTGATGAAGGGCATGACACAGGATAAGAAGGGAGCAGTGACGCGATGAGCTCGCCAACCACTCAGAACAGGACCTCAAACCAGATCGAAGAGAATGCACCGGGCGAGGGGATGCTGGCCTCCCTGGCCAGCAACGCCCGCCAGTATGGAATAGTCGGCGCCCTTGTCGTCATCGTGGTCGTATTCGAAATCCTGACCAAGGGGGTCCTTCTCAAACCCAACAGCTTCGTTTCGCTGATTCAGCAGAACGCCTATGTGATCATCCTGGCCATCGGCATGGTGATGGTCATCATCGCCACCCACATCGACCTCTCTGTGGGTTCATTGGTGGCCTTCATAGGCGGTGTATGCGCCATTCTCATGGAGCACATGGGAGTCAACTGGATGCTGGCCATCCTCCTCTCCCTGGTGGTCGGTCTGCTTATCGGGGTTTGGCAGGGCTTCTGGGTTGCCGTGGTCGGCATCCCCGGATTCATCACCACCCTGGCCGGCATGTTGATCTTCCGCGGTCTGGCCACGGTCATCGTCGGTGAGTCCGTTCCCATCACCTCCCTAGAGTTCAGGGGAATCGCCCGCGACTACCTCCCCAATATCCTGGGATGGTGGGGGCCTTTCGACGGTCTTACCATCGTTCTCGGTCTGCTCTGCATCCTCGCCTATTCCTGGTCGCAGATATCCAAGCGCCGCAAGACCCTGGCTGTGGGCCTGGTTCCCGAGTCGAAGGGGCTGATGATCGGCAAGATCCTGGTTGCCTCCGTCGTCATCGTTTTCGTGACCTACCTCCTGGCCTCTTCCGGAAACGAGACCCAGGGAGGGACACCCATCATGCTGGTCATCGTTGCTGTCCTGGTCCTGATCTACAACTTCATCCTGACCAGGACGGTCTTCGGTCGTCATGTCTATGCAGTGGGTGGCAACCGAAAGGCCGCTGTGCTTTCGGGCATCAACGCCAAGCGGGTTGACTTCACCCTCTTTGTCCACATGGGCTTCCTGTCTGCTGTAGCCGCTATCTGCATGCTCTCCCGTCTGGCATCTGCAACTGCCCAGGCAGGTATGGAGTTCGAGATGGACGCCATTGCCTCCTGCTTCATCGGTGGAACGGCCGTTACCGGTGGTATCGGCACCATCCCCGGCGCCGTGGTGGGTGCTTTCGTGATGGGTGTCATCAACCAGGGCCTGTCGATCATGGGTGTTGATACGGCAATCGTCAAGACCATCAAGGGTCTGGTGCTGCTTCTGGCCGTCGCCATCGACGTCATGTCCAAGCGTCGCAAGAGCTGACCGGCGCCAAGGGCCTCCATGTACTGGCCCCGGGTCCCGTTTGCAAAGACGGGTGCCCGGGGCCGGCCCATAGGTTCCCATCTTGGTATCCACAGAGGAGTTTCATATGAAGATCAATGACAAGGCCCGCTCAAGGATGTACGGGCTTACTGCCGTGGCCTGCGCCCTTTGGCTGATCCAGTCGCTGGCGGAGGCATCGCGGGACGGAAGTCTGCTGAGCTGGTCCACCATTGTGTTCTCGCTCTGCCTGACGGTGGTGACGGCATACTGTGGAACCTGTGCCTGGAAGGAGGGCCGGAAGGCGGCCAGCGGGACCGTCGATGAGAACGGGCAGGACCAAGCAAACCCGGAGGAATGAGTACCCTGCTTCAACCTATGTCCGGGCACGCTCCATCTATATAATGCCGATAGGATACGGGTACGGATGAAGGACGGGGGTGGCGGTATGGCGGACGGAGGAGCAACACAGTTCAAGGCCTCGGATCTGATACGGCTTGGATTGCAGGACCTGGACCGTGCCAGGACGGATTTGGACCGCCTGGACCGGATTGGTCTTGACCCATACATCAAGCAAACCGCAATTGGTTCACTGGAGTCGGCCTGCGATCCGGATGCGGCCCTCTCCTCCCTGGTCATGGTCCTCGACCAGTACACCTCCAGCGGTCTGCCCGACTTCCTCCAGGAAGGGAACGATCGGGACGGCTCGGCAATCAAGTCACTTATCCGGGTTCTCGGAGCCTCCGAGGCCATGGGAAGACTGATGCGCTCCCGTCCATCTCTGGTTGAAGCCGTGGCCTGTGGCCCCTGTCGGTCAGGTGATTGTCCCCTCCAGACGAGGAAGGCCCTCATTTCCGATGCCCTTAGTCAGGCAAGCATGGGATTGTCGGGCCAGGAAGTCCTGGCTCGCCAGGTCGATACCCTACGTGCGCAGTACCGGTTGCAGCTTGCTGCGATTATGGCAAGAGACCTGGCTGCAGAGGAGCCTGAGAAGGTGCAGCCGGATATCAGCCGAGCTCTGTCCGATCTGGCCGAGGCGACTCTGGAGGGGGCCCTGGCCATTGCCGAAGGTCAGGTACCATCTTCCGACAAGTGCCGCTTCACTGTCATCGGCATGGGAAAGCTGGGCGCCGGGGAGCTGAACTATGTTTCCGACGTCGACCTTATTTATGTGGTGGAACCCGCGGGAGAGGTATCCGACCATGACCTGACCTCCATAGGTACCAAAATCGCCATCCTTCTCCAGAAGATATGCCAGTCCATCATCCCGGGCACCCTGGAGCCTCCGCTTTGGAAGGTCGACACCGCCTTGAGACCCGAGGGGAAGGACGGCCCTCTCGTCCGCCGGCTGGAGGCCCATGCCGATTACTACCGATCCTGGGCCGAGAGCTGGGAGTTCCAAGCACTGCTCAAGGCCCGCCCCGTGGCAGGGGATGCCGAGTTGGGGTCGGCCTACGCCGAGATGGCCCGGGAATTCGTCTGGAAGGCCTCGCAGCGCAGGAACTTCGTCTATGACTGTCAGGCCATGAGAGCGAGGGTTGAGCAGAACATACCCGAAAAGCTCAGGGAGAGGGAGATCAAACTCGGTCAGGGTGGCCTGCGGGATGTCGAATTCACCGTCCAGATGCTCCAATTGGTGCACGGGCCCAGTGATGAGACCCTGCGCGTCTCCTCAACCATCCAAGCCTTGTCCGCCTTGTCCAAAGGGGGGTACATCTCCCAAAAGCACGGGGAGGCCCTGGACGGCGATTACCGGTTCGAACGCGTCATGGAGCATCGCCTGCAGATGTGGCAACTCCGTCGAACGCACCTCTTCCCCGACATTCACCAGGGATCATCCAAGCACCGTCAGCGCCCCAGTCTCAGCGACCTTGAGGGGAACCCGGATTTGCGGCGACTTGCCAGGGCCTTCGGCCTCCATGCCGACCAGATGCTCGACAGGTACGAGGCCACCAGAATCCAGGTCCGCCAGCTCCACCAGGCCATCTACTTCCGTCCAATGCTCCCCATCAACGCCCAGGTGGATGAGGATGAGGTCAGTCTGCGACCGGATGCCGCCAGGGAGAGGTTTGCATCCATAGGGTTCACCGATCCAGACGCGGCCATTCGTCACATCGAGGCCTTGACCAGTGGTGTATCCCGGTCGGCCCGGATCAACCGGATTCTCATGCCTGCCGTCCTGAACTGGCTGGGGGAGGGGCAGGATCCCGATATGGGACTACTGGGATGGAGAACCTTGGAGGAGCACTTCGGCGGTAAGAGCACCTATCTGGGTTTTCTCAGGGACTCGACCTCGGCGGCCCGCAGGCTTTGCCATGTCCTCTCGAATTCAAGGTACCTCTCCGGCGCCCTGTCCAAGTCGGTCCAGTCCGTCACCTGGCTGGGCAGGGATGAAGACCTGCAGCCCAGAAGCCGGGAGAATCTTGACGACCGGGGTCATTCCTACCGGGTCCGTCACGCAGATCAGGCAGAGGCCTTCGCTTCGGCGATTCGAGCCATGCGTCGTCACGAAATCGAACGTATCGGCCTGGGGTGGATGAGCGGGGTCAACAATCAGGGGAGATGCCTGACAGGTATGGCGGACGTTTACGATGCCGCCATCGGAGCAGCTCTGGATTGGTCGGTGGATAATCGTCTCCATGAGGCCAGGCAGGATTCTGCACCCGCCGTCCTGTCCGTAATCGCCATGGGACGATACGGCGGCCGTGATGTGAACTTCAACTCGGATGCCGATGCCATGCTGATCTACCGTCCGGTACAGGGTGCCGACGACCAGAAGGCCGGCAACTTTGCGCGGGATGTGGTGACCGACCTCCGTTCGGTCCTGGGCGGATCCCTCACCCTGGAGCCGAAGATTGACCTGGATCTGGATCTACGGCCTGAGGGGCGAAACGGCCCTCTGGTCAGATCATTGGACTCCTACCGCGAGTATTACCGGTCCTGGTCATCGACCTGGGAGCATCAGGCCCTGATCAGAGCCAGGTTCGCCGCCGGAGACCAGGACCTCGCGCGGGAATTCCTGGACACGGTTGCAGACCCCCTACGATATCCGAATCAACTTCTGAGCGAGGAACAGGTGGGGGAGATACGCAGGCTCAAGGCGCGGATGGAGGCCGAGAGACTGCCGAGGGGGGTAAGGCGCGACCGGCACCTGAAACTCGGCAGGGGAGGACTCTCCGATGTCGAGTGGACGGTCCAGCTCCTCCAGCTCCGTCACGCCCACGACTGTCCGAAGCTCAGGGTCACAGCCACCATGCCCGCCCTGGATTGTCTGGAGGCTCAGAGTCTGATCGACCACGATGATGCCGAGGTCCTGAGAACCAGCTGGAACTTGTGCACAGCTGCCAGAAACGGGAACTTCCTATGGACGGGACGGGTCAACCAGGCCGACATTCTTCCGGATGACGGTTTCATACTTGGCGGTATCGCCGTGTACCTAGGCTATCCGGCCCACCGAGGGCAGCAGTTCGCCAACGAACTCCTGGCCGCCATGCGCCGTTGCCGGGAGGTCATGGAACGACTCTTTTACGGAAACTGACGTCGCGGAGGTCCCCGGGGCGGATTATGATTGTTCAGGTCACGCGAGGTGGCCACCTGAGAAAGGTGAGCCTTTGTCTGAACAGTTTGATGATCATTCGGGGGAATCCCCCTTCACAGATTCCGTTTTTCCCGATTCAGGTTCGGCTCCGACCCTGAAAGGTCGCAGCGTCGTCACCCTTGATGACATCCCCCTGCCTCGCATCGAGGATCTTCTGGATCGGGCTGCGTATATCGACTCACACCGGCGCGAGGTGGCCCATACCTGCGACGGACGGGTCTTGGCCACCCTGTTCTACGAACCCAGCACCAGAACGCGGTTGAGTTTCGAGACCGCCATGCTTCGCCTGGGCGGGCAGGTCATCGGGTTCGCCGGAGCTCAGCTGGCCAGTGTATCCAAGGGCGAATCCATCAGCGATACCCTGAAAACAGTCTCCAACTACGCCGATATCGTGGCCATGAGGCACCCCAAGGAGGGCGCGGCCCTGGTGGCTTCCCGCGCGGCTTCCGTCCCGATCATCAATGCCGGCGACGGAGGGCACATGCACCCCACCCAGACCCTGACCGACTTGGCGACCATTCGTGCCCGAAAGGGGCGGCTGACCCATCTGACCATCGGCATGTGCGGTGATCTCACCTTCGGTCGCACCGTCCATTCCCTGATATCCACCCTCTGCAGGTGGGGCCACGTGGACTTCGTTCTGATCAGCCCAGATGAGCTCAGAACCCCGGAATACGTCCTGGAACGCATAGACGCCTCCCCGACCTGCACGTATCGTGAAACCAGTGATTTGGGTGGGGCCATCGGCGACCTGGATATTCTGTACATGACCAGGGTCCAGAAGGAGCGCTTCTTCAATGAGGACGACTACCTGCGTCTGCGCGACACCTACATCCTCGACGAGGCGAAGCTGAGGTCCGCCAAGTCGGACATGGCCATCCTCCACCCCCTGCCCAGGGTCAACGAGATCACTACCGACGTGGATAAAGACCCACGCGCGGCCTACTTTGAACAGGTGCGCAACGGGATGCTGGTCAGAATGGCCTTGGAAAGCGCCCTTCTGGGCGATGAACTGCCCGGTTACGAAACGAAGATGGAGGTGGAAGCATGAAGGTCACCAGCATCGTTGACGGAGCCATCATCGACCATGTACAGGCTGGCACGGCCCTGAAGGTCCTGCACTATCTGCACGTGGACCCCGCCAGTACGCGGCTTGCCCTGATCATGAACACGGACAGCCGCAAGTATGGGCGCAAGGACATCATCAAGATCGAGCAGACCGATGACCTGGATCTGACGGCCTTGGGCTTCATAGCCCCCCAGGCCACGGTCGATCTGGTTCGTGAGGGGCGCATAGTCAGCAAGCACAAGCCGGATAGACCCAAGCATCTGGTCAATGTCATCACCTGTGTCAATCCACGATGCGTCACATCCGTGGAGCGCGGGGTTGATCAGCGTTTCCACCTGGATGATTCAGGAATCTACCGCTGTGACTACTGCGACGAGAAGGCAGAACTCTGAAGACCGAAGGAGTCAGGGCATGAGGATACGTTTCCAGGGGCTTCGATTATGGCGGACAGGTCGCCGTGTCGACCTGGTTGTAGACACGGCCGCCGCCACGGAGCTGATCGACGAGACCGGAGCCCTGGCCGGGTCGGAGTCTGCGGCAACCAGCACTGTCGACATGTCGGGTATGGTGCTGGCTCCCGCCTTCCAGGATCCCCACGTGCACTTCCGCGATCCCGGGCAGGTCGATAAGGAGGACATGGTCACCGGCTGTACGGCGGCGGCTGCGGGAGGGTATGGCCAGGTTCTGATCCTGCCGAACACGGAACCCGCCATGGACGGCCAGGCCCGGATGGATGACGGGCGTACGGTCATCGAGTACCTCCAGGACTACGAAGAGAAGCTTGGTAGGTCCCTGCCGGTCCATTATGCGCTCTGCGTGGCAGCCTCCAAGGACCGGGCCGGGCAAGAACCGTCCAATCCTGATGACTGGCGGGTTCACCTGCCGTCAAGGGAGCCTCATGGGAGCCGTCCTGGAGCTGTTGCCCACCCTGTGCTGGCCATCAGTGACGACGGCTCGGCAGTGACCGACCGGACCCTGGACGATGTGGCCAGAATTGCGCGCGATACCGGTCTGCCCATCCTGGACCACTGCGAGCACCACGAATCGGGTTTCATCAATGAAGGCGAAGTCAGCCGCCGTCTCGGCGTCGCTGGCGTACCTGCCTCGACTGAGTTGGATATAGTCCAACGAGACATCGAGCTTGCCCGAAGGACAGGCACCAGGGTCCACCTCCAGCATGTCAGTACAGCCGCGGCTTTCCAAGCCATTCGCCGCGCCAAGGAGGAGGGGTTGCCGGTCACCTGCGAGACGGCCCCCCATTACCTGGCCCTCTGCGACGAGGACGTGCTGGAGCTTGGCGCCATGGCCAAGATGAACCCTCCGCTCAGATCCCGGAGCGACAGGGAATCCACACTTGAAGCCGTTGCCGACGGTACCGTCGACATGATTGCCACCGACCACGCCCCCCATACCGTCAGCGAAAAGGCAGGCGGGCTGGTCAAGGCACCAAACGGAATCATAGGCCTGGAAACGGCCTATGCCATCTGCAACCAGGCACTGGTCGAATCAGGTGTCATCTCCCACCAACGACTGGTTGAACTGATGAGTCTGGCTCCGGCCGAGCTGCTCGGTACCGCAATCACCGATATTGAGGATATGGCCCAGGACAGGAACCTTCTGGACCTGACCAAATCCGAGGGTGCAGGATTGGTCGTTCTGGATCCGGCCGGGGAGTGGACCGTGGATGCGGGCGACTTCCATTCCAAGGCGAGCAACACCCCCTTCCAGGGCTGGGAGGTCAGGGGAAGGGTTCTTGCCACCATAAAGGACTCCCGCCTGGTCTTCTCCCGCCTTACATCCGGGCAGGTCAAGGGGTCCAAGGAAGGGAGACAAGCATGGATAGGCTGATAGGACTCATCCAGGAGAAGGGGAATCCGACCGTGGTGGGTCTGGATCCCCGCCCGGAGCTTCTGCCCCCGCAACTCATAGACCAGGCCCGAAAGGAAACCAGGGAAAGCCTGACTTCAGCCGGCTTCCTTGATGACACCTGGTCGAATGACCAGGTCCAGGCGATCTGGGCCCATCATCTTGCCCAGGCCTATCTGAAGTTCAACCTGGCCATCCTTGACGGAGTAGCCGACCTGGTCCCTGCCGTCAAACCCCAGATCGCCATGTATGAGGCCCTTGGTCCATCCGGCATCAAGGCCTACACCAGCACCTGCAAGGCTGCCGCCGACCGGGGGCTGTACGTTATCGGCGACGTCAAGCGAGGCGATATCGGTTCCACTGCCTCGGCCTACGCCGCCCACCTTTCGGGAATGCCCCTGGCCTTGCGGGAAACCGAACAAGGGGGCGAAACCAAGCCTGGCTATGGAACCGGCACCACCCAAGGCCTTGGCTTCCCCTGGTACGAGGACGCCATCACGATCAATCCATACCTCGGCAACGACGGGGTGGACCCCTTCAGTAAAGCGGCAGACGAGACCGATGGCGATATCTTTGTCCTCGTACGGACCTCAAATCCCTCGTCCAGCCAGATACAGGAGCTTCGGGTCAGACACGACCGAGGTGAGGACAGGATGCTCTTCGAGCAGGTGGGGGACCTGGTTGAGGAGTGGGGGGCATCACTGCGAGGTGACCACGGATACTCCCGACTGGGGGCAGTGGTCGGGGCGACCCATCCCGAGGCAGGGGCCACCCTACGCAAGGCCATGCCGCACACCTTCTTCCTGGTCCCCGGGTACGGCGCCCAGGGAGGTGCGGCGGACGACGTGGTGCCCATGTTTGATGCTCGCGGGAGTGGTGCCATCGTCAACTCATCACGGGGCATCATCGCCGCCTGGAAGAAAGACCCGTCCTTCACGCCGGCCATGAGTCTTCCGGCCGCCCTGCACCTGGTGAGCCAGGCAGCAAAGACCGCGGCACAGACCATGAGGGACGACCTGAATCGAGCACTGAAGGAGAGTAGATGAGCCAGCCTGTCTTTACGACCACAGAACCGGTCATCGACCGTGCACGCCGGGCCGGACGCCGGCCTGGACGACGTACCGACGTAATCACCGGGATGGAGGCTCTGGACCAGGATGTCTGGAGGATGACCATCGAGGATCCCTTCGCTGCCCAGGAAGCCCTTCCGGGTTCCTTCGTCAATCTCTACCCGACCGACTCGATGACCCTCCTTCCCCGTCCGTTGGGAATCAGCAGGGTCCTGGGCGGCAACCAGATTGAGGTCATCTTTGGTGTGGTCGGCAGGGGAACACACGAGTTCTCAGAGCTCCGACCCGGCGATTGCATCGACCTGCTCGGTCCTCTCGGCAAAGGGTTTGACCTTTCCGGAAGCGCCCATTACATCCTCGTTGGCGGAGGGCTGGGGGTTCCTCCGCTGATACGGGCCGCCCAGGTCCTCCGGGAGCAGGGTGGTGCACGATCAACCGCCCTGCTCGGGTACCGGTCCGCGCACTTCGCCGACAGGTTCATGAATCCCCTGGTGGACGATCTGCGTTCCATCGACAACGGGCAGGGCGATGTCATCACCCTGCTTGATGGTCTTGAACCGACCCTGGACCCTGAAGACACGATCATTCTGACCTGTGGCCCGACCCCGATGATGGGGGCTGTGGCCGCCTGGGCCGGTAAGAGGTCCATCCCCACCCAGTGCTGCATGGAAGCCAGGATGGGCTGCGGGTACGGCACCTGTGTGGCCTGTGTCGTGGACACCGTAAATGGACGTCTCAAGGTCTGCAAGGATGGGCCGGTCTTCAAGGCGGATGACCTGCTCTGGAAAGGCGGCAAGCACTGATGGGCGAAATTGCAGTGAATGACGGAAGTATCATGCAGGAAGATAAGGCGATGTCTGCTGGCCGGGATATCACCCCCGGTATGGACCCCCTGGAACCTCACCGTTGGAAGCATGGCACGGTCGTGGCAGGTGTGCCATGGAAGAATCCGGTGGGCACCGCCTCCGGCACCTTCAATCTTGATGCCTGCCAGGACTACTATGATGTGGCGGACATGGGAGCCATCGGCACCAAGGGTGTCTCGCCCGTCCCCTGGGAGGGCAACCCCTCTCCAAGGACGGCGGAGACCCCTGCTGGAATGGTGAACTCCGTAGGACTGCAGAATCCTGGCGTGGACCGCTACCTGGTCGACGAGCTTCCCAGACTCAAGGCCTTGGGGGCCACGGTGGTCACCAACGTGGCAGGTCACAGTGATGATGATTATGCCCAGGTGGTGGAGCGCCTTGCCGATTCCCCTGCTGACATGTTGGAAATCAACGTCTCTTGCCCCAATGTCTCCCATGGGGGCATGTCTGTGGGAACCGATCCCGAAGCTCTGAACCGGCTCATTCATCGCCTACGCACCATGACCGACAAGCCCATGGTGGTCAAACTGTCCCCGAATGTCACCGACATCGTGGCTGTGGCCCAGGCCAGCGTGGAGGGTGGGGCAGATGCCCTGAGCCTGATCAACACCCTGGTCGGCATGCGTATCGACATTGATACAGGTGAACCCATCCTGGCCCAGGAGACCGGGGGAGTGTCAGGCCCCTGCGTCTTCCCCATAGCCCTCGGTTTCGTTTGGAGGGTTCGCAAGGCCCTGCCCGATATTCCGATTATCGGCATAGGAGGTATTGATTCAGGGGAGAAGGCCCTTGAGTTTCTGTACGCGGGTGCCAATGCCGTTGAGGTAGGCGCCGCCGCCCTCCTGGATCCGGTCGCCCCCGTCAGGGTGGCCAGGGAACTGGACGACCTCCTGGACTCACGACCCGAACTTGCTGATCTGCTCTCGAAAGGAAAGACATGGAAATGAACAGGATCGACTCAACCGAGATACCTGCGGAACAGACGGAGGGTCTTCGGCAAGGCTTCACCCGCTTCCTCCTGGAAAGTGGCGCACTGAAGTTCGGGGACTTCACGCTGAAGTCAGGCAGGCGCTCTCCCTACTTCATCAATGCCGGTGCTTTCAATGACGGTCCAAAGATAGCCCTGCTGGGGGAGTTTTACGCAAGGACCATAGTCAATGCCGTCAAGGCGGGAACGCTCCCGGCCGATATCGACACGGTCTTCGGGCCTGCCTACAAGGGGATTCCCCTGGCCGTCTCGACGGCCATCGCACTTGGAGGTGCCCATGATATGCACCTGGGCTACACGTTCGACCGGAAAGAGGTCAAGGACCATGGCGATGGCGGCCTCATGGTGGGAACCCAACTCGAAGATGGTATGAGGGTTCTTCTGGTCGACGATGTCATGACTGCGGGGACCGCAGTCCGTCAGGCGGTGCCGAAGATACTCGATCAGGCGAAAGTGGAGATCGTCGGTCTGGTCCTCTCAGTGGACCGGATGGAGAAAACGGGTCAGGGCAAGGGCTCAGCGGTAGAGGCCATCATGGAGGAGTTCCACTTCCCCGTGCTCAGCATTGTCAATGTGCAGCAGATTTTCCAGGCTGCGAGCGCCATGAAGGACAACCAGGGCAGGCCTTTCCTGACCGACCAGGTGGCTTCGGACGCGAATGACTATCTGAACCGCTACGGAGCCTGATTTGGTGTAGATTGGAGCAAGTCGATGCAGGCCGCCGACCAGCGGTCTGTGCAGGTTGACCGCGCAGGGCGTGGTCCCGGCCCATCAAGAAGGACCTCATGGACATGAACCCTACAGAGCAGAGCACACCAGATCAGAACGGACACCCAGGGCAGCAGGAGACCGTACCCCCCGGGCGACGCCGTGGCATCATCATCTCAGCAGTGGCCCTTGTTCTGGTCCTGGTCATCCTTGCAGCCGGACTCTATGTCTGGCATGGCAAGGACCAGGCTGGCAGGGATGCGCAGGCAACGGTATCCGGGGAGACCGTCGCCAAGGGGCCGACCGGAAGCAAGACGGCCTATAAGGAGCTCCAAGAGGTCAAGGCCAAACCATCTGTTGCAGATAAAGAGGGTGGACTGACCATATCGGCCGGAGGAATCAACACCAAGGCCCCCAATGCTCCATCAGTCCATGTCTTCGTCGACCCGATGTGCCCCTGGTGCGGCAAGGTGGGACGCGTCATCGACCCCGAGCTCGAGAAGATGGTCAAGGCAGGTCAGGTCACTGTCACCTACACCTTCCTCAACTTCCTGGATAAGGTCTCCAGTGACCAGTACTCAACGCGGGTTGGGAATGCCTTGGCCACGGTGGCCGAGCAGGATCCCAATCACTTCCTCGATTTTGAGGCCGCCGTCTTCGAAGAGGGCTTCCAGCCTGACGAGGAGGACTACCAGCCGGTCTCGGACCAGGATCTTGCCAATCAGGCTGTCAAGGTGGGGGTTCCCGAATCCGTGGCCGCACAGTTTGCCGAAGGCCGTTACAAGGACTGGGTCCAGAAGGTGAACGATTACACCATCACACGCACGGACGTTGAGGATGCCAAGGGTGAATTCACCACACCCACCATCATGATCAACGGCCGTCTCTGGGACATCAGTGGTGCAGGCAAGGCTTCCGGCGGCCTACAGCACCTCGACAAGGCCCTGCTGAAATCCCTGGGGATTGATGACGACAAGGTGGGTATGCAGGGTGTCATGCCCTCCATAGGTTCCACGGGAATAGCACTGCCGTTCTGATCGGTGTCGTCCATCGCTACTGAATCGTTGACAAATCGAAGGGGCGTCCTCAAATGGGACGCCCCTTCGATTTGCATACCCGTCAGCTCAGGATATGGTCTCTGCCACTGGGAGGGGTGGTGCCCCTACTCGATGAGGGAGTAGCCATGATTGGAGAGCACTTCCTTCAGCTTGTCGAGGTAGAGCTCTGCGGCATGGGATATCTTGGTCCTGCTGTTGACTATCCAACCCAGAAGCATGGATTCGTCAGACTGCAGGGGGACACTGACGATCTTCTCGTTGTTCAGGTCCTCATTGTCGATACCGGTGCAGACCGTATAGGCGTTGAGTCCCACGATGAAGTTCAGCATCGTGGCACGGTCGGTTACGGTGATCTGCTTGGAGGAGTAGCTGGGCCAAACCGCCTCTTCTGCAAAATAGAAGGATCCCTCGTCGCCTTGCTCATATTGCAGGAAGGGGTAGGGTTCCAGGTCTTTCATGGTTAGGATCTTGCGGCTGGCGAGTGGATTCGTTCTGGCGAGGAAGACATGCAGGTCGGCTCTGAAAAGAGGGTGGAAGTCCAGGTGTTTCTCGCGCAGCATCTTGGAAAGTACCTGTTGGTTGAAGCCTGATTGGTAGATGATGCCGATTTCGGATTGCAGGGTCGAAACCTGGTCTATGATATCCCTGGTTCTCGTCTCCCTGATGGTGAACTCATACTCTTCGGAGTCGATTGAGTTGATCATCTCCACAAAGGCCTCGACTGCAAACATGTAGTGCTGGGTGGAGACCCTGCACAGCTGCTTGCGGGGTGTTACCTGCTTGTAGCGGGACTCCAGAAGATCGGTCTGGTCCAGGATCTGTCGGGCATAGGTCAGAAATTCGGCACCATCGACGGTCAGGGCGATTCCCTGGGAGTGGCGGGTGAATATCTCGATCCCCAATTCGTTCTCCAGCTCCTTGACCGAGGAACTCAGGGCCGGCTGGGAGATATACAGCTCATGCGAAGCCTCATTCATGGATCCGCACTCGACGATCTTCACGATATATCGCAGCTGGAGCAGTGTCATGGTTTCAATCTATACCAGCCCCGTTACGGCTCACGCCCACCCTTCTTTCATCGTGGTACGCCAAGCTAGACAGGCGATAGTCGGTTCAGCCGGACTGGTTCCCGGGGAAGTGGAGTGGGGTTGCGCCCCTGGCGGGAGGGGGCTAAAACCGTAACCGGTCTCGCCTAGAGGTGCCGTCCGAGTGCGGCTATCTCCTCCATACCCCTGGTTGCCGCCTGCTGGTCCAGGTACCGTCCCCTTCCTTCCACGCAGAGATTGCCGTGGACATCGGTTGTGAACCCGTAGACCATGGGTACTCCTGTAGGCACATTGATGGAAGCTATGTCCTTGTCCCCGATACCTTCCAGGACCTTGATCAGGGCCCGGACAACCGACCCATGGGTGACCATCAGAATCGTGAGTCCCTCTTTCAGTACCGGGGCGATTCGTGCCTGCCAGTATGGTTGCAACCGCGCCAGGAGGTCCTTCAAAGACTCGGCTCTGATTTCGGCCGGGACGAGCGAGTCCAGATGGTCCTGCATGGCAGGAGCATACCGCGGGTCGTCTTCCTGAAAGTAAGGGGAAGCCGGGTCGATGTCAGGAGGCCGCACATCAAACGAGCGCCGGTAGGCATTGAAACGGTCCTGGCCGTAGCGTTTCAGCATCGCCGGTCGCGTCTCACCCTGGAAAGCCCCATAATGGCGCTCATTCAGTCGCCAGGTCCTCTCTACGGGTATCCAGCTGCGGTCGGTCAGATCCAGGACTATATCAGAGGTCAGAATGGCCCTGGACAGGAGCGACGTGAAGACCATATCGGGAGCGAGACCGGCCTGACTGAGGAGTCTGCCCGCCTGCACGGCCTGATCTCTACCTCGGGTCGTCAGTGGAACGTTGACCCAACCGGCGAACCGGTTGACGGATTTCTGGGTCCAGGTGCTTTCTCCGTGACGCATCACTATCAACTCAGCGTGCATGGACCCGTTCCTTTCCTTGGGGGCTTGACACCCAAGCCCCGTACTCCCGTGCGTCGGTTCTCAGAACCAGAGCGAGCTGTGCTCGAAAAAGAGGGAGGACTCCCTGTCCTGGTCGTTGTCACCCCTGTTCGATCCTGAATCCAGGGCGGTATGCCCGCTCAGGAGCGTGCCGACAGCCTGGGGAAGATGTTCGGCGATTTCCGAGGCACGGATTGGGTGACCCAAAGGACCGTGGGCGTGGCTGCTTCCCTCGTTGGATTCTTCCTGGATTTGTTCGATGAAAGCCTGGGGATGCCTTGGCTGGAAGACCAGAGGTGCCTCCCAACCGGCTTGCCCGGATTCCGAAGCCAAGGCCCCGGCCAGCCCATGCAGGTAGGTTCCGGCTGCAACGAGATCGACTACGGCTTCCGGCTCGTCCTCAATAAGGTCTGCATTCTGAGCCAGAAGGGCACCGATGGTTCCTGCCAGGACATCGCCAGAGCCCGCGGTCGAGAGCCAGGCCGGACCGAACCCGGTGGTCATGACCCGTGGCTGGCCGGTCCCGTCATCGCCGACAACCACTGTCACCGCCCCTTTGAGCAGGACTGTGGCACCGGTCAGTTCCCAGGCGCGGATGGCCCATTGGACCGGTGCAGCAAGGACATCCTCAGATTCGACGCCTTCGCCACGGGCGCCGAGGAGGGATGCCATCTCTCCTGCGTGGGGGGTCAGTATGCCCAAGGGGCCGATTCTGTCGGGCAGGAGATCCAGTGCACCTGCGTCGATGACCATGGCCGGATCAGTACCCGTATGGCCCTCCTCCTCATCCTGCGCCTGCCTGTTCAGCAGGGAGGAGATCAAATCCCGTTGCCCGTCTCCGTTCGAATCCGGGGCATCGTCCATCTGGTTCAGAGCCGCCTGAGACGGTACACCTGAGCCCAGAACCCAGGATTCCACCCGTCCGGTACCCAGCACGGCCTCTGGTATGGAGGAGAGGATGAGCTGACCAACGCTGTCGGGCCCATGGTAACGAATCATCCCCACATTTGCATTGGCGGCTGCGGTGGAGGAGAGCAGGGCTGCACCGTGGTACTGGTCCGAACCCGTGACGAGGCCCACCACCCCACGACTGTACTTGGTGTCATCGATCCGGGGAACCCTGAGAAGGCTTGCACAGGTACCGCTGGTCATACACTCGACGGTCGGCGCCAGGGCCGAGGTATTGAACCCGAAATCCACCAGAACGAGGCGCCCACAGATGTATGCGGCAGGGGGGAGCATCAGGCATGGCTTAAGGGCGCCCATGGTGACGGTCACATCGGCGGGGATGTAAGCCCCTGGCAGGGTGCCCCCGTCAATATCGACACCGGAAGGGGCATCGACCGCCAAAACAAGTGGGGTCCGTCTGTCCGATGTGGCGGAAGGAACGAGACGATGGGGAAGTCTTCCGTCTTCTCCGATTTCGATGGCCAGGGCGGCTGGAATCCCATGTAGTGCGCCCCTGAGCCCGATGCCGGCCATGGCATCAATCACTAGGTCGGCATCCTGGCATAGCTCAACGGCTTCTGCAAGTGCGTCCGCGGCCTGACTGGCCCCCTCAGGTATGTCGCAGTCCGGAATGGTTGCCAGGGGGTCCAAGGCCATGACAACCCCACCTGCCCTGAGTAGTGCGCTCGCTCCTTCACGATCGAGACTGCGACCGGTGGCGATCACGGTCACATCGGCTCCACGCCTGGCCAAATCGGCCGATGCCAGCAGTCCGTCACCCCCGTTGTTTCCGGCTCCCGCAAGAAGGACTATCCGGGCGGTATCAGGATCGATCTTCGCCTCACTCATCATGAGCCGGGCCACTGTGGTCAGGGAGTCGGCGGCCATCCTCATCAAGGGCACCCCTTCTTCCAGGAAGGGTTCCTCCAGGGATCTGATCGTATCAGCGCTGTAGGCTTTGGTGGTCAGGTCCCCATATGTCCGGTTTTTGTCTTCAAGCGACGGCTTCATGCCTGCTCTCCTCACTGCTCCGGTGTCTCTCAGGTGGACGCCCTTGGTTACCCACTCTATCCGATTGCCTCATCCGTCATCAATTTTCCTGGTCCGGTATGGCCGGTGTTTCGCTGAGGGTATCCCTATATGGGTCCGGTCTTGTCAGGCAAGGGAACTATGGTCGGGCACATCGTTGGTCCGTTCCGAAGGAGTGATGCGATGCAAGGATTCACCATGCCCGATACCGGACAAGTCATGGCTCTGGTCATGACCCTTCTCCTTTGTGGCCTGATCGGCTTTGAGCGTGAATTCCTCAAGCATGATGCCGGCATCCGCACCCACATCCTTGTAGGCATGGGCAGCTGCCTCTTCACCATGGTCTCCATCTACGGCATCCAGGCCGCAAGCGGGAGCTATTCCTGGGACGCCTCCAGGATTGCCGCCTCGGTGGCATCCGGTATCGGCTTCATAGGTGCGGGGGTCATCTTCTTCAACCACGACTCGGTGCGGGGTCTGACCACAGCCAGCGCCATTTGGGTGGCCTCCGCAGTGGGTATGGCCTGCGGGGTGCAACTGTTCTCCCTGGCCATCCTCACCGTGGCCTTCTATTTCTTCGCGGTCCTGGTCGTGGCTCCGGTCCTGAAGTGGTTGTTGCGTAACAGGCAGAACACGGTCCTGCGAATCACCTATGAAAACGGACGGGGTTCCCTACGTGAGTCCTTGCTCCTATCCACCCGGATGGGGTTCGAATCACGAGTACTGACCACCCACGAGGTCTCTCATGATGATTGGTTCGGGGCTGAGGTGACCGTCAACCTCCTTGGCAAGGGGGATGTCTCGGAGCTGGTCGAGTCCATAGGCCAAACCGTCGGCGTCAAGGCCGTGCAGGTTCTGGGAGAGGACGACTGACGGGTTTCCCCCCAACCTTATTGAGAGGGCTGCATCATGTGAGCCAAGGATGATGGGGGAGTCGACTACTCTTCGGCAACCAGGTCCAGGTACCCGTCATTCCATAGGTCCTCATCACCATCCGGCATCAGCAGAACCCGCTCCGGGTTCAGGGCCTTGACGGCTCCCTCATCGTGGGTGACCAGGACGATGGCGCCCTCATACTTGGCGATGGCCTTGAGGATCTCATCCCTGGAGGCGGGGTCCAGGTTGTTGGTGGGCTCATCGAGAAGGAGCACATTGGCCCTGCTGGTCACCAGTGTGGCCAGAGCCAAACGTGTCTTTTCTCCGCCGGACAGAACCTTGGTGGGCTTCATGGCATCCTCCCCGGAAAAGAGGAAGGACCCCAGGATCGTTCTTGCCTGGGTGTCGTCCAGATCCGGAGCCACATGCTGGAGGTTCTCCAGGACAGACACGGACTCATCCAAGGTGTCATGCTCCTGGGCGAAGTATCCTATCTTGGCACCGTGCCCCAGAACAACCCGGCCTGTATCAGGCTGTTCGACACCGGCCATGAGTCGAAGCGTCGTGGTCTTGCCCGCTCCGTTGTAGCCAAGGATGACCACGCGGGACCCCTTGTCGATGGCCAGGTTGATGCCGGCGAAGACGATGTTGGACCCATATGCCTTGGAGAGCTCCTCGGCCATGATGGGGGTTTTGCCGCAGGGGGCCGGCTCCGGGAAACGCAGATCGGCCACCTTCTCCGCACGCTCCGCCTCCTGGGTGGAATCCAGCAGTCGCTGGGCACGCTTCATCATGTTCTGAGCGGCCACCGCCTTGGTTGCCTTGGCGTGCAGACGGATGCCCTGCTTCATGAGCCGCTCGGCCTTCTTCTCGGCCACCTCCCGCTCACGGCGACGGCGTTCCTCATCCACAACGCGCTGCTTCAGATAGGCTTTCCACCCCATGGAGTACATGTCGATGCTGGCCTGCTGGGCATCCAAATGCCAGACGCGGTTCACCGTCTCGTCCAGAAGTTCGGTGGAGTGGGATATGACTAGGAAGCCACCCTCGAACTTGCGCAGATATTCCTTGAGCCATTCGATGGAATCGGCATCCAGGTGGTTGGTCGGCTCGTCCAGAATCAAGGTGTCTGCATCCGAATAGAGGATTCTCGCTAATTCGATACGGCGACGCTGGCCTCCGGAGAGGGTTCCCAGCGGTTGTCTGAGGGTATCCTGACTGAGACCCAGACTCTCGCCCATGACGATGGCCTGGGATTGGGCTGCATACCCGCCGGCATTCTCAAAGTCCTGCTGGGCCCTGTCATACCGTTTCATGGCCTTTTCCATGATTTTCGGGTCAGGGTTGGTCATATCTATTTCGGCTTTTCGCATCCTGCTGATGGTGGAAGCGATGTCGCGGGCGCTCATGACCCTGTCCAGGGCGCTCTGGTCCGGGTCCCCCGTGTGGGTGGACTGGGGCAGGTACCCCAAGTGTCCGCTGATCCTGACCTTGCCGGCCGACGGGAGCATATCGCCCGTGATGACCCGGGTCAGAGTGGTCTTGCCCGCACCGTTGCGCCCGACCAGACCAATCCTGTCGCCCTTGCTGATATGGAAGTCGGTGGCTTGCAAGAGGAGTCGGGCCCCAATGCGGATTTCAAGTCCCTGTGCCTCTATAGCCATGCCGTGCCCGACCCCGCTTTCGTGATGGTTGCAATCGAATGAAGGCCGGTTGACAAGGTCCGACCCAAGGGACCATGGTAGCAAGTACCTGTCCCTTGGGTCGGGCGAATCGGCTCAGGGGTCAACGCCTGGTCAGTTTGAACCGGTTCCAGGGGAAGTAGATGATCAGCGCACCGACGGCGGTCATGGCCAAGACCAGAACTCCGAGCACGGTCACGGTCGAGAATATCCTGATTCCAATGCCGAGGCAGGCCCAGACGATGACCAGTCCGAACACCCAATCGCTCAGTTTCTGCATCATGAGGAAGGCAAGAGCCAGCAGCAGACCGACGACTATCACCGTGGTGAATCCTTGAATGAGGTCGGAGACCCTGGATCCTGAATCAAGGATGGCGTAGGCAGCGTTGACCAGGGTGGCCACGCTCAGCCAGGATGCGTACAGGGATAGGGGAGCCCAGTCCAGAACCTTGGCCACCTTTGGAGTGCCCTCTTTGGTTGCGTCACGTCTCACCAGGGCATAGAGCATCCACACGAGGAGGGTCAGCACTGCGATGATTATCAGGGAAACCAGTGTTTGCTGCCGGTGCCAGAAGATCAACCAGGCGACATTCAGGCAGCATGTGACCACGAAGACCAAGCCACTCAGCGTAAAGGGAAGGAACCCGAACTTCTTCCTGCTCGGCCCTGCGAGACTGAACCTGACCAGCCATACGGCCAGTGCGATGTAGATGACTCCCCAGATGGCGAAGACGTATCCAGCTGGCATGATCCACACGTTCACCCTCTTGGCGATCAGCCCGGTCGTGGTTCCGTTGAATTTGAAGACCTCGGCGTAGCCGTTGAAAGCGACCATGATGAGCCATGCCGCCCAAAGGAGGACATCCTCGAAGAGCTTCCAGGAGCCGCTCTCTTTTTGCTCATCACCTGCCTGGGTCTTGTTGCCGGCATCGTCTTTGGATGACGCGCCTGGTTGGCTTTCGCCCTTCCTGTCCTGAGACAGGCTGCGGTTCCTCCCCTCGGAGGATTCCTCCGACTGCTGTTGAGGCCTGAATTGCCCAGCCTTAGTGCCGTCGGACTTCGATTCGTTCTTTGTCTCTGTTTGTTCTCCCGCTCGAGTCCGCTCTTCCCCGCTGTCACGCTCATGCATGGCCGCAGAAGTCCGCCTGGCTTTTTCTCTGGGGTCCTCATCGTCTTCCGACCACAGTCGGCGGGGATTATCGGAGATTCGTTCCCCGTTTCCGGTCCTGCCCTTGTCACTCATTCTGCCTGATCCTCTCCGGTCCGGCCCGCTCGCAATCCGCCCGGGTCCTCCCCGGCTGCGGACCATTCCGCCTATATACCCCTACTGTATGCTGGTAAATGGCTCCGAGGCTGTATTGAACCTGCCGGAGTCCTTTCCGCCACGATCAGGGAGAACATCATGATTGAGACGCTTGGAGTAGACCAAACAGCACAGGCAACACCCCAGAAGCGATGTGACTGGGCACAGAGTGACCCCCTGGAGCGCACCTACCACGATGAGGAGTGGGGGGTGCCCAAGCACGGCTCCCAGGCCCTCTTTGAGATGCTCAGCCTCGAGATATTCCAGTCCGGGTTGAGTTGGCAGCTTGTTCTACGCCGGAGGGAGGCCCTTCGCAAGGCGTTTGCGAATTTCGATATACAGACCGTTGCCGGATATGACCAGGCTGACGTGGACCGGTTGGTTCAGAATGCCGACATCATCAGAAACCTCGCCAAGATCAAGGCAACCATAAACAATGCCCGCGTGATTGCGGACATGTTCCCAGGAGAGGAGTTTGACCGATACTGCTGGTCATTCACCGGCGGCAAGACCATCTATCATGATTACCTGACCATTCTCACAACACCCCGGTATGACCACCTGGCCGAGATTGTCAGTACGGACATGAAAGGGATCGGACTCAAATTCGTTGGACCTGTTACGGCGCAGTCCTTCATTCAGTCCGTAGGAATCGTCAACGATCACATGCATGGGTGCTACTTGAACGCGTTCCAAGAGTGACATAGCTCAGTCCTAAGTAGAAGTCAAGGCCGTTCGAGCGAAAGAGTCTTCACCATAATCGAACACTTGTTCGAACAATCCTCTCCCGGCGGTATCATGAGCACACTTACGGTATCAGCCAGCTAGGGAAGCGGACGGGATCAAGTGAATCAGAAACAGCAGGCAAGAACAGCGGTCGAACCGGCAATCGAACAGCCGAAGATGATCGAATCCAACGGATCATTGGTGGCGGATCTCTCCCAGGTTCCCAATGACCGCAAGATCGTCATTCAAGGCGCTCGCGCGCACAACCTCAAAAACGTCAACCTGACCGTACCGCGGAACAGAATGGTGGTTTTCACCGGCCTGTCAGGATCGGGCAAGTCCTCTCTGGCCTTCGACACCCTCTTCGCCGAGGGGCAGCGAAGGTACGTGGAGTCCCTGTCCTCATACGCCCGCCAGTTTCTGGGGCAGATGGACAAGCCCGACGTTGACTTCATCGAGGGACTGAGCCCAGCGGTTTCCATCGACCAGAAGACCACCAATCGCAATCCCCGCTCGACGGTTGGAACCATTACCGAGATCTATGACTACCTGCGGCTCCTCTTCGCCCGTACCGGCATCCCGCACTGCCCGGTCTGCGGTGAGGAGGTACGGGCGCAATCCCCGCAACAGATTGTTGACACCCTCCTGGGCAAGCCGGAAGGAACGCGCTTCCAGATTCTGGCTCCCATTGCCAAGGGCCGCAAGGGCGAATTCGTCGAGAACCTGGAGCTTCTGCGCTCGGATGGGTACTCCCGGGCAATCATCGACGGGGAGATGCGCCAACTTTCCGAGAAGATCAAACTGCCCAAACAGAAGAAGCACACCATAGAGGTGGTGGTTGACCGCCTGGTCATCAAGCCTGCAGCCCGGCAGCGTCTGACCGACTCCGTGGAAACGGCCCTCCGCCTTGCCAAGGGAACCATCGTTGTCGACTTCGTTGATCTTGACGAGAAGGACCCTGGTCGACGCCAACCTTTCTCCGAGAAGCGTTCCTGCCCCAACGGACATGAACTGGAGCTGGATGAGATCGAACCCCGCACCTTCTCCTTCAACGCCCCCTATGGTGCCTGCCCGACCTGTACAGGTCTGGGGTTCAGCCTGGAGATCGACCCGGAGCTGGTCGTACCGGATCCTGACAAGAGCCTCAAGGATGGGGCGATCGAGCCCTGGAACGCGACCAAGACCCAGCAGCAGTTCTATGGACACCTCCTGGAAGCCCTTGCCAAAGAGATGGGCTTCTCCATGAAGACGCCGTGGAAGGACCTCTCCGAAGAGGTGCGCCATGCGGTCATGTACGGACATGATTTCAAGGTCAACGTCTCCTACAGGAACCGCTGGGGCCGCCTGCGCGAATACTCCACCGGTTTCGAGGGTGTGGTGCGTACCCTCATGCGTCGTCATGACGAAACGGAATCGGAACCGATGAAACAGTTCTACGAGTCCTACATGCGTGAGGTGCCCTGCCAGGTTTGCCACGGCAAGCGTCTCAAGCCGGAAGTCCTCGCTGTGACCGTCGACGGGCTCTCAATCGCTGGAGTCTGTGACATGCCCATAGCAAAGAGCCTGGCCTGGGTCAATGGCCTGCATCTGGAGGGTGCCATGGCCAAGATCGCCGGGGAAGTCCTCAAGGAAATCAAGGCGCGGTTGCGTTTCCTGAGCGACGTGGGTCTGAACTACCTGACCATGTCGCGAGCTGCCGCAACCCTGTCCGGAGGAGAGGCACAGCGTATCCGCCTGGCCACCCAGATCGGTTCCGGCCTGGTCGGGGTCATGTACGTCCTGGACGAGCCGTCGATCGGCCTTCACCAGCGCGACAACGACCGACTCATCAGCACACTTCAGCGTTTGCGCGACCTGGGCAACACCCTGATTGTGGTCGAACACGATGAGGACACGATCCGCCAGGCCGACTGGCTGGTCGATATCGGTCCAGGCGCCGGCGAGCATGGGGGCGAGGTCATCTTCTCGGGCCGATCCGGGGACCTGACCAAGGCCACCCGGTCGGTCACCGGCGACTACATCGCCGGGCGCAGACGTATCGAGGTGCCCAAGGCGCGTCGCAAGATTCGCAAGACAAAGCAACTGACTGTGGTCGGTGCCCGTGAGAACAACCTGAAGGATCTGAAGGTGTCCTTCCCTCTGAGCGTCATGACCGTGGTCACCGGTGTATCAGGTTCGGGCAAGTCCACCCTGGTCAATTCGATCCTCTACCCGGTCCTGGCAGATAAGCTCAACAACGCC
This sequence comes from Bifidobacterium [indicum] DSM 20214 = LMG 11587, assembly GCF_000706765.1. Classification (GTDB taxonomy): domain Bacteria; phylum Actinomycetota; class Actinomycetes; order Actinomycetales; family Bifidobacteriaceae; genus Bombiscardovia; species Bombiscardovia coryneformis. The sequence goes on along the minus strand of NZ_CP006018.1, from coordinate 875,127 downwards.
CGGATCGTCCCGGGCAAGCACACCAGGGTAGAGGGTGTGGATCAGCTGCGTAAGGTCATCCACGTGGACCAGAACCCAATAGGACGAACCCCGCGGTCCAACCCGGCCACGTATACCGGAGTCTGGGACAAGATACGTCAGCTCTTCGCCCAAACACCGGAAGCCAAGGTGCGTGGCTACGGACCCGGCCGGTTCTCCTTCAATGTCAAGGGTGGTCGTTGCGAGACATGCCACGGAGATGGGACCATCAAGATAGAGATGAACTTCCTTCCGGATGTCTATGTCCAGTGCGAGACATGTCACGGAAAACGGTACAACCGTGAGACGCTGGAGGTGACCTACAACGGAAAGAACGTCTCGGATGTGCTTGATATGCCCATCGAGGAGGCGGCCCGGTTCTTCCAGCCCTACACCTCCATCGCGCGTTACCTGAACACCCTGGTCGAGGTCGGGCTTGGGTACATCCGTCTTGGACAGCCCGCACCCACCCTTTCCGGTGGTGAATCCCAGAGGGTCAAACTTGCCACCGAGCTCCAGAAGCGGTCCGACGGGAAAACGGTCTACATCCTGGATGAGCCCACCACGGGTCTTCACTTCGAAGACGTACGCAAGCTGCTCCGGGTTCTGCAAGGACTGGTGGATAAGGGCAACTCGGTCATCGTCATCGAGCACAACCTTGATGTGATCAAAACCGCTGACTGGATCATCGATCTCGGGCCTGAAGGCGGCGACGGGGGAGGTACGGTCGTTGCGCAGGGGACTCCCGAAGAGGTGGCGGCAAACCCGGACAGCTGGACCGGGCGGTATCTTAAGCCCATGCTGGATGCCGGCAAGGTCGCACAAACCTCCAAGACATCCAAGGGAGCCGGGAAGACCAAACCAAAATCAGCCAAATAGAACCCAAGCCGTGCCGAAAAGGAGGTAACCATGACGCGTAGCTGCTTCGAGCGCCACACCCAACAGGTCTGGCGGCAGACTGCCCGTGCGCTCGAAGCCGAATCCCGTACCGGTTCCTCCGCAGGGGAGGAGGGGCCCTCGGGATTGAACAAGAACGGCGCCCCCCTCCTCGGCGATACGCGTGACGGTTTCCGCCCGAAGACCTCAGACATACCCACCCAGCCCGGCGTCTACAAGTGGAGGGATGAGGAAGGCAGAGTCATCTACGTTGGCAAGGCCAAGAACCTGCGCAACCGGCTGACCAACTACTTCCAGCCACTCGCCAATCTCCATCCACGCACACAGTCCATGGTTCTGACGGCCAGAAGTCTGGAATGGACCGTGGTGGCCACCGAGTTGGAATCCCTGACGCTCGAATACACCTGGATCAAGGAATTCGACCCCAGATTCAACGTCGTTTTCCGTGACGACAAGACATACCCCTATTTGGCCGTATCGGTCGGCGAGGAGATCCCCCGAGTCTGGATGACTCGCGTCAGAAAACGGCGTGACACCAGATATTTCGGCCCGTACGCCAAGGTCTGGGACATCCGTCATACACTTGATGGCCTCCTCAAGACCTACCCGGTCCGCACCTGCACGTCCGGTGTCTTTCGCAAGGCTCAACTCAGTGGTCGTCCCTGCCTTCTGGCATCGATCGGCAAGTGCTCGGCCCCATGTGTGGGCAGGATCAGCCCAAAGGAGCATCGCAAACTCTGCGCCGAACTGACCGGGGTGATTACAGGTCGCCTGGGTAAGCCCTATCGCGCAAACCTAACGCGGCAGATGAAGGCGGCCAGCGATGACCTTGACTTCGAGAAGGCCGCCCGCCTGCGGGACCAGATAGCCATGCTGGATACGGTCATTGAGCAGAACGCAGTGGCCTTCGGCTCCAATGTGGATGTTGACGTCTTCGGCGTCGAATCGGATGAACTCGAAGCTTCGGTCCATGCCTTCTTCGTTCGGGCGGGTGCCATTCGAGGTGAGCGTAACTGGAGCGTGGAACGGGTTGAGGATGTCTCCGATGAGGACCTGATTGGCGACCTTATCGTCCAGGTCTATTCGGACCTGATGAACGAGACCAACAGCGAGCTATCCAGGACCGCGCCCCACAATGAGATGGCTTTGGAGACACCCGCCGATGAAGATTCAGGCGTTTCCATCAGTCAGGCCAGGGATGCCATGGGATCGACCCAGCGGGTTACCGCCTTGGATGCCGAGGATAGGGCCCGCGCCACAAAGAAAAGGAACACCTATCAGGAACAGACCGGGAGGGCCGACCTCCTTGCTCCCATCTCACCTATTCCTCCGGAGGTTGTGGTCCCCATCCAGCCTTCCCGCACGGAATCCCTTGAAGAGTGGTTGCGGGGACTTCGTGGGTCCTCGGTCAGGATACGAGTGGCCAGCAGGGGCGAGAAGAAGTCTCTGATGGACCGGGCCAATGCCAATGCCCACCAGGCCCTCCAACGTAGCAAGATGAGCCGTATGAGCGACATCGGCACCCGAACGGAAGCCATGAACGACGTTGCCAGGGCCCTGGGCCTGGATAAGGCGCCCCTGCGGATCGAGTGCTACGACATCTCCAACACGGTTGGTGGCCAATTCCAGGTGGCCTCGATGGTTGTTTTCGAGGATGGTATCCCCAAGAAATCCGAGTATCGCCGCTTCGCCATTCGGGGAAAGGACGGGAAGGGGGCCGTGGATGATGTGAGCGCCGTCTACGAGACACTCACCCGCCGCTTCCGCCATGGGAACATCGCCGGCGACAGTGGGGAAAGCATGGAAGCCGAGCGGAAAGTCAACCAGGCGAATCTGAAAGGGGAGGGAGCCGACCGGAAGGATGATCTGGGCAGCGACACCGGAACCGAGGAGGCCATCGTCCAGCAGAACGCCTCGGCGCATCACTTTGCCTACAAGCCCAACCTGATTGTCGTTGATGGAGGCAAACCTCAGGTTTTGGCGGCGGCAAAGGCCCTGCATGATTGCGGTGTCAACGATGTGGCTCTCTGCGGTCTGGCCAAGCGTCTTGAAGAGGTTTGGGTGCCGGATGACGACTACCCGGTCATCCTCAAACGTCAGTCTGAGGGAATGTACCTTCTTCAACGGGTGCGTGACGAATCCCATCGATTCGCCATAACCTATCACCGTCAGGCCAGGCGAAAGGGTGCTTTGCGCTCCGCGCTGGATGATATCCCAGGCATCGGAAAGGCGTACCAGAAGCGACTGCTCAACCATTTCGGCTCCGTCAAGAAGATGAAGGAGGCAAGTCTTCAGGAGCTGGAAGGCGTCAAAGGCATAGGCCAGGCCAAGGCCGAATCGATCTATGAGGCCCTTCACCAGGGGGAGGGGCGACCTACTCCGGAAGCGGACTCCAAGCAAGGCCAGGAAACCATCACCGGGTAGACTGGCTCAAGGTGGAAGCGATGGCACCGATCAAGCGAACCAGATAAGGAGCGGGGATGGATCAGACCGTGAGACGCTGCGCAGTGTTGGGCGATCCCATCGACCACTCCCTCTCACCCGTCCTTCATCGGGCGGCCTATAGGGCACTGGGCCTGGAAGGTTGGCGATACGATCGTATCCGTGTCGGCCATGGAAGCCTCCCCACCTTTTGGGAGTCACTCGACCCCACCTGGGCAGGTCTGAGCCTGACCATGCCACTGAAGAAGGCCATCAATCAGATGGGAACTGCCGCGGACCATTGGTCCGGTGTTCTCGGGGTCTCCAATACAGCTGTTCTTTCTTGGAGTCAGGCAAATCGGAAAGGCGGCGGACCGGCCGTCAGCCTGACCAATACCGATGTCGAGGGGATTGTGTGCGCCTTCAAGGAGGCCGAGGGTTCCCTGAAGGATCCGGACCAGTCCATCGGTATCATCAAGTCGGTAAGCACAGGAACGATGCCCCCTCAGCCAGGCAAACAGCTGCGAGCGCTGATCTTGGGCAACGGAAACACGGCCGAATCAGCACTCTGTGCCCTGGGCTTCCTGGGCGTTGTCCACATCGATCTTGTGGCCCGTCGTCCTGATGCCACCGGGAGACTGATTGACTTGGCCAAGGAATTGAACATCTCGGTTGGTGCGCCGCATGGCATGGATGACAGTGACTGTGTTTCGGACCTGCTCTGCCAGGCCGATCTGGTGGTCTCGGCCCTTCCCGCCCATGCGGCGGATCCCATGGCTGACCTATTGGACAGCCGTTCAAACCGTCATTCCCAGCAATCAGCAGGTCTTTCAAAGGCACCCCACCTTCTTCTGGACGTAGCCTATGATCCTCGTCCCTCCAGGCTCACCCAGGCTTGGAAGAATCGGACAGGGGGCAGGGCGATCAGTGGCGACAGGATGCTGCTGTACCAGGCGGTCAGGCAGGTGGCACAGATGACTGGACAACCCCTTGAATCCATCCCCGTCAAGGCTATGGACAGAGCGCTGAAGGAGGAGATGCAATGAGCACCGACGCGACCTCGCCCACACCCAAGGCCGAGACCATCCCGCCTTTCCAAGGCTTCGAGGTGATGCTCATCACGGGTATGTCAGGAGCTGGGCGTTCCCGGGCCGCTGACTGCATGGAAGACATGGACTGGTACGTCGTCGACAATATGCCGCCCCGTCTTCTGGTTCCCCTGGTCGACATGATGACCTCCTCGGGCAGCACCCTGCATCGTCTGGCAGCGGTGGTCGATGTAAGGTCCCGGTCATACTTCGACGACCTCTCGGCCGTTCTGGGGCATCTTGACGACCTCGGCGTCAAGTGCCGGATACTCTTCCTGGATGCATCCGACCAGGTCTTGGTCAAGCGCTTCGAATCCGTCCGGCGTCCCCATCCTCTCCAAGGTTCCGGCCGCCTGATCGACGGCATCCATGAGGAGCGCAAACTCCTGGACAACCTCAAGGAGCGGGCCGATATGGTGATCGATACCTCGGCTTTGAGCGTCCACGATCTCTCGACCCGTCTCTACGAACTCATGCTCGGCTCCGGACCCACAACAGTCGGAATCCACATCATGAGTTTCGGGTTTAAATACGGGATTCCCATTGATGCTGATTTCGTCGCCGACCTCCGCTTCCTCCCCAACCCCTTCTGGGTTCCGGATTTGCGCGAGCTCAACGGGCACGATGAGCCGGTGCGCGAATACGTCCTCGCCAGCAAGGGTGCCGAAGAGTTCATCGAAGCCTACACGCAGGCAATTCTGACGGCCGTCGACGGGTATGCCCGGGAGGACAAGCATTATGTCACCATCGCCTTCGGCTGCACGGGTGGTCAGCACCGTTCAGTGGCCATGGCCGATGAATTGGCAAGGCGTCTGAGAATCAAGGGGATGGACGTCACCGTATCCGCTCGGGAACTCCCGCATAAACCCCACTGAGGCCCCGATTTGGGACTGATAGCCAAGGGCGGAATTTGTCCAACTTATTCGATATCACAGTAATCCGGTAGTTCGTTCGACCGGCGAGTCGCACGGACCACAGCATTCAACATCGGTTTTTCCTAGGAGGACGGCTCTTGGCCCTACTTGATGATGTCAAAAGCGAGCTGGCCGCTATTGACAACGAACTCCCCGCAGCCAAAAAAGCCCAATCCGCCGCGATGATTCGCTTTGGCGGAGGTCTTCACATCATCCAGCGTCATATTGTGGTCGAAGCCCAGTTCGATTCCCTTCCTGCAGCGCAGTGGTTGCAGAACACCATCAAGGACGTCTACGGGCATGATTCGGACCTGATCCAGGTCAATCGTCAGACGCCTGCCGGCAATGTAATCAGGTATTCGGTCCGGGTACTCCGTGCCGGTGGGGCCTTGGCCCTCCAGACAGGGCTACTGGACCGGCGCAAGCATCCGGTCCGTGGTCTCCCTGCCGACATCGTTTCAGGCAACATCGCCCAGGTAAAGGCCGCCTGGCGTGGTGCCTTCCTGGCTCATGGCGAGCTCTCCGACCCCGGCAAGGCGTCGTACCTGGAAATCGTCTGCCCGGGGTCGGAGGCCGCCTTGGCTCTGGTCGGTGCAGCCCGCCGTCTCGGAATCAACGCCAAAGCCCGTCAGGTCCGCAGCTCGGAACGCGTGACCCTGCGTGATCCGGACGTGATCGAGCGGATGCTCAACCTCATGGGTGCCCCCAAGTCCTCCAGGGAGTGGACAGGCAAGCGCAGCGATGGTGAATCCCGCGGCAAGGCCAACCGCCTGGCCAATTTCGATGATGCCAACATGCGCCGTTCAGCCAAGGCCGCCGTCGAGGCCAGCGCCAAGGTGACCAAGGCCTTCCAGATTCTGGGTGAGGACATCCCCGAAAACCTCAGAGCAGCCGGTCAGCTGCGCCTTGACCACCGTGATGCATCCCTGGAGGAGCTGGGCCGTCTGGCCGATCCGCCAGTTACCAAGGACGCCATCGCAGGCCGCATTCGTCGTCTTCTTCAGTTGGCCGCCAAGGTGGAGAAGCAACAGGCCGAGGGTCTCAACACCACCCAGGACCAGAAAGACTGATTACTGTTCCAACCGTCGGCTTGCCTTAGTACCATGGACTACAACGCGGGTTTCATAGCCCGAGGTTGCGCAGACCGGCGGTTTCGTCATGTCTGCAGCTAGGAAAGGAATGGCATGAAAACACTGAAGAGCCTCGGTGATCTCAAGGGCAAGCGCGTCTTGGTGCGTGCAGACTTCAATGTGCCGCTTGACGGCACAACCATCAAGGACGACGGCCGCATCAAGGCCGCTCTGCCCACCATCAAGGAACTCCGCGGCCAGGGCGCCAAGGTCATCCTGATGGCCCACCTGGGCCGCCCGAAGGGTAAGGTCGTTCCCGAACTCAGCCTGGCGCCGGTCGCCGACCGCCTGGGTGAGCTCCTGGGTGTCTCCGTCCCCTTGGCCGATGACACCTATGGTCCCGATGCCGAAGCCAAGGTTGACGCGATGCAGGATGGTGACGTGGTCCTTCTGCAGAACGTCCGCTTCAACCCCGAAGAGACCAGCAAGGACGAGGCGGAGCGCGATGCCTACGCCGAGAAGATCGCCAAGCTGGGTGACGCTTTCGTTTCCGATGGGTTCGGCGTTGTCCACCGTGCCCAGGGTTCCAACTACTCCGTGGCCAAGTTCCTGCCTTCTGCTGCAGGACTCCTGGTCGAGAAGGAAGTCAAGGCGCTCTCCAAGGCGACGGAGAACCCCGAACGCCCCTTCACCGTGGTCCTGGGCGGATCCAAGGTCTCCGACAAGCTTGGGGTCATCGAGAACCTGCTCAGCAAGGCCGACCGCCTGGTCATCGGCGGCGGCATGGTCTTCACCTTCCTTAAGGCCAAGGGCTACGAGGTCGGTTCCTCCCTGCTTGAGGATGATCAGGTCGATACCGTCAAGGGGTATATCCAGACTGCCCAGGAGAAGGGTGTCGAACTGGTTCTGCCCACCGATATCGTGGTGGCTGACGAGTTCAAGGCCGATTCGCCCCACGAAGTGGTCGCCGCAGACGCCATGCCCGCCGGCAGGATGGGCCTGGATATCGGCCCCGATTCCCAGAAGCTCTTCCATGACAAGATCGTCGACTCGAAGACCGTTGTCTGGAACGGACCCATGGGAGTCTTTGAGTTCCCGGCCTTCGCCGAAGGCACCCGTGCCGTGGCCCAGGGCCTGGTGGATGCCACCAAGGCGGGAGCATTCACGATCGTTGGTGGAGGCGACTCCGCTTCGGCGGTCCGTAACCTGGGCTTCCCCGACGATGGCTTCTCGCATATCTCCACCGGCGGTGGTGCCTCCCTCGAGTTCCTCGAGGGCAAGGAACTGCCTGGCCTGAAGGTGCTGGAGTAAAGTCCGTTCATCCAATGCCGGACCACCGGGTCTTGCATCCGGTGGTCCGGCATTGGCGTTTTGTTCCCGAGTCCCGTTTCTCATCATTAGGTTGGAAAGATCTGGTATGGCACGCACTCCTTTGGTGGCCGGCAATTGGAAGATGAACTTCGACCACCTCGAAGCCACCTACTTCGTTCAGAAGTTGGCCTGGCTCCTGAGAGATGCCCATTTTGACCACAAGCGCTGCCAAGTGGCCCTTCTGCCTGCTTTTACAGCCCTGCGCTCAGTCCAGGTCCTTGTGGAGGCCGACAATCTTCCCATCAGTTACGGAGCCCAGTCCGTGTCCGTCACTTCTCAGGGAGCCTTCACCGGCGATGTCTCCGCTGACATGCTGGCCCAACTTGGGTGCAGGTACGTCATCGTCGGTCATTCGGAACGCCGCAAGTACCATCCCGAAGATGATGCCAACATTGTCGATCAGGTACGAGCGGTCCTGGCAGCCGGCATGAAACCCATCCTTTGCGTCGGCGAGAGCTATGAGGAGCGACGCCAGGGCATTGAACTCGAGTTCGCCGTGAGCCAGGTCAATGACGTGACCCGCGACCTCTCTCAGGAGGACATGGAGAACCTGATTGTTGCCTACGAACCCGTCTGGGCCATCGGAACCGGCATGGTGGCCACTCCTGAGACGGCTCAGGAAGCCGCCCAGGCCATTCGTGCCCATATCGGCAGGCAGTTCGGCAAGAAGTCCGGTGAGGCCGTGAAAATACTCTATGGTGGATCAGTCACTTCAAAGAACGCCTCGCAGATGATTCAAGAGCACGATGTCGATGGCTTCCTGGTGGGAGGTGCCTCCTTGGACGTCCAGGAGTTTGCACGTATCGTCCGCCTGGCGGCAAAGGGCTGAATGGGAATCTTCCCCGGGTATCTGTACAATAACCAGTATTCACGTTCATTGGAGGTTGTCGTGGCCATTGTCAAGATTGTCCTGGAAGTCATCGTTGTTATCGCCAGTATCCTGTTGACCCTGCTGATTCTGATGCATAAGGGCAAGGGCGGCGGCCTGTCCGACATGTTCGGCGGTGGCATCAGCGCCAACGCCGGCACCTCAGGTGTTGCCGAGAAGAACCTGAACAGGTTGACCATCATCGTCGCCCTGATTTGGGTCGCCATTATTGTCGCCCTGAGTCTGATGGCCAAGTACAAGATCGCCTGAGAAACCCATCATCGAAAAGCCCCGGCGCATCCCGTCGGGGCTTTTCCGTATCAGATGAAGACCCTTGCAGGAGCGTCGAGGCAGGCATTCCCAAGAGAATCATCGAGTCGATGCCGACCACTACAGGGACTCTTGTTTTTGTTATCGGTCTATTCCGATCCCTTTTCCTGCTTGAGTGAACATGGTCTTCTGCTCTTAATAGAGTCATACAAAACAGGGTGCCCCGTCCGGTCTGATACCGGACGGGGCACCCTGCTCATCAACAGCTGTCAGTCAGTGACCGACAACTGCGATTCTCAAGATCAGGCTCTCAGCCGTTGACGCGGTCAATGCCCTTCTGGACGTCGGAGAGGACTGAATCCCAGGAAGCGATGAAGGAAGCCACACCGTCGGCCTCCAGCTTGTCGGTCACGTCCTTGATGCTGATGCCCAGGTCGGCCAGCTTCTGCATGATCTGGTGGCTCTCCTCATAGGTTCCCTCGATGGAGGGTGAACCATCACCATGGGCGGCAAGGGCCTCAAGGGTCTTTTCGGGCATGGTGTTGACAATCTGAGGAGCAACCAGCTCATCCACATACTTGCAGTCGGAGTAGGCGGGGTTCTTGGTGCCGGTCGAAGCGAAGAGCGGACGCTGACGGCGTGCGCCCTTGGCCTCCAGGTCGGCCCAACGAGGATCCTTGTCGAAGGCCTGCTCGAAGAGCTCGTAGGCCAGGCGGGCATTGGCCACAGCGGCCTTACCTTCCAGGGACTTGGCCTCATCGGAGCCGTTGGCTTCCAGGAGCTTATCCACGGCGCTATCGACACGGGAGACGAAGAAGGAGGCAACGGAGCCCATGTGCTTCAGGTCATGTCCGTTCTTGTCGGCCTGGACCATGCCCTCGATGAAGGCATCGATGACCTGCTGATACCGCTCAAGGGAGAATATCAGGGTGACGTTGACGGAAATTCCCTTGGCCAGGGTAGCGGTGATTGCCGGCAGTCCTTCGAGGGTTGCAGGAATCTTGATCATGGCGTTGGGACGATCGACCTTGGCCCACAGCTGCTCGGCCTGTTTCTCGGTCTCTTCAGTGTTGTGGGCCAGACGGGGATCCACCTCGATGGAGACACGTCCATCCACGTAATCGGTCTTCTCGGCGACTTCGCGGAAGATGTCCGTGGCGTTACGCACATCGGTCGTGGTCAGCTCGCGGACAGCGTCCTCGACATCGATGCGACCCAGCTGCTTGAGCTGCTCGTCATAGGGACCAACCTGGCTCAGGGCCTTCTGGAAAATCGAGGGGTTGGTGGTCACACCCACAACGTTGCGCTCTGCAATAAGCTGCTGCAGGTTGCCCGACTCGATGCGGGTACGGCTCAGGTCGTCCAGCCAGATCGAGACACCTGAATCGCTGGTGCGCTGCGTGTTTGCATTTTCTGCCATCTTGTAACTCCTTCTTGGGTTCCTGTTGGGAACACAAACTGCATTTTCTGCCACGATTGTGGCCGGTGTTCCGGCCGGGCGACGAACTGTCGCACCGGCCGGGGGAGGGGGACGAGAACCTCTGTTCAGTGAGGGATCCGTCCCCCGGAGAATCAGAAGGCCTTGCGGACTTCCTCGATGGAGGCCTTGGCGGCTTCAACCACATGATCCGCGGTGATACCGAGATCACGCATGTTTTCGTCGCCGCCACCCTGCAGCCCGAACTGCTCGATGGAAACGGGCTTGCCGTAGGAGCCGAGGTACTTGTACCAGGGCATGGCCAGACCGGCCTCGACCGAAACGCGAGCCTTGACGGACGCGGGGAGGATCTCCTCCTTGTAGTCGTCGTCCTGCTCCTCGAACCACTCCATGGAGGGAACCGAGATGACACGGGCCTTGACGCCCTGATCACCCAGGGTCTTGGCCGCGGCGACGGCATGCTGAACCTCGGAACCGGTGGCCATCAGCAGCACATCGGGCTGGCCGTCGGTATCAACCAGGACATAGGCTCCCTTGCGGACACCCTCACGGGCCTTGGCCTTGGTCTCCTCCAGGGTGGGAACACCCTGACGGGTCAGAATCAAGGCCGCAGGATGGCTGTTGTCCTTCTCGAAGAAGGCACGATAAGCCTCGGCGGTCTCGCACTGATCGGCCGGTCGCACAACCTCCATCTGGGGGATACCACGCATGGCGGCCAGGTGCTCAATGGGCTGATGGGTGGGACCATCCTCGCCAAGGGCCACGGAATCATGGGTCCAGATGTAGAGGTTGGGGATGTCCATCAGAGCGGCCAGGCGCACCGAGGGACGTTCATAGTCGCTGAACTGGAAGAAGGTTCCGTTGAAGGGCCTGGTGTCAGAACCCAGCAGGATACCGTTGGTGATGGCTCCCATGGCGAACTCGCGCACACCGAAGTGGAGCTGGCGGCCATACTTGCTGGTCTCAGGCCACTGAGTGGTCTTGTAGGCTTCGGGAGCGAAGGAGACAGCACCCTTGATGTCGGTGTTGTTGGAACCACCCAGATCTGCGGAACCACCCCAGAGTTCGGGCATGATGGGTGCCAGAGCATTGATCACGGCACCGGATGCCTTGCGGGTGGCGACCTTGGAACCGGGCTCGAAGCCTGCCTCCAGGTCGTCGATTGCCTTGTCGAAGCCCTCGGGCAGCTTGCCGGCGTGAATCCTGTCGTAGAGTGCAGCCTTGTCGGGGTTGGCCTTGCGCCAGGCCTGGTAACGCTCATCCCACTCGCTGTGCGCTGCAAGACCGCGCTGAGCGACCTCGCGTGCATGGGCCAAGGCCTCTTCATCAATCTGGAAGGACTGCTCGGGGTCGTAACCCAGGGTCTGCTTCAGGCCGGCGACAGCCTCGGCACCCAGGGCGGAACCATGGGCGGAAGGATCGTTGGTCTTACCAGGGGTCGGCCAGGCCATCAGGGTATCGACCTTGATGAACTTCGGCCTGTCGGTAACCTGCTGTGCCTTTTCAAGCACGGCGGCCAGGCCCTCGGTGTCCTCCTTGTAGGACCCGTCAGGCTGGATGAAGCTGAACTCATCGGTGTACCAACCGTAGGCCTCGTACCGCTTGAGGATGTCCTCACTCAGCGCGATCTTGGTGTCGCCCTCGATCTGTATGTGGTTGGCATCGAAGATGACGGTCAGGTTGCCCAACTGCTGGTCGCCCGCGAGAGAGCTGGCCTCGGACGAGATGCCCTCTTCCACATCGCCTTCGCCGCAAATGACCCAGATGTTGTGGTCGAAGGGGGACTGCCCTGCGGGGGCATCCGGATCCAGCATGCCACGCTCGTAACGCTGCCCATAGGCGAAGCCCACAGCCGATGCCAGACCCTGGCCCAGAGGACCGGTGGTCATTTCGATGCCGGGGGTCAGACCATACTCGGGGTGACCGGGCGTGCGGGTACCAGCAGTACGGAAACGCTTCAGGTCATCCAGGGTGAGGCCGTAACCGGAGAAGTACAGCTGCACATACTGGGTCAGTGAGGCATGACCGCCCGACAGGATGAACCGGTCGCGACCGGCCCAGTCGGGATCGTTCGGATCATGCTTCAGGAAGTGCTGATAGAGGGTGTAGGCGATGGGCGCCAAGGAGATGGGGGAGCCGGGGTGGCCGCTGCCGGCCTTCTCAACGGCATCGGCCGAGAGGACCTTGGCCATCTTGACCGCCCGCTCGTCGAGTTCAGACCATTTGAAATTGGACATATGGTGTCTACTTTCCTTCCAATTGAGAGGTCTTCATGTTCGACTTATGTCGAAAATGTTCGATTACCTTCACATTGCACTCCAATGATATATGTGCGAGCCGACACAATTCGGCTCTTCGTACCATCTTTTTGGCACTCTCGGTATCAGAGTGCTAATACTGGAGACATGACGGAAGGAGCACCTTTGGCCACTACCAGACGCATGCTGGTCCTGCGCGCTGTCGTAGAGGACTATATCCGCTCCCAGGAGCCTGTCGGTTCGGGGTCACTGACCAGAAACCACCATCTAGGAGTCAGTTCAGCAACGGTCAGAAATGACATGGCGGCCTTGGAGGATGAAGGCTATCTCATCCAGCCCCACACCTCTGCGGGCCGTATTCCCACGCAAAAAGGCTACCGCTACTTTGTCGACCGTCTGGCCACGGTCGTTCCCCTGTCGGCCGCCCAGCGTCGGGGCATCGACATCTTCCTGTCAGGGTCGGTCAGCCTGGAGGACACCCTCCAGCATGCCGCCCGTCTCCTGGCGCAAATCACAGGGCAGATAGCCGTGGTCGCCTCACCCTCCTTGGCCCATTCGAACCTGAGGAGGGCCGAGCTGATCAAACTGGACAGGGGATCCGTACTGGTGGTTGTCATCACCGATACGGGGAGGGTGGTGCAGCGCACCCTTCATGGCTCCCACCAGCCTGGGTCCGATACCCTGTCAGGATTGTCCGACATGATCAACCAGCAATGCCACGATCTGTCACTGACCCAAGCAGCGGAAAGGTGCCAGATCTTGGCCGATTCAAGCCCCGAAGCCGACACCAAGTCCATGCTGCGGATACTGGCTGCCGTCTTCGAGGAGATGGCGACCAAGGAGCAGACGAGCGGACTCTATATGGCTGGCACTTCACAGCTGACACACAGTCAGGTCGTTTCCATAGGCGACCTGGCCCCCCTCCTTGACGCCCTTGAGGAGCAGGTGGTCCTGATGCGCCTTATGAAGGCGCAAAGCGAGCTCTCCCGTGAGAACAACGGGGTCAGTGTGGCCATCGGTACTGAAACCCAGACCCCGGAACTGGTCCATGCATCCGTGGTCACCTCGGGTTACGGCCATGCCCAACAGCCACTGTCGGGCAAGAAAGGCGATGGTATGACCGATGAGCCGATAGCCTTTGTGGGATCGATAGGCCCCACCCATATGGACTATGCGGTTACCATGAGTGCAGTGCGAGCCGTGGCGTCCTACCTGACCAGTTTCCTGGCCGGGACAGATGACCAGTAAACAGGGACCAGCACACTCAGTCGGACCAACCTGACCCAGGTCTATGGAAAAATAAGCCAGAACAGCAGCACAGAAGGAATACCGGTGGCAGATTACTACGAGGTTTTGGGCGTTGATCGCACGGCGAGCGAAGATGAGATCAAAAAGGCCTATCGAAAGATGAGCCGCAAATACCATCCGGACATCGCCGGAACTGAATACGAGGACAAGTTCAAGGAGGTCAACAGCGCTTACGAGGTACTCTCGGACCCTCAGAAGCGTCGCATGTACGACCAGGGTGTTGACCCCAATGACCCCCAGGCATCCGCGGCGGGTGGCTTCGATATGGGCGATGTGTTCAGTCAGTTCTTCGGAGGTGGATTCGGAGCTGACGCACAAGGCCCCATTCCTCGTACACAACCCGGACGCGATGTGCTTGCCGGGGTCGATATAGACCTGAAAACCGCCATCTTCGGAGGTACCGTCCACACCCAGCTCCACACCTTCGGCCTATGCCAGGAGTGTGGCGGTTCCGGCGCCCAGAAGGGCACTTCTCCCGTTACCTGCCCGGTCTGCCAGGGGAGGGGATACGCCCAGAAAGTGGTACGGACCCTCCTCGGTCAGATGATGAGCCAGGCACCTTGCGAACGATGCGAGGGGCACGGCACAATCATCGAAAACCCTTGCCCACAGTGCCTGGGGCATGGCAGGTCGAGAATCAAGAGGGATGTGGGCATCAATATCCCTGCCGGTGTGGCCGACGGATCTCGACTCCGCCTGAACTCACAGGGCGAGGTAGGAGAGGGTGGCGGTGCCGCCGGTGACCTCTACATCGACATCAGCATCAAGCCCGACAAGCGGTATACACGCAGCGGCCAGGACCTGCACTGCTGGATTTCCATACCCATGACCTGGGCCGTGCTGGGTCATGCCGTCGATCTGGATACCTTCGACGGGCCGCGTCAGATTCAAGTGCCGGCCGGGAGCCAACCCGATGACGAGGTAACGCTGAAAGGCCTTGGTGTCTCCAAGCTGGGCAACAAGGAGGAACGAGGCGATATCGTCGTTCACGTCCTGGTGCAGATTCCGACCAAGCTTGATGACAGGGAGCGGGATCTGATAGAGGACTTCGCCAAGAGCCACGACTCCGACGCCAGGGAGATCCCCCAGAAATCCAAGCCGACCGCGGCAGGAGCAAAGAAGGGGATCTTCGATAAGCTCAAGGACATCTTCAACTAGCAAAACCCGAGCGAAGCAATCGGCCCGGAGTCAGCACGATAACCTGCTGACTCCGGGCCGATCTGCGAGTGGACCGGACTCGCTCAACCCAGAAGAGACCGGCACATAGACCGATACTCACTGACATAGCCGCCACCGAAGAAGGCGCAGTGTCCTGCAATGGCATAGAGCTGCCAAAGGGTAACCCGGTTCTCGTACCCCTTGGCAAGCGGATGAACCGATTGGTATCCATCAAGTATCTGGCTCAGATAGGGAATGCCGAAGAGGTGGAGCATCGCCAGGTCCTCTTCACGGTGCCCCCCATGTGCTGCTGGGTCTATCAGGACGGCCTCGGTCTGCCCTTCCTCCTTGGTCCACATCACGTTGCCGCTCCACAGGTCCCCATGAACCCTGGCAGGCTTGTCGTCCGCAGCGGCTCCCAGAAGATCCGGAAGGGCCTGGATAATCTCCTGGGTTACATCCATATCATTGCGGTTCAGAGCCCGCCTGTCGATGGCCATCCTGACCATAGGCTCCAATCGCCCCTGACCCCAGTAGGTCATTGGGTCGTCCCAGTCGCCGGTATCCATGGGTAGGGGGTCCTGGAGTGGTCCGAAATAGCAGGTGCCGGTATATCCTTCCGGCGCCGATCCAAAGTGATCAGCACCGGCATCATGCATCCGCGCCAGCTCTGCCCCGAAACGGTAGGCCGCGCCCCCGTTTGGCGAGGTCGATTCCACCTCTTCGATGTCCAGGAAGTCCCCGCCCCAGTCATATACGTCGACCACGCGTGGTCCACCAACCGACTGTGCTTGGCCCAGCCAGCGGAGTCCCAGCCCTTCGCATTCGAAGAATCCGGCAGGAGCCCCGCCTCGTGTTTTCCTATATGTTCTGACCATCGCCATACCCTCCTTGAGGAACAGTCCGATGATTCCATTGTGGGCATTCTGCGCGACATGCAGCGCTCCCACGCCGTACATCCTAGGAGGAGGGCTAAGCTGTCGAATCATGAACTTCTTCGAATCCATCCTTTTTGGTCTGGTGCAGGCGCTTACGGAGTACTTCCCCGTCTCATCGAGTGCTCATATCCGTATCCTCGGAGGATTGCTGGGGCAGGATCCAGGTGCTGCCTTCACTGCAATCATCCAGTTCGGCACCGAGCTGGCGGTCCTCCTCTACTTCCGTCATGACATAGCGAGAATCCTGACTCACTGGTTCCGCTGCCTCCTGGGCAAGGATGGGACATCCTGGCGCGAACGTCTGGGCTCCAAGGACCACGATGCCGCCATGGGCTGGTACATCATCATCGGCACCATCCCCATCGTCCTTGCAGGCCTCATTTTCCAGAAGCTGATAGAGACCAAGCTGCGTAACCTGTGGATTACCGTAGTGGTGCTCATCATCTTCGGTCTTCTTCTCGACTACTACGATCGCCATGGCCGTGAGGTCAAGGAAATCAAGCAGATGAACGCCAAGGATGCCATCCTCTTCGGTGTGGGGCAGATGCTGGCACTGATTCCCGGCGTATCACGCTCCGGAGGCACCATCACCTTCGGCAGAGCGCTCGGCTACACCCGGGAGGCCGCCACCCGAGTCAGCTTCCTGATGGCCATCCCAGCGGTATTCGGAGCTGGCATCCTGGAGACCTACAAATCGGTTAAGGACATCAATGCCGACGCCGCCTTCCCCGGTTGGGGTGCTACCATCTGCGCTACGGTGGTCAGCTTCGTGGTTGGCTATCTGGTCATCATCGCCTTCCTGAAAATCGTCTCAAGGTTCTCTTATCGAGGCTTTGTCATCTACCGGGTATGCCTCGCCATAGTGGTTGCACTGCTCCTGATCTTCAACGTCCTTCCTGCTGTCGGCGGCGTAGCCGCAGCCTGATCAGGATAGTTCCCGATTTTGTGAGCCCGCCCGTTAGAGGGGGGCTCACAAAACCATACTTACCGCCATACGTGGGAACCGGATGGCAATCTTCCCTCAAGCGACTGCTTTGGCATCTTTGCAAGAAGACGGCGATTCTCTCTAAACGTCTTCATCTGGTCTGAGGTACCGGTATTGCCTGTCATCTTCACACCGATGCAACTCTTCATCCATCCAAATCCAAGCAATCGTTCCGGGCAGTGGTATAAGAGAAGTAAGACAGCGATGGTAGCAGAGATTCACCAGCAATCACCATCGCTGCGCCGAACCACATTTGACTCTTCACACGAGTAAGGATCGGGACTTCTGCAACGTCTCCGATCGCGAGGGGCGGCCACCCAACATCCCCAATACCGGTCGCCCCTCCTTTTCACCCTGAGCTGAGACGCAGGGCTGTTCAAATATTACCGCAATTCTGAGAGTCGCACGAAAAGACAATGTTACGTCTCAAACGTACGGGCGTCACCGATTCTGGTTGTATTCGGACAGAAGCATACCGCTGCGCCGATCACAGAGATTGATGATGAAGGCGGTAACCAGCAGTACCAGACCTACCAGGAAGATGCAGTGGAGTCCCTGATAGACGATTTCGCGGGCTGGTTCCAGGTATTCCGTTGGGACCTGACCGGCGGTCTGCGGATTGATCATCCGATTCATCATGTCGTTGGTCAGACCCGGTTGTGCTGCCACACCGTGGGCCGTGACCACGTTGAGAACGATGCCGAAGATTGAAATCATCAGAGTCTGCCCAAGCGATCGCGCCAGAGTGTTGAAGCTGGTTGCAGCTCCGACCTGGTCGAAAGGCACCACACTCTGAGACGTCACCGTGGAAACAGTGACTGCAGTGCCGAACCCAAACCCATATAGGCAGGAGATGGCAAGAAACACGGCGAACGGTGTGTGCTGGGGGAGGAAGACATAGATGGTGCAGGCCACCAGGAGGAAGATAAGGGCCAGCCCGGTCACTTTATGGGGCGGATGCTTGATAATCAGCCGTCCAGCCACAAAGGAGCCGACAAGCCAGACAATGGAGGAGGGGGTCACGGCGAATCCACCCATCGACGGATTGAGGCCGAGGACGGACTGCATCCAGATGGGCAGGTATGTTTCGAACCCCATCAGGAAGCCAGAGATCAGAAGTATCACCACGTTCTGGATCACGAATGATCGATTCGAGAAGAGGTTCAGGGGCAATATCGGATCGGTCTGTCGGGTTTCCACCCTGACCAGGGCCACCACGGTAAGAGCGCAGATCAGGAACAGCACGAGACTTACCCACAGGTAGCGGACTTCAGCCAGGTTCTGCAATCCAAGCATCAGCGTGACCAAGGCCAGCACCAGGAGGGAGATACCCTTATAGTCCACGGCCGAGGTATGCCTGTCGCCTTCCTCATGGAGGAATACCTGAACCAGCAGAACGACAATCAGCCCGATGGGGACGTTGATGGCGAAGACCCAATGCCAGCTGAGCTGCTCTACGATGAACCCTCCCAGGAGTGGGGCGATGATGGAGGCAATACCCCAGGATGAGGAGTTCAGCCCTATGACCTTGGCTCGCTTCGCCAGGGGATAGATATCGGCCAGGACGGTGAATGTCAGGGGTTGTATGGCTCCGGCTCCCAGGCCTTGAACGAACCTGCAGGCAATCAGCTGCGGCATGGACTGCGCGAGGGCGCAGAGGGCGGAACCGACAACAAAGACCAGGAGGCCTATGGTCAGAAGGGGTTTACGTCCGTACTGGTCGGAGAGCTTCCCATATATGGGCGTGGTCACGGCGGTCATCAGGAGATAGATGGAATAGACCCAGTTCATGACGGACAGGCCATGAAGATCAGAGACAATCGTCGGCATTGCCGTCGACACTATGGTTCCCTCGATGGCCGTCATGAACGTGGCTACAAAGGCCGCCAGGGTAACCAAGGCCACATTCGTTCTTCTGCCTGTGGCTCGCGCTGTATTCGACACTGCTACTGCTTCCTTTAAAATCCGTATCACTCTGAACCCACATATCCTACAACCCACCCGAGCAACACTCGACAGGCCGCGCGGACCGGTCAAAGAACAAAATGCAATTCGGATGGGATAATATTAGATTCGCTTCAACACCTTTATGGTGCGCTATGCCGGCTTACGGGCCGGGCCGGGTCCGGGGGCGGGAAGACGAAGGATTCGGAAACATAACAGAACAGGAAGCTGATACGGATGGATACGTCCGCTTCCTACGACATCAACCGGTAGAGGAATCTGCCCTGTTAGGATGTTGAGGACCAGCAATGCACTTCACAGTCACCAGTCTCGAAGAGGTTTTCCCACTGGCTGAGTTCCTGTCCGATGCCTTCGGACCGATGGCCGAGATTGCTGTACACGATCTGGACAGGCCACATGCCTCCATCGTGTTCATACGCAACGGTCATCTGTCGGGCCGCAAGAAGGGCGACTCCATGACCAAGGAAACACTGGAGTTGACTCGAAAGGCCAGGGACAGTGGCATTGATTTCATTTCCGACTACCGGGGTCACGATTTGAACGACCACCAGTTCAGGGTTTCGTCATTCTTCATCCGAAACAAGGAAGACGAAGTCATTGGTGCACTTTGCATCAATATCAACATCACCGAGCTTCAACGTGCCGCCCACCTCCTTCAGACCATCAGCGAAACAGATTCGGTCAACGGTATGGTCACCTCCGGTATACCCAGTCAGGAGCTGGAAGAAAACCCCGAAGAGAACATCCGAAGGGTTACCCGTGAGGTGATCAAGCAGGTTCATATACCTATCGATAAGCTGAGCAGGATCGAACGCCTGGCCATCATCAAAGACCTCAAGGACCGGGGTATATTCCTGATCAAGGGGGCAGTAGGTGTTGTGGCGCCCGAACTCAAAGTTTCTGTACCGACGCTCTACAGGTACCTGCAGTCACTCAAATAGGTGCAATCCGTCGCCGCCCTTTCCCCAAAAAAGTAAAAGAAACCTCCGACAGGGGAGAGGGGGGTATATTTCTTCACGCTGTCGGAGGGGAATTAAAAGTCGGTCTTTCAGAATCTCCGTAAAGACCGGTGCGTGACCCACCGGAGCGAATCACAAAAGTCCAAAATCAGCACAAGAGCATCCTCAGGTTGAGGATTCCGGTTAGCTGCTGTCTCAATCTGGCAAGTACCATTGTCTGGGTTGTATGAGTCCGCCTATCAGGACTCAACACCTCATACATGGTTCCACCTCTCAAACCAGATGTTCAATGAACAACCTGATGGTCAGTTCTCAGTTAATAGTAATTTATCACACAATCGGGTTGACCACAAGCTCAACATTCCGCTTAACGCCTTTGTTTTGTCAGAATTACCAACTGCTCGCTCACGAAATGCCCGACCTGGAGTAGGCACTCCCGATTCAGATAAATCATTATTCTGCTCATGCTCTCACCGCATCCGGCTTACTGACATGTCTATGTTCAGTCATTGCCACGCACCAAACAGGGTATCGACAACATGCATGCGGACCAGCGGCAGTAAACAAGGAGCGACTGAAAAGGGGAGTGCAGATGATGAGTAGTGGATTGAGGGTGGGCGATGCAGGAATCGAACCTGCGACCCCTTCGGTGTGAACGAAGTGCGCTAGCCGCTGCGCCAATCGCCCGGAATCCTGAACGACCGCATAACCGCGATCCTCGTGGGCGATACTGGATTCGAACCAGTGACCCCTTCCGTGTCAGGGAAGTGCGCTACCTCTGCGCCAACCGCCCGGGTCATTCTCTTTCGAGAGAGGTGGGTACGAGAGTCGAACTCGTCTATACGGCTTTGCAGGCCGCTGCCTAACCGCTTGGCTAACCCACCGTATTGGTTAAACTGCTCGGAAACCTCGAGCGGGCAACGGGACTCGGACCCGCGGTCTCGACCTTGGCAAGGTCGCGCTTTACCAACTAAGCTATGCCCGCACTTCAAACAATCACTCACATGACTGCCTGAGCACGAGAAACCACTATATCCGCGATTACGGATTGTGGCAACAAGAGCGTGTCGCCGCCCCTCCGCTGATGGCATACCCCGCCCTTGGATGCCTGTACACCGGTAATCTGAGAGATATGAGTGAAGAAGCCAAGCAGCACTGCGTCATGGTATCGGCTTTTGACGGATGGAATGATGCCTGCTCAGCCTCGACCAATGTGATTCGTCACCTCCTTGAGGCCTACGACTCGCATGAGGTCGGCAACATCCATGGCGAGGGATTTTACGACTATCAGATGTCACGCCCCATGCTCTGCCATGTACAGGGTCGGAGGCGTATTGTCTGGCCCGCAACCAAGTTCTATCGGGTGCGGATCAATGCCAGTCTCACCCTGCTTCTGGAGATGGGGCCCGAGCCGAACTACCGCTGGACTGACTTCTGCCGTCAGAGTATCCACATGGCCGAAGACTACGAAGTGGACTCCATCATCACCCTGGGTTCCATGTTTGCCGATTGTCCCCACACCAGACCACTGCCCATAGACGACCTGGCAGGAGACCAGGCCAGCATGGACACGGATGGTCATTCCGGCCCCATCGGCATTCCGACCGTCCTCGACTCCCTGGCAGCCCAGGACGGATACACGACCGAATCCGTATGGGTCTCAGTACCGCAGTACCTGGGAAGCGATGAATGCGCCCAGGCCACTCTGCAACTGTTGGAGCGTCTCTCTTCGATGTTGGGTGTCGGCCTGGAGCGGGGGCATCTGCCCCGTAAGGCCGAGGAGTGGAAAGCCCAGGCCGCAGTCCTCCTGCACTGCAACGACGACCTGGCTGGTTATGTACATCGCCTGGAGATGGAAGCCGACAAGCAATCGGCCGACCGGATGAACATGCAGGTTGACGAACCGACAGCCCATGAACTGGTCAAGGAAGCGGAGGACTTCCTGAGATCGATGGGGGACAAGGGCCAGGGTGGAAATTCCAATGGCTAGGACAGGAACCGGCTCATCTTTCGGCTTGTCTGACTGACGGCATAATCTGTGCTCGATAACCATGTCCAGCCTGCACCCTGTAACGCGGGCTCCGATAGCAAGGACGGCATTCATGACGCAGTCGAACATCTCCATACAGTTGAGCGGTGAAAACAAGGAGGTGGCAGCGGATCTGACTGGTGTCCAGCTATTTGCTGATGACAAGGACATCGTTGCGGTCAGAATCAATGGGCAACCGCGCGACCTTTATACCCCCCTTCACGATGGTGATTCAGTTGAGCCCATCGAGCTGGCCAGCGAGGACGGACTGGCCATCATGCGGCACTCCGCGACCCATGTCATGGCCCAGGCTGTCCAGGAAATCAGGCCGGATGCCAAACTGGGAATCGGCCCGGTGATCAAGGACGGGTTCTACTACGACTTCGATGTTGAGCAGCCCTTCACTCCCGACGATCTCAAGGAGATCGAGAAGCGGATGAAGCGGATCATCAAATCCTCCCAGCGCTTCCAGCGGCGGGTGGTGAGTGAGGAAGAGGCCCGTGCCGAAGAACAGGGTCAGCCCTACAAACTGGAGCTGATAGGGGCCAAGGAGGCCGAAATCAGCGGTGAGGAAGCCACAGAGGTAGCCACTGGTGGCGAGCTGACCATGTACGACAACCTCGATCGTGACGGGAACACGGTGTGGAAGGACCTTTGCCGCGGGCCCCACCTGCCCAATACTCGCTACATTCAAAGCTTCAAACTGATGCGTACGGCCGCGGCCTACTGGCGAGGCGACGAGAAGAATCCCATGCTTCAACGCATCTACGGCACCGCCTGGGCCTCCAAGGAGGACCTGAAGGCATACTTGGCCCGGTTGGAGGAGGCCGCCAAGCGCGACCACCGCAAGTTGGGCGCCGAAATGGACCTGTTCTCCTTCCCGGACGAAATCGGTTCCGGCCTGCCGGTCTTCCATCCCAAGGGTGCCGCAATCATCAACGCCATGGAGGACTACTCCCGGCAGATGCACCGCCGCAACGGGTACTCCTTCGTTCAGACCCCGCATATCACCAAGGGGCATCTCTACGAGATTTCCGGGCACCTGCAGTGGTACAAGGACGGCATGTACCCTCCCATGCATCTGGACGAGGAGCAGAATGAGGAAGGGCAGGTTACCAAGCAGGGGTTCGACTACTACCTGAAGCCGATGAACTGCCCCATGCACAACCTGATCTTCAAGTCCCGCCAGCGCTCATACAAGGAACTGCCGCTCAGGCTCTTCGAGTTCGGCACGGTCTACAGGTATGAGAAGTCCGGCGAAGTCCACGGTCTGACCCGTGTAAGGGGATTGACCCAGGACGACTCCCACATCTACTGCACCAGGGAGCAGATGAAGGGGGAGCTGACCAGCCTGCTCCAGTTCGTACTGAAGGTACTCAAGGACTTCGGCCTGAACGACTTCTACCTGGAACTCTCCACCAAGGACCCGCACAAGTTCGTCGGATCGGATGAGGTATGGGAGGAAGCCACCAACACCCTCGCCCAGGTGGCGAAAGACTCAGGTCTGGAACTGGTGGATGACCCCGAGGGCGCCGCCTTCTACGGCCCCAAGATCTCCGTCCAGGCCCGCGACGCCATAGGGCGTACCTGGCAGGTCTCGACCATCCAGCTGGACTTCAACCTCCCCGAACGTTTCCAGCTTGAGTATGTTGCGGCCGATGGTTCCCATCAACGTCCGGTCATGATCCACCGGGCCCTCTTCGGATCCATCGAGCGGTTCTTCGCCATCCTCCTGGAGCACTATGCCGGCGCCTTCCCGGCATGGCTGGCCCCTGTCCAGGTGCAGGCCATTCCCGTGGCCGACGAGTTCGCCCCGCATCTTGAATCCTTCCTAGAGGAACTCAGGGACGATATGGTCCGTTGCGAAATCGACCGCTCCGACGACAGATTCGGCAAGAAGATCCGTAACGCCTCCAAGTCCAAGGCTCCATTCATCCTGATTGCCGGCGAGGAGGATGTCTCCAGGAACGCGGTGTCCTTCCGCTTCCGTGACGGCAGCCAACTCAACGGAGTCCCGGTTGACTCCGCCCGCAAGTGGATTGCCGAGGCCATCAGGGCACGGGCACTGATCAATTCAGTCGACGACTTCACTTCGCAGACATCCGCCACGGATTCGCAGCAGGACTGAGGCAGGACCGAACCATGTTCGAACATTTACGCGGCCCCTGGAAGCGCATCATCGCACCGATAGCCAGGGGGCTGGTACGGATTGGAATCAGTGCCAACGGGGTAACCATCATCGGCGCTGTCGGTACCGTTGTGGTGGCAATCGCCACAGGTTTGACCGGGTGGCTCCTGCCCGGTGCAGTGGTCCTGGCCGTTCTGGTTGCGTTCGACTCCCTGGACGGGTCCGTGGCCGCACTGACCGGTGGCGGCACACAGTTCGGGGCCTTCCTGGATTCCACCCTGGACAGGATTGCCGACTGGGCGGTCCTGGCCGGTGTCATCATCTACTTGCGCCGTCATGAGGTGCTCTGGGCTTCGGATCCGACCCATCATGGACCTGATGTATGGGCGCAGATCGGTATGGCTGCGGCACTGTTCGCCATCATGACCTCTTTCGTCACTTCCTATGCCCGCGCCAGAGCCGAGGCTGAGGGTTTCGAAGCCAAGAACGGCATCGCCACCCGGTCCGACCGTCTGGTCATCATTCTGGTGGGGATGGCCCTGACAGGTGCTGGCCTCCCCTTGGCGGTCCTCAGCTGCTTCCTGGTGGTTCTCGCTCTTCTCGGCATCGTCACGGTCTGGCAGCGGATCAGTCTTGTCAACCGTGCCATGAGCAAGAATCCACAACCTGCCGATCCCAGCCACGAGTGAGGCCATATGCTGGACCGCTTGTTGATCCTGACTGCGAGGTATGCCCGCTGGGTACCTGAAACCCTTCTGCGGGGGTTTTTCCTCCTGGCGGCCGATGTCTCCTGGCTTCTGCATGTCGGTGGGGTCAGGCAGCTTGAGGCCAACCTGGCCCATGTAGTGGGACCAGTAGGCAGGAAACAGCTTCGACATATCAGCAGACGGGGCATGCGGTCCTATTTCACGTACTTCTCCGAGGCGCTGACCGTGGGCGCCAGGACGACAGAGCAGCTCAAGGCACGAATCAGACCAGCGGGGACCGGGTATCCCGAGCCAGCCAAGACCATGATCGAATCCCGCTCAGTGCCTATCGGCATGGGGCACCAGGGTAATTGGGACTATGCCGGGTTCTGGGCAGGCAGGGCTGTCGGCCCCGTCACTACCGTTGCCGAACGTCTGTCCAACGAGGAGCTGTTGGAGACCTTCGCCCAGATTCGCCGTGATCTGGGGATCAACATCATACTTACCGGAGAGCATGGCATCACGGAGCGGTTGGCGGACACACTTGCGAGTCCTGAACAGGTGGTTCCCCTCCTCGCCGACCGTGATCTGAGCCGAAACGGGGTCTTCGTGAGGGCATTTGACTCCTGGATTCGAGTGGCTGCTGGCCCTGCCGTCATCGCATTGGATTCCCACCTTCCCCTGTACACGGTCAACATGTATCGCGAACGATTGACCGGTGACCGCAGGCATCAGGCCGGAACGCCCCTGGGCTACATCTGTTCGATCGACGGCCCGATAGACACCGATGCCTTCCAAGGCCTTCCACGAGACCAGGCCGTCCAAGAGCTCAGCCAGGCCTGGGTGGACCAGTGGTCGCGCGGTATCAGGGAACATCCTGAGGACTGGCATATGCTCCAGCCGATCTTCATCGATGACCTTGATCTGTCGCGGATGCACGCTGTACCTGAACACATATCCGCCGAAGTAGAGCTGAGGCGGGGAAAGGCACGGGGGAACCGGTCTTGAGTGCAACCAAGGAAAACACGAATCCGGATACCACCAGGATGGATCCCCTTGAAGGCCGGCATCTCCGGGTCGGTATCATCTCTCCCTACTCCTTCGAAACCCCAGGCGGGGTCCAACTCCACATACGAGACTTCGCCCAGCAGCTCTTGAAGCGCGGACACCAGGTCCAGGTCCTGGCTCCGGGGCGAAGAACCAGCGACATGCCCCTCTGGGTGCAGACCACAGGGTCTTCATTCTCCGTGCCTTACAACGGATCGGTGGCCAATCTCAGCTACTTCGGGTCCGCTGGCCGCGTCACCCGCCAGTGGGTGCGTCAGGGGCGTTTCGACATTCTCCACCTCCACGAGCCCGAGGTGCCCAGCCTTAGTCACAAACCGCTAATCAAGGGTTTCCTTCAGAG
Source organism: Bifidobacterium [indicum] DSM 20214 = LMG 11587 (assembly GCF_000706765.1). Classification (GTDB taxonomy): domain Bacteria; phylum Actinomycetota; class Actinomycetes; order Actinomycetales; family Bifidobacteriaceae; genus Bombiscardovia; species Bombiscardovia coryneformis. The sequence goes on along the minus strand of NZ_CP006018.1, from coordinate 848,950 downwards.
TCCCTGCGTGGCCACCTTCCATGCCTCCTTCGATACCTACCCGCTGGCCATGAGGCTCACCCAGCCCTATCTGCGCTCACGGCTGTCCGGAATCAGCCAAGCCATCTGCGTCAGCAGGTCAGCCATGCAGACCGCCCAGCACATCCTGACGGACCGTACCAATACGCAGATCATCCCCAACGGCATCGATGCCGGCTTCTTCCGCGATGCCGCCCCCAAACCTGCCTGGCAGGGAAGGCCAGGAGCCCCCACCATAGGTTTCCTGGGCAGGATGAAAGAAGACCGCAAGGGATTCCGCATCCTTGCCCAGGCGGCCCCGACCATTCTCGATGCCGTACCCGATGCCCGGTTCCTCTGCGCCGGAGACGGGGAGGCTGAGGGAAGGCGGATGCTCGAGGAGATCGATCCCGGTCTGCTCAGCCACGTCACCTTCCTGGGAAGAATCAGCGACGATGACAAGGCCGCCTTTTACCACAGTCTGACCGCCTACGTGGCACCACAGACCGGCGGCGAGAGCTTCGGAATAGTCCTGACTGAGGCGATGGCCGCTGGGTGCCCCATTGTGGCTTCGGACCTCCAGGCCTTCCGGGACGTCTCCGAGGAGGGAACAAGGGCCAGGCTCTTCACCAATGGCGACCCAATGGACTGCGCACGGGCGGTCCTCGAACTCATCGGTCAGGACGACACCCGGCGTGATCTGTCAAGACTGGGCCAGGAGCGTGCCTTGGACTATGACTGGGACCATGTGGCCGAGCAGGTGCTCGAGGTATACGCCCAGGCACTGGCAGAAGAGGCTCCCGGCGGCAGGGGATGGAACCCTTTGAAGAAGCATTTCGGGAAGTGAACTCGACACCGTCGAACCGGGCATTTCCCAGAGCGAAGACAGTTGGCACCCGGCCCTCTCGACCTTTATGATTGTCAAAGAGCCAAATTAGAATTCCATTCGTTTACGCATTCGTACCGTCAGGAGTCATATGTCAGGGCATTCGAAGTGGGCCACCACCAAGCACAAGAAGGCAGCCATCGACGCCAAGCGTGGAAAGCTCTTCGCCAAGCTGATCAAGAACATCGAGATCGCCGCCCGTACCGGTGGCGGTGACCCCGACGGCAACCCGACCCTTTACGATGCCATCGTCAAGGCCAAGAAGTCATCCGTTCCCGCCGACAACATCTCCCGGGCCGTAAAGCGCGGTTCCGGTGAGGAGGCCGGGGCTGCCAACTACGAGACCATCGTCTATGAGGGCTATGCTCCTGCCGGCGTAGGCATCATCATCGAGTGCCTGACGGACAACAGGAACCGCGCTGCGGCAGAGGTTCGCTCCACACTGACCAAGGGTGGCGGCTCCCTGGCCCAGAACGGGTCCGTCAGCTTCAACTTCGAGCGCAAGGGTCAGATTGTGGTCCCCGCTGAGAGCACTGACTACGATACGGTCTTCGAGAAGGCCGCCGAGGCAGGTGCCGAGGATGTCGAAGACAACGGTGAGAGCTTCACCGTCTTGACCGACCCCAGCGATATGGTCGCGGTCCGCAAGGCCCTTCAGGACGCAGGAATCGACTACGATTCCGCCGACCTGGTCCTTAACCCCAAGAACGAGGTCTCCCTGGATCTCGATTCTGCCCGCAAGGTCTCCAAGTTGATTGACAACCTGGACGATCTTGACGACGTTCAGGAAATCTACAGCAACTGGACCGCCCCTGACGACGTCCTGTCCCAACTGGACGAAGAGTGAATCAGTGATTGTTCTCGGCGTCGATCCGGGCCTTACCCGTTGCGGCGTCGGCGTTATAGAAGCCGGTGCATCGCGCCGGCTTTCCTTTATTCACGTCGATGTGGTCCGCTCCGACCCGGACCTGTCCCAGGACCTGCGTCTGGCTTGCCATATACAATGGCCTGAGCGATAAGATCGACCGGTTCAGCCCCGATGTCATTTCCATCGAGCGGGTCTTCGCCCAGTCCAACCGGAATACGGTTCTTGGAACAGCCCAGGCCGCAGGACTGGCCATGTTGGCAGCCGCTCAACGTGGCATCCCTGTAGCCCTCCATACGCCGACCGAGGCCAAGATGGCAGTGACGGGCAATGGGCAGGCCGAGAAGATACAGGTTGAGCGCATGGTTGCACGGATATTGAAGCTGGACAGGCTGCCGCAACCGGCTGATGCGGCCGACGCCCTGGCTCAGGCCATCTGTCACGCGCTCCGGCCAGCAGGAGCCCTACAGGGCGGGGAGCGGGAGGAACACTTGACACCCGCACAGCGTCAGTGGGCACGGGCAGCCGCGCGACAGGGCAATCATGGGGGAGTCCACAGAGGAATGTAAGCTGATTCGAACAGACGTTCGAATATCCGGGACAACAACCGTAGAGGTGATTAATTGCTGGCTATGCTGACAGGACGTGTGTCCGCCATCGAGGCGGGATGCGCCGTCATCGACGTATCCGGGGTGGGGTATGAGGTCCGTATGCCCCAATCCGACCTTGGGTCAATGAGATCGGAATCGACCGTTACGGTTTTCACCTCCTTGAACATCTCCCAGGATTCCGTGACTCTTTATGGGTTCCTCTCCCGTTCCTCCAAGAGCCTCTTCATCCAGCTGCAGAAGGTGAGCGGCATCGGCCCACGTGTGGCTCTCTCCATCCTTTCGACCCTTACCCCGGACCAGCTGGCGCAGGCCGTGGCGGACGGCGATTCCACAGCCCTGTCCCGGTCACCGGGCCTGGGAAAGAAAGGTGCCCAGAAGATAATCCTGGAGCTCTCAGGAAAACTGGACATCAGCAGTATCGGAAGCACTCAACCCCGTAAGGACATCGATTCAGGCAGTCGACAGGTAGTCGAGGGTCTTGTCTCCCTTGGGTGGCAGCAGCACGATGCCGAGCAGGCCGTCAACAAGGTCTGCAAGGAGAACGATTTCCCGATGCCACTGAGCAAGCAGGATGTCCCCAAGGTCCTCAAGCAGGCCTTGACCCTTCTGGATAGGGGGCGCTGACGTGCCGATCTTGTCGAATGAGCCCTCAAACGAGGACGCCAACGAGGAATCCCTCCGCATGGTTTCAGCCAGACCCATTGAGGGGGAACCAGTCAGTGATGAGGAGCTGCGGCCGGATTCCCTATCGGGTTTCATTGGCCAACCCAGGCTTAAAGCCCAGCTCAAGCTCTTCCTTGAAGCCGCCATCAAGCGGGACGTTGCCCCCGACCACATACTCCTTGCAGGTCCTCCCGGATTGGGCAAGACAACCCTGGCCATGATTGTGGCGCATGAGCTCGAGGTCCCGATTCGGGTGACCTCGGGACCTGCTGTCCAACATGCGGGTGATCTCGCCTCCATTCTGAGTTCACTGGAGGCGGGCGAGGTCCTCTTCATCGACGAGATTCACCGTCTGCCCAGGGCTGCGGAGGAGCTCCTATACATAGCCATGGAGGACTTCCGAGTCGATGTCGTGGTGGGCAAGGGTCCCGGCGCCTCGTCGATTCCCCTGACCCTGCCCAGGTTCACGGTCATCGGCGCCACCACCCGTGAAGGCATGTTGCCCTCCCCGCTTAGGGCCAGGTTCGGCTTCACGGCCCATCTGGACTTCTACCCCCATGGGGAATTGGAAAAACTGATCGAGCGTTCGGCCTCGGTCCTGGGCCTCTCCCTGGAGGACGATGCCGCCCGCCAGCTCTCCCTAAGGTCCCGGGGCACACCCCGAATCGCAAACAGATTGCTGAGAAGGGTCCGAGACTGGGCCATCGTCCACGATCTCCCCTCCGTTGGTCCGAATGACGTCAAGGAGGCCCTCGCGCTCTACCAGATTGATTCCGAGGGACTGGACAGGCTGGATATGGCAGTTCTCAAGGCCATTGTCAATAGCTTTGACGGGGGACCTGTCGGCCTGAACAATCTCGCTGCCATGGTGGGGGAGGAGTCCGAGACCGTGGAAACCGTCTGCGAACCCTATCTGGTCCGTGAGGGCTTCCTGGTACGAACCCCCAAGGGCCGCGTTGCCACTCCTAAAGCATGGGAACACCTGGGTAAAAAACCCGCCAAGGATGTCACGAAGCTGTTTTAGACTAAGTATTTCAGACAGTATGCATGGCCGACTGTTTATTCCGGCCACAATATGAGGAGTCGACAGGAATTATGGAATCCATGCTATTTATGATTGTCATCATCGCGCTGATGATTCTGATGATGTGGGTTAGTGGCCGCAAGAGCAAGCAGCAGCAAACCGCCATCCAGGACTTTCGCCAGTCTCTGAAGCCCGGCGACGAGGTGGCCACCAGCACCGGACTATTGGGGAAGATCGCTTCAGTGGACCAAGAGAAGGAGCAGGTGGTCATAGACTCCGAAGGCTCCCTGTCCCGTTGGCGCATCCAGGCCATCGCCAAGCCGCCGATTGTCCCTGCATATGTGCATGACGACGAGGTCGATGAGGAGGGCAATCCCCTGCCAGAAGTTGAAAACGAGCAGGATGACTCCCCGTCTGATTCGTCAGAGCAGAGTTCCAAGGCAGACAAGGTTCGACGACGAATCCAAGGATTCCACCGACAAGACCACATCTGCAGATTCCCGAGAGTAGGCTCCTGCTGAACCTATCCGAGCAGTGACAACTGCCATTACAGGGTTTGTCGATTAAAAAACGCCTCGTGTGACATCGAACAGGTATGATTGCAGAGTCTTATCAGTTCCAAGGAGCGAGACAGAAAGAAGAACATGGCTCATTCTGGCGATATTGAAATCGGACAGCTCGAGGTTGTAGGCGAGAGCGACGCCAATTATCTCATCTCCTTGATTCGCACCATACCCGATTTCCCCAAGCAGGGGATTCTTTTCAGGGACTTCATCCCCGCGCTCTCTGACTCACGCGGCCTGGGCATTCTGCTCGATGCCATGGAGAAGACCCTTCCGGTTCCTGTCGATCAGTTCGATCTGGTTGCCGGACTGGAGGCCCGAGGATTCCTGATTGGGCCTCAGCTTGCCGCCAAGACGGGCAAGGGGTTCCTGGCCATCCGCAAGGAGGGGAAGCTCCCTCCTGAAACCCTGTCCCAGGAGTACTCACTTGAGTATGGCAATGCCAGAATCGAGATAGAGAAGTCCTGCATTCAGCCCGGTCAGCGTGTCCTCGTAGTCGACGACCTCATTGCCACGGGTGGCTCCGCCCAGGCCGCCGCCCGTCTCATTGAACAGGCTGGGGGTCAGGTGGCAGGGTTCAGCTTTGTCATGGAACTCAATGGCCTTAAAGGCCGCGAAGCTCTGGGGTCTTACCCGGCATCCAGCCTGCTCAATATGCCGGCCTGATCGCAAAGGAGGAGCAGACCCATGGATCTCTATGAGTACCAGGCCAGGCAGCTGCTTGAGGAGCACGGGATTCCCCAACCGCGTGCCGTCTATGCCTCCACAGTCGAAGAGGCCGGAGAGGCCGCGGATACCATCGGCTACCCCTGTATGGTCAAGGGACAGGCCACCATTGGCCATCGCGGTCAGGCCGGTGCCGTCAAGCGTGCGCACAATAGGGAAGAAGCCATGCAACTGGCCGAGCAGATTCTTCCCATGACCATTTCCGGTCATCCGGTCAGGGGAGTCCTGATCACCAAGGCTGAGAACATCCTGCATGAGTACTACGTGTCCATCTCTGTGGATCGCGCTTCAAGGGATTACGATGTCCTCGCCACTGCCAACGGTGGAACCGAGGTTGAGGCGGTCGCCCTACAACACCCGGAGTCGGTCAAGCGCCTGCACATCAGCCCCCTGGAGGTCTTCGACCGGCAGGCCGCAAAAGCCATGGCTGGTCGCATCGGTTTCTATCATGCCGATTTGGACCAGGCCGCCGACATCCTTCTTCATATGTGGGAGACCTTCCAGGAGTGTGATGCCACACTGGTGGAAATCAATCCTCTGGCCAAGGTCGGTGACCCGGACGATGAATCGACCAAGCACCTTGACGCCTTGGACGCCAAAATCTCTTTGGACGGAAATGCGGCCTTCCGCCATGATGGCTGGGCCCGTTTCTCCGACAGTGACCAGGATGATCCCTATGAGCGCAAGGCCAAGGAAAATGGCCTGCACTACGTACATCTCAACGGTCAGGTCGGAGTAATCGGAAACGGAGCCGGTCTTGTCATGAGCTCTCTGGACGCGGTCTCCGGAGCAGGTAAAGAGCAGGGAACCGCAATCAAGCCCGCCAACTTCCTCGACATCGGAGGTGGTGCCTCGGCCCAGGTCATGGAAACCAGCCTGGATGTGGTTCTGTCCGACCCCCAAGTGCGGTCCGTCATGGTCAATGTCTACGGTGGCATCACCTCGTGCGCCCAGGTCGCACAGGGGATCGTGCAGGCGGTTTCCCACCGGGACGACCCCAGGCCCATTGTGGTCCGCTTTGACGGCAACGCAGCCCAGGAAGGGCTTAGCATCATCGCAGAGAGCCACGATTCCCGCCTTACAGTAGCGGATACCATGGAGGAGGCCGCAGCCCAGGCTGTCCGCCTGGCCAAAGTCAGCACAGCTTCCGATTCCAAGGAGGGTGAGTGATGGCCCTGTTCATTGAGGACGGAGCGCCGGTGATCGTCCAGGGAATGACCGGGCACCAAGGCATGGTCCACACCGCCAGGATGATTCAGGCAGGGACCAGGATTGTTGGAGGGGTCAACCCCCGCAAGGCCGGAACCAACGTCGACTTCGCCGCGACTGACGGTACCACCGTCATACAGGTCCCGGTCTTCGCCAACTGTGCCCAAGCCGTCGCTGCCACACATGCCGCTGCCTCGGTCATCTTCGTGCCGCCCAGGTTCGCCAAGGATGCCATGGTTGAGGCCATCCTCGCGGGTATCCCCCTGATTGTCGTCATTACAGAAGGTATCCCCGTAGCGGATACGGCATACTGTGTGGCTCTGGCCCACGACAAAGGCTGCCGCATCGTAGGCCCCAACTGCCCTGGGTTGATGACCCTGCCGTCGCAGCCAGATGCAAAAGGCACCAATCTGGGCATCATCCCCGACGGGATTGTGGGACGCGGGCCAATCGGTCTGGTCTCCAAGTCCGGCACTCTGACTTATCAGCTGATGGGGGAGCTGGCCTCCATCGGATTCACCGCCTGCCTGGGCATAGGCGGCGACCCCATCGTGGGCACGACGATCCTTGAAGCACTCCAGGCCTTCAACAGGGACGAGGAGACCAAGGCCTGCGTTCTTATTGGCGAAATCGGGGGCACGGCCGAGCAGGATGCCGCCCGTTGGGCCTCCACCCATATGACCAAACCGATTGTTGCCTATATCGCCGGATTCACTGCCCCGGAAGGTAAGCAAATGGGTCATGCCGGAGCAATCATATCCGGCGGCAAGGGAACTGCCGCAGACAAGCAAGAGGCACTGGAGTCCGTCGGCATAAAGGTCGGCACTACACCCGGCCAGACCGCCGAATTGACCAGAACCGTACTCTCAGAGCATGGCATCATATGATCGCACGTCTCAGGACCTGGGGTAAGGGAGCCTTGGAGGCCCTCCTCGCCATGTCCATCTACGCTGTGACCCTAGGGGCGTGCATGGCCCTGATGCTGCTCATCATCTCGATAGAGGAGGGCGGTCCTTCCCTGTCGATTGCCACGGTCCCTCTTACCGAGACGCTGATTCTACTCACCCAGGGAGCGGGCTTCACCGCAGGATCCTTGACGTTGACCATCATGCCCCTTCTGCTGACCATCGGTCTGCTGTGGCTGATCAAAGCCCTGGTCTCCTGGCGCGGCTTATCTGTGGGCGGCTGCTGTCTGGGTACTCTGACATGGATGATCCTGAACCTGGTCATCCTCCAGGGCACGCAGACGATTCAGGTGGACACCACGCCAGTCATCATATTCAAGGCCGCACTGGTCTTCCTATCCGGCTACACCCTGGCCGTGGTGACATCCAAGGAGTTTCATACCTGGTGGGAGAGCGCTGTTCAGGAGAGAATCCCCACTTGGTTGCGTCGTTCAGTTCGCTTGGGTCTATCGTGGGGTGCCGCACTGGTAGGTATATTCCTCGCGGCTGGACTGATCGCCTTAATCTGTTGGGTTGTCTTATACCATGGCGCCGTTGCCAAGCTCTTCAACCTGGCTCGGATGGGACCAGCATCTTCCGTCGTCACCTCCATCGCCTCACTGGCCTGGTTGCCGACCCTGGTGATCTGGGCTTATTCCTGGCTTATGGGTGACGGGTTCTCCATAGGAGAACTGGCCTCCTTCACTCTTTGGTCAGGGCATGCCAAGAGCCTTCCTTCCGTACCGCTCTTTGGTCTCTTCCCCGACCCCGTTGCCGACCAGGGTGTAAGGACACTCCTCCTCAACATCCCACTATTGGCCGGGCTTGTTCTGGGTCTCCTGTTGATCCTGGGCTCACGGAACCATCGACTCTTCACGGCAGTTCGCAAACACGGCGTCCTGTCCTGGACCGTTATCAGGCATTTCCTCCAGTCCACACTGTCTATGATCCTGGCCTGGATGACCTGTCTGATCATCTCCTGCCTGGTCTTTCTGTTCTCCAATGGATCACTCGGCACGGAGCGCCTCGCTTCAGTTGGCGTCTCGATACCCGCTTCCGGGAAAATGATCGCAACCTCCCTGGGCATGGGTCTTATGACCAGCTGGGTTCTTGCCATCCTGACCGGATCACTGCTGGTGCTTTGGAAGCAGGTCCAATCGCACATCCAGATGAATGGCGCCTTGGTCAACGGTATGGCGACTTGGGATGGCGATACCGAAGAACAGGACGAGGACAATGAACCGGCAACTGATGCCTCGTCAGAGGACCTCCCGGAAAATCGCAGTCAAAACAGCAAAAGGAAAACGAACGAAGGGCAATCCGATCACCGGGAAGGATCCGGCAACGCTTCCCGTCGCGTCACTTCCACCGGGAAAAAGCCCAATCACCCTCGAACCGCGAGCAGTACCCGAAGCGCAAGGTCCAGTAGTCAGAAAAGCCAATAACCAACCCATTGAAGGAGAGCCATGGCTGACACCACCAGAAGAATCGCCAGGGCATTGGTATCGGTCTATGAAAAAGAAGGATTGGAGGAGCTGGCAAGGGCTTTTGTCCAAGCCGGCACCCAGGTCGTTTCCACAGGCAGCACGGCAACAACACTGGAATCGATGGGAGTTCAGGTCACTCCCGTCGAAAAGGTGACAGGATTCCCGGAGAGCCTCGGTGGACGTGTGAAAACCCTTGACCCACACATCCACGCAGGCATCCTGGCTGATATGACCAACCCGGATCACGCCCGCCAACTCAAAGATTTGGAGATTCAGCCTTTTGACCTGGTGGTGGTCAACCTTTATCCATTCGCTCAAACCGTTCTTTCCGGTGCAGACCCAGCCGCCTGCCTGGAGAAGATCGACATCGGCGGCCCTGCCATGGTCCGCGCGGCGGCCAAGAACAATGCCAGTGTTGCCATCGTCACCGACTCAGCGGATTACTCCTTGGCCGCGGAGCGTGTGAGTTCCGGTACGGGTTTTGACCTTGCAGAACGCCAGGCACTCGCTGCAAAGGCCTTCGCCATGACGGCAGCCTACGACGCCGCAATCGCTGAGTGGACCGCGGAACACTGGTCCTGTACTACAGAAGACGGTTCAAACCAGACCGTTGCATCCGGTAATCTGACCAGGACCTGGAATCTCTCACATGAGCTCCGGTACGGAGAGAATCCCCATCAACATGCCGCCTTATACCTTGATCCGCTGGATCGAACAGGATTTGCCTCCGCAAACCAACTGGGTGGAGCCAAGGCCATGAGTTATAACAACTACGTGGATGCGGATTCGGCTTGGCGTACGGTCTGGGATTTCGCCGACCGCCCAGCCGTGGCCGTGGTAAAGCACTCCAATCCCTGCGGTCTGGCCATCGGCGAGACTATCGCTCAAGCCCACCTCAAAGCCCATGCCTGCGACCCCATGAGCGCCTATGGCGGAGTCATCGCCGCCAATCGCCCAGTCACCCTTGCCATGGCCAAGCAAGTCAAACCAATCTTCACCGAGGTCATCGTGGCCCCGGATTACGAGGATGAGGCTCTTGACCTTCTCAAAACCAAGAAGAACCTGCGTATCCTCAAGGTAGAGCGTCCGCCCCGGCATCTGCCATTCCTGCGTCCAATCGACGGAGGGGTCCTGGTTCAGTCCGAAGATCTGATTGACGCACCAGGTGACAACCCGGACAGTTGGAGGTTGGTTTCCGGCCCGGAACCCGACGACCGGACCATGAGCGATCTGATGTTCGCCTGGCGTGCCATTCGCTCAGTCAAGTCCAATGCCATCCTTCTGGCCCATGATGGTGCAACCGTGGGCATCGGTATGGGCCAGGTCAACCGAGTCGATTCCAGTCATCTGGCTGTAGAGAGGGCCAACACCCTGGCCGAGGGCCTTAACCGTGCCAAGGGCTCCGTTGCGGCTTCCGACGCATTCTTCCCCTTCGCCGACGGTCTGGAATACCTGGCCGAGGCCGGAGTGGTGGCTGCCGTCCACCCGGGTGGATCCATCAGGGACGAAGAGGTCATCGAGGCTGCCAAAAAAGCCGGCATGACCATGTACCTTACCGGAACCAGACACTTCTTCCACTGAAGCGCATCAAAGCGGGGGAGGGCAGGCGTCCCTTCCTCCCGTTTGTTATACCCCGACATACACCCTCCCGATGAGGCTACGGTGATAGGATAAGTGGACTGTCAGCGAGGAAGCTGCTGGATGCCTATGACTCAAAGGAGACCAAGGTGACATATCAGACCGTAAACCCGTATACGAATGAGCTCATCAAGACCTACCCCGATGCCACTGATGAGGACCTCGAGGATGCCCTGGCGACCGGACACGCCCTCTACAAGCGCTGGAGGAAAGAGGACGGTGCCTCGGAACGTGCCGGTCAGCTCCGTCGGGTAGCGGATATCTTCCGTCAGGAAAAGGACGCCCTTGCCGCAAATCTGACCAAGGACATGGGGAAGCTGATTACCGAAGCACGGGCAGAAGTCGAACTCTGCGCAAACATCGCCCAGTACTTCGCCGACAAGGCCGAGGACCTGCTCAAACCGACTCCTCTGGACAATCCCGCAGGCAAGGCCTATTACGTCAAACAGGCCACCGGCGTACTGGTCATGGTCGAACCTTGGAACTTCCCCTACTATCAGATCATGCGGGTCTTCGCCCCCAACTTCATCCTGGGCAACCCGATGATTCTCAAGCACGCCTCCAATGTGCCCGCCTCGGCAATTGCCTTTGAGGATGCGGTTCTGCGCGCCGGCGCACCCGAAGGCAGCCTGACCAACCTCTTCATCAACTACGATCAAGTCGACAAGGCCATCGCGGACAAGCGGGTGGCTGGTGTGGCACTGACTGGTTCGGAGCGTGGCGGGGCCTCCGTGGCCAAGTCGGCCGGGATGCACCTGAAGAAGTCCTCCATGGAGCTGGGCGGCAATGACGCTTTCATTATTTTGGACGATGCCGATTGGAACCTCCTCAGGAAGGTGGCACCGGGTGCCAGATTGATGAATGCAGGCCAGGTATGCTGCGCATCAAAACGCTTCATCGTCATGGCCGACAAGTACGACGATTTTGTCTCCATGATGGTGGAGTCCTTCTCCAAACTGGTGATGGGTGATCCAAGCAACCCTGAGACCACCATGGCCCCCATGTGCACGACCCATGCTCGCGATGGCCTCCAGAAGCAGCTGAATCAGGCCGTCGCAGCCGGCGCCAAGGTCGCGTACGGAAACAAACCTGTCGATTCCCCCGGGGCTTTCCTGATGCCTACCATCCTTACGGACATCACCAAGGACAATCCGGCATACGACCAGGAGATGTTCGGACCTGTGGCGACCATCTACAAGGTCAATTCCGAAGACGAGGCCATCGAACTGGCCAACGACTCCAGCTACGGCCTGGGCGGAACGGTCTTCTCACAGGACATCGAGCACGCCGATGAGCTGGCCCGTCGGATCGAGACCGGGATGACCTTCATCAACGGCGGCTGGGTGACCATGCCGGAACTGCCCTTTGGCGGGATCAAGAACTCCGGCTATGGAAGAGAGCTCTACAGTCTGGGCTTTGACACCTTCGCCAACGAGCATCTCATTTTTGACCACGACCACTGATTGAACTGCTGATCCAGCGATATCTGAAAGGTGCCAACGTCCCTCGCGGGGCGCTGGCACCTTTTGTTGATTCGTTCGGTCCGAATCACCTAGGTATGAAGAACCCTGGATCCACCAAGGGCCATTCTTCAATATGCTCTGGCGACCAGGTTAATCTGAGCTGGACCTCCCCTTGTTCCGCTCTTCCTAAACATGCCGGATAGGGGAGGGGTACCCTGTTGGCACAGGTTGATAGACTGCGGAGAAGAAAGAGCGACATTACAGGAAGGCCAATGATGAAATCGGCGGCACAGCATGCAGACCCGGGGGCGTTGACCTCTTCCCAACAAGGTCACGAGCAGACGAATAAAGCTGAGAGAACGCCGAACCGGGGGCCTCATGGGCATCCCTTCGTCTCTGAGTCGCAAGAGGGACATCCCATCTTCGAGGGGGTCATCTTCCTTGTTGTCATCGCATCGGCACTGGTAGCCATATCCGGAAATACGATGGCCGCGACGGTCATTGTGTCCGTCGCGGCCATCGTATCAGGAGTACTCCGCCTGATACTCAGGAAGAAAAGCCCCTGGAAGGTCAGGTCGGTCGCTTTCGACTCCTTCATCGGCATCTGCCTGGGAGTCGGGCTCCTTCTGACCTATCTGAGTATCCAGCTCCTGCTTTAGTCTTCCGAGTCTGAGGAAGTCTTGGCCTGCTGGTCCTCTTTCAGACGATTCAGGTAGGAATCCACCTCGGAGGAGTGCAGATGTACCGTCGCCCCAGCGGCTGTCACTTCTGATGCGTCCTTTTCTTCCTCTGCAACGGACTTCGGGTCAGACGCCACACTGGTGTCATCGTTGCCCTTATCCTGCGACTCGTCAGAAGGATCCATTTCCTCGCTCTCGGCTACAGAAACCTTGGCGATCCGAGCGCGGTTGCGCAGACCGTCGGTGACGATGCCCGACAGGATGACAATCAATGCCACCAGGGAGGCCGCCAGAAGCGGGCAGATCCAGAAGAGCCAGAGCTGGGACAGCGGAGAAACAGCCATATCCTTGGACTGGGCAAAGACGGCGATGCCAGTGGAGCGAGCGGGGTTCAGACCGGCATTGGTGATCGGGTAGGTGATGAGGGTGCCGGCACCGTAGGCAAGGCCGGTATAGAGGGCATGGTTCTTATGCGGCCGCCCGTCCTTGCGGAGCGTGGCTACCGCTGTACCGACGACAAGCAAACCGCCGACCAGCTCGACGATGATGGCGAGGCCCGTGCCGAAGGAGATGTGGTGCTGGGCAAGCGTGGCTGCGGTGGGGGAGCCTGATCCAAAGCCGTTCACAGTAAACATGAGCCAGGTCTTGGCGGGGAAGGTCTCGTTGGACGGAACGAAACCGATCAGGACCGCTGCCGCACAGACGGCACCCACCAGCTGGGAAACGATGTAAAGAATGCCGTCAATCACCGAAATCTGCGAGGTGAACATGGCAGCCACGGTTACGGCGGGGTTGAAGTGCCCACCTGAGATTGACCCCAGCATGGCGGTGACCACGATGTAGATCACAGTGGTGCCGATGACGGGAAGGGTCACCGTGGGAACGTCCAGGAGAATCTGGCTGAACGTGAAGGTCAGGTAGAGCGCCAGGCAAATCAGGAGAGTGCCGGCAAACTCCGCTCCAACCCTGATCCATCTGATGTCCCTGGCATGGAAACCGACCTTGCCGGACGTCTTGTCGGCGGTTCCCTTGTCTTCGTTGGTCTCCTCTGCCGTGTTGTTCTGCCCGAGCTGCTGGGCAAGCGGTTCTACGGTTGGATCCACGTTCATTTCCCCTACCTTTTATCAGACTGGTCACTTATGGCGTGAGCAATACTACTCGAAAGACATCACAACCATCCGTTATACTATATCGAGGTCTTACCGGTCCTCTTGCCTGGTCTGGCCACCAGCCCCGTTCGGGGCTTTCCTATGCAAGTCACATGTCTTTTCAGACAGGCCACGTTGGGAGAACGATGCCACATCCATATTCACAAGCCATCCGCGCACGTCAGAACGACGAGGAGGGGATTCGCCTCCAGAAGATTCTGGCCCAGGCCGGATTCGGATCCCGCCGCAAGTGCGAGGAGATCATCACCCAAGGCAGGGTCGAAGTCGACGGTGAACTGGTCACCGAACTGGGCAGCCGGGTCGATCCTCAACACCAGCAAGTCCGCGTTGATGGATCCCGTATCCATCTGAACGACAAACACGTCACCCTGGCCTTGAACAAGCCTCGTAGGGTCCTTTCCACCATGGACGACCCCAAGGGCCGCTTCACCCTCCGCGACATCATCGGCGACAGGTACGAGCGGGTCTTCCACATGGGCCGGTTGGACTACGATTCCGAAGGGCTGATCCTCATGACAGACGACGGGGAGCTGGCTCAGCATGTCATGCACCCCAAGTATGAGGTCCAAAAGACCTATATGGTCACCCTGAAAGGCCACATCGGCGGGAACGTCTGCCGTCGCCTGGTCAGCCAAGGGGTTGAACTGGACGACGGTCTGATTCGACTCGACCACTGTGCCATCGTCGACCACAACAGGGAGCACACCATGGTCAAGGTCGTGCTTCACTCAGGCAAGAACCGAATTGTCAGGCGCATCTTCGGGGCCATCGGTTTCCCCGTCATCCGCCTGGTGCGCACCCAGATTGGCCCAATCAAACTCGGAGAGGTCAGACCCGGGTCCTATCGCGTCCTGTCGCCGGCCGAAATCAAGTCCCTCGACAAGGAGGTGGGTCTGTGATCACCGTAGCCATCGACGGGCCTGCCGGTGTCGGCAAGTCATCCACTTCCCGTGCCCTGGCCAAGCACTTCGGTCTGGCCTATCTGGACACAGGAGCCATGTACCGGGCCAGTGCCCTCTGGTGCATCAGGCAGGGACTGGACCTTGATACCGACAAGCCGGACCAGGCGGCAATAACCGAAGCCGTGGCAGCCTCCATCACCGATGGGCACCTGGAAATGGGGCTGGACCCCGACGACCCCAAGGTCAGTCTGGACGGTGAGGATGTCGGTCGCGATATCCGCTCCAGCCAGGTATCGTCGCACGTCTCGACGGTTTCCTCCATTCCATCCGTCCGACGAGTACTGATTGCCGCCCAGCAGGCCATCATCGCCGAACAGGGACAGGAAGAGTCCATATCCCAAGGTCGGGGCATTGTGGCCGAGGGACGTGACATCACGACGGTGGTGGCGCCCGATGCCCAGGTCCGCGTACTCCTTACGGCCCGCGAGGAGGTCCGTGAGGCCCGCAGGTCGGGGCAGACCGCATCCGGCTCCGACAATGTTGCTGCAAGGGATGCCAAGGATTCCAAGGTCACCTCATTCACCGACGCTGCTCCAGGGGTTACCACGGTCGACAACTCCGACATGACCTTTGAGCAGACATTGGATACTCTGATTGATCTCGTTTCGGGTGTCATGGAGGAGGATTCCTTCGACCAGTACGCCCAGGCCCTTGACGAGTATGAGCTGAGCGAGGAAGACCGTGCCCTCCTGGCTGGCTCAGGCGACGCGAAGTCCGATGAGGCCGCTCCCAGGCCGGTCGGTGTTCTGGCCGTCGTAGGACGGCCCAACGTCGGCAAGTCCACCCTGGTCAACAGGATTCTCGGTCGTCGTGCCGCCGTTGTGGAGGACACCCCGGGTGTCACCCGCGACAGGGTCAGCTACGAGGCGGAGTGGGCCGGGACCGACTTCAAACTGGTCGATACCGGTGGGTGGGAATCCGATGTGGAGGGTATCGAATCCGCCATAGCCTCACAGGCTCAGGTCGCAGTGGGACTTGCCGATACCGTCATATTGGTAGTGGATGGTCAGGTGGGATTGACGGCCAGTGACGAACGCATCGTTAAGATGCTTCGAGCATCCGGTAAGCCTGTGGTTCTGGCCGTCAACAAGCTGGACGACAGGATGGCGGACTATACAGCCTCCGAATTCTGGAAACTGGGATTGGGCGAACCCTATGCCATCTCAGCCATGCACGGCAGAGGGGTCGGCGACCTCCTTGATGCCGCCCTTGACCAGCTGAAGAAGGCCGACAAGACTTCAGGCTTCCTTACGCCTGAGGGACTGCGTCGGGTCGCCCTGGTGGGCAGGCCCAACGTTGGCAAGTCATCCCTCCTCAACCAGCTGGCTCACGAAGAACGGGCAGTGGTTCACGACCTTGCCGGCACCACCAGGGACCCCGTTGACGAGGTGGTCAGTGTGGACGGTGAGGATTGGCTCTTCATCGACACCGCCGGCATCAAGCGTCGCCTCCACAAGATCTCAGGTGCCGAGTACTACTCCAGCCTGCGCACCCAGGCGGCCGTCGAGCGGTCCGAACTGGCCCTCATCCTTTTCGATACCTCGCAGCCCATCGCCGACCAGGATCTGAAGGTCATGAGCCAGGCCGTGGATGCAGGCAGGGCCATTGTGCTTGTCTTCAACAAGTGGGATCTCCTGGACGATTTCGGGCGTCAGCGATTGGAGCGACTCTGGGAGACCGAGTTCGATCGTGTCACCTGGGCCGAGCGGGTCAACCTGTCGGCAAAGACAGGTTGGCACACCAACCGTCTGGCCCGGGCCATGCGCACCGCCTTGGAATCATGGGACCAACGGATTCCCACAGGCAAACTCAACTCCTTCCTGGGCAAGGTTCAGGCCGCCCATCCCCACCCCTTGAGGGGTGGGAAGCAGCCAAGGATTCTCTTCGCCACCCAGGCCTCAACCAGACCGCCGCGGTTCGTTATCTTCGCTACAGGATTCCTGGAGCACGGATACCGCCGCTACCTGGAGCGTTGTCTACGTGAGGAGTTCGGTTTCGAAGGGTCGCCAATCCAGATATCGGTTCATATCCGCGAGAAGAAGCGGAAGTAAGCCCCTATCTAGAACGAACGTAAAGACGGGGTCCCCGGTCCGGCCTGTGGGTCGGCAGGGGACCCTTTCCGTGTTGTCGCGGTAGACCCCATTTGTGTCACCTTCCCCTCTCGCAGGCGCGATACCGGGCTTGCAACGAACTGTTGCAGATGAAGACAACCATGATAAGTACTGATAAAATCGTCTGAATCGACCTAGTGCCGATCAGAGCAATTCGAAGGACCAATAATGCCGATACAGGACCTACTTCCCGAACTGCGCAAAGCAGCAAACATGACCCAGGCCGATTTGGCCGCCCGACTCTATGTCACCCGACAGGCGGTCTCACGATGGGAAACAGGGGAGACCACACCCAGTATCGATATGGTCAAGTTGATTTCTTCGGTACTTGATGTACCGGTGTTGAAACTCCTGGAAATTCCGGATGAGCCCGTCTGCCAGTCCTGCGGTACGGCCTTCTCCGCACCAGGCACAGAGCACGGCAAGGACAGTGATGGGAAACCGGACTCTGATTACTGCCAGTGGTGCTATAACTGCGGGTCCTTCACACAGGAGTGCATGTACGAACTTATCGAGTCGACCGCTCCTTTCTTCGCCGAAGCAACCGGCGTGAGCGTTGAAGTGGCCATTTCCTATCTTGGCGCCTTCATTCGCAGTCTGAAGCGCTGGCATCAGCAGCAACAGCACCATGAGAATCATCAAGAATCAAACTCTCAAAAAGACTGCAAGGACTGCTGAGGTCCAAACAGAAGACACCATCGGATTTCAATCCACTGTTAAGGAGATATACGAACCATGCCAAGGCCCCGGACCAAGGACGAGCTGGTTACAGCAAGCACCACGAACTTCGACAAGCTCATGTCTCTTTTGGACTCGATGAACGGCGAAGAGCTCAATGGTGAATTCCACTTTGATGTGACCAAGGAGAAGGAAGCCCATTGGAAGCGTGACCGTACCATCAAGGACGTGCTGATTCATCTGTACGAGTGGCAGGTCCTGCTCCTGGACTGGGTCGAGAGCAACCAGAAGGGCATCAGCAAGGAGTTCCTGCCCGATGGCTACAACTGGCGCAATTACGGCGAGATGAATCAGGAGTTCTGGAAGAAACACCAGGACACCACCTACTCCCAGGCACTTGATCTGCTTAAGGGTACCCATCGTCGGGTCATGGATCTGATGAACTCCTTCAGCAACGAGGAGCTCTTCACCTCTGGATACTTCCCCTGGACCGGCAACTACCCCCTCGGCACCGCCTTCGTCTCCAACGTCTCAAGCCACTATGAGTGGGCTCTGAAGAAGATCAGGAAGTATGCTCGGTCTCTGAAATAGGATCGAATCGTTGAAGAGGAAAGAGTCGGGGCCGCAAGGTCTCGGCTCTTTTTGTATGCTGGATACTGAATTTCAAACCGAGGGGCCTGGAACGTCGGTTTCTTCGAACCAGGCCATGCTCAATGCACGCAGGTGCACTAACCTTGGAAATCAGTGACAGCGTTCACATCGCAGTGGTAGAGTGAACCTGACAATCAACACTGTCGTCAAACAACTGTTGGAGTAGTGAATCGTAGATGATTCTGGCGGGGTGATGTACCCGAATATGTCTTTTTCGGATAGTTCTCCCCGTTTAATTTGCTAACAGTGGTGGATTGTCTTATTTGCATTTTCTTGAATGTCGGACCGGAGGGGAAACTATGAGATGGATGAATAACAACAATCCAAGGGAAGAAATCGCTAAGATATTTGCCAACTGCGAAGACCCGATGGACACAGCGGTGAAATGGGCCCAGAACATCGCCGCGTCTAAGGAGATGAATCCAAACAAGGACAAGATTGTGTTTATCCGTGAACTCAGGCGAGAGGAGCCGCGGCTGGAACTGAAAACAGCTACGTACCTTGCCCAGATGACAGCGAGAGTTTCCTGAACCTAGTAACTCATTCTCTCGTCCGTGTGTCCGTCGGCTTGTAATCGCTCAGAGTGCATCAATTCGGCGAACCTCCGAGAACCATCATGATCTCTCACTGCGATTTCGATGACGTTCTTTATCCGATTCGGCGCTAAAGAGCTAAGTCGCCGGCATGCCTTGAAAGCGATAGGCAAATCTGAGAGGACTTTGCGTCTCCAATTGAAGCCATATCAGCATGCCAATATAAGGGTTACAGGAAGGTTGCCTCAAGCAGCTCACTTTAGTGCTCGAGCACACTGCCGAGCCTCAGTGAGAGTCCATACTCTTCAACCATTTGCATTACTTGACTGTCGGTCATCTTATCGGCGGTCTGTGTTTTGGCCAGGTTGTCCTTTTCGAAGGTAGCTATATCCGCTTGGTGAATCCTCACCATACCTGCTTTCCTGTTGATCTTCTCCAAGAAGACCTCCTGAACCCCAACCTCTCTCAGCTCATGCAGAAGGTGGGACATGCGGTCTTCTTCGTAGAACATATACGGGAAAAGAGGGCCTATAAAGGCGTATGTTCGAATACCTGAATCAGCCAGCTGTGCAAGGGCCTTTAACCGCTTCCTCATGGGGTACCCTCTGGGCTCAATCATGCTGATCGGTTCATCTTCTTCGATGTAGTGCACGGTCATTCCGACCTCGCAGTTAGGGAGTTGACTCAGAATATCCCTGTCACGGGCAACAATAGGCGAGCGCGTCAGGACTTCGATGTTGCTGTCGATTTCCGCGGAGGTGAACTCCTGTAAAATTGATTTGGTCAGCTGATAGCGGTTTTCACATGGCTGGTAAGGATCCGTTACAGAAGACAAGAGGATTCTTTTCCCGAAGTATTTGTCTTTTCTTCTACCACTCAGCTCTTTCTTAATCAGTTCCGGAGCGTTTACCTTCGCATACACAAAATTGCCCCACGATGGTTCTGCGATGCCGGCAAAACGTGCCATAAAACTTGCATAACAGTATTTGCATCCGAAAGAGCACCCGAGGTAGGGATTAATGACATAATCCGCATCAGGAAGATTGCTGGGCGTAATGATGGATTTGACAGCCACTTCGTTGACTTCCACTTTCATTTTTAGCCCCGTCTGCTTATATCGACATAGATATTGCTTCTCAAAAGAACTCCAGAGAATAATGCTAACTCTAGAACGTAACGAGAATCAAAGTGCACTGGACTCACCGCAGAATGAGACAGGCAATTTCCGGCTTCTCAGAGTGGCATTAGCTGAGTAGGTATTACAAATAACCAAGACTTCAGCTAGCACATACATTGCAGAACACTAGATTACTGCCTTCAGACTGTAACGGATTTCTTACCTGTCTGAGACTCCAAAAGATCCGACTGACGGACACAATTTGACGTATAGCCCAAGATAAAAAACCGTGATGAATGTGCGCAACGAACTGAGACCATAGTCCGACTTACATGTAGGATTGCAAATAGCTATCGGCGATATCCAATGCATGCTTGGTGCTGAATCCGTAATACCCATGCGTACCGTCATCAAGTTTAATAAAATACAGATTTTTACCTATATTGGTCATTCGCCTAAGCAGTTTACAGCTTTGAGTGAGCGATATCTTGGTCATGACCTCCAAGCGACCGCTCGGGGGTCATGAGACATTCAGCGGGGAAGATCGACGCTTTGTCGTCTGAGTCGTCACAACACTCATATTGCAGAGCATGTGTCCAACCATGTCATCGTTGCCGGAATGGTTCCATGTCCGATGGATACCGATATATCGAAAGTCACGCACAAGCAATCAACCCGGTCTCCTGCTCCTGTATCTATCTGTAATATGATGATGTTCTCTACTGGATAACGTCTATTAAAATCGAGGATGATTAAAATGCTGGAAAGCGGCAATGTTCTTTTACCCGGGAAATATAGAACAGGAACCCTTATCAGTGACAACCCTTTATTGAATAAGAAACAAGTACCTATACGTGTCACTGAAGCCGGAGTAGAAGTAACAGTTGCTTGGCAAAGAGAAAATCAGATTTCATCTTTATGGTATGGGGATGAGATTTCTCTCAACGAATCAGATAGGAACAAGATACCTCGAAACCTGTGGTTTCACGATGCTGACGGTAGTATTGCTTTATTGGGTTGTCGTGGAGCTAGCTTGTCTCAACAAATGCTGGGATATGGCGGTGGTCAGGGGACGATAATAGCAAATCGTGCCATCATTGGTGCAGCGCTGCACTCCGATTATCAGCAAGTTTATGGGTTACGAACATCAATTGATGGATTGAGAGAGTGGATTGGGAAGAGCTGTGTTATGCAAGACCCACACACCAATGAAGCTGGCCTCCTCAAATCCGAGACTCTCACCATTAGAAGCCCCGAAGACATACCTCTTAATGACAACCCGTCCGTATCCATTCGCTTTGCTTGGACTGTTTCTCGCAATGATGATATTTGGAAAGTAAATGATAAGGCGTATATAGAAACCAAATCGAGTGAACCACTCACTTGGCAGCGAGCTGAGCACTTACATAAAGCGCTCCAAGACTTGCTTCGTATCTCATATGGCGAAGACCGCGATTTAACCGAATCTCTAGTACTGCGATCTTCGAATCCAAAAGTCAGCACTGAGAATAAGGTTGCTTATGAAAAGTGGTTGCCCGTAATTCGAGAGCTTCGAGAACACCATAAACCAAAGCGTCACAACTGCTTGATTCCTTATAACTTGCTGAAAAAAGACAACATACAAGAGTGGTTTTCCCTTTACGATAGAATTCCCCGAGCAATTGATCCACTCGTAACTTCTTTTACACTCGACAAAGTCACAGCTGAAGCCCGATTATTCGAAGCAAGCATTGGTATGGAAGCCCTTGGATATTATTTATTGATACGTGACGGTAAGTCCAAAGATGCTGCTGGTCGCACAAGTTTCAAGGACAGACTCGGATTAATATCAAAGAATCTCAGGGACATCCTGCCTTTTGATGTCAGTGACTGGATACAGCAGACAACGTCTGCTTACAACGGAGTAAAACATGCCAATAGAGATAGGCCTGACTTGTTAATGCGCCTCAATTCCTGGCGAAAAACTGTTCTAGTTTTCAGATGTTGGATAGCGCTTGAACTTGGGATTGAAAAAGGAGATTTAAAAGATCTGGTTTCGGTAGATAGCATGCGGAACGAATACAAATTACTCTGAAACGAACGGAAAAGCAGGAGTAGCGCACTCGAACTACCTTTACATTCTATGAAAAAGCTGAGTTCTACGGAATCGCCGGTTACATAATCCGATTAGTGCCCTGACACGTGGTGGTGATGTAGTATCTCCAGGGCCTACGTATACAGCATTTAAGGCGTTATCTGGCACTCAAAGCACTGTTCAGGGACAAAAGAAAATGCCTGCCGGCTCGCCCTTTCGTATACTAACCGTCTCCAATAATGTTAGTCTTTCCTGTTTCCTCGCCAGTGTCTTATCATCATGAAGACAATCATTATCACCCAAGCTGCCGGGTATGTGCACAAGCCCCAGAACCGAGAATCTGTAACGAACGACATAACATGAGCCAGGATTAGTGCCAGTCCAAAAAAACTGACTGCAATGACTAGTGGTTTATCCGACATCATGATGTGCAGCCAATAACCACATCGGATGGTTTCCGCGTCGAAGAGGTAAGTCTCATGGCGGTTCCTTTGCCGTCGTACATAATGCACAGGGTATGCATAAGAACAAAATACGCGACAATCAGCATTTACCTAAAACAAGTCCGTATGCTGGATATGCGTATACGCATTAGGGGAGCGGGCTTTTTCACAGCCAATCCCCACGTCCTGTAAACGATCCATGACGTCGACCGGGTTCTGGTCATTGCGTTTAACCGTTCCAATTCGGGAAATACACACCGTCTCGGAAGAAATGCCGGCGTATATGTCCACCTGGGGGGACATATACGCTTTTCGCGTTGCCCGCACTGCCGAAAGTAGCTTCCATAGAGTTAGAAACCACTTAATTACGGAGGCAGCAATGAACGAATATCAAGACATTCAATCTCATGCGGCTGTTGTGACGAAAGACCTGGTCAAATCCTATGGCACCTTCAAGGCTGTGAACGGACTGAACCTGCAGGTACCCATGGGTGGTGTCTATGGACTGCTGGGGCCTAACGGTGCAGGAAAGTCTACAACTATGAAACTCCTGCTCGGTTTAACGGATGCAACTTCAGGTAGGATGTGGATGCTCGGACAGGATGTGGAACGTCACAGCCGCATCCAACCAGGTCGCGTGGGATCCATGATTGAAGGCCCCAGTTTTTACCCGAGCTTGTCTGGTCTGGACAACTGCCGAATGGTGGCTGATTATTTGGGTCTGCCTTCCAACTCGTCTACAGCTGTGTTGGCTAAGGTCGGGCTAAGAGGACATGAGGACAAGAAGGCCAAAGACTACTCCCTGGGGATGAAGCAACGTTTGGGCATCGCCATGGCGCTCATATCCCATCCTGAGCTACTGCTTCTGGACGAGCCAACCAACGGTTTGGATGCCGAGGCTGTAGTCGAGGTGCGCCAGATGATCATGGATCTTGCAGCTAGCGAAGGTGTTACGGTCATCATCAGCAGCCATATTCTCTCCGAAATCGAGAGGATGGCACCGGTGGTCGGCATCATCGCGGCCGGACGACTGCTCTACCAGGGCTCCCTGGAAGATCTGCGCGACGAGGGGCACATAGACCTGCGCGTTTCCGACCCTCAACTGGCGGCAGGTACGCTTGAGCACGACGGCATCGATTATGGGTACATTCAGGAAAGCGGGACCTTGCGAATCCCGGAGTCCGATGATCGGCTAGTCGGTAGTCTAGTCGCCCAGCTGGTCTCCCAAGGACTGCAGGTCTATCGTGTGGCCTCCGAACGCAAGAGCCTTGAGGACGCTTTCTTGGAATTGGTGGAAAATACCCAGGCCCATGTACCACAGATCGGACTCCAGCAGGGGGCTTCACGATGAGTGTCATCATCACAAACACCCTGAAATCCGTGGAGCCCAAAAAACATGGGGGTGCCGGAACCATGCGTTTCAGCAGCCCGTTGATGCTCATTTCCATGGAGGTACGCAAGCTGAAGGGTTCATCCTTCTGGTGGATGCTCATAGGGATGATTATCCTGGTTTCCTTGTGGTCAGGATTCGCCGTCATGAAACGCACAGGCGGCAATCCAGCGACTCGCACCCTGACCTTGACACAAGGCGACATCTACCAGACCATCAGCCTGCTGGCCCCAATCCTTGCCGCCCTCCTTACCAGCCGGCTGGCCATCATGGAAACCAGCGAGCGCATGGACCTCAAATGGCAATCCTTAGGACTGGGAGAAACAGGGAGGTTCTTCGCCAAGCTAGCGGTGGCGGGAACGGCCTTATCCCTAGTATTTATGATTCCCTTGACCTGGACACCTCTGGCGGCCTTGGTTATGGGCTTCAAATCTGATGGTGACCTGTCTTCTCTGATACTCGCACCAGCCCTCATTGCTTTTATATCATCCTTGTCCGTAGCCGCCATCCAGCTGATGCTTTCCATGACCATAAACAAGCAGGCTGTCGGCCTGGGTGTAGGCGTGATCGCCAGTTTAGTGGGTTCGGGCCTGGGACCGATGAACGCAGCCCGACTGGGCTGGTTCTTCCCGGCCGGCATCAGCTCTGCCGCCAGTCCTTTCCTGACCACGGTTACGTCGGACGGCTACGCCAGAATGACGCTCGTTACCAATCCCTGGGTCTTGGTACTGACCAGTCTGATTGCTTGCATCCTCTGGACCAGCATTTCAGCATTCGTCATCACAGTAGGGGAGTCACACCGATGAGCAAGCAGGCACTCAACACCGTGAGCATTAGCGGCCAAATGGGCAAAATCCGCAAACGACCTTCCGTTACGGCGGCCTTCCATTGGGAGATGCATAAGGCTGGCAACCTGTGGTACTGGCTTGCCACCGTATTATTCGATGCAATCGGCATGTTCAACGGTTGGGACCAATACATCAGCTACCGTCGCGATTTCCAATCACAAGGAGTGACTTGGGCTGCTGTCTGGGGGCAGGCCATCCTCCTGCCCAGCATGGTCTTTATGCCAATCTTGGTCGCTGCTTTTGCTGCCCAAATTGAAGCCAACGAACACAGGGGGCGCAACTGGCAGCGATTAAACGCATCAGGAACAGCCAGCACAGCCATAGCAGGCAAGATGCTCCACGGATTATTCGCATCATTCCTGACCATCGTCATCTTCGAGCTGGAGTTCATCGTTGTGGGTATGAGCGAGGGCTTCAGCTTGTTCCAGATTGGCCCCTACCTCCTGCGGGCCATCCCCATGATCATGTCCGCCTGGGCCATCATGACCCTGACGCAGGCCATCGCTGCCAGGGCCGAGTCATTCGCCTCTACCATGTCCATCATGCTCCTACTCACCTTGGCTGGTTGTGCCCTCTCGGTCATCGCCCCCTCCTTGGCCATACCCTACCCGCTGGCATTAATAACAACCGCATCAGCAGCCAGAGACCTGGGCAACATCGCCTCAGCCTCCTCCATCATCGCATCAACCGTGGTATCTGCCCTCTGGGTTCTTATCGGGGCACTTATCTTCCGTCGGCTGATCAGGAAAGCCATTTGACCGGTAGGACCGACCCATCGTAAGAAAAGACATACGCCATGACCATCAGCACCGACAAGGCAGGTACCCCAGTACTCCATTTAACCCGCCGCCTAATCATATTCATTACGGCATTACTGGCGCTATCCACTCTCTCCGGATGCTCAACCGGTCTAGGAGTTAGCAGACAGAACGATTTAGTAGGAACACGATCAGAAGCACTGATTCGTACTCAGGCAAGTACACAGCCTCCTATCAAGGACTCACCGGCACGGAGACCCTCTTCTGGGGAACCGGCAAACACGCGACCATTCACGTCACCGGCAGCCTCACTCTTATCTCACAAGAGGAGTAATTAGTTCATGAACAAGAAGATCCGTTCAGTACGAACATGCACCACACCTCACACTCATTGCAACAACGATTCCACCTGGCGACTTCTTCCTTTTCGCCAGGTGACAGCATAGTGAATAATGATATTGAGGAGGGGACCGGAACGATGAAGTCGAACAGGAAGCTGACTGATTGGTTCGAGTATTGGAACCGGCCAATCACAACTTACGTGATGGTCTTCTTGTGCGCCCTTTACGAAACAATGATGCTTACGCGACTGGTCCTCGCTCCCGACAGTGCCAATCGAACCTTGCGGCAGTCTCTGGACAATACCGAATGGGGACTGCCTCTATTTGTTGCCATCATCATCCTGTCGCTGGTCCTGCTCAACTTACGCCGTCGACGACCTACAGCAACTCTGCTAGCCACTACCATCCTCATGCTCTTAACCGCAGTAATCTACGGTTCTGCATATACTTACCTGCTCTTAGTATGGTTAATCGACCTTTACGCCTGCACAGTTGAGACCAGGAACCCTAAAAGCCTTATCGCCTGCTTGATCCCAACCGCTCTTTTGGGATTAGTGACCACAATCCTGGCGACCTTGTGGCATCAGGATGCCGACTTCACCGGTCTGCTCTACCCTACAGCCATGTACTTTGCCTTATGCCTAGTTTTAGGACTGGTATCTAGGACACGGCGAGAACGATACGTGTCCGAGCAGGCACTCGCGAACGAACGTAAGCGGAGCCAACACCTGGCACAAGAACGTGACCAGGCAGTCAACCAATCCCGAATTGCAGCTGAGCTCCATGACAGTGTGGGCCACGATCTGACTGCCATCATCGCCCTGTCTGAGGGTCTGGGCCAAATCACCGGAAAACCAGATGTCGACGACGCTATCACCATGATTAACCAATTGGCACGTCAGGGACTGACCGATACCAGGACAGCGGTGAAAGCACTACAGCCGCCAACCAATACAGACGGGCATCAGCCTGCGCCGGTAGGGCAAAAACAGGCATACCACTGGGATGATATCAACCCGATTATCAATCACGCACGGCAAATAGGAATGACCGTCGCACTGACCGAAACCGGACGCAGACCCCAAGACCCCGTACAAGCAAATCTGAGCTTCGTCATAACCAGAGAGGCCATCACCAACGTACTCCGACACGGGTGTCACGTCGACCGTATCGTAATCTCCTGGGACCATGACAGCCAGGGTGGCATAACCATCTCAGTCAGAGACAATGGCAAACCCGCTCCGGAAGCATCCAGCAAGGGAACTGGACTGAACAGACTCCAAGAAACTCTCGGAGGATATGGCGGCTTCCTGAAATCAGGACCGACATCCAACGGATGGCTCCTGCAAGCCTGTATCCCCTCACTCAAAGAACCCACAGACAGCGAGGAATAACCATGATCCGTGTCATGATCGTAGATGACCAACGTCCCGCCAGAATGGGATTTGCGCTCATGGTAGCCAAAGATCGTGAATTGCAGGTAATAGGTCAGGCAGCGAACGGCAAAGAAGCCCTTGACTTTCTGGAATCCGCCGAGAAGCAACAACAACTTCTTCCCGACGTAATTCTGATGGACGTACGAATGCCGATTATGGACGGTCTTGACGCTACCAGCCTCATCAAGGAACGATACCCCTCCATCAGGGTTATCGTCCTGACCACCTACGACCAGGACGACTACGCCTTCGGCGGCCTTAGTGCAGGTGCTTCTGGATTCCTGCTCAAAGATGCCAAAACAGCAGACCTGTGCAAGGCAATCCGATCGGTATATGCGGGTGATGCCATCCTCACTCCCCGTATAACAGGTGAAGTTATACGTAGGGGGATAACCACAGCGAAAACAAACAGCGAAGAAATGGAGTTGCAACAGCAATTCGCCACCCTAGGCAAACGCGAATTTGAAGTCGCCTCCCTCATCAGCGAGGGCATGACCAACGCTGAAATAGCGCAAAGATTAGGCATACAGGCCGACTCAGTCAAAAAGACTGTAAGCCGGATACTCAATAAACTCGGCGTCAGAGAGAGGCTGAACATAGCCGTTCTCTGGTACAAAGCTGCGATGGACACAAACAGTAAGACATCATCCTCAAAGCACTGAAGAAAACCTCCCTAAGTCATGGGGGAGGCCTTCTTAAGCCGAAAGGAGCCTTAAGGCATGGGTCTGTGCCCGATTCGGGACATATTAAAATTCCAAGGCCCGGAAGCATTGGGATTGTTGCTATCTCGTCGGGCCTTAAACGATAGCAGCGTAAGAACCGCAGCTTCCATTAACGCCGCAACAATGAAAGCCCAAATAATCCATATTCCGTGCAACAACACACTCAGCAGAAGCATCAGCACCCCAGTCAAGAGAAGAACTGCTGAACCTTGATATTGCAGCACTTTCCGGAACTTAGAATCTTTAGGCAGTCCACTAATGTGCATTCCCTTTACCAAAGGCATTGCCATTCCTGCGATACAAGAACAGACTCCTATGGCTACTCCAGAAAGTCGAATAATTATGTCATCATCTGAAAAAGATGATATTTGTTTAAAACCCCCGTACAATAAATCAGCCGTAATTAGAGCTAGAATAAACTGCACCCAAATGCCTCCTATCAATAAAATCTTTAATGATGTGTACAGAGACATGTCAGAGTCATTCCCGATTCCATGGAATCGTCTTACGAATAGCTCCATAAGGAACCATATCCCAGCGAGTGCAGTATTCGTTATGAGAGGTATCAGGAAAACACTAAAACCGCTGCCCCATCGATCTGCACGACTGTGAATATCGAAGTGAATTGGAATAGTCTCCGGCATCATTGGGACAATGATCGCAGCAACCGCAATCATTAAAATTGAGATGCTCCACATAATAATGCGGAGAATCCATAGCGTTCGTCTGTTTCTGTCGGTTAAAGCGTCCTGATCGATACTCTTTGGCATCTCGCGGTTGAGAATTTTATTACCTTGAACTCCTAAATTCAATGAGCCTAACCACCTTGTTATTGAGCTTATAAACGTATGCACTACTGTATATTGACACTTGAATCTGGTTAGATATCGTCCCCGGGATGTAACGGCCGCAATCCGCCGCAACACTGTGCGGCCGGAACGAGCCTGAATGTGCCCGATTGGATCTGCAACCCTCATACGTTAAGTCTGATGGGGATTGCTTTCCACGGCACAATTATCATTGGTCAGCGCTTAGCATCCGACAGATGCTGTCAGCTTGTTCTGCTGACCTGAGCGATCGATGTTTCTTCCTGCTTTGTCTTCGAGGCCTTGCCTTCGGTCTTGATGGCCAGGAACCATGGGAAGGCCAACAGCACCAGGCCTATGGAGCACATGGACAGGAGCGGTGTGGGCTGGTGTCCGTCCAGAACGAATGAGGAGAATAGGGGGCCCAGAATATAGTGTTGAACAGACCGAACATCCTGCCGCTGAATCGGGGGCCTGCCAGTTGGGCGGCCACTACTGGCTGGGAGATACCCAGCATGACCTAGCCAAAGCAGAAGACGATGCCGCCCAGGCAGGCCGTGGCCAAAGCCAGGACGGTGGATTCGAAACGAAGGCCAAGCACGATAACGATCCGGCCCAGGGCCCAGAACAGTGGCACGGTCATGAACATCAGGACATGGTTGCCTAGAGTCATTTCGTCACTGCGCATGCTGGCGTGCATGAAATCTTCGCCAACCACATGGAGCGCATGGCATCTGCCAGTTTTAGAACACCCCGGCAGGTTCATCCCGCCAGGATGTTCTCCGTATATGCACTACAGCGCAGTTCACTGGGGTAGGGCGTTGGGCGGCCTTACTCGCCCACCCGTATGAACCCCCACAATCTCTCGATGCAGGGCGACTTGGCCTCGATGTAGGCGTCAATGTCGTCGGGGGAACGCGATGCCGCCTCCCGCTTGACTTCGGAATATTCGCGCACCGCCGCGGGGTGGGTCCGCAGGTAATCGCGGAAGGCGCGGTGCCGGGCCAGCTCCGATGAACCAACCGGGCAGGCGTACAAGTGATGCGTCATGAGCTCCGGTTTGCCGCTGTAAGAGAACGCCTCGCGGCCCGCTATTCCGAGCTCGCCCTCATCCTCATACCCCAATGCTTCCAAAGCCGAGACCACCTCGGCCAAGCGCCCGCTGTCGGCATACACCAGGTCCAAGTCGATGATCGGCTTCGCCCACAAACCACACACCGCAGTAGACCCCACATGTTCAATCCCCACCACTGCATCCCCAACACCTGCCCCATCTAACCAGTCCGTAATACCAGCGCTAATACGATCGAACTCCATATGCCAATCCTCGTCGTGGGACACCACACGCACGTGTTCAGTTCGCACAGTTGGTTCCTCTCCTTCGCAGGTAGCTCAGAGTCTGTACCGAGTCTTCATCTTTCTTGGCTGTCCACATATACCAGATTGGTAACGGTTTCGTCCTCAGTTTGGGAAGACCTGTTTTCAATAAACGTTAAACCGTTAGGTTACTTGGGATCCGGCAGGCTACCTGGGGAGGGTTACCTGCTGGATCTTGATGGCGCATTTTATTTTGGTACGTCGCAGGCTGAGAATGCGAAACTCATCAGAGTTCCTACGGACTTATCGTTATCTGATTTTAGTGTTTCGATACTTTTGAGATTCTCGTTGTCTGGTACTTGGTTGAGTGCGTACTGTTTGCCGTCTGAGGTGGTAAAGCGGAGGATGGGGTCTCCCTGCTTGTTGTGCTCGCATGACACGGTGCCTTTATCTACTTTCAGAGGCCAGGTGTGTCCCAGATCTTCTTTCGAGATGATTTGTGGGTTACTGGTAGCTGCAACCTTATTGCTTCCATCGGTGGGATAGTTTTCAGGGTGATCCATGCCATCAGTGCAGCCGGCAACCCCTACTGTCAGGGTGATTGTGGCACATATGAGGAGGAGGGCCTTGATGCTCTGCTTGATTCGCTTCATGATTATTTGACGCTCTTTCATACTTGAATATTGGATTGTCGTGTAATGGACGGTATCTAGTACTCGTTGGCTAAAGCCATGTATCCGTCCTCCAGATTGGGCGCCGTTTCGACGGAACCTGTGGGTGGGGTGTCGGTGACTATGCGGTACCTTGTCCCGTTCGGTGTGGGCTCGGCGTTGATGATCGTGGCATTATTCGGTGGGGCTGTCATGGGGGGTGTGACCCAGGTGTGTCCGGCGGCTTCATGGATCAGCCCCTGTGTGGGCCCGTCATACTGTTTGCGTCCGGAACGTAGTACGCATACCCAGGGGCAGGTTTGTGCGACGTCATCGAGTATGTGGGTGGAGAGGATGACGGTTCGGTTCTGCCCCAGCTGGGCGAGGAGTGTGCGGAACCGCATGCGCTCTTCAGGATCCAGTCCCGCTGTGGGTTCGTCGACTACCAATAGTTGGGGGTCACCCATAAGGGCCTGCGCGATGCCGACCCTCCTGGTCATCCCCCCGGATAACCCTCCGATAGGTTGGTTCATCACGTCTTCCAAGCCGACTTGCTCCAGGAGGGTGTGCGCCTGCTGCTGCCGCACGTGTTTGTTGTCGATCATTTTCAGGATGCCGATGTAGTCAAGGAATTCAAGTGGGGACAGGTTGTCATACGGGGTGATGTTCTGCGGCAGGTAACCCAGGTTTCGTTTTACCAGTCGCTTATTGCCTGGGGAGGATAGGTCCTGTCCATCAACGAAGATTTTCCCCTTGGTCGGTTGTATTATTCCGGTGAGGATGCGCATGAGGGTTGTTTTGCCGGCACCATTTGGTCCTACAAGTCCAATCATGCCTTGTGGAAGGTCAACAGTCAGATCGTTCAAAGCGGCTGGTCTGCCGCGAAAATCCTTGGTCAGATGATCAATAGTTATAAACATGTGAGTAATTCCCTTTCAAAGCAGTGGACAGTCAGACCCGCGCTTTTATGCGGCTGGAGGCTATGTTTGCACCAGCGAAGAGGAGGAAGATGATACACACTTGCCAAAGCAAAGATATGACCCCTGATTGGACGGTAAAGGGGCCATTCGCCGGTACGTACATAGGATTGGCATGGAACCATCCCTGCGCAATGGGATCGCCGTTGACCGACAGGGGGCCGCCATTGAGCGTCGGAAGTGGTAAGAGGGGGGTATAGAAAGCCAGCCACGCCCATACCAGGACGGCAAGAATTCGGGCTAGGACTGTGGGAATCAAGGCTCCCAAAAGGGCGGATACTCCCATGGCAATCAGTATTGATGGTGAGAGTATGACAAGCGCCACTGCCAGGGCCACGAGTATCGCCTTAGCGCTGCCGTGGAAGGTTTGGTAGACCGCGATCAATACCAGGAAAAGCAGGGAGGATGATATGCAGATAACCCAGGCCCCCAGCACATGAGCTGAGCTGATGACAGCCATAGGTAGGGGGGAGGTGGATTCAAGCTCGTCCATTCCTGTCCGCCTACCGGCAGTCATCAAATTGCTGAACGATGCTGCGTATGCCAGCGAGGTGAATATGGCAAGAACCTGTCCGGTAAAGACAAGACCCTCTATGCTGTTAAGCCCAGGTGACATAGGAGAGGCATAGGCCAAGAAGAGGGCGAAGAGCGCCAGCGGTATGCTGGCTATCCACAAGGCCTTACGACGATAAAACATCAGTAGTGTGATGCGCACAAGACTGAGTATGCTCATAGGTCTGCCACCTTTACTACATTGCGTTCCGTATCACTGCACATCTTCCACCCGAAGATTGCACAGGCTGCTGCAATAATCATTGGAACGAGTCGTTGCTGGACCGGATCGGTTATGTACGGATCCCATATGAAACACAGAAACAGCCAAATGGCCATGGAAGCCAACGATGACGTTGGCATGGACATGGTCAGTACGGCTACAAGAAAAACCAAGCAATTGACAATGAAGATACCGCCAACCGTGGTAATCATGCTCACCCAACCCAGGTCACGTGGCCACAGTCGCATCATATGCAAACCGAGAAAAAGAAGGCCTGCGGCAGTAAGAAATGCCACGGTAACGATAAGCAGCCTGGTCGCTTGAACCTTCCGCCATCCAGTTGGAGTTGACTCAGAAAGTTCAACGAGTGGGTCGCCGTTGAGCACAAAAGCCGCACATATGCCGGAAGCAATTATCGGCACCTGAGTGAGAACCATCATAACAACTCGTATGCGGCCTGATGACCAATTTCCCTCTAGTACGATGCCCGCAAGAAGAACACCTGCGGTCAGTATGAAAGGCAGCAGCACCGGTATATAAAGTCTTTTGAGCTGTAAACCTACGAAAGCCAACCTCATCCACCCCCTCATGTCTGGTTTGGCCATCGGGGGCCGCCAGACATTACTCGCTACATATGCTGTCTACATAGTTAGTAGCGAGAGTGGATGGAAAGGTTCAAAGATTTTTATTTCCACCGGCGAGTCGGGCATGCCAGGCAAGAGGGGCAGAAAAGATGGCAACACATAGGAGTCCCACTGTTAGAAGGATGATCCCTGACCAGGCAGCGCTTGTAGTGGGTACAAAATTGATCCATGTCGGTAGGAGAAATGATGGCCTGAGATCCTGCAAAGTTCTCAATAATGGTGCAAGTACCCCTAGGAGCAGCGCCACACCAGAGTATTGCCATATGCATAACAGAGCCACAATATTCGCCAGGAAGGTCATGGGGGCTATCACTTGGGCCATAACTGGTAGGGGTTTTATTGCTGGGTTGATCGCAGTTGCAATCAATAAGGCCACGCCCCCGACGACAATATTGGAAATAAAGGCCAGAACGAGCCTGGTAGCCACTACAACTTGAGGTCCCAGAGGCATACTGAGCATTAATTCACGATCATCTTTAACAGGAAAAACCAGGATTATGGTCAGCGCCATATCGAGCATGAGCATATTTGAAAAAACATGCAGACTGAGATTACCGTTCCGTGCACTATGCAAAGTGTTACTCAGTACAACGGCACCAGCAGCTATCACAATCTCTACCAGGATGATATATCGCGGTAGAAGGCGGAATTGGGCCCGAATAAGTGGTCCACAGGAACGCACTCGACGCACGAACGGTATTGGTTGATCCGTTGCCAGCGACGGCTCCTGGTGGATTGCCTTCATTACATTGGAAAATGTTGGAACTGGTGGCACGACATTCCGCTCTTTTTCCCTCAGCACCTCTTGAACTTCACCCTGGAATTCTTCGGTAACCGGGCTCGTGCTGTCATATCGATCTATCATAATCACCCCTTACTTCACCTCTGACTCTGCAGTGTTTGGGTTTTAACTGGAGCGCGGTCGGCCAACTGTGGTCGCAGGATCCGCCTTGCGCGAGCAAGGCGAGACTTCACCGTCCCAACCGGAACGTCCAGCAGGGAGGCTATCTCCGGGTAGGATAACTCATGGAGCCATGCCAGGGTCACCGTGTATGCCATTTCTGCGGGGAGTGCATCAATCTTTTCCCGTATTATGTCCATCGCCAGATCCCTATCAACGAGTTCCACCGGCCCCAGATGATCATCTGTTATCGAGTCAAGTTCCACCTGATCCACTTCGTCGCGTAGTTTTGGTTTGCGCCGTTTCATATATATTTGCCGTCTGGCAATGCTGAGTATCCAGGTAAGAACCTGGCTATCCGCGCGGAAGGTCTTCGCGGAGCGCCAGCAACCCAGCCATGTGTCAGCAAAAACATCACTGGCATCCTCATCGCCGGACAGGCGCAGGGAAATGAAAGCCTGGACGGTATGGGCATACTTATTGTACAGTGCCTCAAAGGCGGATTCATCCTCGGCAGCCATCATCTCGAGCAGCGTCATATCATCAGTTTCTGGATCAATTCGAGATCGCTTCACCGATGATGCCCCTTCGCCACTGTGGAGATAAACGTCCTTCCCCGTATTGCTTATGCTCTAGACACATAGTACCGCCACAAGCACCATCGCCTACGGGAGCGCCACCAACGCCAAGGAAAGGACTTCCCACCAGAAAAGGACGGTCCTGGCGATACACCTAGCCCCGACACACCTTAATGAGCTGCATTTTCCTTTCGACTTAGATGCGTTGCCCCAATCGTATCGGTGTCATGCAAGTTCCCCCTTAATCCAGCTTCCAAGGGGAGGGCGCCTGGTCGTGTTCCGAGGCGTTCGCACATCTAGCGCAAATGGTGAGATCTGCTGCTGCGATGATCCTTCTACCCAAGAAGCCCGTGTCAGTGAAGTAGAGTGGTCCAGGTTCTGGTCGAGTTTTCCGGATGCTCACTCCTTTTGAAAGATGCGCGGGCTTGGCGGGAACTGGACCCGGTCATCTCGAAACAGAGCAACGAATCAATCTGATATATAGATTGTTTGGTCTTTGGAGATTTAGCCCACCGTGACTGGATCCATTTTGTTTGGATGCTCCGTAGCCTCCAATGATGAAGTGCATTCCTTCTCCATCATTACTTCGCGGCCCGTGTTGATGTTACCGGGTTTGGGCTGTGACCTTGATAGTTTCCGGCCAGTCGTTTAGGTGTAGCTGGCGACTGCTGGTGAGCTTGCGTGGTCTCTTAGGCTTCGCGGTCAGCGCGGGATTGACGTGCTTACTCGCCGCAAAAAGTCGAGACGGCGAATTCAAAAGACGGTGCTTCTGCACAAGATCGAGCAGAAGCACCGTCTAGTATTAGGAGTGCTTGAGATTCTGACTGCAGCTCAGCTCTGTAACATTTGTTGGGAACCTTTGATATCTGATTTGGATATCCTGGCCAATGACTTCGGCAATCTCCCCTGTACGGTTGGGCCATAGGTCCGCGTAGGTGTCCAAGGTCTCGGTGCAGAGGCATGGCCCAAGACGGCCTGAAGGTCTTCACGTCGGCCCCGACTTGATTGCTAGGGAAGCGTATGTGTGACGGAGAGAGTGGATTACCAGGCCCTCGATATCCTGCATGCCCGCATCCCGAAGGGCCGGCGCCCATACCCTGTTCCGCCAGTTGGCGGTGGTCTGCCTGCCTCCTCGCAACCCGCGCAGCAGATAATCCTCGGGATTATGGCCGTCCAACAAGTCCTTGATTTTGGGCAGCAGCCGGCTTAGCACGGAAACGAACCTTGTCCTATTGTCTTTAGGCAATGTCTCGGCCAGGCGAGAGTCGGCATCGACCGACTGGGTGCGCAGGACGTTGATCCGGTTGCAGTTCAAATCCGCATCACCGCACCGCAGAGTCAAAGCCTCGCCGATGCCCAGTCCTGTATACACGAGCATGCAGACGACCATGGCGTTGTCCGCGTCCATCTAATCCGCGAGGGTCTTGATCTCCTGCGAGGTCAGGTAGATTCGCCGTTGGACACAGCCCTGTTGTGCGGCACCCTGGTCTTGGTTACAGGATTGACG
The DNA here is from genome assembly GCF_000706765.1 of Bifidobacterium [indicum] DSM 20214 = LMG 11587. Classification (GTDB taxonomy): domain Bacteria; phylum Actinomycetota; class Actinomycetes; order Actinomycetales; family Bifidobacteriaceae; genus Bombiscardovia; species Bombiscardovia coryneformis. Next base: position 812,806 of record NZ_CP006018.1, on the reverse strand, counting down.
TCGATCCAACGGTTTTCCACCGCCACATCCAGGATCGAGCCCAGCACGATCTTGCCGCCCGAACGGATTGAGGACGCAGACAGTGAGGAAGCCGAGCCTCGTTCACCCCCGTATGGCGCCGTTCCTTCGGCCAGGCTGACGTACCAGCGCTGGATTCGTGACGTGGATATCTCCTTCAATACGACATCTCCCCATTGGGGCATGACCCACACTCGCAGCTCGCGCCTGTAGCGTCCTTCGGTCGAGCCCTTGATCGTACCTGCCAGCCCATGCTGCCAGAGTTCCGTTGCCTCCCGCAACGCTCTGCATGAATCCTTGGGGTCCATGTACCGGTTCGACCGTATGCGGTCCTCAATCTCGGCCATGAACGCCTCGTCGTCGGCCAGGTAGTGGAAGAGTTTGCGGCGGCCCGTGCCGTCAACCCTCCAGCGCACCTCCCAGCGCGCGCCTTTGCCGTAGTCTTTCGATTTGAATTCATCGGGCACTTTTGCTTTCCCTGGCTCGTCGGCGAACATCGCCAGCGAGTGCTTCGCCGATGGCGGGGGTTCCATCTTCGTGCGATGCCCGTCAGCCGTCGTGACCTGGGTGGACTTCAACCACTTGTCATGTATCCATGCTTTTGCCGTACCAACCTCTATGCGTCAGATATCAATTCGTTCCGATTAGCGATAACCAGCACGAACTCACGGCGGCGCACACTGACGCATAGGAACAGGTATGAGCCAAACACAGGAGACAACGAATACAAACCCGGACTTGACGCCAGCCAGACTGCTCACGCCTGCGCAGGCGGCGGAGATTCTGGTAATACTGGTGAGCACCCTGAACGCCTGGAGGGCGCAGAAAACCGGGCTTCCATACGTGCATATCGGGCGTCTGTCAGATACCGGCCCGAGATGTGGCGGCGCTTATCAGCCGCAACACGGTGCGGCCGGAGTGAGCCCGGAGGGGGACCCTGCACATACGCTGTGCCCGAAATGTACCCGATTCCGAAAACAAGAATGATTCCAAGGCTGTGAAAGCTTGGAACCATTGCTATCTCGTCGGGCCGGCGGGATTTGAACCCGCGACCCCTTGACCCCCAGTCAAGTGCGCTACCAAACTGCGCTACGGCCCGATGTGCATGAGCACCGAGGAGAAATATTAGCACAGCACCTCGGTCGGTCCAAGTCTTGGCGAGTCTCGCGAGCGCAGCATCCTTCCATCACGAGGTAGAAGCCCAAACTCGGTTGCTATCATGGGATGTTTAGGAGCACTCCATACGGATGTTCCCGCGGTACTGCTGTAACCCGAAAGGGGATTCATGAGCGAACAAGGGTTTGACCTCTCATCCGCAAAGATGCATGCAGAAGGCATGAGCGATCTCTCGGTCCAACAATTCAGGCACTTGTATGAGACGTGGAGCAGCGGCGACTTCGGCGGGAAGGTCCGAGAATCCCAGGTACAGCCCCTCAAGGATGTCCCTCGCATCAGCGAGATTCACGACACCATGGACATGGACATGGCCCTGGATGCCTTCTCCCGGACGGCTTTCCTCAAGCTCAACGGAGGTCTGGGGACTTCCATGGGGCTGGAAAAGGCCAAATCCCTCCTGACCATCCGGCGGCACAAGGCCCGGCGGATGAGGTTCCTGGACATCATTCTGGGGCAGGTGCTGACTGCTCGAAAACGCTTGGAAGTACCCCTCCCTCTGATTTTCATGAACTCCTTCAGGACCTCCAAGGACACCATGAGGGTGATTCACCAGGACAAGCGCTTTACGCCTGAAACCATGCCCACGGAGATTATCCAGCACATCGAACCCAAGCTCATCGCAGATACCGGCGAGCCCGTCTCCTATCCGGACCAGCCTGAGCTGGAGTGGTGCCCCCCAGGTCACGGCGACATCTTCTCGACCATATGGGAATCGGGTCTCCTCGACACTCTTGAAGCCCAAGGAATCGAGTACCTCTTCATCTCGAACTCCGACAACCTGGGTGCCAGGCCATCCAGGACCCTCGCCGGTCATTTCGCCCAATCGGGCTCACCGTTCATGATTGAAGTGGCCAGGAGGACGGAGTCCGACAGGAAAGGCGGCCATATCGTCATCGATCGTGAGACGGGCCACCTCCTCCTGCGTGAAATGACCCAGGTCGACCCCCACGACAGGGCCTCGGCCATGTCCATCCACAAGCACCCTTACTTCAACACCAACAGCATCTGGGTCCGGGTGGATGCCCTCAAGGAGAAGTTGGAAGAATACCGGGGCGTACTGCCCCTGCCCATCATCGAAAACAGAAAGTTCGTCGATCCCACCGACCCATCAACCACCCCCGTCGTACAGCTGGAGACGGCAATGGGGTCGGCCGCATCGCTTTTCGAGGGCGCCACCTGCGTTCAGGTCGACAGGATGCGATTCCTGCCCGTCAAGACCACCAATGACCTTTTCATCATGCGGTCCGACCGTTTCCACCTGACGGACTCCTACGAAATGGAGGACGGAAACTACGAATTCCCCAACGTAAATCTGGACGAGCGCTACTACAAGTACATCTCGGACTTCGATGATCGTTTCCCTTACGGGGTCCCTAGTCTGGCAGCCGCCAAGTCGGTCACCATCAAGGGGGATTGGACCTTTGGCCGGGATGTCACCCTCTACTCGGATGCTCATCTGGCAGACCGAGGAGCGTCCTCCTACATACCTAATGGACAGTATGTGGGACCCCAGGGTGTCGAGCCTGACGAATGGGTCTGATGTCAAGGCTTCGGACCATGTTCAGCCTGTCAAGAAATGGTACTGTATTTGGGTGTTTGGTACCCACGCGCCATAAAAAGAACCTATTATATTGAGAAGTGCGTTTCGGGCGCACTGGTGTTTTACACATTAACGATACGCGAGGACTGATGGCAGAAGGCACGAACGGAAGACGGCGATTCTCGGATAAGTGGGGCAAGCACGAACTTGATGTCCTAGCCGTTTTATCCTCAGCCTTCCCGCAATGGTTGACCTCCAGGCAGATTGCGCAACGGGTCAAGGCCTATGCGGATTCATACGGCGAATTGGCCGATCAGGCAGCCAAGGCCGCCTTTGCCAAGCAGTTCCAGAGGGATAGGGCCAAGCTGGCCGCCATGGGTATAGCCATCGAGTCCCGACAGCCCGAGTATTCTTCCAAGTCCGAGGGGCAGGACTTCGCCTCCTACCGCCTACAGTTGGGGGACGAACCGCGTATACGCATGCACTTTGCCCAGGAGGACATGCCGGTCCTGGCAGCGGCAAACTACCTGGCCCGGTCCATCGCCATGTCGCAAGAGGCCTGGGAGGAGCCGGTCAGGCCCGTATCGCGCACAACCCCACGAGTACCCCAGGTACCCATCCCCGGGCTGGGGCTTGACTCCATCGCGCCCGGTCTGGGAACACAGCACCTGCCCGACGATCTGGTAAGGGTCATCGATTCCCGACGTTTTGCCGCAACAGTGGATGTGGACGGCGAGAATCTGAATGTGGCATATGCGGATTCCGACGATCTGGCCATGTTCGTCCTGGAACATCCCGGTGCGTCGATCGTAAGCCCCCAGGAGGCCGTCGACGCCTTCCACCGCAGGCTGGAAGCCGCCACCCGGTTCCAGCTTGCCGACGAATCCATCAGCCCCGGGGCGGCGACCGTGGTTTCCCCGGAGATTGTACGTTCCAACCCGGCGGAGCACATCGCAACCGACATGGACGATGACGACATGGACCTGCCTCACGCAAGGCGGGCCAGCGCCTCATCCTTCCAGACGGGCTCCGAAGTTGACCGCCGCCTGAGGCTCATGCTCTTCCTCTCCGCACATCTGGGGGAGGAGTTCTCCCTGAGCGAGCTGGCGGACCGCTTCATCGGCACACCCCGCAGCAAGGAAGAGCTGCGCAAGTTCGTCAACACCATCCACAAGGACATCAACACCCTGACCACGGTCTCGGACGACGGAGAAATGGCCGGCAGCCAGTTCTTCGACATCGACTGGTCACTCCTGGATGAAAACGGCATCGTCTCTGCAACCAACTCCTTGGGTCTGGAACGCCTGGCCGGCATTTCACCCCAGTACTTGAGCATGCTCACGGCATCGCTCAACTATCTGGCCCACTCGCCCCTCCTGCCGGAGGAGTCCCGAGCCCAGGCCGAGTCCCTTTATGAGCGCCTACGTACCCATGTCGGCCCAGGGGAGACCCCCTGGCTGAGCCTGACCGGGTACGAGACCGAACCCAAGAGCTTCTCGGTGGTCCGTCGGGCCATCAAGACCGGTTCACTGCTGGACATGGAGTACACCGATGCCGCCGGCCGGACCAGAAGGAAGGTGGTGGCACCCGCTAAGATCTTCGTCGATGAGGGTGTCTACTACGCCGCCGTCTGGACCGATATCGGCGATGCCGCCAAGGGCACCTCGGCCGAGGACACTCCCTCGGATTCCGGCTCGGAATCCAAAGGTACCCACCATCTCAAGCAGGGGACTGGCAGGAACCGCCAATGGCAGGTATTGCGGATTGCCAGAATCGAACATGCTGACATCGTCCAACCCAGCCACAAGGTCGAATTCCCGGATGTGCCGGTCAGTGAATTGCGTAAGTGGAGCTTCGATAACGGTACGGCCGCGGTCTTCATCACGGATCGGCCCGACCTGATGTACATCAAGTCCCTGCCCGGCGCCTCGGTGGAGCCCTGCGGCACTGGACAGAAGGTACATCTGACGGTCTCTTCGGACTCCTGGTTCGTAGCCTTCTGCATTGCCCACGCCAAGCACATCACCGCAGTCGCCCCGGAGACCCTGCGTACAATGATATTAGCCAGGGCCCAGAGGGAGATCACCATCAGCGACTCAGCCGAAGAAAACCAGAGCGACGAGTGAAACTCGGGCTTACGAGCCCCAAAAAGGAGCCGATTATGCCGGGATGGGTTTGGATACTGCTGGTCCTGTTCATGATTGCCATGCTGGTCATCGGGGCCGTCTATGCCATAATCCATGCAATTCGGGCCGGAAAGACCGTGGGCCAGGTCGGTGAGTCCGTCGGCAGACACATGCCACAGCCGGTTGACAAGGATGCTCGCCCCCGAGAATCGACAGGCCCCTTCTTTGCCCAACCGCTGAACAAGGCTTCCGAGCGGTATTCCCAGGCACATGCCGATCTGCTCAGACGCAAGAACTACAAGCGAGACAGGCACGCATCAGCCTGGGCCCGATGGAAGCACTTCAATCGGTAGTGAAGGCACTCGAGGCCAACCATTCCGGAGCAAGGCATAGGACCGGCTCCATCATCGGAGGAAAATGTCAGATCGCCATCAGGACAGTCAGGAATCTGACCAGACGCTCAGCCCATCGCAGCGGTATGCCAGGTTCAGCAAGCGCCGTAAGCGTATAACCGGAGCCTCGGGACGCTTCCAGAACATGCAGCCTTTCGCTCTGGACGGGTTCCAGGTCGAGGCGATTGAAGCCCTGGAGGACGGCCAGAACGTCCTGGTCGCGGCTCCGACAGGGGCCGGCAAGACCATCGTGGCTGATTTTGCCGTCTTCCTGGCCCACGAGCAGAACGTCAAGACCTTTTACACCACACCCATCAAGGCTCTGAGCAACCAGAAGTACCACGACCTGGTGGCCCGGTACGGTGAAGACCATGTAGGACTGCTGACCGGCGACACCTCGATCAACTCCGAGGCAGACATCGTCGTCATGACCACCGAGGTCCTGCGCAACATGCTCTACGAGCGTTCATCCACCCTCTCGGCCCTGAGATACGTGGTTCTGGACGAGGTTCACTTCCTGGCCGACAAGTTCAGGGGGCCGGTCTGGGAGGAGGTCATCATCCACCTGCCCAGCTCCACCCGAATTGTCGGACTCTCGGCTACGGTCTCGAACGTGGAGGACTTCTCGGACTGGATTTCGTCGGTCCGAGGCAAGACCAAGCTGGTGGTCTCGGAGCGACGTCCGGTGCCTCTGGAGCAGCATGTCCTGGTTCAGGCAGACAGACACACCGAGCCTGAAATCATCGACCTGTATCGACATGATGGCTCCGGACGACAAACAAACAAAATCAACCACGGTCTCATTAACCGATTGTCGCAGCTCAAAAGGCAGGGTGAGTTCCGTAGGAGCGCGCGGGGTCAGGCCGGTAATCATCGGCATGGTCGCCATGGCCGCGGGGGAGAGGGGGCCCAGAGCCGCCGTCAGGGTGAGCGGTACCGTCCCAGCCGTGCGGCTGTTGTTGACGAGCTGGATTTCATGGATATGCTGCCGGGAATCTACTTCATCTTCTCCCGTACCGGCTGTGACCAGGCCGTTCAGCAATGCACGCGTGCAGGTCTGCAACTGACCACCGACACCGAGGCACGTAGAATTCGTCAGATTGTCGACTCCATGGCCGAAGGTCAGCTGAGCCGCGATGATTTGAAAGCTCTGGGTTTCGCTCAGTTCAGATTCGCCCTGGAGCAGGGCTTCGCCGCCCACCATGCCGGGGTGGTGACCCTCTTCCGCCAGATAGTCGAACACCTGTTCGAACTGGGATTGGTCAAGGTCGTGTTTGCAACCGAAACCCTGGCTCTGGGCATCAACATGCCCGCTCGCTGTGTGGTGGTCGAGAAGCTCGAGAAGTTCGACGGGACCGGGCACGTCGGTCTGACCCCGGGGGAGTTCACCCAGTTGACAGGGCGCGCCGGACGTCGCGGCATCGACGATATCGGTCACGTGGTGGTCGTGGATCATCGGGACTTCAGCCCCGAAACAATGGCGGCCCTATCCAGCAAGCGCGTCTACCCGCTGCACTCCAGCTTCAAACCCACCTTCAACATGGCGGTCAACCTGCTGAACAGCAGCACCTACGACAGGGCCCGCAAGACCCTGGACCATTCCTTTGCCCAGTGGGAGGCGAACAGGTCGTCCTCCGAGCTTGAAGCCAGGATACAGACCCTGACCGAAGCCCTGGATGGATATCGTGAAGCGGCTCAGTGCAGTCACGGAGACCTGATTGAGTTCATGGAAATCCGTGCCGATCTCTCCTCCGCTCAGAAGAACGAGCGCCGCCAGCTGAAGAAGCAACGTTTCAGCAATGAGCGAGAGCGTACCCAAGCCTTCAGGAGCCTGGACGAACGCATCGAGCAGCTTCGCGAAAAGGAGCGCAACCATCCCTGCAGGCAATGCCCGGACCTTCCCCGTCATATGCGGTGGGGGAATCGCTGGATCCGTGAGCACAAGGAACTTCAGAAGGCCGAGGACAGGTACGAGTCGCGCACCGGTTCGGTCTCGAGGCAATTCGACCGGATATGCACCATCCTGACCGACCTGGGATACATCCGACAGATCGATCTGGAGGATTACCAACTGACCCGGCGCGGGCAACTTCTTCGACGAATCTACAGCGAGCAGGACCTGACCCTGGCCCAGATTCTGGACAAGGGAATACTGGACGACCTGGAGCCGGAAGAGCTTGCCGCGGCCGTGTCCGGCTTGGTCTATGAATCACGTAGGGGAGTCGCGGACAGGGATGATTCAAGGCGGCAATCCGCCCCGCTGGCAGGTGCCATTGCCAGCATGAACCGAGAGTGGGAACTGGTGCGGGATGAGTGTGAAGATGCAGGTCTGGATCTTCCTGGTGAGCTGGATTTCGGCCTGGGAAGAACGGTCTACGACTGGGCCTGCGGGGATTCCCTGGCAACCATCCTCAAGGACACGGACCTCACAGCCGGGGATTTCGTCCGGAATGCCAAGCGCCTTTCGGATGTTCTGACCCAGATTGTCCAGGTTGAGCCCTTCCTGGGGTCAGGTGGCCACAGCCTGGCACTCCGGGCAAGAATGGCAGCCGACCAGGTCAATCGCGGTATCGTGGCCTATACGGGTGTGGAGTAGGGTGCCGGGCTCGAGCCTGGGGAATAAAAAGCAAGTCAAACCTGTTCTGTAGCTTGGGAGTACAGGACCTGAACGTTATGGAGGAAGTATGGCAGAGCGCAGCTTACGCGGCATGAGCATCGGTGCAAAATCACTGGAGTCTGATCAGAACGTGGATTTCGCAGCCCGCAGTGAGGTCGCCTATGTCTGCCCCAACGGCCATCGGACCATCCTGCCACTGGCCGAAGGCGCCGAGATTCCGCAGGAGTGGGAGTGCCGGTGTGGCCAGATTGCCCGTCTGGAAGGCAACGACGACGAGGAGATCGGCAAGAACGGAAAGCCGACCAGGACCCACTGGGATATGCTCCTTGAACGCCGCTCCGAGGAAGAACTTCAAACAGTCCTCGACAAGCGCCTCAAGATGCACAGAGAAGGCTGGTTCCCGGACTACGAGTAACCTGACCATCGGTTACATCATTTTTGCTCTTATGCCTATACAGAGGTAAGGGGATTCGGAACTTGAACACGACGACCACCAGGGCGAATCGAAACGTGGTGCTGCTTGACCTCGACGGCACTCTGACCGCCTCACATCCAGGCATTCTGTCCTCGGTGGTCAAGGTCTTCGAGGAACTTGACCTGCCCGTGCCCGATGAGGCCGCCTTACGCCGGTTCATCGGCCCGGCCATCTCGGTCTCCTTGAGGCGAAACCATGTACCGGAAGACCAGATTGAGCGTGGCGTACGGATTTACCGACATTACTATGCCGACATATCCGCCTTCGAAGACCCTTCGCATCCTGGTACTTTGGTACCCGGTCGTCTCTACGCCTCGGTTTTCCCTGGCATAATCGACCAATTGGATGAAATGAGGCAACTCGGGTTCACCCTGGCTGTGGCCACCTGCAAGCCCGAGTACCAGGCCATACCCGTCTGCGAGTATTTCGGACTGCGTGACCATCTCGATGCGGTCTACGGGGCCAGCGTCGATGATAGCCGCGCCACCAAGGACAAGGTCATCGCCTATGCCTTTGAGGGGCTTGGATTCTCATCTGACAGAGGTGACCGTGCACTCATGGTCGGCGACAGGTGGACCGATGCAGATGGTGCACGAGAGATGGGTCTTGACTGCCTGGGTTGCGGCTGGGGCTACGCTGAGCCCGGAGAGCTGAAAGACCATGGCGCATACAAGGTCATCGACCGAGTCGATCAACTCGCCGATACCGTTAAGAAGTACTTCGCCTGAGGGTATTCTGCAACAGAAAAGCCTCTACAGCCCACCAATACGGTGGAATGCCGGATATGCATCAATAAACCCGTAACGCCGATAATGTACGTTATGTCAGATTCGATAAGCGGTGCAGTCAGAGAACCATCAAGCCTCACTCGCCCAGAGCTGGTGGCACTGCCGGGTATGGCACATTATCGTCCTGACCAGGCAGGTGCCCTGGCTCATAGATACAGCCCGCCTTGTGCAGACAGTCGCTATCTGCCTGGACAATGTAGGTGGTCAGATTTAAGCTGCTGTCTTCCATCAGGTCGCAAAGCCGGTAAACCCTGTATGCCCGCATAGCCGTGACCCAGACAAATGGCGACACAGATACCGAGGGTGAATCAGGAATGTCGAGTGGCTTATCCGGAGCCCACTGCAAGGCAGCGCCATCTTTGAATTGCCGGTCCTCACTGATGGTTTCAATCAATGTCTGGTTGGTATAGGCAGCATCCAGAACATTCCTGTAAGCCAACTCAGTCTTTCCATAATGCCTGTTCGCATCATTTGCCAGAAACCAGGTGCCGAGTAGGCACATCCCGTAGGCAATCAGACAGATGAGCGCAACTTTCACGGCCTTTCTGGCTTTTGAATTTCCCTGTGCGCGAGTCATCCTCGTCCCCTCTTCACTCAGATCCATGGATAGAGCCCAGTGCAGAAGGAAAAGGTGCTCTCTAGGCTTTACTGCTACAGGCAGGTTGTTCAGGCCTGCTGACGTTGCCTGTGCTGGAGTTCCAAACGCTTGCGCATACGCATGGCCGTCAGCTCATCAATTGGCCTGTCGGGCACCCCGGAATGAATCTGACCGCTTTCCAGATCAACATGGTCGCACGCCTCCAGGTCCGCTTCCATGCGGCGCCAGATGGCGCCCACGGAAATGGCGAACACGGCCCTCCCGGATTTCATCAGTGAAAAGACCTGATCGGGACCGCTGCATTCGATAACCTGATCCCCATCACAGACCACGGTCACATCTTCGAGCTGGGTTATGGTTCTCCTGGACAGATAGTTCACTGTTGCCGTGGCATTGACCAGATTGACACCCGCATCCAGGAGCCGTTTCAACACGGCGAGGATGACCACGTCCTTAAATGAGTAAAGTCTCCGGGAACCGGATCCGTGCGATGATTTGATGGACGGCTCGACAATCCTCTTCCGGGCCCAATAGTCCAGCTGTCGGTATGTGATGCCGGCCACCTTGGCGGCTACCGTACCGCGATAACCGCGTGTGATTCCTTCGGCCTGCTCAGGAGTGAAGAGCTCCCCCTGGACCGGCTGATGTGCAAGGCCAACATGAGAGACCACTCCCCCATCTTCGGATTCCGTCCGATTTGCCATCGGCTTCTCCCCCTGCCCTGCAGAAACGATCACTACCTGGATGCAACCGCCGTGTTGTCAAAAAAGACAAGCCGGAACTTGCCAATCATGATCTCGTCGCCATTATGAAGATCGGCCTGTTCAACCCGTTCGCGGTTGACGTAGGTTCCGTTCAGGCTTCCCGTGTCCTGGACCTGAAAGCCATTGGGCACCTTCCTGAAAATGGCGTGGGTCCGGGAGACCGTGGAATCATCAAGGAGAATATCCGCCTTGGGATCCCTGCCCACGCTCACCTGGTCCTGATCAAGCAGGTATCGGGAACCCGACACCGCACCCCTGGTCGAAATGAGCAGGGCCGTCCCTTCGGGCAGACGGGCCATCGTCTCCAGGTCATCCTTGGTCAGAGGCCTGTCACCATTGGACGTCACCGGGATGTTCAGTGCGGGCATGCCGATGACGGTGGTCTCACCCGCAGTTGGAATAGGTTCTGTCATAGTCCTCTATTCTACAGTCTTTGCGTACTGATAATCCTGGCCGCGGCGAACCTGGTCGATTTTGACACTATCGGACTGTTCGACGCTGATTGAGGCATGGTATTGGACCTTGATCCTGGAACCGACTCCACCCGCGATCTGTATGGCGTTCTGAAGGGCATCCGGGTCCCCTATCGCCTTGATTGTATAGGGCGCCGCCATCTTTCTTCCGTCACACTGCAGACCCGACTTGGTATCCAGGAAGTAGGTACTGGTAACGACGCGCACATCGCCGAAGGAAATGACCTCGGCGCCGGCATTACGCAGCTCCTCGATCAGGTTGAACATGGTCGATGCATCAATCCTGTCCGAGGTTTCGGAAATGGTGATGGTCACTCCCCTGCCCTGAGCCGGAAGCCGCCCGGATAGGATGCCCGAGTTCTGCTCGTTCTGTTGTGCCACCCTGGCCGCCTCTTTTTGCTTATCCGCGGCCGATTTGATGGACGTCAGCTGTTGGTTGAGCTGGCTCTTGCGCTCTTCCAGCTTGTCGACCTGGGTGCTGGTCTCATCCAGGAGGCGGACAAGCTCCTCTTCGGAAAGGGTCTCATAGGACGACCGGTTGTTGTGAACCTGGACGGCATACCCGAACCCCAGTAGTGCACACATCAGGGCCACCAGGACACTGGTAATGATCCTGACCCTCGTGGCATTGGCGTTGAGCGACTTGGGTGGCTTGCGGCGAACCACAGGAAAGGCGCCGGTCTCGATGTCATCGTCGCTGGTATGCACCTGCACCTTGGTCTTCGGCGGGATGCTCACGGGCATATCGCCCGCATTGTCTTTTCTGCTGTGCCTCATATTGCGGTCATCCCTTGAAGATGAAACGACGGATGGAAGAGACGTTGGAGAAGATGCGGATGCCCAGGACCACAATCACGGCCGTGGAGAGCTGGGATCCGACACCCAGCTGATTGCCCAGGAAGACCAGGAGGGTCGCGGTGATGACGTTCGATATGAAGGAGACCACGAAGACCCTGTCGGAAAAGCTGCGCTCGAAATAGGAGCGGACAGCCCCCATCAGGGCATCCAGGGCCGCCACCACCATGATGGGGAGGTAGGGTTGCAGTCCGATGGGTATGTCGGGTTGCAGGAAGATACCCGCTACAACCCCTAGGACCAGTCCGAGAATTGCCGCCATAATCACTGACTCCTTTTGGCATAGGAAAGGTTGGGAAGCCCGACTGCATTCATGGTGATGTCGTTCTCCTTGGAGATGTTGACCGTGATATTGGCCTTCTTGAAGCCGCTGAGCCTTCCCTGCAGGTCCTCACGGTCGAGGATGCTCTCCAGACTGGACTGATCGCCGATGGCCTCGATCTGGTATGGGGCCTGGATGGAGGTCGTCCCCACAAGAATCGTCTGCCCGGCCGTCCTGACTGAGGTCTGCGTACCGATTCGGTTCCCGTTGATGGCTATGGCTTCGGCCCCGGCGGACCAGAGCTTGGTCAGGAACCACTGGAGGTCCTGATCGGTCACCGTTTTGATCTGGTCGTTCTTTTCGGGAGAATCCTTGGAAGAAATGGGGTTGGCCAGGTTCAGGACAATACCGTCCCCCTTGACGCGGGAGGACCCGTTGGCTACGTCATCATTTGCCTGGGTCCTACCGACGGCAGAAGCACCGGCCTCGGAAGAAAGACCGTCGATCTGTCCCCTGAGTGACGATATATCATCGGAGAGCCCGTCGGAACGCTTGTTTACCACCTCTACCTGGGTGATCAGTTTCTCGCGGACCTTCTGACGAGGATCCTTATGCAGCACCTGAACGATACCTGTGCCGGCCAAACCCACCACGAGACAGATGACGAAGACGAGAACCCTGTTGAACCAGATGCTGAAGGTCGAACGACCCTCCCGAGGCAGAAGCCGGGCATCTTCGAACATGGGGTCCATGGGCCGGTTGGTCAGATCATCAATCAGTCTCAGGGACTCGTCGGCCATGCGCCTGCGTCGAGTCGCCGCCACCGCAACCGTCTCCGTCGGAAGGTCCACATACCTTGTTCCCAGATTGGCCGTCGAATGCGAAAAGACCGCCCTCCGGTGGATCAAGGCCCGGTCGGGCGGTACTGGGAAGGAGTCCGGAGTCAGCCTGGGCTCAGTCATGGGTACTGTCCGCCCTAAGGAGGCCTATTCCCTGATAGGCATATATCAACCCGGCAAGCCAGTAAAGCGCCACGCCCCAAATGACGGCGCCCAGAGCCACCAGGTGGAAGACACGGAAGAACATGTTGTGGCCCACATCGGCAAAAATCAGCGCGGGTATGGCCAGCATCAGGACCGCCGTGCCGGTCTTCCCGGCGAAGTGAACAGGAAGGGGGCCGTAATCATGCTGGGCCAGGACCAGTGTCAGAATACCCAGGAGAACATCTCTGACACCCACCAGGACCATAAGCCACCAGGGCAGGATATTGGCCATGCTCAGAGCCAGAATCGAGCAAAGAATAAGCAACCGGTCGGCCACCGGGTCAAGAATCTGCCCCAACTTGCTCACCTGGTTGAAGCGTCGGGCAATGATGCCGTCCACCCCATCCGACAAGGCGGATATAAGCAGAACCACCAGCGAGATAATCAGGTGGCGATTGGCTACCAGATAGGCGATGAGGGGTATGGAACAGATGCGAAGCAGGCTGATGACATTCGGCACGGTGAGAATCACCGACCTGGGTTCGGGACTGTACCTGCTGCGTGAGATTCGATCGATCAGAGCCATCATGCTACATTCTAGAGGCTTGCAGGGCCGTTACGATAATGGCGCGCGCACCGACACCATAGAGACGGTCCATGAGGTTGTTGACCTGGTCCTTCGGGACCATAGCCCTGACTGCCACCCATTGCTTGTCATGCAGGGGCGAGACCGTTGGCGACTCGAAACCGGGGGTGATACCGACGGCTTCAGCAACACGTTCGACCGGAATGTCGTAATCCATCAGCACATAACGTTGGGCGGTCAGAACCCCCTCCAGCCTGCGAGACAGGACGGACAAGCGTTCATCATCAGGCTTCAGGTGCGGCGACCTGATGAGAATTCCCTCCGAATGGAGGATGGGGTCACCAAAAACCCGAAGTCCCGCATTGCGCAGGGTGGTTCCGGTGGAGACCACATCGGCAATCAAGTCTGCCACTCCGAGCTGGACCGAGGACTCCACAGCCCCGTCCAGGTGGATCAGCTCTGCCTTGAGACCCTTGCCGGCCAGATAGTCTTCAAGCAGACGATCGAAGGAGGTCCCGATCCGCTTGCCGTCCACGTCCTCAAGGGATTTGACAGGACTGGATTCCGGGGCTGCAAATCTGAAAGTGGAGGCACCGAATCCCAACTGCATGGTCTCGACCGCGCGGGTGCCGGAGTTCAGGAGGAGATCACGACCGGTAATGCCCAGATCGACGGTGCCCAGGCCAACATAGACCGCTATGTCGTTCGGGCGGAGGTAAAAGAGCTCGATACCGTTGTCCGCATCCTCAACCACCAGTTGCCGGTCATTGGAGCGCAAACGGTAGCCGGACTCCGACAGCAGCCTCCATGCAGGCTGTGACAACATACCCTTGTTGGGCACCGCGACCTTCAGCACGGCAACCTCCTTATAGAGCGGAAGTGATTCTACGACGGGATGGTGGAAGGCTCACAGATGCCTGTATACATCCTCCAGGCTGATGCCCCGATCAATCATCATGACCTGTAGATGATACAGCAGCTGGCTCATCTCCTCGGCCGTCCTGTCCGCGCCCTCGTACTCGGCCGCAATCCAGGTTTCCCCGGCCTCCTCGACAATCTTCTTACCGATGAAATGCGTACCCTTGTCCAGCTCGTCCACGGTCAGCGAACCTGCCGGGCGGGACTCGGCCTTAGTCGAGAGTTCCTCGAACAGCTCCTCGAAGGTCTTCATCTGGTCATCCCCATTCTCCCCATGGACCAATCAGTCCCTATAGCTCTCCTGGGCGGCCTGCCGAATCTGGTCGATGGCCTTGGCCGGGTCATCTGCACCATATACGGCTGAACCCGCCACCAGGACATCGGCTCCCGCCTCTGCCACGATTGGTGCCGTAGCGGGGCTCACTCCGCCATCCACCTGGATGCGGGTATCCAGTCCCCGTGCGGTTATCTGGTCACGGAGACGACGGGTCTTGGCCATCTGATTGTCCAGGAACTTTTGCCCGCCAAAGCCCGGCTCCACGGTCATGACCAGAATCATGTCAAACTCGTCGAGAATGTCGAAAATCGGCTCGACCGGTTCGGCAGGACGCACGGCCAGGCAGGCCTTGACCCCCATGTCGTGCAATTGGCGTGCCAGCCGGACAGGAGCATGGACAGCCCCTGTATGGAAAGTGACGGATGCAACGCCCAGCTTGGCGAATTCCGGAGCCCAGCGATCGGGATCCTCGATCATCAGATGCACATCCACCGGAAGATCCGTCACCTGGCAGATGCGTTCCACCACGGGCTCACCAAGCGTCAGGTTGGGAACAAAGTGGTGGTCCATCACATCGACATGGACCATATCGGCGTTGGCAATGGCCCTGAGGTCCCTCTCCAGGTTGGCGAAATCGGCGGACAGGATGCTAGGTGCTATCTGAATGCTCATGAAGATTATTCTAGGGTGTACGACAGACCTGTGGAACTAATTCATGTCCCTGATGTCCGCATCCTTGGCCTTGGCTCCGTCACCCTTGTCCCGTCTTCCCTCGGCCTGGGCCTCCTGACGTTCCTCCAACTCGGTGATGGTTCGCAGTTTTTCAGATAGCAGAGGGGTCGGCTTGCCTGTGCGAGCAATAATCACAAGAGCGATACCCGCCAGGATGAAGACCACCACGGAAACCCAGACATTGACTCTCACACCGAGGAACTCGTGCGCGAAGTCGATACGAAGTGACTCGATCCAGGTGCGGCCCAATGTGTACCACATCACATAGAGGGCAAACAGGGAACCGGCCTTGAGTACCTTCACCGCCTTGTGTCCCACCCATACCAAGAGGGCGGCACCGATCAGATTCCAAATCATCTCATACAGGAACGTCGGATGGAACAGGGTGCCGACAGGACAGGTGGCCCCGTCATAGCACTGTTCACTACTGCCGATGGCGGAACCTGCAGCATCGATCTTCAGACCCCAAGGAAGGGTGGTCGGAGCACCGTACAGCTCCTGGTTGAACCAATTGCCCAACCGCCCAATGGCCTGGGCAACCAGGAGTGCGGGGGCCACACTATCCGCCAGGAGGGCGGTCGGATAGTTCTTGTGACGGCACCAGGCCCATGCCGCCAAGGCCCCAAGGAGCACGGCCCCCCAGATGCCCAGGCCGCCCTGCCAGATTCGTAGGATATTTGCCGGGTTGCCATTGGCCCCGAAGTACCGCTCGGGCGTGGTGACAACGTGGTAGAGCCGTGCGCCGATAATGCCGGCGGGAACCGCGCAGATGGCGATGTCCAGAATCTGATCGGACCGGCCGCCCTCCTTTTTCCAGCGGCGGGCCGTGATCCAGGCGGCCACAATGATGGCCAGGAGCATGGTCAATGCGTAGAACCGTATTGTGACCGGGCCCAGATGAATGCTGGATACCCCTGGCGATGGAATGTAGGCAAGCGTCATAAGGCCCACAGTTTAGACCCTGGGCTTTACAGCCCGCTCACTTCTTGGACTGGGAAATTCCCCAATGCAGATCGGAGCAGGTCGAAGCCAGGGCATCCAGTGCCTGCCTGCGGTCCCTGCGTGGTCTGCCCTGGTCATCCAGGAAGCAGTGCACAAGAGCCGACCCGACTATGACCCCGTCCGAATAGGTACCGACCTGGGAGGCCTGTCGAACGGTCGAAACGCCTATGCCCACGCATACGTACGGAGCTCCAGCCTGCCTGACCCTCGCCACCAGTGCTTCTGCCGACTCGGATACGCTTGCTCTTTCCCCGGTCACTCCCATCCGAGAGGTTGCGTAGACAAATCCTCTGGCTGCACGGGCCGTGAGCTGCAGACGCTCATCAGTCGAATCAGGCGAGACAAGATAGATTCGGTCAAGGCCATACCGGTCAGACTGTTCTATCCACTCCCCCGATTCGTCGACAATCAAATCAGGAGTGACCAGTCCAGCCCCGCCAGCCTCAGCCATGCGCTGGGCAAAGGTTGCCACACCGTGGTGCATGATCAGGTTCCAGTAGCTCATGACCAGGGCCTTTGCCCCGGCCTCCTGGACCTGCTGTACCGCCTCGAAAACACCCTCAACCTTGACCCCATTGTCGATGGCGCACTTGCTGGCGGCCTGAATCACCGGGCCATCCATGACAGGGTCGCTGTAGGGCAGTCCAATTTCAACGATATCGACCCCGTTTTGGACCATGACCCGCATGGCCTCCAAGGATGTGGGCACGTCGGGGAATCCGTACGGGAAGTAGCCGATGAAGGCAGGCCTGCCCTCCTGACGGAGGGTCTCCAGGGTGGTCGCCACCGGACTGATCGCACGGCTGAAACCCCTGGGCTGGGCGGGTGATTCCTGCTTTGACTGGTTGACCATCATCGGGCCTCCTCATCCACTCGACCGTTCTGGTCATGTCCGCCATCGGATTCCGGGGTTCCGGCCTCGTCCTCGGCCAGATAGCCGAACCACCTACCCGCGGTGTCCATATCCTTATCGCCCCTGCCGGAGATGTTGATCAGAATCACGGGATCCTTGACTCCCTTTGAAAGGAGATCCGCTGCGGCTTTGCTGGCACCAGCCAGGGCATGCGAGGACTCCAGAGCCGGGATTATGCCTTCGGTCCGGCAGAGTTCCCTGAAGGCCTGCATGGCTTCCTGGTCGGTCGCATAGTCGTACTTGACCCGGCCGATGTCGCGCAACCAGGCATGTTCCGGTCCGACCGAGGCGTAATCCAGACCTGCTGAAATCGAGTAGGTGTCCACGGTCTGGCCCTGTTCGTCCTCCAGGAGGTAGGACTTCGCCCCCTGAAAGACACCGACCTGACCTGTTCCAGGCGTCAGGCGGATGGCGTGCTTGCCGCTCTTGGGCCCGTTTCCACCGGCCTCGTAGGCATAGAGAGAGACGCGGGAATCATCCAGGAAGGTGTTCATGATGCCGATGGCGTTGGAACCTCCACCAACGCAGGCCACCACACCGTCAGGGTGGTCGATGCCGTAAGCGGAGAGCTGTCCGGACGCCTCTTCACCGATGATCTTCTGGAAATCCCTGACAATGGTCGGGAAGGGGTGGGGGCCTGCAACCGTACCCAGGAGGTAGTGCGTTGTCTCCACATTGGTCACCCAGTCGCGCAGGGCCTCGTTGATGGCATCCTTGAGTATCCTGGTCCCCGTGGTCACCTCGACGACCTCGGCGCCCAGCATCCGCATCCTGGCCACGTTCAGAGCCTGCCTTTGGGCATCTATCTGCCCCATGTATATCCGGCACTCCAAGCCGAGGAGGGCGCAGACGGTGGCCGTGGCCACCCCATGCTGACCGGCACCGGTCTCGGCAATGACACGTTTCTTCCCCATACGCTTGACCAGCAGACCCTGCCCCAGGGCGTTGTTGATCTTGTGGGCTCCCGTATGGTTCAGGTCCTCCCTCTTCAGGAAGACCCTGACCTGACCACCGACGCGATCACTGATCAGCTTGGCGAACCGGGGGGCAGGGGTCAGAGCGGAGGGCCTGCCGACGTAAACCTGGTTGAGTCTGCTCAGCTCCGCCTGGAAGGCCGAATCAGCCTTGGCGTCCTTGTAGACCCTTTCCAATTCGTCCAGTGCACCCACCAGAGCCTCGGGGATGTACCGTCCGCCGTAGGGGCCGAAGTACGGACCGTCATGAGTCGAGAAGGGCAAGGCCTCAGCGGCCTTGAACTTGTGACCGGCCTGGACCAGCACCCTGACCGCCCCCTCCTGGTCCTGGGCGGTGACCAGACCCTCGCCGATCAGGACCGCGTCGGCCCCGGCCCTGGCATACTGTTCAAGTTCAACCGTTCCGAAAACCCCGGATTCCGCCACCTTGACGACATCCGCAGGCAGGTTGGCGGCCAAGCGTGCATACTGGTCCACATCGACGCTCAGGTCCTTCAGGTTCCTGGCATTAATACCGATTACCTTGGCACCAGCCGCAATCGCCCGCTCGATCTCCTCACGATCATGGGTCTCGACCAGAGCGGTCAATCCCAGGCTCTCGGCCAGGGCAAGCAGGTGCTTGAGCCTGGTGTCGTCCAGGGCGGCCACAATCAGGAGGATCATGTCGGCCCCGTTGGCCCTGGACTCCCAGACCTGATAATCGGAGACGATGAAGTTCTTGTTGAGGACGGGGATGCCCACGGCCTCCCTGACCTTACGGAGGTCATCCAAGGACCCCAGGAATCGCCTGCCTTCAGTCAGGACCGATATGGCCGCGGCCCCTCCGTTGGCATACTGACGGGCAAGGGCGGCGGGATCCTTGATATCGGCAAGATACCCCTTGGAGGGGGAAGCACGCTTGATTTCCGCAATGACCGGGATGCCGGCGCTCTCCTTGAGAAGGCGGGCGACGTCCAGCGGTCTACGCTTCATCCCCCCGACCTGCTCCTTGAGCTTCTCCAGGGGAATCTCCCGTACCCGGGCCCTGGCATCCTCCACGGCACCGGCCACCAGTTCGTCCAAGACAGTCATAGAGCCCTTCCCTCCAACATCCTCTGTTTCACCTGCACAACCTTAGCGTCTTTCTGCACGCGACTCCCCCTCCACGCCAGGAATATCCGCCTGACCAAGGCCGCCTTTGACAGCCGGCAGGGGTCCTCCCGCCTCGAAGCATGACCTCGTCCCTGTATGGCAGGCCGCACCTACCTGGTCGACCTCGACAAGAAGGGCGTCACCGTCACAGTCCAGGCTAACCCCCTTTACATACTGGACGTGTCCGGAGGTATCCCCCTTGCACCAGTACTCCTGTCGGGCGCGGGACCAGAAGGTGACCCTCCCTGTGCTCATGGTTCGTCTGAGGGCCTCTTCATTCATATATCCCACCATAAGCACCTGACGACTGTCGTACTGCTGGATGACAGCGGTCACCAGACCCAATGAATCTTTCTTGAGCCGGGCCGCTATGGCCGGGTCCAACTGCGGTCCCCTATCGTCCGAAGACTGTGACATCGGTCCCCAACCTCCTTGGTTCAAGTGATTTGCCCGACCAATCCCGGGCTACCCGTCTTCCATGGTTCGGTTTTTGCGCTCGGATTGGATAATCCTCGTTGCGCCGGAATTCCAACAGATCCGGTCAGGCCTGCCATCGAACCGGGTATCCGGCCGCATGGAGCGCTTGTTTGACATCCTCGATGGAAACCTGGCCGAAGTGGAAAACAGAAGCCGCAAGAACCGCGTCGGCCCCTGCCTTGACAGCTGGAGGAAAATCGGCTGCCCGGCCGGCACCGCCACTGGCGATAAGAGGCAGGGTGACGGCCTTGCGCACATCGGAGATCATCTCAAGATCGAACCCTTGACGGGTACCATCCGCATCCATGGAATTGAGCAGAATTTCACCTGCTCCCAGCTCCTGAGCCCGCTTAACCCAATCAATGGCATCGATGCCCGTGGACCGATGCCCTCCCATGGTGGTCACTTCGTATCCTGAAGTGATTCCTTCCGCATCGGAACGGCGGGCGTCCACTGAAAGGACGAGAACCTGACGCCCAAAACGCTTGGCTATGTCACCAATGACCTGCGGGTTTGCAATGGCTGCCGTGTTGATACCGACCTTATCGGCACCTGATCGCAACAAGGTGTCGACGTCCTCGGGGGTACGCACACCTCCACCGACCGTCAGAGGGATGAAAATCTGGTCGGCGGTTCGTCTGACCAGGTCCACCATGGTGGCCCGACCATTCCCCGACGCAGTAACATCCAAAAAGGTCAGTTCGTCGGCACCCTGCTTGTAGTAAGCGGATGCCAACTCGACAGGGTCCCCTGCGTCTCGCAGATTTTTGAAATGGACACCCTTGACCACACGGCCCTGATCGACATCCAGACAGGGAATGACACGAACCGCTACCGTCATGCCATCCACCTTCCTCCCCGAATCAAGCGCCTGAATGGCATTCTATCGCCCCTACCCTTCAGCCATCAAAGCGCGTCCACATTGCAAACCGGGAGTATCCGGAGTGCGAACCTGCCTCATCAGGCCTGCAGCTTGATGGACTTGGCAGCGAGCTGCCCACAGGCACCATCAATATCCGATCCACGCGTATCCCTCATGGTTGCAGCGATACCCGCCTTGTGGAGGATGTCCAGGAAGCGTTTCTCGTCTTCCGGCTTGGATGCTGTCCAGCGCGATCCTTCAATCGGGTTCAACGGTATGGGGTTGACATGTGCCCAGTCGTCCCCGTAGTGGTTAAGCCGCTTGGCCAGAAGCTGGGCATGCTCGGCCTGGTCGTTGATGCCGCGCATCAGAGCGTACTCGATGCTCACACGCCTGCCACTTGCCAGATAGTAATCGTGTGCCGCGTCCAGGACCTGGGCGGTGTTGAAGCGTCGGTTCATGGGAACCAGTTCATCACGAAGCTTGTCGCTGGGAGCATGGAGGGATACGGCCAAACGGACCGGAATCCCCTCGTTGATCAGCTTGCGGATACCAGGGACCACACCGACCGTCGAGACGGTGATATTCCTGGCCGAGATGCCGAATCCCTTGGGTGGAAGAGCGCTGATTTGCCTCACTGCAGAAAGGACGGCCTTGTAGTTCCCCATGGGCTCCCCCATCCCCATGAAGACGATGTTGCTCAGACGACCCGGACCACCGGCGACCTGGCCTGACTGCATCATCCGGGAGGCTGCCCTGACCTGCTCGAGGATTTCGCCTGTCGACATGTTCCTGGTCAGTCCCAACTGGCCGGTTGCACAGAAGGGGCAACCCATGCCGCAACCAACCTGGCTGGAGATACACAGGGTGGCCCTGGAGGGATAGCGCATCAGTACCGACTCGATCCGCGAGCCGTCGAAGAGCTCCCAAAGGGTCTTGATGGTCGTTCCCCGATCAGCTTCCTGTACAGTGACCGGGGTAATCAACTCCGGGAAGAAGCGCTGCGCGGCCTCTGCACGGCTTGCGGCCGGGAAATCAGTGAAATCAGCCGGGTCCGTGGAGAGATGATTGAAGTAATGGTTGGCAAGCTGTGAAACGCGGAATTTCGGCAGTCCCATTCCGGTACATACTTCCTGCCGCTCCTGCTCATCCATGTCCGTGAAGTGGCGCGGCGGTTTGCCCCTTCGGGCATGGTCCGCCGCCAGGACGTCTCTGAAGGCACCGTCCCTGCCTCCCGGGGTAATGCCGGTCTCAGGTTCGGTACCGGTCACCTCAAGGTCTGTCATACCTCTACCTCATCAAGTATCTGCTGTTTACAAGGGTTGGTGCCGCTCACCCGAAGACACCAGGAGATGCACATGTGAATCGGACCATCTTTCCCGGTCACAGGCCGGTGACCAAAAGGACAAGGGTGATGAAGGGCGCAGACATAAGGATGGAATCCACCCTGTCCAAAACCCCGCCGTGCCCCTTGAGCAGATGGCCCATATCCTTGATGCCGAGGTCACGCTTAATCAGTGATGCACTCAGGTCGCCGACAGTGCCTGTCACTCCCACCATGACGCCCATGACCAGGGCCACCCACCATATCCGGCCCCACTGCGCCGAGGGGTAGGTTGACGCAAAGATGACCAAGGCTCCTATCAGGCAGCAAAGCATGGAACCGGCCAACCCCTCCAGGGACTTACTCGGCGAGATGCGGGGCGAAATTTTGTGTTTGCCGAAGAGGGATCCGAAGAGGAGACCACCGATGTCGCTCAGAGCCGGCAGGAAGATCACCATGAAGGCGTGGGCGGCCGGGTGTCCTCCTAAGGAGATCGGCAGGGTGATCAAGCAGGCCAGGAGGGTGACGTAGACGACGGTTAGGATGGTGACACCCACGTTCGCGACTGTATTTGAGCGCGATGAGACCGTATCGCCAGCATATGAAGCATCTGCCATCGTATCGGCATTCTTCCCGGACAACTTGGCATCCACGGCCTTGACCAGACGACCTCCAAGATGATGTTCGCGGGTAGCCGCAAGAGCCCCGACCAGGGCCGTGGTCAGGACACCAGCGGTCATGACTGCGACGTGATCCGATGCGTAGAAAGAGGCCAGCATGGTGGCAGCCGAGCAGACCCACAGCTCAACCACCGGTATGTGTAAGCCGACGGAGGCGAAGTCCACCCTGAGCTCCCACAGACCCAGGGTCATGAAGACGACGATCAGGTAGATGAACGCGTCTATACGAATCAGGATGCAGGCCAGGATGAGAATGACCAGAAGCGCACCCGTGGCCACCGCCTGCGGCATGTTGCGCCCGGTCCGCTTGTTCAGGGATGCGACGGCATCCTGCCCTGCCTTCTCGGCGGAACTTTCCTTAGTGCTCATGAACAGTGGATTCTCCCGAGTGGTTCAGACCTCGAGAATCTCCTTCTCCTTGGCTTCCAGCAGCTGGTCAATCGTGTCGCTTTTCTGCTTGGTGACGGTCTCCAGCTCCTTCTGGAGCCGGTTGCCCTCATCCTCGCCAAGATCCCCATCCTTGACCTTGGCTTCAAGATCCTCCTTGACCTTACGGCGGATATTGCGGACGGCGACCTTGCCTTCCTCCGCCTTGGTCTTGGCGATCTTGACATAGTCGCGGCGACGATCCTCGGTCAGCTCGGGCATGGTCACCCGGATTACGTTTCCGTCACGGTTCGGATTGACGCCCAAATCGGAATCCCTGATGGCCTTCTCCACCGCACCGGCCTGAGAAGCATCAAAGGGGGTCACAGCCAGGGTTCGGGGTTCAGGTACACCGATGGAGGCCAGAGCCTTGATCGGGGTGGGAGCACCGTAATAGTCCACCATGATGTCATTGAGGAAGGAGGGATTGGCCCTTCCGGTCCGTATACCCGCGAAGTTCTCCTTCGTGGCCTCGATGGTCTTGTCCATCTGGTCCTTGGCCTGATCCACCACTGTGGTCATGATCTGCTCCTTGCTGCTGGGTGCATTCCTGCTTATTGCAGGTTCTGCCTATCAACTACTGTAAGGCCTGTGGCCCTGCTGGGCCAAGGCGGCGGCCTGCCGTCAGAGGGCGACGTCCTCCCCGTTCATGACCAACGTGCCAAGCTCCTTACCCTGGAGGGCGCCCGTAACGTTGCCTTCCCCTTCCAGGCCGAAAACACGAATCGGCATAGAGTTGTCCCTGGCCATGGACAGGGCCGAGGCATCCATCACCGCCAGGTTGTCGACCAGGGCGCGCTGGTAGCTCAGGCGTGTGAACATGCTGGCCGAAGAGTCCTTACGGGGGTCGGAGGTGTAGACACCGTCCACGCCGTTCTTGCCCATGAGAACCTCGGAACAGTGAATCTCCAGGGCACGTTGGATGGAGACCGTATCGGTCGAGAAGTATGGAAGTCCGGCACCGGCACCAAAAATCACAACACGGCCCTTTTCCAAGTGCCTGATGGCCTTCAGGGGAATGTATGGTTCAGCGACCTGGCCCATGGTGATTGCGGTCTGAACACGCGTGGCCTGCCCCTCCTGCTCAAGGAAGTCCTGAAGGGCAAGACAGTTCATGACCGTTCCCAGCATACCCATGTAGTCGCCTCGTGAACGCTCTATGCCTGCCTGGCTGAGTTCTGCACCACGGAAGAAGTTGCCTCCGCCGACCACAATCGCCACCTGGACACCGGTCCTGACGGCCTCAACAATCTCTTTGGCCACACGCTGAACGACTTCGACGTCGATGCCGACCTGTCCGCCGCCAAAGGCCTCACCCGACAGCTTGAGAAGGACCCTCCTGGGGGTTGTATGACCACCACTTTCAACATTGTCTACGATGCACCGCAAAGAACGTCCTCCGAACGATTCGCCTTCAAGTCTGCCAGATCGGGTCATGCAAGAACCATCCTTAATGCTGATATACCAGGCCTATGAACCGTCACTCAGGCTACCTTCAAAGACCGACAACACCGGGACGGACAGGGTTCTGAAGAGGCGGGCCGTAGAACACGGCCAGTAAAGGTCTACAAAACGAGCCCCGCCGGAATACAACAAGGGAGGCGACCACACGGGCCGCCTCCCTTGAGCGGAACATCCTATCGGGCCGAAGAGGCACCGGTCACGACTTACTCCTCGTCGTCACCCGTGCCGACCTCGATGCGGGCAAAGGACAGAGCCTTGCCGCCCGTTTCCTTGAAGAGGTCGCCGACAGTCTTGGAAGAGTCCTTCACGTACTGCTGCTCAAGCAGAACACTCTCCTTGAAGAAGGCGTTCAGGCGCCCTTCGACAATCTTGGGGATGATCTGCTCGGGCTTGCCTTCAGCCTGTGACTTCTCAGTGGCCACACGACGCTCGGACTCCACCACATCAGCAGGGACGTCCTCGCGGGAGAGCCACCTGGGGCTCATGGCCGAAATCTGCAGGGCAACCTCATGAGCTACCGAGGCGCCGGCCTCATCAGTGGCAATCATGGCCACGATGGACGGGGGCATCTCAGCCGACTTCCGGTGGGCGTAGATCTCGACGTGCGGACCCTCGACCCTGGCGACCTGACCGATCTTCACATGCTCATGGAAGAGGGCACCCGCCTCCTCAACGGTATCGTTGACGGTACCGGCCTTGGAGGGAGCCTTGGAGACCTGGTCGGCATCAGAGGCGTCGGCCTTGGCCACATCCTCGATGATTTCCTTGCCGAAGTCCACGAACTGGGGGGTCTTGGCCACAAAATCGGTCTCGGAATTGAGCTCGACTGCATAGCCGATCTGTCCCTGCCCACCATCAGTGATGGTGGAGGCGATCAGACCCTCCTGGGCCTTGCGACCCTCGCGTGCTCCTGCCGCCTGGATACCGGTGGCGCGGATAATCTCCTTGGCGCGGGCGATGTCACCATCGGCCTCGGTCAGGGCCTTCTTGACGTCCATCATTCCGGCGCCGGTCTGGTCACGCAGCTCCTTGATCAGTGCAGCGGTGATCTTTGCCATAACAACTCCTCACTAAACCGCCCCGACACCCGGTCGGGACGGAAAGAAACAATATGGTGGTTCAGGAAGCCCGTATCACTCGGCTTCGGCGGCAGGAGCAGCCGGGGTCTCCTCGGCAGGCTTATCCTCGCCTTCCTTGTTCTCGAGCAGGTTCTTCTCCCACTCGGCCATGGGCTGATCACCCGTCTCTTCGGCCTTGGCGGCCTTCCCGGAACGCTCCAGAAGACCATCGGCCACGGCATCCGCCATGAGGCTGGTCAGGAGCTCCACACCGCGGATTGCATCATCGTTGGCGGGAATCGGGTAGTCGACCAGTTCGGGATCCGTGTTGGTGTCGACCAGGGCCACAACCGGGATACCCAGCTTCTTGGCCTCCGCGACCGCCAGGGCCTCCTTGTTGATGTCGACCACAAAGAGCACGGAGGGGGTACGGTTCATGTTGCGGATACCGCCCAGCTGGCGCTCCAGCTTGTCCTTCTCACGACGGAGCAGGAGCAGTTCCTTCTTGGTCAGACCGGAGCCACGGACATCGTCGAAGTCCATCTCCTCAAGTTCCTTCAAACGACCGACCCTCTTGGTGACGGTCTGGAAGTTGGTCAGCATGCCGCCCAGCCAACGCTCGGAGACGTAGGGCATGTTCACCCTGGTGGCCTGGGTCTTGATGGCTTCCTGGGCCTGCTTCTTGGTGCCGACGAAGAGGACGGTGCCGTTGTGGGCCACGGTCTCCTTGATGAAGTCGTAAGCCTTGTCGATCATGTCGAGCGACTTGAAGAGGTTGATGATGTGGATTCCGTTACGCTCCACCAGGATGTACTGCTTCATCTTGGGGTTCCAGCGACGGGTCTGATGCCCGAAGTGAACGCCGGCCTTCAACATCTCGCTCATGGTGATCTGTGCCATGTCATTGCCTTTCATTGTCGGTTATTGCCTGGTCATGCGCGCCTGCGTGCAGCTCTTGACAGGGCCGACCGACACAGGGCGTCGCGGACATGACGCGATTTATGCGTGCCTGGTTGGGTACAGGATTGCGGAAGACCACCCGTGACAGCGACTTCCACCATATGGCACACTCCTTCCAGTGTACCACCCCAGGGCGATTTCAAATCAGGTAACCGACTAGCCGTTCAGACCGTCATCGACCTGAACGAAGTTCGCGCATGGCCTTCCGCCTGGCTTCCTTCTCAAGACGATCGATGTACACGTGCCCATCCAGGTGGTCGCACTCATGCTGAATCATCCTGCCCATGATTCCGCGACCCTCCAGGGTGACGGTCTGCCCATCCAGGTTGATTCCGTGCGCCTTGGCATATTCGGCCCTTCGGGTCGGATACCAGAGATTCGGAAGGGAGAGGCAACCTTCCTCACCGTACTGCTCCCCCTGGGTCTCATCGATGACGGGATTGATGATATACCCCACCTTGCCGCCGATGTTGTAGGAGAAGACTCGCAGACCGACCCCGATCTGATTGGCCGACAGACCAGCCCTGCCTGGATCATCAACGGTGTCGACCAGGTCCTGCACCAGACTCCTCACGGCCGGTGTAATGGTCTTGACCGGATCGCAGGGGGTGCGCAA
The DNA here is from genome assembly GCF_000706765.1 of Bifidobacterium [indicum] DSM 20214 = LMG 11587. Lineage (GTDB taxonomy): Bacteria > Actinomycetota > Actinomycetes > Actinomycetales > Bifidobacteriaceae > Bombiscardovia > Bombiscardovia coryneformis. Next base: position 785,339 of record NZ_CP006018.1, on the reverse strand, counting down.
CACCGGGTCGGGAACCACTCTGATCGTACGAATCGCCACTACTCTTACTCCTTGCTTGTATTCTCGTCCTGATTGTCGGAATCGGTCCTGGACTCTACGCGGGCTGTGGTCTCACGGAACTTACCCGATACGCTGGCCAATGAGTCGCTTACGGTCGTCTTCGCCTTGGTCACCAGGGGGTTGGCAGTCGGGGCCTTGCCTGTGCTCCTGGGGGCGTAAAGGACCTTGTCGATCACATCCGCATACTGCCGAAGGACCTCTGGTCGAACGACTTTCATGCTCGGCGTCAGGGTCTTATCCTCTTCACTGAAGTCCTTATCGAGGATGACGAACTTCCTGACCGATTCGGCACGGGAGACATCACTGTTGGCCTGGTCCACGTACTGCTGGATGAAGGCTCGGATGGCGTCGTTGCGGCTGGCCTCCTCCATGGTCATGTCGGCATCCAACCCCTGTGATGTCAGCCAGGACTTGAGCATCCCCTCGTCCAGGGTCAACAAGGCACCGATGAAGGGCCTTCCATCGCCGACGACCACAGCCTGGGAGACGATCGGGCAGGTGCAGATGGCATCCTCCATGGGGGCCGGACTCACGTTCTTACCACCTGCAGTGATGATGACATCCTTCTTGCGGCCGGTGATGTAGACGAAGCCCTGGTCGTCTATCTGGGCCAGGTCACCGGTGTGGAGCCAACCGTCCTTGTCCAGAACGGTCTTATTCAGCTCGGGGTTCTTGTAGTACCCCGAAAAGACGCTGGGACCCTTGACCATGAGTTCGTCATCATCGCTCAACCTGGCCGTGATTCCCGAGCCGGGCCGACCGACCGAACCCACCTTGTTGGCATCCTCGAAATTGACGATGCAGGGGGCTGCCGTTTCGGTCATCCCATATCCCTGAATGAAGGTGATGCCATCGATTCCGTTGAAGAAGTGGGCCAGGTCGGCGTTCATGGGTGCGCCACCGCAGGCCAGGAAGCTTAGGTTGGAACCAAGGGCGGAGTTGATTGTGCTGCCTACCGTCTTGCTGTAGAAAGCGTGGGCCAGACGGGTGAGCGGCGAATGTCCGCGTCCCTCCTGTTCGTCCTTGGACCACTTGGTGAAATGTTCGGCGGCCTTGGCGAATACCTTGCCGGCCAGTCCGGTGCCGGCCTTCTGCGAGGCGGCGTTGTAGACCTTCTCGAAGACCCTGGGGACGCCCAGAAGGTAGGTGGGACGGAAGGTGCGCAAATCGCTCAGGAGGTGCTTTGATCCGGAGACGTATCCGACCACACCCTGGGCGCCGATGGCGACATATTGAATGTAGCGGGCGAAGCAATGGGCCAGGGGCAGGAAGAGCATCAGGCGGGACGGGGCCGCCGGCATATGGTAAAGCACGTCCCAACCGACGAAGACGATATGCATGAAGTTGCGATTGGTCAGCATGGCCCCCTTGGGCTCACCTGTGGATCCCGATGTATAGACGATGGTGGCCAGGTCGTCGGTCTTGATCTGGGCGATGGCCTGGTCGAGCTGTTCATCCGAGATGGACTGCCCGAAGTCGCTGACCGCGTTCAGGCCGCCCGCCTGGAAGTTGAAGACATACTTGAGCTTGGGTGATGAACCTCTGACCTGTTCCAGTATCTGGGAATGGTCGGAATCGCCCGCGAAGGCCAGGACGCAGTCCACATCCTGAACAATCTTCTGGGCCTGACGGGCTGAATCGGTCTCATAGATGGGAACCGAGACGGCTCCGATGGCGGCGCAGGCGAAGTCGGTCACCCCCCAGTCATAACTGGTCGGGGCGTAGATCACCACGGTGCTTCCCTTGGTTACCCCCAGGGCCAGCATTCCCTTGGCCACGGCGCGGACCCGCTCCGACATCTGCCCTGCTTTGACGTCATGCCAGTTCCTGGTCAGCGGGTCTTGCCACTGGGCTATCAACTCCTCCGGATCCCTGGCCGTACGATTGGCCAGAAGGGAGTAGATGGTGTCTTTGTCGGTCGTGGGATGTTGGATTTCGACCGTATATTCGCGCAACATAGGAACCATCATATGGCGGATACCTGCCAAGATGCTTCATTATCCCAAATCGAGTTCCGTACAGACCCACCGGGAGCCGAGCAATCTCACGACTTCAGTGGCAAGAATCGGCGATTCTCCCACCAAGAAGCCCAAGGTGACGCTGTACTCCCTGGGTGAAGAGCGGTAAATCTCCACAGTCCTGGGAACAAGCGGCAGATGTATCTCGGCACCTTTGACACCCACCTCGGCAACGCCCAACTTGGTGGCCCCCAGCAACCCGGCGAAGACACGCAAACGCTTCCGACAACCATATGAGCAGATGCGTTCCAAAGGGGCGAGAGACAGTCGACCACGCAGGAATTCGAATGATCGCATGACCAGGGAACAGAGATTGGATACGAAGGTCTCCATGGTCCGACCATCGGTGGCTTCTTCGGCACCGAAGTGATTGACTGTTCTGACGTTGACGGGAATTTTCGACTCCCCTATCAGAATCGTCTCTTCATAACCACTTAGCCTTTGCGGGGGCGTCCCCCACCTGCCCCTGTCGGCTGGTGTTTGGTTTTGCTTGTCTTCCCACACGGGAACAAGATCTATGGCGTTCGGATTTGTATTGAGCATAATAATCATGCGCTTGAGGCGCGGTCCTCCCCCGAGGAACAACTTCGCGGCATGGCCGCCCGGAGGATTCCGGATCGGTCGACAACACGAAACCAACGCTATGAAGGGGAAGAGGAAAAGTGAAGTGTGTGTCAGGTCACATTTACGGGCTTCCGAACAGAAACCTGCACATACCATCGGCGACAACCACGGCGCCAATGAAGTAACCCGTCATGGAAAACCGGCCGGAGCGCGCAAGCCCGGCCGGTTGATACCTGCAATCAGAAACGAATCAGACCTGCAGTCCTGCCGCCACAGCGACCTTGCAGCGCTGGAAGCTCTTCACGTCCACATACCCGGTCGAGGCCATGGCACGACGAAGGGCACCGATCATGTTGAGGCTCCCGTCCGTCCTACTGCTCGGGCCGAAGAGGATGTCATGCAGACTACCAACCCGGTCGACCCGTACACGACGGCCTCTGGGCAGGTCAGGATGGTGCGCCTCGGCACCCCAGTGCATCCCCCGGCCCGGAGCATCCGTCGACTTTGCGAGAGGGGTGCCCAGCATGACCGCGTCCGCCCCCATGGCCAATGCCTTGATGAAGGATCCGGATGTACCGGTCTCACCGTCGGCAATGACCTGAACATACCTGCCGCCGGACTCATCCAGGTAGTCCCTGCGTGCCTCGGCCACGTTGGCGATGGCCGTTGCCATGGGTGCCTGAATGCCGACGGTGGCACTGTCGGTGGACGAGGCGCCCCCACCGAACCCCACCAGGACGCCTGCTGCACCGGTACGCATCAGATGAAGGGCGGCCTGGTAGGTGGCTGCTCCGCCCACAATGACCGGGACGTCAAGGTCATAGATGAACTGCTTCAGATTGAGAGGCTCATGATTGCTTGACACGTGTTCCGCCGAAACGGCCGTGCCGCGAATCACGAAGAGGTCCACGCCGGCTTCCACCACCGTCGAATAGAACTCCTGGGTCCGCTGGGGTGACAAGGCACCCGCCACGGTAACCCCGGCTTCCCGAATCTCGTGCAGGCGCCGAGTGATCAGCTCGGGCTTGATGGGTTCCCGGTAGACACTCTGCATGACCTTGGTGGCTTGGTCGGGATCGGCTCCGGCGATGCGCTCGAACTGCGGCCTGGGATCTTCGTATCTTGTCCAGAGACCTTCCAGGTCCAGAACACCCAATCCTCCCAACTTGCCGAGCTCAATGGCGGTTTCGGGACTGGTGACCGAATCCATGGGGGCGGCGACAAGGGGGATGTCGAATTCGTAAGCATCCACCTGCCAGGACGTGGATACGTCCTGCGGATCGCGGGTCCTCCTCGAGGGGAGGATGGATACGTCGTCGAGGGTATAGGCCACCGTGGCCTTCTTGCCGAGACCGATTTCAATTTCCTGTGTCATAGCCACCAAGGGTAATGCCCCTCTATGACCCCGAAGGCACCACTGTGGTCCTTCCCGACTCTTGCTACGGGCAGGTTACGCCACTGTGACCGCGGGAAACAATCGTGGTCTAGATATGACAGGTAATGAGGCGCGTGTCGCGTATCCCGATCGGGTTGACGCCTCGGTTGCTCTGCAGAGGGAGTCTCAATGAAGAAAATCACGGTCAAAGGACGTATTGTCGAGCTGGATGGCGACGAGATGACCCGCGTGATCTGGAAAATGATCAAGGATCAACTGATCAGCCCGTATCTGAATCTGGATCTGGACTACTACGACCTGGGTATCGAAAACAGGGACGCCACCGATGATCGCGTGACCATTGAGGCGGCAAGGGCCATCCAGCGCGAACACGTAGGGGTCAAATGCGCGACGATAACTCCGGACGAGGCCAGGGTCAGGGAGTTCGGCCTGAAGAGGATGTGGAAGTCGCCCAATGGAACCATACGCAACATCCTCGGCGGCACCATCTTTCGTGAGCCGATTGTGATAAACAGGATCCCCCGTCTTGTTCCCGGCTGGACCAAGCCCATCGTCGTAGCCCGCCATGCCTTCGGTGACCAGTACAAGGCGACTGATTTCAGGATTCCAGGCAGGGGAAGCCTGACAGTGACCTTCACCCCGGAAGACGGCGGCCAGCCGATTGAACATCTGGTCTACGACTACCCCGGTGCCGGCGTTGCGCAGGTCCAATACAACCTTGACCAGTCAATCGCCGATTTTGCCCGAGCCTGCCTCAACTACGGCCTCATGCGGCATTATCCCGTATACCTGAGCACCAAGAACACCATCCTCAAGGCCTATGACGGCCGCTTCAAGGACATCTTCGCCCAGATATACCAGGAGGAATACCAGAAGCGGTTCGAGCAGGAGGGACTGACCTACGAGCATCGGCTGATTGACGATATGGTGGCTTCCTCCCTGAAATGGCCTGGGGGCTATATATGGGCCTGCAAGAACTACGACGGCGATGTGCAATCCGACTCGGTGGCACAAGGATTCGGCTCGCTAGGACTGATGACCTCCGTTCTGATGACAGCAGACGGGCGTACCATCGAGGCGGAAGCCGCCCATGGCACCGTCACACGGCACTACAGACGTTGGGTCAAGGGCGAAGAAACCTCCACCAATCCTATTGCCTCCATCTATGCCTGGACGGGCGGGCTCAGGCAGCGCGCAAAGATGGATGGAACACCCGACGTGGAACGGTTCGCCCAAACCCTCGAGGATGTGGTCATCAGAACGGTAGAGTCGGGGAAAATGACCAAGGACCTGGCGGCACTGGTAGGACCAACCCAGACCTGGCTGAACACAGAGGATTTCATGGATGCCCTGGCCCAAGGACTCGCCATCCGAATCAGTCAGGACCAGGACTGAGTCCGTACCCACCAGCATCGGGGAATGCCCTTTGGGAATGAATGTGAATTGAACTACTGCTTTTGCCATCCGGCCCTTGCCTACCCATACAATGGGAATCCGAGACCCGGCCCTCGCCAGGTCCGAATTGAATCTTAGGGAGCGGATGTGAAACGGTCGGGCGGTAAAAATCGTGCAATCAGTATCCTGTCATTGCTGGCTTCCCTGGCTCTGGTCCTGGCGGCAGGGGCCTGCAAAGACCAACCGACAGAACAATCGACAGCCACGTCAACCGTCACCAAGGCGGCAGACAGAGGAAACGTTGCCATCTTCACCCCCGCTGACGGAATCACCCTCTCCCAGCACACCCCTCTGAACAAGTGGGCCGCGCTGGTCCCTGAACTCGAAGAAGGGCTGTCCAAACACCACATCGACGGCAAAAAGGTCTCAACCTACACCGATTCCAGTCTTGACGAGCAGAGCAAGAATCTACAAGACTACGTGGTCTCGCATCTGGCAGGAGGCAAAAAAAGCGGAAAGGCCGTCTCTCCTACCACCCTGGTGATTGCCCCATTCACCTCGCCTGACTCCATCACCCGGCAGTACGGCGACTACGTCAGCCAACCTCGGATCGGGACCAAACAGGACGCTGCCAAAACAAAAAAAGCTGGAGAGGCGGATACATCCCAGAACAACTCTTCAAACAGCCGATCGGAAAACGGCACGGCTGGCGATTCGGATTCCGCAAACCGAAATAGCGAGGTCAAAGCCCACGACCGGTTGGTTTCATCGATCAGGCTGGCCAAGGAGGCTGGGATGCATGTGGTTCTCCTGGCAAATGACATACCCGAGGTGACACCGGACCTGTTTGTCGATATGTCCAATGCCCGCAGCATCGGTGAACTCCAGGCGACCAAGCTGGCCAGCAAACTGGAACTGGATAAGGCCAGCAAGGAGAACCCCGCCAGAATCGAGGTCCTCCTGCCCAGGATGCCTCCTGACGGTGAAGCGGCAAATGCACAGATCGAGGAAGAGGAAGACGAACCGACAACCGTTCCTGATACTGATTCCTTCCCCAGCCAGGCCTTCGCCGGCATCTGGCAGGTCCTGGGCCCTTACTTCAAGGACGGTCGTGCTGTCAGCCCCTCAGGCCTCCTCACTGAAGAGACCACCGAGAAAGACTGGGCAAATGTGGCCTTCGATCCAGGCAAGGATGCGACAGCCACCAAAAAAGAGGTCGCAGCGCGCCTCCACATGGACTCACAGGCAAAGGGCCATACGGCAGTGGACGGAATCCTGGCCATGAACGACTTCATTGTTTCCGGTGTCGTCTCGGAACTGAATGACCTCGGATACTCCGGCTCGGCCGCTGACATCAACCCCGAGATATCAATATCCGGCATTGTGGGATCCATGACAGGCAAGCAGGATCTGCATCGGAAGAGGGTGCCGAGACCAGCCCAGGGCGACGCTTCACGTCAAAGCGCAGACCCGACACGGGGTGGAACCGAGTCCTCGGGCCAGCCGACCGATAAGGACGGGAACGCCGCAGAATCGGATGCGGACAGCGCCGACCATCCTGCTTGGCCCATCATCAGCGGTTATGGTGCCTACATCGACAACATCCCCCAGATTGTTGACGGGGAGCAGTGGATGACCGCCATCGAGGACCGGAAAGGTCTTGCCTCAGACCTGGCTACCGCCTGTGCGGGCCTGAACAAGAATGGTGTCCTGCCGGACAACCTCTCCTCCCTGGTGCAGGATGCCGGATCGGAACGCAAAGTGAATCGGCTGACTCGCCCCCTGGTGGCGGTATCGGCATCAAACCTGAAAAGCACCCTGATTGACACTAATTACATCAAGCCGGCCGAAGCCGGTCTATGACGGAATCCAGTCGATAGCCACCGCTTGGAGCAATGCCCACCAAGACCTCAGACCGGCTTCAGGGCGATGCGATGCCGGCCCAGCTTGGACATCGGATTCACATACTCCCTGTCCTTGGTCCGCAACCCCCAGTGCAGGCACCCATCATCACAGTGGTCCGAATGTCCATGGACCGAGCCCCAGGCCGTGCCGCGTTCCACTCTGTCACCAGGATGCAGATGCGTGACCGCCGGTTCAAAGGTGGAAGTCAGATTTTCCTTGGGTCCATGGCGAATCGAAACCACCGATTTCCCTGCAACCTCGCCGGCAAAGATAATCGTTCCAGCTTCAGGTGCCAGGATATCCGCATCCTGTCCGGCCGCTAAATCCACCCCTCGGTGCCCAGGCAACCAATTATGAGCGGGTCTGTCGAAAGCCCTGAGGGGTTTCGGTGCCCCTCTTTCACCTTCCACCCTGATCGGCGGTATCCATCCGCCCTGACAGCCCTGGACATCCGAAGACTGAGGTGTTGCGCCGGTGGGGTTTACCGTTGGGCTTGCCCCATGCCGAATAGCGGTTCCAGAATTCATCGTGGCACCTAAGGAATACCCTTCGGTAAGCGCTTTATAGCAAGTAGCCCCACACCGAGCAATCGCAGTGCCCTGAATCACGCCGGACAAGCGACCTTCTGACTCCGGGAAGGGGGCAAGCAGTAGACAGAGAAAGAAACTGACGGCAATCCTCCATGACCGAAGTCCAGCAGCGCATCGGCCGGCAGACAGGAACCCTACAACCGGCTTGATCCATACAGTTTTGATTTGCACAGTGACTCCTCAGCTTGACTATATTCCTGTCATTCTGGAGCTCCCATGAAGACCCACCTGTGTCGTACACAAAGTGTGGTCAACTATGCCTTCGACAGATTCGCCAAAATCGGCAACACTCGAAGGAAACACCTGATTGGTCCACTCGTTCTCTCCTCTTGGATGAAGCGGACCCGGATAGGCGTACAAGGCGATGAAGCAGGAAAACAGGACCGAGTTAGTTGAGAACAAAAGAAAAGCCGCCGGAAAACCGGCGGCCAATGTGCTCCCGCAGCTGGGCTTGAACCAGCGACATTTCGATTAACAGTCGAACGCTCTGCCAACTGAGCTATGCGGGAATATCCCGTTCAACTCTCGCTGAACACAATTTCTATATACTAGCCGCGAGGGCTGTCCCTAGCAAATTGGCGTGTCGATACAGCTCGGCATGGAACTCACATGACGATTTTGTCCATGGGCATGGCCGAATCTATAGGAAAGTCCGGTGCAGAAGGTCGTATGCCGGCCCGTACCAGGTTGACGCCCAGCATGGCCACCATGGCTCCATTGTCGGTGCAGAGTTCAATCCGGGGAATACGTACCTTGATGCCCTCCCGTTCTCCTGCCTCCCGCAGCCCAGTCCTCAGCTGCGAGTTGGCCGAGAAACCGCCACCGACAATCAGGGTATCCGAATCAAACCGCTCGCATGCCGCCACTGCCTTTCGTGTCAGCACGCTGGACACGGAATCGGCCAGGGAGGCGCATACATCGTCCACGGGAATCTCACGCCCTGCTGCTTCCTGATTTTCGATCCAGCGCGCCACAGCCGTCTTGACTCCAGAGAAGCTGAAGTCATAAGGGTGTTCCGCACCTGCCTTGCCCTTGGTGAGACCCTGGGGCACCCGGATGGCCCCAGGGTTGCCAAGTCGGGCATGGCGGTCGATGTGCGGCCCTCCCGGGTAGGGGAAACCGAGCAGGCGGGCAATCTTGTCGAAGCACTCGCCGGCGGCATCATCCAACGTGGAACCAACTACGTCCACCTGCCTGGCGATATCCCGGACATGCAGGAGGGAAGTATGCCCTCCGGAGACTATCAGGGCAAGGGTATTATCCGGGAAAGGTCCAAATTGAAGCTGGGTGACTGCGATATGCCCAATTACGTGGTTGATGCCGTAGAGGGGCTTCTTTGCTGCCCAAGCCAGGGCCTTGGCACCGGAAACACCGACAGCCAGGCACCCCGCCAGCCCAGGGCCGGCGGACACCGCTATAGCGTCAACCTGCGCAAGGTCCATATCTGCCTCATAAAGGGCACGGGAGACCACAGGCACAAAAGATTCGGCATGCGCACGGGAGGCGATTTCGGGGATGACACCGCCATAGCGGGCATGTTGGTCCATGGATGAGGCCACCACGTTGGAGAGCAGGTTATCACCCTGAATCAGGGCGGCAGCGGTCTCATCGCAGGTCGATTCGATGCCCAATACCACCGGCTCACTCATTGTCCGTCTCGCTTTCCGTTCCCGGGTCATTCCTGTCTCCGCCCACCGGGCCGATACGCTTCGTCAGGTCCTTTACCATCGTATAGGCGTCGACTCCTTCCGGTTGATAGTATCCCCGTCTCAGGCCGATTCGCCGAAAGCCCATATCCCGATACAGATTCAACGCAGGGTCGTTGTCCACACGGACCTCAAGGAACATCCGATTGGCTCCTTGCTTTCGGGCCTGCTTGATGAGCTCCGCAAGGAGGGTCCTGCCCAGTCCCCTGCGGCGGGCTGAAAGAGCCACACCGAGGGTAAGCAGTTCAGCGTCTTCCCCATTGAACCAAAATCCTCCGTAAGCCAGGATATCCCCCTCCTCGTCCCAGGCCAGATAGGTCCGGGCAGAGGCATTCAGTTCCGACTGGAGCACGCCAAGGCTCCATGCGGACTTGGAAAAGATCTCCTCCTCCATGCGGGCCAGGACCGGCAGGTCCTGTTCTTCCACCTGACGAAGCATCAGGATTTCACCACATGCTTGAGGGGGTTGGGGACGGACACATCCGGCCTCCGCAGATAGAGCGGTTCAACCAAATCACGCCCCTGGTCCGCTGAATCCCGGCTTCTGGCACAATCAACCATGAGGGCCAGCCCGGGAGCACCGCTATCAAGGAAGGACTCCCCCGAAACAAGGGCTTCGGGTAGCCGTGCCCGCCAGTTGTCCTCATACCGCCTTGCTCCGTGACCACTGATGACCACCTGGACCTCTTGTCCTGCGGCCTTCCGATCATCGACAATCCCGGAAACCCGTTCAGCTATCGCATCAGGATAATCGATATCCATCGGAGCAAGCGAACGGACGGAGTCGAACTCCTCACCAAAGTCATCAAAGAGCTGGAAATACAGCTGGTGCCGGCGAGCATCATTGACGGCCAGGGTCAGTATCCGCACCCCTTCACCCATCCGGGCCTGCCCGGATGTTGTTTCACCATATGCGGCAAGGGCCTGCTTATAGGCGAATCTGGCCTGCGGAAGAAGGATGTCCTGTCCCAGCAATTTCGCACCACTGGCATAGGCCAGGGCCTTGGCCGTTACTATACCGGCCCTGAGACCGGTGAACGGTGCGGGACCAAGTCCGACCACAACCGTATCCAGGTCGTCGGGAGCCAAGCCCGCATCGGCCATCACTGCGGCGATATTGACCTGAAGATGCTCCACGTGGGATCTGGAATCGGTTTCAACCCTGGGCTCGCGGCCCAGGACACCAACCGTCGAGCCGAACGAAGTATCAATCACCAGGACCGATCCGGTCGTCTCATCCATGGAGTCATGACCCTCCTGGCCACTCATGCCTGAACCGCCTTCCGCAGAGACCTCATTCTGGATTTCCATGACGAGCCTACCCCACGCAAGGTAACTTCACGCTTTCCGAGGCTGGTCGGGGGCTGATCGGGATTTACTCCCCCCTCCAGGGGGCGGTCGATGATGACCTCCAGACGCTGATTCGCCAGCACCGATGCCATCTGCTCCCCCCATTCCATCAGCACAACCGTCTCCTGGCCCGGCTCTTCCAACTCTTCGTCCAACCCCAGGGATTCCAGCTCATCGAGCAACCGATTCACACTGTCCTCCCCGGGGCCGTATCCATCCCCACCGAGACGATAGGCATCCACGTGAATCAGGTTGACCGGTCTGCCTTCATTCAGACGGCCGTGGAGTTCGCGAGCAATCGTAAACGTAGGTGAAACCACGGACCCGTCCACCTCAAGGCCCTTGCCCAATCCCTGCGCGAAGGTTGTCTTCCCTGCCCCCAGAGGCCCCGACAGCAGCACAACGTCACCGCCTCGAAGGCAGTCGGCCACCATACCGCCGAGCTCCTGCATGTCTGGACTCTCCGGGACGGACAGGCGCATTTCATCGATTTCGGCACCCATCAGTTTCAGACTCATGCCCTTGCCCTCCCCTTGGCGGCAATGAGCTCCACAGCCCGCTCCAACGCATACACAGCGTCACCACCGTTGGTCTTGCACTCTTCATCGGCAGCTGCCAGGGCTTCGAAGCAGGTCGCCAGTCCGTCAGAGGTCCAACCGCGCAGTTGCCTTCGGGCGTCACGCAGCTGCCAGTATGCGGACTTGGCTTCTGCCTGACTGATCGTACCCGCCTGAATAGCCGCTTGTTTGCCCAAAACCCTGAGCTTCAGAGCCAGGACACCTATCAGTGAGATGGGATCGTTGCCCTGCTCGATTGAGGACCGGAGCGCGACCACAGCCTGGGCGCTGTGACCGGCCAGGGCCATGTCGGCTACTGCGAACCCGCTGACTGCAGGATTGTCCGTCAGATATGCGTTCACGGTATCCAGCGTGAGTGGATTCTGGTCAAAATCATCGCATAACTGGGAGCACATGGAAGCCAGCTCGGGGGTCCGCTCCCCCAGGACGTCCACCAGCTGTTGGGCCGCCCGCGGTTCCACCCGTCTTCCGCGTTGTTCGAAGCGGGAAAGCACGAAATTGACCTTCGCATCGAACTTCTTCAGGTCCGGCACCTGCTCCTTGACAGCTCCACCCTTGGTCATCTGATCAAGCAGACGCCTACCCTTGTTGCCTCCGTCATGGCGGCAGATGAGGATGCTGCTGTCTTGCGGATTCTTGACGGCTTCCTTGCAGAAGGCGATGAGCGTTTCACCCAAGGACTCGTCGGCGAGTTGCATATCGTCCAGAAGAACGACGGCCCGATCACTCAACAGGGAGGGGCTGACCGCCTCATCGAAGGTATAGGAGTCGCAGGTGGAAGCGTTAAGCTCCATGAATTCACAGTCCGGATTTGACTTACAGGCTTTGGCGCAGAGTTCCTTGACACGTTGCCCGTTAAGGAAGGTATCTCCGCCGACAACCATCATGACAGGCGCATTTCCCTGTTGAGCTTTCGTCATGATTCAAATCTCCCCGTATCGCTGGACATTGCGGGAGGTGTTCAGCTCCCCTTGTCGGGATTGCATCGGGAAGCGAAACGCATCGAGGATACCTGCTCCCGTGTCTGACGAAGCCACCGTTCCGCCTTGAACCAGGTGGAAGGTCTGAACGATACCCCGACTTCTTCCATGTCACCCTGATCAGGATCCAGCCCAAGCAGCCCGGTGAATCTGATCATGTGTACACAGAGGAGGATGCCAACCTCGACCAGCACCAGGGACAGGATGCCGAGACCACCCGGAGGCCAAGCCAGCGTGCCTATGTTGGATTCTCCCAACCAGGTTGCACCAACCTCCATGACTCCGGTTCCCCATGAGGACACCCAGGCCAGGAGGCGCCCCGCCCCCGGGCAAAACCACGAAATCATCATCCCGGCCAGGCCTGAGATGGTGGCAAAATCCACAACCGGGGCAACAATCAGATTGGCCAGGGGTGAAAAGAGCGATATCTGTTGGGACATGAGAATCTGTATGGGAAGGGTTCCGGCCTCGGCCGCCAAGGTCGTTGCCAATGGCTCGGCCAGCAGAGTCGGCATATGGTCCACCAATCGATCCAATATGGCTTCTCCAAGCATGCTGATACCCAATACAGCGGCCGCAGACAAGGCAAATCCGAAACTGGAAGCCATGGAAGGTTTCAACACCAGCGTCAGGATGACGCACCAGGAAAGGGCATTGATGGATTGAGAACGCCTCCTGCATGCCGTGGCCATGGCAGCCATAAGCCCCATGGTCTGGGCCCTGAGCACGGAATCAGAGGGAACCATGATCAAGCCCAGCCCCAGATAGGATCCCGCCAGAACCACACCCGTCAGCAAGGGCGGCGAGCGCAGAGCCCGCATCAACCGAGTCAGTCCTGCAGCCAGAATCATGAAGTGCCCGCCGGATACCGCCATCAGGTGGAGAATGCCTGACCTCCTGAAGTCCTCTTTCAACCTGGCTGCATACACAGGTTCCACCACCTGTGCCGGCCTGCCATCGACCCACTCGTCGAACACTATGCCTTCACTACCCAGCATTCCCATGGTCAACCCGGGTACCAGCACCCTGCCCTGGTCGCTCAGCGGCCGAGTCTGCGCCAGGAAGGACTCCTGCATCCGATTGACCAGTCGGTGCAGGAAGCCGGGGCATTCCAGTTCCTCAGCCTTGGTCCCCTCTTGTACCTCCACCCACAGAGGCTCCTGACCGAACGTGGCCGCAACCAGAAGCCCGGATACCCGATACCGTCCAGCCATGGCCATCTGGCATGATTTCCCTCTTGCATATACGACTGCCTCCTCGGAAGTGGGCGTACCGACACCGTTTATCACGATGAAGTTCATGCCCAACTTCGCCCGACAATCCCATCCCCTTCGTTCCGATACCTTCACCGGCGATACCAGTCGACCTTGAATCTCCGCTTGGGCCTTACCACTCATGACCTGTCTGTACGCAGGTCCTGCCTGTTCGGAGACCTGCGAGACCAGGGTGACCACGGTCATGACCATCATTGCGGCGCCCACGACCGCTATTCCAGGAAGGCGGGTCCTGACTCCACTCAGAGACCTGTCCAAATCAATGTTCCGCGCCTCCATAGCGGTGGAACGTGCCTTGTTCCTCCCCTCGGGTGACTTCCGCCTTCGGCCGCATGCGAATAGAAAGAGCCCCAGGCTGAGCATGATCGCCAGCAGCAATCCGGTCATGCTCCACCAATATCCGCCCCGCAGGCCCTGGTTGGCGAGTCCGTCCGTTTGAGCAATTCGTGCGCTCTTCGACCCCGGCCTGTCCAGTCCGGGGTGGGCTCGACGGAAGAAGGTCCGTACCAGGAGAACCGTTATCCAGGCGGTACAGGCTACTGGGAGGAGTCTCCAATCCCGACTACCTTGCTCCCGCATCCGGTATTCGGTTCCATGCCCTATAAGCGATAATCGGCATACCGAGGAGAAGAGGCCGGCGCTCCGCCCAGGTTGCCGCTTCACTGGACCACCAGGAAGGGTCGCAACTTATCGAGCGTCTTGGGCCCTATCCCCGGTATGTCCAGCAATTGATCCACCGAGGAGAATCGTCCTGCACGGTTGCGGTGCTCAACGATACGTTGAGCCATGACCGGACCTATCCCCTTGATTCCCTGCAACTGGTCGGCAGTTGCCGTATTGATATCAACCCGGCTCCCGGAGACTCCCCCTTGTGAGGTTGGTGTCCCGGCTCCCGGTGCCTCAACGGCATCCGAAGGAGAGGCTGGCCCCGGTACGTTTTCGGCCCCCATCGCACCGTTCGCGGTTGCAGCGGGATCAATCCCACCCGCCGGCTCTGAGGCGAGGCCTGAGCCACCTGCCGGGGTCTTGATGCCCTTACCTGACCTCTGGCGCTTCCCACCTACAGGTTTTCCACCCGTCGCCCTGTCCGCAGCTTCGCCTGCCTGCGGTGCCGAACCCGCAAGCGAGATGGACTGCTGGACGAAGAGCGTCAGACTTGTGGCGAGAGCAAGGACCAGAACCAGGATGGCAGCCAGGGCATGACTCGGTTTGAAAATCAGTCTGGGGTGGTCCCTGATGATTCCGGCCGGCTCCGCTTCCGGGAGGGAGGATAAGGGCCGGCCAAGCAGAGGCGGCTCCGGAGGAGGCAGCCGGGGAGGCATCTCCTTGGTGTCAGGATTCCCCGACCTGTGTTCACCGTGGACCGGGACCGGAGGAAGACCCCGTCTCCTGGCCCGCCGACCGTCGTATGCAGGATCTGTCTTCATTGGCCCATCCTCGCATGCAAAACCCCCTCCCCGGTGTCGGGAAGGGGGATGTGGTCGAAGGTGGACCCGGTCAGGAACCGAGTCCACTCAATCAGGCGCTCCGCTGCCGGGGAATCCTCAGGCCGGAACCACCGATACGATCTTCGGCGCCTTGACGATGACCTTGCGCGGTTCCTTACCGCCCAGACGTTCCTGGATTGCCGGTAGGGCAAGGGCCTTGGCCTGGAGTTCCTCAGCCGAGATGTCGGGGCTGACCTCAAGCTTGCCGCGGACCTTTCCCTTGACCTGGACCACAGCCGTTACGGTGTCCTGCCCAAGATAACGCTCCTCCCAGGTAGGCCAGTCGGCATGGGCAATGGACTCCTGGTGACCAAGTCTGCTCCAGAGCTCCTCGCAGATGTGCGGGGCAATGGGCGAGAGCATGAGAATCAGGGGCTCGACGGCCGCTCGTGGTGTTGCCTCGAGCGATGTCAGATGGTTGTTGAGCACGATCAGCTTGGAAATGGCCGTATTCGGCCTCATTCCCTCCATCTCGATGGTCACATCGTGGATGGTCTGGTTGAGCAGCTTCAACGTCTTTTCATCCAGCTCGCCCTCCTCCACATGCACCTGACCTGTCGCCTCATCAACGACGTTGCGCCAGAGCCTCTGCAGGAACCTCATACCTCCTACGACGTTCCTGGTGTTCCAGGGGCGCGACTCGTCCAAGGGCCCCATGCTCATCTCATAGAGCCGGAAGGTATCGGCCCCATAGGTGCGGTACATGTCGTCCGGGGTGATGATGTTCTTCAGGCTCTTGCCCATCTTGCCGAACTCACGGTTGACCCGCTGTCCCTGCCAGGTGTAGATGGTTTCCCCATCTTCCTCGCTCTCCTCCACCTCGGCGGCCGGGATGTACTGTCCGCGCTGATCGGTGAAGGCGTATGCCTGGATCATACCCTGGTTGAAGAGTCTGTGGAACGGCTCCTTGGAGGAGACGAAGCCCAGATCGTAGAGCACCTTGTGCCAGAAGCGGGCATAGAGCAGGTGGAGAACGGCATGCTCGACGCCTCCCACGTAGAGGTCCACGCCACCTGATTCTCCGGCCGTGTCGTTGTGATTGGGCCCCAGCCAGTAGTCGAATTCATCGGATTCCACCATATGCTGGGCATCATGCGGGTCGATGTACCTCATGTAGTACCAGCAGGAACCAGCCCAGTTGGGCATGGTGTTGGTGTCCCGATGATAAACCTTGGGGCCATCGCCCAGGTCCAGGGTCACGTCGACCCAGTCCTGGTTTCGGCTGAGCGGAGCCTCGGGATTCGACTCGGAATCCTCCGGATCGAATGTCTTGGGCGAATAGTCCGGCACGTCAGGCAGGGCGACAGGCAGCTGGTCGTCGGGAATCAGGTGGGGCAGTCCCTGGTCATCATAGACAACCGGGAAAGGCTCACCCCAGTAGCGCTGACGGGAGAACAGCCAATCGCGCAGGCGGTAGGAGACGGTTCCCTTGCCGACTCCTGTCGATTCCAGCCAGGCGGTCACCTTTTCGATGGCTTGGTCAACGCGCAACCCATCGAGACTGAGGGCGCTCCCCTCCTCCTCGGTGGCTTCGGTTGAGGAGTTGATGACGATGCCGTCATGGGAGACGAAAGGCGCCTTCCCCTCGAATTCGGCCAGCTCCTGACCTGAACCCGGTAGGGGCTTGACCGTGTAGATGACCGGCAGACCGTACTTCGTCGCGAAATCGTAATCCCGCTGGTCGCCACCCGGAACAGCCATGATTGCTCCGGTACCGTAATCCATCAGGACATAGTCGGCCGTGAAAATCGGAAGGCGTGCCCCTGTGATGGGGTTGACTGCGTAAAGACCAGTGAAGAGACCCGTCTTCTCACCGGCCTCATCCACCCTGTCCTTGGCCGTCTTGGCTTCGGCTGCCTGCCGATAGGCCTTGACAGCGGACTGCGGGTCAGGGTATCCGCCCTTCCAGTCCTCGGCGATACCCTCAGGCCACTGGTCGGGTACATGCCTGAGGAGGTTATGTTCGGGCGACACCACGGCGAAGGTGGTCCCGAAAAGAGTGTCGGGTCTGGTGGTGTACACCTCCATGGTCTCCTCGCCGTCTTGGACGGGAACCTTGAAAAGCACCGATGCACCATGCGATTCGCCGATCCAGTTGCGCTGCATGAGCTTGACCTTTTCGGGCCAGTCCAGGATGTCCAGATCCTCGACCAGACGATGCCCATACGAGGTGATCCGCATGGACCACTGCTTGAGCTCACGCTGGTAGACCGGGTAGTTGCCACGCTCCGACCGGCCCTCGGCCGTCACCTCCTCATTGGCCAGGACCGTACCCAGACCTGGGCACCAGTTGACCGGCGACTTGGAGATGTACGCCAGCCGGTGGTCATTGAGAATGTCCGAGCGCTCGGCCTGGTCGAGTTCATCCCATTTCCGGCCGGGATGACCTGGAATGGGGCGAGAACCGGATCTGAAGGCATCCTCCAGCTCACTGATGGGACGGGCCGAGCCCAGCCCTCCGTCCTTGCGGCGATAGTCGGGGTCATACCAGGATTCATAAATGCGAGAGAATATCCACTGGGTCCACCGAACATAGTCAGTGTCAATCGTGGCAAAGGAGCGGCGGTCATCGAAGCTCAGTCCGAGCCGATGAAGTTGCCAACGCATGTTGGCGATGTTCTGCTCGGTGGTCACCCGGGGATGCTGCCCGGTCTGGACGGCATACTGCTCTGCCGGAAGACCAAAGGCGTCATACCCCATGGCATGGAGAACGTTCTCCCCCTTCATCCTGTGATAGCGGCTGACCACATCCGTGGCGATGTAACCCAACGGGTGCCCCACGTGAAGTCCCTTGCCCGAGGGGTAGGGGAACATGTCGATGACGTAGTAGGGTTTGCGGCCATCGGCGTTCCTGCCTTTGGAATCCTTCAGGTCCCCAGCCACATTCGCGGCCCAGAAGGTGCCGTCCTGATCCCATTCCTTCTGCCAGTGCTCCTCAATGGTCTGCGCCATCTGTGCATCGTAGCGGTACCTGGGTTGATCGGGTTCCTGGGGCCGGTCCTGGCCCCTGTTCTCATTCGCGTTCATAAGCTGAATTATCGCCATTCACATGGACACGAGCCACCTGAGGTCCATTTGTCGAGTCAGTCCGGCGACCGGGGCCGGCCCGAACCACTTGCGTCGCGACGAGCTCACGCCCCCATCAGATTCAATATTGGGTCGTGAGCATCACATGCCCACAAACCGCTGCCCGTCCGATCACTCTTGCGAAGGCGCCCCGTCCAACCGGTCTGGGCGGCGTGCAGCGGGGTCCGTCTTCAGCCCTATGCTCCGGGCGGCACGCATAAGGGCCTGCTTCCATACCCCCTCGCTCATCATCTTCTCCAAGGCTGCGTTGATCGTTGCCACCAGTTCAGGGTCGTCCTTGCGTACGGCGATACCGTAGTGCTCCTGGGTGAAGGGGGCTCCCACCAGTCGTAGCTGATTGCCTCCTCGCACCTTGGCAAGGCCGGCCAAGGCAAAATCGTCACCACCCACAGCATCGGCATCTCCACTCAGAAGGGCCGTAATACACTCCGTGAACTGGTCTCTTTCCTCAACCTGAGCATTGGGGGCATGACGACTGACCACCTCGGCCGTGGAGGAGCCCCTGGCCACACAGACCCTCTTCGAGTCCAGGGAATCAACGCCTGTTATCTCATTCTGTTCACGCCGGACAAGCAGATCCTGACCGGCAAGCAGGTAAGGCCCTGCAAAGTCCACCAACTCCTGCCTGGCGCGGGTTATGGAATAGCCGGCCACAACCAAGTCGACCTTGCCTTCGACGAGCATTCGCTCACGGTCGACGGGCCGAACCTCCTGCCAGACGATCTGGGTATGGGAGTACCCGAGTTCATGGACCACATACTTGGCCACATCCACGTCAAACCCCTGATGGTCTCCTGACTGGACGAACCCAAGTCCCGGCTGGTCAAAGGAGACACCGACATGGATCTTGGGGCCTATCGAGCTGACATCGTATTGCGCCGCTGATTGCCCGCAACCTGCCAGGGGCAGTACCATTACCAGGGCGACCAGGGATGCCAACAACTTGTGAGCTTTCATGGTTCTCCTACTTGAACATCTTGGAACGGGTCAGGAACCATGTGACCATTCCGGCGACCAGCATGGAGACGACGACCACCACCGCGAACCCCCAGGGCTTGTCGGTGAAGGGCATGCCGAACATACCCTCGTTGAAGTTCATGCCATACATGGAGAAAATCAGAGTGGGCACCGACATGCTGATGGAAATGATCGTGAAAATCCTCATGACGTTGTTCACGTTGTTCACGTTGTTCGACACGATCGAGGCGAATGCATCGGTCATGCCTGAAAGCACGCTGGAGTATATGTTGGCCATCTCGATGGCCTGCTTGTTCTCCGTGATGACGTCCCCCAGAAGATCCTCGTCATCGGGGTATTGCTTGATTCGTTCCAGACTGGTCAGCTTTTCGAGGACGATTTCATTCGACTTGAGGCTGGTGGCGAAGTAGACCAGGGTCTTGTTCAGCTCCAGGAGCATCAGAATCTCCCGGTTCTGCATGGAATGGCGAAGCTTCAACTCCAACCTGTCGGACTCCCGGTCGATGATGCGCAGGTAGCGCAGGTACATGGTGGCGTTCCGGTACAGTATCTGCAGGATGAACCGGGATTTCATGAAGGTGTTGAATCCGCGAATGGTCCCCTCCATGAAGGGGTGGAGGAGAACGGTGTCCTGCATACAGACCGTCACAATCAGGTTCTCGGTGACGATGATCGAGAGGGGGATGGTCTCATAGTAATCGCGTCCGTCACGTTCTTCGGCCCGAGGAATGTCAACGATGACCATCGTGTAGTCGTCTTCGGCATCAACGCGCGAGCGCTCCTCGTCATCCAGCGGTGCACGCAGGTCGGCCAGGTCGATACCGGTGCTTTGCGCCACATTGGCAAGTTCCACATCGGTCGGTGCTGAGAGGCATATCCAGGAGCCCTTTTCGCCCTGTTTGATTTGCTCAATCTGACCATTCATGGTGCTGAATACCCTCATCATCGCCATCACCGCCTCTCGCTCACCACCGTGCTCGTCTGCAGAAACCGATACTAACAAAGCCCCAACCGGTACCGATACCAATCATGCAGAATAGTCGTAACCACCCCCATCGCGAGTCCACGGGGAGGTCGCCCCGCGAAACTCGGGGCATCACCGGCGTGCACGGAGCAGGAAGTGACGGCCCGTCACCCGTTCCATGGTTTCAGAACGCTTTGGGGAATCCTGGAGGCGTCAAATCTGAAGTGACCCGAGATGATGCGGTGGGAATCGGATCCCAGGTAGTCGTTCTCACGGTGCTTCTGGGCCATGTTGTGCAGGAGGAGCGGCACGCCCTGCTTATCACGCCGGTCGGAAACCATGCCTATGTGCCATGAAGTGTCGAAGATGACGATATCCCCCTGCTGCCACTGGTCATGGGCTGCCGTATCGGTGGTCAGTTC
The DNA here is from genome assembly GCF_000706765.1 of Bifidobacterium [indicum] DSM 20214 = LMG 11587. Taxonomy (GTDB): domain Bacteria; phylum Actinomycetota; class Actinomycetes; order Actinomycetales; family Bifidobacteriaceae; genus Bombiscardovia; species Bombiscardovia coryneformis. The sequence continues at coordinate 764,585 of NZ_CP006018.1, read as the reverse complement.
CTGGGCATACCTGCCGAAAAACACGCCAAGTACATTGGTTCTGCGGAAGTCGATATTGGGATCAGGCCGTGCTATGACACCGGAATAGGCTGTAGGGTTCGCGGCGATATCCGCATCGACCATGGCCTTGAGATCGTAGCCGGCATGGCTGAAGTCGCGCCAGATTTCGTCGGTGCAGGCTCCCCTGTCGTCGGGAGGGTACCCTCCCTGGTAGTAGCCGGTGTCATACTTGCGATGCCGCTCGGCCCCCTCGTGGGCGCCCTGAACCAGGTCGGTATAGTCATCGATACCGTCATTGTCATAATCAACGCTTGATTTCAACCGGGGGTAGGCGGCGGTCTGTTTAAGCGACAGGCCGGGCGTATTGTCCTCCTCCTTGTCGGATTGTCCACGACCAGCCGTCTCGGCCGTCTGGTCGGAGGTTGTGTCGAGACCACGATTGCGGAAAGCAGGCAGACCATGAACCAGACAGGCTCCAAGGATGACGAGGACCACAATGGCGGCAAGCCAGACCAAGAAGTGGTTTCCACTATGCCTCGGATGGTTCCTTCGGGCGTTTGATTCCATGGTTACCTCACTCGGTTGCGCAAAGGTTGTCCTGCCCGATAGCGACGCAGATTATCCAGGCATATTTCGATGATCTTATCGACGTTTGATGCCAGATGGGCCCCTCCGGCGACGTGTGGGGTAATCAGGCACCGCGGCTGAGACCAGAGGGGATGGTCCGCAGGAAGCGGCTCCGGTTCCGTCACGTCGAGTCCAGCACCCAGGATACGTCCGGCTTCCAGGGTTTCAGCCAAGGCCAGGCAATCGACGGCATCTCCTCTGCCTGCATTGACCAGGACGGCGTTCTGCTTCATCAGGGCCAGTCGCTCCTTGCTGATGATGTGGTGGGTTGCCGCCGAAGCCGGCAGAGCCAGGGCCACGATATCCATATCAGGCAGAAGCTGATCCAACCGGTCGGTTCCCGCCATGTAATCAAACCCGTCCACTTGCTTGTCGGGATGGCGGCGGATGCCATAGGTCGTTCCTCCTACGGCCTTGACCAATCGGGCGAAGCTCGATCCCAGGTCACCCGTTCCCAAAACGAGTGCCTTGGCTCCCCGCGGCGAATAGACGGTTCCCCTGGGCTTCCATAGTCCCTTGTTCTGGTTGTCCCTGTATGCGGGAAGGTCCTTCATAAGCGCCCACATCATCGCGAACATCTCCTCGGAAACGGACTGCCCGTAGGCTCCCGAGGCACTGGTCAGAAGGGCGCCGTCCGGCATAAGGCCAGGTTGGAGATATGCGTCCACACCTGCACTCAAGGTCTGGAGCCATGCCAGGTTTTGGCAATCGGCCACCTGGTCGCCAGGTGGATTGCCGAAAATGATCGTTACCTCGTCCCTGTTCCCTTCCGGCAACCGCATCGGCCACTGCATCCGTCCACGCTGGGCAGGATCCAGGACGAATATCTGCCGCACACCGTCTGCGGCCTCTATGAACTCCCCCCGCTCCTCATCGGTCAGCGGCAAGCAATTCACAATCAGCGGTTCCGTCGCAGCGCTGTAGGCCCTCAACTCGTTCCCCATGGCTACGGCACCACCTTTCTTGCGATACATCAGGATTACGACCATGTACCTGCACGCTCACGAATCGGCGCAAGTGCCTGCTGTATGCCCCATCCTATCGTAGAAGGCCCTGCAAAGCCCTGATTCGGTCACTCCTATACCGGCTGCGCTACCTGTTTGTCCAATCCTTGGAAAATCAAGGCAACACACTGATTTGCTCACTTCTGCGACCTTGGTGTAATATAGCCAAGGCTTCACAAGCACGGGGCTATGGCGCAGCTGGTAGCGCGTCTCCATGGCATGGAGAAGGTCGGGGGTTCGAACCCCCCTAGCTCCACAGAGGTCAACCGCCCGATTCAGTCGGGCGGCTTTTTATATCCGTAACTCCTGACACCATTCTGTCGGACAGTTATGTGAGCTTCAATCTCGTCACCCCATCCTCAGCCAGCGTGAAGTAGCCGACCTGAACCACTGACGTCGCTCCCATCCAGGCTCTACTTGTGAGAGTGGCCTCATACATACAGGAAAAGGCCACAGGCTCCACGCCTGTGGCCTTTCCATCAGATGGCGAATCAGAGGTTCTTGCCCACCTCGTCGGCGGCACGCAGGGCGTTGGCCACGTCGACAGGGGTCACCTCGAAGGGCATGTTGCCCATGGTCTCATCGGGGCCGCAAGCGAGCTCTCCGACACGGAGCAGGTCCTCGTCGGTGGCATCTCCTATGCCGATCTCTTCCAGGGAGGTCGGCAGGCCGACCTGACGGAAGAAATCGTAGACCTCTGCCGTTTCGTCCAAGGAGCGATCCTCCAGGACGAACTGGGCCAGGGTTCCGAAGGCCACCTTTTCGCCGTGAAGCATCTTGTGGGTACCTTCAAGAGCGGTCATACCATCATGGATGGCGTGTGCCGCAGCCAGACCGGAGCTTTCGAAGCCCAACCCGCTGAGGAGGGTGTTGGCCTCGATGATGTTCTCCAGGGCGGCGGTACGCACACCGGCCTTGGCGGCAGCGACAGCCTTGACGCCATCTTCCAGGAGGGTGTCATGGCAGAGCTTGGCCAGGGTGAAGGCTGCGTTGGTGGCGTGGCCGCCGGTCATGGTCACGGCGTTCGACCGAACGCAGGCCGCCGCCTCATAGTAGGTGGCAAATGCGTCACCAAGGCCGGACACCAGGAACCGCACCGGAGCCTTGGTGATGATGTCCGTATCCATCAGGACAACATCGGGATTGGCAGGCAGGGGAAGATACTTGTCGAAAACACCATCTGGACGGTAGAGAACGGACAGGCGCGAGCAAGGTGCGTCGGAGGATGCTGCCGTGGGAACGATCATGACAGGCAGATTGGCATAGAAGGCCACTGCCTTGGCCGTATCCAGAGTCTTGCCTCCACCGATGCCGATGACCACATCATTGGATCCGATGTGCTCGCGATGACGGTTGACCTCTTCCGAGGAACACTCGCCCCCAAACTCCATGAGCTGGTAGGGCGTTCCCTTCGCATCAAACGATGAGACGATCTGATGGTGATAGAGCTTGTCGATCATCGGATCGACGATGATATGGGCGCCCTTGGAGCCGATGGCCGCATATTCGTCGGCCAGTTGTCCCATGGCGCCTTCCTGCTGGATATAGCTTCCGGGAGAGCAGAGAACCTTACGCATACAGTTCCTTTCGTAATAACATCCATCGGTCGAACCGACGTTGGTCGCTTAAGGGGATTTCATTATCCGCCTAATTCGGACCTTACCGTCAAGCCGTGACTGGAGATGACCTCACGAAGGACGAAACCGTCTTATTGTGCTGTTTTTTGAGGTGTCGGCGTGGCGGTCGAATCGGGAGAATCTCCTGGAGAGGGGGAAGTCTCCGGAACCTCAGGGGTGTGGGAAGTGGATGCTGACGGACTGGGCACCGGCTCCTGCTGTGTCGGAGCAGTGGTCTGCTGAGGCGTCTGGGTCTGCTCATGACTGGGCTGATTGGTCACACCGGGCTGACCTGGTTCACTCTGATTCCCATGGGTGTGAGTGGTCTCCGACGGTCTGTTTTCCTCGGGGGTCTGCACGACGGTTGATGGACTGACGACATTACGTACCACATGATCGGTGCCTTCACCCTTGGTCAGCAGGTTGATGGCAAGAGCGCTCAGGATGACCGCCACCAGGGCGCTGACGACGGAGACGATGACGATGTTGCGCTTCCTGCGCTTGATTTGCTCCGCGGAAGAGTTCGCCACATGGTCACCCTGGACGGCGCCATCAAGGCGATCGGCTGCCGTAGGGACTTTTCCACCATTGGAGGAGGCCACGGTCCTACCGGTCTGCGACTGCCCCGTCCCTGCCGGAACAGGCTCCATGACACTGGTGCCACCTATATCCGAACCTGTCGGCGACAGAACGGTTGTTTCACCATCCACCTGACCGCCCACGGGATGGAGCACTGTCGTTTCCTGCCCGACCTGGGGAATGGGCCTGGTTTCCTGACCTGCATAAGGGTCGTGATGGCCTCCCTGGGCAACCCGGGGAGTGACTTCGGTTTCCTCTTTTGATGCCATGCTCGTCGACCCCCCGGTATCGTCACCTTCGTCTCCGCCGATGACGGTCTCCTGCAACTTCTGCCCCGAAGCTTCAAGGACGTTCTTGTACAACTGTGACGCCACCGCAGAAACGATGGAGCCAATGGCCACACCGATGATGGACCCGGCGACACCGATTTTCGCAGCCAGCCAGAAGGAGGTCATGGCAGCAAGGGCTCCTGCAACAATCTGAGCCCACGATATGTCATGGAAGAAATTCTTCAAACCCCGGCTCCTTCATACCCATCAACCGTACCTACTGATGAATCATGATATCGCCGGCCTGTGTCGGACGTGTGATAGGCGCTCCCGGCACACCGGTTGCACTCGCGCAAGGCCGAATTCGAACAGAGCAGAATGCGGAACCCTCTCGTATCCTGCCGCATGGTCCAGTGGTCAGTCCTGAACCACCAGACCCATGGGACGATCCCAGTCGCCACGCATGGCTATGGCCGGTCCCCTGTTGAAATCGATCATGGACCAACGCAACTGACCGTCCAGCATGTCCCTGGCCACCAGCCTGGCCCAATGCGCGTTACGCATCGTAACCATGCCCACGTACTCAGGATAGGTCCTGGCCATACCCAGAAGGGCTTGGAGCGACTGGGAGATGAACGACCCATGGGAGAAGACGAACAGGTCGGTATCGGCATCGGCCGACAGGGTCCATTCATTGATGGCTTCAAGTCCGCGCCGACCCACCTCGATCTTGGACTCGGCACCGTGGTTGAGCTCACCGCCTCCGCCGCTCATCCATGAGGCATAGTCCTCAGGCCAACGCTCCATGGCCTCTTCGGTACTGACACCTTCCCAATCGCCGAATCCGCGCTCGCGCAGACGGGGATCGGGATGGACCTCCAGCCCCAGGGGGTCGGCAAAGGCCCGGGCCGTATCCATGGCCCGGCCAAGGTCGGATGCGATGACCAGTTGCTTCCGTCCCTCGGGAGCGGTATCGACATATTCGCGTCGCAGCTCCTCGGCAGAGCGCTCAACCTGCCAACGACCGACCGTGTTCAGGGGGATGTCGATCTGCCCCTGAACACGGTGCTTGGCATTGTAATCGGTCTGCCCATGCCTGACCAGGGTCAGGGAACTCACATGCGGAAGCGAACCGGCTCCCCCGCTCATGACCGCTTCCCCTCATCCTCTTCCTGACGGGCGAAGCGACTGCGCATGTCGGCATCGTCGAATCCGGCCATCAGGGAGTCGGAATCCTCCTCCTCGGATTGGTCATCATCCAGGGTGAATTGATGCTCCAGCTGGAGGTCAACCTGAGGGCAGTCCTTCCAAAGGCGCTCAAGGTCGTAGTACTTCCGGGCCTGCTTGTGCATGATGTGGATGACGAAGTCCCCATAGTCCAGCAGGATCCACTGCGCCTCTTCGACCCCCTCGCGAGAGCGGGTGTCGCGCCCACACTGGATGTGGAGCTGCTTCTCCACCTCTTCGGCGATGGCCAGGACCTGCCGCTCGTTTCCGCCGGTTGCCACCATGAAGATGTCGGTAATGGCGATCGGCTGGGAGACGTCGAAGGCGACGATGTCCATGGCCTTGATATCGTTGGCGGCTTGCGCGGCCACCCGTACCGCGTCTATGGAATCCTGCAATGCTGGCACTGAAACGCCTTTCAATCGGAAGTGTCCGAGGTTTCGAACACTGCTCTATGTACTGTATCCACCATTATTCCCCAAGCCTTGACCCTTTGGAGAAGGAGCCTGGCTTGAGGTCGCGGGTTACCTCGGAGGAACGACTCAGCGCTCCCACTCCGGTTTCCAGTCCTCGACCGTGTGCTGGTCGTTGGTGGAATAGACCATGGCATCGTCAGGGACCTCATGGCGAATCACTGTGCCTGCACCGGTCGTCACCCTGTCGCCGACCTGAACGGGGGCCACGAAGAGATTACCTGCGCCGACATGGACACCTGACCCTATTTCGGTCCGATTCTTGTGCACCCCGTCATAGTTGGCCGTGATGCTCCCGCCGCCGATATTGCTGTCATGACCGATATGGGTATCACCCACGTAGGAAAGATGGGGAACCTTGGTCCCATGGTCGATTTGGGCTTTCTTCATCTCGACGAAGGCTCCGGCCTTGGTGTCCTCGGCCAGGTCATTACCTGGTCTCATATAGGTCCACGGCCCGATATTGGCCCTGGCACCGATGTGGGTCTCCTGCACTCTGGAGCGTTCCACGGTGGCGTCCTGGTCGATGACGGCATCGATAAGGGTCGTATAAGGGCCAACCGTCGCATTCGAGGCGATAGTGGTATGCCCCTGAAGGAAGCAGCCCGGCAGAATCGTGGCGTCGGGCTCGATGGTTACGCCGTCCTCGATCCAGGTGGTCTCCGGATCCAGGATGGTCACCCCGGATCGCATCAGCTCGTGGCATACCCGTATGTTGTGTTTTTTGGACAGGGAGGCCAGCTGGACCCTGTCATTGACGCCTTCGACACTGAGTGGGTCAGGAGCCGTGAAGGCACCCACCGTACCCGACTGGCGGGCCGTCTCCAAGGCATCAGTCAGGTAGAACTCCCCCTGGGCATTGCTGTCCTTGAGGCCCTTGATGGCCTGGCGGAGCACATCGACATTGAAGACGTAGACGGAGGTATTGACCTCTCTGACGGCCAGCTCGGTACCGGTGGCGTCCTTCTGCTCGACGATGCGGAGCACCCGCCCATCCTGGTCCCGAATGATGCGACCGTAGCCGGTCGGGTCATCCAGACTCACGGTAAGGACCGTCGCCCCGTCTCCGGCCTGGATATGGTGGTCAATCAGCCCGCGAAGGGTGTTCGTATCAAGAAGCGGCATGTCGGAAGCGGCAATAAGCACGTATCCATCGGGGTCGAGACTCCGGTCAAGCTGGTCCATGGCACACTGGACTGCGCGGCCCGTACCGGGGCGATCATCCTGCTGGACGATACGGACCCGATCATCATACGAACGCGCTGCGGCGGCGACCTTTTCGGCCTGGAAATGGACCACGACAGCAGTCAGTCCCGGATCCAGGGCCGTGACCGATGCCATGACCCGCTCAAGGAAGGTCTTGCCTGCCAACTTGTGCAGGACCTTGGGACGGGAGGACCGCATGCGGGTCCCCTCACCGGCTGCAAGGATGATACCGGCCGTCAGGCCCGATTCCCGTGTCAAAACTCCACTACCCCGCTCTCGGCGACATCAATCAGATTCTTGATCGAATCAACCACCTTGTCCGGCCTGAAGGGGAAGGTCTCCACCTCTTCACGCTTGGTGATGCCGGTCAGGACCAGGAAGGTGTTGAGACCCGCCTCGACGCCGGCCACCACATCGGTATCCATCCTGTCGCCAATCATGGCAGTGGTCTCCGAGTGCCCACCTACGCGGTTCAGGGCGGTGCGGAACATGATGGGATTGGGCTTGCCTACGAAGTAGGGCTCGCGGTTGGTTGCCTTGGTCACCAGGGCGGCCACCGATCCGGCCGCAGGCAGAATACCATTCTCACTGGGCCCGGTCGCATCGGGGTTGGTGCAGATGAAGCGGGCTCCCCCAAGTATCAGCCGTATGGCCGTGGTAATCGATTCGAAGGAGTAGGTCCTGGTCTCGCCGAGGATGACATAGTCCGGATTGATATCGGAGAGGATGAATCCTGCCTCATGCAGGGCCGTTGTCAGACCGGCCTCGCCAATCACGTAGGCGGAACCGCGAGGAATGGTCCGGGCGACAAAGTCCGCGGTGGCCAGGGCCGATGTCCATATCCGGTCCTCGGGCACATCGATGCCGCTACGCCCCAGTCTGGCAGAGAGGTCACGCGGGGTGTAAATCGGGTTGTTGGTCAGGACCAGATACTGTCGGTCATGTTCCTTCAGGGTCTCGATGAATTCGGCAGCTCCGGGCAAGGCGGTATTCTCATGCACCAGCACCCCGTCCATATCGGTGAGCCAGGTTTCGATCTTCTTGACTGCCAAGTCAGTTCCTTTCGGTTGATCACCGACCCCTTAAGGCCGTCTCCGACCGGAAAATCGGCGAGCGTAAGCTCCCCCACCTGGATTCGAACCAAGACTAAGGGTTCCAAAGACCCGTGTGCTGCCATTACACCATGGGGGAAGGGCGGAATCTAGCGACCCGCCAGGTTTTATTATGCCACAGACCAGCGATTGCGGCACGCCCGGTACAGACCGGGCGCCGTCCGGAACAGCCGAGTCGTCCGAGACCCTCTCAGGCGAAGAGGAATCCCTGACCGTGATGGGCAGGGTAGGTATCAAAGAGCTTGGCGACCGAGCCGTCCTCGAAGACCGCCCTGATGGCCGAGGACAGGAGCGGGGCGATGGAGAGCACCGTCAGTCCGTCCCAACGCTTTTCGGAAGGAATCGGAACCGTATCGGTCACGACCACTTCCTTGGCCTGGCAATCGCGGAGCCTCTGCACGGCAGGGCCGGACATGACGCCGTGGGTGGCCACGATGGTGATGGAGTTGGCGCCGGCATCGCGAAGCACGTTGCAGGCCTCGGCAATGGTGCCACCCGTATCGATCAGGTCATCGACCAGGACGCAGTCCAGTCCCTTCACCTCGCCGACCACACGGTGTGCCACGGCCTTGTTGGGCTGGGTCACATCACGGGTCTTGTGGATGAAGGCCAGGGGGACGCCACCCAGTCGCTGGGCCCACTGCTCTGCCACACGGATGCGGCCGGCGTCGGGAGAAACGACGGCAACCTTGGAGAGGTCCATCCGGTCGCGGACGTAATCCACCAGTACAGGCATGGCAATCAGGTGGTCCACCGGGCCGTCGAAGAAGCCTTGGGACTGCGACGCATGCAGGTCCACCGACATGATTCGGTCAGCACCCGCAGCCTTGAGGAGATCGAACATGAGACGGCAGGAGATGGGTTCACGACCAAGGTGCTTCTTGTCCTGGCGCGAGTAGCCCAGCAGGGGGCATACGGCGGTGATGCTGCGCGCGGAGGCACGCTTCAGGGCATCAATCATGATCAACTGCTCCATGATTGACTTGTTGATGGGATCGGCATGGCTCTGGAGAACGAAGACATCCGCTCCTCGCACCGATTCCGTATACCGTACGTACATCTCGCCGTTGGCGAAGTCGTAGGCCGTGGTCTCAAGAACATCGATGCCGAGTTGATCGGCCACATCCGCAGCAAGCTTCGGGTGGGTTCTACCCGTTACCAGTATGAGATTTTTGCCTGGTCTGCCTTCGAGGATTGCGCTCACCATATCTCCAAACGTTGTTGTCGCTGAAGCGGACAGGACCCATGATAATCGCGCACACTGACACTGTCGGTAATTCGTGTTGCCCGGACCCGTTGCGCCCCTGACCTGCCCTCAATCCGTTTCGGTCTCGCCGCCTCTGTGTCTGTAGAGCCCGTGCTTGTTGATGTACTGGACAACCCCATCGGGGACCAGATACCAGACGGGCATGTCCTTCACCGACCGGCGACGGATGTCCGTGGAGGAGATGGCCAGAGCGGGGATCTCCAACATATCGACCTTATGATCGGGCACGTTCAGGGCGGGCAGGCTGGACGAGTACCCCGGTCGGGATACGGCCACGAAGTGGGCGAGATCCCACATGGTATCGGCATCCTTCCAGCGCATGATCTCGGCAACCGCATCAGCCCCGGTGATGAAGAAGAGATCGCTGTCGGGCCTCAGCCGCTGGATATCGCGGAGGGTGTCAACGGTGTAGGTGACACCCGGTCGGTCGATATCGACCCGGGAAACCGTGAATTTGGGATTGGAAGCCGTGGCTATGACCGTCATCAGATATCGGTCCTCGGCATTGGTCACGGCCTTGTCGAGCTTGAACACAGGCCGCCCGGTAGGCACGAAGATGACTTCGTCCAGGTCATAGACCCATGCCACCTCCGAGGCGGCGACCAGGTGCCCATTATGGATCGGATCGAAGGTTCCGCCCATGATTCCAACCCTGGTCCTCTTACCCGGCTCGGGAACATCGGTATGAAGCCGGGTAGGGTCCGTCGGCCCTGGCTGGTCAATCTTGGACAAATCGGACATTCTGCGGTCCCCGTCCGACTTTCCCGGATTCACCTGGCATCACCAGCCCCGTGCCCATCACCTGCTGATTCGCCGTTTTCCTGCCTGACAAGGGAGGCGTTCTCCTCCCTCTCGGCAATGACCTCCTCCTTGAGCTGCTCGGCACTGGGACTGACCCGATCGGAACCGATACGTTCCATATCGGCATCCCATTCCTCTTGCACAACCCGCCGAATCTCGGCGAAGGTCGGCAGGGGAAACTCGGGCTGGTAGGCGCGGCGCACCTGTGCCACGCATTGGGTGATGATGACCAGGGAGGCCGCCAGATCGGCTATCTTCCCGTCCTGTTCCTGATTGCGGAAGGTAGGGACGTGATCCTCCATGACCGTAATCTGACGACGGACCTCGTTGAGCTCCTCCTCATTCAGATCATGTACCTGATCGGAATCCTCATCCGGCCAGCCAATCAAGACAGCATCGGCGTATTCAAGGCATGCCCGTTGCTCGGCATCGGGAATGCCGTCCTCTATCTGAACCAGGAAGACATATCTGAGTATGCTCAGCCGCTCTGATGCCACCCGAAGCCATATACGCGGATTGTCACGCTCTTGGCAGAACAGTTCCTCAACCTCTTCATTCACGGGCGCACCTGCCCCCTTCCGTAACCGACCCACTTGGTAGTTGTCAACTCCTGCAGGCCCATGGGGCCTCGCGCGTGGAGCTTCTGGGTGGAGATGCCGAGTTCGGCCCCCATTCCGAACTGGCCTCCGTCGGTGAACCTGGTCGATGCATTGACCATGATCACAGCAGAGTCCACCCGTTTGGTGAATTCCTCGACAGCCTCATAGTCCTCAGCCAGAATTGCCTCGGTGTGACCTGTGGAGTACCGGTTGATGTGATCGATGGCCTCGTCGAGGGAATCGACCACCTTGACCCCCATCTTCATATCCAGGTACTCGGTCCCCCAGTCCTCGGACTCCGCCTCCCGGAGCAGTTCCGGGGGTAGGTCGACTCCCTCGCCGCCATTGCCGGCGCCACGGGAACAGAGGATGTCCATGGAAACCGTATCCAGACAAAGTTCCACCTGGGCGGTGGTCAGGGCACGTGCAATACGGGGAAGGAAGTCAGCAGCCACATCGCGGTGGACAATCAGCTTTTCAGCGGCGTTGCAGACACCGACCCGTTGGGTCTTGGCGTTGACGATGACCGGGATGGCCTTGTCCAGATCCGCCGACCTGTCCAGATAGATATGAACGTTACCTGCACCGGTCTCGATTGTCGGTACCGTTGCCTGGGAGACGACGCTCTGGATTAGATCCTTACCACCGCGCGGAATCAGGAGGTCGATATGACCGCGGGCCTGCATCAGGGCCTGAGCACCCTGCCTGCCGAATTCGTCGACCGAGGCAACCAGGGACGGGTTCAACCCCTCTTGCTCCAATACCCCGCCAATCAGATCGACCAGGACCCGGTTGGTTCGTTCCGCCGCATGACCGCCACGCAGAAGAACGGCATTGCCGGATTTCAGGCAGAGGGAGACAACATCGATGGTTACGTTGGGGCGGGCTTCGTAAATCATGGCTACGACCCCAAGAGGCACCCTGACCTGATTGAGCCGCACACCGTTGGGCATTTCATGCCCCTGCACCAGGCTGCCAAGGGGATCTGGAAGGGCGGCCACCTGACGAACTCCCCTGGCGGCCGCAGCCACCCTGATCGTGTCCAGACGCAGCCTGTCAATCAGACCTGCCGACATGCCGGATTCGAAGGCTTCATCCAGGTCGGATCGATTGGCTGCCTCGATATCGCCAGCCGAGGCGATGAGGGCATCCGCCAGGGCCATAAGCAGGGCGTTCCTGGCCTCGCCATCCATCAGGGCCAATCCGGTCTGGGCCTGGGCTGCCCTGTCCGCCATGGCACAGACCCTGGCAGAGATATCCGACTGACTCAGGGAGGTCTGCTGATCACTCATCCTGTGGTCCTCTCGCAATCCAGGGCCGGGGCCCAATCTGGCTATTGCTCCGATTGTAACCCTGACGGCATGGTTGCCCGACTTTCCCACCCGTGGCATCCGTCACAGGAAGTCAGTGATTCCTTGAATCCCGAGAGGATGAATGAGTGGGGTTCCCCGATTACCTGCCCCGGCGAAGCGCCAGTCCCCGCCCACTGAGACAGCAGGAAGACCCAAGTCACGACCAGGTCTTCCGGTTACCGGGAATCGATGATTCCGAGTCTTCCAATCAGTGGGTCTGTTCGAGCCCGGGGTAAAGTGGGAACTCCTCGACCAGACGGTCCACGCGAGCCTTGAGGGCATCAACGTCGGCGTTCTTGCCTTGAGCAAGAGCGGTACCGATCACGTCGGCCACCTCTTCATACTGTGCGTCGCCGAATCCTCGGGTGGCCAGTGCCGAGGTGCCGATGCGCAGACCCGATGCCACGGAGGCCGGACGGGGGTCGAAGGGAACCGTGTTCCTATTGACCGTGATGCCGACGCGCGCCAGAAGGTCCTCACCCTGTTGACCATCCATTTCGCTGTTGCGCAGGTCGACCATGACCAGATGAACGTCCGTTCCACCGGTCAGGACGGTGATTCCATTTGCCGCCACATCGGGAGCCATCAGTCGCTCTGCGAGAATCTTGGCCCCATCCAGGGTGCGCTGCATGCGCTGCCTGAACTCGGGGGTTCCCGCCAGCTTGAAGGCAACGGCCTTGGCTGCGATGACATGCATGAGGGGCCCACCCTGGTTACCGGGGAAGACGGCGGAGTTGATTTTCTTTCCGTATTCCTGCTTGGCCAGGATGAAGCCTGAACGTGGCCCGCCCAGGGTCTTGTGGGCCGTGGAGGAGACCACATCTGCGTAGGGAACCGGACTCGGATGCAGTCCGGCTGCCACCATACCCGCAAAGTGGGCCATGTCCACCCAGAACTTGGCACCGACCTCATCGGCTATCTCTTTCATGGCCTTGAAATCCTCGATACGGGGATAGGCACTCCAGCCGCCGATAATCAGGGCCGGATGGGCTTCCTTGGCACGCTGACGGATTATCTCAGGATCGATGCGATAGGTCTCGGGGTTGACCCCATAGGCCTCAGCCCGATAGAAACGTCCTGAGAAGTTGATCTTCATGCCATGGGTCAGGTGACCGCCATGGTCCAGGGCAAGACCCAGGACGGTATCCCCCGGCTTGATCAGCGCCTGATAGACGGCGGCGTTGGCCTGGGCGCCGGCATGCGGTTGCACGTTGGCGTATTCGGCGCCAAAGAGCTCCTTGGCACGGTTGCGGGCCAAGGTCTCGACCTGGTCGACCCACTCACAACCGCCGTAGTACCGTCTTCCGGGATATCCCTCTGCGTACTTGTTGGTCAACACGGAACCCTGGGCCTGCAGAACGGCCTTGGGGACGAAGTTCTCGGAGGCGATCATCTCCAGTCCGCCACGTTGACGGTCCAACTCGCAATCCAGCAACCGGGCGATCTCAGGGTCGACCTGCGAAATCGAAGAGTTGAAGGCATCGTTTGATCGCTGTATCAGATTCTCTTCGACCATAGGTCTCTCCTTTTGTTTGACGCACAGCCACACGTATTCAAGGCTGGTTGGCAATACTGTACGCTGGACACCTTAACGGAATCGCCATTTCTCCTCGAATCTGTCCACATTATGAACCCACTTCTTGGCAGGCAGGAGCCTATAAAGCCCTTGTCCGGCCTTGAACGAACAGGGTTGCGGCCCTTGGCCACAATAGGGCTTCCCGACCTTACCCAGGAATAGAATTGTGATGTACCTCCTTGTATTTCAAGGCGGACCATCCGGAGAGACCAGGGCGGAAGGGCACTACCGCATGAAGGTATTCCACAGCACACGCAGCACAGAACAGACCGTGACCTCCAAGCAGGCCATTCGTCAAGGAATCGCCCCGGACGGCGGTCTCTTCGTCACCGATCAACTGGCATCGATCCAGGTCGCCCCAGCCTGCCTGGCCGGGCAGACCTACCGGCAGACGGCAGCCAGAATTTTGGGGCTGCTTCTGGATGACTACACGGCCGATGAACTGGACCGGTCGATTCGGGCAGCCTATGGCGAACAATGGTCCACCCCCGCGATCACCCCACTGACCCAGGTGGGCGATGACTATGTGCTCGAGCTCTTCAACGGCCCGACTTCGGCCTTCAAGGATGTGGCCCTCCAGATACTGCCCAGACTGATGAGCCAGGCCCTCCCCCAGGGAGACGACGACCAACGAATCATGATTCTGACGGCAACCTCGGGCGACACCGGCAAGGCTGCCCTGTCAGGATTCGCCGACACCCCGGGCACGGGCATCACGGTCTTCTACCCGGAAGGCAAGGTCAGCCAGGTACAACGGCTGCAGATGGTCACCCAGGCAGGTTCCAACGTTCGTGTCTGTGCCGTCCGAGGCAACTTCGATGATGCCCAGTCAGCCGTCAAGACCATCTTCGCCGACCGGGAGCTGGCCTCCACCTTGGCAAACGGAGCCGGAACGGCCCTGTCATCGGCCAATTCGATAAACGTGGGTCGTCTGGTCCCCCAGGTCGTCTACTACTTCCATGCCTACGGTTCCCTCCTTGATCAGGGTGCCATCAAGGCCGGGGACCCTGTGGAGTTCTTCGTGCCCACCGGCAACTTCGGAGACATCCTGGCTGGTTACTACGCCAAGATGATGGGGTTGCCGGTGGAACGGCTGACCGTTGCCTCGGATCGGAACAAGGTCCTGTCGGACTTCCTGACCTCCGGAGTGTATGACAGGAACCGCCCCTTCTACACCACCACCTCCCCCAGCATGGACATCCTCATCTCCTCCAACCTGGAGAGGATGCTCTACTACATGTCTGACGGCGACACGAAACTGATCGCCTCCCTGATGGAAGACCTCGCCACTACCGGCCGATATCAGGTCCCGTCCGGCCTCCTGAGACGAATCCAGTCCCTCTTTGCATGCGGCTGGGCCGATGAAGACGAGGTGTCTGCAGCGATACACGATTGCTGGCAGGACCACAACTATCTGATGGACCCCCATACTGCCTGCGGCTACCATGTAATGAACCGCGGGCACCGCCGCGACGGCATCCCCCGCATCCTTCTTTCGACCGCAAACCCATACAAGTTCCCCCGTGTGGTCGGACAATCACTGGGGCTTGCCACCCAGGGCAGCGACTTCGCCTGCATGGATGTCCTCTCTGATGCGACCCACACCCAGGCACCGTCCAACCTGCGCAACCTGGAAACGGCCAAGGTCCGCTTCACGGACTGCATAGATATCGCGGAAATGCCGGCATACGTTCGCCGTGCCGCCATGGAAATGAACAGCTAGGGAACCCACCTGCCGGGACGCAGAGAGGAAGCGGCTTCTCTCAAAGTCGGAGCGGTGCCTGGTCGAAATCGCGAATGACCCCATCCGCTTCCTTGCGGATACGTTCCCAATCACCTTGGGAGGATGCATCAAACATGGCCCAGACCTGCATTCCTACTGACTTTGCCGTACGGACAGCGATGAGTATATCCTCGAAAACCGTACAATCTTCAGGAGCCACACCGAGGTTCTTCGCAGTATAGAGGAAGATGTCGGGGCGTTCCTTGCCTCCAAGACCGGCGTCATCGACACTGCATACCACATCAAAGCAGTCCCTGATGCCTGCATGCAACAGGGCGGCATCCCTCAATCTGGGTGCCAGGCTGGTCGCAACGGCCAATTTGGCCCCGGTGCTGCGCAGGTGATGCAGGTACTCGAGGGCGTGCGGTTTCGTCCGGACCTGGTTCGCATACAATTCCTCTGCCGTATCAGTCCATTCCCGCATCAGGTCCTCCCTGTCCTCATCCAAGGAGAATCGCCTGATGGTGTAGTCGGCTATATCGCCTGACTGCATGGCCGCCACCGCATGGGCATAGTCGGGTGGCATGGAGATGCCACGGCGTTCGAAGAACAGCCTGTCCACTTCCTTCCAGACCCCCATGGAGTCCAAGAGGGTGCCATCCAAATCGAAAATGGCGCCCTTACCCTCATTGACGAGCTGTGTCATCACTACCGATCACCTTCCCGAGTTGTGAACCTGCGGCAACCACTACAGTTTGCAGGATGCTTGAGATTCTCTATGCAGGCGGATCTCTGGCTAATCCAGGTCACCCGCAAGACCGCTGGAGTTGAAAAGGCAGGTCACCCACCGGTTCAGAGGCCTGACAGCGATTACCTCACAAGCGACTGGATACAAGAAGCTCCCGCGCATGTTCCAAAGAGGTCGTCGATTCGCTTCCCGACAGCATTCGTGCTATCTCACGCTGCCTGGTTTCGCCGGCAACCTCATCGACGACGGTTTCCACTCCCCCGGACTGGCCGTCATGTTTGGATACGACAAACTGAGCATCGGCCCAGGAAGCCACCTGAGGCAGGTGGGTGACCACAATCACCTGGGATGTGACCGCCAACCTGGCCAGGCGACGACCGAGCTCAACAGCGGCACGTCCTCCCACGCCGGCATCCACCTCATCAAAGATGAACGTCATGGATTCCCGCATGGCCTGATTCTGGTTCGGCAGGACATCCCCGCCTCCATCCGAGGCCTGGCCATTACCCGCACCGGGCTTCATGCCGGCCGTCCTTGCTTCAGCCGCCACCAGTTCCATGGCCAGCATCAGACGACTCAACTCACCACCCGAAGCACTCTTGCCCATAGGCAACTGGGGCGATCCCGGATAGGGGGTGAAGAGGAAGGATATGTCATCCAGTCCATGCTGGTCCAAGGCATCGTCGTCTTGCTGTACGACCTTGACCTCCAGGCCAGCCCCTGCCATTGCCAAGGATTCCAGCTCTTCGGAAACCCTGTCGCCCAGGGTATGGCCTGCTGTGGCCCGGGTCCGGGAAAGTGCTCGAGCCGCCTTCAGGGCGGCATCCCTGTCATGGCTGCACTGGTCCTGCAGCTCCTGGAGCTTCTCAGGCGAGGCATCCATGTCTTCCAGATCCAACCGGGACTTGTCTCTCCAGGCCAGCACGTCATCTATGGTGGGGCCCCACCTCCTGGTCAGCTCTCCCAGGTCGTGAATCCGGGCATTTATCTTGTCCAGATCCCCCTCTTGAACCTCATCATCCATCTCACTGCTGAGGGTGAAGACCAGGTCCGACAGGTCCGTGTTCATTGAACGCAACCGTCGGGCGCTCTCCTGGAAGACGCCACCGATCCCGATTCCTTCCAGGGCTGATATGGCCTGCTCCAGCAGTCCCGACACCGACGGACCGTCACCGTCCGGATCCACCTGGGCGGCATCCAAGGCACCCAGGGCCATCCTCAATCCCTGGCTTATCTGGGCAGCATGTTCAATCCTGTCACGCTGCTGGTGAAGGTCCTCGTCCTCACCGGGGTGGGGGTCAACCTGGTCAATCCTGTCGATGGACTCACGTAGGTAATCGGCCTGGGCCGCCAGACCTGCCTCCTGATTGCGCAGGGAATCAAGACGTTTCCGGCTGGACTGATAGCTGGACCAGGCCAGCCGAAACTCGGCCAGTTCGTGCTCATCCTGGGCATAGGCATCCAGAAAATCGCGCTGACGACCGGGATTGGCCATCCTCATCTGATCAGTCTGCCCATGCACGGTGACCAGGTCGGAGGAAATCCCCTCCAGAAGTGACAGAGGGGCAGACCTCCCGTTGACGGCTGCCCGGGATCTCCCTCCGACGGGTATCGAGCGGGAGATGAAAACCTGACCATCATCTTCGGCAGGCAGCCCCGCCTGATCGATGATTCCAAGTACCGGCGCCCCCTCTTCCTGGGTGAATATGCCCTGCACCCAGGCCTCTTTGCTACCCGGTGACACAAGGTCACCCCTGGCCGGAACCCCGGAAAGCAGCCTTATGGCGTTGAGCAGCATGGACTTCCCGGCCCCGGTTTCACCGGTGATGGCCGTCATGCCGGTCGCAGGTTTCAAAAGGGCATGATGGATCGGACCCAGATCACGGACCTCAAGCTCCTCCAACATCAGCGCCTCCCCTCAGATTGCCCTGGACCCGCGCCCCGCTGATTGGGCTTATGCTGCTCACGCCAGCCGACCACAGGCAGGTCGAACTTGGAAACCAGACGTTGGGTGAAGGGAACCCCGGAAAGACGCGCCAGACGCAGGATGTCTTCGGATTGGCGGACGACCACCCTTGACCCCGTGGGCACAAGCCGCTGCCTGCGACCGTCATTGCAGATCCATCCCGCGGACTGGGAGTCGTCAAGAACATCCAGGGTAAAGCGCGAATCCGGTCCAATGATGAGTGAACGGGCAAAGAGGGCGTGAGCCGCAATCGGCACCATTTGAAGGGAGTTGGCGTCGGGCCAGATGATGGGGCCACCCACAGAAAAGGCATATGCCGTGGACCCAGTGGGCGTGGACACAATCATCCCGTCGCACCCGAAGGAGCTCATCTCCACATCGTCAACCCGAACTGATACCTCAATCATCTTGCCCCGGTCGTAACGTTCGAGGGTCATATCGTTCAGGGCCCAGTCAGATATAGGCTCATCGACCCCGGGCAGCCACAGATCCACGTGAGCCAGCATCCGCTCGTCTATGGAGTAATCATGATCGGCCACCCGTCGGATGGCCTCGCCTATCTGGAAGCTCTCGAACTCCGCCAGGAAACCCACGTGCCCCGTATTGACACCGAGAATGGGGACCTTGGTGCCCTTGACCAGTTCGGCGGCACGAAGTATGGTCCCATCTCCGCCAAGAACGATGACGATTTCCGTATCATCGCTGACCTGCTGAGAGCCTTGCCCGAACTCTGGAGCCTCGATATTGTCTATGATGTCGACCTGGAACCCATCGGTCTGAAGCTGCTGGACCGCCTCATTGACCAGATTGCCACTGGAGCGCACACGTCTGTGCGTGACCACCACGGCATTGCGTTTGCCCATGGGCGTTCCTTCCGAAGACACCATTTGCGAACTGAGACGGGCATCCTATGCGGGACCCGCCTGTGTCCGCACCGGTTACCATCCTATCCGGCCCGGTCAACCGGGCACCCCGACCATTCCGATCAGCTCTTGCGACGACCGGTCCTGCCCGTCCCGCCCTGTTCCATCACATACTGGGGGGGCCTCCTGCCTTCCACCGCGTCGGCATCGACCAGAACCTTGGTCACATCCTGCCGGTCGGGAATCTCGAACATGGCCCCTTCCAGGATCCTCTCGATGATGCCACGTAGTCCTCTGGCCCCCACACCGCGCTCCAGGGCGATCCCAGCCACCCGGTCCAGTGCCTCATCGGTGAATTCCAGATCCGCCCCATCATCCAGGAACATGCGGCGGTACTGGTTGACCAGGGCATCGTCGGGTTGCGTCAGGACCTGCTTGAGCTGGTCTACGGTAAGCGGGCGCAGGGTCGTCACCACAGGCAGGCGTCCGATGAACTCCGGGAGGAGTCCGAACTCCTCCAGGTCGTCGGCACTCACCTCCCCCAGGATGTCCTCATCCGCCACCCGCTTCTCCTGCTCCCTAGCGGCGGAGAACCCGCTCTCATGCACCCCCAAACGCCTGCGGACGATGTCATCCAGCCCCACAAAGGCTCCACCGCAGATGAAGAGTATGTCACGGGTGTTCATCTTGACCGTCTTGATCTCACCATGCTTACGGGTCCCCTCAAGGGGGACGGAGGCCATGGTCCCCTCGATCACCTTGAGCAGGGCCTGCTGGACCCCTTCGCCCGACACATCCCGGGTAATGGAGGTGTTTTCGCCCGATTTGCGGGCGATTTTATCGATTTCGTCGATATAGATGATGCCGTGCTGTGCACGGTCAAGGTCACCGTTGGCTTCCTGCAGGAGGCGCTGTAGGACGGTCTCCACATCGTCTCCCACATACCCGGCTTCGGTGAGTGTGGTGGCGTCGGTGATGACAAAGGGAACATCCATGATTTTGGCCAGGGTCTGGGCCAGGTATGTCTTCCCCACCCCCGTAGGGCCAAGAAGCAGGATGTTGGACTTATCCACCTGCGCATGCAGGGCAGGGTCCTCGTCCTGGCCCGCAGGCTCACTGCTCGGACCTTTGAGCGTCATGGCGCTCCGGCCACCATCCCCCGCTGTGGTCTGGAGATCGTTCAACTCCAGGTTGACCCGTTTGTAGTGATTGTAGACCGCCACCGAGAGGGTCCTCTTGGCGGAATCCTGACCAATCACATACCGGTTCAGATAATCGAATATGCGGCTGGGCACCGGCAGGGACTTCCTGTCCTTGGCGGCATCCTTGGCCTGGTCCTCCTGGATGATCTGCGTGCAGAGTTGGATGCACTCGTCGCAGATGGCCGACGAGGGGCCTTTGACCAAACGACGCACCTGATGCTCGTCCTTGCCGCAGAACTCACATCTGCTCAGGCCGTCGTTATAGCTGACCACTCGTCCCATTCTCAACCTTCCCGTCGAATCGGTAAGGACCCACAGAAATCCCACCGTCATATTTCATGATAGGCCCTGCCTGCCTCCAGGATATGAAAAATCCCCGACCTGCCCATCTTCATAGACCAGTCGGGGAATTGCCCTGCCCGGAAAACCGGGTGGGACCGAATCTACTTGCGGTGTTCCAGAACCTCGTCCACCATGCCGTAGTCCTTGGCCTCCTGGGCCGTCAGGATCGTGTCGATTTCGATATCCTTGCGAATCTTCTCGACAGACTGGCCGGTGTGCCTGGAAAGGGTCTCTTCCAACCAGGTCCGCATACGCAGCATTTCCTTGGCCTGAATCTCTATCTCCGTGGCCTTGCCGAAGTCCTGTTCCATGGCCGGCTGGTGAATCAGCACACGGGCATTGGGCAGAATCAGCCGCTTGCCCTCGGTGCCGGCAGCCAGGAGAATGGCGGCGGCCGATGCCGCCTGCCCGAGGCAGACGGTCTGTACGTCGGGCTTGATGTACTGCATGGTGTCATAGATGGCCGTCATGGCAGTCATGGAGCCGCCGGGCGAGTTGATGTAGATAATCACATCGCGATTGGGATCCTGGCTTTCCAGGACCAGCAGCTGGGCCATGATGTCGTCGGCGGAGGTGTCGTCGACCTGAACACCCATGAAGATGATTCGATCGTCAAAGAGCCTGGTGTACGGATCCTGACGCTTGTACCCGTAAGGGGTGCGCTCCTCGAACTGAGGAAGCACGTACCTGCTCTGAGGCATGGCCGCAAGGCCGCGGGGACCAGCCAGACGCTGGGCCCGTGCCACGAATTTCGCTTCTTCTGATGCCATGAAAAGCTCACTTCCCTCCCTGGGCACCCATGGTACCCGGGGTTGTTACGATCTTGTCGACGAAGCCGTATTCCAGGGCCTGCTGGGCTGTGAACCAGTGGTCGTACTCGTTATCGCGGTAAATCTCCTCCACGGTGTGACCGGTCTGCTCTGCGGTCAGCTCCGAGAGAGTCTTCTTCATATCCATGATCAACTCTGCATTGATCCTGACATCGGTGGCCGTACCACCCACACCGCCCGAGGGCTGATGCATGAGAACCCTTGCATGTGAGGTGACGAAACGCTTGCCCTTGGCTCCGCTGGACAGGAGGAACTGCCCCATGGACGCTGCCATGCCAACCGCAACCGTGGCCACATCGGGCTCGATCAGCTGCATGGTGTCGTAGATGGCCATGCCGGCAGTGATGGAACCGCCTGGCGAATTGATGTAAAGCCAGATGTCCTTCTTGGGATCCTCGGCCGCCAGCATCAGCATCTGGGCGCAGATGACGTTGGCATTGGTGTCCTTAACCTCATCGCCCAGCCAGATGATCCTGTCCTTCAACAGCCTGTTGAAGATGGGGTCCGCAGGTGCAGCGGCCTCCCCCTCTTCCATGACAGGGCTGGTTGCAAGTGTATTGCTCACCGTGTCTCCTTCGATAAACGTGTCATGCCTTAGAGCCTAGCGCCCACAACCGACGCTTGGGGGAACTTCCGCTCTTTGCGCAACCATGGAAGGGCTAGGCCGGTCTACGGAGAATCCCTGGAGAGCGGCCGCAACAAAAAGGACGCCCGGCGACAATTCGCCGGGCGTCCTCTGATCAAACGGTCATATCACAGTAGGTCCGCAACCGCTCCTGAGAGCAGGTCCGATCCGCCGGATGAAGACGTCAGTCCTTGTTTTCCGCCTCTTCGGCCGAATCTGAATCCGAGAGTTCGTCGGCCACAGCGGCAGCGGCGGAAGCAGCCTGGACGCTCTCGTCCTGGTCTTCCATGGACTGTCCGTCCTCTTCATCACCACCCAGGAAGCGGGTCAGATCGACCTCGTTCCCTTCGGGATCCTTGAAGGTGACGGCACGCATGCCGGCGAGCATACCCTTGGAACGTCCGACCTCCTGAACGGCAGAACCCAGCTGACCGTTCTGGACGATGGAGTTGATGAAGGCGGAGGGGTCCATGCCGTACTGCTGGGCAATCGAAGCCAGGAAGTTGGTCACATCCACCTGGCTGACACTGACCTCCATCTTTTCGGCCAGGGCATCCAGGGTCATCTGGTCACGGAGTTCCTTCTCGACGTTCTTTTCGGCCTCGGCCTTCTCGTCCTTGGTGGCCTTCTCGGAATCCTTGCCGGTGTTCTTGAGCTGATCGGCGACCATGTTGGCCTTGATGCCCTTGGGGACCGGAATTTCCAGGCCGTCCTGAAGCTTGGCGATGAAGGCATCGCGGGCGTCGGTTGCCTGGCGGCCCTCGGCGTCGATCTCGCACTGCTTGCGCACATCGGCCTTGAGCTCTTCCAGGGTGTCGAACTCGGAAGCCTCCTGGGCGAACTCGTCATCCAGCTCAGGCAGCTCCTCGGCCTTTACCGAGTTGACCTTGACCTTGATCTGGGCCTTCTCGCCCTGGTGATCGCCGGCCTCCAGGGTGCCTTCGAAGGTGGTCTCCTCACCGGCGGAGAGGCCGTCAAGGGCCTCATCCAGACCATCGAGCATGGTGTTGGAACCCAACTCGTAGCTGATGCCCTGCTGGGAATCCACAGACTCCCCGTCGATGAGGGCATCCAGATCAATGCTGGCGAAATCACCCTTCTTGGCGGGGCGATCCACGCTGACCAGGGTGCCGAAGCGCTGACGGAGGTTGTCCAGACGCTTGTCGACATCCTCATCGCTGACTTCGGGCTTGGGGACCTCAATCTCCATGCCGTCCAGGTCGGGCAGGTCGAACTTGGGGCGAATCTCCACCTCCGCGGTGAACTTCAACTTGGTCTCGTCCTTGGCGGACTGGGGAACATCCTTGACATCAATCTGCGGCTGGTCCATGGCGTGGAGCTTCTTCTCCGCCAGGGCCTTGGAGTAAATCTCGGGGACGCCGGCATTGATGGCTTCGCCTGCAACGCTGGCGAAACCGACACGCTGGTCGACGATGGGGCCGGGCACATGTCCCTTGCGGAAGCCGGGAATGGTGACCTGCTTGCCGATCTCCTTGCGGGCCTGGTCCAGGTACGGGTCCAGCTCCTCCGAATCGACGGTGATTGTGAGCCTGACCTTGGTGGGCTCGAGGTTCCTGACGCTGATTTTCACGCTGCGCTCCAATTCATCAAAACCGTTTGATCTGCCAGTAAGGCAACCGTTACATGATAGCGCGACTTAGGGACTCTGACAGGAGGGAAACCTGCCAGGGCCTGGCGCCCTGCTCTTCGAGGAAGTCGGCCACGTCCCTTTTTCCGGGCTCATCGGTCCAGCAGAGGTTACGCAGGTACTTGGGCTTTATCAGAACATCGACCGGGGTATTGGTTTCCTGCCCTATCCTGGCCACGGTCTTCCGAGCCGCTTCGAGCCTCGCCATACGCTCCGGATGGCGCTGCCGCCACACCTGCATGGACTTGGGGGCGTTGCTCTGGTCCGCCTGCGGTTTAGGCCCTACGGGGAGTTCATCAGCAGGCAGATCGAGCGCCTCCAAGATGGTCTCCCTCCAGACCGTCGGCCGAACCTTGCGCTGAATGGGAGCGTACCGTTCGAACATCCTGTCCTGCTCCCCACCCGCATGGATCCTCACCCGCTCATTCAAGGAGCGGATGGCACGGAACTGGGCGGCATTACGTGGTTTCGCCTGGGCGGCGGCGATGATGGACCTGTCGGTCAGGAGAAGGCTGGGAGCGATGTCATACTCCCTGCCCAGTTCCTCGCGCTTGGTCCATAGGGCCCTCGCAACAGCCAGGCCGCGTCGGTCCTTGCGGAGGGTGCTGATCTGCGACAAATGCCGCCAGGGTTGCTCGGGTCTGGGCTTGCGCTGTGACCGCTTGTCCAGCAGCCAGACGAATTCCTGCCGGGCCCATTCTTCCTTGCCCTGCCTTTCCAGCTCCAGCAGCATGCGCTCACGCAGGGGAACCAGAAGCTCCACATCCAGGGCGGCGTAGTTGCGCCAATCCCTGGGAAGGGGGCGGTGCGACCAGTCGGCGGCGGAGTGTTCCTTGGCCAGGGAGAGACCAAGGAAGTGCTCGGTCACCGCAGAGAGACCGAAATGCCGGAGGTTCAGCATTCGCGCGGTCAACTCCGTATCGAACAACGATGAGGGCTTCATGCCCAGGTCGTGGAAACCGGGAAGATCCTGAGGTGAGTCATGGATGATCCACTGGGCACCATCAACGGCCCGGTTGAAATCGTCCCAGTCACATCCTGCACGGTTCAGTGCCTGAGGATCCAGAAGGAAGATATCCGATGACCCGCGCTTGAACTGGACCAGGTAATCATCATGTCCATAGCGAAAACCCGAAGCCCGCTCGGCATCGGCAGCCAGAGGGCCGCGTTCCTGGGAGAGTTCACGGCATGCCCGCGCAAACCCCTGCGCATCATCGATGACCGGTGGGACACCACCCCTGGGTTCGGCCAGCAACCGGGCTGGTTCGGCGTCTGACTCTCCTTGACCTGGACGCTCTTCCTGGCGACCGGTCATGTCCTGCCGACGGGCACTATCCTCCATACCTGTTCTCTTTCCGGAGGTGCCTCACCCGGGTCCCTCGCACGGCAGAAAGCATAGCTCAACAAGAGGGCCCCGGCCAACTTCCCGGCCGGGGCCCTCCGTCATCTCATCAGTAGACCACGAAACCATGGGCTTCGAGCTGCTCGGTCACACGCTTCTTCAGTGAGGCCGAGGGGCCCTTGGCATCCTCCAGGGGGTAGGGTATGCGCAACTCATGCCACTTGGGTCTGCCCAATTGGTGGAAGGGCAGAACGTCGATGTGCTCGATGGCATCCTTGAACTGCTCACATACCTCGGCCACCTTTTCGACGTTCTCCTCCGAATCGGTCAGGCCGGGGACCAGGACGAAACGTACCCAGATCTTGCTGCCCCGCTCTGCCAGCCTCTTCCCAAAGGCGATTGTCGGAGCCAGCGTGCCTCCGGTGACCTCCTTGTATGTCTCCTCGTCACCCGACTTGACATCCAGAAGGCACAGATCGATGTCGTCTATCATGTCGTCCGTGTAGTTGCGGTTGAGGAAGCCCGAGGTGTCGAGACAGGTGTGGACACCCATCTCCTTGGCTGCACGGAAGACACGAGATACGAAGGCGGCCTGCATCATCGATTCGCCCCCACTGAAGGTGATGCCCCCGCCCGTCGCCTTGAAGAGGTCCTGGTAGCGCGCCACCTTGTCAATCATGGCCTGGAGGTACACGGGCTGACCGTCACGCATCTTCCAGGTATCGGGATTCTGGCAGTACTGACACCTGAGCGGGCATCCGCTCATGAATACGGTCATTCTGGTTCCGGGACCATCCACCGAAGTATTGATGTCCCATGAATGTACAAATCCGATATCGCCCGTACGCAAGGCCGCCATCCGGTCGTGCCGGTCCAGTCCGATGGGTGATTCGAATCCCGATAGTCCACCCATCAAAGTCTGGCTCTGGTATACCTTGGACTCTTTGAGCATGTGCGGCTGGGTGGTATGGAAGGTCATGGTGTCCGTCATTGGAACCTCCTGATTACGAATTTGAAGGGGGCGGGGTTGCTTCCCCGCCCCCTTCGGCTCACCGTCTTTCAACGGGTAGGACCACCGATGTCAATCAGTCGGTCACTGCACCCTGATGGAAGGTGCGGGAGATCACATCGAGCTGCTGCTCGCGGGTCAGCTTGACGAAGTTGACTGCATAGCCCGAAACACGCACGGTCAGGTGCGGGTACTTTTCGGGATGCTCGACCGCGTCTTCAAGCTGCTCCTTGCGCAGGACGTTGATGTTGGCGTGATACAGACCGTGGCCATTGCCGGCATCCAGGATGCCCACCAGGTTGTTGATCCGTTCGTCCTCATCGCGGCCCAGGCCGTCAGGGGTGATCGTATTGGTCAGCGAGATGCCGTCGAGGGCATCGTCGTAGTCGATCTTGCCGACGGAGAACATGGAGGGCAGCATACCGTGGGAATCCATGCCGTTCTCGGGGTTCGCACCAGGGGCATACGGGGTGCCCTTCTTGTGGCCCGAGGGGAAGGAACCGGTGTTCTTGCCATACTCCACGTTCGAAGTGATGGTCAGGATGGACTGGGTGGGGACGGCGCCACGGTAGACGGGCAGGCGCTTGATCTGACCCATGACCGTGGAGACGGCCCACTTGGCCAGGTCGTCGGCGCGATCGTCGTCATTGCCGTAGACAGGGAACTCACCCACGGTCTTGTAGTTGACGATCAGGTCATCGGCAGCACCTTCGACATACTCCGGTGTACCCTTGGCATCCTTGTTGTAGATCGGGTAGACCTTGGCGTACTTGATGGCAGCCAGGGAGTCGGCCGCAATCGACAGACCGGACATACCGCAACCGAGGGTGCGGTAGACCTCCTTGTCGTGCAGGGCCATCTCGATGGACTCGTATGCATACTTATCATGCATGTAGTGGATGATGTTCAGAGCCTCGACATAGGTCTCGCTCAGCCACTGCAGGGCCTTCTCGTAGTTGTCCTTGACTTCCTGGAAGTCAAGGGAGCCGTCCTCCTTGGGGGTGACGGGCTTGATGACACCCTCGTCGATGACCTGCATTCCGGTCATCTCATCGCGGCCACCGTTCATGGCGTAGAGCAGGGCCTTGGCCGAGTTCACACGCGCACCGAAGAACTGCATCTGCTTGCCGACCCTCATCGGAGAGACGCAGCATGCAATGGCGGCGTCGTCTCCCCAGTGGGCGCGGATGTCCTTGTCGGACTCATACTGGATGGCCGAGGTGTCGATGGAGATACGGGCGCAGAAACGCTTGTAGCCTTCAGGCAGCTTCGGATCCCAGAAGATGGTGATGTTGGGCTCGGGGCCGGGTCCAAGGTGCTCCAGGGTCAGGGTTGCCAGCAGACGGAAGGAGGTCTTGGTGACCAGCGGGCGGCCGTCATCGCCGAAGCCTGCATCCGACCAGGTCGCCCAATAGGGGTCTCCGGAGAAGATGTTGTCGTAGTCCTTGGTACGCAGGAAGCGGACGATACGGAGCTTCATGACGATGTTGTCGACAATCTCCTGGGCATCCGTCTCGTCGATCAGGCCGCTCTGGAGGTCGCGCTCGAAGTAGATGTCGAAGAATGCGGACAGACGGCCGATGGACATGGCCGCACCATCCTGGCTCTTGACGGAAGCCAGGTAGGCCATATAGGTCCACTGGACGGCCTCCTTGGCATTCTGCGCAGGACGGCTCAGGTCCAAACCGTATTCCTGCCCAAGCTTCAGCAGCTGCTTCAGGGCCTTGATCTGCTCGGAGTGCTCCTCGCGGAAGCGAATCCAGTGCTCGATCTCTTCCTCGGTGAAGTCGTTGCGGTAGGGAATCGAATCCTTGTCGGCCTTCTTCTGGGCGATCAGCTCATTGATGCCGTACAGGGCCACACGACGGTAATCGCCGATGATGCGGCCACGACCGTAAGCATCAGGCAGACCTGTCAGAATCTTGTTGTGGCGGGCCAGCTTGATACGGCGGGTATACACGTCAAAGACGCCGTCATTGTGGGTCTTGCGATACCGGGTGAAGATCTTCTTGACCTCGGGATCGGGCTCCTTGCCGGCCTCCATGAGGGCCTGCTCAACCATGCGCCAACCTCCGTTGGGCATCATGGCGCGCTTGCAGGGAACATCGGTCTGCAGGCCTACGATGACGTTGTCCTGCGTCTCGTCAGCCGACTTGCCGTCGATGTATCCGGCGGGGAAGGCGTCGATTCCGGCAGGCGTGTGGGTGTCTACATCATAGATGCGCTGCTTGCGCTCAACGGCAAGGAAGTTGTCGTCGAGGTAGTTCCACAGGAACTTGGTCTTCTCGGTGGCAGGCGCCAGGAAGGATTCGTCTCCGGTGTAGGGGGTGTAGTTTTCCTGAATGAAGTCTCGGACGTCGATGTTCTTTTTCCAGTCTTCACCCTTGAAGCTGTCCCAAGCCTTGGCTTGCAGCTCCTCGGGAGAGACTGATGTGGTCTCAACTGCTGTCATACTCAACTCCTTGTTGATATGTCAATGGCGCTTCCTCACACCACTGTTACCACCAAGTATAGAGTTGGCGTCATTCCCGAAAGTCAGCCAGGGACGTGAGCTTTGTCACATTGAGCAAGCCGTTCTTGAAGATATGCGGAAATGGGCTTGCATCCGCCGCCAAGACCTACGGAACGAGCCCATGACATGCGCGGCAGGAGCGTTCCATCCACTCAGTCGGCGACGGAGATGGAGAGAGCCGAAACACAGTAATCAGCGGAGACTCCCCAACTCTTCCCATTTCCGATACCCCTCTATGAGGACTCCGGGTCCCCCTCCCACTCCTGGCGCCAGCGCCGGTCTTCCTCTTCCCAGGCCTTGTTGCGCTTTTTGGCGATTTTCCATGCATTGAGAGCTTCCTCGTAAGACTGATAAGGACCCATCCTGCGGTCGGCAGGTGACTGCTTGCCCAGCTCAGGCTCGCCCGTCACCGTGTTGAGAAACCACTCTGGCTTCCGCTTCGACATGATTGCCTCCTGGACATGATTCCTGTCACCGCATGCCGCCGGACCTGGTGGTGTCATGCAGCCGTATCCTGCGAGCGCCTACCAGCACCGGTCTTCACAACGGGAAAGACGAGGCCCCAGCAAAGGTGGATCCTTACTTCGCCATGCCGAAACCGAATCAAGCGGACTCGGTTTCGCCCTCGATGTCACTCCCTGAAAGCGTTGGTGATCGGGAGGCGACGATCCCGACCAAAGGCAAGCGATGTCACCTTGGGACCCAGGGGGTACTGACGCCTCTTCCACTCGGCCCGATCCACCAGACGCATGACCGTATTGACGGTCTCCGGGTCAAAACCGTCGGCCAAAAGGTCCTCGCGGCCGTGGGCCTTCTCGATATACGCCTCCAAGACACGGTCCAGAAGGGCATAATCAGGCAGGGAATCAGAGTCCTTCTGGCCCTCTCGCAACTCGGCCGAGGGTGGCTTGAGAATCGAATTGGCCGGAATGGGTTCAACCTGCCCCTGGCGCCTTGCCTCCTCATTGCGCCACCTGGACAACTCCCAGACCCTGGTCTTCAGAAGGTCCTTGATCGGAGCGTACCCGCCCACAGCGTCTCCGTAGATGGTCGAATACCCACAGGCGAGCTCGGACTTATTGCCGGTGGCCAGGGCCAGGAGGTTCCTGGAATTGGAATAGGCCATGACGATGACACCACGTATGCGGGCCTGTATATTCTCTTCGGCCACACCTTCCAGGTGCAACTCCTCCTGGAAGGCATCGAATTCGGGGCCGATGGCCTTCACCTCGTAATGCAGGCCCAGCCGCTGGGCCAGGTCGGCCGCATCGTCACGAGACCCTTCGGAGGAGTACCGGCTGGGCATGGAGATGCCCCATATGTTGGAGCCACCGCAGGCATCGGCGGCGATTGTGGCCACCAGAGCCGAGTCAATCCCCCCGGACAGTCCCAGACAGACCCCCGTGAAATGGTTCTTGACCATATAGTCCCGCAGACCGAGCACACAGGCCCGGTAGATTTCCTCATCTCCGGGAAGATCACCGATCAGGGCGGACTTGGACCCGGCAGCCGTCTTCCCCGCAACCCCCGATTCCGGCAGGGTCCAGTATCCCAGGTGCTCTATGAACTGGGGGGATCGCTCCAAGAGGGCACCGTCGGCACCTACCACGAAGCTCCCGCCATCGAAGACCAGGTCGTCCTGCCCTCCTACCTGATTGACATAGATGACCGGGGCATCGACCTGGCGAGCGCGCCTGGCCGCCAGGTCACGCCGTACATGTCCCTTGCCCTCCTCGAAGGGGGAACCGTTGATGGTCACCAGGAGGTCAATGCCCTCTTGGGCCATCTCGCTGATGGGCCCGCCCTCCTGCCAGATATCCTCGCATATGGCCAAACCGATACGTCGGCCTTTGATGTCGAGAATGACGCTCTCCTGGCCGGGAGTGAAGATTCGATATTCGTCGAAGACCCCGTAGTTGGGCAGGAAGTGCTTGTCATACCCGGCCCACACCAGACCGTCGTGAAGGACCACCATCCGGTTGCGCGGCCTGTCCTGTTCCCGGTCCGTGCCGACGGTACCGACGATGACGTATAAACCACCCAGCCCCTCATCCTGGAGACCCTTGGCCAACTGGTCGGCCTTGGACCAGGCTGCCCTGCGGAAAGTCGCCCGGAAGGCCAGGTCCTCGATCGGATACCCCGTCAGGGTCATTTCGGGGAAGACCACCAGATCGGCCTTCCTGGAGGCGGCTTTGCGGCAGTACTCCATGATTTTCGCCGCATTGCCGTCCAGGTCACCCACGCAGGTATCAATCTGAGCCAGGGCCACCAGGAGGGAGCCGTCGGATGAATGGTCGTGTTCTTCTATACCCATACTGGCGATTCTAAACCGAAAGCGGTGCCAGGCAGGGAAACCGCGCGTGATTCACCGGTCGATTCCCCTTGCACAGCCCTGTCAGACCCGGTCGGCACCGGCCTTGCGTGCCGCCTGCCGCACCTTGATCGAGGCCACCAGACCTACCAGAAGGAGCACCCCCGCGAAGGCCATGGACAGTTGGGCCCCCTGGGTGAATCCCCGTGTCAAAGCTTCTGTGACTTGGGGTCCCAGCACGCCGAGTTGCCCCTTGGTGCCCTGCATCCTCATGGAGGATATGACATTGCCCGCCGATGACCGCACCGACTGGGTCAATCCCTGGGCAACACCGGTTGGCAGGCCGGGGATCGCCTCCAAGTGAGCCGGCATGACCATACCCACGGCGGCGGAAAGAACGCTGCCGGAAACGGCTGCTCCCAGGGCTGTGCCCCACTGTCGAATCGTCGACTGGGTGGCGGAGGCCTGACCTGACTGGGCAACAGGCACGCCGGACAGGACCAGGCTGGTCAGCTGAGCGGACGCAAAGCCCAGACCCGTCCCATAGATGACAAGGGTCACCAGCATGGTCCAGAGCGGCATGGAGTCGCGCATGAACAGGACCGAGGCGGCAACACCGAGAATCTCCATACCCAGACCAAGCTGGACAGTACCGCCCGCGCCCAGACGAGCGGAGACCA
Organism: Bifidobacterium [indicum] DSM 20214 = LMG 11587; assembly: GCF_000706765.1. GTDB lineage: Bacteria > Actinomycetota > Actinomycetes > Actinomycetales > Bifidobacteriaceae > Bombiscardovia > Bombiscardovia coryneformis. The sequence goes on along the minus strand of NZ_CP006018.1, from coordinate 733,076 downwards.
GCCGGGCAAGCCCGCCGGAGACCACAGACCCCAGAGCCATGATGCCCAGGACCGATCCTGCCTGAAGAGGGCTGAGGCCACGGGCATTGATCATATAGAGAGGCAGGATGAAGATGACGGCGAACTGGCCTGCATTGATGATGGCCGCCGTCAGGTTTCCCCAACCGAAGGTACCGATGGTGAACATGGACACATCGAGGACAACGATACGGTCCTGCCTCTTGCGGCGAAGCTCCACCAGGGCAAAGCCGACCAGGAGGACCAATCCCAGGACCAGGCAGATCGGCACCGGTGATACTGGCGCGCTGTCCGACCAGACCAGCGGACCCAGGACCAGGGTGGACGCAGGCCTGACCCAGCCATAGGTCTGTCCCTCAATCAGGGCAAAGACCACAAAGGCCGAACCCAAAGCCGACAGGAGGATTCCCTCCCAGTCGCGGAGCAGACCGAAACGGTCGGCGGATCCCGCCGGCGACGACTTGGTCTCGGGTACGAAGGCCATCGAGGCGAGGATGACAACCAGCCCCAAGGGAAGATTGACCAGGAATATCCAACGCCAGCCAATCGTAGAGGTGAAGAGACCACCCAGGAAGGGTCCGACTGCTGCGGCACCGGACATGACGGCCCCCCAGACACCGAAGGCCGTGGCTCGGTACTTGCCTCGGAAGGTGGCCGACACCGATGAGAGGGTTGACGGCATGACCAGGGAGCCGCCTATGCCCTGGACGACACGTGCCATCAGAAGCCAGGACCCGCTGGAAGAGGTTGCCGCAAGAAGGGAACCCAGAATGAAGATGACGGTCCCGACCTGGAGCATCCGCTTCCTGCCGACCATGTCGCCCAGTCGTCCGGCGGGCAAAAGGAGGGCGGCCAGGACGATGCTGTAGAGTGCTGTGACCCACTGCGCCTCGGTCATGGTGATGTGGATGGCATTGATGATGGCCGGTATCGACACATTGACGATGGAAGAGTCGAGAACAATCATGGCCAGCCCCAGGGCCAGCACCCAGAGCGCCTTCCAGGGCGGTTTGCCTGCGCTCGCTTCCCCTACCGGATTCGTCCGTGCTTCTGTTGCGGCCCGGGTCCGCTCCCCCCCGTCGCCCTGATCTCGTCGGGTCATCCGACACCCCCTCATTGTCTGCCACCGGGAATCTTATGCGCTGATGTCCATTCAGCATCCCGATAACTCGTCTACGGACTTTTGAGACTATACGTCGCAAAAATTTCCCTGGCAAGCAGCGAGGCGGCAATCGCCAACAGCGGAACGGAAGAATCAGGACGGGGAATCGGGGCAGCATCGCAAAACGGCACCAACAAGCTGAGGCAACCAAGACCCGATGTCCGCCAGCCGAAGTTGAGTCCATACACCCGGAGCCATATGATTCTTTCCAGCGGGAAGAATCGCGGCCTAATGCGATCGCATCATGCAGGAGCACAACCCCAGGAGGATCATGCCCAAGATCGAGGAAGCCAGCCTGGACGAGCACCGTTCCAGGACACTCTCGCGCATCCTCACGGCAACCGAGCGGATACTCAGAACCTCTGGCCGGCGTGGTCTGACCATGGCCGCAGTCAGCAGAGGGGCAGGCATGGCGAGGAACTCCCTCTACCGGTACGCTGCCGACACCGACCAGCTCTGCGACATGGTCCTGGAGGCCCACCTGCCCGTCTGGTCCACGTCCCTGACCCAGGCTCTGAGTCAGGCGCACACGCCACAGGAGATCATCCTTGCCTGGACCCGGACCAACCTGATCCAGGCCGGCCATCACGGTCACAGCTGGCTGATGAACCTCTACGCCGACAGCAATGACACCCAGTTCCGAGACTCCTTTCTGTACGGGCAGCCCATCGCACCCGACCAGAAAAAGATAGGCTCCACAGATAGGACCACGGGCGCCATGGTGGACTTCCACCGTCAGGTGAACCAGCCCTTGATTGACGCCTGGGAGTCCTTGCGTCCAGGAGATGCCCGGACCGGCGTGGAGGTCACCAGAGGCATCGTCCAATCCGGTATGCGACTGATTGACGCCTTGGCCATGGAGGGCGGAGAACCCAGCCGCGACAAGGTATCACGTATCGTCGAAGACATCACGAAATCCACGCAGGCCGTGGTGGAAACCCTGTCTGCGGAACAAACACGGCCACATCAGAGGGACCGGGGCAAGGACAACCTCTCATGAGATTCCTGGGCAACATCATCTGGCTTCTCCTGGGCGGTCTGGCAATCTCACTGTGCTGGGCCCTGATCGGCATCATCCTCTGCTTCACAATCGTCGGCATTCCGCTGGGTGCACAGGCTTTCAAGATGGCCGGTCTGACCCTGTCGCCCTTCGGCCACTCCGTCGCTTATCAGGGACGGTTCGGATCCGCACTGGCCAATCTGCTATGGCTGGTCCTGGGTGGCTGGTGGTTGGCCCTGTCATACTTCGTGGCAGGCCTGATCAACCTCGCCACCATCGTCGGGATACCCTTCGGCATACAGTCTTTCAAGATGGCGAAATTGGCCTTGATGCCCTTCGGCGCCGTCATCCGTTGAACCAGGCAGAATCGCCAGGGCTCTGCGACAGCCCAACCCCCTCCCCCTCCCCTCTCGCCGAAACCGTACAAGGCGGAGCAATGAGCACACTTGGCCTTGCGGTCGTTGGCCTGCCCGAAACGAGAAGGGCACTCGATTGAACAGGTCGCGCACCTGGGCTATGCGTCGGGCAGTCATGAAAGAATAAGAGGCATGACTACCATCATCATGCATACATCGGAAGGCGACATCCGCCTTGACCTCTTCGACGACAAGGCACCTGAAACCGTGTCCAACTTCCTGGATCTGGCCCAGGGCAAGAAGACATGGACGGACCCGGAGACCGGCCAGGAAAAGGAGGACCCCTTCTACGACGGTCTGACCTTCCACCGAATCATCAAGGACTTCATGATTCAGGGCGGCTGCCCCCTGGGAACAGGCACAGGCGGCCCCGGTTATGAATTCGACGACGAGATTGACTCCGAGCTGACCTTTGACCAGCCCTACAAGCTGGCCATGGCCAATGCCGGCCTGCGTCGCGACCCCGCCACAGGCCGGGCCCACGGCACCAACGGCTCCCAGTTCTTCATCACGACCGTGCCCACCCCCTGGCTGGATGGTCACCACACCATCTTCGGCCAGGTTGCCGATGAGGATTCCAAGAAGGTCGTCGACAGGCTTGATGCCGTAGCCACCGACTCCGGCGACCGCCCCCAGGAACCGGTCTTCATCAACAGCATCGAAGTGCTCTGAGCATAGGGTCCCGGGTATGCCTTCGAAGGTGGCTCCAAGCAAGTACAAACCCGGTACCCGCAGCTACACCATGTCCCGCATCAGGGGCAAGGAGACCTCCATTGAACGGTTGGTCCGGTCCTACCTCTTCGCCCGCGGACTCCGCTTCCGCAAGAACGACAAAAGGTACCCGGGCCACCCCGATGTGGTCCTGCCCAAGTGGCGGGCCATGGTCTTCGTCAACGGCTGTTTCTGGCATATGCATGAGGGCTGCGCCAAATTCTCCATCCCGAAATCGAACGTGGAATTCTGGACCACCAAGCTGACAAGGAACCGTCAGCGGGACCAGGAACAGGGCAGCAAACTGCGTGCCATGGGATGGAGGGTCTTCACGGTATGGGAATGCCAGTTGGACGCCACCCACCGCGATAAGACCCTGGACGAACTGTATCAGGCCATCATCGACCCCGATTGCCAAGACGAGTCGATAAAAGCACCAATCCAAACAAAGGAGTAAAGATGAGCAGATTGAACGGCAGGCGGCAGGAAGCCCGGCAAAAGGGAATGCGCGTCAACGTGGCTATTCTGGGGGCCGGCCGCATAGCCCACTCCCTGGCCAGGACACTGGTCATGATGACCAAGGATGAGCGCTACAACCGACTTGTGGCCCCCTACGCCGTGGCCTCCCGAGACCGCGAGCGCGCCGGAGCCTTCGCAGCCCAGTATGGCTTCGAGCACCCATACGGTTCGTACCAGGAACTCCTGGAGGACCCCGAAGTCGACCTGGTCTACATCGCCACCCCCCATAATCTGCACGCGGAACAGGCCGTAGCCTGCATGGAGGCCGGCAAGAACGTCCTGGTTGAGAAGTCGTTCACAGCCAACGCCAAGCAGGCCAGGCAGGTGATCGAGACCTCGCAGAAGACAGGACTCCTCTGCACCGAAGCCATCTGGACCCGTTACATGCCTTCACGATCCATCATCGACCGCATCGTGTCATCCGGCGATCTGGGCACCGTGCAGACGGTCACCGGCAATCTGGGCTATGTGACCACAGGAAAAGCCCGCATGACCGACCCTGCTCTTGCCGGCGGCGCCCTACTCGATGTAGGCGTCTACCCGCTCAACTTCATCGACATGATCATGGGGCCCAGGCCCATCGAGCGAATCACCACAGACTGGGTACGCAGCCCCGAAGGGGTCGACAGCCAGAATTCAACGACCCTGCTCTACCAGGACGGGTCCATGGGGGTGGCAACCAGTTCCATGGTTTCGAACAGTGACCGCTTCGGCTCCATATGGGGAAGCGAGGGCTACCTCATGTGTGGGAACATCAACAACGTGGAATCCTTGGACCTCTACGACAATACGCACGAAAAGATCCGCAGTTATCCAATCCCAGATCAGCTGACAGGATACGAATACGAGGTGGCCAGCGCCGCCGAGGCCATCCTGGACGGACGGACCGAGTGCCCGGAGATGCCCCACCACGATACCCTGCGCATCATGGAGCTGATGGACTCGATTCGCCAGCAATGGGGTCTGGTCTACCCATTCGAAGGCTGATTCCTTGTTCCGAAGGGTCACTTGATGCGGTGCACGCATCCCCTCTCAACCAGGTATGCCTTCCTGGCCAGCTGCACCATCGGGGCATCGAAGTCGCTGTCAGTGTAGAAGGAGTCAATCCGTGCATCGTCCCCGACCGCTTCCATGAAATGAACTGGTTTGCCCGGACCGAAGTTGAGATACCCGACCTCCAGGGTCTCCATATCGAGTGTCGAACCGATGCATCGGCCCACTCCCAGACGGCGGCACGCCTCTCCCGCCACCACATCGAAACTAGCCGTCAGGATGACATCATCCTGACGGGGTCGGTACCAATCCATGATTTTGCTCATGTTCCTGTCCCAGAATTCGCTGACCAATCGATCCATATCAAAATCGGGACGGGACGTGAGCTGCTGTAGATACCTGCCGCCTATGCGGCGCATGGCCCTGTCGAGCTCTTCCAGGGTTACCCTGCCGAGCCGGTACCTGATGGCGTAGTACAAGGCGGCAGGGGCGAACCTCACCATGCTGCCGTACCGGCGCAGGGTGAAGAAGTAGAAGTCGAGCAGGCTCTCACCGTCATAGATGGTGCCATCGAAATCCAGTACCCGCATACCAACCTTCCTGACCAGGGCTCAGAACGAAGTGAACCCTAGCGTGCAGTAATGACAGGAGCGAGGGTATCTTTCCCCTTGAACCCAGACCTGGCAATCCGCACGTCCACCGGTAATCGAGTCCTGACATCTCCGGTAGGGCTCGTCAGATTACTTGCCAATCACTTGATTATTGTCATCGAGACTCCACGGTATGTACTATTGTCGCTATTCTGTCGGTTTTGCCATGGAAAACAGGGGGGTTGGCCATGTCGGAACATCGGCAGTAGACGAAAGGCAGCATGATACCCATGAGGGGGGGGGGGCATGTTCGTATCGGTTAGGGAAAGGCAACTGAACCATGCTCAGGAAGAAGCAATACCACAACCTCAGTGGCTGCATTGCCGGCATTTACCGGCACTCAAGAAACAACATCAACAGGTACATCAAGAGCAACGGAATCAGGGGCACGCAAAACGACCTGATCATACACCTCTATGACCACCCGGGACTGAGTCAGCGGCAGATCGCCCGTGATCTCTGCGTCGACCCCAGCCTTCTGGCTCGTGACCTGAAGGCCTTGATTGAGCAGGGCCTGGTGAGCCGTGAACAGAACCCCTCCGACCGTAGGGTGAATATGTCATCACCTTGACCGGAAAAGGCTCCGATATCGCCCAGGACAGGATCAAGGCAATCAACGGTTGGTGGGCAGAGCTCTTCGATGAGAATCCTCAGATCGATCCCGAGGGCTTCTATAAGGAGTTGCGTTGCGTTTACAACCGACTCCTCACGGCCGATGCGTGAGGGCCACCGAACCACGGAAAAGGCTGTGCTCCTTCTTTGTGTCCGGGCACAGTCTTGCCCCTTATCTGCCGCAGAGGTCACCTGATACAAGGACTCTCACCCGGCATCGATGCCGTTCTCCCAGCCAGAGAAAGCAACCAGGAAGAACAGGTTGCCTAGGCAGCGATCACCCATCCTCGATTCGCAGGCAAATCCATCACGACTTATCTGTCACCGGACCCGCTCTGTGAGCCATCAGCCTGATCCAGTATCCTCCTGATGGCCTCCAGCCGAGGCCCAAGCTGGTGTTCATACCCGCGGTCCTTGGGCTGGTAATAACGACGACCTACCAGATCGTCCGGCATATACTGCTGTGGCGCCACGGCACCCGGAGCATCATGGGCGTACTGGTAACCCTCGTGGTTGCCCAACTGCTTCATCAGTTTGGTGGGTGCATTGCGCAAGTGCAGGGGAACCGGACCGGTCCTGCCGGCATCAACATCGGCAAGCGCATCGTTGATGGCCATATAGGTGGCGTTTGATTTCGGGGCCGTCGCGACCGCAACGACCGCCTCAGCCAAAATCAGCCGGGCCTCGGGCATCCCCACCATGGCTACGGCCTGGGCCGCCGCCACCGTTACCTGAAGCACCTCGGGAGAGGCCATACCGACCTCCTCGGCCGAGGCGATCATAATCCGCCGGGCAATGAAACGGGGATCCTCCCCCGCCCTCAGCATCCTGGCCAGATAGTGCAGGGAGGCATCCACATCAGACCCTCGCATGGACTTGATGAAGGCCGAAGCCACGTCGTAATGGTCATCACCCTTTTTGTCGTACCGGACCGTGGCCACATCCATCACCGAGGAGACCACGTCGGCGGTGATAATGGGGCGCCTCGCCCCCTTCGCCCTGGGGCCGTCCTGAGTCACAGCCCCGGCCGCCGCCTCCAGAATGGTCAGCGATCGACGGGCGTCTCCCCCGGCGAAGCGGACAATCTGATCCAGGGCCGCAGGATCCATGCGAACCTGGTTCTTGAGTCCTCGCTCATCCTTCAGGGCTCGCTCGATCAGGGTTTTGACATCCTCCACATCAAGGGCCTCCAACTTGACAACCACGGAACGTGACAGCAGGGGCGCAATGACGGAAAAACTGGGATTCTCTGTCGTGGCGGCAATCAGGGTCACATCCCGGTTCTCAACACTCGGCAGCAAGGCATCCTGCTGGGACTTGGAGAATCGATGGACCTCATCGATGAAGAGGACCGTCTCCTGGCCACTGGTGACGAGTCGCTCGTGGGCCCGGGCAATGACGTCACGAACCTCCCTGACTCCGGATGTGACAGCGGAGAGTTCTTCGAAATGCCTGCCGGACTGACCAGCCACGATGTATGCCAGGGTGGTCTTGCCGACCCCGGGAGGACCGAAGAGAATGATTGAGCTGGGTGCAGTCAGCTTATTGGCCGGATCAGCCCGGGCCAGACGTTCCAGAGGTGTGCCGGGGGCGATGACCTTGTCCTGGCCCAGCACCTGGTCAAGTCTGGTCGGACGCATCCGTACAGCCAGGGGCAGGGTGTGATCCTGCGGAGGATCTGCCGCCTGAAACAGATCATCAACCATGGTGCACCTCTCTCATACGCTTACCTGATTCGTTTGCTCTGATGCTACTTCCAGCATAGGTGGTACCTCAGGCAGGCAAGGCGCGCCTGAGACCGACCGCAGCGATGGCAAATCGTATCGCCATACGCGAATTAAACGGTTCGTAACCATCGACGAGTAGAGTATTGCTCTACTTCACAGGCGTGAACAGAACAGATATGCCTTGATGTAGCTCGTGCCAAGCCCGGACACCCCTACCGGGCGTACCATTCGGTACAGCACGTCTTGAAACGCACGTTTCATATCCATGCCCCCTGTGGGGCACAGTACAGTCAGGAAGGGATGCACGTGATGCCTCTGAGGAATAATCAAGGCAGGAGCCTGAACCTGCCCAGGTGGGTTGCGATCCTCCTGTCGCTGCTGTTGGGTGCCGCCACCCTGACAGGAACCCTGGTGACGACCGGGGAGACGGCAGAGGCGTCCACCGTCTCTCAGGCGGTCGAGGGGAAGACCTTCAGAATCGCCACGGACACCACGTTCGCCCCCTTCGAGTTCCGCGACACCACAGGCGAACTGGTCGGTATCGACATGGACCTGATCCGGCAGATTGCCGAACGGGAGGGGTTCAAGGTTGAAATCCAGTCCCTGGGCTTCAATGCCGCCCTCCAAGCCCTGACCTCCAAGCAGGCTGACGCCGTCATCGCCGGCATGACCATTACCGAGGAACGCAAGCAGGTCTATGATTTCACGGACCCCTACTTCGATTCTGGCGTACAGATGGCCATTGCCAAGAGCAACGACGAGATCAAGGGATACAAGGACCTCAAGGGCGCGGTTGTCGCTGTCAAGACCGGCAGCGAGGGCGAAGCCTTCGCCAAGCGTAATGCAGACAAGTACGGCTACTCGATCAAGGCAGTCGATCAGTCTTCCACCATGTACGAAATGGTCAAGTCGGGCAACGCCCAGGCCGTCGTGGATGATTACCCCGTCCTGGCCTATGGCATAACCCAGGGCAACGGGCTCAAGACCGTTACCGAAAAGGTACCGGGCGGTTCATACGGAGTGGCCGTCAACAAGGGTGAGAACCAGGACTTCGTGGCCGCCTTCAATGAGGGTCTGGCCAAGATGAAGACCGACGGCAGCTATGACAAGCTCCTCAAGCAGTACCTGGGTCAGAGCGGCTCCGGAAAGAAAGCCGCAGCACCTAAACTCAGCTTCTTCGGCCTGGTCCGCCAGTCCTTCCCCTCCCTGATGCTCGGCCTGAAAAACACCCTGCTGATTACGGCCATGGCCTTCGTCATCGCCCTCCTGATCGGCGTTGTTCTGGGCCTGTGGCGAATCAGCCCCAACAAGATCCTCTCCTGGATAGCACGGATCTATGTGGCGATTTTCCGGGGTACGCCCGTCCTGGTCTGGGCCTTCTTCTTCTACCTGGGTGTTCCCCAGCTGATTGGCCATAAAATCAGCATCTGGCTTGCCGGTGCCCTGACCCTTGCCCTGAATTCCGGTGCCTACCTGGTGGAAATCGTCCGAGGAGCCATCCAGTCGGTCGATACCGGACAAATGGAGGGGGCTCGGTCCCTGGGTCTCACCCGGCGCATGGCCCTTCGCAGGGTCATCCTTCCCCAGGCTGTTCGCATCGCCACCCCGTCCATCATCAACCAGCTGGTGATCATGCTGAAGGACTCCTCGCTCCTCCTGGCCATCGGGTTCGGCGAGCTGCTCTACCAGGCCCAGCAGATATACGCGGCCAACTTCCGCGTTACCGAGACCCTCTTCATGGTGGGCATCATCTACTTCGTGGCCATAACCCTGTTGACATGGCTGGCCAATATCCTTGATAGGAGGATGAACCGATGAATCAGGCACTGAACCAGGCCATTGGCGGGCTTGAGGATTCCGACATGGACACCAGCCGGCTGACCCGGCGAATCCGTCAGACCCAGCAGAGCGACAAGCAGGGAAATACCGGAGTAGCCGTCAGAATCAAGGACCTTCACAAGCGCTACGGGAATACCGAGGTGCTCAAGGGAATCGACATGGAGGTGAAGTCGGGCGAGGTCATTTCGATCATCGGCCCCTCCGGTGCCGGCAAGTCCACCCTTCTGAGGTGCGTCAACGCCCTGGAAATGCCCAGCTCCGGATCGGTCACCGTCTACGGCATGGATCTATCCGACCCCAAGACCAACATCGACAAGGTCCGCGAGCATGTGGGCATGGTCTTCCAACATTTCAACCTCTTCCCCAACATGAGCGTGGCGGAGAACATCATGCTGGCACCTCGCATGATTCACAAGACCCCCAAGGAGGACGCCTACCAGCAGGCGCTGGACCTCCTGGAGATTGTGGGACTCAAGGAGAAGGCCGATACGCGCCCCACCGACCTTTCGGGCGGGCAGCAGCAGCGCGTCGCCATCGCTCGTGCCCTGGCCATGAATCCTGCCGTCATGCTCTTCGATGAAGCCACATCAGCACTGGACCCTGAAATGGTGGGCGACGTGCTGGAAGTCATCAGATCCCTGGCCGAGGGCGGCATGACCATGCTCCTGGTCACCCATGAGATGGGATTCGCCAGGGAGGTCTCATCCCGGGTCATCTTCACTGACGCAGGAGTGATCGAGGAGGAGGGAACGCCCGAACAGATTTTCGGGAACCCCCAGAGCCCCAGGCTTCAGTCCTTCCTCTCCAAAGTGCTCTGATGACAAAACACCTCATTCACAGCCTCTGGCGTTCGTCCGAGAACCGTGCCAAGCCCTGACGAACACCAGACCGGACACATGGACAGGGAGGCCCCTGCTTCGGGTTGCAGAAACCGAAGCAGGGGCCTCCCTGGTTTTCCAGTAGGAGGGCCTGCACATGTGACGGCCCGAACACCGGTTCACTCCATGCAGGGATGCCACTTGAACCGTCCGGGTCAGAGGGCCATGAGTTCTTCGATGGGCCCGACCCTATAGCCGCCGAATACCACCTGACCGCTTTCCTGGGTGGCATCCAGGTCTACGATGCCGGCAATCCCCCAGTCGTGGTCTCCCTCCACGTCATCGAAGATCTGGCGGACCTTCCAGGTGTGATTCCTGGATTCCCCCTGCTCGTCAATGCTGAAGTAGTCGGTGGACCGGGCCTGGGCATCCGTCCGTATCTCATCATGGGCCTCATAGAGGTCATCCAGCTTGTCCTGCCAAGCCCGCAAGCCGTAACCCCAGTCGGAGTCCAACTCGGCCAGACGCTCGGGTCTGTCGTTGGCGACCAGTTCCACCCGCTGGAACATGGCGTTACGGACCAGAACCGTCAGCCCTCGCCGGTCCCCGACCACCTGGTCGTCCTGGCTGGGCGGGGCTGCGTCCAGACCGCTCCCCTGGTCAGAGTCCGTACGTCCTGCGGCCTCCCACTCATCGACCAGGCTGGAATCGACCGATCGGACAATCAGCCCAAGCCAGGAGACGATATCCTCCAGGCGCTCGTCCAAGTACTCTTCGGGAACCGTCCTGTCCAAGGCCCTGTAGGCATCAGAAAGGTAGCGCAGGAGGGTCCCCTCCGACCGGGATATGCCATAGCGAGATATGTACCCGTTGAAGTCCGAGGCCGTCTCAACCATGTCGCGCAGGACGGACTTGGGGTGAATCTCATAGTCGTTGGCCCAAGGCACGTCCCTGCGATAGCGGTCAAAGGCCTCTGCCAGCATATCCCCCATCGGCATGGGGTAGGTCACCTCCTGGAGCCGTTCCATCCGATCCTCATATTCAAGCCCCTCCTCTTTCATCTCCTGAATTGCCACATCCCTGGCCTGTCGCTGCTGGGCCTTGAGTATCTGCCTGGGATCCTCCAAGGTGGCCTCAACCATGGAAATGAGATCCATATCGTACGAGGGATCATCGGGATCCAGCAGTTCCAGGGCGGCCAGAAGAAATGGCGAAAGAGGCTGATCCAGAGCGAAGTCCTCAGGCAGATCGACGGTGGTGTAGTAGTCAAGGCCACCATCAGGGTTCCGCTCCGTTTCGATGACCTCCGTGTCGGTCAGGGTCTGGAATATCTCGTCGGCTCTCTCCTGGAGGTTCTCCTTCTGCTGGGGCGTTTGACGGGAGTCCTCGATGAGGTCTTCCACCCTGGCGCGGGCATCACCACCCTGAGCCACCTCGTTCAGGACCATGGCATGGGTGATTTTCAGGTGTGGTGTCAGGGTTTCGGGGCTGGCGTGGATCAGCTTGTCGAAGGTGCCCTCGCCCCAAGTGACGAAACCCTCCTGAGGCTTCTTCTTTTTGATTCGTTTCAGCTTCTTGGGATCATTGCCTGCCTTGGCCACAGCCTTGGCGTTTTCGATTTCGTACTCTGGCGCCTCGGCCACGACCAGGCCCTGGGTATCGAAGCCCATCCGACCCGCGCGCCCGGCTATCTGGTGGAATTCCCTGGCCCGGAGCCTGCGCATCCTGGCCCCGTCGAACTTCGTCAATCCTGTCAGCAGGACCGTATGGATAGGTACATTGATGCCGACTCCCAAGGTGTCCGTACCGCAGATGACGGGGAGCAATCCCTCCTGGGCCAGCTGCTCAACCAGTCGGCGGTAGCGGGGAAGCATGCCAGCATGGTGGATTCCCACGCCAGTGCGGAGAAGCCGCTGCAGTATCTTGCCGAAGGCCGTCGTGAACCGTGTTCCGGCCATGGCCTCCTTGACCCGATCACGCTGCCTTCGGTCCGACACCCCTGAACTGGACAGGGCCTGGGCGGTCTCCAAGGCAGCATCCTGGGAAAAGTGGACGATGTAGACCGGAGTGTCCTGATTCTCCAGCAAGGATTCGACCGTTGTCGGCAGGGGTGTATCAACGTATCTGTATGACAGCGGTACAGGTCGTGGGGCATCCGAAACGATGTCCACATCCGATCCTGTCTTCCGTTCCAGGTCATCGGCGATTTGGCTGACATCACCCAGGGTGGCTGACATAAGCAGGAACTGGGTGTCGGGGAGGGTCAGGAGCGGCACCTGCCACGCCCAACCCCTGTCGGGGTCACCATAGTAGTGGAATTCATCCATGGCCACACAGCCGATATCGGCATGACGCCCCTCGCGCAGGGCCTGGTTGGCAAGAATCTCCGCCGTGCAGCATATCACCGGCGCATCCGTATTGATATGGGTGTCACCGGTAATCATCCCCACCCGGTCACGACCCAGAACCTTGACCAGATCGAAGAACTTTTCAGAGACCAGAGCCTTGATGGGCGCCGTGTAGTATGACCGCCTCCCGGTGCAGAGGGCGATGTAGTGCATGGCGAGAGCCACCATCGATTTCCCTGAACCTGTCGGAGTGGCAAGAATGACATGATTCCCAGACACCAAAGAGAGGACGGCCTCCTCCTGATGGGGCCAGGGGGTGATGCCTCGGGATTCGACCCATTGGAAGAAGCGCTCATAGATGTCATCATCCGTCAGATTGCGCGGCTCTCCCCACTCCGGCACCATGTCGCCGAGGAGAAGAGGGTCCCCGGTTTGCTCCTTGGACGAGGTCTCCCCCGGTGTGGATGAGGTGGGTTGCACATGTTCTGACAAAGACATGACTCCCAGTCTATCCATCGGCAATCACATAGGGTGCCGGACTCATGGAAAAGCCCCCGCCTGCCAACATCGATCAGGCAGGGGCGGAGGCTCACTGACAGGAATCAGGTTCAGGATTTCCTGCTGGACGAATCGGAGGCGCCATTGGAACCGCGCCCCTTCTTCTTCCCCTTGTTCCTCTTGTCCTTATACGGGATAGGTGGCTTGAGGAAATCGGATATCTCCATGCTCCTGGGCTCGACCAGGGTATCCGGCTGGGTACGGTCGTATCCCTGGATGTACCGGGTCTTCTTCCAGTGCTTGATGGAGGCGTTGGACCCCCGATGATGCTCATGGTACTGCCTGGGAGCGCCACCGTACTTGTCCTCGTCGACCTCCTTGGCCACGGCGATCTGGTTCACATTCGAGGGATCCATGATGGCCAGGGGCGCCACCGGCTCCACAAAATCAGATGGGGCCGCCGTCCGTTCCTGCATCTTCCTGGGCAGCCAGCGCGCGAAATGCGAGAGGAGGAAGCAGACGAAGAAGTAGACCACGGCCGCAACCACCAGGGTCTGGAGAATGTTGAAGTACATGGACCCCAACCGCCGAGACTCCTGGAGCAGATCCGTATACATGATGATTGAACCGAGGGCCGTATCCTTAAGAACCACGACCAGCTGGGTCACGGCCGCAGGGAGCATGGCGTAGACCGACTGGGGCACCTCTATCTGCATCAGGGACTGGGTCCTGGTCAGACCGAGGGCCAGGGAGGCTTCACGCTGTCCGTTGGGCAGGTTGCCCACCCCGGAACGTATCAACTCGGCCACAACAGAACCGTTGTAGAGGATCAATCCCAGAACAACGGCCCAGTAGGAGGCTTCGCCGATGCCGGAGAAGGCGAACCACCGCCAGAAGAAAATCATCAGCATCAGAACGGGGACGGCCCTGCAGAACTCGACGATGAAACCGGAAACCGTTCGAACGATGACGCTGGGAAGGAGGCGTCCTATGCCGAAGATGAAACCGAAGAGGACTGAGCCTATCACTGCCAGGACCGCGGCCTTGAGTGTCAGCCATAGGCCCGGCAGGTAGAAGTCCGTCCAGGCCTCATAATCAAGTGCCGGCTTCCATAGATCCCAACTGAGCTGGTTCTCCCCGCCCGGGGGATTGTGCAGACGCATCAGAATCAGGACAATGATCAGCGCGAAAACCAACGCCGCGACGAAATTGGCGATACGAATGACGCGACGCCCCTTGGGACCGGGCTGGTCAAAGAGGAGTGAACTCTCGTTTGTCTGTGCCATCCCGTTCACCTCCTCACGGCTAGCTTGTTGGACAGGAAGGTGGTCAGGGCCCCGATGGGCAGAATCAGAACAACGTATCCCATGGCGAATATCAGGAAGATCGCCACGATGGAATTGGCATGGTACTCAATCATCTCGCTCATCAGGGAGGAGCTCTCCGAAGCCACCGACGCGGCTGCAGCCACCGTGGAGTTCTTCAGGAGGGCGATGAAGGTGTTCCCCAGAGGCGCAACCGATCCTCGGAAGGCCTGGGGCAGGATGATCTCAGAGGCCGACTGCACGAAGCTCAGACCAAGGGCTCTGGCTGCTTCCGCCTGACCCAGGGGAACCGTGTTGATGCCGGACCGCAGGGACTCGCAGACGAAGGCTGCTGTGTAGAAGGACAGTCCGACCACGGCCAGCCAGAAGAAGTTCACGGAAAAGACGTCCGAGAAACTCAACTTGAGCTGGGCAAAGGCACCCAGGACCATGAAGACCATGATGATGGTCAGGGGCATGTTCTGGAAGAACTCCACATAGGCCTTGCTGAAGATCCTCATTGAGGAGATCGGCGAGATGCGCATGACCACCAGGAGCACACCCAGAATGAGCGAGAAGAGGGCAGCCCAAAGCGTCAACTGGATATTGACCCAGAAGGCGCCCGGTATGTTGTACTCGGAGAATAGCTGAAGCACGGAACCCATGATCACTCCCCTTCCTGAGGCTTGGGCGGATTGAACTGGGGATTGGGCTTGTAACGGGTGCCCCTGGTGTTGTTGTCGAGGGCGCGCTGCCAGGAGCCGTTGGCCTCCATATCCACCAGAGCGGCGTTGATCTTCTTTGCCAGTTCCTTGTCGCCTTTCTTGATGCCCACCCCGTAACGCTCCTCGGTGAAGGGCTTGCCGACCAGTCTGAGCCGCCCGCGGGAGGCTGAGGCCAGGCCCGCCAGGATGATATCGTCCGTGGTAACGGCATCGACAATCCCCGAAAACAGCGCGGTGGCGCACTCGGCGTATCCGGGCTGCTCCATGAGCTGGACCTCGCTGGCGAACTTCTGCTTGACGGTGACGGCCGACGTAGAGCCGGTCACCGAGCAGAGGCGCTTGCCGTTCAGGTCCTCCGGCCCGTTGATCTGGTGGTCATCCGTCCTGACCATGAGGTCCTGCCCGGCCACAATGTACGGCCCGGCAAAACTGACCGCCTTCTTTCGTTCATCGGTGATGGAGTATGTGGCCAGAATCATGTCCACGTCACCGTTCTGAAGCATGGCCTCACGTTGCTTGGAAGGGGCCTCCTTCCAGACGATGTCGTCTTCCGAATACCCCAGCTTGTTGGCTATGTATGTCGCCACATCAACGTCGAAACCCACGTAGGTTCCGGACTTCTTGAATCCCATTCCAGGCTGGTCGAATTTGATTCCGATGCGAATCTTGCCGGCCCCCTTGTCCGACCCGCAGGCCGCCAGGGAGAAGAGACAAGCCATGGCGCACAGGGCCGCTGTCAGGTTGCGTAAGAACCGCCTGGCATGGACCACCATCCCTTGCATGTTGTCTTTCATTCCATGTTCTTTCTATGACTGTTCAAGTCTTGCCTTCACTCGACTCAGTGGGTGAGTATCTTGGAGAGGAAGTCCTGGGCGCGCTTGGTCTTGGGGTGGTCGAAGAAGCCATCGGGGGTGTCCTCTTCGAGGATGCGACCATCGGCCATGAAGACGATTCGATTGGCTGCCCTGCGGGCGAATCCCATTTCGTGGGTGACGCAGATCATGGTCATCCCCTCCTGGGCCAGCTGGGTCATAACATCAAGCACCTCGTTCACCATTTCAGGATCAAGGGCCGAGGTGGGCTCATCAAAGAGCATGATCTTGGGCTTCATGGCCAGGGCACGCGCAATGGCCACCCGCTGTTGCTGACCGCCGGACAGCTGGGAGGGCATCTTGGATGCCTGGGATTCCACTCCGACCCTGGCCAGGAGATCCATAGCCAGGTCCTCGGCGTCCTTCCTCTCCATATGGCGCACCTTGATCGGCGCCAGGGTCATGTTCTCCAGGATGGTCTTGTTGGCGAACAGGTTGAAGGACTGGAAGACCATACCCACCTCGGCCCTCAGATTGGCCAGGTCCCTACCTTCCTGCGGCAGGGGTTCGCCGTCTATCCTGATGACACCGGAATCGATGGACTCCAGCCTGTTGATGGTCCGGCACATGGTCGACTTGCCGGAACCGGACGGACCGACCACCACCAGGACCTCCCCGGTGTTGACCTTCAGGTTGATGTCCTTGAGGACATGCAGGGACCCGAAGTGCTTTTCAACGTGGGACAGTTCCACCAAAGGCTTGGTGGCTGTCATGGCTGCTGAGACGCCATTACCGGCATGGCTTTCCGCGGTAGGCGCTGTTCTTGTCTCGGTTTCACTCATAAACGGCAGTGTAGTCAAGGTTTGTTAGGAGGCAAGAAACGAGGTCGGTTCCAGATAGGCGTTGATGGTGCCGAATCGGATAATCCTTGGAAAACCGCTGAATAGCAAAAAGGGAAACGGGAAAACCAGTCTCGCATATTGAGCAGGACCGTGTATTTCAGGAGGTGATGCGAATGAAACATGGGAATCAGCGGGAAGGATAACCCAGCACCCTGAAAAGCAATGGGGAGGGGCCGAAACAGATGGCCCCTCCCCTGCACGAAATCGACCGTCAGTCGGTCTCGTCCTCTGCATCAGGGTCGTAATCGACGCCGGTCTCGGCACGCTGGTCATCGGAGATGGGAGCCGGGGCACCGGTCATCGGATCCTGTCCGCCACCGGACTTGGGGAATGCGATGACATCGCGGATTGAATCGGCCCCGGACAGAATCTGCGCAGCCCGATCCCACCCGAAGGCGATGCCCGCGTGGGGCGGTGCACCATACTTGAAGGCCTCAAGCAGGAATCCGAACTTCTCCTGGGCCTCTTCCTTGTCGATGCCCAGCACGTTCAGGACCCTGTCCTGGATGTCATCACGGTGGATACGGACGGAACCGCCGCCTATCTCCTCGCCGTTGCAGACGATGTCGTAGGAATCACTCAT
This sequence comes from Bifidobacterium [indicum] DSM 20214 = LMG 11587, assembly GCF_000706765.1. Taxonomy (GTDB): domain Bacteria; phylum Actinomycetota; class Actinomycetes; order Actinomycetales; family Bifidobacteriaceae; genus Bombiscardovia; species Bombiscardovia coryneformis. The sequence continues at coordinate 715,439 of NZ_CP006018.1, read as the reverse complement.
GGCATGCTCGGGATCCTGGTCGAACCCGTCAATCCAGTCTGCCGAAGGCATGGTGAAGGGATGGTGCATGGAGGTCCACTTGGAGTGCCCCACTGCCACATCGTCGTCCTCCGGGTCATCCGTTGGCTTGAAGAGCGGGAAGTCGACAACCCAGGCAAGGGCGAACTCATCAGGCTTCAACAGCCCCTGACGACGGGCTATCTCGACCCTGGCGGCACCCAGGAGGGTCTGGGACACCTCACGCTGACCGGCGGCAAAGAAGACGGCATCCCCATTCTCGGCATGGACGGCCTCCTTGAGCCCTTCACGCTCCTGGTCCGACAGGTTCTTGGCCACAGGCCCCTTGAGAACACCGTCTTCGGAGAACTGGACGTATGCCAGGCCCTTGGCCCCACGCTGTCGGGCCCACTCCTGCCATGCGTCGAATTGACGGCGGGGCAGGTCGGCGGCGCCCTTGTAGACCACGGCACCAACGTAAGGGGCCTGGAACACCCGGAAGGGGGTGTCCTTGAAGTAATCGGTCAACTCGACAATCTGGTTGCCAAAACGCAGGTCAGGCTTGTCGGAGCCATACTTATCCATGGCATCATGCCAGGAGATGCGCTGGATGGGGAGCTTGACCTCAAAGCCTGCTGCCTTCCAGACGGACGCGATGACCTGCTCGGCCATGGCCATGACATCCTCTTGCGAGGCGAAGCTCATCTCGATATCAAGCTGGGTGAACTCAGGCTGGCGATCGGCTCGGAAGTCCTCGTCACGGTAGCAACGGGCTATCTGGTAGTACCGCTCGAACCCGCCGACCATCAGCAACTGCTTCAGGAGCTGGGGGGACTGCGGCAGGGCATACCAGGAACCGGGAGACAGGCGGGCCGGCACCAGGAAGTCACGGGCACCCTCAGGAGTGGACTTGATCAGGGTGGGTGTCTCGATTTCGCAGAAGTCCATATCATCCAAGGCGGCACGGGCGGCCTTGTTCATCTTGGCCCTGAGTCGAATCGCCTGCTGCATGGAGGGCCTGCGCAGGTCCAGATAGCGGTACCTGAGGCGGACATCCTCACCGGGAAGCTTGTTCTCGGACTCGTTCTCCAGGGCCGTGGAGACCTGGAAGGGCAGGGCATCGGACTTGGAAAGCACCGTGATGGCATCGGCCACGATCTCGACATGACCGGTGGTGAGATGGTCGTTGTCGTTGCCCTCGGGCCTGGCCCGCACCATTCCCCTGACCTGGACGACGAACTCGCTCCGAAGGGGACGGGCGACCTCTTCGTCGTAGATGACGACCTGGACCAGACCTGAGCGGTCCCTCAGATCGATGAAGGCCACACCGCCATGATCTCGACGACGATCCACCCAACCGGCGACCGTAACCTCTTCTCCGATCCTGGCCTCGGTGACCTCCGTGGCGTAGCTGGTTCTGTAAGCCGAACGGCCCATGCTTCCTCGTTCCTCCATTGTGCTCGCCTGTCCCTGTGTCAGGCCTTGAATTCCACTGTCTGCCGGGCATATACGCTATCCGGCGTCCAAGACAGCAAATCAGCAGGTTCCTGATCTCCTGTGATGATGTTCTTGACCTGGTCGCCCTCTTCCCCGTCTTCCTGGGCCGGGAACCAGACATAGGGGATACCCAGATGGTCGGCGTACCGGATCTGCTTGCCTATCTTGGCGGCTGTCGGTGCCACATCCGCCGCTATTCCCCTGGCCCGGAGGTCCTGGGCGATGTGGTTGCTGGCGGGGCGGTCATCCTCGTTCCAGACGGCCACCATGACCGATGCCGGGGAGACGCGCGAGGCCTGGGCCCCATGGGCCAGCAGGTACGACAGGAGTCGGGAGAGCCCGATGGACAGGCCCACACCCGGATAGGTCTTCTTGCCCTGGGAGGCAAGGTTGTCGTAGCGACCGCCGGAGCAAACGGAACCAAGGGACTCGGCCCCCTCAAGGAAGGTCTCATATACGGACCCGGTGTAGTAGTCCAGGCCGCGGGCGATCTTCAGATCCGCGATGACCGCGCCGGGTCTGATCCTATCGGCCTCGTCAATGATCATGGCCAGGGTTCCCAGTCCCTCCATGGCCAACGCATAGGAGTCCGATCCCTTATCGATGCCTACCCTGTCGGCCAGGTCCTCGAACCGCTCGCGCAGCTGGTCGCCGTTCCGGGCGGTCAACTCGGCCAGATCCAGGCAGGCGCGGGCCTGTTCCCGGTCGGCACCGCACTCGGATACCAGGAGGTCGGCAACCTCGTCCGCCCCGACCTTGTCCAGCTTGTCGATCTCGCGAAGCACACCCTCGATGTCGGTCAGCCCAATGCCCCGATAGAACCCTTCGGACAGCTTACGGTTGTTGGCATGGACCGTGGGTTTGGGCAGGCCGAACGCGCGAAGCTCCTCCAAGGCGCTGAGCATGACAAGCGGCACCTCTACCTCGTAGTGGTCGGGAAGATCACCATTGCCCACCACATCCACATCCGCCTGGACAAACTCGCGGAACCGGCCTTCCTGGGGCCTCTCCCCCCTCCAGACCTTCTGAATCTGCCAACGCTTGAAGGGGAAGACCAGCTGCCCGCTGTTCTCGACCACGTACCGACTCAGGGGCACGGTCAGATCAAAATGGAGTCCGAGGCGGTTCTCGACCGGCACGTCCTTTTCCTGGCCCAGATCCTGAAGCCTGGAAAGGAGATAGATCTCCTTGCTGGTCTCACCCTTTTTGAGCAGACTGGCGCCCTGCTCCACGGCCCTGGTCTCTATGCCTATATACCCGTTGAGCTCAAAAACCCTGCGGAGAGTATCGATGACCCGCTGCTCAACCACCCGCTGGGAGGGCAGCCATTCCGGAAATCCTGATAATGATGCGCCTTTTGCCATAAGAACCTATAATAGAAGAAATCAAGGAAAACGCACCGTCGTATTCTGCGATCTCTCCAACACACAAGCTTAAAGGAGCTGGCCATGGCCGATGAGACTGCCACCACACCCGAGAACACCCAGATGCCCGAGGGGGAGCAGCGCACAGACAATGCGGTGGGCGGCAACGCAACCGCCGTCACCCCCCAGGTCGGCACCGAGCCCACTGCCACAGCCGAAGCTCCGACACCCTCCGAGCCTGAGGTAACACCCGAAGCACCGGCAGCACCGGTTTCCCCTGTTGCGGAAGCCGCACCCGCCTCCGCCGGAAAGCCCGTACCCGCTCCGGGCAAACCCGAAGGTCCTGCCCCCACACCGGCTGCTTTTGCGAAGAAGACCCCGCAGGTGGCCCCCGCTCCCGGCACACCCACATACTCCGATAAGGACATCAAAGAGGCCGAGAGTTTCGGCCGGGTGGACGACGAAGGCAATGTGTTCGTCAAAGAGGGTGAAACAGAACGCCAGGTAGGCCAGTTCCCGAACGCCACCAAGGATGAGGCGCTGAACCTCTATGCTCGCCGCTTCCTGGACATCAGGGAGAAGCTTGACCTCTTCGCAGCCCGGCTCAAGACCACCAAGATCAAGCCTCACGAGATTGACGAGTCGGTCAAGAGCCTGGGTGAGGAAATCAAGGAGCCTGAGGTCGTCGGCGACATCGCCTCCCTCCGGTCCCGTCTTGACGACCTGACCAAGCAGGGCCAGGCGAAGAAGGAGGAACTGGCCGAGGCCCGAAAGGCCGCCATGGCCAAGGCCATCGAAGAGCGCACAGTCATCGTTCAGAAGGCCGAGGAACTGGCCAATTCCCTGGATGAATCGACCAACTGGCGTTCCACGGCCGACAAGTTCCGCTCCCTCTTCGAGCAGTGGCAAAACCACCAGCGCACCGCCATCCGCATCGATAAGGCCGAAGCGGATGTCCTCTGGAAGCGTTTCTCCTCAGCCCGGACCACATTCAATCAGGCACGCCGTAAGTGGGCCCAGCAGCGTGATGCCCAGCGTTCCGACGCCAAGCGCATCAAGGAAGAGATCATCGCCCAGGCCGATAAGATCAAGGATTCGACCGATTGGGGCGCCACCTCCCATGAGTTCAATGAGCTCATGGACCGATGGAAGCAGGCTGGGCGTGCAGGCCGTCAGGATGACGACCAGCTCTGGGCTCGCTTCCGACAGGCCGCCGACGTCTTCTTCAACGCCAGGCAGGCCGACCGCGACAAGACCTCCGTCGACGAAAAGGACAACCTGGCCAAAAAGGAAGCCCTTCTGACCAAGGCGGAGGCCCTGCTGCCCGTCAAGGATGTCAAGGCCGCCAAGCAGGCCCGCCAGGCCCTGGCCTCCATCCAGGAGGAATGGGACCAGATCGGATATGTCCCCCGCGATGACGTCCGACGCATCGAGGGCCGGATGGATGCGGTGGACAGGGAGATCAAGTCCGTGGAAGATGCCGCTTGGAACCAGTCCGACCCCGAAACCGATGCACGCGTATCCAGTTTCGAGGGGCAGCTCAGGGCCCAGCTGGAAGAGCTCAACCAGCAGATCGCCGCCGAGACCGACCCGGATAAGAAGCGTCAATTGGAGACCGAGAAGGCCACCAAGGAACAGTGGCTGAGCGCAGTCAAGTAATCGGCTCTCCTCGCCCGTGATTCAGGGCAAACCTAGAAGGGGGTCCGCACCGGTAAGGTGCGGACCCCCTTCACTTATGTCCTGTTCTAAAAACTGCGCATATGCGGGGTACCCGAATCCTTGGCGCCCGTCAGACGGTATGCGTCAAAGACCCCGTCAATCCTGCGGACGGCTGCCAGGAGGGTATTGAGATGCTGCGGGTCGCCCATCTCGAATACAAACTGACTGATGGCCACCCGGTCGCGACCGGTTGACTGGCTGCCGGACAGGATGTTGACGCCATGGTCCGAGAGGACCTGTGTGATGTCTGAGAGCAGATGCGGCCGATCAAGGGCCTCGACCTGAATCTGGACCATGAAGGTTCCCTGTTTGCTGGTCCAGGCCACCTCGATGATACGTTCGGGTTGCTTGCTCTTCAGGTCCAGAAGATTCTGACAGTCGGCCCGGTGAACAGAAACGCCCTGGTTCTTGGTGATGAATCCGACAATCCTGTCCCCCGGTACCGGGGTGCAGCAACGGGCCAGCTTCACCCAGACATCGTCTACGCCCTTGACGGAAATGCCTTGGGAGGACTCCGTGTGAGTGGTCTTGGTCACCTGGCCCAGGGGGATGGCCTCCTGCTCCACCTCCTCTTCCAGGTTGGACCTGCCGGCATCCTGGACCAGTCGCGAAATGACGTTTTGCGTGGATATCTGCCCGTCACCGATGGCGGCATAGACGGCTTCCTCGTTCGGGAAGTTCAGCTCGTCTGCCGCCCCGACCATGGCCTCCGGAGTCAGGAGGGTGTTGACAGGCAGATTGCGCTTGCGCATGGCCCTGATCAGGTCGTCCTTGCCCTCTTCAATGGTCTCGGATCGACGTTCCTTGCTGAACCACTGACGAATCTTGCTGCGTGCCCTGGGACTCTTGGCGAAACTGAGCCAATCCCTGGATGGCCCGTTGGTATCGGACTTGCTGGTCAGAATCTCGACCGTGTCGCCGTTCTGGAGCTTGGTGTCGAGAGGTACCAGGCGCCCGTTGACCCTGGCCCCCATGGTCCGGTGCCCGACCTCGGTATGGACCGAATAGGCGAAGTCGACAGGGGTCGAATCCGCAGGCAGGGAGATTATCTTCCCCTTGGGGGTGAAGACGTATACCTCCGAAGATCCCAGATCGTCCTTGAGTGATCCCAGGAACTCATCCGAATCGGGAGTCTCGCTGGTCCAGTCCGCCAGTTGCTGAATCCACTTGAGGTTGTCCTCCTGTGACAGCTCACTGACTTCTTCCTTTTCGCGCTTGACATCCGACTGGTCGGGTTGGGAGAGTTGCCTGCCGGCTGTCCCGTTCGCCTTGTACTTCCAGTGGGCGGCGATGCCGAACTCGGCCCTGCGATGCATCTCCCAGGTCCGTATCTGGATCTCGACCGGCTTGCCCCCGGGGCCAACCACCGTGGTGTGGAGGGACTGGTACATGTTGGTCTTGGGCATGGCTATGTAGTCCTTGAACCGGCCAGGAACCGGCGACCAACGGGCATGGACCGCGCCCAGTGCCGCATAGCAGTCTCGGATGGAATCGACGATGATCCTGACACCGACCAGGTCATAGATGTTCGCGAAGTCATGCCCCCGCACAATCATCTTCTGGTAGATGCTGAAGTAATCCTTGGGGCGGCCGGTCACCTGTGCTTCGATGCCCTGGGAGTCCAGATCCTCATGGATTTCGTCCAGTATCTGCCGCAGATAGACCTCACGCTGCCCCGCCCGCCTGGAAACGAGGACCACGATTTCGTCGTAGATCTTCGGGTAGAGGGTCTTGAAGCTGAGCTCCTCCAACTCGGTCTTGATGGCGTTCATACCCAGCCGATTTGCCAGAGGGGCGTAAACATCCAGGGTCTCACGGGCCTTACGCTGGGCCGATGAGGGTTTCACGTACCGCCAGGTACGGGCGTTGTGGACCCTGTCGGCCAGCTTGACCACCAGGACCCGAACATCCCGACTCATGGCCACGATCATCTTGCGGATGGTCTCGGCCTGGGCCGAATCACCGTAGTCCATCTTCGATATCTTGGTGACCCCATCGACCAGACCGGCCACCGTATCACCGAACTCCTCCCTACACTCGTCAAGGGTGTAGTCGGTGTCTTCGACCGTGTCGTGCAGGAGACCCGCCGATACCACGGTCGGCCCCATGCCCAGGTCGGCCAGGATCTGTGCCACGGCAAGGGGGTGGATGATGTATGGCTCCCCCGATTTGCGCCTCTGGTCGGCATGTTGCCTGACCGCACGGTCATAGGCCTTCTGGAGCATGGAGAGGTCTTCGTCGGGATGGTGGGCCCGGCATATCCATCTGATGGGGGCCAGCGGATTGAGAGGATTGTCGCTCACCTCGCACCCCAAGGCGCGGGAAGACAGCTCAGACGGCCCCTTGCCGCTCACGTCATTGCCGCAGACGCTGCCTTCCATAGCGACCATCAAACCTCCAATGTCCGATAATGCACCAATCCTACACGCTTCAGGCGTGCCGGCCCCAACCGTGTCTACAGTCCCCGGGTCAGACTCCTGTGGAGCCGAATCCCTGCGTGGAGCGGACCGAACCCGGCAGACGAGTCGCCGGCACGAACCGGGCCTGCACATAGCGCTGGATGACCAGCTGGGCAATCCTGTCACCCGGTTGGAAGCGGACCGTATGCTCGGGGTCCAGGTTGATCAGCGGAACCTTGATTTCACCACGGTATCCGGCATCGATGGTCCCCGGTGCGTTGAGAACGGTGACACCCTGCTTGACGGCAAGGCCCGAACGCGGATGGACCAGGCCGACGTATCCGGCCGGGAGGGCCAGGGATATGCCGGTCGGCACCAGAGCGCGACTGAATGGTGCCAGCTCCACAGCCTCGCGGGTTCGCAAATCGGCCCCGGCATCACCCTCCAAGGCGTAGACCAGGGGGACGGACTCCTCCGTCCCCTCACCGTCAGGACCACCTACAGTCTTGATGAGGACCTCAATGGTTTCAGGTTCGTTGTACGCCTCATCCCAGGCCATCAGGCGGCGCACTCCTTGCAGACAGGCTGCCCGTCAGGAGTGGTGTAGGCCAACTGGCTACGGTGCTTGACCAGGAAGCAGCTCGAGCAGATGAACTCATCACCCTGCATGGGAATGACCGTAACCGATGAATCCTCGTTGCTCAGGTCCGCTCCAGGAAGTTCGTAGTCCTCAGCAATGGCGTTCTCGTCATCATCCAGGTCCGCCCCGGCGTCCTGGCTGGTCTTGCCGAGTTCCTGCAGGGATTCCTCATCTTCGTCCTTGTCACGGGGGGAATCGTAATCCTGTGCCATCATTACCCTTTCATTATTCATCCGGCCCTGTTCACCGATGAAGCGTATACGACATGTACTGCGCATAGGATACACGATTTCAAAAGCACGTAAAATACAAGCCATAGGGCACAATGGAATAAACCATGACAATCGAAGAGATAGGGGCATGAATGTCTGAGAATGGGATCAGGATGGCCCGCTTTGACCACGTAAGTGAGAAGGGCGAGCTGGTCTTTGTCTGCGACCATCGGCACTTTGCCGTGCCGGTCGATGATGCGCTTGATCATGCCATTCTCGAGGCCAAGCAGGTCAAGGAAGAGGAGGAAGGCGCACCCCGTCCTCAGGCATCCACGCCCCTGCCGGTCTCCTCTATTCAGGCCGCGGTCAGGGCCGGTGCCCGCCCCGCGAACGTGGCCCAGCAATTCGCTGTGAACGAAGCCATCGTTCGGCGTTTCGCGGCCCCTGTCGAAACAGAGAAGAAATACGCCATAGAACAGTTCCTGACCATGCAGGCCCCCAAGGGTTCCGCCGGACACACCAATCAGGACCTGATCGCCAAGGTGCTCAGGCAGGCAGACGCAAGCATGAAGGACCTGACCTGGGAGGCCACACGCCGGGGGTACGAACCCTGGATGATAAGCGGGGTCATCCAGCTCGACAAGCTGATCATCAACGCCCAGTGGTCCTGGAACATGCGCGACAACACGGTCACCTGCCTCAACGATGCCGCACGGACCCTGCTTGACCAGTCCAGCCTTACCGACCTCCTCGGCAACATGTCCTCACCGACGCAAACACAGCAGGCAGACCCCGAACAGGTTCCGGAGACCGAGCCGATTCAGCCTCAGCCTGAGATGACGGGGCCTCTGCAGGATTCCTTCGGGACGGAACAAGCCCTCCCAATTCAAAACACCGCTCCGATCGAGAACCCGATTCCGGTCGATAACCCCGTTACCAGCACTCCAATGACTGCCGCTGAAGCGATCGACAATGGGCCTCTGCCGACCGAGACGCACGAAAGTAAGTCCGGGGCCGGCAACGATGACCGGCACTCCGCCCTCACCGCCTGGCTTTACGGGAAACCCTCCAAGGAGAAGGCCAAACCACGAGAGACCCCACGGCTTGAGAACACCCCCCAGGGGCTGGACGACGAAACCAAACACTCGTTAGGCCAACCCGCAGCGTCCGTCCCTCTCCAGGAGCCGATGGATGATGATGCGGCCACAAGGATTATGCCGACCCAGGAACCAGTCGCACCTCAATTCGCCGAAGCCGACACACCACAGCAGACGGAAGAGACCCAGGTCCTTCCCCGGCAAAACCAGATGCACCAGGTATCCAGGGAGCCGGAAGCACAGCCGAGCCAGCAGGCAAGGGTGAGTCAGCGCAAGCACTCGGGACGTTCGGCCGTACCCAGCTGGGATGAGATTCTCTTCGGCGACTGATTCCGGCTGGGAAGAACTCCAGCCTCCAGGGCAATGATCCGGGCGGGCTGGAGACCCGGAGTGTCAGACCAGATCGATCAGGCAGGGAATCCGGGTCTCCAGAACCGTCGAAGATCCATGCACACCCGGCAAGCGCGTTGCTGCATCGATTTGAATCCTTGAATCCACCAGGGTCACGCGGTCATGGGCCAAAACCAGGAGGTCACCGATCATCGGCCTGACCCGATTATCGACCTCCCCGAAGAGTCCGGCACCAATGGCCTCCTCTCTGGTCATGACCGTGGCCAGGTCGCCAAGTCTGGTCCTCCATCGCTCTGCTATGGCTTCCGGGGCCACGTCTTTCCGGGCATACAGCATGACGGCTCTGGGCTCCCCGCCGACCAGCTCCACCCCCTCGTTCAGCACCGGTTCACAGGCGATATCGATTCGCTGGGCAGGGTCGGCCGCGACCATGCCGTGGTCTGCCACAATCACGACCAGGGTGCCCTTGGGCAGGCTTCGATGCAGGAGGGCCAGAAGGGCATCGGCGCTCTCCAGGGCCGCGATCCACTCCGGCGTGTCCCAGCCGTGATGATGCCCAACCTTGTCAACGTCACGAATGTAGAGGTAGGTCAGACCTGGTTCGCGAGCGGCCTTGGCCGTATCCAGAACACGCTGACGGGAGTGGTTTGCCGATTGGTAAACACTCCCCCGTAGTGCCGCCCTGGTCAAGGCGGAATCACGGAATCGGGGAAGACCGCAGGAGGTCACCCTGACATCCTGGGCCACCAGCTGCTCGAATACCGTCGGCTGCCGTTGCAGGTCGAGTGGGTCGAGGGCATCCCGGAACTGAATCATCTGACTGATCAGACCGTTCTCAGGATTGAGCTGGGTGTAACCCGTCATTCCGGTCAGCCCCGGGCAGGTACCCGTGCCGAAGACGCCCATGGCGGCAACCGTGGTCGAGGGCAGGCAGGTGGTCATGGGGGGCTGGTTCAGGGGTTCATTCAAAAGCGAGCGCAGATAAGGCACATGCCCAGCCCGGGTGGCCAGGTTCCAAAAGCCCAGTCCATCCACCAGCACCACCACGGCAGAGTCTGCATCCGGCAGATTGAGCGCCGCCTGGAGCCCCTCCGGCGAAGGATGGACGGGAGTCGCAATGGGATGCCCTATGGCCGAGCTCACCGCAGGCAGAACAGAAGAGAGATGCCGGGCCCCGCCGACTTTCCCTATATCGTCCTGGTCCCCATATTGCAACGGCATGGTGGGGTGCAGCAGTTCCTTCATCTCCGGTACGTCCAGGCCCATGAGCCTCATTCAACCACGCTTTGCCGATATTCAGAGCGCCGCTCGATCCGTCGGAACCTGTTTTGGCGGACCATCCGGTTATCATGGGGCGGAACGTCAGGAAGCAGGAGAGCAGACAGCATGGCAAGGCAACGCAGGAGCAAGGCTGCCGGGTACGACCCCCGGGAGGTCAAGGAAAACATCGTCGAGACCCCTCTGAACGAGGAGATGAGCAAGTCCTTCCTGGAGTATGCCTACTCCGTCATCTACGCCAGGGCCCTCCCCGACGCCCGCGACGGCCTCAAGCCGGTGCAGCGCAGGATCATCTATCAAATGGGGCAGATGAACCTGACCCCTGACCGGCCCTACATGAAGTCCGCCCGTGCCGTGGGCGAGGTCATGGGCAAGCTCCACCCCCATGGCGACTCCTCCATCTACGAGGCCATGGTCCGTCTGGCCCAGCCCTTCGCCATGCGTCTGCCCCTGGTTGATGGCCATGGCAACTTCGGATCGCTGGATGATGGTCCGGCAGCCTCCCGATACACCGAAGCACGCCTGGCCCCGGCCGCGCTGGGCATGAACGCCGACATTGACCAGGACACCGTCGACTTCAGCCCCAACTACGACAACAAGCTGAAGGAACCGGTTGTCCTCCCCTCGGCCATACCCAACCTCCTGGTCAACGGGGCCTCCGGCATCGCCGTGGGCATGGCCACCAATATGGTCACCCACAACCTGGGCGAGGTCGTGGCGGCCGCCAAGTACCTGATGGGTCACCCAGACGCCGGCCTTGATGATCTGATGCGTTATGTCCCCGGTCCCGACCTTCCCGGCGGGGGTGTCATAGTAGGACGTGACGGGATTCGCCAGGCCTATGCCAAGGGCCGCGGCGCCTTCGTGACCCGATCGGTGACCCATGTTGAAAACGTCACCGCCCGGAAGAAGGCCATCGTCGTCACGGAACTCCCCTTCATGGTCGGCCCTGAACGTGTCCTGGAACGGATCGGCGAGGGGGTCAAGAACCACAAGCTGGAGGGGATTTCCAGCGCCATCGATCTGACAGACCGCCACAACGGCACCCGTATCGTCATCGAGATCAAGACAGGGTTCGACCCGGGCAAGGTCCTGGGCAAGCTCTTCAAATACACACCGCTTGAGGATTCGTTCACCATCAACAACGTGGCCCTGGTGAGCGGGCGGCCCCACACCATGGGACTCAAGGAGCTTCTTGAGGTCTGGATCGAACATCGACGTACGGTAATCAGACGGCGCAGCGAATTCCGCAAAACCAAGGCCAAGGAACGCCTCCACCTGGTCGAGGGCATGCTCCTGGCTCTGGTCGACATCGACGAGGTCATCCAGGTCATCCGCACCTCAGAAAACGCCGATGAAGCCAAAAACCGGCTCATGGCGGTATTCGACCTGGATCAGATCCAGGCCCAGTACATCCTCGACCTTCGTCTGCGCCGCCTGACCAGGATGAGCCGGATTGAGCTGGAAAGCGAAAGGGACGACCTGCGCCGCCAGCTGGATGAACTGGAAGGCATCCTGTCCTCAAGCGCCGCCCTGGACAGGGTGGTGATTGATGAGATGGACAAGGCCGTTGAGGAGTGGGGCAGCCCCCGGCGGACCGTGATCCTGGACCAGGAGCCTTCGGGCGAGTTGGCCCCGGTCACCGCCCAAGAGGATGAGGAGAGCGCCCAGAGACTGGCCAAGGCCACCAGGGCCCTTGCTGCGGCAGGAGAACCCGGCAAGAGTGGTGCCGGAGCAGGTGCCGACCTCCAGCTTGAGGACCAGCCCTGTACCGTCATGATGAGCGCGACCGGTCTTCTGGCCCGGAGCACGGCTGGTGCCCTGGATGTCTGGAAGGGCAGGAGCAACGCGGACGGGCGGGCGGCCGATGATCAGATACTCTCCATCTTCCCCACCACGACTCTTTCCTCCTACGGACTGATCACCTCCGCCGGCCGTCTGGTCACGGCCCAGGTGGCAGACCTCCCCCTGATACCGGCCACAGCCAGTCTCAGCCTGACAGGGGGTGTCCACGGGAGCGAGCTCCTGAACGGGACCCAGAGTACCGACCCCACGCCCGGGGAGGAGGCCATAACGGTCGTCGACCTCAAGGACACCACTCCCCTGGCCATCGGAACCAGGAACGGCATCGTGAAGCGGTGGAACCGTGAGGCGCCAACAACCATGGACTCCTGGCCCATCATTGATCTGAAGGATGGCGACGAGGTGGTCTTCGCCTCTCCTTGCGCAGACAAGGACCGACTGGTCTTCATCGCTTCCGATGCCAGCCTCCTCACCTTCCCGGCCGAGAAGGTCCGCCCACAGGGACGGAACGCCGGAGGCATGGCGGGAATCAGGCTGAACGAGGGATGCCGGGTCACCACATTCGCCGTGGTACCGGTCGGTGGACTGGCCTGGACCTACGAGGAGACGGATACCGGCCTGACCTCCCAGTCCGGTGCCGTGGTCCTGACCGTGGCCGGTGATTCCGAGGCCCTGCCGGGGACCGAGAACGGTGCCGCCAAAGTGACACCCCTGGAGATGTACCCCATCAAGGGACGAGGCACTGGCGGAGTGCGTTCCCAACGCTTCCTGAAGGGGCAGGACACCCTCCTGACGGCATTTGTGGGTTCCTGGCCGCTTCGAGCCTCCACGGCCGCTGGCACCCCCGTAGAACTCCCCGAAGTGGATATGCGCAGGGATGCCTCCGGTCAGGAACTGGCCGCACCCATTGCCTACGTGGCCTGAAAGCAGATCCGATTGTGTGAGGCTCCGGGTGGGAAGGTCCTGTTCCGGTAACACCGACTCTCCCGCCCGGACCTGAACGGGCGAGTCCCCTAAGGCACGAGCGCATATCGGCCGTCTTGGTGCAGGAGGCATCCCGACGCCTGTGAACAGGAGCACCTGAGATGAATCGGGGGTAAACGCCCCCATAGACGTTTACCCCCGAACCGAACAGCCGGAATCAGGACCGATCAGGTATCGATCTTGCTCCGATCAAAGTCATCGGCATTGTCCACGATGAACTGCTTGCGTGGCGGCACGTCATCACCCATGAGCAGTGGGAATATGCCGGAAGCCCTCTCGGCGTCCTCCATACGGATTCGGCGAAGCATCCTGGTCCTGGGGTCCATGGTGGTGTCGGCCAGCTGGTCGGCATCCATCTCACCCAGACCCTTGTAGCGCTGCACATCGGGGTTGTAATCGATATGCTGCCTACGCAGATCGGCCAGCTTCCCCTCCAGTTCATCGTCCGAATAAGTGTAGATGAACTCACCCTTGCGCTTGCCCGCCAGGGCGATTCTGTGAAGGGGCGGCACGGCGGCGTATACATGACCGTACTCGATCAGCGGCCTCATGTACCGGTAGAAAAGGGTCAGCAGGAGGATGCGGATATGGGCACCGTCAACATCCGCATCAGTCATCATGATGACCTTGTTGTACCTGGACTGGTTGATATCGAAACTGGCTCCGGAACCGGCCCCGACTACCTGGATGATGGAGGCACACTCCTTGTTGGTCAGCATCTGGGAGAGCGAAGCCTTCTGGACGTTGAGAATCTTCCCCCTGATGGGCAGAAGGGCCTGGAACATGGAGTTCCTGGCCGCCTTGGCCGTACCCAGGGCGGAATCGCCCTCCACGATGAAGAGCTCGGCGATATCGTCATTGCCCGGCATGGAATCCGAGAGCTTCGATGGCATCGAGGCGGACTCCAAGGCGTTCTTGCGCCGGGTGACCTCCTTGGTCTTTCTTGCCTGAATGCGGGCATGCATCTCGCCCACGATCTTTTCGAGGACCCGGCCCGACTGCTCCTTGAATCCCCGCCTTGAGCCGGTAATCATCTCACCGAACTGATCATCCGTCATTCGGGTCACCAGTGGCTTGACCTGCGCCGTTCCCAGGACGTCCTTGGTCTGACCCTGGAACTGGGGTTCGGCGATGCGAACCGTGACCACGGCCACCAACCCGGCCAGGACATCGTCACGTTCGATCTTGCTGTGGGAGTCCTTCAGGTTCACCTTGAGCTTACGGGCGTTGGCCTCTACGGCCTTGCGAACCTGGCGGGTCATGGCGTTCAGAAACCCATCCACGTGCATGCCGCCGCCGGGCGTGGCCACCACATTGACGAAACTGCGAATGACCGAGTCGTAGTCATTGACCCAGCGCAGGGCTATATCCACCCCGCAGGTTCGTTCCACCTGCTCGGCATGGAGCTCCCCGTCAGGACCTACCTTCTGGGTCTCTTCCTGGTAGGTGGACTCGCCGGAGATGTGCCAGACATCACTGACGGGCTCCCCCTTGGAAAGGAAGTCAACGAAGTCCTTGACCCCGCCCGTATGGAGGAACTCCTCCACGCGCCGGTGACCGGCCGATTCCACCGGCTCCAGCATGGCCTGGTCAGCCTGCTCGGTGGGGCCAATCTCCGCCCCGGCCTGCTCGGTCTCCCCTGCCTCGGCAGTCTTGGAAACCTCTACAGCGGCCTCATCCTCTTCGTCATCACCAGGTAGAGCGGCATCTGAGAGTTCTGATTCCAGATTCAGCGAAGCCGCCGAATCGGATAGGAACCCAGCTGTCGAATCCGTGGTCTCGTCAGCGGATGGACCCGACTCGGAGGACACGAACTCGGAGGAACCCTTGTCAACCTCCTGCATGAGGTCCCGGTCCGGATCGCCTGTTTCCGGCACCTGCTCATCTATGACGGTTATCTTCAGACCGGGAACCAGGAAGCTGGTCTGTCTGGCCCTGTCTATCAACTGCTCATAAGAGAAGCGGGCCGTGGTATTGAAAATCTCGGGATCGGCCCAGTACCTGACCCTGGTACCGGTCTTGCGCTTGGAAACGCTTCCCACAACCTCCAGGGGGGTGGGCTTGTTCTTTCTGGTCCGCTTGAAGGGGGAATCCGGTGAGGGATGCTCAGGGTCGGCATCCTGGTAGACACCGGGATGACCCTGGTGGAACTGCATCCGATGGGTCTTGCCGTCCCTGTCGACCTCAACATCCAGGCGGGAACTCAGCGCGTTGACCACGGACGAACCGACACCGTGCAGACCACCTGCAGCATTGTATGAGGCGTTGCCGAACTTGGCACCCGCATGGAGCTTGGTAAGGACCACCTCGACACCGCTCAGGCCCGTCTTGGGCTCAATGTCGACAGGAATGCCTCGGCCGTTGTCCGCCACCTCGATGGAGCCATCCTGATGGAGAGTGACCGTGATCTCTGTGCAGGCCCCGGCCAGAGCCTCATCGACGGAGTTGTCGATGATCTCCCAGAGGCAATGCATGAGCCCCTGGCTGTCGGTGGTTCCGATATACATACCTGGACGCTTGCGCACCGCGTCCAGACCTTCCAGAACCGTCAGACTATTGGCACCGTATCCACTGCCCGTCTCAGCCTTGCTGCCAGCCATTTTCCTCGCTGTCCACCTTCGAAACCGTGGGCGGCTCCCGCAGACCGGACCGGATTCCTCCGAGCCGACCCGAGTAGACTGCCCTCACCTACCGTCAACCTTTTCTAGCAAGGGACCCCCGACAGTGCCGGGCTCCCCCGCTTGGACTCACTGGTCCAGGAAGTCGCGCAGGGTCTGCGACCGTGAGGGGTGACGCAGTTTGGACATGGTCTTGGACTCGATCTGACGGATGCGCTCACGTGTAACCCCGTAAACCCTGCCGATGTCGTCCAGGGTCTTGGGCTGCCCGTCCTCCAGGCCGTACCGCATCTTTATGACGCCGGCCTCTCTGGGGCTCAGGGTCTCCAGAACCTGCTTGAACTGCTCCTGGAGAAGGGAGAAGGCCACGGCATCCGAGGGAGCGATGGCGTCCGTATCCTCAATCAGGTCCCCGAACTCGGAATCACCATCTTCGCCCAGCGGGGTGTGGAGGGAGATGGGTTCGCGACCATACTTCTGGACCTCCTGTACCTTCTCGACAGGCATGTCCAGTTCCCTGGCCAGCTCGTCAGGGGTGGGTTCGCGTCCCAGGTCCTGGAGCATCTGACGCTGAACGCGGGAGAGCTTGTTGATGACCTCGACCATGTGAACAGGCACACGAATGGTGCGGGCCTGGTCAGCCATGGCCCTGGTGATGGCCTGACGAATCCACCAGGTGGCGTAGGTCGAGAACTTGTAGCCCTTGGTGTAATCGAACTTCTCCACGGCTCGAATCAGACCCAGGTTGCCTTCCTGAATCAGGTCCAGGAAGAGCATGCCACGGCCGGTGTAGCGCTTGGCCAGGGAGACAACCAGACGGAGGTTGGCCTCCAGGAGGTGATCCTTGGCCTTCTTCCCGTCGTTGGCGGCCCACTTGAGCTCACGCCGACGCTTGAAGTCCATTCCCTCATCATCGGTATCCAGCAGGTGCTGGGCATAGAGACCGGCCTCGATGCGTTCGGAGAGGTCCACCTCCTGCTCAGCGTTCAGCAGGCTGACCCGGCCAATCTGCTTCAGGTAGTCCTTCACCGGATCCGCAGTGGCACCTGCAGTGACCACGCGACGTTTGGGATTGCCGGAGGGGGTGACGCTCTCGTCATCCTCGGAATCGTCTACAACGAAGGCTCCTTTGACCTTGGCGGCCAACTCGTGGGCGGCCTTTCGGTCCTCCTCGGCCTCCTCGCTTACTTCGCGGGCCTCGTGCTCTTCCTCGTCGTCACTGCCGGGCTCGTCTTCCAACTGGTCCTGGTCCTTATCCAGTTCGTCGGATTCGGGGGTGCCGTTCTCATCGATGTCCGTGACATCGAATTCGTCCTCGCCGGTCTGGTCCTCCAGGATTGCGTCGTCAACGGGCTTATCCGTCGTCTTACCGGCCTTGGTCGAGGTACTCTTACCGCTTGTTTTCTTGGTGGTCCCGGTCTTGGCTGCTGATTTTTTGGCAGAGGACTTCCTGGCTCCGGTCGACTTGGACTTCCCCGTTGAGGAACCCTCTACCGACTCCTTCTCAGCAGTGGCTCCGCTCTTGTTGGAAGAGGCCTTGGCGGCGGCGGTCTTCTTCGCGGCGGACTTCTTGGTCGGCGTTGCCGTCTTGCCCTTGGCCCGGGTACCAGTCTTGGCCTTGTCACCCTTTTGGCTCCGGTCCTTACCGGAAGTCGAGGGGGTCTTGGCCTCCTCGGCGTCCACCTCGGCTGTCTTGACTGACTTGGTGTCCTTAGTGGCCAAATTATCCTCCTGCGGTATACCCACCTTGCGAACCGCCCTTTGGGCACAGTTATGGCAAGGTCAAATCTTTACTCATTAAGTGAACCATCTCAGGGGGACGATTATTCCCGATTCAGCCGAATTCCTTCCAAGCCGGCAGAATCGAGTGAACCGTCAGGTTGAGCACGATGGCCGCCAGACTGCACTGGGCATCATCGGCAAGGGCCTCCTCCGCCTTGGCAGCAGCCCCATCACCACCCATCCACCAGAGGGTATAGGCGGCCACCGCATGGGATTGGGCCTTATGCCCCCGGCGCATGATCCCCGCCATGCGGTCCAGCAGGGCCAGTCCCGCCCTGCACCGGGGAAGGTCCGGATGTGAATCGCCATCCTTGAATGCCGAGTCGAGGATATCGCAGAGCAGGGTGACGTTGTCGGCCTCGTGGGGATGTACACACAAGTCCAGGAGTCTGGGACAGTCCAGATTGCCCTTTCCGTATATCAAGGAAACAATCAACCCGTCACGGATGGGCAGGGTTTCACCAATCAGGACCGCCAGGACCGCCATCTGAGCCAGGGACATGCACCGATCCGAAGTCGGGGCTTCCGCCTGTTTCCCCGGGCCGCCACATTCTGACTCTCCGGCTTGTTCCAAGGCCTGAGACCAGGCACTGAGCGGGGACTGCAACCATGCCTTATCGGCTTCCGCAACCCCCGACTCCCGCCTGTCCGCCCGGTACTTCTCCAGGATCGACTTCTCCTGGGAGGCCGTCAGAGTCCCATCAGCCCCCATGACCTCGAACCGCGCCCCGTCTTGATTGAACCCTGTCATTCCCGGTACCTCCCGACCTGTTGATCTGCTGGTGGCACACGGGAGAACGACCGGAACCACCCGAACCACTTGGCTTCGTGACACAAGCCTGTCATCGATGTCCCATGAGGCACATGCCTCACAGACGGTGTGGTCGAATGTGGGCACACCCCATCTGCCCTGAGAAGAGCCTGACCCATGGGGACGTCTGCGGATAGGCTCATATCCATGGAAACCCTCACACCTGAGACCATCGAACAGCGGATGAGCGAACTGGTCGAGGCCTGTCGGCAGGACCACCTCGGCGAGCCGGAAACGGGCGCAGACGGCATCCCGACCCCGATACAGGCCTTGAATGCCGTGTGGGACGAGGCCGGCCGGGCGGGCCGGGGCGGCAAACGACTGAGGGCACTCCTGCTCTGGGACACCTATCGGGCGATCGGAGCAGGCGAAGAGAACACCGACCAGGCAGTCATCGATCTGGCCTGCGCGCTGGAGGTCTACCAGACCAGTGCCCTGGTCCATGACGACATCATCGACAACTCCCCCCTTCGCCGCGGCAAACCGTCCTCCCATATGGTCCTGTCGAACCTGACAGGCCCCGAGGAGAACCCTGAACGAACAGACCTCGGAAATCCCATGCGTCAGGACCACCTCGGTGCCGGTCGAAGTTCAGAAGCGACAGCAGCCAGGGGGCGTGGGCTGGGCATCCTTCTGGGAGACCTGCTGTCCACCTCCAGCTCCGATCTGGTCTCCAGGGCGTCCGCCTCCCTCCCATCGGGCGAGAGCATCCTCCGGACCTTCCTCGGCATGCAGACCGCTGTGGAAACCGGGCAGGTCCTCGATATGGGCATGGAAATCATGCCCTTGGATGATCCCGAACAGCTGCGTCGTGAGGCATTCAGGACCATGGGATGGAAAACAGCCTCCTATACGACCATGACACCCCTTGCCCTGGGACTGATGGCAGGCGGCATCGACCCGGACCGCACCCGTGCCCTGGCCTATGATCTCGGCCTCCATCTCGGCCTCCTCTTCCAGTTGCGAGACGACCTCCTCGATGTGGAGGGCCGCAGCGGTCAAACCGGCAAACCCCAGGGAGGGGACATTCTGGAGGGGAAGCGGACCGTGCTCCTTGCCGATACCCTCTCAATGGCCTCTCAGGATGAGGCCGAAAGGCTCAGGGCGGCCTACAGGGCACCCCAACGCACACCGGATCAGGTGGCATGGGTCCGACGCCTGATGGAGACCAGCGGGGCTGTGGAGAAAAGCCGGAACCGTATGGATCGTCTGACCAGTTCGGTCTATGAGGAAATAGCCAACCTGTGCCAAGAGTTGTCACTGGATGACAGGCAGGGCTCCATCATCGAGCGGGCCTGCCGCCGTTTCATGCCCGATGCCGCGACTCCCGGGTATCATAGGCATGGAATTGACGGATAAGGAGGCCGAACCAGCCTCCCCAGCGACCAGAAGGCCATACGATACCAGCATGAGCGAAGCGGAAGATACGACCAGGGACCGAATCATCGACGGCCGCTACCGCATCCTGCGCAAGGTGGCGGAGGGTGGAATGGCCACGGTCTACGAGGCCCTGGATGAACGGCTGAACCGCCATGTGGCCGTCAAGGTCATGCATACGCAGTTGGCCCAGGGCCCACACCGCGCCCAGTTCGAGGAACGGTTCCGCCGCGAGGCCCAGTCGGCCGCGGCAATCGCCAACCCCCATATCGTCCAGGTCTACGACACCGGGCTTTTCGAGGGACTGGACTACCTGGTCATGGAGTATGTGCACGGCATCAGCCTGCGCCAGGAGATGGGCCGTCAGGTGACCTTCAACCTGCGGGAGACCATGCGTATCCTGGGTGAGATCCTCGATGGCCTCTCCTCGGCGCATCAGGCCGGAGTGGTCCATCGCGACATAAAGCCGGAGAACATCCTCCTCAACGACCGGGGCCACGTGGAAATCACGGACTTCGGCCTGGCACGGGCCGCCTCACAGGCCACCCTTTCCTCAACCGGCATGCTCCTGGGAACAGCCGCATATCTGGCCCCCGAAACCATCGAGAACAACCAGGCCACCCCCCAGGGCGATCTCTATGCAGTCGGAATCATGGCCTATGAGATGCTGACCGGCACGGTCCCATTCGCCAGCCAGAACCCCGTCACCATCGTCTTCAAGCACGTCCACGAGGATGTCCCCGCCTTGTCAAAGGTCTGCCCAGGCATTGACCCGGACGTTTCCGACATGGTCACCCGTCTGACAAGTCGCTCCATCGCGGGAAGGCCCAAGGATGCCACCCAGGCCCTGCAGGAATTGAATCTGGTCCAACATGGGCTGAGCATGCAGGCGCTTCAGTTCATCATGCCCGCCCCCCATGCTCCAGAGGCGACAAACAGCACCAACGGGGTCCAGCAGACATCGGACGCGACTGCCGACGGGTCTTCCCTACCTCAGTCCGATAAACATGACGCCACCACCGATATGGACCAGCCGGACTCCCCCGCCCCGCCAGTGCCGGCGCCCCCGCAAACGCCCGGACGGGATGGAACCGACAGGGCGACTTCAGCGGAGACCCGCAGGTACATCCTGAACGATGTCAACCCCGAACAGACCCAGGTCATGTCGTCCCCAGCCACGAACCCGTCGGAGACCACCCGAATCGGCTCTGATCCCCTGGCACCAGGCCTCCAGAGCGATGCAGAACTGCCGGCAGAGGCCCAAGGCGAGGAGCAGCTCCCCTCAGGGTCGGGCAGCAGGAAAAAGGGGAAGCGGGCACTGATCATCGCACTCATCGTCATCCTCGTCCTTGCCCTGGCAGGGGGCGGAGGCGGTTCCTGGTGGTACTTCATGGGGCCCGGCAGCTATCACACCCTCCCCAAGCCTGATGATATTTCCTGCGCTGAAAACCAGGCCTGCAAGGTCATTGGTGCAGATTTCGCCAAGTACTCCCGCACTCTCAAGGTCGCCGGCATTGAGATGGAATCTGCTTATGACTTCAGCGATTCTGTGGCCAAAGGCGCCATCATGGCAGCGGATCCTGACACGGTGGGATCCCGCATCAGCAAGAGGATGGGTCGAGTCAAACTGACCGTCTCCAAGGGCGTCCGTGAGGCCACGGTGCCGGAAAACCTCCTCACAGCAGACACCGCCGAAGGCAAGGACCCATTGCAGGCCCTGAAAACAGCTGGGTTCAGTCGGATAGACCATGACCAGTCCAAGGATCAGTACTCGATGGACATACCCGAGGGAGCGGCGATTTCAGTGGACCCCGCCCCGGGAACCAGGACCCGCCACGACACCCAGGTCACCCTGGTTCTGTCCAAGGGGAAGATGCCGGTGGCCATGCCCGACGTCGTCGGCAAGTCAAGAGAAGAAGCCAAGGCTGCCCTGGAGGCCCTTCGACTCACCGTCAACTACCGTGAGGACTGGTCGGACAAGGTGCCCCGCAACCGGGTGGTATCCGCCTCCCATCAGGCCCAGGAACAACTCCACTGGGGGGACACGGTCGACGTGGTGGTATCCAAGGGACCGCAGGCCATCTCCATGCCTGATGTCAAAGGAAAAAGCCAGGACGAGGCCACCAGGATCCTGGAAGGCTACGGGCTCAAGGTCAACATCTCCGCACCCTTGGGCAACCTGACCCATACCGTGCGAATCCAGGACCCCGAACCAGGCAGTCAGGTCAAGGTGGTCAATGATGATGGCTCACCGGCAGTGGTGACCCTGACCGTGGTCTGATGACCTGCCCGCAGGCATCCTTCGGCAGACCGGAACGTCAGTCGAGCTCCTTCTTCGCCTGATGCGCCTTGATGACCTGGGCATATACATCCACATACCGCTGCCCGCTCATCTCCTGAATCTCCTGCATGATCCGATCGGTCAGGTTACGGACCTCTTCATGGGTGAGACTGTTGACGGGAGTGTAGGGCACGGGAATGGGCTTGCCGAAGATGACCTTTGTCCTGCCCCGGTGAGGAAGCACACGACCAGGCTCCTGAAGTTCCCTGGTACCTATGATGGCTGCGGGAACCACGGTCGTCCCGGTCTCGAAAGCGAGACGCGCCACCCCGGTGTGACCCCTGTACAGCCGACCGTCAGGGCTGCGCGTACCCTCCGGGTGAATACCAAAGATATGCCCGTGCTCAAGGATGGAACGCGCGGTTTCCATGGCTCCCAGCGATTTGGAACCACCCGACCTGTCAACGGGGAACACCCCGACCGAGCTGAACCACCACTTCTTGAATCTGCCCTTGAATCCTTTGCCGTTGAAATACTCGGCCTTGCCCATGAAGTGAATCATCCTCGGGCAGGTGATGGGCAGGAGGGCATCGTCGATTACGGCCAGGTGGTTGGAGGCGATGATCACGGCCCCATCCTTGGGAATGTTCCCCGCACCTTCGACGGTCGGTCCGAACCAGGTACGGGCCAACGGACCAAGCAGTTTGACGAAGAACCAATACAGCACAAGGCCTCCTTGGTAGCGGATGCGTTCCGCCGAGGTTACGATGGTTACATGACCGAGCACAAGAATAACAACGCCGGGGAACAGTATAACAGCGATGAGGGAACCGGGTCCGCACAGGAGAACGGGGAGTGGGAGCACTTCCTGAACTCGCATGCAGACGAGTTGAATTCACTGGAGTCATCCAGGACGGCAAGGAAGTTCGAGAAAAAGGCTCGGAAGTCCGAGAAGAAGGCGGCTCTGAAGGCAGAGGATCTCAGGCAGGGCTCTTTTGTCGGCGGCGCCGGTCCACGCGATTTCCAAGGTAGGAGCTGGCTCGACACCGATGAGGTCATGGACGGGTCGTCGACCTTCACCCCGCCCGATCCCGATCTGAGCGACCTCGGCAGAAGCAGAATCGTTTACATCATCATGACCGTTTTGGGCCTGGTCTGCTTTTTCCTGACCTTACTCATTCCCGGATGGTCCCGACTGACAGGCATCCTGGCTGGCCTACTTCTGTTGATCGGAATCTCTGGACTCATCATCGACAGGAAGAACTTCCGTCAGTCCTCAAGTGGTCTCTTCGATGACGACGAACGTCTGTACCGGCGTTGATGTCAAAGACCCTTCACGCACATCAATCCTGCTCGTAGCGGGACCTTGCCGCCCGGGCCCCTTCCACCCAGGACGCAAGCAGGCTGGCGGCCCTGCCCTGGTCCACAGCCTCCTCTGCCAGGTGATAGGCCTGGGCAAAGCGGGAGGTCAGATCGGCCCCGGGCCCCATGTTGATTAATGATCCGTCCGCCACGATGGCGGATGCCGCATTGAGCAGGGCCGTGGAACGTGAGGGAACCGGCTTTCCTGCAAGGAAGTCCCTGACAACGCCGGCGTTGAAGGCGGGATCACCGCCGCGCAGGTCATTGATATCAACGGGGTCGATTCCCAATTCACGAGTCGGATCGAAGGTCCTCTCCTCCACCTGTCCCCGGCGAATCTCCCAGATGGAGACCGGACCGGTCGGGGCCATCTCATCAAGACCTTCCGCCGATGTGTAGACCATCCCCTCCTGCCCCCGAGATGCATAGACCTGGGCCATCATGGGGCTGAGTTGGCGTTGGGCGCAGCCGATGGCCACATGGCTTGGCTGGGCCGGATTGGTCAGGGGGCCAAGCAGGTTGAAAACGGTCGGAATGCCCAGAGCCGAGCGGACTGGGCCCACAAAGCGCATGGCGGGATGGAAGGTCTTGGCAAAGGCGAAGGTGATGCCGAACCGATCAGCCATATCGGCCACATCACGTGGCTTCAGGTCCAACGGGAGACCAAGCTGCTCCAGGCAGTCGGCTGTACCACTCTTGCTGGAAGCGGCCCTGTTCCCGTGCTTGACGATCCTGACCCCTGCCGCGGCGGCGACGATGGCACCCATGGTCGACAGGTTGACCGTTGCCGCCCCATCGCCGCCCGTACCGACAATGTCAGTCACGTCACCACTGACCTTCAGAGGCACCGCATGCCCCACCATGGCTTTGGCCGCCCCTTCAACCTCCTGGCTGGTCAGCCCCAAAGCCGACTGCATGGACAGGACCGCGCCCACCTGAACCGGGTCGGCGTTCCCATCCATCAGGTCGTTCATGTACCACTCGGTCTCATCCGCGCTCAGGTGTCGTCCGGACACCAGCGAGTTCAGGATGGATTTCCAGGTAAGTGGCCGCATGATGACTCTTTCCTTTGATCTGGGGCGTGAAGCATCCCTGTTTGCTCCAGGTTTACTCCCCCGCCCTCACTCCCGTGCAGGACCGTCCCGAATGATGGTCACCCCACGACCGGCATATGGAAAACGGCCACCGCCCTTATGGGCGATGGCCGCCAATCAAACCAGGAGCCCACGGAGGATTCCCGATTCGACCACAGGTCCTGAATTCAGTAACAGTACCTAGGGCACGTCACATTTCGTTCTGTCCGTGGCACATCTTGTATTTACGACCCGAACCACACGGGCAGGGGGCGTTCTTGGAGGTACCGGGGAAGGTCCTGCCGTCCGACCAGGGAGAGTGCTCCTCCTCGGCCTTGGGACGCTTGTTGACAGGGACCTTGCCATCGGCATGGCTCAGAGGCTCCGGACCAACCACGGCAGACCCTCGTTCGTCCTGGTCGGACAGATCCTCATTGCCGGACTTCTGACCGTCCACCTCGTCGATTTCCGCATCCTCATCCGCGGTATCGGGATCCTGGGGGGCCGTATAGCTGACCTCCTCGGAAGCGTCCTCCTCGGCATCCTGATCAGTCAGGTCTTCGCCTTCCTGTTCGGATTCCTGCTTCCGGGCCAACTCCTCAGCCTCCTGGCTGGCGGCAATCTGGGCCAGGTCCACATTGAAGAGGAGCTGAACACTCTCCTCCTTGATGGCATCAATCATGGAGTTGTACATCTGATAGCCCTCGCGCTGGTACTCGACCAGAGGATCGCGCTGACCCATACCACGCAGGCCGATACCGTCCTTGAGGTAGTCCATCTCGTAGAGATGCTCACGCCACTTGCTGTCGAGCACGGAGAGGACAACCTGGCGCTCCAGCTGGCGGGTGCCTTTTTCGCCCAGCTCCTCCTCGCGTTCACGGTAGATGCCTTCGGCATCATCAAGGACCTCCGTCAAGAGGGCCTTGACGGCCTTATCGCCCTTGCTGCCTTCCAGGGACTTCATGGTCTCGTCCTGGTCCAGGGTAATCGGATAGACCGAGCCAAGAGCCTTCCAGAGCCCATCGGCATCCCAGTCCTTGGGCTTGTCGGACCCCTTCTGAGCACCCCGAATGTAGGACTCGATGGTCTCCTTGATGAAGCGCATGACATCATCATGGATGTCCTCGCCCTGGAGAACCGCCTGACGCTCGGCATAGATGACCTTGCGCTGCTTGTTCATGACATCGTCATACTTCAACACGTTCTTGCGAATCTCGTAGTTGCGGGACTCGACCGACTTCTGGGCGTTACGCACACCCTTGGAAACGCTCTTGGACTCGATGGGCTCACCCTCGGGCAATCCGGAGGACATGACCCTGGCCACCAGCTGGGTGTTGAAGAGCCGCATGAGGTCGTCCTCCAGGCTCAGGTAGAAGCGGGACTCACCCGGGTCTCCCTGACGGCCGGAACGACCACGCAGCTGGTTATCGATTCTCCGGGACTCATGGCGCTCGGTGCCGAGTACATAGAGTCCGCCGAGATCGACGACCTCCTCGTGCTCGTCCTTCACCTGTTCCTTGACCTTATCGAGGGTCTGGGGCCAGAGCTTCTCATACTCCTCCGGGGTATCATCCGGTGAGTATCCCTGCTCCTTGAGCTGCTGGTCGGCCAGGAACTCCACATTGCCGCCCAGCATGATATCGGTACCACGACCGGCCATGTTCGTAGCCACGGTCACGGCGCCCTTGCGTCCGGCCACTGCAACAACCGAGGCCTCACGTGCGTGCTGCTTGGCGTTGAGCACCTGGTGGTCGATTCCGGCCACGTCGAGCAGGGAGGAGACCACCTCGGAAGACTCCACGGAGGCGGTGCCCAAGAGGACCGGCTGCCCCTTGGCATGACGCTTGGCCACATCCTTGACGATGGCGGCCAGCTTCTCCTTCTTGGAACGGTAGATCAGGTCGTCCCGGTCCTTGCGGATCATCGGCTTGTTGGTGGGAATCGGGAGCACACCCAGCTTATAGGTGTTCATGAACTCGGCTGCCTCGGTCTCGGCCGTACCAGTCATGCCCGCCAACTTGTCGTACATGCGGAAGTAGTTCTGCAGGGTGATGGTGGCGAAGGTCTGGTTCTCGGCCTTAACCTCGACGCCTTCCTTGGCTTCGATGGCCTGATGAAGACCCTCGTTGTATCGACGCCCATTGAGCAGACGGCCTGTGTGCTCATCGACAATCAGGACCTCGCCGCGCTGGACCACATAGTCGCGGTCGCGCAGGAAGAGCTCCTTGGCCTTGATGGCGTTGTTCAGGTAACCAATCAGAGCCGTGTTGCCGGGCTCATAGAGGTTGTCGATGCCCAGATAGTCCTCAACCTTGCTGATACCCGGATCCAGGATGCCGACGACCTTCTTCTTCTCGTCGACCTCGTAATCCTCATCCCGGTTCAGTCTTGGGGCCAGTTTGGCGAACTGCCGGTACCAACGAGTCACATCACCATCGGCAGGGCCGGAGATGATCAGCGGGGTACGGGCCTCGTCAATCAGGATGGAGTCAACCTCGTCCACGATGGCGAAGTGGTGCCCACGCTGGACCAGGTCGGCCTTGTCCCAGGCCATGTTGTCGCGCAGATAATCGAAACCGAACTCGTTGTTGGTTCCATAGGTGATGTCGGCCTCATACTGCTTGCGACGCTCCGCGGGCTTCTGGTCGGTGATGATGCAGCCGACACTCATTCCCAGGAAGCGGAAGATGCGACCCATGAGCTCGCTCTGATAGGAGGCCAGGTAGTCATTGACCGTGACCACGTGGACACCCTTGCCCTCCAGGGCATTCAGATAGCTGGGAAGGGTGGCAACCAGGGTCTTTCCTTCGCCTGTCTTCATCTCGGCGATATTTCCCCAGTGCAGGGCGGCCCCACCCATGAGCTGGACATCGAAGTGACGCTGTCCGAGGGTCCTCTTGGAAACTTCGCGTACGGTCGCGAAGGCCTCGGGCATCAACGAATCAAGGGACTCACCATTGTCCAGGCGCTCCCTGAACTTCGCCGTCTGGCCCTTCAGTTCTTCGTCATCCATGGCGGAGATCTTGTCCTCCAGGGCGTTTGTCGCGTCGGCGACTCCCTGAAGTTTACGGATCTGCCGTCCTTCACCCATACGAAGGACCTTGTCCAAGACTGCTACCACGTTGCGCTCCCTATACGTTCTTTCAATCCCCCGTCACACCATCATGAGCCGACGGAGGCCCAGACTTCCACCATATTACGCGAACGCACAGATTTTCACCATGCGACCTGCGTCAGCCTCGGCACGGCATCGGCAGGGTACCCACAAACCACCCTCAGAGCCCCTGTCCCCACTTCGTTTCCATGGCCGTCGGAGACCCCTTGCAGAGGACATGGAAAACCCGCCGACCAGGACTTCCTATCCATCCGTCCGGGACCGGCGGGCCGACAATCGCTACAGCTCACTCCCCGCCGACATGCTCGGGGGTGTCAATCTCAAAGACGCCGTAACTCCACCCGTGCCTGCGGTAGACGACGGAGGGTCGGTTGGTCTCCTTGTTGACGAAGAGGAAGAAGTCATGACCAATCAGCTCCATTTCGTACAGCGCCTCGTCGATGCTCATCGGCTCGGCGATGTGCAACTTCCTGCGAATGACAATCGGGGTGTCCCCGACCTGGACCTCGACAGCCTCTCCTGGCCCGAGGTCGGATGCCACGGCATCCTGTGCACTGTTGTCCGGTTCCGGTGCCGCCACGTCTTCTGGGCGAGGCGTCTCCGCAAGCGGCACTTCGAGCGGCAGGGGGGCATGGTCCAGACCACGCCGGTGGTCCTTGCGCCGATCACGTGCGCGACGCAGACGCTGTGTCAATTTGTCTATCGCCATATCGAAGGCACTGAACTCGTCGGCGCTGGAAGCCTCAGCACGAATCACCGTCTTGCCGGCCTGAACGGTCAGCTCAACCCGCTGTGCGCTGTCGGCCTGGCGAGGATTGCCTTCATGGGTCAGCTTGACCTGGATACGCTGAGCATCAGGAGCTATGGCCGTTACACGATTCATCTTGCTCTCGACGACATCACGGAACCGCTGCTTGATCTGGGTATGACGTCCGGTAATGACGATCTCCATGAGAATCTCCTTGCACTCGTAAGCGGTCAACCCGCTTGTGCGACGGTGAGGGAAAGTCACCGTCGACTGTCAATTCGATTGTAGCTGAAAGAAGCAGGCATTGGCTGATTGCAGGCTCACATTTGCATGTAGGCAATCTGAGTCCATTGGTCCGGTTCCTTGCATTCAGACCCGCTGCCGAAGGTTGCCCGCCCTCCAATCGACGGACCGGGGTGGCGACGGTCCCTCAGGTGGGATAAGCTGACCCCTCGAGACCTCTCGATGGCCGCGGCCATTCCTCTCGGGAATGGCTGAGGAACTTCCGGGCTCCATAGAGCACGATGGCGGATAACGTCCGCCCAGGGCGACCTGAGAGATAGCGCAACAGAGAACAGACCGCCTGCCCCTAGGGCAGGTAAGGGTGAAACGGCGGTGTAAGAGACCACCGGGCCGCTGGTAACAGCGGTCGCACGGCAAGCCTCATCGGGAGCAAGGCCAAGCAGAAGGCATTTAGGGGCTGCTCGTCCCGCCTTCGGGTAGGCCGCTAGAGCCTGGCGGTAACGTCAGGTCGAGATGGATGGCCATCCTCCTGTCGGACTCCGACGGATGACAGAACCCGGGGTATATGAGAGGTCTCATCCCACTTCATGCAGGGAACACGGCAGACACATGCCGCCATTGCGACCATTCCCACCACGTATCCGCCGGGTAATCAAAGCCTATAGGGCGAGACTTTCACACGTCCGTATCGGAGTCGGCCAGGAGGTCATTGGCCACCTGGAT
This sequence comes from Bifidobacterium [indicum] DSM 20214 = LMG 11587, assembly GCF_000706765.1. Lineage (GTDB taxonomy): Bacteria > Actinomycetota > Actinomycetes > Actinomycetales > Bifidobacteriaceae > Bombiscardovia > Bombiscardovia coryneformis. Next base: position 685,965 of record NZ_CP006018.1, on the reverse strand, counting down.
CAGGAGGGATGGGTTATGTCCCTTCCGGGAACCGGCACCCCAGAGGCGACGCCTGCGGACGTCGGGAGCGAGACCCTCTGTCCGCTTGGCAACCTTGCGACCCAGCTCATAGGCCGAGTCGACAAAGAGACCTTCTTCGGCAGCCCGCGCTATGACATCCTCCGACAGTGAGCGGTCAAGACCCTTTCGGGTCATCTCGTTGAGGGCGCCTCGCTCCCCCATGGTGCGGTGGAGGCACGAGCGGAGGAGGTCCTGAGCATATCTGCGGTCATCAAGAAGCCCCAGCTGGGTAAGTCTGGTTATGACCTGCTCGATGGTAGGTCCTGTAAACCCCTTGTTGGACAGACGCTGGGCCAGGGTTCCGCTGGACCGGGCCGAGGCATCCAGCAGGGTCAAGGCCGCCTCGCGGCAGGCATCCACACTGTCCGCATCAGGCCGAACCTCCTTGGCAGCCATATCACTGGCACCAAAGCCTCCAGCCTTGGGCTGATGAACCGGATAAGCACGCCTGCCTTTGCGCTTGAATCTGGTTCGGCCCCTCTCCTGGCTGTCGATACGATTACCCTGGTCGCTGCTGTCTCCGTCCCCGTCCTGAGCAGGAGCGCCAGGTTCCGGCTCCCCTGTTTCGGGGAGCCGGATCGGATTGGACTTAAGGAAGTCCTCTGCCGAAATCATCGATCATGCGGCCTGGGCCGTCATAGGGGCACCCTTACCCGGGTCCGCCTTGGCTGCTGACCCTGCAGCCGCCAAGGAACCGGCATCACCAGGCACGGACTTGCCTCCGTCCACGGATTGTTCGTCCTCCTTGGGCTCGGTCGCGAGTCCGAAAGCGGCCTTGACCTTATCTTCAATTTCCTTGGTCAGACCAGGATTATCCTTAAGGAACTGACGGACATTCTCTCGTCCCTGACCCAGCTGATCGCCCTCATAGGTGAACCAGGATCCGGACTTCTTGATGATATTGGTCTCCAAGGCCATGTCAAGAACCGAGCCCTCTTCGGAGATGCCCTCACCGTACAGAATGTCGAACTCCGCAATCTTGAAAGGCGGAGCCATCTTGTTCTTGACCACCTTGACCTTGGTCCTGTTGCCGACTGCCTCGTCCCCGTTCTTCAGGGTCTGAATGCGACGGATATCGAGACGAACAGAGGAATAGAACTTCAGCGCCTTACCACCCGTGGTGGTCTCCGGGCTGCCGAAGAAGACTCCGATCTTCTCTCTGAGCTGGTTGATGAAGATGGCCGTGGTATTGGCCTGGGACAGGGCACCCGTCATCTTACGCAGGGCCTGGCTCATCAGCCTGGCCTGGAGACCGACGTGGCTGTCGCCCATATCGCCTTCGATTTCGGCCTTAGGGACCAGGGCGGCCACCGAGTCGATGACGATGATGTCCAAGGCGCCGGAACGAATCAGCATGTCCGCAATCTCAAGGGCCTGCTCGCCATTGTCTGGCTGGGAAACAATCAGGGAGTCGGTATCGACGCCCAACTTCCGGGCATATTCAGGATCCAGGGCGTGCTCGGCATCAATGAAGGCCGCCACTCCCCCGTTGGCCTGGGAATTGGCCACTGCGTGCAGTGCCAGGGTTGTCTTGCCGGAGGATTCGGGACCGTAGATCTCCACGATGCGCCCACGGGGCAGCCCCCCGATGCCAAGAGCCATGTCAAGAGCCAGGGAGCCGGTGGGAATGACCTCGACATCCTGGGCGGGCTTGTCTCCCAGGCGCATGGCCGAACCCTTGCCGAAGTTCTTCTCAACCTGTGCGAGGGCGGTGTTCAAGGCTGCCTGACGACGGGGATCGATTCCGTCCTCCTGCTCCTTCTTCGCCTTGCCACTGTTGCTCTGTCGTGCCATATGGCTCTCCTTTTCCATAACGTCCTTACGAACCTCATGCTATCCGTCTCAAATCTCCCGGGAGGAGATCCCGACCAATGTGGTCGAACGAGCAGATGACACCCGAATCATCTGTATCACAGTATAACCTGCCATGCGAACAAATGTTCGAAACCTCTTTGACGGGGGAACCGGACCCAATCAGACGGCCGGCATTGGCGGGGCGTTGTGGTCCCTTCCCCACCGGCGCGAATCGGGAATCTCCATCTGGTCACAGAGAACGTTCCAGACCACGCGGGGCTCCATCCCTTCGCCGAGCGCCTCCACCACAGTCATGGAGTCCAGTCGATCCAGCCGCTGGTCCCGAGCCAGGCTGCGCCCATAGACGCGGCCGAAGACCTCCTCCAAGAGTTGCCAGAACTCCCGTTCACGCACAAAGACCACCTCCGCTTCAACTTTCTTCCAGCCCCGGGACCAAGACGAACAACCCCGGAAACATGGAATGGCGCCCGGACCTTACGGACCGGACGCCACACTCATATTGGACAATCCTCAAGCCAACCCGAATCAGTACAGAGCAGAAATACAGCCGGGTCGATTCACCACGGCAGGCCAGCAGCAAGCCGACTGGATCTGTCAGTCAACAATCCCGGAGTTCACTCCTGGGTCGATTCCAGGTAGTCGGCAACCATACGCAAGGTCTGGGGAACACCCAGACCCAGGGCCTCGGCGATGGAGCTGAGCAACTCGGAACTGGCCTCCTTCTGGCCTCGTTCCACCTCGGACAGGTACCCCAAGGAGACACCTGCCTTTTCGCTTACCTCGCGTAGGGTCTTGTGATCATTGGTGCGAAGCTCACGCAACACGTGCCCCAGTGCCTCACGCAGGGAAACCGTGTGCGAAACCGTCTGGGTCTCCTTTACCGAAGAGGCGCGCTGCCTACCCGCCTCCATACCGTCTTCTTCCATCCACATCTTGTTCAGGCTGGCCTGGCGTTCTTCCTTGGCCTTCTTGGCGGCCCGGGCTTTGACCACCTGCTGCTGGGCGAAAACCACAGCCCGGCGCTGTGCAGGGGTCAGATCACGAACGCGGGCTTTGCACTCCGTCGCCGACGCTGCCGGCTTGGCGTCATACCTCGTATCATTCCTCGTCATCACGGTCTCGGTGCTGGCCATTGCAGCCCCTTTCGCAACTTCCTGCTTTTCGTATTCCATTACACAAGAACCAACCGGCACACCGGGGGATTATTCCAGCGGATGAACCGGACGGCGGTATCTGTGACCAAGGTCACGTATAGAGCATCAGAGTCTTGTTCAGTCTATCAAGCACCCGCATGACCGTTCCCCTTCTGACCTGCTCCCGGTCGCCTTCCAGGTGAAGCTCATAGGACAGGGTCCGGTAATCATCGACCAGTTCACGGTGGACGGCCGTCGGCTCGATCAGCCGCCTGGGCAGCGCATACCCGATGTACACCAAGCCGGCAGGGTTGTCTCCATCAGGGCCGGGGCCGGCAACCCCCGTGGTGGCCATGCCGATGACCCTGCCCTCGTAGTCATACTGGGTGTATAAACGGGCCGTTCCCAGAGCCATCTCCTCGGCCACACGGGGATGGACCGCACCATGCATCTTGAGGAGATTCGGATTGACACTCAGAACGGAGGCCTTTGCGGCGATGTCATAGGTAACGGAGGACCCCAGAAAGACATCGGAGGCACCGGGAATCCTGACGAAGGCATCCGCCAAAAGCCCTCCTGTCAGCGACTCGGACGCAGCCAGGTAAAACCGGGAGTCTCGGCAGATGTCGATGACCCTGCCGGCCAGGTCATCGCAGCAATCCTGCATTCCAGTGTTCATCGGTCACCTCGCTACCCCAGGAAGAGCCGGGCCATACGTCGGACCAGGCCTGGGGCTATGCCTCACTATACCTCCGGTGTCCTTTATGAACGGGAAGAGGCCGCCCGCGATCCGCTACCGTAAACCCCTGCCAGATACTCTCCACCCGAATAGAGGCAGAGCACCAGGGCCAGGATGATGACCGCCCGCGTGATGGGCAGATACCAGGACCAGGACGACCCCAGGGGCACCATCAGCATCCCCAGACCCAGACACTGGAAGAGGGTCTTGTACTTGCCCGAATTGGAGGCGGCGATGACCGTCCCCCGCTTGTTGACCACCATGACCCTGAGCAGGGTGATGCCGATTTCGCGGACAAGGAAGAGGATGGTGACCCACCACCAGATTTCATGGTGGAGGGCGGCGATGATCAAGGCGGAACAGACCAGGAGCTTGTCAGCTATGGGATCCATCAGCTTGCCCAGCTCGGTGACCTGGTTATAGCGGCGAGCCATCCAGCCATCGAGTTTATCGGTCGAAGCGGCAATGATGAAGAGCACCGCCGCGGTCCAGCGCAGCCCCATATCAGCCTGCCCCCAGTCACCTGCCATGATGTCGAGGATGATGAAGACGATGACCAGCAGAATCCGGGTATAGGTGACCAGGTTGGGAGGGCTATTCCACCCGTCGAGAAGCGAGTGCTTCCCACCAGAGGTCGTAGACTCGGCATGCTCCTGCATTACCACTCCTTATTCGCAGCTCGTTTCATAGCCTTGCACGCGTCCCAGTGCCATGCTGTAGTGCCATCCTAACGGTAGACCACTCCATGCCTGACCTGGTTTAAGTTCAGCCATCCGCTTGCCCGTCGTCCTCGGAATCGGCCCGGGCCGGACCGATGGCCGCCTGATCGCCTCTGATGAAGGCCAGGGCCTCCTGAAGTTGGGATGGTTGTATCAGCACCTCACGGGCCTTGGACCCCTCGGAGGGTCCGACGATTCCCCTGGACTCCAAAAGATCCATGAGTCGGCCGGCCCTGGCAAAGCCCACGCGGAGTTTGCGCTGAAGCATGGAGGTGGAGCCGAATTGGGTGGTCACCACCAACTCCGCAGCCTGGAGGAGCTCGTCCATGTCGTCGCCGATCTCCTCCTGGATCTCGCTCTTCTTCTCCGCCGTATCGGCCATCTGCTCGATGTCCTCGCGGTAGTGGGGCTTGCGCTGGGTGCGCACATAGTCGACCGCCCTGCGGATTTCGGACTCGGAGACCCAGGCACCCTGGACACGGGTCGGCTTGGCCTGACCCATGGGCAGGAAGAGGGCATCGCCCTGTCCAATCAGGGTCTCGGCCCCGGTGGCATCCAGGATGACCCGGGAATCCGTGGAGGACGAGGTGGCGAAGGCCAGACGGGATGGAATGTTGGCCTTGATAAGACCGGTCACCACGTCGACCGAAGGGCGCTGGGTGGCCAGAATCAGGTGGACACCGGCCGCACGTGCCAGCTGGGTGATGCGCTGGATGGAACTCTCCACATCATTCTTGGCGACCATCATCAGGTCGGCCATCTCGTCCACCACCACGACCAGGTATGGGTACGGCGCCACCTTCCGGTTGGATCCGGCCGGGGCATGGACCTTGCCTTCACGTACCGCCTTGTTGAAGTCCTTGACATGGCGGAAGCCGAAGAACTGGAGGTCGTCGTACCGGGCATCCATCTCCTTGACCACCCACTCCAGGGCCTGGGCAGCCTTTTTGGGGTCGGTGATGATCCGGGTCAGCAGATGGGGAATACCCGCATAGGCGCTGAGCTCCACACGTTTGGGGTCGACCATGATGAGGCGGACCTGCTCCGGGGCGGCCCTCATGATGAGTGAGACGAGCATGGAGTTGATGAAGCTGGACTTGCCTGAACCCGTGGCGCCAGCCACCAGAAGGTGGGGCATCTTGGTCAGATCAGCCGTGACATAATGCCCTTCAACGTCCTTGCCGACGGCCGTCATCATCGGATTGTCGTCACTCCTGGCCTGGTCCGAACGCAGGACATCACCCAGATGGACAATCTCACGGTCCACGTTGGGAATCTCAATGCCGATGGCCGACTTGCCGGGTATGGGAGAGAGTATCCGCACATCTGAACTGGCCACAGCGTAGGCAATGTTGCGTTGAAGATTGGTGACCTTCTCGACCTTGACACCCGGGCCCAGCTCAACCTCATATTGGGTGACGGAGGGGCCGCGCAGGAAACCCACCACCTTGGCATCGATGTCGAACTGGCGGAAAGTGGATTGCAGGGCCTTGATGACGTTGTCATTGGCCTGGGTCCTGACCGCATGGGGCTTCCCTTTGGAGAGAAGGTCGGGACTGGGCAGAACATAGGGACGGGATTCGTCGATCGGCTCGGCCGCGCTTTCCGGTTCCTCCGGGGAATCCTCCCCGTCCGCAACGGCCCGCGAATCTACCTTACCGAACTGAGCGGTATCGGCCGCGGCAGCCGCTGCAGCCCACGGATCCGAGGCCCCCACCCCGGACAGGGCAGCAGGGCTCACCTGCAGCTGCCTTGTGGAGGAATCGACACCCGAATCACCATCGTGATCCGAAGAATCCGTCTCATCGACGGTTCCTCCGTTCATTGGCATGCCACCCATCTCGGGGTAATCGGCATCAGCCGAAGCTCCATAGGGGTCACCATCGGTGCCGTCAGGTAGATTGGCCGCCTGAGTAAAGGGATCATCGGCCTCGTAGTGCTCAAGGCGGTCATCATCCCCGCCAGACTTCCTACGACGGAAGAGGCGCTGGAACCAATTCCCCCCGGCGGATGCCTTGTCGTCTTCGCCATCCTGACCACGCCCGTCATGGGTGGGGACGCCCGGGGCCATGTCCAGCGTGCCATCGTCGAATCTGACCTCGTTGGGATAGGCCTGGTCCTCCGCCTCGTCCGAAGCGGTCTCACCCTTCCCATCGGAAAAGGCACGGACCCAGTCGAAGATGTCCCTGACATGAACCTGGAAAATCAACAGTAGGGCAAAGATGGCCACGATGACGAAGAAAATGGCCGCAAAGGTCTTGGAAAGACCCCAGGCCAAGGGGGACCCCAAGGCAAAACCAAGCAGGCCGCCGGAGGCTGTGACCGCCTGGAAGTCAAAACCGCGCTGGTCCGAAACCATGATGACGTCCAGAATCGAGCAGACCGACCAGAGGAGGACGAAGAGGCCGCCGACCACATGGATGTTGCCGGATTCATGACCGGAGTACCTTACCAGCCGGTAGGCCACGATAAGAAGGACCACAGGCAGAATGACGCTGCACAGCCCCAGGGATCCGGCAGCCACCACATGCAGACCGCGCCCCAGAAATCCATCGACACGGAACCACTCGCTGGCGCAGAAGAACACCGCCAGGATGACCAGGATGAAACAGATGCCATCCTTGCGATATGCCGGATCATACTCATCACCGGTCTGGCCGCGAATCAGGGAGCCAATCCCCCTGGGCAAGGCAAGCAGGACCTTGTGCCATAAGGCTTCCTGGGGTTGATCCGACCCTGATGACCGGCCTGCGCTCTTGGTGCCTCCGGACTTCGACGACCCGGACCGGCCCTTCCTGTCTGTGTCTTGCTTTCGTGTCATAACGCCTTTCAGACTACCCAATACCCCACCCCACCGCATGACGTCCGGCCACCGTCCACAAAGAATTCAGACGGGTCACCCGGTGGCGAGGCAGGACGGGCGGTACTAGCATCGGTGGCATGACACCCGCCGAACGCGAGAGCGCAATCGCCTTCGCCCGCCGTAACCTTCTGATTGACGGACTCAGACCCAGTACGCATGCCATGGGTATGGCGGCAGCATATTCAGCGGGAAACATCGACGACGATGCCCTGATTACACAGACCGGCAGCCAAACCACGGATATTGCCACCGACACCGTCTTCATTGCAACCATCCTGGTCTGCCGCCGACCTTGGGCGCCCACCTGCGACCTGGAAGAGCTCAGGGCCATCCACACCCGCCTCTTCGGACGGCTCGGCCCCTGGGCAGGGCGTCTGCGCGCCACCGATGAGGCTTCACCACAGCCGGATGGCTACTTCCCCGCCGGTCTCCTGAACCAGGGAGCCGCAAGCATCGGTAGCGGTCTGGCCGCGGAGCGGAACCTGACCAGCCTGGACAGGCCGGATTTCGTCGACAGGCTGGCCTACTACTACGACGAGCTGGGCTTCCTTCATCCCTTTGACAGGGGCAACGCCATGACCCTGCGCATCTTCGCATCCCGCCTGGCCCATGATGCCGGATGGGATCTGGACTGGGGCTCGGTGGACCGCCATACCTATCAGGAGGCCACCCACCGGGCATACCTGGGTGACATATCAGGACTCAGGTCTCTCTTCGCCACCATCATCAGGCCGGTCAATCCAACCAGGATCTTCCTCATCGCCGGTTGGGATCAGGGACCCGCTCACTGATTCACCGGTCGGACGTACCCACGGCACACTTGCAGACAGCCACAGCAGTCGTGGAAGCAGCTAGACGGGCACACGTCGTGATTCGGTAATCGGGTCAGACCTCACTGACCTTGAGCAGGGATTTGATTGCCCTGCGCTGGTCCATGGCACGGTAGGCGTCATGAATCCGCTCCAGCTCAAAGCTTGCCGTAAAGACACGTCCCGGATTGATTTTCCCTTCAAGGACCCGGTCCAGAAGCCCGTTCACGTCATAGGTGCGCACCGTGGCAGGGCCGCCACGCACACCGATGTTGCGGTAGAAGGTCTCCTGCGCCGGGATGGTCACCCCATGGGGAACCCCTACCCTGCCCACGATGGCACCAGGACGGGCCATGGCGAAAGCGCTCTCATTGGATTCCTTGGTACCCACGCATTCCAGGACGGCATCGGCACCATACCCGTCGGTCAACTCCATGACACGATGCACACCCTCATCGCCACGCTCGGCAATGATATCGGTGGCACCGAAGACCTTGGCCAGCTCCTGCCTGTCCCGGTGGCGACTCATGGCCACAACCCTGCCAGCCCCACGCATGCCGGCGGACAGAACCGCACAGAGGCCCACGGCACCATCGCCGATGACAACGACCGTATCGCCCTGCTCCACCTCGGCACTTACCGCTGCGTGGTACCCGGTGGCCATCACGTCGGAAAGGGTCAACAGGGATGCCAGCATCTCTTCGGAGAAACCGCGCGCACGTTCCACTCCACCCGGAACCACCACCAGGGTCCCGTCAGCCTGGGGCACACGCAGATACTCGGCCTGGGCCCCCATCCCCGGCTCGCCCCCGAAGAACCCGCCGTTGGGACAAGCCGACTCGAATCCTGCCTTGCAGATCAGGCAGCGACCGCAACTGAAGGGGAAGGGAACGATGACGAAATCCCCCTTACGGACAGTGGCGACCTGGTCGCCGACCTCTTCGACGACCCCTATGGCCTCATGACCCAGGGTGCTGCCGGGGGCGATGGTGGTCAGCCCACGGTAGTACCAGAGGTCCGAACCGCAGACACAGGCCCGAACAACACGGACCACCACATCGGACGGCTCCTGAATCTCCGGCTTCGGAACATCCCTGACCACTAGACCGTCAGCGCCGGCCCCCTCGAAAATCACAGCCTTCATGATTGCCTTCCCCCTTCTGCCGGCTTATCTTCGACCGGCCGTTCCATGTTTGCCTTTTTGACCACACTGCACCGGGCCGCCTCGATGATGGAGGAGCCCTGGTCGAGAATCTGTGCCGCGCCATGCTCATCATGGTCTCGGATGTGCTGCCAGTACCGGACCTTGACCTCAACATAGCGACGTTGCGCCTGAAGGCGCTCAATCTCCGTATCCAGACGACGACCCTGTTCGGCCATCAATTCCATCTGCCGCCCGGCCCGCTCGGAACCGTGGCTCTGGTTGGCCAGATACTCCTTCATGTTCTCCAGCGACATGCCCGTGGCGCTGAGGCAGGAGACCGTCAGCAACAGGTCGATATCACCGTCGTTATAAGAGCGGTGACCACTGGAGGGATCCCTGGCGATGGGCGGAATCATGCCGATGGACTCGTAGTATCTGAGCGTGGACTCCGGTAGGCCCGTCATCAGGGAGGTCTGTCGAATCGTGTACCACCGAGGAGCGCCCAATGGTGGTTCAACTTCCGTGGTGCTTGTCATATTCGCCACCCTATGAACTTCAAGCACTTGAAGTCAACACAGGAAGTCAGATGGATTCCCCGTCCAGGGACCCCAGAGGATGCCGGGTACCGTACAGGCCTTCGTCCTGGTCCGCCTCACGGTCGGTTCCGTCGAAATCGCCATTGTCCGCCTGGTCCACCAGGTCCAATGCCCGACGGGTCAGATCGGGCGCCAGGGCATTCAACCAGTGGATCCTGGGGTCACGCCCGAACCACCCCATCTGCTTTCGGGCCAGACGCTTTGTCTTCTGGGCTATCAGGGAGAAGGCATCATCAAGATCGGTGCGTCCATCAAGATAGTCCTCCACCTGGGGGTACCCCAGGGCACGGGCTGCAGTGGTACCCAGATTGCCGCGAAGCCGACGGACCTCACCCACCAGGTCGTTGCGGCGCATGGCTTCGGTCCTGGCATCTATACGTCTGTCCAGCTCCTCCCGGTCCAGGTCCAGACCGATCTGGACAGCCGGCAGGAGGTAACGGTACCGGGGCAGGGTGGCGGAATAGGGACGACCTGTAATCTCCATGACCTCAAGGGCCCGGACCGTGCGCCGCACGTTTCGTGGGTCCATCCGAGCCGCCGCCCGGGGGTCCTTCTCCTCCAGCTCTTTGAACAGCAGACCGGCCCCCTCCTTCTCCGCCCGTTCCTCGATGCGGGACCGTACCGCCTGGTCGGTCCCGGGGAAGGACAGATCATCGATGACGGCACGGGTATAGAGACCCGAACCACCCACCAGGATGGGCCTGACACCGCGCTCCCGCAAATCGTCTATCAGGCCCCTGGCCATCTCCTGGAATCGGGCCACGCTCATGGTTTCCCGGGGTTCGATTACATCGACCAGATGGTGGGGTACGGCGGCACATTCCTCGGCCGTGGGTTTGGCCGTACCCACATCCATCCCCCGGTACATCTGGTAGGCATCGGCATTGATGATCTCGGCCTGTTCACCTCGTTGGCGCAGGGCCAGGGCAAGGGCCACACCCAGACCCGTCTTACCAGAGGCGGTAGGGCCAACGATGGAAACGATGCGAGGTACCCCGCCGCCCATTCCCTCACCTGACTTCATAGACCTGCCCGGCTTCCGGATCGGGGTCGGCAACAAGGTAGTGGGGACCGCAATCCGTAACGGTGCAGGTGACCAGGTCTCCGACCTTGGGCTCCGGGAACCCCTGAGGCCTGCCGACATGGACCAGGACACCCGTTCGCTCGCGCCCGGTCAGCCTATGGGTGGTCCGATCGTGGCGACCGTGGCCTCCTTCAATCAGGACCTCCACCTGCCTGCCGACAAAGCCACGCATCTGCTCCTGGGTGATTGCCTCCTGAAGGGATTGGAGACGTTCGAACCTGTCATGAACGACCTCCCTGGGCAACTGTTCCATCCCCGCGGCAGGGGTGCCGGGCCTGGGCGAGTACTCGAAGATGAAGGCGGATGAGAATCTAGCCTCTTCCACCACCCGCATGGTCTCCTGAAAATCCTCCTCGGTCTCACCCGGGAAGCCGACGATGATGTCGGTGCTGATCTGAGCATCGGGCATGACCTGGCGGACCTTGTCAAGGATGGACATGAAGCGCCCGGACCTGTATGAGCGGCGCATGGCCCTCAAAACCCGATCGGACCCTGACTGGAGAGGCATGTGCAGCTGATGCATGACGTTGGGTGTCTGGGCCATGGCGAGAATCACGTCATCGGTGAATGCAGCCGGATGGGGCGAGGTGAACCTGACCCGTTCAAGCCCATCGATCCGCCCACAAGCCCTGAGCAGCTTGGAGAAGGCGAACCTGTCGCCTACAGACCATCCGTAAGAGTTGACATTCTGCCCGAGGAGGGTGACCTGCCGCGCCCCCTCGTCGACACAGCGGCGGATCTCCCCCATGATGTCATCCATGGACCGGTCCCGCTCCCGGCCACGTACAGCGGGAACGATGCAGAAGGTGCAGGTGTTGTTGCAACCGACGGAAATGGAGACCCAGGCCTGCGAGCGCGATGCACGCACCGTCGGCAGCTGGCTGGGAAAGACCATGAGGTCATCCACGACCTCCACCTGGGAACGCTTCGTCTCCTCGGCCTTCGCAAGCAATCCAGGTAAAGCGCCGATGTTCTTGGTTCCGAATACCGCATCAACCCAGGGGGCCGTTTCTGCGATCCGGTCCCTGTCCTTCTGGGCCATGCACCCGCCCACGGCGATCCGGGTATCGGGCTTGTGTTGTTTGAAGCGACGCCAACGCCCTATGGTCCCGTACATCCGCTGTGTGGCGTTGTCGCGCACTGCACAGGTGTTGAGCACCATCACGTCCACCTCACGGCGTTCCACCTGCTCAAGGCTGGCCGGCCTGTATCCCTGGGCCTCCAGGACCCCGGCGATGCGTTCGGAATCGTGCTCGTTCATCTGGCATCCCAAGGTATGCACGTAGTAGACGCCACGATCGGCCACTCCCCCGTCCATGACCTTTGACGGTTCCACGCTCTGTCCTGTCCTCATAAGCCCTGATTGTATCCACAGACGATGTCCAGGAAACCATCACGGCATGTGCGTACCATTGGGGTGTTCCTATTCAAGGACTGCTTGGGAGGTTTGCGTGATACTCGACCGGAACAGCACCATGAGCGCAGCCGAAATGAGGCAACGCCTTTCGGACCTTGACGAAAAGGAACGCCCCGGACTGAGCAAGGACGACATCGTTGAATTCGTCAACCTCATGCAGACCTATGAAGGTGCCATGTATGAGATTTCGACCAAACTGGATGTACTCGACACCGAATTCCAGGTCAGGTTCAGCCACAACCCCATCCATCACATGGAACGCAGGCTGAAGAGCGTGGATTCCCTGATAGGCAAGCTCCACCGCAAGGACCTGCCGGTCTCGATCGAGTCCGTTCGCGACCATATCTTCGATGTGGCCGGGGTCAGGGTCATCTGCAACTACCGCGACGACGTCTATTCGGTCTCCCGCTACCTTTCGGACCAGTCCGACATCCAGGTGCTCCGGGTCAAGGACTACATCCGCAACCCCAAACAGAACGGATACAGGTCCCTCCATGTCATTTACGCGGTGCCGGTCTTTTTGACATCCGGTCCCCACTACACCCCGGTCGAGGTGCAGTTCAGAACGATCGCCATGGATTACTGGGCCTCTCTTGAGCACCAGCTCCGGTACAAGTCGGATCTGCCGGACAACCGCCTGGCTGAGCACTCCCAGACACTGCTGGATTGCTCTCGGTCCCTGCAGAACATAGAGGTACAGATGCAGTCCATCCACCGCGACATCTCGGGATCACCGCAGGAACAGGAGTCGGACGATGCCACCATCCGTGCGGCCAAGTCCAATCTTGCCAACGGATTCGATACAGGTTTCGACGGGAACTGAACCAGCCCATCCTTGGCAGGCCCCGTCCGCATGTGTCCGGAAGCACCGAATCCGGGACCGGGCGGAGAGCGTGTCTCCGAGCCCGGTCCTCCTGAATCAGAAGTCGAAGTTATCCGGGTCCGCACCGGCACGGATGCCGGAGTCCATGGCTGAGATGGCCTTCATGTCGTCCTCATCCAGGGTGAAATCGAATACCTGGGCATTCTGCTCGATCCGCTCCTGATGGGTGGATTTGGGAATGACGACCAGCCCACGCTGTATATGCCACCTGAGGACAACCTGTGCCGGAGACCTGCCGACCTTCCTGCTGATGGACTCGAGCCTTGGATCAGAGAGCACGGAGCCGCCGGTGCCGCCGAGGGGACTGTATGCTTCCACATCGATCCTGAGTTCACCGTGGCAATAGTCAATCAGTTCCTGGTTCACGAACTGGGGCGAGGACTCAATCTGATTCACGGCAGGCTTGGTGGAGCTGATGGAATGAAGCTCCTCCAGATGGTGCTGCTGGAAGTTGCAGACCCCGATTGCCCGGACACGCCGCTGCCTGTACAGCTCTTCCATGTCCTGCCAGGCCTGCTGCCACCCCTGGGCCGGCCAGTGAATCAGATACAGGTCAACGTAGTCGGTGCCCAGCCTGTCCAGACTCTCCTCGAAAGCCTCTTTGGCCCGACCGGACCGGATGTCATCGTTCCAGAGCTTGGTGGTCAGGAAGACATCGCGGCGTTTCAGCCCGGAATCGCGTAAGCCCTGACCAACGGACTCCTCATTGCCGTAAATCATGGCTGTGTCGATGTGGCGGTAGCCTGCCTGCAGTGCCCAGGTGACCGCCTGACTGGTCGCCTTTCCGTCCGGGGTCTGGAAGACACCCAGTCCCAGCTGTGGAATCTGAACCCCGTTATTCATGGTCAATGTAGTGTCGGTGACGTTTTCAGTCATATGGTCTGCTCCTTGATCGGTTGCCCGTTATGGCCTTATCCTCATCGTAGGCCTGGCGGAGAGCCCCAGGAAAACGAATCTCCGAAAGTTGGTCTTCCCTTAGTCACCGATGTTTGCGCCCGACACCCCGATGCTCAGAGCCTTCCACACTAGGTATGCCCTCATTTTATGCTGCCTCTGGCAAGGGTACGAACACGCAGGCTGTCGCACCCTCGGGAAGCATGGTAAACTTTTCTCGGTTTGATTGTTGGGATCATCCTTACTCTTGTCCGATTCCGTCATGGGGGTGGCGGGATTCCGTTTTAGTTGGGTTTGCTGTTGTTCGGACGACAGTAGGGGTGGATTGTTGGGGAGGTAGCTACGCGTATGCGCAGTTCCATCGTGTCCGGGCGTCGTTTCTTGCGTCCCGTTCTGGGTATCATGGCCGCCCTGTCCCTTGCGGGGCTGGGATTGGCAGCGGGAGTCCAGGCATCGGGGGCCGAACAGGACCAGGTGGATTCCGTCAGCGTCTCTCCTGCCCCCTCGGCCTCTCCCTCTGTTATGCCCTCCCCCTCGGCTTCACCATCACCTTCGGTTTCGGCTTCGCCGTCTTCGGCAACTGCACCAAAGCAGCAAACCGCCCCCTCCCCGCTGTCGACGCCCAGTCCGCTGGCTGACGCGGGGCGCCCTGCAAGCAGGGCTCGGGGCAACCATACCGTGACCTTCTCTTCCGTGGCAGGCACTCAGGGGATGCCGTCCGGGCAGACCGTGGCCGACGGAAAACCAGCCGCCATTCCACATGACAATCCCACCCGTGCGGGCTGGACCTTCAATGGTTGGTTCCAGGGTGATGTGGCCTACGACTTCTCCAAACCCGTGACCGGGAACGTGACCCTGACCGCCAAGTGGGGCGGCTCGTTCTCCACCAGCCCAAACGAAGGCCCCCATCTGGGCGGCACCGACGTGACGGTGGCGACGCCAACCGACCAGGTCCGCCTTGCCCAAGTGTCCACAGGTAATGGCTTCTCACTGGCGGTGGGCAGCGACGGCAACGCCTACGCCTGGGGTGCCAACAAATACGGCCAGTTGGGTGACGGCACCACAACCCAGCGCAACATTACACAGATGGTCGCTCTGCCCGAAGGTGTCAGGATCGCCCAGGTGTCCGCCGGGGACGACTACGCCATGGCTCTGGACCGGGATGGCAAGATCTGGACCTGGGGACACAACAATTGGTACGGTAACCTGGGGCAAGGCTCAAACACCGAGGAGACCATATCGACACCCGTCTTGGTCGCCGCACCCGAGGACGTGACCTTCACAGCGATTACCGCTGGCTCCGTCCATTCCCTGGCCCTGGATCAGAATGGACGGGCTTGGTCCTGGGGTCATTCTGCTTACATTGCTCGCAACACCAGAAACTGCCCTCAATACACACCCGGACTGGTGGAATACAACATGCCCGAAGGGCTCACTGCAATCAGCGCCGGGAAAGACCACTCCATAGCCCTGACAGAGGATGGCATCGCTTGGACCTGGGGGACTTTCAGCAACGCTCTCGGTACTGACAGAACCCCCAACTTTCCACCAGGCATGTCCTTCAGTTTGGATCCCGCCCCGGTCTCTACTGACCTGCGATTCACTGTCATCAGCGCAGGCGATCGTTATTCGACAGCCATAGCCGAAGACGGAACCATTTGGACTTGGGGCGACACAGAAAATGGAAGACTGGGCCATACCATTGATAAGGACAACCCCGCCGAAAGACCAGGCCGCGTGCCCGGCCTGACAGGGGCAACCGGTGTCAGCGCCGGAGCCGGCCGTACCGTGGCCGTTACGGACACCGGTATCTGGGCCTGGGGAAGCAACGACCGGGGCCAACTCGGCGACGGAACCACCCAGGATTCAGTCACACCCGTCCGAGTCTCCGCCCCCGACAAGGTACCCGCAAGATTCGGGTACATCTCTATATCGAGCGGCTCAGCAGGCACCCATACCCTGCTCGTCGGCTCCGACGGTAATACATACGCCCATGGAGATAACGCATACGGTCAGTTGGGATTCAACACCGCGAACAAGACATCCAACCCCCTCCCGGTGATGGTCTGGCAGGTCGCCAACACCCAGCTCACCGACCTCCCCTTCGATGAATCACGCAACTCCGCCGGCCCCTATCGCAAGGCCGACGGTTGGCATGTCACCACCCCCAGGCACGGCCTGGGCACCGCCACCCTCACCATCCAATCCACGATTGACCGTGTCGCCCAACCTGACGACACCAGCCAACGTTTCACCTACACCGGCCGCACCGCCACCGTCACTTTCAAGACCGAGCACGGATCCTCCACGCCCGCACAACACGTCGTCGTCGGCGACACCGTACGCCTCCCCGACGACCCGACCTCGGACGGATGGACATTCAACGGCTGGTTCCAGGGCGACCTGGCCTACGACTTCTCCAAACCCGTGACCGGGGACGTAACCCTGACGGCCCGCTGGGGGCAGAGGGTCACCACCCCCAACAAGGGCCCCTGGCGTGGCGGCACCGACGTGCACCTGGCTTCACCCACAGCACCGGTCAGGTTCGCCCAGGTGTCCACAGGGCTACACCACTCTCTGGCCCTGGGCAGTGACGGCAATGCGTATGGGTGGGGGGGCAACTACGACGGACAGGTCGGCGATGGCACCACCACCAATCGTTCGACCCCAGTGATGGTCGCCATGCCCGAAGGCGTGAAGTTCACCCAAGTGCAGGCAGGCTACTGGCACTCCGTGGCACTGGACCGCGACGGCAAGGTCTGGACCTGGGGCTATAACGGACAGCACCAACAAGGCCGCCCAGCGGACGATGACCACCCCTACAAACGACCCGGCCTGATCGATGTGCCCGCGGATGTGAGGTTCATCGCCATCTGCGTTGGCATGAGCCATACGCTGGCCCTCGACCAGGATGGCAACATCTGGTCTTGGGGACTCAACGGTAACCGTCAGCTGGGACGCCACCTCGGCTCGGACGGCCGAGGTTGGGGTGACACTGCCGGGAAGGTGCTCGTACCCGAGGCGGCTTTCACCACACTTGGCGGAGCCGAATCCCATTCCATGGCCCTGACCAGCGATGGGACGGCCTGGACTTGGGGCGCCGATGACATCATGAGCGACCACCCTGCGGACCCCGATGCTGTGCTCGGCCACGTCGGCAACGGGCCGGCGCCCGTCGACACCCGACTGCGCTTCACAACTCTCTGCGGTGGCACTTTCCACACCATGGGAATCGGCCGGGACGGTAACGTTTACACCTGGGGGGATGAACCAAGAGCCACGTTGGGCCGCACCTCAGACGCAAACAACCCCGCCAACCGACCCGGCCGGGTACCCGGTCTGTCCGGAGCAACTGAGATAGGTGGCTCGTGGAACAAGTACATGGTCATCACAAGCACCGGTGTATGGGCTTGGGGCGATAACTCGTACGGAGAGCTGGGCTCCGACACCAACACGGGCCGCAACGACCCGCCTGTATCCAACCCCATCCGTGTCCCAATCCCCAAAGGAACGCCGAACGGATTCAAGTACGCCCGTCTCTTCACCGCGAACAGCGGCAGCTACCACACACTAATCATCGGTTCGGACGGCAACACGTACGCGTTCGGGAACAATGACCGGGGTCAGCTTGGCATCAACACCGACGGTGATGATAGCTACGACGAACGACGCCATATCGATCCGGTCATGGTGTGGCGCCCGGTGGACGGTCGAATCACAAGTGTCCTGTTCGGCCCCAAGACGAATCTCGGGGATATGCGGCGCAGGCCCGACGGCTGGCATGCCTATTCGCCACGGCACCGGCCCGAGACCGTCTCGCTGACCATCCGGACCCTGCCCGGCGTCCAGGGGGACGACGACTACGAAGAATCCCAGCACGTCGAGGACACGAGCCAGCAGTTCACCTACACCGGCGACATGGCCACCCTCACCTTCACCACCCCACACGGACACGCTCCCGACCCGCAGCAAGTTCCGGTAGGCGAGCCCACTCAACGCCCGGATGACCCATCCGAGGACGGGTGGACGTTCGACGGATGGTTCGACGGTGACCTGGCCTACGACTTCACCCGACCTCTGGAGCATGACCTGACCCTGACCGGTCGGTGGCACCGAACCGGTCGGTGGGTCCTGAGCCCGGACCACGGCAGCGAGTACGGCGACGAGACCCTGACCCTGACCGCGCCCGCCGCGCCCGGTATCCGCCTGGCCTCAGTGGACACGAGCGGATCGTCCGCTTTGGGCATCGGCTCGGATGGCAACCTGTACGCCTGGGGTGACAACACTTACGGGCAACTCGGGGACGGTACCCTCACCCGGCGCACCTCCCCCGTCCTGATTCCCCGACCTGACGGCACCGGCGACGAGTTCACCTGGGTGAAGGCCGCATCCGGGCGCACCCACAGCACCGCAGTCGGCTCCGACGGCAACCTCTACATCTGGGGGTCGCTACCCAGCGGACTTGGAGATAGGGACTACAGCACCAGCAGCGCCAGGCCCGTCAAGGTCCGCACCCCTGCCGATGCCGAAGACCCCGAATTCACCTGGGTCTCCACCGCCGCCGGAGACGGTTTCGTCATCGGGCTCGGATCCGATGGCACCATGTACACTTGGGGAACCATGCCAGAAGGGCTCGGCGACCCATACGGGAGCACCAAAAGCGACATCCCTCTGCTCGTGCACGTCCCCAAGGGGGCACCCCCGGCGTTCCGTTACGAACAAATCGCTGCGGGCGATCGGCATGCCCTGGCAATCGGATCGGATGGGAACCTGTACACCTGGGGGTCCAATACACACGGCCAGCTCGGCCACGCCGACACCGATGCCAACGTTGACGAAGACGATGAAGACGAGGACACCGGCACCCCCATCGCCGCCGCTGCACCCGATCCGCAACAGCCTACAGGCTATGTCCAGGCCAGCGCGGGAGGCGATCACACCCTGGCCATCGACCAGCAGGGACGCCTCTGGGCCTGGGGAACCCTCGCCGACGGCACCGACACCGCAACCCCCGTACGTATCCAGCCCGCAGGCACGGCCGACACATACCGGTTCACGCACACCTCCACCGGGCGCGCCCACTACACCGCCACCGGACAGGACCACCGCACCTGGACCTGGGGCGACAACACCAACGGACAAGCAGGCCATGACACCTCCACCCCGTTGCAGCCTACGGTCGTCCCCGGCCTTCGTACCACCGTCACCATTGCAGGCGATGACACCACCATCGCCATCGATACCAACGGCGACACCCAGGCATGGGGAGACAACACCAACGGACAAGCAGGCCACGGCGACACCGATCCCACGCCAACGCCACACAAGGCCACCGTCCCCCCGCAGCCCACACCCACCAGCCTGACCATCGACAACGCCACACTCCCCCTGCGACGGACAGGACCGAACACCTGGCAGGTCACCACCACCGTTCACGACCCGGGACCTGTACCCGTGCGCGTCCGGTGGACCCTCGCAGGGCAGGACCAGCCCGACGACACCACCAACACCTACACCTACCGGCACACCGGCATCCTGCCGAACGCGGGAGGCACCGGCATCATCCTTCTGATCATCGCCGGCATGCTCACCCTTGCCATCACCAATGCCAACCGGCATCGGCACACCCCACCAACCACTACCAATACTTCACCTGAGTAAGAGGCCATTTCGGGCATCCCAAAGCCCATGGCCATCGGAGGCGGCTCACTCAATTCCCCAGGGGGCCGCCTCCACTTTTCTCCCATAGGGGTAACCAGCCAATACGTCACGCATAGTACGGAGACTGGTATCGCATACACCCAGTTTCCAAACGTGTAGAATTGACCGAACGGTGCCTAAACCAGTCTCAGGCACTTCAAGGAGAACCTTATGGCACTCAACGGTCAGCCCCAAGAAAGCAATGACTTCAATCAGCAGGGCATCCAGTACAGGCAGCAGAACCCCCAGATGCAGGCCTCGCCTCAGGCGCAATACACGCCACAGGCCCCCTACCCAGGACAGACCCAGTACGCCCCGCAAGGTCAATATGCCCCACAGGGTCAGTACGCCCCGCAAGGACAGTATGCTCCGCAGGCCCAGTACGGCCAGACGATCTATGCTCAGCCACCGGCCATGCCGATGCCCCAGCCTCAATCCACACCGCCGATGAACAGCCGCGCTGCCGCTTCCCTGCGAAGAGCCGAGAATATCTCCATGTCCCGCGCGTACGGGGAAATGGCCGTCGGTCTGCTTGTCACGGCTGCTGTTGCCTACCTTACGGCCGTTTCCGGTCTCCTGTACGCCTTCATCATGGCCACGGGAATGTGGGGTTGGATTGGCCTGTCCGTTGCCCAGGTACTCTTCGCCGTCTTCCTGGGCACCAGGATCATGACGATGAAGACAACGACCGCCAGGGTCATGTTCTACCTCTATGCAGCCTTGATGGGCTTCACGCTGAGTTCCATATTCGTGGCATACTCCCTCCCGAGCATCCTGCTGACCTTGGTGATTTGCGCCGGGTTCTTCTTCGTTCTGAGCATGCTGGGACTCACCACGCGCAAGAACCTGATGGGCATGGGCAGCATCCTCCTGGTCGCCCTGATCTTCCTGATCGTGGTCCAGGTCGCGCTGATGTTCCTGACTCCCTCGAACACAGCCCTCAGGATTGTGGCAGGCATCGGCATCGTCCTCTTTGCGGGACTGACCATCTATGATGCCCAACAGACGAAGCGCATCTTCGCCGCTTACCAGAATCAGGGAACCGAGGTCATCAAGAAGGTCTCCATCCTTTGCGCACTGAACCTCTATCTTGATTTCGTCAATCTCTTCCTGTACATCCTGGACATGGTCGGAAACAGTGACTGATTGGTAGACCACCGGCTCAAGGCCGGAGCGGCTGGAACACCAGCTGCTCCGGCCTTTTTGATATATGAAACCCGCCTCCTTGCCGTTCCAATCGGAAAAAGAGACCGAGGTAACAAACCCTGTGTCGTGTCGTTTCTTCGAAATCAACGGATTCCAGGGTTGCATTCCCTACAGTGGATGATTCAGAGCTTATCGAACTTGCAGTAACGGATAAAGCGCCATGCTCGATTGCGCGCCCTTATTCTCTTGAGAAGAGGAGCACGACAAGGAGGCCCTCGTGTCCATAGGCAGACGTGCTTCTTCTACCCTGACCACACTTCTGGCTGCTCTGGTCCCGATTTTCCTTATCGTGCCCTTGATTACGACCACGGAAGTCGCGACGGCCAGCGAGGCCGGCTACCAGGTTGAGTTCGATGCCACACAGGGGCAACCGGCCCCCTCCCCCCAGACCGTGCCGGCCAGCGGACTGGTCACCAGGCCCACCAATCCGCAACGCGAAGGGTATCATTTCGACGGCTGGTTCGCGGGTGGTGTTGCATATGACTTCAGCAAGCCGGTAACCTCCCCATTGACTCTGAAAGCAGGCTGGACCCCTGAAAAGAACTGGTCCATGAATCCCGACAGCGGCGACCCGGCAGGTGGCACCCGGATCGTGCTGACGCCACTGGCACCGGACGGAACCAGATTCAGCAAAATAAGCGCAGGATCCTGGCGGACATTCGGCCTCGGCAGCGACGGCGACATCTACGCCTGGGGCGACAACCGCGACAACACACTTGGCGGAGACTTCGACAACCCCACCACCTCCCCCGTCCGGCTGAAAGGAATACCCGCGGGAACAGCAACCGACATAGCCACCGGTGACTACACCACAATTGCCCTGACCGCAGAAGGGAAGGCCTGGGCCTGGGGACATAACGACCGGGGCCAGTTGGGCGACCCCACCAAACCCTATGGATGGGGCAAGCCAGTCCCCGTTCAGCTCCCCTCGGACCTGACCCTGGCGCAGGTAAGCGCCGGAGCCAGCCATATGATCGCCCTTGGTCGAGACGGCAAGGTCTATACCTGGGGCGACAACCAGTATGGGCAGCTGGGCAGGACGGATCTTCCCACCGGTCGCGGGGAGGCGAGCGCCTTAAGCAGGACGCCTGTGGAGGTGCAGGGATTACCGTCGGGCACGGTACCTGTTTCCATCAGTGCAAGAGGCAACTTCAACATCCTCCTGGATTCCAGCGGGAGGGTGTTTACATGGGGCAGCAATGCCCACGACCAACTGGGCAATCCCTCAGTGCCCTCAGGATCGGACCGGGATGATTCCTGGTCCGCCGCACCTACCGAGGTGAAGGGATTCCCCGAAGGCACCAAAATCGTATCCGTCAGCGCAGGTTCCGAACACGCCCTGGCCTTGGACGACCAAGGCACGGTCTGGGCCTGGGGGGTCAATACGTCGGGGGAACTGGGTAACGGTCAGTCCTCCTCATCCAACTCCTCCCCCACCCGCGTGTCCATGCCCAGCGGGATGAAATGCGTTGCAATCAGCGCAGGTTACGGGCACTCCACCGCAATCGGAGGTGACGGCAAGGTCTGGGCCTGGGGTTACGGCGGTGGCGGGGAGATGGGCAACGGCACCACCACGACCACCAATAGGGTCCCGGTCCAGGTCCAGGGCCTACCCAGCCAGGTGCAGGCAAATTCCATCAGCGCCGGACGGGCGCATACCCTGGCTTTGACCACCAACGGCAGGGTCTATGGGTGGGGCGCCAATGGTTTTGGACAACTGGGCGGAGGCAACGGGGATCAGGCAGTTACCGTGGCCACCGAAACCCCCTTCCCCCTCCCTCAGGTCATCGATTCGGTCACCTTCGACGGGCAGGCGGGAACGGACCTGTCCAGGCTGTCTGACGGCTCCTGGACAGTCACCACACCCCCTCATCCTTCGGGAAGGGCCGTCGCCCTCCTCCACCTGACCCGATACGGGGCATCAACCACCACCGCCCTGCCTTACCTCTACACGGGAGAGACCGCCAAATACCAGGTCACCTTCGATACCGGTCAGGACGGCCCTACAGTCCCGGAACAAACCTTGGAGCCGGGGCAAAGGGTCGCACGACCGAATGACCCGGTCCGTTCCGGATACCGCTTCGACGGATGGTTCATCGGAAAAGTGGCCTATGACTTCAACCGCTCCGTCATCGGAGACACGACGTTGACCGCCCGATGGACCGGTCAGGACGGTTGGAAGATGCAGCCAGCCAAGGGTCCGGACACCGGCGGCACCCGGGTTACTCTGACACCCCCGGCACAACGGGGGGTCAGATTCAGCCAGGTCAGCGCCGGCGGTAGCCATTCCCTGGCCATAGGGTCGGACGGGAAGATCTACGCCTGGGGCTACAACGCCGAAAGCCAGTTGGGACGGACCCAGGCCGAGGGCGATTCCCCGGTACCGGTGGAGGTCAGGGGGTTTCCAAGCGGAGTGACCCCCGTCAAGGTCTGCGCCGGCAGCAACCACTCCCTTGCACTCGGATCGGACGGGAAGATCTATGCCTGGGGCTCCAACGAATTCGGCCAACTGGGACGTAGTGACATCCCAACCGGGAGCTCCGTATCCGTCGCAATGAGCCCCACACCCAAGCCGATACAAGGGCTGGCCTCAGATGTAACGGTGGTTGATATCTGCGCCGGTTACTTCCACAACCTGCTCCTGGACAGCAAGGGAAGAGTCTGGGCCTGGGGGAAGAACGGGCAGGGCCAGCTGGGCAACACCTCGGTCCCCACAGGCGATGGCAATGCGGCCGCCCTGAGCACCACCCCCGTACGCGTTCAAGGACTGTCGGAAGACGTCGGCGTGGTTTCCATCAGCGCAGGCAACAACCACAACGCCGTCCTGGACAGGTCAGGCAAGGCCTATCTCTGGGGCATGAACGGGTCCGGGGAGTTGGGCAATGGAGGCACCACCTCCAGTCCGACAGCTGCGCCGCTCATTGGACTACCGGCAGGTACCGTCCTGACCAAGATCCTGGCCACGTACGGCCATACAACCGCCATGGATTCCAACGGCAGGGCCTGGACCTGGGGATTCGGCGGATCGGGTGAGATGGGCAACGGTTCCGAAAACCGAACCAACCCACAGCCCCTTCAGGTTCCTCTCCCTTCGGGTGTTGTCCTGACCGACATCGAGACCGGCTACGGGTTCAACATGGCCCCGGCAACCGACGGAAAGACCTACTGCTGGGGGTGGAACGGCAGCGGGGCCCTGGGAGTTCCGTCCATTCCGAACGACTGGAACGATCAGACCTCCAAGGCCCTGACCCCGACCACGGTTCAGGGCCTGCCCGAAAACGTATCCTTGACCCAGGTGAGTTCAGGATTCCTCTTTTCCATCGCCATCGGCAGTGATGGGCAGACCTATTCATGGGGCCGCAACACTGAGAACCAGCTGGGACTGGGCGCCATCAACCAGACATTGGTCCTCACGCCGACGACGATGCCCTTCCCCGGAAGGGTGGATCTCACCTCCGTGGCCTTCGACGGCCGGAACGGCATCGATCTGAAGGCGGAGAACGACGAAACCTGGACGGTGACCACACCGGCCCATCCGGTTGGAGTCGTCGACACCACAATCGTATGGAAAATCAACGGAATCAAGCAGGACGACGCCATCCTCCCCTATGAGTATCTCAGTATGCTTCCCCATGCCGGCGGGCCGGGAATCATCATGTTCCTGGTGGTCGGCGGTCTGGTCATGGCCTTGGTATCGGCAAGCTCATGGCTGAAACGCCTGAAACGATAGACAACTCAGGGGCCATGGCCCCCGAACCCAGACGGCAGACCTCGTTCCCACCGGCAGCGGCCTAACGCCCATCCATCAGATTGCGCAGCACATACTGGAGGATGCCGCCGTTACGGTAGTAGTCGGCCTCGCCGGGGGTATCTATGCGAACCTTGGCCTTAAAACTGACGGTGCAACCGTCATCACGGCGCGCGGTGACCCTTATCGTATCGGGTATCTCCCTGTTGATGGCCTCAATTCCTTCAAACCCGTAGGTCTCCGTCCCGTCCAGGCCAAGGCTCTCGACCGATTCCCCCTGGGGGAGCTGCAGGGGAAGAACGCCCATACCGATGAGATTGCTGCGGTGAATACGCTCGAAGGATTGGGCAATGACCACCCTGACCCCCAACATCAGGGTCCCCTTGGCGGCCCAATCACGCGAAGAACCGGTTCCGTATTCCTTCCCGGCAAGAATGACCAGAGGGACACCCTGCCCGGCGTAGTCCCGGGAGGCTTCGAAGATCGTGGTCGGTTTGCCGGACAGGAAATCATAGGTGAACCCACCCGGACGGACCTCCAGCCCGACCGAGGCCAGGAGCTGGTTGCGCAGACGGATATTGCCGAAGGTGCCGCGAACCATGACCTCATGGTTGCCGCGCCGGGACCCATAGGAGTTGAAGTCCTTGGGGGCTATGCCGTGCTCCTCCAGGTAGAGCCCTGCCGGGCCATCCGTCTTGATGGCACCCGCTGGCGAGATGTGATCGGTGGTGACCGAGTCTCCCAGGAGTGCCAGGACCCTGGCTCCCTCGATGTCGTCGAGGGGAGCCGGGGTTGCCGTCAAACCATCGAAGAAGGTCTGCCTGCGCACATAGGTGGAATCCGGGTCCCAGGTGAAGAGTTGCCCGGAGGGGACGTCCAGACCCAGCCAGCGCTCGTCACCCTTGAACACCTGGGCATAATCCTTCACATACATGTCTCGGTCCAAGGTACGGTCGATGACCGTTTGAATCTCCTCATTGGAAGGCCAGATGTCGCGCAGGTAGACCGGGCTGCCGTCAGGGGCCTCCCCCAGCGGATGATTGACCAGGTCCACGTCCATGGAGCCAGCCAGGGCGTATGCCACAACCAGGGGCGGAGAGGCCAGGTAGTTCATCTTCACGTCGGGACTTATCCGGCCTTCGAAGTTCCTGTTCCCCGAGAGGACAGCGGTCATGGTCAGCTCGTGCTCGTTGATGGCCTTGGATATGGCGGGATCCAGCGGACCGGAATTGCCTATGCAGGTGGCGCAGCCGTACCCTACAAGTTCAAATCCCAAGGCATCGAGATCCTCGGTCAGCCCGGCCTTTTCCAGATAGTCCGTGACCACCTGGGACCCCGGTGCCAGGGAGGTTTTGACCCAGGGTTTGGGACTGAGTCCCAAGGCACGTGCCTTACGGGCCAGGAGGCCCGCCGCCACCATGACCGAAGGGTTCGAGGTGTTGGTGCAGGAGGTGATGGAGGCGATGACCACGGCCCCGTTGGTCAGGTTGAAGTCCCCGTTTGTCTCCGTGTGGATCGGGACCGGTTCCCGGTCGACATCAGGGGCCTCATAGTCGGGAAGGGCCGCCCTGTAGGCACTCCTGCACTGGTCCAGGGCGATTCTGTCCTGGGGACGTTTGGGACCTGCAATCGAAGGCCGGACGGTGGAGAGGTCCAGTTCCAGGGTCTCGGAGTACCCAGGCTCCGTGTAATTCGGGTCGTCCGGGTCGTGCCAGAGCCTGTTGGCCTTGGCGTAGGCCTCGACTAGGGCCACCTGGTCCTCACTACGTCCGGTCAGCCGCAGGTAGTCCAAGGTCACCTCGTCAATCGGGAATATGCCGCAGGTGGAGCCGAACTCCGGGCTCATATTGCCCAGGGTGGCCCGATTGGCCAGGGGGACCTGGCTCAGCCCCCGCCCATAGAACTCCACGAACTTGCCGACCACTCCATGTTCCCGGAGCATCTGAGTTACGGTCAGGACCACATCGGTGGCCGTCACCCCTTCGGGAATGGAACCGGTCAGCCTGAAACCGACCACCCGGGGAACCAGCATGGAAATAGGCTGGCCCAGCATGGCAGCCTCGGCCTCGATGCCGCCCACACCCCAGCCCAGGACGCCCAGGCCATTCACCATGGTGGTGTGCGAGTCCGTGCCCACGCAGGAGTCCAGGTAGGCCAGAGGCCGTTCACCCTCCCGCCCAGGGTCCTTCTGCATGACCACCTGGGCCAGGTATTCGATGTTGACCTGGTGAATGATACCGGTTCCCGGAGGTACCACCAGGAAATTCCTGAAGGCCTGCTGCCCCCAGCGCAGGAACTGGTAACGCTCCCTGTTGCGCAGGTACTCCACGTCCATATTGTGCTCGATGGCACCGGGCACCCCGGCCAGGTCAATCTGGACCGAGTGATCGATGACCATCTGGGCCGGCACCTGGGGGTTGATGACCTCCGGGTCACCACCCAGGTCCCTGACGGCATCACGCATGGTGGCCAGGTCGACGATGCAGGGAACTCCGGTGAAGTCCTGCATAACCACCCGACTCGGAGTGAACTGGATTTCATGGTTTGGTTCTGCAGCAGGGTCCCAGCCCAGAAGGGCATCCACCTGCTCGTCGGTGATGTTGACTCCGTCACGGTTCCGGACCAGGTTCTCCACAAGGACACGCAGACTGTACGGCAGCCGGTCCAGACCGGGAAGGTCGGCAATACGGTAGTAGTCGAACTCCCGGCCTCCCACACGAAGCTCGGACAGCACCTGTCCTGTCGGCCTATCGCTCATGGGCATATCCTCTCGCGCAGCCCGGGAAACCCTGTCGGCACGGTCCGGACAAGACGCAGGAACCGGCTCATACGGTTGCCCGGGAAACGGACACCATCGGAATATGCTCCCTGTTTTACCGCCTGCTTGTTAACTGGGATATGAACCGCGCACATGGCGGATAGGCCAGAACCGCCAAGGCCATGAGAACACCCCCAGCCACGACGGAGACCGCGGTCACCGCCAGCGCTCCCCCCTGGGGAATAGTGATGGCGAAGAAGCGTGCCACCAGGGGGATGCAGGCACCGATGACCCCGGCCACGGCAAAGACCAGGACCAGGAGGCCACGCCAGGAGTGCAGGGGACGCGCCACCTGAGCAAGAACCAGAACCCCCATGAAGAAAAGGATGATGGCACAGATGGACCGCAGGGCGTTCAAATCCGAGGAATCACCCCTGTCCAGACCCAACAGAGTCGGCATGAACCAGGCGGCGGCCAGGATCGTCAGCCCTGTGGCAAACCCGGAGGGGAGAGCAAAAGCGACCACCCGCTTCAGGAAACCGGGACGATAACGTCTGGTATTGGGGGCCAGGGCCAGGAAAAAGGCTGGGGTACCGATGGTCAGGGCACCAATGTAGGTGATGTGACGCGGAAGATAGGGGAAGGGAATACCCGTCAGGACCACACCCAGGGAGATGAGAGCCGAGTAAACGGTCTTGACCAGGAAGAGACCTGCCACACGTTCCATATTGGCCATGACCTGGCGGCCTCTGGCCACGACGTCAGGCAGGTGGGAGAATCTGGAATCCACCAGGACCACCTCGGCAACCGCCTTGGTGGCCGGAGCGGCATTACCCATCGCGATCCCCAGGTCGGCCTCTTTCAGGGCCAAGGAATCATTGACCCCGTCCCCCGTCATGGCAACGGTGTGACCACTCAGGTGAAGGGCCTGGACTATGGCCTTCTTCTGGTCCGGCAGGACACGCCCCAGGACATCCACCGATTCAAGGGCGCCAGCCAGCTCCTCCAAATTCTCAGGCAGGTCCCGGGCATCCATGGCACGCGGTTTGGCCGCACCTGTCAAGCCGACCTTATCGGCTATGGCTGCGACCGTGGCAGGATTGTCGCCGGAGATGACCCGGCAACGAACACCCTGTTCCCTGAACCAGGCCAGTGTGGGTGCAGCGTCCTCTCGGATATGCTCCGAGCAGGAAATCAGAGCCCTGGGAATCAGATCCGCAGGCAGGGCCTCAGCCTCCTGGAAGTAATCCTGGCCTGCATCGGACCTCCGAACCGTTCCCCCATCCGCCAGCATCAGGACCCTATGGCCCCTGTTGGCCAGGTCGGTCACCTGAGCCTCCACTACGGGATGTGCTTCGGCCTGGGAGGCCAGCAAGACCTCAGGAGCGCCGAAATACCAGAGCCTGCCTGACCGGTCAAGGATGGCACTCCACTTCCTCGCCGAGGAGAAGGGCAGGCGGGCCCTGACGGTTCCGGACGGGGATACCTGGGGCAGGCCCGCCATGATGGCCGTACCGGTGGCGTTGGGATTCTCCTCGGCGCAGACATCAACCAGGGGCTGGGCCAGGGCATCCTGGTCGCTCTCCCCTGATGGGTCAAGGGGATGGACGGCCTCGAAGACTATGCCCCCATCGGTGATGGTTCCTGTCTTGTCCAGGTTGAGGGCATCAACCCGGGCAAGGGTCTCCACCGACTCCATCTGCTGCACCAGGGTTTGCTTCCTGGCCAGCCGAATGGCTGCCAGGGCGAAGTTCAGTGAGGTCAGGAGCACCAGCCCCTCGGGAATCATCCCGACCACCCCGGCCACGGCAGAAACGACGGCCTGCCGCCAGGATCCGTTCGACAAGGCGGTCTGGAGCCCGCCTACGGTGCGCATCTGGGTGAAAATCAGAAGGATGCAGAGGGGTATGACCACCACTGTCATGACCTTGAGTATGGTGTTGATTCCCTCGTTCAGGTCAGAGTGGACCTTTTTGAAGACCTTGGCCTTGGCGGTAAGCCTGGCAGCATAGGATCCCACCCCGACGGCCGTGACCTCTGCCAGGGCCATGCCTGAAACAGCGGTCGAGCCCGAATAGGCCTGGTCGCCCGGCTCCTTGCGGACCGTTCTGGACTCCCCCGTCAGCATGGACTCATCCAGCTCCAGCCCGTACGACTCGACGATTCGGGCATCGGCGGGAATCTGATCGCCGGAGCGAATCCAAAGCAGGTCATCACGGACAATGGCATCATGGGAGACGCGCTGATTGGATCCGTCCCTACGGACGTAGTAATCCGAGGCCACCAGGATGGAGAGGCTGTCAAGGGTGTGCTTGGCCTTGAGTTCCGTAGCGATACCGATACCGGTGTTGATGATGATGACCAGTCCGAAGACGGCATCCTTCCACTGGCCTGTCAAGAGGACCACAACCATGGCTCCCAGGATGATGGCGTTGAAAAGAGTGAAGACGTTGGCCCTGACTATCTGCCCCAGGGTCCTGGATGACCTCTCCTGGCTCTTGTTGACCTGCCCGGCATCCCGGCGTTCCTGCACCTGGGAGCTGGTCAGGCCGGGTTCATCGACCTGGGGAAACGTGGGGATGCTTCCGTCTTTGCGTTCACTCATACCTATTCCCCCGCCTGACCCAGGGTGACCCGTATGGTTCGGGTATGAGGGCCGTCATCGATGATATTCTGCAGGGCGTCAGCCAAGAGCACCGGGGTGCCCTTCCCTGTGCCTCTATCCATGCTGAGAGTGGCGGCATAGTAGATGCCATCAGGACCATCTTCCCAGGCCGCCCCCCTCTCCGGTATGACCGCCACAGGTATGCCAGCCTTCCTGGCCTTGGCAAGGGAGGGTGTCCAATCCCCTTGTGCCGGGGCATGAACAAGAATCAGGTCGACCTCGCGATTGACCGCATCCTCCACACCCGCCTGCTGGTCGCCGAAGGATGCCGCCTGCGAGTAGTACCCGTCCATCCGTTGGCCCTTCAGGGAGGCCAGGATGCGACCATCCTCCTCATTGGCTCCCGCATCCGTGGGCTTGGAGGGACTCCCGACCAGCGCCACCATGATATCGGAGCGGTCAACCCCATCATGGTCAACGGTTGAAGGGTGCCAGGTATCGCCCACGGCCTGGCTGGATGGGGTGCAGGCCGTCAGGACAGTCGCCAGAATCAGGGTCAGGGACAGGGCCATCAGGGCTCGCGGAATCCGCCGTCTGCCGAAACGCAGGGTTGAAATACCGAACACGTCTGGTTCGCCTGAACCTCTCGTCATTCCTGCCATCACCGGTATTGTAGACGAAAACCACCATTTCCACCCGCAAGGCGTCGACTGCTGGGGCCATCGAGTCAAAGGATGACACCTCCGCCACCGACCTCTGGGCGACCATGGCAGGGCGGGGGCGTCAACACGGCCCGAAAAATCCACGGATGCAAGGCAGGGGCCATAACCGCGAACCTACCTGGTAAAGACCGCCATGGTCTCCACATGATGGGTCATCGGGTAGATGTCGTAGGCGTGAATATCGGCCAGCTCGTAGCCAAGCGAGAGCAGGGTTCCCGTATCCCTGGCCAGACTGGTGGGGTCACAGGCCACGTAGATGATCGTCGAGGGGGCCGCCTGATTCAGAAGTCTGCATACCTCGGCCTTGGCACCCGCACGTGGAGGGTCCAGGAGGACAAGGTCAGGATGGGCCAGTGCCTTGGGCACTCCATGCTTGAGCACGCGCCCCACATCGCCCCGCCTTACCTCCGTATTGGTCATATCCGCAGCCGCGAGGTTTTCCCTGGCCCTGGTCACCGCTCCGGCAGCACCCTCCACTGCCAGAATCCGTGACCGCCCTCCGAAGGCGGCGGCCAGGGGAAGGGTGAAAAGACCAGCACCGGAATAGAGGTCCCAGACAACCGGAGCCTTCTGCTCGCCAATGCGTCGTCTCGCCTCGGTCAGGACCGCACCCGAGAGCAGGGAGGGAGCCAGTCTATGTATCTGCCAGAACCCGCCGGCATCGACCCTGTACGTGAATGTGTCCTCATCCGGGCGACCGGTGTTCGGCCGTATCCGCTCGGTCAGGGGGTCGCTCCCCTTCTCGGTTCTTCCATCAACCTGCAGGGCAAAGTTCCCATCCGTGCCTTGACTGTCCAAGGGTTCCGGCACGGCCATTCTGATTCTGCTTCCCGGCTTGAACCCGCCGTTCCAGAGGCCGAGTTCATCGGCTTGGTCGAGAAGTCGTCGTGAAGCCAGCGGCATGGACTCCAAGGCCACCCTCTCGTGGGAGCCTCGGCGCCGCATTGAGGGTCTGCCCTGGTCGTCGGCAACCAGATCTATGCGGGTCCTCCAATGCAGACCATCCGGGCAGGTGTCGTCATCGGGGCGTGCAATAGGCACATCTTCGAGCCGGATGCCACCCAAGCGTTCCATCTGCTGGCGAATCAGGTCGGCTTTCCAGGTCAGTTGCCCGGGCAGGGAGACGTGAATCAGATCGGCACCGCCCAGACCGCCTCCCCATGCCAGTGGGCCTGCCATCGGCCAGACCGGCTCACGTCGGTCAGGGCTGGCCTCCAGGACCTCTATCACCTCGCCCGTGCAATACCGGTCCTGTCGCTTGTGCGGTTCATCCAGTCTGACCCGAACCAGCTCCCCCGGCAGGGCAAAGCGTACGAAAACCACTCGCCCGTCCAGATGGGCCACACACCGGCCCTGGTCCGCATATCGTTCAATGCGAAGTTCAACGTCCATATTCGCCTTTCTTACAAGCCAAGCGGTATCCCTATCCTGACGGAATCAGCCCTTGGACCGCCCAGCACCATGCGCACCTGCATCAATACCGTCAAGCTCTTCCGTTTCAGCACCCTTGTTCCCTGGCACAGCGTGGAAGGCATGGAAAGGATCGCGCATCATCAGCCAGGAAACCCAGATGGCCAGGGCGAAAAAGGGGACGCCGAGCACCAGCCTGGCCCCGCCCAGGAGACCGACTGATCCCGCAAAGTACAGGGGAACCTGCACGGCCAGACGGATGACGAAGACCAGTATCCAAACCAGGGTGACCCTCGTATAGGCCCGAAGCAGCACAGGGTCGGACCGCCAGGATTTCAACCAGGCCCGAAATCCCGAAAGCACGGGTTCGCGCACGTACTCCACCAGGACACCTATCCCCGGAATCCTGACCAGCAGGCTGACGCCCAGTACCAGGATCCAGAACGAGTTAATCAGGAAACCCGGCAGATAGTAGTTCCTGGCATCCTTGCTCAACCAGGCCGAAATCAGACAGATGCCAACCCCCAGCAGGCCGGTCAGGGCTCCCAGGAAGGATCCTCCTTGGAGGAGTCTCAGTATCAGCTGTACCAGGGCAAGGGCACCCGATGCCATGATGGTCCAGGTCAGGCTCCCCGTTATGAGGAACACAACCAGGAACACCAGGCCCGGCAACAGGGACTCCACAATGCCGCGCCATCCGCCGATGGCCTCGTAGACCGAGAAGTCCTCATCGGCCAGGGCCGCCAGGCCGGTGTGCTTCCCATCGCCCCGATCAGTGGACCGGTCATCCCGCCCCTGCACGCCCACAGACTCAGCGCACCTCGGTGAACATGGGGCCGCGTGAGAGGGTGGTCTTCACCTCGGTCTGCTGGTCAGAATCGAAAGGCCCCTCGGGCTTGTCGGGAATGGTGTCCTTGGACTTGCCGTCCTCGTCCCCGTCCTGTTCAGGAGTGACCGGGGCATGCATGGGGATCAGGTCACGCGGAGCAAGGGGCTCATCCCCCCTGACCACGACCAGGTCGGCCAGGTATTGGTCGAGCAGGTCCTTCTCCTTGCCCTTCGTTGCCGCAGGGCCGGAGAAAATGCCTCGCAGCATCCAACGTGGTCCGTCGATACCCACGACGCGGGTCATCAACTTCTTGCCACGGACCTCGACAGGAAGGGTCAACTCGCGACCGAAGACCCCATCCATTTCCTTGGACTTGGGATTGGCCTTGTGGATGTCGGCACGGATCTCCTCCCAGAGGCCCAGGGACTTGGGTGCCGCGAAGGCTTCCAATTCCAGGCTGGAGGACCCATACGTCACAGTGGCACCCAGGATCTCCCCCGTCTTCCCATTGGACTTGAGCCTGAGCTGACTGCCCTGGAGGAAGGGAAGCAACAGGGAACCGATGTCGAGGTAGTCGTCATAGTCGACGGCATCCTCATCTTCGCTGTCCCAGGGACCGTGATCCACACCACGTTCGCCTTCGGTCAGGCTCACGTCAACCCGTTCATCATGAGCTGACTTCTGCCTGGTCTCGCCGGTTTCCTCCGACTGGGCAGGGGCATCCTGGTCCTGTGCGTTCCGGTTTTCGCCAACCTGGTCGGAACACCCTTATCCTGGCTCTTCAGGGCTTCGGAATCAGACGTTGAGGTTTCCTCATCGCGACCCTCAAGTACCTGATCCTTCTTGTGCTTCCTACCGAAACCGAACAGTCCCATGATGCCTCGTTTCCTCAGTGACGCCAATCCGGCGCCTTCATAGCCGGCCCCTGCAACCCGTCACAGGAGCCGGCCGATCGTTAATCGAGACCCAGACGAAGCTTGCCGCCGGGAATGGCGTCAAGCAGGTCACGGGTGTACTGACGCTGCGGGTGGTCGAACACCTCATCGGTGGTGGCGTGCTCAACCAACCTGCCATGCTGCATGACAACCACCTCGTCGGCGATCTGCCTGACCACGGCAAGGTCATGGGTGATGAAGAGGTAACTCAGACCACGCTCTGCCTGAAGGTCATTGAGCAGACGCAGAACCTGGTCCTGGACCAGAACGTCCAGGGCGGAAACGGCCTCATCGCAGATGATGACATCAGGATTCAAAGCCATGGCACGGGCGATGGCGATGCGCTGACGCTGACCACCGGAGAGCTCGTTGGGGTAACGCCCCATAACCGACTCCGGCATCTCCACCATGTCAAGAAGTTCGCGGACACGCTCCTCCCTGGCCTTGCGGTCTCCGATCTTGTGGATGCGCAGGGGCTCCTCGATGGACCGGAAGATGGAGTACATGGGATCCAGGGATCCGTAGGGGTTCTGGAACACCGGCTGCACATGCCTACGGAATTCCAAAAGCTCCTTGCCCTTGAATCCGGAAATGTCCTTGTTTTCGTAGGACACCTTGCCCGACGTGGGATTGAGCAGGTGGAGGACCATGTTGGCCACGGTCGACTTGCCCGAACCGGACTCCCCCACTATGGCCAGGGTGGTTCCACGCTTGACCGAGAAGGAGACGTCATCGACGGCCTTGAAGAGTTCCCTCCGCTTCGGAAGCTTGAACTCCTTGGTCAGGTGCTCCACCGTGATGATGTGCTCGCTGCGTTCCAGGGTCGATTCACCCTTGACGTGGTGCTCCATCAGACTCTCGGCATCCTGCCCCCGCTCCTTGGCGGAGATGATGCGCTGGGAGGCCAGGGACGGAGCGGCCTGAACAAGCCGCTTGGTGTAGGGGTGCTGCGGGTGCTGCAGGACGTCCAGGCTGGGGCCGGATTCGACCACCTGACCCTTGTACATGACCACGATGTGCTGGGCACGCTCTGCGGCCAGACCCAGGTCGTGGGTGATGAAGAGCACGGCCGTACCCAGGGAGTCGGTCAGACCCTGAAGATGATCGAGGATCTTCTTCTGAACAGTCACGTCCAGGGCGCTGGTCGGTTCATCGGCAATCAGAAGGTCAGGCCTGGAAGCCAGACCAATGGCGATCAGGGCACGCTGACGCATACCACCCGAGAACTCGTGCGGATACTGACGGGCGCGGGTGGCCGCCTCCGGCAGGCCCGCCTCGGAGAGGAGACCTGCAATACGGTCGTTCATATCCGAACCGGTCACGTGGGCCTTGGCCAGGGACCAGGCCTCGTCCTCACTCAGACCGGCCTTAATCAGGGAGCTTGCAACCCCCCACCTGGTCTCGGAGCCTACATCCCATTCGGATTTGAGGGACTCCATGATCTTGTCGACATCCTTGACGCCGGCCTTGTCCAGGGCCGTCTTGGCGGCATCGAGGAGACCGGGCAGGTCAGCTGAGGAAATGAAGAGCTCATCATCCGAAGACTTGAGCTTGACCTTCTCGGTCTCCGCCAGCCGTTGGGCCAGCTTGGAGCGCTTCTCACGGGAAACATCCATCTTGTTGGCGACCAGGGCCTCCTTGACCTGTGTTCCGATCTTCCAGACCGGATTCAGGTTGCTCATCGGATCCTGGGGTACCAGGCCAATCTGCGAACCACGGAGGTCTTCATACTCCTTGGAGCTCAGCCCGACCAGCTCTCGGTCGTGCAGTTTGATGCTGCCGCCGACCACCCTGCCGGTGCCGGGGAGAAGGCCCAGCACACCCATGGCGGAGGTGGACTTACCCGAGCCCGACTCCCCCACGATGGCAACCCACTGCCCCGGGTAGACGCTGAAAGAGGCGTTGCGAACCGCATGGACATCCCGCCCGTCCGAGGTGAAGTCGACCTTGAGGTCCTTCACCTCCAGGAGAGGACTGGAGGCTTCAGGGGTTGCCTGCTCAGCCTGTTGATTTGCAAAGCTATCTTCTTGACTCATGCTTCCTCCACTCAGGCCGTTCTGCTCTTCGGATCCAATGCATCCTTGACCGCATCACCCATCATGATGAAGGCCAGGACCGTAATGGCCAAGGCTGCGGACGGATAGAAGAGGACCGAGGGATTGGTGGTCAGAAGGCTCTGTGCCGTCGAAATGTCGCCGCCCCAGGAGACCACGCTTGAGGGCAGACCCACGCCCAGGAAGCTCAGTGTCGCCTCGGAGACGATGTAGGTACCCATTGACGTGGTGGCCATGACGATGATAGGGGCCAAGGAGTTGGGCATGATGTGCCTGAAGAGGTTGCGCACCGGGGTGGAGCCCAGGGCCGTCGAGGCCGTGTTGAACTCCAGGTTCTTCGCTTCCATGACCGCACTCCTCGTTATGCGGGCCATGTTGACCCACCCGAACAGGGTCAGGGTGAAGATGATCTTCCACAGGGAGGTGGAGGTGCGGAACATCTGCAGGAGGACGATTGCGCCCAGCAGCATGGGGATGGCGAAGAAGATGTCGGTGATTCGGCTCAGAAGGCCATCGACCCAGCCTCCGAAGAAGCCCGCCAATGCACCAACCAGACCGCCGATCAGCGTGACCAGGATGGTGGTCATGATGCCGATGGAGACCGAGGTTCGGGCCCCATAGACCACACGGCTGTACACATCGCATCCCTGAAGATCGAACCCGAAGGGGTGGCCTGCGCGGCTAGGCTCAAGGGAGTCGTTCAGGTTGCAGACAACCGGGTCCTGCTTGGTGAAGAGCGAGGGGAAGAGGGCCACAACGATTACGAAAATGGCCAGAATCGCCGAGATGATGAAGAGGGGGTTCCTCCGCAGGGTCCTCCAGGCATCCACCCACATGCTGGTGGGAGGAACATCGTCATCCACGGAGTCCACCGCACGCAGGGGCGTCTCCTCGGTGGGTGCGACGAAGCGCTCCTGACCGGGCAGGGGGTCCGGGAAGAAGACCTCGGCCTGACTCTCGTTCATTGAATCGAATTCGTTCATTGTCATATCAGTCATATCAACCATGGCCCTTTCACGCGTACCTGATACGCGGGTCGAGGACCGCATAGAGCATATCGACCAGGAGGCTGCAGACCACAAAGATCATGACCAGGATGGTGACCAGGGAGACCACCAGGGTCCCCTCACCACGTGTGATCGCCTGGAACAGCGTGTTGCCCACGCCCTGGATGTTGAAGATTCGTTCCGTGATCATGGCGCCTCCCATGAGTGCACCGATGTCGGCGCCCAGGTAGGTCACAACCGGAATCAGGGAGTTGCGGAGAACATGGCGGCTGATGACCTTGGAGTTGCTCATGCCCTTTGCCCTGGCCGTACGCACGTAGTCCTCGGAGATGTTCGAGGTAATCTCGGTTC
The DNA here is from genome assembly GCF_000706765.1 of Bifidobacterium [indicum] DSM 20214 = LMG 11587. Taxonomy (GTDB): domain Bacteria; phylum Actinomycetota; class Actinomycetes; order Actinomycetales; family Bifidobacteriaceae; genus Bombiscardovia; species Bombiscardovia coryneformis. The sequence goes on along the minus strand of NZ_CP006018.1, from coordinate 648,484 downwards.
TCGTCAGTCTGATGATCGAAGCCATGGATACCGATCCCAGCACCACAGCAGGCATGAGCAGGTCGATGAAACCGGGTGAGGCCCCGGCTGTGACCGGAAGGATGTGCCATTTTACACCGCAGAGATACTGCAGGATGAAGCCGGTGACGAAGGTGGGCACCGAAATCAGGAGGAGTGAGAGGACCAGGATGACACTGTCGGACCACCGACCCTTGTTCAGGCCGCCGATGATGCCGAAGATGACGCCGAAGACACCCTCGAAGACGAAAGCCATCAATGCGAGCTTGATGGTCACCGGGAAGGCCCTGCCGATGACGGCGATCACAGGCTGCCCCGAGAAGGTGTTGCCGAAGTTCAGGGTCAGGGCGTTCTTGAGGAAGAGGACGTACTGAACGATGAACGGCTTGTCGAGATTGTACTCCGAACGTATCTGTGCAGCCACCGCCTGATTGACCGGCTTGTCTCCGAACATGGCGGCCACGGGGTCGCCGGGAAGTGCAAAGACCAGTGCGTAGATCAGCAGGGTGGTGCCGAGAACGACGGGGATCATCTGCAGAATACGCCGCAGAAGATATTTACCCATCGGCTTTTCTCCTTTATAGTCCGCGACCTGGGCTGACATTGGGACCCGGTCGCCTCAAAAATACTTGTACGAGTCTACCAGTACACCTCAACAGGGCCTGCCGAGACCCCATCCGGCCGGCTGTGCCGGGGTGCTGGATGGAAAAACCGGTGCGGACATCACTCATCCGCACCGGTTCAGACCGCCTCCCTGTCGACTGTACCGATCAGGGAAACAGTATCAGACCAAAATCACTTGCTGAGTTCGGAGTATTCGGGGACGCCCTTCCAGTTGAAGGTGAAGCCCTGAATATCCTTGGCAGCAATGCCGTTGGCGTTCCTGTAGTACAGCGGAATGGCAGGCAGGTCCTCGAAGAGAATCTGCTCGGCCTGCTGATAGATCTTGTTGGCTTCGTCAAGGCTCTTGGCGGAGGCCGCCTTGGTCAGCAGCTGGTCGAACTCGGAGTTCTTGTAGTCGCCATCGTTGGATCCCCTGCCATCGGCAGCCGAGGAAGCGAAGTTGCTCAGCAGGTAGGACTCGGGCGAGGGGTAATCGGGCTGCCAGCCGGAGCGGAAGGCCGAATCGGTGAACTTGCGGTTCTGGACGTTGCTGCGGAACTCGTTGAAGGTGGGCAGGGGGTTGCCGGCTGCGTTGATCTTCAGCGTGTTCTTGATGGAGTTGGTGACAGCGTCGTAGACCTCCTTGTGGGCACCATCGGCGTTGTAGGCAATCTTGAAGGAGTCGGCCTCGGTCCAGGGGCTGATCTTGTTGGCCTCTTCCCAAAGTTCGTTCGCCTTGTCGGGGTTGTACTTCAGCACGTCGGAGCCCTTGATGTCCTTGGAGTAACCGGGGATGACGGGCGAGGTGAAGTCGTGGACCTCCTGGCCGGTGTCGGCGAGCACCTTCTTGATGATGGCGTTGCGGTCGATGGCCATGGAGATGGCCTGACGGCGGAGCTTGCCTTCCTGGTCCTCACCGAAGTGCTTCATGTAGGTCGGCACGGTGAACATCTGAAGGACCGAACCGGGATCGTTGATGGCCTGAACGGAGCTGTTGGTCTGGAAGGTCCTGCGGTCGGAAGACGGTATGGTATCCAGAACATCAAGATGTCCGGCCTCGACGTCGCGGAATGCCGCGGTCGGGTCGAGGTAGGCACGGAACTCGATTCCGCCGTTCTTCACCTTGATGTCGCCCTTGTAGTTCTCATCCTTGACGACCTTGATGAACTTGTTGTGGCTCCAGGAGTCGAACTTGTAGGGGCCCACGGTCACCGGCTTCTCGCCGAAGGCCTTGGTGTCCTTGTAGAAGGACTCGGGCAGGGGTGCGAAGGCGGTGTAGCCGACCTGGACCGGGAAGGTGGACGAGGCCTCGTTCAGATCCACGGTGAAGGTCTTGTCGTCGACGACCTTGAGGCCGGAGAGCTGGGCGTCAGGTGCGACATCATCGCCCTGCAGCTCGTCATAGCCCTTGATGTCCGTGAAGAAGCTCGACCCCAGCTGCTTGTTGGCAGCATTGGCGGCAAACGACCAGGCCTTGGTGAAGGACTGCGGCGTCACAGGGGTGCCATCGGAGAACTTCCATCCGTCCTTGAGCGTGACGGTGTACTGCGTGTTGTCGTCGTTGGCCTTGATCTCCTTGGCGATCTCGTTCTTCGGCTTGCCCTTGTCATCAAACCGGACCAGCTTCGAGAAGAGGATATCGATGGGGTTGCCACCGCCTACCTCATTGGTCATGCTGGGGATCAGGGGGTTGGCGGGTTCTGGGTTGAACACACTGATCATGGTGTCGTTTCCGCCCTTGGCATCTGCGCTGCCAGCGGAATCGCCCGAACCACCGCAGGCGCTGAGCAGGAGCGCCATGGAGCACATACCTGCAGCAGCAATGGTAAGAACCGATTGCTTCTTCATAAACTTGCTTCTTCCTTTGTATTCCTGTTGGTACGAGGCGAGAAAGGAGATTTTGTCCTCTTCCCCGCAACGAATAATAATCTAAATCACGTAACGCCTATGTGAGCGAGGTTATCCAACATAGCGGACGGATGTGGTCAGAATCAATTATCCCGCTCTTCCCTGGACAGGTCCCAGAAGGAGGGCCACCCGTTCCATCCCGGTACCATCCCCCGCACCCTTCTGGACCCTGCACCGACATTGTTGACGGTGAAGAGCGGGATGGACGGAAGGTCCTCCAGGAGGGTCTCTTCCGCCTCCTGATAGAGCCTATTCGCCTCATCGACCCCCTGGGCCTCGCCGGCCTTCTTCAAGAGGTTTTCGAAAGCCGGACTGGCATACCCGGAAAGGTCTCGGCCTTGCAGAACCTCCGGACCGGCCGGGGATCTCCTACCACCACCGATTGCCACGAACCCTTGATTCAGGTAAGCCTCCGGCGAGGGATAGTCAGGCAGAATCCGGACCGGGAAGGCGACCTGACCGTACTCCCCCTTGTCAAGTCCAGACAGAAGCGCGGCCCTGGTGGGAACAGTCCTGACTTCAACATCGATGCCCAGGGCATTCCGAACCGATGCCGCCAGCCCCTCGTAAAAGGCCCCGGTGCCCTCCTCTGTCACACAGACCAGGGGCAGGGAACGGTCGTGCGGCCACATCCTGATGGCATCGGCCTGGGACCAGGCTTCCCTGGCGGCCTCGGCACGATACCGCAGATGCTCCTCCCCCTTCAGGTCCTCGGACCAGCCGGGAATGGTCGGAGAGGTGAAGTCCGTGGGCTGCTGGGCCAGATTGTCCAGGGTCTCCTCGATCAGTGTTCGCCTATCTATGGCCATGGAGATGGCCCGACGGCGCAGACGTCCTTCCCTGTCCTGCCCGAAGTGCTCCATACCGGTCGGAATGGTCAGCAGTTCAAGACCGGACCCGGCCTTGTTGTAGGACTGCAGACTGGAGTCCTCGACGAAACTCTTGCCTGCCGAATCGGGCACCGTGGTGATCACATCCAGTCTTCCGGCCTGTACATCCGACAAGGCCGAGACCGGATCAGGATAGACCAAGAAATCCACACCTGCATTCCTTATACCGATATCCCCGGTGTAGGTGGCACTCCTGCGGATTTTCACCACTTTCCGGTGGGCCCAGGACTCGAAGCGATAGGGGCCGGAGGTGACCGGCCGACTGCCGAAGGCCGCGGGATCCTTGTAGAAGGATTGCGGTAGGGGTGCATAGGCCAGGGCCCCTACCAGGATGGGGAAGGTCGCGGAGGGAGCACTCAGGTCGACCGTGAAGGTCAGGTCGTCGACAATCTTCAGGCCGGAAAGCTGGGCGTCCTTGGAGGTTCCGGCCTGCTGCAGGTCCTCATACCCCCTGATGTTGGAGAAGAGCATGGATCCGGCCTGCCCGTTGGCGGGATTGGCCGCCCAGGACCAGGCCCTGGTGAAGGAGGAGGACCTGACCGGACTTCCGTCCGAGAAGGACCGGCCGTCGACCAACCTGATTGTGTAGCGCGTCATCCGCTCATTGTGGGTGATTTCCTCGGCAAGGTCATTCTGCGGTTTGCCCTTGCTGTCGAACCGGACCAGACGGGAGAACATGGCGTTGACCAGCTGACCACCGCACTCGTCCGCCGTGTCGCTCGGAATCAGGGGCCTTGAGGGCTCGCATCCATATACCTTGATGATTGTGCCGGGGAGGGGCTGTTCGGTGGTCTGGGCGAGGTCCTCCGCATCAGTGCCGCCACACCCACCCAAGGCAAGGGAACAGGCCATGGCCGCAACAAGTGCCTTACCGATTCTCTTCTTCATCACACACCACTCCTGCCCACTGTAACCAGCAAGTAAAAACATGACCCTGCCCACATGATTGGCTACAGCGACCACCCTGCCCGGGGCTTTGACACCCCCGCATGCAGCACCGTTCATTGCTTTGCGGCTGTGGGCCTTTCGCAAAACGCCTCCACCACTGAACCTTAAAGGAAGCCCCATCCATATCGTCAGGCCCGGCCATAAACGTTCAGGCTCTGGGAAAGGCCAACCGATAGCGCTGACGCAGCTGCTCGATGGAAACATGCGTATAGCGCTGGGTGGTCCGCAAGGAGGAGTGCCCCAGCATCTCCTGAACCTCACGCAGATCAGCCCCGCCGTCCAGCATCTGGGTGGCAGCCGTATGGCGCAGGGAATGAGGGGCGATGTCGGGAACCTGGGCCCGGTCGGCGGCATCATGGACCACCTGTCGCACCTGACGCTGGCCTATCCGGCGACCGCGCACACCAAGGAAGAGGGCCTGGCCATCATGAACCTCCCCTCCCCCACCGGTGCGTTCAATCAGTCGCGGTCTCCCCCCGTCAAGCCATCCATCCAGGGCCCGTTCGGCGGGAAGTCCGTAGGGCACGACCCGCTCCTTGCGCCCCTTGCCCAGGACCTTGACGGTCCGAGACCGGGGGTTCAGGTCGACCAGGTCCAGCCCGCACAGCTCGGCAACCCGCATCCCGGTCGCATACAGCAGTTCCAGCATGGCTGCATCCCTGAGCTGGATGATTCCGGTCATGTCCTCATCCGCACCGTCCTCGACCGGGGACTCATCCACACGGTCCATCAGACGCTCGGCCTGGTTCCCGGTCAGAACCCGGGGCAGATGCTCCGACTGTTTGGGGGTCTTCAGTCCCTGGGCCGGGTCCGCCTCAATCAGGTCATGGTCGGCCAGGTAGGCGAAGAAGGAACGGATGGCTGCGGTCTTCCGAGCCATGGTGGACCGGGCATGGGACCGTGTTTCATGAGCCAGCCAGGACCGGAGGGTGGAGAGGTCCGTTTCGTTCAGATCCCTGATGCCCCGCAGTTCCATCAGGTGCAGGAAGGACGCCACGTCGGTCCGGTAGGAACGAACCGTATTCGGGCTCCGTCCCTGGATCTGGTCCAGATAGCGGGTGTATCCGTCCAGTTCTCGTTCAAAGGCCATCTGACACCTCCCATCCGGCCCAACCTAGTCTACCCGGGGCGGGACGCATATACTGGTCCCGGAGGTGACCATGCACTTGCCAAAAGAGATACCACCTGGTGTCCGTATTGTGGCCAGGACGGTCGAAGGGCGGGACCCGGAGGATGGGCGCCTCAAATTCCGCGACTACATAGGCCATGTCATTTCCTGGGACGGAACCACTCTGGACCTGAGCAGGGACCCGTCGGCCAACGGTTCGCGCGAAGCCCAGAAGGTTCGGTTGACGGCCACTTCGATAGTCGGGCTCAAACCCATTCCTGAGCGCAGATACCCTGCGGGGCACCATGACATGGATCAGGCGGGACTCAGTGACACCAATCCGGTCCAGGACCAATCGAACGAGGATTGAGGTCTCAGTCACCGATGGTCGGGAGCTGGACGACCCTGGCCTGATGGGTGGTCAGGAAGACCTCGACCTCCTGTCCCCGCCTCGCTGATTCCAAGAGCTCGGATCGCCAGCCCTCATCACTGAGTGCCAGCTCGAACCTGTTGTCCTCCTGGTCCGCACCGGCCAGCTCCGCCTTGTAGTCCCTGAAGGGACGGGCCTGGGTGAAGAAGTCATGGACGCCGGACCTGTTCCACCCCTCCGGGCCCCGGAGATTCTTGGCCACGGCACTCAGTCTGATGGCCATATCGTCCAGCAGGCCGGCCACCTGATCGGCATCCTCATCCACCATGGCCTCGGTCCTGTCGGGATCGGTCAGGGCCACCCGGGTCATGTCACGCCAGGACCCCGCCGCCAGGGCAGCGGCTATATTCCTGTCATCCGAATCCACCAGGAGGTTGGCCAGGGCGGTGGCCACCACGTGGGGCATGTGCGATATCAGAGCGGCCGCCCTATCATGTGTCTGGTCATCAAGGGCAATCAGTCGGTTCCCCAACCCCTGGGTGACCATATCCGCCACGGTCAGGAAACGGCCGTAATCAGTGTTCTCATCTACGGTTAGGGCCCAAAGCGCCCCCTCAAGAAGACCAGGGTCGGAAGCCTCATAGCCGGAGAACTCGCTACCCGCCATCGGGTGCCCACCCACATACCGGTCGGACAGGCCGGCTTCACGAACCTGCTGGCGGACCAGGCCCTTGACGCTGCCTACATCGGTCAGGGTGGTTCCGCGTGTCAGGACCGGGGCCAGACGACCCAGCATCTCAGGCATGGCCTTGAGCGGGGTGGCCAGAACCAGCACATCAGGCTTGCCCTGGGCCAGCTCCTCCAGGGTCTCCACGCAGTGGATGCCCTCGGACCTGGCTGCCTCGTATGGGCGGTCCGTATGATTCCAGGCCACCACGAACCTACCCTGCCGCGCCAGGCGTCTTGCCAGCGACCCGCCGATCAGCCCCAGACCTGCAATCGCGATCTTGTGGGCCGATGTCAGAATGGGCGATGCCGTCATACCAGCCATGGGGTGCATTGCATCCGGCCCGGTCGCAAGGTCATCACCGTGGGCATGGGCGGACCCTGCCTGCAGCTGTTGGTCCTCTACCATAACAACTCCTTGTCAACCCCCGAATTGTCCAGGTTACGTTCCCTCCAGGCACCTGCCCTGGGCAGCATCCAGTCCGGTATGGGAGGATCGGGGCGCTCCATCCGGGGATATACGGCCAGGGTTTTGATCCAATCCCCCAGGTCCAGAAGGTCCTGCATGACACCACCCAGGGCAGGCTCCCAGGGGGCCGCATCGATGGTGGCGATGAAACTGTATGTCCCGTCGTTGCCTTTGATGGGGCGGGACATGAAGGATGTCATGTTCAGCCCCGCATCACGGAACCGATCCAGGAGGTCGGCAAGAACACCCGACCCGGTATGGAGCGGAATGAAGGCGATGATGGACTCGAACTCGCGTAAAGGCCTGGACCCGGGACCTTCGCCTGCACCGGCACCCTTCGCACCTTCGACCTCAGACCGCCCGAACATGGCCCTGGCCAGACCGGATACCTCCTCCCGGGGGGCCAGAAGAAGGAAGTCCGTGCGGGCACCCTGATAGTCCTGAACCCCGCTCCTGTAGGTCTGCAAACCGTACAGGCCCCCACAAAGTCTGGGCCCCAGCGCCACCTGATCCTGTCCCAGGTCACGACAGGCAGCGGCATTGGAGGGTGCCGCTTCCTCCGCCAACCCGACATCACGGATGAATCCCCGGCACTGGGCCAACCCATGCGGATGGGCACTGACCGAGCTCAGCCTCCCATGGTCAGGGCGCACAAAGGCATCAAATACGATGGGGAGACTTGTCCTGCCGAACCCGGCCACATTGGTGGAGTCGATCAGGGCATCCATGTTGGGGATGACATGACCCTCAACGTTGCTTTCCCAAGCGATGATTCCCCAGCAACCACCGGATTCCACCGCTTCGACGATCCGAGTGGCCCGGTCGCAGGGCACCAGATCGACCTGCCTCCCCAGGGAGGACTCCAGGGAGACGGAGGCCTCAACAGCGGCCTGATGGGTGAACGACCCCTGGGGGCCGAGATAGCACAACCCGACTGAAGAATTCCGATCGGAGCTCATGCCTTGACTTCTTTCGTGGAGGCGGTTCCTGCTACCTGATGCCCATCATGGTCCCGACCGGCTTCCTCCCCGGGTTCGGAGACCGGCCACTCCCTGATGATTCCATCGTCGAACCAGGTCCTGGGAAGGCAGAGCGCCAGGAACTGAATCAGTACCAGTCCCCCCATCCAGAGGAACACGGCGTACTTGGCAAAAAAGCTCGGGAAGTCGGCATAGGGCATGAGTACATCCCCACCGGGCCCTCTCATGGACAGGGCCCAGACGACCATCGTGGAGGCCACCAAGTGGAGGGACAGGCCCAGGGTGCCGGAATCGTTACGGACCCACCAGGAGGCCAGGGCCACCAGGAGGTAAGCCAGGGCCATCCCCCAGGGAATGCCGGCGGCCGCCCCGGATCGTTGGACCAGAGTGCCCAGGGTGCCTACCAAAACACCAATGACCAGGGCCAGAAGATACCGACTGGGTCGGATCGCCTGACGCCTGGTCACCTGCTGCTTCCCACCGGCATCCTCATCATCGGCATGGATTGTGTCATGCTGTCTTGCCATGGGAATCAGCCTAGTCCGACCCGGTCACCGAAGCCTCGACCTGGTCGGTTCGTGTCACTTCTTGTTGGCGCGACGCTGGCGGGCATTCCACTTGTACCAGGCGTCACGGTCCAGGATGATCTTGCGCACCCGGATGGACTCGGGTGTTACCTCAACGCACTCATCGTCATTGGCGAAGTCCAGGGACTCCTCCAGGCTCATCTGGATGGGCGGGGTCAAGGTCTCCAGAACATCAGCCGTGGCGGAGCGCATGTTGGTCATGTGCTTCTCCAGGGTGATGTTGATATCCAGGTCCCCGGGCTTGTTGTTGATGCCGACGATCTGTCCCTCGTAAACCGGCGACTGCGGATTGACGAAGAAGTCACCACGGGCCTGGAGCTTCTGCATGGCGTAGGGGCTGGCCTTACCCGAGCGGTCGGAGACCATGGACCCGTTCTGACGGGTCTTGATCTCACCGGCCCAGGGAGCATATCCGGCCGAGATGGAGGACGATATACCCGTGCCGCGGGTGGCGGTCAGCAGGGCCGTACGGAAGCCCAGAAGGCCACGGGAGGGAACGGTGAACTGCATCCGCACCCAGCCGGATCCGTGATTGGTCATCGTGTCCATCCGGCCCTTGCGGTCTGCCATGAGCTGGGTCACGGCACCCATGTACTCCTCGGGCACATCGATGGTGTCGGACTCCATGGGCTCCTGGACCTTGCCGTCGACCGTCTTGGTGACCACCTGGGGGCGGCCCACGGTCAGCTCATAGCCTTCGCGACGCATCTGCTCGGCCAGAACCGCCAAGGCCAGCTCACCGCGGCCCTGAACCTCCCAGGCATCCGGGCGTTCGGTGGGGAGGACCTTGATGGAGACGTTGCCGATCAGCTCGCGGTCCAGGCGGTCCTTGAGCATGCGGGCGGTCAGCTTGTGGTCCTTGCCCTCGGTTCCCGCCAGGGGCGAATCGTTGGTGCCGAAGGTCATGGAGACGGCCGGATCGTCAACGTGGATCAGGGGCAGAGGCTTCGGGTCGCTCTGGTCGACGATGGTCTCGCCAATCATGATGTCATCGACACCTGCAACGGCCACGATATCGCCGGGGCCGGCCTCGTCCACGGGGAACCGGTCCAGCCCCTTGGTGCGCAGAATCTCGGTCAGCTTGAAGTTCTCGATGGAGCCGTCCACACGGGAGAGTCCGTACTGCTTGCCCTTGAGCAGGGTTCCGTTATAGACACGGACCAGGCCCAGACGGCCCAGGTAGTCCGAGGCGTCGATGTTGGTCACATGGGCCTGGAGGGGGGCGCCCTCCTCATACTCAGGGGCGGGGATGTTGGTCAGGATGGACTCGAAGAGCGGCTCCAGATCATCATTGTCGGGTACATCGCCGTCGGCAGGCTGGTTGAGCGATGCCTTACCGGCCTTTGCCGCGCAGTAGATGACGGGGAGGTCCAGGAGGGAATCCAGATCGAGGTCCACTCCCTCCTCGCTCACATCCTGGGCCAGACCCAGAAGGAGGTCGGTGGACTCGGAGACCACTTCGGAGATACGCGCATCGGGACGGTCGGTCTTGTTGATGACCAGGATGACGGGCAGCTTGGCCTCCAGGGCCTTGCGCAGGACGAACCGGGTCTGGGGCAGGGGGCCTTCCGAGGCATCGACCAGCAGGACGACACCATCGACCATGGAGATGCCGCGCTCCACCTCGCCGCCGAAATCGGCGTGGCCGGGGGTATCAACCACATTGATGGTGATGCCATCCGGCTGCCCGAGCTTGGGGGCCAGGGGGCCGGTGTACTTGACGGCGGTGTTCTTGGCCAGGATTGTGATGCCCTTCTCGCGCTCCAGGTCATTGGAGTCCATGACCCGGTCGGGCACCTCCTCGCGATCGGAGAAGACGTGCGACTGCTGGAGCATGGCATTGACCAGGGTGGTCTTGCCGTGATCAACGTGTGCCACAATCGCAACATTTCGTATATCGCCGCGTACCGCCATCAATACCTCATTCTCGTAAGTGCTTCATCTCATGTCGCCGGGATTCCAGGGCCGGAACAAACAGCCGCCGAAGACTCCCCAAACGGGCATGGTCCAAGGATTGGACAAACAGAGACAATACTAATCGTCTTTGCTGACAGGACCGCGGAGACCCTCACCCTGAGCGGAAACCACCTGATCCGCGCCCTGGGGCAGGGCCTCCTGAACCTGGGCAAGGGCCGACTCCTCGTCAGGCAGGAAGGGGGCCAGGGAGGGCAACTCCTCCAAGGAGTTCAACCCCATCTTCTCCAGGAAGATACTCGTGGTGACCAGGCGGGCGGCGTGGGTATCCGGATCGACTCCATCCTCACGGACCAAACCACGGACCAGGAGGGAACGGATGACCCCGTCGGAGTTGACCCCACGGATCTGCCCCACCTCGGAGCGGGTCATGGGTTGGCGATACGCCACAATGGCCAGGGCCTCCAGGGCGGCCTGGGAAAGCCTGGCCGTCTGCCCATCCTTGACGAATGCGGCAACGACGGGTTGATAGTCCGGGCGACTGTCCAGCTGCCACCCCCGCGTGGTCTCCCTGAGCTCGAATCCCCTTCCCTGATAGGACTCCGCCAGGGCCTGTAGGGCCGTCTGGGCCTGATTCGGTTCGACGGCGAGGACCCTTGAGAAATCCTGGCTGGTCAGGGGTTGGTCCGTGGCCATCAGAATGGCCTCCAGGCATCCCGCCAATCCGCCCGGGAAGTCGTCTACATCGAAATCCACATACTCCGGTCGGGTATCGGGATGTGTGACGGGAACCTGCCCCTCCTCCCCCGGCAGTCCATCCGCCTGGGTCTCTGGTTTGTCCTGGCTCATGCGAAGTCCCCCTCACTGATCCCTTGGAGATCTTCCTTCTCGGTACTGCCCACCCAGCGAAGATAGAGAGGCTCGTACGGCCCTTCCTGCTTGTACTGAATCAACTGCTGTTTGAAATAGACCAGAACGGCCAGGAATCTGGCCACAATCTCCAGGTTCCCTCCAGCCGAGGCGATGATGGACGCGAACGCCACCGGCCGTCCGGGAGTGGCCACCAGGGCCTCGCGAACCAGATTGGCCTGCTGGTTCAGGTCGACCAGGGGCACGTGAAGCTGCCCCAGTGAGACCTGGGAAGCCGGGGCATTGGCCAGAGCCGTGGCCGCCAGAAGGGCCAGGTCCCCGGGGCTGGTGACCCAATCAAGTTCAGGCATGAGGCTGGCCAAACCGTCATCCAGCCGCCCCGGATGAGCGTACCTGCCCGAGTTCGCCGCCAGAATGGCCCGGAAATCCTCACCGGCCTCTTTGAAGGCGCGGTATTGCAGAAGCCTGGCGAAGAGGAGGTCACGCTCCCTCAGGGCCTCCATGGAGGCCTGATCGCGCAGGGACTCATCCTCAATCGGCAGGAGAGCGGCGCTCTTGGCCTCCACCAGGACGGAGGCGACATCAAGAAAGGCGCTGGCCTGATCCAGACTGGTCTGGAAATCCAAGGTGCTCACATAGGACAGAAACTCGCCGGTCACCGCAGCCAGGGAAACCTCGGTCAACTCGAGCTTCCTGTTGGCCAGAAGGCTCAGGAGCACATCAAAGGGACCTTGGTAGACATCCAGGGCGACCGAAAACCCCTCGCCCGATCGGCCGATGGACTCCCGGGGGGATTCTGCCACAACCCCGCTCACGCCACGATGCCGCGGGAGATCAGCTCCCTGGCAACCTCCCGATACTCCTTGGAGGTCTTGTGCTCGGGAGAGAACATGGTGATGGGCTCGCCCGCCACCGTGGCATCTGGCAACTTGATGGAACGGGAGATGACGGAGTGAAGGACCCTCCCTTCGAAGGCCTCATGAATACGCTGGAGAACCTCCTCCGAATGCAGGGTGCGGGTGTACATGGTGACCAGTACCCCATAGACCTCCAAATCCGGGTTGATCCTGCTCTGCACCTTCTCGATGGACTGCATGAGGAGCGCCACGCCACGCAGGGCGAAGAACTCCGCCGCCACCGGGATGACGACCCCATCCGCCGCAGTCAAGGCGTTGACCGTCAGGAGACCCAGGGAGGGCTGGCAGTCGATGATGATGGCATCGTATTCATTGAGGAGGGGCCTGATGGTCGAGGCAAGGACCTGCTCGCGCCCGACCTCGGTGACCAGCTGAACCTCGGCGGCCGACAGGTCGATATTGGCGGGGATGATGTCAAGCCCCGGGAAACGGGTGTGGTGAACCACCTCATGCACGTCGAGGGATGAATCGAACATAGCCGTGTAGATGGTGTGGTCAACGCTGTTGGCATTGATACCCAGACCCACCGTAGCGGCCCCCTGGGGATCGAAGTCGACAATCAGGACCTTGCGCCCATAGAGACTGAGCGCACCGGCTATGTTGATGGAGGAAGTGGTCTTGCCCACGCCGCCCTTCTGGTTGCACATGGCGATGACACGGGCAGGGCCGTGCTGTTTCAAAGGCTCAGGGGCTGCGAAAGTCTCATACTCGCGCCCTAACAAATCCGTAGGCATACCTCTAGCCTACCAACATCCGGGAATCATCCGATCAGGGCGGGTTTACCGGCAGGGTGTGACGTTTCCGAGGCACCTTCCCTCAGCGGGCGCGGGGGTGCGCCGTCTGGTAGGCCTCAATCAGTCCTTGAGGGCTCACGTGGGTGTATATCTGCGTCGTGGTGACCGAGGAGTGTCCAAGAAGTTCCTGAACGGACCTGACATCGGCGCCACCCTCGATCAGATGGGTGGCGAAGGAGTGTCGGAGGGTGTGCGGGTGCAGAGGCCGCTGGATTCCCGCCCGTTCGCCGGCCTTGCGCACCACCTCCCAGACGGATTGCCTGGTCAGGCGCTTCCCGCGCTTGTTGAGGAAGACGGCTGTCAGCTCCCTTCCCCGGGTGGCGCGGCCCTGCAAATCAGGACGACCAAGGTTCAGGTATGACTCCAATGCAGCGCAGGCGTACGAACCGACCGGGACCAGGCGCTGCTTGTCCCCCTTGCCCGTCAGGCGAACCACATGCTCGTCCAGATCCAGATCGTCCAGGTTGGCACCCACAGCCTCTGATACCCGGCAACCCGTTGCATACATGAACTCAAGGAGGGCCTTGTCCCTGAGCACCACCGCGTCCTGTGACCCACCCATGGCGGCGGCATCCAGGAGCCGGGCGACCTCGTCAACGGTCAAAACGTCAGGCAGGGAGGCTGTTCCCTTGGGAGCCTTGACCCCCCTCGAAGCGTCCTCATCTGTCACCCCCTGCTGCAGAGCGAATTTGTGCCACTCGTGGACAGCGGCCAGACGGCGGGAACGACTTGCCGGGCTCTCCGACGAGAGTCCGGCAAGGAAGCCCTCCACATCTCCCTTGGTTACCTGGTCAAGGCTGCGGATACCCTGCCTGGAGAGCCATCCCGCATACATACTCAGGTCCGACCGGTAGGCCTTGACCGTCGCCGGTGCCAACCCCCGCTCCACACCCGTATAGGCAAGGAACTGGTCCAGCAGGTCCGCCATCGCCTTCGGAAGGTCATCGGGGATGGTCCTGCTCCCCTCCCGGTCGTGCTGGCTGGTCATAGGCGGTATTCTATCCCCTCCGACCTTCCGTCCGGAATGTCAGGACGACCTTGGCCCCACCCAAATCGGCCGAGCTCCCCAGGCTGATATCGCCACCCTGCTCACGGGCATCACGTTTGGCCACGCTCAGCCCCAGTCCGAAGTGATGCCCCGACCTGCTGGGGTCACCCATATACGACTGCTCGGTGGCCCGCTCGAGATCCTGCCGAGTGAATCCCGGGCCGCTGTCCTCCACCGTGAATACCAGGCGACCGGGTTGTTTCGTCATCTGCCGGTCGGGAACATCAAGCTCGACCCCGATCCGGATACGCCCCTGGTCGGGGGTGTGCTCAACGGCGTTGACCAGGACGTTGCCCAGGGCCTGCACGGTCAGGTCGGCATCGAGATTCACCTCGTCCGCTGTGAACTCCCCGACTTCAAGATCGATGGACTTGTCGAGGACCTGGCCCCTGACCATATCGATGACCGCGTTTACGAGTACCGACAGGTCGCAGTATCTTCGCTCGGGTCCGGCCTCCGGTGTGCTGAGGGAGGATTGAATCAGGGCCGAGGTCAGCTCCTCCATCCTCTTCTCCTCCGAAGCGAGCCTGTTCAGGTATTCCGCCTGGTCCACATCCAGGTCAGTCTCCCCCAGGAGGTCCGCCCAGCCTGCGATGCCCGTGAGGGGGGTCTTGAGATCATGGGCCAGGGCGGCCGTCCTCTGCCTGCTCTCCTCCTGGGTCCTCCACTCACTTTCCAGGGAGGAGCGAAGGTTGGTCTTCATCACGTCCACGGACCCCAGCACCTGGTCGAATTCGCGAACGGTGGATGATCCTACGGCGAAGTCCAGGTTCCCGGCTCCGATGTAATCCACGGCCCGGCTCAGGGGGGCCACCCCCCGGCGCAGATACCTCCCCAGAAGAAGGATGCCTACGACAGCGACCAGGATGACGTTTACGGCCATGCAACCGTTCAGAACGGTCTCAGGCGAGGGCAGCGCACGATTCAAGCCGTCCTCGGCATAACGGGCGCCCATCTGATAGGAAATGACCACGTACCCCTTCTCCTGTGGAATCATGACGAAGCTCCCCGCCGCCTTCATGCCACTCGCCGATATGAGGTCCAGGATCCTTGAACGGGTCCGGGCATCCATATTCGAGGATTGCACCTTGAGGCGGGAATCAAGGACCATGTATGCACTGCAGGAGGGCAAATCACTTGGGCGGAAGGTGGTGTCCCCCATCAGGGTCATGGCATATTCCCCAACGGACTCCTCGCATGAGTTCGCCGGCAGGATGAGTCCCGTATTCACGCCGACCGCCAGCCCAAGGATGGGAAGCCCAAGACCGAGGGCTTCCGCAGCCGTGAACATGACCAGAAACCACCCCAGAATCGTATTCAGTTTTCTTCCGTGGCCGCGTTGAGGGACTGCGCCGGGATTCTTCACACCCACAGGTAACCCACCCCCCATCTGGTATGAATCGGAGCCATTCCTACCTCCTGAAACTTGGCCCTGATGTTGCCTATATGGGTGGCTACGGCCGCAGCCTCCCCACGCGGATCAAGGCCGGATACCTCCCGGTGTATCTGCTCCTTGGAATAGACATGCCCACGGTTGACGGCCAGGAACTCGCAGATGGCGTACTCGGTCGGTGTCAGGTTCATGGCACGGTCCCCGCAGGTGAGTTCCTTGGCAGACATGTCGAAACGGAACTCACCCAGGGTCAGCACCTGCGAGCGCGCCCGACCTTCCCGGCGCAGGTGCGCATCGACCCTGGCGCGCAGCTCATCCAGGTGGAAGGGTTTGGTCAGATAGTCATCCGCACCGAGGCCGAGGCCGCGAACCACATCCGCCTGGTCCGTCCTGGCGGTCAGGAAGATGATGGGAACCCCGGTGGCCTCACGGAGCCTACGGACCAGCTCGAATCCATCCATACCGGGCATCATGATGTCCAGGAGGACCAGGTCGAAGTAGTCCAGGTGAAGCATATCCACCTTCCGCGGGTCACTGACTGTGGAAACCTGGTGCCCCTCCTTGCCCAGTCCGATGCGGATGATGTCCAGGATGGATTCCTCATCATCCACCGCGAGAATCCTGGCCATGACAACCTCCTTACAGAACCCGGCCGCGCAGACCGCCTGACCTGCCTCAATGCCAGACATGCATCACGTTGCGCCATATTCCTTTGGCTCGGTCACGTATTGCGGTAAGTCTCCGTCCATCTTCTCATTCGTTCCGCTCATGGCCGGGCCGACAGGCCGACACCCAGATCATCGCCAAGACCCAGGAGGCACATGTCAGCAGGATGCCCATCCCCCATCCCAGGTTCTGCTGGATGTTATAGGCCGCAAAGGCCGTCTGATCCGTGCCACCGGTCTGAGCAGCCTGGACCAGGGCTGCAACCCCCACGGGGAGTCGTGAAGGCAGGGCGGGGAGCAGAAGCCACCATATGCCGTCACCCAACCCGGTCTGAAGCAGGAAACCCATAAGACTGCCGAACACCCCGAGCAGGATGCAGACATGACGCCCCCACGCCATGGCAACCACCATGGTCAGGGGAATCAATGCCGCCCCACCGAGAACGAGTCCCAGCAATATCAACAGCCACGAATCCTTCCCCATCGGGTTCTGTCCGAGGAGGTCCATACCCAGAGCAAAAAGACAGACTGCAACCGCACAGACCAAGGCGTAGAGGAGTTCGAGATACGTCAGGATTCCGGCAAGGGCCAAGCGCCGAGAGGGCAATCCCAGAAGGGCCGCATAGTTGCCGGCCCTGAACTCCCTCTCGGATATGAAACCGCAGACCAGTCCCACAACCAGGGGCAGGATTCCTCCTATTACCTGCAGGTATCCCGTCACCTTGTACCAGGGCTCATAGGGGGTCACGGCAAAGTAGGCGAGGAAGAGGAGCACACCAACAAGCGTGATTACGAGAAGGATGGGGGTGAACCACGAGTGCCGTTGACGGATCGCCTCCGCTCTGATTGACCCGATCAGACTCATCAGACCGTCTCCCTCTTGGAGAACCACCGAGAACCAAGCACGGTCAGGACCAGGAAGAGGCTCACTGAGATGACCAGGGACAGGGCCGATTGCACACCGAAGACCCCGAGGGGACTCTCCGCCCGCATGGGCAGCCCATTGGGCAGGACCCCCAGCACTGGTGCGGTTGTGGTCAGTGAGGATGCAGATGGCACCAGCCACCAGATCGGGCTATCCCAGGCCATGCTACCTACATACTCCAAGAAGAAAGGCAGGGCCATGCCGAAAATCGGCCCTACCGCGGCTGTACCCAGCAGGCCCAGAGGGATCAACCAGGCGGACGTGGCCAGATTGAGCATGAAAGCCGCAAAACCTGCCTGAAGAGGGGTACCCCCCAGACCCAGCATCCCAGGCAGTACGGAGGCAAGCAGGAACACGACCAGATTGGATACCACACTCCACAGGAGAACCACCGCCGTCTTTGCAAGGAAGGCCAGACCAGGATCCCGCGGAAGCAGGAGAAGGGAACGAAGACGCTGCCGGGTGTCCTCCCCCATTACCGTGACAGCCAGGAGGGCAAGAAGGGCAGGCTGGAGAATGGAGCCCCACCAGTTCCATATCTCACTGACCATAACCTCGGTTCCCGGACCTGCGGGCATGAGGAGGCTTAGAAGAAACGCAAGAACCAGGTCAAGAACCGGCATGCCCAACCCCAACCAGGGCAGGGCTGAGTGACGGCTTTTCAGCAGCTCGGCTCGGATTGCAGCCCCAAGCACCCTCATCGTGCACCTGCCTCTGCGGATACGCGCCGGCATTCCCGCATGAACAGCTCCTCCAGATCAACGGAGTGGTCCAGACTGTGCTCATAGACCAATCGACCCTGGGCTATGATGCCGATGTGATCCGCCACCTGGGATATCTCGCTGAGGATATGGCTGGAAACGATGACCGTGGTGCCTTCGGCGGCCAGGGTGCGAATAAGGGCGCGGAGATCCTCGATACCCATGGGGTCCAGACCGTTGGTGGGTTCATCCAGGATGAGCAGCTCCGGATCCGACAGGAGGGACAGGGCGATGCCCAGCCGCTGCTTCATCCCCATGGAGAAACGACCTGCCTGCTTGTTTCCCGTGTCGACGAGACCAACGGTCCGCAAGGCCCGGTCCATGGTGGAGGGGTCCAATCCAAGAAGGGTGGCCCTGACCCGGAGATTCTCCCTGGCGGTCAGGTTGGGATAGAGCGGCGGACTCTCAATCAGAGCACCGATTCGGTAGAGGTCCTCCCTGGTCCAGGGGTGTCCTTGGAAAAGGATACTGCCCTGGCTGGGGCGGAGCATGCCCGTCAGCATCTTCAATGTTGTGGACTTGCCGGCGCCGTTGGGGCCAAGCAGACCGTATATATCCCCCCGTCCGACATGCATATCGATCCGATCGACCGCCTTTCTGCGGTTATGCCCCCGACCGAACCATCTGGTCAGCCCCCTGGTTTCGATGACATAGGTCATGATTCATCCTTCCTCGACTCCTATCGGACAAGGATGGATCAGAGATTTCAAGAATTCATCAAGATAGGCGAGCTGTATCCCATCGACCGAGATACGACGGCACGATTCTGAACTCAAAAGGCATCGACACAGGCTTCAAGGCTCCGGAAAGGCCATCGCCAGATATGAAAGAACCCCGCCGTAGCGGGGTTCTACAAGAATGCAGTCACAGGCACCAAGTCAGCCGATGACTCGGCGACGGCACCCGGAGAGACCGGACTCAGGCCTCGACGGGGGCATTCACGTCGGCGGGCAGGGCCTTCTTGGCCTCGTCCACAATGGCATTGAAGGTATCGATGTCATTGACGACCAGGTCGGCCAGTGCGCGGCGGTCCAGCTCGATGCCAGCCAGGCGCAGGCCCTGGATGAAGCGGTTGTAGGTGATGCCCTGAGCGCGGCATCCGGCGTTGATGCGCTGGATCCACAGCTTGCGGAAGTCACCCTTACGGGCCTTGCGGTCGCGGTAGTTGTAATTGAATGAGTGGAGCAGCTGCTCCTTGGCCTTGCGGTAGAGGCGTGAACGCTGACCGCGGTAGCCGGAAGCCCGCTCAAGGACGACCCTGCGCTTCTTGTGCGCGTTGACTGCCCGCTTGACTCGTGCCATAGATATTCCTCAGCTTTCTAAAAATCTAGTTCAATGACCAACGGCCCGCTCAGCGGCCCAGCATCTTCTTCATGTTCTTGGACTGGCTCGGAGCAAGCACCTGATCGGTGGAGAGGTGGCGGCGCTTCTTGGCCGACTTGTGCTCCAGATTGTGGCGCATACCGGACCCGGCGGCCATCAGCTTGCCCGTGCCGGTGACCCGGACTCGCTTGGACGCGGCAGAGTTACTTTTCATCTTCGGCATTGCTGCCCTCCTTGGATTTCATCTTCTTCGGGGAAGTAGTGGTTGACTTGGGAGCCTTGGGAGCGGGAGCGGCGTCGATCTTCTCGACGGCCTGCTCGGCCTCGTCCTCGGCCTGCTTCCTGGCTTGGGTCTCATCGGACTTGGCGGCCAGACGTGCCGCCTGCCTCGCCTGACGCTCAGCCCTGGCCTGGCCGCCCCTGCGGCGCTGCTCGGACTGGGTGTGGACCTTCTTGCCCTTGGGGGCCAAGGTCATGATGATGTTACGACCCTCCTGCTTGGGGGCGAACTCGATGGAGCCCAGATCAGCGACATCATCGGCCAGCTTGCGGAGGAGTTCCACGCCACCGATGGGCCTGGACTGCTCCCTGCCACGCAGCATGATCGTGACCTTGACCTTGTCTCCGGCGGACAGGAAGCGGCGTACGTGCCCCTCCTTGACCTCGAAATCATGGTCGTCGATCTTGAGACGGAAACGAATCTCCTTGATCTCCGATGTGCTCTGATTGCGACGGGCCTCACGGGCCTTGATCTTCTCGTTGTACTTGAACTTGCCGTAATCAATGAGCTTGGCGACCGGAGGTTTGGCCTGGGCTGCCACCTCGACCAGGTCCAGGTTCGCCTCCTTGGCCAGATTGAGTGCGACCGAGGTTGCGATAATCCCGACCTGTTCGCCGTTCGGGCCGATCAGGCGTACCTGAGATGCTCGTATCTCGTCGTTAATCCTTGGTTCGTCGCTAATGATGACTCCTTTTCAAATTCACACAACACCCACTGCAGGCGGACAACCATCAGGAACCGCAAGCGACGAATTCACAGCATGAGCCGGCGGAATCCTCCATCCGGAGGGAAAACCGCATTACTCCTCGTGGTCAGGCATCCAATATCACGGAGCCGAACCCACAATGTGAACCCGAAGCCATGGGAGGCTCCCAGGTGGGATTATCCACTTTCTTGATTTCTCAAGCCAAAGGACACTATACCACAGAACCGGAGACATGCCCACGGGAACGGGCCGCAGCAAAACACCCGCAGCCCGCTGGTCCGTGCAGGGAGCTAGTCCGCCAGGTCGAGAAGCTCCGGCTTGGTGCCGTCGTGGATGAAGTAGTCGTCGTACCAGGTCAGGAAGGAGTAGATGGTCCAGATCTTGCGCCGGGCATCGTTCCTGCCGGCATAGTTGTCGTCAATCATCTGCAGGAGGGCCTCCTGGTCGAAGAACTCCCCCACGTAATCCCGCTCGAAGACCGAACGGACCAGACGATAGTACTTTTCCCGGCGAAGCCAATCCTTGATGGGGACCGGGAAGCCCAGCTTCTCGCGGTCGGACCACTCCCGCGGTATATGCCGGTCAGCGGCCTTGCGGAAGGCGAACTTGGTGTTCTCGTCCGTAATCAGATACCTGGTGGGAACCTTCTCGGCCACATCCATGAGGCGCGTGTCGAGGAGCGGCACACGCAACTCCAGGGAATGGGCCATGGTCATCTTGTCGGCCTTGAGGAGGATGTCACCGGGCATCCACTGATGCATGTCCAGATACTGCTTTTTCTTGAGCTCGGACAGGTTCCGCCCTCGGAGACGGGCATAGGTCCGGTCCACGATCTGCTTGACCGAAGGCGCCTTGCGGTACTCGGGCCGAAGGATGCGCCCGGCCTCGTCCTCCTCGAAGACCTTGGCCTGGCCGATGAAGTTCTCCTCGGCCGGAGCCAGGTTGGCATAGAGATGCCAGGCCCCGGGGAAACGCTTCCCCTTGGCCCAGCGCCCTATGGCGTAGCGGGCCTTGCGGGGCAGGTGCCCCAGAATCCGGGTGGCCACCTTGATGACCTTGTACCGGGTGTGCACCCCGTAGTCCACATAACCCGCGAAGAGCTCATCGGCCCCCTCCCCGCTCAGGACCACACGCAGATCGCGGCTGGCCAGCTCCGAGAGGAAGAAGAGGGGCACACAGGAGGGGTTGGAGTCCGGCTCGTCCAGATACCACTGGATCTGCGGGAAATACTGGAAGGCCTGGTCGCCGTCCAAAGATTCGGTGGTGTTGTTGAGCTTGAGGAGGGAGGCCAGTTCCCCCGCCTGGTCGGACTCGTTATAGGTGCCCTTGCCGAAGCCGATCGAATAAGTGTGCTCCGGGCGGGCAACCGCGGCGACATAGCTGGAATCCACTCCGGAGGAAAGGAAGGACCCCACCTCCACATCGGCGACCTGGTGGGCCTTGACGGAATCCTCCACGGTCTTGTCGATCGAGTCGACCAGGTCGGCCAGATTCTGGTCGCTCTCACCAAAGGCCGGATCATAGTACTGGTGAATGTCCATCTTCCCGTCCCGGTAGGTGAACCAGTGGCCTTCGGGCAGTTTGAATACGCCCTTGAAGAAGGTCTCGGGCAGGGCCGGGTACTGGAAGGTCAGGTAGGGCCGCAGCGCTTCCTTGTTGAGTTCCTTATGGAAATCGGGATGCTGGATGAGGCTCTTGATCTCCGAACCATACATGAAGGTGCCGTTCATGATGGCGTAATAGAAGGGCTTGATGCCGAAGTGGTCACGGGCCCCGAAGAGTTCCTTGCGGTTGCTGTCCCAGATGACGAAGCCGAACATGCCGCGAAGGCGGGTCAGCACGTCTTTGCCCCACTCCTCGTACCCATGCAGGATGACCTCGGTGTCGGAGTCGGTGGTGAAGGTGTGCCCCTTCTCGATCAGGACCTCGCGCAGCATACGGTAGTTGTAGATCTCACCGTTGAAGGTGATGGCCATGCTGGAGTCCTCGTTGAAGATGGGCTGGTCACCGCCCTGGAGGTCGATGATGCTCAGCCTGCGGAAACCCAGGGCCACCTGCTCGTTGACGAAGTGCCCCTCCTGATCAGGACCTCGATGGGCGATGATATCCGTCATCCGCTTCAGGACGGCCGTCTTCTCCTCGATTGGGGCATCAGAGACGAACCCGGCTATTCCGCACATTGGCAGCACTCCTTATAGATTCAGACCAGCAATCAACGATAGCAAAGGCATGTGTCTGAACTGTGCCCGCGCGGAACCATCGGGCGCGGGCACAGTCATGACGGTCGGGGGTTCAGACCCGGCCACGACGGGATTCAGTCGGCCCGCCCACCGGCCTGGCCATCCACCAGGGGCAGATAGTCCCCGTAGCCTTGGGCCTCCATCTCATCCCTGGGCACGAATCGAAGGGCTGCGGAATTCATGCAGTAGCGGCGACCGCCCCGGTCCGCCGGACCGTCGTCGAAAACGTGCCCCAGGTGGATGCCCGACCGGGCCGTCCTGACCTCGATCCGGGGTCTGCCCAGGAGTTTGAAATCCTTCCGGTTGACCAGGAGGTCAGGGTCGATGGGTTTGGAGAAGGCCGGCCACCCGCAGCCCGAATCATACTTGTCCGCCGAGGTGAAGAGCGGCTGACCATCGACCACATCCACATATATCCCCGGGCGGAACTCCGCATCGTACTTGTTTGTGAAGGGCGCCTCCGTGGCAGCGTGCTGGGTCACCTCGTAGCTCTCCTGATCCAGGGCCCAGATCCGTTCGATGTACCGCTGCCGCTTGGGGGCTGCCGCGATGGCATCCAGGGGGATGTGGCAGTACCCGTCAGGATGCTTGATCAGATAATCCTGGTGGGATTCCTCAGCCGGGTAAAAGTTGCTCAGGGCCTCGACCTGGACCGCAGGATGCCGCCCCGTCCGCTCCTCAAGTTCGCGGATCGCCCTGCGGAAAACAGGCTCCTGTTGATCGCGCCGTCCGGCCTCCCAGTAAAGTCCACTCCGATATTGGCGACCCCGGTCATTGCCCTGTCTGTCTACGGAGAAGGGGTCAATCATATCCAGCAGGAGAAGGGTCAGGGTGCGCAAGGTGACCCTGCCCGGATCATAGGCGATCCTAACGGCCTCGACCGCATCGGTGTTGCCGGTGCAGACCTCCTCATACGAGGGGTTCTCCACCTTGGACTGGGCGTATCCAACCTGGGTATCGGTGACACCGCTCACTTCCTGAAAGAAGCGTTCCACCCCCCAGAAACACCCCCCGGCAAGGACGAGGGTTTCGGCCCCGCCAGGAGCCGCCTGCCGACCATCCGAACCCGTCGGCCCCTCGGCGACCACAGCCGGGGACTGCATCCGAGTGTGCTTCATCGTGAACATATCGCCTGCTCCTGTCATGATTCCTCGCATCGTCCACCTCATTACACTCGGTCCAACACGTGCCCGAACCGGCCTATTCCTACGTGGCCATCCATATGTTCCGCTTCTCACAGTTCCGACACCCTGCCTTGGCACCACTCCCCACTGCCGGTTACCATCGAGCCGGTATCCAAGCCATCCAGGTCCGTCTGGGCGGTTCGGAGAATCGGCGGTGGAAGCGTGGAAAGGTCGGAAAGAGACGATGAAACAGGTCAGGGAGGGCTCGGCTGTGAGCAAGGCGTTCAGGGCGGCCCTGCCGTTGACCCTGCCTATTCTGGCCGGTTTTCTCTTTCTGGGCATCTCCTACGGATTCCTGATGACCAGCAAGGGGTTCCCCATCATCTACCCCCTGGCCATGAGCGCCCTGATATTCGCCGGGTCCATGGAGTTCGTCACCGTTGAACTTCTCCTGTCGGCCTTTGACCCCCTCGGCGCCCTTGTCCTGACTCTGATGGTCAATGCCCGCCACCTCTTCTACGGGTTGGCCATGCTGCCCCGGTTCAGAGGGACGGGATGGAAGAAGCCCTACCTGATATTCGGCATGTGTGACGAGACCTTCGCCCTTATCTCCTCCAGCAAGGAACCGCCCGGAGTCGATCGAGGATGGTTCATGTTCTTCATCACCCTCCTCAACCACGCTTACTGGGTCGGTGGGGCCGTAGCCGGTGCGGTGCTGGGGAACCTGGCCCGATTCGACGCACGGGGACTTGAGTTCGTCCTGACGGCCATGTTCGCGGTCCTCTTCATCGACCAATGGATGAGGACGAAGACGCACTCCCCTGCCCTTATCGGCCTGACGGCCTCGCTGGTCTGCCTCCTGGTCTTCGGACCGGACCACTTCATCATTCCCTCCATGGTTCTTATCGTGGCGGCTTTCGCCATCGCCGACCAGACCCTTGGGAGGCACCGGAAAGACCAAGGCGACCCCGAAGAGACGGGGGCGAGCGCATGACCACCCTGCAAAGCGTCCTCACCATCGCCATCGTGGTTCTTGGCACCATGTGCACCCGGTTCCTCCCCTTCCTCATCTGGCCCGAGGGACGCAGGCCACCGGCATTCGTCATCCGCCTGGGGCAGGTGCTTCCCGCCGCAGTCATGGGGATGCTGGTGGTCTACTCCCTGCGCAACACCTCCCTGACCGGCGGAGACCACGGCATATACGAGGGGGTATCCCTCCTGGTTACGGTCCTGGTGCACTGCAGAAGGCGGAACATGATGGTCAGTATCGCCTGCGGAACCCTGACCTACATGGCCCTGGTCCAGGGTTGGATTCCCCTGGCAGCGCAGGCACTTGGCCTAGGATGGTGACCAAGCCCGGCAGGATCGGCCAAGGAAAGGCGGACAAGGATGAAGGAACCGGTTGAAGACACCTCCCCCCGTATCTGCCAGATCTGGGGGGCCGGTCAGTATTACGGCCACGAAACGGCATCCTCTGATGCCGACATCATCATCGCCGCCGACGGCGGGGCGGACGAAGCAGCCTCAAGGGGTGTCACCCCCGACCTGGTCGTGGGCGACTTCGACTCCATCACAACCGACAGGTCTGCATTTGTGGACCGCGGCGGAAACGACGGTGATTCTGCACATTCACCAGGCACGCCCGCACCGGACGAATCCCGCTCCTCGTCAACCGATTCGCCCTCGTCCATGAGACGACCTTCCTCGCAGGGTGCAGCCACCTCACCGGAATCACCGTCCCCGACCAGATACCAGCGGCTGCCGGCCGAGAAAGACGACACCGACATGCTGGCCGCAGTCAAACTGGGCTGGGAGGCCGGCTGCCGTATCTTCCGTATCTACGGTGGTCTGGGCGGACGGATGGACCACACCTTGGCCAACCTGAACATGATCTCCCTGGTGGCGGCCGCCGGAGGACGAGCCAGCCTATATGGCGACGGCATAATCGTCACCGCCATCAGCCGGGGTTTCCTCTCATTCGCCCCCTGGCGGTCCGGAGAGCGGGCCATGGTCTCGGTCCTTTCGGCCACCGATCGGTCGGAGGGCATCAACGAGCGTGGCCTGAAATACCAGGTCGAGGGAATGACCATGACCAACCTGGAACTGACCGGTGTCAGTAACGAGTTCCTTCCGAACACCCCCGCCCGGATCGGCCTGGACAGGGGAATCATCTACGTCACCTATCCGGACGCGGCCCCCATGCCAAGTTGGCACACGGACATCACCCCCGCCACATCCCTGGGCCACCTCGATACCCGACCCTCCCGCTGGCTGACCCGACCAGGACGGGACCAGGTCGAAGAGGAAACGGACCCGACCACCTCCCCGGTTCAGGGCAGCGAATGAACCCGCGCAGTGGAGGAAATGCCCGGAGGCCATGCCGAGAGAGAAAGGTCAGCATCATGTCGGATACATCCACGGAAAACCCAGTGAACAAGCCGATTTTTGTCTGCTACAAGCCCTGTTCGACCTGTGCCAAGGCGCGTACCTGGCTCAGGTCTCAAGGGATCGATTTCCTCGAACGTGACATCAAAGGAGACAATCCCACGTTCGAGGAGCTGGACACATGGCAAAGGCTGAGTGGACTGCCGGTAAAGCGGTTCTTCAACACATCCGGGCAACTCTACCGATCCATGGGACTGAGTGGGAGGTTGCCGGAAATGAGCAGGGAGGCGGCCCTGCGTCTCCTGTCCACCGATGGGATGCTGGTCAAGCGTCCTATTCTGGTCGACGGATCCACGGTGCTGGTCGGGTTCCGTCAACCACAGTGGGAGCAATGGTGGGCTGATGCGAACGAGAATCCTCACAAATCTTGAGCGGTTTGGTTGAATAATGTACAACAATTTCTAACATTGCAGGTGTTCGTTTTTGGCCCGACATTCCCCGGCCTTCCGCTTGGTTAAAGTACACACGACCCACTAAAGTATGAGATGTTATCAGTAAGTGGACGTGTACAGTCCCGAGTCACTTGTTCTGTATACGGCCGGTCTCCAAGGGAGAAATCAATGACAGTAAAGATTGGCATCAACGGCTTCGGTCGTATCGGTCGTCTGGCTTTCCGTCGCATCTTCGAGCTGCAGGCCCGTGGCGGCGACGCCTCCGAGATCGAGGTGGCAGCCATCAACGATCTGACCACCCCGTCGATTCTGGCCTACCTGCTCAAGTACGACAGCACCCAGGGCAACTTCCGTCATGACGACGGCACCCCGGTCGAGGTTTCCGCCACCGACACCGCCATCGTGGTGGACGGCAAGGAATACCCCGTGTATGCCGAGAAGGACGCCAACAACATCCCGTGGGTCAAGAACGACGGAGTGGACTACGTGCTCGAGTGCACCGGCTTCTACACCTCCGCCGAGAAGTCCCAGGCCCACCTGAACGCCGGAGCCAAGAAGGTCCTCATCTCCGCTCCCGCCAAGGACGACACCACCCCCACCGTGGTCTTCGGTGTCAACCAGGACATCCTCAAGGCTTCCGACAAGATCATCTCCGCCGGTTCCTGCACCACGGGCTCCATGGCCGCCATGGTCAAGATGCTGGATGACAACTTCGGCATCCGCATCGGCTACATGACCACCATCCACGCCTACACCGGCTCCCAGATGCTCCTGGACGGCCCCAAGGGCAGCAAGCCCCGTGGCACCCGTGCAGCCGCCATCAACACCATCGAGCACTCCACCGGTGCCGCCAAGGCCATCGGCAAGGTCGTCCCCACCGTGGACGGCAAGCTGCAGGGACATGCCCAGCGCGTGGCCGTCCCCTCCGGCTCCGTCACCGAGCTGACCACCGTCCTCAACAAGAAGGTCACCATCGACCAGATCAACGAGGTCGCCAAGAAGGCCTTCGAGGGCACCGAGTACTACGGCTACAACGATGAGGGCATCGTCTCCTCCGATGTCATCGGCGATACCCACGGCGGTATCTTCGATGCCACCCAGACCGATGTCAACACCCACGGCGATGACCAGCTGGTCCGCACCGTTGCCTTCTACGACAACGAGTACGGCTTCACCAGCAACATGATTCGCACCCTGCTCTACTTCGCCGAGCTGGGCGAGTGAGCATCATTCCGATGCGGTGAATAGTCCGGGGCCACTCCTCCAATCGGGGGGTGGCCCCTTTTTCATGCCCAGAGACCGTCTCCTCAACGAGAACGCGAAACGGTTTTCATGAGTATGTCGCAAAGAAAGCCGACCACCATACCAACCAGGAAACCCAGGGCCATCACGGTCAGGGGGTTATTGGCAAGCCAGGCGGAGGCCAGATAACCAAGTGTCCACATGTATATGCCCCAGAGGCCTCCGGCCAGGGCCGACAGGGGGATGTATCGGCTCAGCGGGTAGTGGGCCGCACCTGCGGTCAGGTTGATGATGGTACGCCCAGCAGGCACGAACCGGGAGGCCACGGTGAAGAACCCTCCCCCGCGCTCAAAAGCCCTGTGAGCCCATGAAATCACGGCCTTTCCGGCTGCACCCCGGAAGAAGACGATCTGTCGTAATGGCACCAGTCTGCCCAGCCAATAGGTGCAGACATCCCCGAGGGTGAAGGCCAGGACGCAGACCAGGATCACCCAGATGGGCAGGGGGGATCCGCCCGCCCTGAAAGCCGTGGCCGTGGCCAGCACCACCAGCTCGGTGGGAATGGGGATGATCAGGGCATCAAGGAAGGCCGCCAGGAAAAGGGACCAGAGACCCCATCCGCCGGAAACGGCGGCAAGCAGCCAGGCGTTGATTGCCTGCATCATGGGGCCACCAACCTTTCTTCCTCTTGACATCGCCCGATGGAACAGACCCAAGGATAACCTGACCTGGGGTCGTCAAGCACAGAACCGTAAGAGCGGGGAACGAGCTGAAAGGCTGAAGTGCCGGGAATCATCCACTCCCGAAAGGCACGGGCACATCGGAAACGGGAATCAGTCCCGCCGCTCCGTGGCTGAGGCGGGAGACGAAGCCCCTGTCTTCCTGTTGCCGGATGCACCCCGAGAACGCAAGGCCGAGGGCAGAACAAAGTGCATGGTCTCCTTGATGGTCTCCGCGTAGGAGACCCTCCCGTAGCCCCATCCCGCCAAGGCATCCAAGACACCCTGGACCAGGTCTTCGGGAACCGACGCGCCCGATGAGAGTCCGACCTTGGTGACCCCCCGGAACCAGGAGGGGTCCAGATCACTGGCATCATCGACCCGATGCGCCCGCCCCGGTCCGGAACCCTCGGCACCTGCATCACCGGCGGCGAACCGTTCATTGAGCACGTCCTGCGCAACTTCGACCAGCCTGACCGAATTCGAGGAGTTTGCAGACCCGACGATGACCACACAGTCGGCATGCCCGGCCACCAGCTTGACGGCATGTTGCCTGTTCTGGGTGGCATAGCAGATATCAGACCCGGGAGGCTCTTCGATCCAGGGAAAACGGCGATGAAGGGCCGCAACGATATCGGCGGTCTCATCCAGACTCAGCGTGGTCTGGGTCAGCATGACCAGCTTGGTCTCCGAGGTGAAGTCAAGCCCATCAACATCGGCCTCATGCTCGATCAGGTGAACGTGCTCCGGAGCCTCGCCCACCACGCCGATGGCCTCATCATGGCCGCGATGGCCGATATACACGATCTGGTACCCGTCACGGACGAAACGATGGACCTCCCGGTGCACTTTGCTGACCAGGGGGCAGCTTGCATCGACCACCTCCATCCCCCGCCTCCGGGCCTCGTCCTGGACCGCAGGTGCAATGCCGTGGGCCGAGAAGACCACAGGCACCCCGGCCCGGACGGCACGGTCGGGAATCTGGTCCAGCTCGTCGACGAAAACGGCCCCGCGGTCGGAAAGGTCTTCGACCACGTGACGGTTGTGCACAATCTGGCGTCTCACATAGACCGGCGGCAGGTCGGCATCATCGGCCTCCCCGTCAGGCGGAGTCCAGGCGTCCAGGATGGTCTCCACGGTCTGGATGGCCCGGTCAACTCCGGCACAGAACCCCCTGGGGTCGGCGAGGATGACCTCCCGGTCGTCCCGGAGGGCCTGGGTATCGGACTGATCCAAGACCTGCCCGACGCCGGTTGCTCTGAACCCTGACACTGAAGACTCCTTACAGAACCGCAATCACACCCTTACCCGAACCAAGGGTCGGGCAACGACTACTCCCGGGCCACACCCTGGCCGATAGGCCTGAACCGATCGCCCGGGTGCGACTTCCGGTACAAGCACATGGTAGGTGGTCCGACCCCTCCCTGCCATGCGGGGAGCCACTCTTTCACCAAGAACCCCAAGAAGGGTGTCACCAGGTAGGATTGTGAGGGAAAGTCGCAAACACTACGGAAGTGAAGCTATGCATAACAGTGAGATGGCAGGCCAGGCAATGCCGCGTACAGGTCAGCAATACTGCATTCACCATGGGGATTACTCGGCAGTGGTGACCGAGCTTGGAGCCACCCTGCGTGTACTGAGGTACCAGGACCAGGATCTGATTGCGTCCTTCGAGCCCGACGGACTTGTCCCCTGCTCCAACGGATGCGTGCTGGTCCCCTATCCCAACCGGATCGAGGACGGGGAGTACACCTTCCAGGGCAAGACCTATTCCATGCCCATCGACGAGCACGGCAGGCGGACCGCCATCCACGGTTTCGGATACCGCTATTACTGGAAGCTTGAGCGCCTCAGCGAGTCCTCGGTGACCCTGGTCTGGCGTGTACCCGACCTGGCCTCCTACCCCTTCGACGTCCTGGTCGGCGTCACGTACACCCTGGATGACCGTGGACTGACCATGACCACCACGGCCACCAACATGGGCGATGAGGCTGCACCCTGGGCCTTCGGAATCCATCCCTGGCTGGCCAACGGGGCCAACGGGAAGGGTGATGCCATTCAGGAGGACAACGGCAGGTGCTCCCTCTCCCTGCCGTGCAGGACCCATATCATCGCCAGCCCAGACCGGCTCCTCCCCCAGGGCAAGGAGCCCGTTGAGGGACGTACGGATCTCAGGGAAGGCCCAAGCCTGGAGGGACAGGCCTTCGATGATGCCTGGACCGATGTCGACCGGGCCGGTGACGGAACCTGCACGGCCGTCTTCACCCGCCCCGACGGGATCCGGATTCAGCTCTGGGGCGACGAGACCATTACGTCCTGGCAGGTCTGCACCGGCACCGGTTTCGATGCCTCCTTCCGGCCGGCCGGCGTCGCCGTGGAACCCATGACGGCCTATGCAAACGCCTTCCGCACCGGCGAGAATCTGGTGGTTCTCCAACCGGCATCGGTATATACCACCCAGATCGGGTACAGGGCGGAACGGGTCTGAACCGGCAGCCGGGACGGGTACAATCTGAGAATGGTCAAGTCGGTGTGCGATAATCGACAAGGCTTATAAGACCATCAGTAGCAAAGGAGTCCATTATGGGCATGCGCGGACGTAAGCGCAGGGATCGCCGCAAGAAGGCCGCCAACCACGGCAAGAGGCCGAACACCTGATCGTTGGCCCCGGTACCTATCGGTACCGGGGTTCTTTTTATGTGGACCCTCCCTGCATGGAAGCAACCGGACCTGTGTGGTCATCGAAGACCCACTACCACCAAGGGAGCCTCTGGATCGGCTAAATCCGACGGGCGGTGTCGCCTTCCTTCACCGGAGCATCCTCCAGTTGGTCGAACATACGGCGTAGACGGTCAATCAGGCAGGCCGGCGCAGACTGGGGACGCAGATACTCCCGCAACTCCTCGATCAGGAGACGTTCCCGCTCATCGCAACAGGTCTCCGGGTCGAAACAATCATCCACTGGTGCCATAGGGGTCTCATCGTGAATATGCAGGCTGGCGCTGGTGATGCTGACGGTCCCACGACTGTCGTCAGAGACGTACTGACTCACTTCAATGCGTCTATCCATCGCGATTCCCTGCTTCCTGAACAGTATCGGGGAACTCCATGCTCCCTGTTCAGCGGCCCCTGGTCGCTGTCCCTGACTTCATACTAGGACGGGCGGCACCTTCGCCGCCAGGTTCTGCTGAGGGCTTGCCCGGACTGGCCTTACCGGACCTGGACCCGCCAGATCCGTATCCACGCTCCTTGGCATAGCGTTCCAACTCCTGACGGAGCTGGGACCTGGCCCGGTTCAGCCGGCTCATGACCGTGCCTATCTTGATGCCCTCTTCATCCGCCACCTGCTGATAGCTCTTCCCGTCGATGGCGGCATCGATGAAGACCCGCCTGCGCTCCGGGCTGAGCCGGTCGAGGGCGGCCATGATCTCCTGGGGGGCGAAGGTCTCCAGATATTCCTGTTCCGCCGATTTGAGCCCCTCGGAGCCATGCTCCGATGCGGAGTAGATATCCCAGTCGTTGTACTCACCGGTCGAGTCATTGGCCCGCTTGGGACGGCGCTTGGCCTTGTGATACTGGTTGAAGTAGGCGTTGCGTTCAATCGTGGTCATCCATGCCTCGAAGTTGCTGCCCGGCTCGAACCTGTCGAAGGCCTTGAACCCCCGCTCGAAGGTATCCTGCACCAGGTCCTGGGCATCATCGGGGTTGTTGGTCAGTCTCATGGCCTGACGGTAGAGCACATCCACAGCCGGCATGGCGAGCTCTTCGAACCGACGCTTCCTGTCTTCGAGCTCTTGTTGATCTGCCACGCCTCCATTCTGCCATTCGGCCGACCGGTACGGGGTTACGACATGGGTACCCCTTGCAGAAACTACCCAACCGAGAAGACCCTCGGCTACCATGTTCCCTGAAGGGAAGGTTTGCAACCATGAGCACCGTTCTTACAGCCTTGCACGAAGCGCTTGACTCCGCGCCTGAACAGGATATGACGACCAGGCTTGACCAGTCCTGGCTCCTGGGTTTCGACACGGAGACCACGGGCACCAGCCCCAATCGGGACAACATCGTATCGGCCAGCCTGGTACTGCGTAACCCCCGAACAGGGTATGAGGGTGATGCCGTGGCCGAGTGGATCATCAACCCAGGCCGGCATATCAGCGAGGGAGCCAGCCGGGTCAATGGCTTCACCGACGAGTACCTGGCCGCGAACGGAAGTGAACCCGCCGAGTCGATAGAGCAGATCGCCGGGTTGATCATGACGGCCCAGAGCAAGCACATACCGCTCCTGGCCTACAATGCCCCCTTCGATGTACGTATGCTCAACGGCGACATTCGCCAATGGTGCTCAGGCAGGATGGAACCAATGCCCGAGAGGGAGCTCCTGGTGGTCGATCCGCTGGTCATCGACAGGGCCATTTCGCACCGCTCCGGGCGGCGGACCCTGACCTATACGACCGAATACTACGGGGTCGTTCCTCATGGGGATTTCCACGACGCAACCACCGACACGGTGGCCTCGGTGGATCTGATCGAGCCTATGACGACCCTTTATCCGCAGGTAGGCAGCATCACCCTGGGCAAGCTCATGGACTGGCAGCGTGATGCGCACAGAACCTGGCTGGAGCAGTTCAACGAATGGCTCGCCTCAAAGGGAAGCCGCCCGGCAATCGATACCTGGTTCTGAAACCTCCCCTCCCCCGCCCGGGGCTTTTGTCCATTCGGTCAAGGCGATGCCCCGCCAGGAGATTTCCGTCCCTTGCCGATATAGACTTGGCTTCTGGTCGCGCCCATGGCATTCCCGCCTACCGGCACAATCGACCAGATTCCCAATGGGTGAAGGGAGAGACGGCATGGCTCTGACGATGACTTCCGCACTGGATCTGCTGGGCAGGCACCACCTGCTCCGCGAGGTGATTCAGGGCGGGGACTGGTCCCTGGATGCTCCGAACCAGGACGGCGAGCCTGCCGAGTTCAAGACGCTGACCTACGACACCCGCCAGGTGGAACAGGGCAGTCTCCTCTTCTGCAAGGGGAATTTCAAGCCCGAATACCTGGACGGATGCGACCAGGCCGGGATGGCTGCCTATGTGGCCGAGACTGACCTGTCCGAACGGTGCCAGGCCCCGGGCATCATCGTTTCCGACGTGCGCAAGGCCATGAGCCTCCTGGCTGCGGCCCACTACGGATACCCGCAGGATGACCTCACCCTGGTCGGCATCACCGGAACCAAGGGGAAGACGACCACCGCCTACTTCCTCCAGAGTATGCTCAACCAGCTTTCGGGCGGACGGGCGGCCCTCCTTTCATCCGTCGACAACTGCCTGGACGGGCAGCACTACCGGGAGTCCGAACTGACGACCCCGGAGTCCCTGGACCTCTTCCGGATGATGCGGCAGGCCGTGGATGCCGGCATGCGCTACATGGTCATGGAGGTCTCCTCCCAGGCCTACAAGGTGGACAGGGTCTATGGGTTGACCTTCGACCTGGGCGCATTCCTCAACGTCTCCCCTGACCACATCAGCCCCATTGAGCATCCCACCTTCGAAGACTACCTGTTCTGCAAGCGTCAGCTCACCTACAACTCCAGGAAACTGGTCCTGGGGGCCGACTGCGCCCATGCCGACCTGATCAGGCAGGATGCGGCAGCCGCAGGCACACCGTTGACCACCTTCGGCATGGACAGAACCGAGGCGGGATCCCGGCCGCGACAGGATGCGGATTTCCTGGTCCGGCTCGGGGAACGTCACGAGGATGGCCCGGCGGACTCCTATTTGATTGGACCGGCCTCGGGTCCCATGACTGCGATCAATCCGTCCATGGACGGGGACTTCAATGCCCTGAATGCGTGTGCCGCCTTGGCCATGGTTCAGGCTCTCGGCCTGAAACCCGACCAGGAGGCCCTGAAGGCCATGGAGGAAGTCAGAATCGCCGGAAGGATGGAACACTTTGCCTCCGGCAATCGGGTGGCTTATGTGGATTACGCCCATAACCAGGCTTCGGTCAAGGCCCTCCTGGACTTCGTGGATGAGCAGTTCGGCAACCGCAACCCGGCTGTCACCCTGGTCTCCGGCTCAGCGGGCGACAAGGCCATCGACCGCCGCCAGGGAATCGTCCAGGCCGCCCAGAACAGGGTGGATCGGCTCATCATCACCGGCGACGATGAAGGCACGGAAGGAGCCGACCGCATCTGCCGGCAAATGCTGGGCTATGTGACCAATCCCGATCTGGACGTCTCGATCATCCTCGACAGGACCCAGGCCATCACCACGGCCATCCAGGAGGGGGCGGGCGACGGCACCGGGTTCCAGGTCATCCTGGTCATCGGCAAGGGCGAGGAGCGCTGGATCAAGGTTGGTCACCAGCAGATCCCCTACGAGGGCGATGACCGGATCGTGGCACGCCTCCTGGGAACCCGCAGCCATGATCTGGGTGCCACAGGCACACCCCGGGGATGAGCGGAGGGCGGGCTATATGATAGAAATCCGTACGAGTATTCCAACCGAGGTCAACACAGCAGGTGGTCCACACAGATGAAACGATTTCAGCCGGTCATTTTAGGTAGCGATATCAACGCCTACGGCATGGCCAGGGCCTTCCATGAGGCCTACGGACTGGTTTCGACCGCCTTCGCCCACTTCCAGCTGTCGCCGACCAAGTACAGCCGAATCATCGACGTCCATCTCGTAAAGGACTTCACCAAGCCCCAGGTCTTCGTCCAGGCTTTGACGGACTGGGCCAGGGAATACCTGCAGAAGCACCCCGGAACCACCCTCATCCTCCTACCCTGCGGGGATACCTACGCCAACCTTCTGGATCAGGTTGGCGCACCCCTCCGCCGGTATTTCGCGTTCAACGCCATCGATGCGGATCTGAACCGCAGGCTGAGCCTGAAATCCTCCTTCTACGACCTTTGCGAGGAATATGACCTTCCCCATCCGCTGACCAAGAGCGTGGACAAGGCCGGCGTGGAGGCCGGTGAGCATCGGAACCTCCCCTTCGACTACCCGGTGGCCATGAAGCCCGCCGACAGCGACGAGTGGCTGGGTATCGATTTCCCCGGACGCAAGAAGGCCTTCATCATCCAGGACCCGGAGGAGCTGGATACCCTGATACACCGTGCCTACCAGGCGGGGTACACCGGCAGGATGGTCATCCAGGACTTCATTCCCGGCGGCGATGAGAACATGCGGGTGCTCAACGCCTACGTGGACCAGCACCATCGGGTGCGGATGATGTTCCTGGGGCACCCGTTGCTGGAGGACCCGACCCCTGAGGCCGTGGGGAACTATGCGGCCATCATCCCCGATTACAACCAGGGCATCTTCGACCGGATCAAGACGTTCCTGGAGGATATCGGCTACTGCGGGGTGGCCAACTTCGATATGAAGTACGACCCGCGCGATGATACATACAAGCTCTTCGAAATCAACCTCCGCCAGGGACGAAGCAGCTACGTGGTGACCCTGAACGGATTCAACCTTGCCCGGTACTTCGTTGAGGACCTGGTCGAGGACTCGGCATTCGACGGCCGCACCGTCTTCGGCCGGGGACACAGGCTATGGATGGAAATCCCGCAGGACATTTTCCAGACCTACACCCAGCCGTCCAAGGACAAGGACAGTGCCCTGTCCATGATCAAGCGCGGCGACTGGGGAACCACCCTGGAGTACAGGCAGGACAGGAATCCGCTGCGCTGGCTGATGGTGCGGCATATGTTCTCCATCTACCGCAAACGCTATGCCCAGTACTTCAGGGACAAGGGAGGCCTGGCATGAGGAACTTCTTCGCCGTTCTGGGCGGCATGGGAACCATGGCCACCGAGAGCTTCGTGCGCGTTCTCGACAAGGAGACACACGCCACCCGCGATCAGGAGTTCCTGGACTATGTGGTCTTCAACCATGCCACGGTCCCGGATAGGACGGACTTCATTCTGGGGCGGAGCACGAATGACCCCTACCCCTACCTGGCCGAGGATGTGGACCAGGCCACCCGGATGGGTGCCTCCTTCATGGTCATGGCCTGCAATACGGCCCACCTGGTCCTGCCCCGCCTCCAGGACCGCACCACGGTGCCCATCCTGAACATGCCCCAGGAGACCATCGACTGGGCCGTGGAGCACTTCCCCTCCTCCACCCACCCCCGGATGGGGTACATGGGGACGGAAGGGTCCCGACATGCGGCCATCTACCACAGCCCTGCCAGCAAGGCGGGCTACGACCTGGTAGACCCGGACCAGGCCCTCCAGGACAAGGTCAACGCCCTGATCTACCAGGATGTAAAGGAGGGCAGGTTCGACCGGGACCGGTATCTGGCCGTGGTCCAGGAGTTCCTGGAACATTACCGCTGCGACACGGTATTGCTGGGCTGTACCGAGCTGTCGGCCCTGAACGAGGTTTACCCCATGCCCGACCTGCCCATCGTGGACTCTCAGGCCATCCTGGCCCTATCCACCGTGCGACGGGCCAAGGAACTCCGGGCGGAATCATCCCACTGATCGACCCTATATCCGCGTAATCGCAGGAATAAGCAGCAGCAGAAGCGATTCAATCAAAGTTGTCGAAAAGCCTCTTGGGAACATGGTTCACTCCGCCCAGCACCCTGACGGCTTTGGGCCCGCACGGGCAGGCCCGGTCCGAAGTGGTTCACGGCGTTCCGTGTCGATGACCGATGAACCCTACCCTTCGTCCTGCTCCCTGTCGAGCTTTTGGGAGATGACGGACGTGACACCATCCCCACGCATGGTGATGCCATAGAGCGAATCGGCGATGCTCATGGTCCGCTGCTGATG
The DNA here is from genome assembly GCF_000706765.1 of Bifidobacterium [indicum] DSM 20214 = LMG 11587. GTDB lineage: Bacteria > Actinomycetota > Actinomycetes > Actinomycetales > Bifidobacteriaceae > Bombiscardovia > Bombiscardovia coryneformis. The sequence goes on along the minus strand of NZ_CP006018.1, from coordinate 611,331 downwards.
GGTGATGACAATCAGCTGGGCATGCTCACGCAGCTGATTGAAAGCCTTGATCAGCCTGGTCAGGTTCACGTCATCCAAGGCCGCCTCGACCTCATCCATGACATAGAAGGGGCTGGGGCGCGCCGTGAAGATGGCAAAGAGGAGAGCCAGGGCCGTCAGCGAGCGCTCCCCACCCGAGAGGAGGGACAGCTGTCTGACCTTCTTCCCGGCGGGACTGGCCTCGACCAGCACCCCCGTGGTCAGGAGGTCATCCGGGTTCTCCAAACGCAGCCTGCCGGTGCCACCGGGGAAGAGGGTGCCGAACATCCGCTCGAAGGCTTCGGCCGTGTCGTCAAAGGCCTCCTTGAAGACTTGGACCATGGTCTTATCCAGGTCCCTGACCAGCCCCATCAGGTCGTCCCTGGATTTGACCACATCATTGCGCTGCTCGTTCAGGTATCGGTTACGGGTCTGTAGGGCATCATATTCCTCGGTGGCCAGGGGATTGACCTTGCCCAGGGCGGCCAGGTCCCGTTTGGCCTTTTCGAGTCGTTTGACCTGCTCTGCACGAACATAGGGTACGGTCTTGCAAAGTCGGGTATCGGTCACCGACTCCGGAGATGAATCGGAGTCGGCCCCGTCCGCATCCAGGGGCACGGGGTTGCCCTCGTCATCAAGGACCGGTACCGATCTGTCCGGTCCGTATTCGCGGATGAGCTCATCGACCTCCATACCCAGGTCGTCATGAATCCGTTGCCTGAGCTGACCATCCTCAGTGGCCAGGCGTTCACGGTTCAGGTCCAGGGTGTGCTCACGTTCCTGGAGGGCGGCCACCTCGGGCTCCAACCCATCCCGTTCCTTGCGCAGACCGATCAGCTCCTGATCCTGAGCGGAGACCCGCTCCTGGAGGCGTTCCCGTTCCTGTGTGGCCGCCTCCATGCTCTTGGTGACCAGGCCGGACAGAAGCATGGATTGGGAGCTGATGCCCCTGAGTGTTCCGACCTCCTGGCGCCGCAGCTCGTTTTCCTTCTGCTGATGTTCCCTGCGTTGCTGCGCCTGATTGGCCTGATCCATGAGCAGTTCCGCCTGCCGGGTCAGGGAACCGGCCTTCCGGTCGGCCTCCTTCCAGGTCAACCGGGCCTCCATCTCCCGGGACCGGGCCTGGTCCAGGGCACCTTCCAACTCCCCCGACCGGCGGTCCATGTCATCCAGATCGACCTGGTCGTCCCCGTTGGCCTCCGCCTTGGCCAGGCTTGACTTGAGGTCTTCCAGCTTCAGGGTGTGCATATGGATCTGCTCCTGAGCCTGATCCCTGCGCTCCCTCAGGTCCTGGAGCCGCGCTTTGACCTGCGCCGCCTGGGTCCTGGCCCCTTCCAGGGCACGGGCGGACTGTTCGGCTTTGAGCCTTGCCTCGGTCTGTCGGTTCCGGGCCTCCTCCACCTGCCTGATAGCCAGGTCCAGGGTCTTCCGGGCCTCCTCCACCTTGGGTGTGAGGGCTTCCGACTCCCGGACCAGCCCTTCGGATTCCGCCAAGGCCTTGTCCCTGCGGGCCACCAAGGCCAGGTCGCTGGTGGCCGGGGATGAACCGCCTACAGCCCCCACCCGGTCGAAAAGGTCTCCATCCCGGGTCACGGCCTGATCCCAATCTCCGGTTTTCAGAGCCTCCAGGGCGGCTCGACCGTCCTCTACAGCTGCCGTTCCGGCAAGCAGGAGGCGGATGGCCGCCAGAACCCTGTCGGCCTGGCCGCTTCCACCCTCCGAGGCTGCTTTGCGTGGTCCGACCAGCGATGCTGCGGACCTGTGGCCTTCGCCTTCCCCCGCACCCTTCTGAATGGCATCGTCCTGCACTGCGTCACTCGGCACAAGCAAGGCCGCCCTGCCCAGTCTGTCATCACGGGCACGGTCCAGGGCCTTGAGCAGGGTATCGGGACCGTCCACGACGATTGCTCCGGCATAATCACGCAAGGCATGGGCCAGAGGTTCCTCCCAACCCTCCTCGACCTGAATGAAATCAGTGACGGAACCCAAGGAAACCAAGTCGTCCTGACCGGTCAGTTTGTCCGAGGCGCTCCTGCTCTCGATGGTGTCGGTCAGGGCATCGGCCTTGGCCTTGAGGGAGATGATCCGGGCATCGAGCAGGCGCTGCTGCTCTTCCAGGGCGTCCAGTTCCTGCCGGGCCTTCGATTTGGCTTCCTGGGCCGATTCGATGCCCTGGGGATCTTCCTGGGCAGGCTCCCTGGACTCCTCCTCCAGAAGGTCCAGACGCTGTCTGGCCTGGTCCTGCTCCTTGACCAGCCCCACCTCCTGCTGATCGAAGTCGTCCGTACGTCGCTGGGCCAGATCCAGGGCCGATTCCTCCTTGGCCACCATCTGTCGCAGGTCGCCCAGCCTGGCATCACGCCGCCGAGCGTTCTGTCGCAGCTCGGTCAGGGTTTGGCGGAGGGCCGCCAGCTGCTTCTCCTGGTCGGCCCTGGACTGCACCGCCTTGTCCAGGGCGATACGGGCATTGGACACCTGCGTTTCCTGGGCCTCAGCCTGATCTTCAAGCTCCTTGGCTCGTTTGCGCAGTATCTCCGGGTCGTCTCCCGGATGATCGATGATGCGTCCCTGGAGGGAGCGCGCCCGCTCGTCGGCCAAGGAGGCCATCGACCGGAACCGTTCCTGAAGCTGGGTCAGGTCATGCCATACCTGATTGATTCGCTCCATTTCAGGGTTCGATCTGCTGGAGACCGACTCAGCCTGTTCGATTTTCAGCTTGACCCGGGCAAGATCACGCTGACGCGAGGTCAGGTCCTGGCGGACACTCCCCATCTCCTGGCGGACCGAGACCAGCCCCTCCTTTGATTTCAGGGCATCCTCGGCATCGATCCTAGCCTGGGCGTCCCGTAGGGAGACCTGTATCTTGTCGGCCCGACGGGAAACCTTCGCCTGGCGGCCCAGCGGCCCCAGCTGGCGGTGAATCTCCCCTATCAGGTCATCAAGGCGCGACAGGTTGGTTTCCGTGTTGGACAGCTTGCGCAGGGCCCGCTCCTTGCGCTTGCGGTGCTTGAGTATCCCGGCGGCCTCCTCGATAAAGGCACGGTGCCCGCTCGGATCGGCCCTGAGAATCTCGTCCAGGCGCCCCTGCCCGACAATGACGTGCATCTGCTGGCCCAGGCCCGTATCGCTCAGAAGGTCCTGGATGTCCAGGAGACGGCAGGCGGATCCGTTGATGGCGTACTCGGAACCACCGTTGCGGTAGATGGTTCGCGAGATGGTCACCTCGGTATAGTCGATGTCCAGGGCATGATCGGAGTTGTCGATCGTCAGGGTCACCTGTGCCCGTCCAAGCGGCGGCCTGGAGGAGGTGCCTGCAAAGATCACGTCCTCCATGGAGGAGCCACGCAGACTCTTGGCCCCCTGCTCCCCCATCACCCAGGCCAGGGCATCCACGATGTTGGACTTCCCCGACCCGTTCGGGCCCACCACGGCCGTGATGCCGGGCTCGAACCGGAGGGTGGTGGCCGAGGCGAAGGACTTGAAGCCCTTGAGCGTCAGCTCCTTCAGGTACATCAGGCACGCTCCGATTTGGGCTTGTCCAGATCGGGGTTGTGATGCTCCTTGAGAAGGGTACGGGCGTCGCCTGCGGTGACGAAACTGCCGCAGATCAGCACACCCCTGCCGTATCCCAGACCGGTCTCATCCTCGGCGTCGACCATATTGACGGCCTCCTGGATGGCGTCGGGAAGGGAGTCCCTCCTGATGACCCGGTCGGGACCAAAGACCTGCTTGGCGATCTTCTCCAGGTCCTCGGCGGGCATGACCCTGTCACGCCAGGAGTTCTCGGTGACGATGATCTGGTCCATGATCGGCTCCAGAACACCCAGATAGTCCTCGACCTGTTTGTCGGCCATCATGGCCACCACCCCGACCAGCTGTTCGAAGTGGTAGTTCTCCTCGATGGCTTCCCTCAGGGACTGGGCGGCGTTCAGGTTGTGCCCGCCGTCGATGATGATGGTGGGCGAGTTGCGTATCTGCTCGATGCGCCCCGGAACGCGGACCTCGCTCAGGGCCTCGTCCACCAGATCCTGATTGAGGGTTCCGCTGACCGGGATGACGATTTCGGCTGCAGCCAGGGCAGCAAGGGCGTTGTGGGCCTGGTGGGCTCCGAACTTGTCGATGGGAACCTCGGTGTACTCCCCGTTGGGAGTGCGCAGGGTGGCCACCTGACCACCCACGGCGGGCATCCGGGACACCACCTCCAGCTCCTGCCCGTCATGGAGGACCCGGGCTGCACCACGCTCACGGGCGGCCGCCTCGATGATTGGCATGACAGCCTCCTCATGGGGCTGCGGCCCTACGATGACGGTGGAACCCTCCTTGATGATTCCCGCCTTCTCGGTGGCTATCTGTTCGACCGTGTCGCCCAGCCACTGCATGTGATCCAAGTCAACCGGACCGATGACGGCAACATCCGCACTCAGGACGTTGGTGGCGTCCCAGAGTCCGCCCATACCGACCTCAACAACCGCCACATCCACGGGGGCGTCCGCAAAGGCCCAGATGGCCATGGCCGTCAGGACCTCGAAGAAGCTCATCGGCGGCCGCCCCTCCTTGGCGAACCGGTCGTCGACCATCGTGATGAAGTCTTCAATCTGCCGGTATACATCCACGAAGCGCTCATCCGACAGCTCCTGCCCATCGATGGCGATCCGCTCGTTGATCCGCTCCAGGTGGGGGGAGGTATAGAGGCCCGTCCTCATGCCGTAGGTGCGGGCGATGGCCTCAGCCATCCGGGCCGTTGACCCCTTCCCGTTGGTTCCGGTGATGTGGATGACACGGAAGCTCTGCTCCGGATGCCCCAGGAGGTCCAGTATCAGACTCATCCGATCCAGGTCCAGATTGGTGGTGTTGTGCTCGGCAGGGCGCGACATGATGGCACGCTCCACCTCGCGGATATCCTGACCATCGCTGTTGGGTTCTTCGAATGACATACTCAGCCCTTGCTCCTGCTCCCGTACGGTACTAGCCCTACCTATTCTATGCGTCAGGGCGGTCCGGGCAGGCCTTCATCCCAAGGCCGAGATGCATCCCCCGCCCACCGTTCGCACAGCCCCGCCCACCCTGCTGGGCAGGCCCCGCCTCCTCCACATGCCGCCCTCGTGTTCTTCAGCGCCGGGCACTAGCATGGAACCACAGCACAAGAGATCCCTCTTCCTTCGCGTCTCAGACGCGGACTCGGCTCATTGAGAGGGATTACGGACTGGATTGACCCAAGGAGGCAGAGGATAGTGACGACACCCGCGGAAAAGGTTGCTCAGGACAAGGGACGGGACGATACCGACCTGAGGAATGTCGACGTGAACGAGCAGGACATGAGCGATCGGGTGAACAACCGCACCCTCAGGCCCAACTCCCCTGCCTTCCAGAAGTTCATGACCACCGGCTGGCAGGCCCAGGAGCCCGATATGGAGCCTTTGGAATCCAGCAGGTTCATCGGCCGCCGCCTGGAGGAGCTGGGACGACGCTTCCCCGGCGAGCGCCTCGTCATCCCCGCCGGCGACTTCAAGACCCGTAACAACGACAACGACTATGCGTTCCGCCCCGACACCACCTTCGCCTACTACACGGGGCTTGGCGAGGACTTCGAGCCGGGATCGGTCCTGGTCCTGGAGCCAGTGGCCCCCGATAGCGAAGAGGCCGGTGCAGGAAGGACGCATACGCCCGAACTCTTCGTCCACCCCAGGGCGGACCAGTCCACCTCCGACTACTACCGTTCGTCCCAGTACGGGGAATACTGGGTCGGCCCCAGGGCTGGTCTGAAGGAACTGTCCGTCATGACCGGCATCCCCACCCGCGACATCGCCTCCTTCCCCGATGCCATCGCCAAGGACCTGGGCCCGGATGACGGAGCGGTCAGGATCCGTGTGATTCGCACCGCCGACACCGAGGTCTGCAACCAGGTGGAGGCCGCCCGCAAGGCCAGCGGAATAGGCGGACCCGACAGGAACCAGGCGGCGGATGAGAAGCTGGAGGAATTCACCTCAGAAGCCCGTATGATCAAGGATTCCTATGAGGTGGGCGAGATGCGCAAGGCCATCGCCGCCACCAAGGACGGATTCGACAAAATCCTGACCCGCCTCCCCCAAGTGGTCGGCAAGCCCCGTTCCGAGCGGATGCTGGAGGGTGTCTTCAACGCCAACGCCCGAGAGGAAGGCAACGATGTCGGCTATGGATCCATCATCGCCTCCGGCAGCCATGCCCCTGTTCTCCACTGGATGCGCAACAACGGAACAGTCAAGGAGGGCGACCTCCTGCTGATTGATGCCGGAGTCGAGGTAAACAGCCTCTATACGGCCGACATCACCAGGACCTTCCCGGTAGGCGGCACCTTCAGCCCCCTTCAGAAACGAATCTACGAGACCGTTCTCAAGGCCCAGCTGGCCGGATTCGAGGCAGCCAAGCCCGGTGCCACCTATTCGGACATTCACCATGCCGTCATGCGGGTCCTGGCGGAGACCCTCCATGAGTGGGGCATCCTCAAGGTCAGTGTGGAAGAGTCCCTCTCCCCCGAGGGGCAGCAGCACCGACGTTGGCACGCTTGCGGATGCGCCCACCACCTCGGCCTGGATGTGCACGACTGCGCCGAGGCCCGCTATGAGTCCTATCAGGGAGCACCCATCACACCCGGCATGATCTTCACCATCGAGCCAGGCCTCTACTTCAAGGAGAACGATCTTCTTGTGCCGCCCGAGTTCCGCGGCATCGGCGTTCGGATCGAGGATGACGTGCTGATGACGGAGGATGGCCCGGAGTGGCTTTCCGCCGCCATCCCCAAGACCGTTGAGGACGTCCAGGAATGGATGGCCCGGCAGGCCACCCAGAGCGGACAGGACAGGGACTGACCCATGCCCACCCCGGACTTCGTGCTGAACCTGCGGCACTCCATCGGCCACGACCTGCTCTGGCTGAATGGGGTGACCGGGTTCGTGGAGGATGAGCGGGGTCGCATCCTGATGGGGCAACGTGCGGATACGGGCCAATGGGCCCTGGTCTACGGCATCAATGAGCCCGGCGAAGACCCGGCCGACACCGTTGCCCGCGAAATCAAGGAGGAGACCGGGGTGGACGTCGTCGTCACCGATCTGGTGGCGGTCACATCTTCCCGGGAGGTTGTCACCTACCCCAACGGCGACCGGGCCATGTACATGGACCACCTCTTTATCTGCAAGCCCGGCCCTGATGGAAATAAGGACCCCTTCGTGGGTGATGAGGAGAGCCTGTCAGTGGGTTGGTTCAGCCCCGACGACCTCCCCACCCCACTCGCCGACAGCACCGTAGAGCGCATGGCAAGGGTCCGCACCTACAAGGCGCGACTACCATGCCGGTGATGCCCGCGCCCTCTTCGTGTTCAACGGACGGGAAAAGCCCTCCGTCGACGATTAGGCATGGCAGGGCTCCCCGATTGTTCTCATCTTCTTGATTTCGCGTTCGGAGACCTTCCTCCGCCGATCTGATGGCCTGAAGCGTGCGAGTCCTACCGGCCTCAGTCGTCAAAGAACCCCAGCGGATTGTCGATGAACCTGCGCAGACCTATCAGAGCAGCCCCGCTCAGGGCCGGGTTGGGGGTCCTTGAGGGGATGAGGACACGAACGTGCACGGCATCCCGGCCCAGGGTCAGCTGATTCAGACGATTCTGAAGCCGCTGGGCGAGGTCCCCGCCGAAATTGGACCAGAACCCACCCAGGATGACCGTATCGACATCCACGATATTGATGGCCGTGGCAATGACCGAGATCATTGCATCCACACCCCGATCTATGGCATCGACGGCCTTGGGGTCATCCTGCTGCCATCGCCGATACAGCTCGTCCATGGCCTGTGAGGAAAGGGCCTCGCTGCCGGCGGCGATACCGGCGGCCTCCACCAGGGCCTTCCGTCCGGCATAGGTCTCCAGACACCCACGGCGCCCGCATCGGCAGGTCGGTCCGTTGAGATCGACGGATGCATGACCCAGCTCACCGGCGAACCCATGGTCTCCCGCCTCAATGGCCCCATGGCGCACCACCGCACCACCGATACCGATGTCAGTTGATATGTACAGGAAGGAATCCGTCGGGCCAAGAAGGTCATTGCCGCCACCGGTGGAACGCTGGGTGGCATAGCCGGGAATCTGCGAAAGCGCGGCCAGACGGGCCTCGTTTCCCGCGATTGGGTCAAGACGCTGCACCAGATCGAACCTGGACAGGTCCAACCTCTCCCAGCCGAGGTTTCTGGCCATCAACAGGGTCATATCGTCGGTAACCAGGCCAGGCAGGGCCAACCCGGCTCCCACCACCCGGTACCGTTTACGCTTCAGTTTCGCCTCCAGGGGCCTGACCAAGGCATCCAGACTGGAGAAGACATGATCGGGGCGGGCCTCATGCATGTCATCGTGGACCCAGGCCGAATCAATCAGGCTACCGTCCAGGTCCATGGCCAGACAGCCGTATCCATCGGTATTGATCTGCAGGCCCACACCAGCCCAACGACCATGGGAGATGGCGAGGGGGGTGCTGGGACGGCCATACGTGATCTGCGAGGTTTCCGGATTCCCCTCCCGGACCACCCGGTTCTTCAAGAGCAGGGCACCCAGCAGGGACATGGTCGCCTTGGTCAGACCGGTGGCCTTGGCAAGATCGGCCCGGCTCAGCGGCATAGGCGAACGCAGAATGGTATCGATGATGACCGAGAGGTTGTGATTCCTCAGATCATCCTGATTAATCGAGCGTAAGGCAGTCACTGGTCGACCTTCCAAAATAACCCACAGTCCCCTGATCCGGGTTCCATGACTTCCCAGTATCACATGACGACCGCCCAAACATGACAAAGGCGCACCCCGCTTTCCAGTACGGGATGCGCCTTGCAGCACACCTCGCTTCTCTCGACCCGGAAAGCCGATGCACCGTTTTCCCATTTTAGTATTTTCATCTAATAAACTGGGCTAATATGGAGCGAGGACGCTACGAGCACCCATGCAAGGAGGCAGGCATGAACGAGATTCTGGTGGCGGGGATTGATACCTCGACCCAATCCTGCAAGGTCAGAATCACCGAAGCCAGAACCGGCCGGATGGTCCGGTTCGGCAAGGCCCCCCACCCCGATGGGACCAGCATAGATCCTCAGGCCTGGTGGGAGGCCTTCCAGGAGGCTGCCCGCCAGGCAGGTGGCCTGGATGACGTCTCCGCCATATCGGTCGGCGGTCAACAACACGGGATGGTCCTCCTCGACGATTCCGGTCAGGTGATTCGCGATGCCCTGCTTTGGAACGATACCCGTTCGGCACCCGAGGCTGATGACCTGATCGCCCGTCTGGGTCGTCCTCCCCGCCGGGCCGACGAGGGCGACCTGGACGCAGACACCATGATGCGTGGACGGGAGCGCTGGGTCAGGGCCGTGGGGTCATCGCCCGTGGCCTCCCTGACCATCACCAAGGTGGCCTGGGTGAGCCGCAACGAACCCGACAAGGCCAGGTCAATCGCCGCCATCTGCCTGCCCCATGACTGGTTGAGCTGGGCCATTGCCGGGCATGGTCCCGCCGCCCAAGGCAACGGGAACGCAGGACTGGAATCCCTCTTCACCGACCGGTCCGACGCTTCGGGCACCGGCTATTTCGACTCCGCAACCGACACATACCGACGAGATCTCCTGGCCATGGCCCTACCGGAGGGGATGGCCGACACTGTGATGCTCCCCCACGTACTGGCACCCCACGAGATTGGCGCCAAGGCCGACCCACGCATCGCCGGCAAGAATGTTCCAGGAGGCTGCATCATCGCCCCGGGAGGTGGCGACAATGCCATGACCGCCCTTGGGCTCTCCATGCAGATCGGCGACGTATCCATATCCCTGGGCACCTCGGGAGTGACCGCAGCCATCAGCCCGGTTCCCGCCTACGACATGACCGCCTCGGTAACCGGCTTCGCCGACGCTACCGGACACTGGCTCCCCCTGGCCTGCACCATCAACGCTTCCAGGATCCTCGACGCCGGTCGTACCGCCCTGGGCGTCGACTATGACGAACTGGCCGACCTGGCCGACCAGTCGGAACCCGGCGCGGCCGGCATCACCCTGATACCCTACTTCGACGGCGAGCGCACACCCAACCGCCCTGACGCCAAGGCCAGCATCCATGGTCTCACCCTGGGTAACACCACCAAGGCCAACCTGGCCCGCGCCTTTGTGGAAGGACTGCTCTGCTCCCAGCGGGACTGCCTGGAACTGCTGAAACGACTGGGAACCGAGACAAGACGAATCCTCCTTGTAGGCGGCGGTGCCAAATCCCGAGCAGTCAGGGCGTATGCACCGCAGATCCTGGGTAAGGACGTGGAGCTGCCCAAGCTCGACGAGTACGTGGCCATCGGAGCCGCCCGTCAGGCCGCCTGGGTCCTGTCCGGGGACAACCAACCTCCCGAATGGTCCATCGAGGTCAAGGAGACCCTGACGGGGGAACCCGAGGAGGAAACCTATCGCCAGTACCGATCCTGGCGGAAGTAAGACCAGACAAGGGCCTCCTGTGAGCACTGCCGCAGGAGGCCCTTCACGTTCCCCGACCCGGACGTTTCCGCCCCCAGGTGGCGCGGGCTACTTCCCATCCGAGTCGAATCGGTATCGATTACAACGAAAGGCCCTGCGCGATGCCGAAGCACCGCGCAGGGCCTGCAATGTGGCGGTCAATAATCAGACTGCTGAGAGGGTATCGACAATGTAGTTGTTGATCGTGGCCTTGACCACCTCAAGATGATCCGACCTGTCGGCGGCAATCAGCTCGGACTGCGGCTTGTCGATGCTGTACTCCTCCAGGGAGGCCAGGGAGGCGGAGCCATCCTCGATGCTGGTGCCGATGCCGGAATCGAAGGAGGAGTATCGCTCCTCCTGGAGATTCTCGATATATCCGTCCTTATGCATCCTGTCGGCGATCAGCAGACCGGCCGCGAAGGTATCCATACCGACGATATGCGTCTTGAAGAGATCCTCGGGCAGGAAGGAGGTGCGACGGGGCTTGGCATCGAAGTTCAGTCCACCATGGGGTCCGATTCCTCCGGCGGCCAGCACCTCCCACATAACGGCCGTCGCGTCGTAGAGGTCGGAGGGGAACTCGTCCATGTCCCAGCCGACCAGCTTGTCGCCCTGGTTGGCGTCCAGAGAACCCAGGAATCCGGCCTCGCGGGCCACGCGAATCTCATGCTGGTAGGTATGCATGGCCAGGTTGGCATGATTGCCCTCGAGATTGAGCTTGAAATCGTCCTGCAGACCATAGGTACGCAGGAAGTTGATGGTGGTGGCCGCATCATAGTCGTACTGATGCAGGGTCGGCTCCTTGGGCTTGGGCTCAATCAGGAACTGAGCATCGAAGCCGATCTCCTTGGCGTAGTCCACACACATATGGAAGAGCTGGGCCATGTGGTCCTGTTCGCGCTTCATCTGGGTGTTCCAGAGGGATTCATACCCCTCGCGCCCACCCCAGAAGACATAGTTCTCAGCGCCCAGGCGCTTGCCTATCTCAAGGCTGTGCTTGAGCTGGCCCGCGGAATAGGCGTAGATGTCGGCGAAGGGCGAGGTGCCCGCGCCGGCTTCGAACCGGGCGTTGGTGAAGAGCGAGGAGGTGTTCCAGAGCAGCTTGACCCCGGTGTCCTTCATGTTCTTCTCGATCCGGTCGACCACCTTGTCAAGGTTGGCATTGGACTCACGAAGGGTGTCGCCCTCGGGGGCCAGGTCGCGGTCATGGAAGCAGAAGAACTCCACACCGAGCTTGGTGAAGAGCTCGAAGGCATAATCCACCTTGGCCAGGGACTGGTCCATGGGGTTGGTGTACTTGTAATACGGACGCTGGGCCGTCGGATCGCCGAAGGGATCCACCAGACCCTGGTTGAAGGTGTGCCACCAGGCCACGGCAAACCGCAGCCAGTCCTTCATCTTCTTGCCGGCCACCACCTTGTCCTTGTCGTAGTAGCGGAAACCGAGGCCTTCCTTTTCACCCTGCCGTCCGACGTACTCGATCTTGTCGACATCCCACAGACCCATCAGATTGCTCCTTTGCGTATGAAACTGTATTCAGCGGAAGTCAGAACTCCCCCTATCGGACAACGGTAGAGCAGTCGAGTTAATTTGTCAAACCGTTAAATTAAATAACGGGCGTTCGAATCCGTCTATGGGAAACCCTACCTGCATGGAGACAGGCCGGCGGCCGCCTTGCTGCGAGCAAAGCGACCAGCCGGTCGACAGTTTGCCTAAACGGTGTTAATCTATAAACGTCGTTAATTCGTCTGGACCAGAAAACCATGAGCGGTTTCCGTTGGCCCAACTCAAGGAGGAGGCGGACATGCGCCATACCAGACCTGCCAGCACCCCTGCAGCCATGTCCGAACTCAACCAGTCCAGGATTGTGCACAGCCTGCATGCCGATGGAATCAGCTCCAGGGCCGACATCGCCAGGAAACTCAACCTCACCGCCCCGGCAGTGGGCAAGCTGGTCGGCCGACTCATCGACGCCGGCATCGTCAGCGAGACTGGCGAAATGACCTCCGGAGGGCATGGCCGCTCCATTGGACTCAAACTGAATGCAAAACGCTACCAGGTCATCGGAGTCAAATTCGCCCGCAGCCTGGTCCAGATTGCGGTATTCGACATCGGTGGGCACCTGCTGAGCATGGAGGAGCTGCCTCCAGTGGCCGATGAGAACGTGGAGGACTGCGTCGAGGAGGTTCGCGGACGCATCCGAGGCCTGCTTGACGAAGACCCCTCCATTGTGGCCATCGGCATGGCCGTACCCGGACCCTATCTACGCGAAGAGGGTCGAATCGCGGTTGTCACCAGCATGCAGGGCTGGCGCGGCATCAACTTCATCAAGGAGTTCGGCAAAGCCTTCCGAGTCCCCACCTTCATTGAGCAGGACGCCCGGGCCGGAGCCATGGCCGAGAGTCTCTTCGATTCCCGCATCGCAGGCTCCAGCCTGGCCTATTACCTGGTGGGCGAGGGCGTCGGCCTCGGAGTCATCGACCAGGGCAATCCGGTGGATGGGAACCTGGGAGCCGCCACGGAAATCGGCCATGTCAGCATCGACATGAACGGAACCGCCTGCGAGTGCGGCAATCGGGGATGTCTGGAGTGCTACTGCTCGGCCGTGGCCATACACACCCTGATGGGCAGAACCAACCAGGGGGACCACTTCCCCGGACTGGCGGCCATGACCCACAAGGAGGCCTGTGACCTCCTCTTCACCATGGCCCGCCAAGGCGACAGGACGTCCATGGCGCTCCTCGACCAGGTGGCCGACTACGTAGGCTACGGATGCGTCACCATCGTCAACGCATATAATCCCGCGCAGATCATCATCGGCGACCTGGTGGCACAGGCTGGCCAACCCCTGCTGGACCGGGTCAAGAGCCTGGTGTCCGCACGGGCCCTCCCCCAAGTACGGGACCACACCGAGATTCTGCTGTCGGACCTCCCCGCGGATGCCACACTGACCGGGGCCGCCGCCGTGGCCGCCAACCAGTTCCTGGAGCACCCCTCAAGCCTGGGAGGAATGGGATGAGAAACCATGCGAGGCCATTCTTCGCGACATCTACTGCTCTGACCGACAGAGGGGCTCAAACACGAACATCGCCCCCAGCCGGCGCACCTACCGTACAGGCACCATCCGTAAGAAAAACACCATCAATCTGAAGAACACCATCAGGAAAGGAAGACCATGGCCGCAAAACCAATAGTCCTCAGCATCGGCGAACTCCTCTGGGACGTGCTGCCCTCGGGCAAGCGTGCAGGAGGGGCCCCCGTCAACTTCAGCTATCACGCCACGAAGAACGGCGCTGACGGGTACGCCTTCAGCGCCGTGGGCAATGACGACCTGGGACGGGAACTGGAAGAGGCCATCAAGGAGGCCGGGGTCAAGGCCATCCTGCAACACAACGACCATCCCACCAGCACGGTCGAGGTGGAACTGAACGAGGGCATCCCCCAGTACATCTTCAAGCCGGACGTGGCCTGGGACCATCTGAGGTGCACCGACGAGCTCTCCGCTCTTGCCAGGAAGGCCGACTCGGTCTGCTACGGAACCCTGGCCCTGCGCAGCGACGAATCCCGCAAGGCCGGCTTGGAAGCCCTGAAGGTCACCCGACCCGATGCCATGCGGTTCTTCGACATCAACCTGCGTGGCACCTTCTACTCCCCGGACCTGATTCACGAACTTCTGAACATGGCAACGGTCTTCAAACTCAACGACGAGGAGCTGGTGCTTCTGCGTGACATGTTCAAGATCCCCGGGGATACGGATGCCGAACTCTGCCAGTGGTTCATGGACGAGTACCACCTGAACACCATCGTCCTGACGGCGGGCAGCGACTACAGCACCATCTACCTTTCGAATGGCGAGACCTCCCGCATCCGGACCCCCAAGATCAAAGTCGCCGATACGGTCGGTGCCGGGGACGCCTTCTCCGGCACCTTCGCCATCAACCGTCTCCTGGGGGCCTCACTGGTCCAGGCGCACCGTGCAGCCGTCAACACGGCGGCCTTCGTCTGCTCCCAGCAGGGTGCCTGGCCGGAATACCCCGACCAGATTCCCGATTACCTGGCCCAGGAAGGGCGCTGAATCCCGACGAACCACTCCCCGACCTGCCTCTTGTAACTGGGACGGGGTGGCAATAGCTGCCACCGCTTCGTCTTTCACTTGGCTCTGCCTCGCCACCCCTGGCCGACGGGAACCCTATCCCGTCAAATCCAGCGATCCAAACCGCCCGATGGATTCACCGCCCTTACGTGCCCGAGCGAAGTCATGCGTATTTCCGTTCGAGTTCAGCACAGAGGGATTCGCGGGCGTCCAGCCTGATGGACTCGATATCGGCCTTTATCTGACGGTACTGGGCGACCAGACTGTCGCGACGGGGCGGGGTCAGGCTGGGGTCATCGAGCTGGTAGAGCACTTGATCCTTGCGTTTTTCAAGTAAGGTACGTATGCGGGCATGGTACTGATCGGGCGACTCAGGGCCGGAATAGCGGGGCGAGCGCAGGACGACATCTGCCGGATCCTGGTATTTCATGGGGTCAAACTTACCCATTCGTGGACAAATACAAGTTATTTCTTACCAAAGGCTTAGCCGGAGCGAAGACATCGAAACTGTCTGCATCTCTGACACCCGCAGTCAGAGATGCAGACACGGGCACCAACCTCGTTATCGGCACCGTCAGTTCACCGGGTGCCCTCCCCCACAGGACCCAGCCAACGTAGTCAGGCGGCGGCCCTTAGACTGGTAACCATGAGAATCGTCATTCAGCGGGTTACCCGGGGTCGCGTGAACGTAGTGGACGAACAGGGCCGTCCAGACACCGGGTTTGCTCCGCAACAGATCGACCAGGGACTTCTGCTCCTGGTGGCGGTCAGCGATCAGGACGGCCCGGACCAGGTGGCATACGCAGCCAGGAAGATCGTCAATATGAGGATCTTCGAGGACGAACAAGGCAAGATGAACAGGTCAGTACTCGACTGCCGGGGGCAGATTCTGTCGATCTCCCAATTCACCCTCTACGGCGATATCCGCCGCGGCAACCGACCCAGCTTCATAGGAGCCGGCAAGCCGGACCACGCCAAGGCGGTCTGGGAGGATTTCAATCAGGCCCTGTCAGAATACGGAATCAAGGTGTCCACCGGCAGTTTCGGCACCCATATGCGGCTTGACTTCATCAACGACGGCCCTGTGACCATCCTCCTGGACACCGACGAACTGATGTAGGCACCTATCTGACTATGGGCCTGAGGGGCGCGGAGACATCGAGCTGGTGCTTGTCTCCGATTTTGCTGGGATCGTTGATGATTTTATCCACGACGGCCAGCTTGAGTTTCAGATCGGAACTGTCGCCCCAGACAATCACGCGCTCACCATTATTCAGCTCGGTGGTGATGGAATCCTGGGTGTCGGCCGTCACCTTGGTCACGGAGTGGCGCATCGTTTCAGGCATGGCGGAGAGTATCCGAAGGGTCTGTTTGACCACCAGGTCGCTCTTGCCGTGTTCCAGGTTGGACACCTGGATGATGGGAATGTCATTGACAGGCTTGTCGACGGTGTTGAGCACCCGCCCCTCCCGGTCCACGGCAGTCATGGTGTCGTTGGAATCCTTGAGGATTGCAGTGGGCTCCTGGGCGTTGAAGGTCACACGAAGACCGTGGGGGAAGTGCTTGTGCACCTGGGCGTCGGTCACTCCGGCCATACCGCCGATGTCCCGCTCGATCGCCCCCGTCGAAATCAACAGGAGGGACCGGTCACCCTGCCCTTTGACGATTGTCTCCACCCGTTCGTTGTTCACCCAGGCATTGCCGCCCGAAACCTCGATGTCCTCGGCATGTAGCCTGAAGACGGGCGAGATGAAGAGAAGCCAGACCAGGGCGGCAACAAGGGCCAGCACCAGGACGGAGATACCGGTACGGATAAGGACGACCCGGCGATTGACCGACTTCTTTTCTTGGACCCTGGCCTGGAAATCGATGACCTTGGGACGGACGAAGACCCCCATGCCCTGCTGATCCTGGTCGGCCCCGATACGGTTCGATACCGCCTGGTTGGAGGGCATGTTCCTGGCGTCGACGAAGTCGTCGGTCTTGCTTTTCTTGGTTGAGCTAATGGTGCGGGCGGACGACTTGTCGACATCAGCCGGTGTCTTCCCCTTGGTCTTCCCCCGGCGGGAAATCAGTCCTCCGGACTTGACCGACCGCTTGGACCCCTCTTGCCCCTTCGGGTCCTGTGAGCTGATGACTCTGCGGGTTGTCACCGTGCGCCCTCTCTCCGGTCCCGGCCCTCGGACCTGGAGGCCAGCCGGTCAAGGATGACCTGCCCCATGGTTGTGATGTCACCGGCCCCGACCGTGATGATGACATCACCGGGCTGAGCCCGGTCAGCGACATCCAGAGCCGCCTGGTTCATGTCCTCACATGCGTGGAAGTCGGCCTGGTGCCCCGGTGCATCCTCCGCCTTCGCGGATCGTCGGGCCTGGAGGATGGTATCAGGGCCAACCTCCGGGTAGTCCTCCTGGCGCTCCCGGGCAGGGAAGATACCGGTCACGGTCACATCGTCCGCCTGGCTCAGGGCTGCAGCGAACTGGTCGGCGAAGATCCGGGTCCTTGAAAACAGGTGGGGTTGGAAGAGCACCCGGATGACCCGATTCGGATACCGCCTGCGGGCGGCATCCAGAAGGGCTGCGATTTCGGTGGGATGGTGGGCGTAGTCGTCCACCAGGGTCACGCCGCCTATCTCCCCCCTGACTTCAAACCTCCTGGAAGCGCCACGGAAGTCCCCCGCCGCCCTGGCTGCGGCCTGGGGATCCATACCCAGAAGGGTGCAGGCGATGATGGCCGCAGCGGCATTCCTGGCATTGTGCAGGCCGGGTATGGCCAGGTCGACGGGGATGTCGACCGTTCGGTCCGTCGAATCCCCCCGGCCTGCGGAATCACCTGAACCACCGGACCTCCCCGTATCGGTTCCCGACCCGCCTGCATTCAGGTCCAGGAGATTGGAAGGAATCCGCAGGGTGCACCGTTCACGCCCGGATCCACTGGCCTCCGACTCGGATACGATTCTGACCAGACTGGCCCCCTCCAGGGTCTCCTCCCCCAGCTGCGAACGCGTCCCGGTCGAGTAGACCACAATCCTGGCCCGGCAATCCCCATCCAGGTCCCTGAGAACATCCAGTCCCCCCTGGTCGTCACCGCAGATGACCAGGTACCCCTCGGCACGGCGGGCATGGTCGACGAAGGCCTGGCGGAAGGCGGTCGGCGTTCCATAATGGTCCAGATGGTCGGGTTCCACATTCGTAACGATGGCAATGGTGGGGTGGTATTTGCTGAAACTGCCGTCCGACTCGTCCGCCTCCGCCACAAGCACGTCACCCTGCCCGACATGTCCGCCGTCGATGGCCCCCTGTGCCGACTGGATGGAGCTCCCGATGGCGTAGCTTGGATCGGCGAGCCGACCTGTTCCGGCCTCAGTCAGGATATGGGCGGTCAGGGCGCTGGTTGTGGTCTTACCGTGAGCACCTGCGACGGTCACGGAACGCCGCGAGGCCATCAGGAGGGCGAGGATGTCGCTGCGGTGCAGGATCCTGGAGCCCTGAGCTCGGGCCGCCAGAATCTCAGGGTTATCCGGCTTGATGGCACTGGACCAGACCACGGTCCGGGCACCCAGCACATTCTCGGCCTTCTGACCTATGTGAACCGTAATGCCCAGCTTCTCCAGACGCTCGGTCTTCTCGCTGGCCTGCCTGTCGGAACCCGAAACCTGGACACCGGTCTCATGGAGCATCTCGGCCAGAACACTCATACCGGCTCCCCCGATACCGATGAAGTGGGTCGCACCCAGGGCCCGAGGGTCGATGATTCCCGATCCGACCAGTGAATCACGGGTCGGATCCAGCCCTGCCGAGTCGGCACCCTGAGCGCCTTGCGTCACACCCGAGCACAGGGACGGAGAATCCGAAGTCGGCACCGACGAGTCCATGGCCTGAGCCGACTGGTTCCCTGTGGCTGGATTCCTACGATCATTGCTGGGCAAGATACATCTCCTCGGACGATTCATACTGACTTCATTATGGCGGCAGACCTGTACGCAGGGGAAGCCGTTTCCAGGCATGGACCTGGGGTGGACATCAGCCCTTCCCGGCCGTGGATAGGATCCGGGAAGCCATGACCTGAGCGGCATCACGGATACCGTATTCCCATGAACGTCGTCGCATGGTCCGAAGCGCGTCCTCATCGGCCAGGAGGTCGGGCACATGGTCTTTAATCCAAGCAGGAGTCAGGTCGGCATCGCCCACCATCACCCCTCCCCCTGCCTCGACCACAGGCTGGGCATTGAACCGCTGTTCTCCGTTGCCGATCGGCAGGGGAACGTAAATCGCAGGCAGTCCCAGCGCCGTCAATTCACTGACGGAGCCTGCACCGGACCGGCATAGCACCAGATCGGCACAGGCAAAGGCCAGGTCGATGCGCTCCAGATACTCGGCCATGTGGTAATCACCGGACCCACGATGCGCCGGATCCAGATCGGTGACCACTCCCTCGCCCAGGTCGCCGACCACACGCCTGCTCACCTGTTCCGCCTTGCCGCGACCGGTCAGGTGAATCACCTGCCCCAGCTCCAGAAGCCTCCCTGCGGAAGCGGATACGGCCTTGTTGAGACTGGCTGCTCCCAGGGAGCCACCCGTCACCAGAATCACCTTCCGGTCCGGATCCAGGCCCAGCCGTGTCGCTGCCTCGACCCGGACGGATCGGGGATCGCGCTCCATCCTGTCGACCAGATCCGCAATGGCCGGCCTCAGGGGCAGACCGACACGTTCGACCGGAGCGCCGGGACGGGCCTTGATGCCCGTGTGCCCGTATGCGGTTCCCACATAGTCTGCCCAGCGGGCTCCCAGCTTGTTGGCCATGCCGGCCCGGGCATTCTGCTCATGAATCAGGATGGGGATGCCCATCACCCTGGCCGCCCGGTATACCGGTGCCGCGGCGTACCCACCGAAACCGACAACCAAATCGGCCGATTGGCGGCGGAGAATCTTCTTGACCCTACCGACCTCCCTGCACCAACGCACAGGGAATCTCAGGGCATCCAGGTTGGGCCGACGGGGAAAGGGCACCTTTTCGATTACTTCCAGGGGGAATCCCGCAGCAGGGACCAGTTCATGCTCCAGACCCACGGCAGTGCCGATGACGCTGATGTGCGCCTGGGGACATTCCTTCCGCAGGGCAGCTGCCACACTCAACAGGGGGTTGACATGCCCGGCAGTGCCGCCTCCGGCCAAGACCACATGAGGCCCTTTTCCGGCCTCTTTCCTCTGCTCTGCCACTTCAGTTCGGTCCTCGTCAATCATGGTGAAGATTCTACTCATTCCCCCGTAGCAATGGCATTGACATCCGGTTGGGTACGAATCATGCTCAGGGCCACTCCGGCCGAAACCAGACACATGATCAGAGCCGTACCGCCTGCGGAGACGAAGGGTAGCGGCAGACCGATGACCGGGAGAAGTCCGAGGACCACACAGATGTTGATCAGGGCCTGACCCACCAGCCATACATCCAGGCAGACCAAGACCATACCGGCATACCTGTTTTCGGTGGTCAGGGCGATGCGCAACATGCACCATCCCATGGCGATGAAGACCACGATGACCAGGACTGCACCGAAGAAGCCCAGCTCCTCGCCGATCACAGCGAAGATGAAGTCGTTATGCGCCTCGGGCAGGTAATTCCACTTCTCCCTGGAATTGCCGAGCCCTACACCGGTGAGTCCACCGGAGGCCATGGCATAGAGTCCATGTATGGATTGGTAGCAGATTCCCTGAATGTCATCGGCCGAGCACTCCCCGTAGGCCGCCAGGATGCGCTGGGTCCTGTTGCCGTTCCCCATGACGGAGAAGCCGACGATTCCGGCCAGGCCGAGCGTGGCCAGACTCAGGAGCCACTTCAGGGGGAAACCAGAAACCAAGAAGGCCACGAAACCTATAATGACGATGATCATGGCCGTACCCAGGTCCTTGCCCAGCATGATCAGGCCGAAACTGAGTACAAATCCGATAATCGGTTTCAGATATGGTGTCCAGGGATGGGCGGGATCCTTCCCGTCACGAATCTCGTGCTGCGCCACTATCAGCGCCTGGGGAAGCCAGATGCACAAGGCCAGCTTGAGCATCTCGGCCGGCTGCATGGAGATGCCGCCGATTGATATCCACCCCTGATTGCCGTTTGCCGAGCGCCCCAGTGGGGTACGTGTCAGAAGCTGTGTAAACTGGCTGAAAACCAGGAATGCCATCGACCAACGTTGATAACTCTCCACCTTGATGCGCTGGGCAACGAAGGCGCAGGCCAGGCCGACCAGGCAGTAGATGGCCTGTCGAATCACCTGGCTCCAGGGAGAACTGCCCTGGGCCACCAGATCGACCGAGGACGAAGAGAAGACCATCATCAGACCGAAGACCGTGGTGGCCATGACCGAGGTAACGAACCCGTTATAGCACCAGACCGGATTCAGGATGGCCCGCCAGCCCCGATATGGGTCGCGTGCCCCTCCCTTGCCCTTGCTCCTGTCGTCCTTGTTCGGGTCAGCGGTTTTCGCCATGAGCCTTCACCCACCTCCTGGCCTGGTCAGCGAATTTTCGACCACGGTCGGCATAGGACTTGAACTGGTCCATGGAGGCACAGGCCGGTGCCAGGAGGACCACCTGACCGGGGTGGGCGTAATCTCCGGCGGCCCGAACGGCCCTGCCCATGACATCCTGTTCGGAGTCCGGGTCGATGATGGTCAGGGGGATATCCGGAGCCTCGGATTCGAAGGCCTGAAGCATGGTGGTCTGGTCCTTGCCGATGATGACGGCGCCTGCCATCCGCCTGGCCTGGGTCCGTACCAGGTCCTCGAACCGACCTCCCTTGGCCAGGCCGCCGGCAATCCAGACCACTGAGCCGTCCGGGTAGCTGGACAGGGAGGCCTTGGCAGCGTGGGCGTTGGTGGCCTTGGAATCATCCACAAACCTGATGGCCTCCGCCCCGGACCCCAGGCTGGCCACGGTCTGGATTCGATGATCTCCCGGCGCAAAGACCCGCATGGCCTCCAGGGCGGCATCCCTATCGGCGCCCGCACCCAGGCATAGGGCCAGGGCACAGAGGGCATCAGCCAGCAGATGCGGATAGACGGTCCCGTCCGGTTCGCACAGGTGGGTCAGGTCGGCAAGGGCGACCAGGCGCTCGGCCAGTCCCGGCTGACCTCCACCGAGACCGCTCATGTCGACGACCCAGCCTCCGTCCACGCCGATCTGGCCTGGCTCGGGGGCACCAAGAGTGAATCCCACCTTGGCACATCCGGGAGCAGGATGGGCCTGGTCGGCCAGGGCACACACCCGGTGATCATCGGCGTTGTAGACCAGGGCCTTACGCACACCCTCGTAAATCATGGCCTTGTCGGCGGCATACTGCTCGAACCCGCCGTGCCAGTCCAGGTGGTCGGCAGCCAGGTTGGTGATGGCTGCGCACTCCAGGGCCGGCGATTCGGTGAAATGGAGTTGGAAGGAACTCAACTCGACGCACAGCACATCATTTGCAGGATCAAGAACAGCCTGCGAGACGGCCTTGCCGATGTTGCCGACCGCTGGTGCCCGCATGCCCGATGACTCCATCATGGCTGAAACCATCTGTGTGGTCGAGGTTTTCCCGTTGGTGCCCGTGATGCCTATCCAGGGTGCCGGGGCTCCGGTCCGCGTACTGTTCACCCGCATACGCCATGCCGCCTCGACTTCGCTCACCACCGGAATGCCCCGCCTTTGCGCTTCCAGAATGAAGGAAGTGCGCGGGTTGAAGACCGGTGAAGTCACAACCAGGTCGGTCTGGCCCCAGTCGATGGACTCGAAGTCCCGGAGGTCGGCCTCGGCCACGTTCTGGTCCAGGGTGGTCACGGCGGCCACACGTCCCCGAAGGGCTTCGGCCACACTTCTGCCGGAGATGCCCAACCCTACGACCAGTACCCGCTTGTCGCTCATGTCCATGAAGGGAAACACCCCGTTTCACTCGACCGGCGGTTCCTGGGTGTGGTTCCGGCCGCCGGTGGACCGATACCCTGCAATTTCAGCCGCTCAGATGGGCAGGCCGGACCGGGCCACCCAGTCCACGTAGAAGAGGACCAGGGCCAGGAGGACGAAAATCAGGTCGATCATCCAGAACCGGACCACAACCTTGGACTCCTGCCATCCCAGCAATTCAAAGTGGTGGTGGATGGGTGCCATCTTGAAGACACGCTTATGGGTCAGTTTGAAATACCCCACCTGGATTACATCCGAAGCGGTCTCGATCACGAAAAGTCCGCCCAGGATGACCGCCAGAAGCTCGGTGTGGGTGGCGATGGAAAGGGCCGCAAAGAGCCCGCCCAGGGCCAGGGATCCCGTGTCGCCCATGAAGATGGAGGCCGGATTGGTGTTGTACCAGAGGAAGCCGAAGCAGGCCACGGCCGCACAGCAGGCGATGATGGTCAGGTCCAGGGGGTCCGAAACAGCATAGGAATGGCCGGGATGCCCTGATCCCTTGAGGTGGTAGCTCTCCCAGAAGGCGATGACGGTGTACCCGGTGAAGGCGATCATGGAACTGCCCGAAGCCAGGCCGTCCAGGCCATCGGTCAGGTTGACGGCATTGCTCCAGGCCGTCATCAGGAGGTTGACCCAGATGATAAAGAGGATGATGGCCACCACATGGCCCGCCGCCTCGAAATTGATGATGGGATGCTCCACGAAGGATATCCCGGCCTGGGCGCTGGGAAAGCCGTTCTTGGTGGGGAGCTGAAGGGCCAGGATGGCGTAGATCGTGGCCAGGATGAACTGCCCGGTGAACTTGGCCTTGACGGAAAGACCCAGGTTCTGCTTCTTGCGGACCTTGGCAAAATCGTCGATGAAGCCCAGCCCGCCCATGGAGAGCATGGCGAAGAGGACCAGCATGGCCGAGAGGGATGGAGTCTCTCCCCGCGACAAGTAGCGGTAAAGCGCGGAAGCGGCCCACCCGAGGAGGATGGCCAGGTTAATGACCACTCCGCCCATGGTCGGAGTCCCCCTCTTGATCTGGTGGGATTGGGGACCGTCCTGGCGGATGTACTGCCCGTAGTGAAGACGGTGCACCAACCTGATCAGCAGAGGGGTGCCAGCCAGCGTGACCACCAGGGAGACCAGAATTCCTATGATGAGGGCTATCACTGTGTGTACTCCAACTCTTGGATCATGTCCGTGAACGATTTCGCCTGAAAACCGGTCTCCAGCTTACCCATACCTCAGCCCTGCCACCTGTCTGCCAGGGCCGAAAGGCCGGACATGTGCGACCCCTTCAAAAGGACCAGGGCTCCGGGATGCTCTGCGGCCAGACCCTCTACCGTCTCTCCGGCCCGGTTCGCATCGGGCGTATAGATGACCCGCATGGGCACATCGGACCCCCCGGTCTCTCCGCCGGCCCCCCGAACCATGGCTCGAACCAGGTCGTTTGCTGATGCATCATCACAGCCCACGGCAACCAGGGCATCCAGATCGATCCGACGGCAGTAAGCACCGATCTGCTCATGCAGTTGCGCCGACTGGTCACCGAGTTCCAGCATGACGCCCAGGACCGCGACCCGGTAGGGTTTGCCCTGGTTCCCGGCTCCCTGCCAGGTGGACAGGGCATCCAGCCCGGCCCGCATGGAATCGGGATTGGCGTTGAAGGAGTCATCAATCAGGGTGAATCCCGCCCTGTCGGTCCATACTGTTCCCACAGCCATGCGGTGTGGGCTGATCCTGGCATCCCGGCCCAGACCCTCGGCAATGGCATCGGGGTCCAGACCCAGATGATGGGCTACCGCAGCCGCAGCCAGGGCGTTCATCACATTGTGCATGCCCGATATGCCCAGGTGGACGCGGACAGGATCGGCTCCGGCGAAGGTCAGCGTGAAAGAGGGGCGGTCCAGGCCATCCCTGACCACATCGGTCGCACGGGCATCCAAATCAGACGACTCCTCGTTCATGCCAAACCTGAGGACACCGCCCGGAGAGAGAGGCGCCATGGCAGCAACACGTGAATCGTCGGCGTTGAGCACGGCCAGCCCTCCAGGGACCAGTCCTTGGACCATCTCGCTTTTGGCCTGGGCTATGCGGTCCACCGAGCCGAACTCGCCCAGGTGGGCCACACCCACCTTGAGGACCAGGGCCAGGTCAGGGGGAACAATCCTGGTCAGATGTGCTATCTCACCAATATGGTTGGCCCCCATCTCGGCCACCAGGAACCGCGTCCCCTCACCCACCTGCAGGGCTGTCAGCGGCAGTCCTATCTCATTATTGAAGGAACCGACCGGAGCCACGACCGTCCCCAGTGCTGACAGCAGGGAGGCCAGGAGGTCCTTGGTCGTGGTCTTACCGACAGAACCGGTGATGCCGATGACCGTGAAATCAGTACCCGCCGCCCGGCGCAGTTCAATATTGCGCTTGGCCAGGAGCCCCAGAGCCTCGATGGTGTCATCCACCAGAATCTGCGGCAGGTCAGCCCCGGAAACCGGGTGGTCCACCAGGGCGGCGCACACTCCACGGGCACCCATCCCGGGCAGGAAATCATGCCCGTCCACCCGTTCTCCATGGATGGCCACAAAGAGGGAGCCCTCCCCTGCCTGCCGTGAATCTGAGACCACCCGGAGCGATACGGACTGGGCGGCGCCACCTTCAATCGGCTCCGAACCTTCGACGGGAATCAGACGGCCCGACACACTCCGAGCTACCTCCTGCAGGGTCATGGGCATGGTCCCTGCCTGAACACACTGACTCATCCTCACCTCTCAGGACATTTCGCGGGAGACACGCAGGGCGCTCCTGATGTTGTTGCGCTTGACCCCGGCGGCCATGGTCATCGCTATGCACAGGGACAAATCCTCGAAGGGCGATCCCGGGAGCACCGACTGCCTGGCCAGGGAATCCGAATCGTCGGTTCGCCGTGCCACAGTGGTCCGCCCGCCCAGGCCGAATCCGAATCGTCGGGCATGGGAGAGCATCCTTGCACGTCGCAGATCGCTGGCGGAAGCCTCTTGCTCACCCAGGGCCACCACGTCCATGTCGACAGACCGGAGGGCATCCTTCTGCAGGGTCTCCTCCCCCACCGATATGACAACCGCGGCGGCGCCATCCTCAAGGTATATGGACAGACAACGCTGGATGTCGAACATGCTCAGCGGGTAGTCCAAATTCAGCTCGCGATCGAGGGAATAGGAACCGTGGGCGCTGATGACCCCCACCGGATTGCCCAGGACATGCAGGAATTCGGCCAGGGTATCCACCCCGCCGTACACATCAGACCCGACCAGGCCGAAGACGGCCAGGGAACTGGAAGGATCACCCGCCACAGTGGAAAGGAGCTGTCCCATTTGGGAAGGAAGCATATTGCCAAACAGGAGGGGAATCTGAGCATTTCGTATCTTGTGCCGATCCGTGGAGGGCAGGAGGGCGGCATAGGCGCCTCTGCGCTCGGCCTCGTCCACCATGCCCTGGTCTGCCTCCCCATCCGGCACATAGAGGCTGCCGGGACGCACTGATACCAGGTCATTGGCCAGGGATGTGACCGTGACGGGTTCCGCAAACGAAGGAATCAGGGTCAGCCCATACCTCCCCTTGAGCTGTCCCAGGGTCATTCTTCGGGAGATTGACTCGCTCAACGCGCTCATTCTTCAATCTCTCCTTTGCTCGGGAATTCGACGGTGGCCCGCCGGTGTCACCATTCTACCGGGATAGCATCGGTTCTCGGCGAGGAGGCGGGGACCCGGTATTTCTGCATAAGGAATTCACCGATTTGGGCGAAGACCGGGCCGGCCGTGATGCTACCGAAGACACCGTCGCTGCTCTTGGGGTTCTTCAGGACCACGGTGACCACAAAGTGGGGGTCGTCGGCCGGGAGGACTCCCACCCAGTCGCTGATGATGCCGGTCAGCTTACCTGAGTTATCGGCCACCTCGGCCGTACCGGTCTTTGAAGCCACCCGGTACCCCTCGACCCTGGCCGTGTTCTGATAGAGCTCGGCCACCGATTCCATGCCGTTCATCAGCGAGGCGGCCACCGCCTCATCGACCACCCTGACCTGGTTGGCGTTGGTCTTCCCCTCGCTGAGGATGATGGACTGGTCGGAGCGCACCCCCTTGTTGGCCAAGGTGGCGACCGCGTTGGTGAGCTGGATGGCATTGGTGGCATAGCCCTGACCGAAGAGAACGGTGTTGCGCGTACGGCGGTCCCAGGTCTGAGGCGTGGTCAGCAGGCCCTTGGACTCGCCGGGCAGCCCCAAAGCGGAAGGCTGGCCTATGCCGAACCTGGTCAGGTAGTCATAGCGTTTTTGGTCAGGGTACTTGTCGCCTGCCATGACCATGCCCACATTGGAGGAATTCTGGAGTATGCCAGCCAGGGTCCAGTGTTCAGTGGGATGGTCGAAGGCGTCCTTGTACTGCTGGTTGTCGACGGTGATGTGGTCCGGCACGGTGAACTTGTCGGACATGGTGTGCAGCTGTTCCTGGAGCATACCCGATATGGCGATGGTCTTGCCGATGGAACCAGGCTCGAAGGTCTCGGCCACGGCACGGGATGAGTGGATTTTGGCATCATCGCTGCCTGCCAGATAGTCATCGGTGTCGGCCAAGGCCACGATTTGGTTGGTATGGGTATCCTGGACCACTGCCAGAGCCCAGTCCGCGTGGAATCGATCACGACCGGTTTTCAAGGCCTGGCGGACGTACCACTGCACATCCTGGTCGATGGTAAGCCTCACATCTTTGCCGTTCTCGGGCGGATTGGACCTGGTCACGGTGCCGGGAATCTGCTGGCCCAGCATCCCCTGCTGGTAGACCTCGTATCCATCCTTGCCCGTCAACTGTCTGTTTTCGAGCTGCTCCAGGCCGGCGACACCCTTGCCCTCGGCGTCGATGCCGCCTATCAGTGAACCCATCAGGTCGGCATGCGGGTATGTGCGCTCGCTGCTGAGCTCGGCCGTGATGATACCGGCCAGCCCCAGCTTGTCGATGGAGCGCTTGACCTCGGGGGTGACCTGCTTGGCCAGAATCACATAACGCCCGGGCACACTGAGCTTGCCGCCAAGCTCCATGGCATTCATGTTCAGCTCGGGCGCAAGAAGACGCGCCACGCCTGCCGCTCCATCGGCCCCAACCGGGTTCCCGCCGATACTGTGGCAGTTCTCCTTGGTCTTCTTGGTGCAGTCGATGGGGACGAAATCAGCCGCAGCCTTCGGATCGCCCACAATCGTGTACCGCTCCAGACTCTGGGCCAGCACCCGCCCATTCACATCCAGAATCCGCCCCCGCTGAGCCTTGATGGTGTGCGGAACCGTGCGGCTTTCAGCCGCAGCCTGAGCCATGGACCGACCGTCGAACAGCTGGATATAAGCCAGCTTGCCAAGGGCCGCCAGCGCAACAATCACCAAGACCAGGCCCACCACCAGCGACCTGCGGCAGAAAGGACGACGCCACGAGATGGACGTACCCGATCTGCGGCTCACTGCTGACCGCCCGTCGCGTCTATGGAAGGAGCCTGGTATCCCTGAAGATCGATGGAATTCAGGCCCTGCTGAGGCTGCATACCGAGTTCTTGGGCCTTATCGGGCAGGGAAGCCTGGAGCTGGTCCAGTTGGTTCTGGTCGTCCTGAACATCCTGGGTCAGGTTGCTGATCGAGTTCTGGACCCGGGTGGCCTCGAAGGAGTTCTGGATCATCTGGGTACGGAGCATCAGGGATCCGAACATGGAGGCAGCCAGGAAGATGACCGCCACCAGGATGTGCATCATGGGAGTACCACGGTTGCGGGTCCAGGAGATGACCTTCCTGGCCCCCTCCGCCACGCTCCTGTCGTCGGACCGGCCACCCTTGATCAGACTGAGTTCAGGACGGGTCGAAATGGGTTGCGATTGCGGGTGACCCTTGCCCGGTGTCGCCTTGGAGCGCACGGTACGAGCTGCCGATGCCATCACAATCCCCTTCTGTAAGCGTGTACGGACCCGGCGGGGCCCGAACGGCCCCTTCCCTTCCCTTTCCGGGTCTTGGAGTCAGCGAAGTCAGTGTGTTTGGACAGGGTTTCCATTTCCCTGCGCCGTTCCTCGGGAATGGGGCCGGTCAATTCCACGGCCCGCAGTCTCACCGAAGCGGAACGTGGGTTCATGTCGAGTTCCTGACGGTCAGCCTTGATGGCACCGTGGGTCAGATCCTTGAAGAAGGGCTTGGCCTCTTCAGGGACCACAGGCATGCCGGCAGGCAGGTCCACATGCAGACCGGCCCCCATGAACCTCTTGACGGCGCGGTCCTCCAGGGAGTGGTAGGACTCCACAACCAAGCGCCCTCCTTGGGCCAGTCTCAGAGCAGCCTGCGGAAGGGTCCGCTGCAGCTTGTCCAGCTCACCGTTGACTTCGATTCGGAGAGCCTGGAAAACCCGCTTGGCCGGATTGCCCGGAGCCCTGTGGGCCTTGGGCACGGTCCTGTCGACCAGGTCATCCAACTGCGCCGAGGTGGTCAGGGGTTCCTTGTCCCTCGCATCAACGATGGCCCGGGCTATGCGGCCGGAGAAACGTTCCTCCCCATAGGCGCTGAAAATCCTGGTCAGGTCCTCCTGGCTGTACTCGGCAAGAATCCGACTCGCGGTCAGATCCTGGTCGGTGTCCATACGCATATCCAGGGGGGCATCCTGGCGATAGCTGAAACCCCGGTCCTGCTGGTCTATCTGCAGAGAGGAGAGACCCAGGTCCATAAAGACCAGATCGACCTGACCGATCCCGGCCTCCGACAAGACCTGATCCAGTTGGTCAAAGGCGGCATGGACCGGAATGAACCTGTCGGCCAGACCCGCATCGTGCATCCTGCCGGTGGCCAGATCCAGCGCCTCCCTGTCACGGTCGATGCCCACCAACCTGGCCTGGGGGCAAGCCTTCAGGAAGGCCGTGGCGTGTCCGGCCAATCCCAGTGTGCAATCCACCGCCGTGGCTCCGGGATGGTCCAGAGCAGGGGCGGCAAGGTCGAGGCAGGTCTGGAGGAGCACAGGCTGGTGCACCTGTCCCCTGTCAACAGCCTCCTGGTCGGGCCTGCCGGTCATCTGTCGCCGGTTCTCTTCCATGGCGCCCATCAGAAGTCCACCGCCGGCAGAACGTCGTCTGCAATGTCGGAGTACCCCTGCTCCTTGCTGTCCAGATAGGTCTGCCAGGCGTCCTGATCCCAAATCTCGGCCCTGGTGCCCACACCGATCACGACCACCTTCGAGGTGAGCCGTGCATAATCGCGGAGCATGGGCGGCACGAGAATGCGACCCTGCCTGTCCGGGGTCTGGTCGACGGCACCCGAAAGAAAGACGCGCAGATAGTCCCTGGCGGCCTTGTTGCCCATGGAGGTGTGCTGGATTCTCACGGCCATCCGACGGAATTCGTCCACGGGAAGGAGGCTGACGCATCGCTCCTGCCCCCTGGTCATGACCAGACCCTGACCCAACTCGGTCCTGAACTTTGCCGGCAGGGCCATGCGGCCCTTGGCATCCATCTTGGGCGTGTAAGTGCCCAGCAGGAGGGGCGGCAGGGCCGCGCCCTGCAGTACATCCTGATCATTTCCGTTGCCATTTCGGCCTGTTTCCAGGTCCTGGACCGGTGGGGTCGCTTCAAGTGGCCTGTCAGCCATTTCCCCACCTCCTATGCAACGAGCACCGAGGGGACTCCCCATTCAGAAAGGCGCCCCGATTCACAACGTTCCCCACTTTACCCCACGAATCACCATGAATCACCACCAATGTGCCAAATGGACACCGAATTAGGGTTTTGACACCAAAAATGACTTCACACGGCGTTTCTTCCCGATTCCTGCAAGTCGTGAAAACCGAGGCGGAACAGCTCCTCCTACCGGTCCCGGACAATCGGATTCCCGGCTCCGATGGGGGAATCCACGACGGCGATTTTCTCCTGCACCTGCTGTGACCGTCCCGCTCGATGCTCATATAGCGGTGGCGAGCTTCCCCAGGCAACCAATGAGGATGCCTGCACCACGGAGACCATCCTCGTAGGTTCATATCGATTCCGGCCAAAAGGTGGCGGAATACAGGGAAAGGTATAGGTCAAGCGGTATATTTAGTAGCCCGGTTTTTTGATTACCGGCGGTCTACCCGCAAATTCGCCACAGAAATGGAAGCACATGTCAAGCTATTCCTCACAGCTGCATGAAGAGCAGGAAGCGGTGGACAAGGCCTACGGACGGTTGGACGACCTGCGGAAGCAGGCTCAGACCCGACTGGATGCGGTCAGGGCGGCAGGTTCATACGGATCACCCACCCAGCGAACCGAGCGCGATTCGTTCGCCACCATGTACGAGGACAGGCTGACCCAGCTCCGGGCGGTTGAGGACCGCCTGGTCTTCGGGCGTCTGGACACCACCGAAAACCAGCGTCGATACATCGGCCGGATCGGACTGCTCAACAAGGAGCATGAGCCCATTCTCACCGACTGGCGCGCCGAGGCGGCAAGACCCTTCTATGAAGCGACGCCATCCAACCATGGCGATATCGTCATGCGCCGTCACATCACGCTGAATTTCCGGAAGGTCACGGGCATCGAGGACGAGATTCTTGACCTCCAGGCACCTGAGGTGGGCCAGGCAGCCGACAGGGGGACCCTGGCCGGAGAGGGCGCCCTCATGGCCTCGCTCTCCAGCCGCAGGACCGGGCGGATGACCGATATCGTGGCCACGATCCAAGCGGAGCAGGACCGAATCATCCGATCCGACATGAATCACCCCCTGGTGGTCCAAGGCGGACCGGGTACCGGCAAGACTGCAGTGGCCCTCCATCGTGCCGCCTACCTGCTGTATACACATCGGCGCATGCTGGAGCGCTCAGGCGTGTTGATGGTCGGCCCGAGTTCGGCCTTCCTGCATTACATCGACCAGGTTCTCCCCTCTCTGGGTGAGACCGGCGTACTGAGCAGGACCATGGCGGATTTGATCCCTGGCATCAGCGCCAAGGCCCATGATTCCCCTCGGGCCGCCATGCTCAAGGGCGATCACAGAATGGCCCAGGTGGTGGCCAGAGCCGTTGCCGCACGGGAACGGGTCCCCAAGAACCTGCCAACGGTCATGGTGGATGGGGTGTCGGTGCCCATGCTTGCCATCGATCTGGAGGAGGCCCTGACCGATGCCCACCGGAGCCGTCAGCCGCATAACCGGGCCCGAGCCACATTCGTCCGGTCGGCTCTTGCGGCCATGACCAACCGCTATGCGGAACGTTTGGATTACGAGCCCAAGGAGGACGAGCTTGCCCGGGCCGCCTCCCTGCTCAGGATGAACAACAAGGTCCGCCGTACCCTCAACCTTGCCTGGCTGCCCATGAACCCCCTCTGGCTGGTGGACAACCTCTGGTCACGTCCGGACCGGCTGCGCAGGTTCGCCCCATGGCTGAGCAACGATGACATATCAGAGCTGACCCGGCCCAGCGGATCGGAACTCACCGTTTCGGACATCCCCATTCTCGATGAGGCCATGGAACTCCTCGGTCCCGACCCCAGAGAAGATGAACGCCGCCGGGCCGAGGAGGCACGCAAGGAGGAGGAACGTCAGTTCGCCCGCGACACCCTGGCCCAGAGTGGAATTGGTTCGGGCATCGTCACATCCCAGATGCTCCTGGACTCCATCAACGGCTCGGAAGAAGCCCTGGCGGCCCAACAGGCTGCCGGCGACCGCGAATGGGTCTTCGGTCATATCGTTGTTGACGAGGCCCAGGAACTCACAGCCATGGACTGGCGGATGCTGATCAGGCGGTGCCCCTCGCGATCCTTCACCATCGTCGGAGACGTGGCTCAGACCGCGGCTCTTGGAGGGACCAGATCCTGGCAACGGACCATGGATCGACTGTTCGGCCCCGAGGAGTGGGACCTGCGCCAGCTCACCATTGACTACCGCAATCCCAGCCAGGTCTCTCAGTTGGCTTCAGACTTTGCCAGGTCCGAGGGTCTCGAGGTATCCACGCTGGAAGCCGTTCGCCAGGTTGATCACGCCGTCGAGCGGGTGCGGGTCGACACCCTGGACCAGCTCATGGAAGTGGCCCACGATCGCATATACTCCCTGGCAGGGGAATATGTGGGCAATGACGGAACAGGTCGTCTCGCGGTCATAGCACCCGACGGCATGGTTCAGCCGCTCCAGCGCCTGGTCGATCAGATCACTGCGGCCAACCCGGAATACGCCGCCGTACAGGATCAACCCCTGTGGGACCGCCAGATCCTGGTGACCGAAACCAACCAGACCAAGGGACTGGAATTCGATGCCGTGGTCCTGGTCAACCCCGGACGAATAGAAGACGACGCCCCATCGAGGCTCACGGCCGCGGCCGATCTCTACGTCGCCATGACCCGCCCCACACAGAAGCTGGTCGTCATACAGACCAGCGAGGACGCGCAGTCTCTGGACCTGTAATCAGATAAGGCCGGTTAGGCAGTACCACGCAGGATGGTCGTGCAGTCAGTGGGTTCGACTGCACGACCATCCCGGTTTCAGGCGGATATTGATTCCTGTCGGTCCGGGGATTCGTCTTCTTCTCGCAAGGAGTCAATAGCGGACTGGAAATCCGCCAATCCAGCGAAGTTCTGATATACCGAGGCGAAACGAAGGTAGGCAACCTCATCAAGCTCTCGAAGCGGTTTGAGGATGGCCCTGCCAACCTCTTCCGAGTCGACCTGTGCGAGACCTCGCGACCTGAGATCCTCCTCGACCTGCTGGCCAAGTTGCTTGAGGTCATCCTCATCTATGGGCCTGCCCTGGCATGCCTTTCGAACACCCGTGATGACCTTGTCCCTGTCGAAAGGCTCGGCATTACCGGACCTCTTCATCACCAGGAGTATGGAGGTCTCGACCGTGGTGAAGCGCCGGGAGCATTCCGGGCATTCACGGCGACGTCTGATGGCGTGACC
Organism: Bifidobacterium [indicum] DSM 20214 = LMG 11587; assembly: GCF_000706765.1. GTDB lineage: Bacteria > Actinomycetota > Actinomycetes > Actinomycetales > Bifidobacteriaceae > Bombiscardovia > Bombiscardovia coryneformis. The sequence continues at coordinate 577,896 of NZ_CP006018.1, read as the reverse complement.
ATCTTCACTGATACGGGTATCCACAACCTTCGTATCCGGATTCTGACAGAAAGGACAATGCATGCCTGCCAGTTTAGCGCCTGCATGCCCAGAAATAAGGCAGTGAGCCGACACTGGACACTATCACCATAACCTTCGACTTCCATCACGCGGGCCTGCAGGAGCCGCCACATCTTGTGTTCAGGGATTAGAACACGCCCACTCCATCCGTACCGCCATCCGCAAACAACCCCATTCAATCGAAAACGAAGCGGACATCGGCAAGCGAGGGGTACCTCCTCACCGGCAAGAGAACGGCCGGATAAGCAACGAAAAGGACATCAGGCCTGATTGTCCGGGACCAGTATTCGGTCACCGACCTGAAGTCTGGGAGAGGACAGATTATTCATCTGCATGATTTGGTCAACCGAAGCACTGACATCCCCTCCGGCTGGAGTGACCGAGGCTGCATAAGACCAGATTGTGTCACCCGGACGAACCGTGTAGGAGATGACCTCCTGGGGACCCGTGGTCGACTCTGCATGTTGGACACCGACACTGAGTCCCGCAAAAACGAGCGCCACACTCAGGAGGAAGGTGATAAGCCTGCCTCTTGCGTTCAGTCGAATCCTCCTTGATTCCACCTTATGACCGGCTGGCTTCAACCCATTGAGCCGGTACAGGGATGACCGACCCGACGCAGAGGACGGCACGAGAACCTTAGTAGCACTGCAAGCTGTCATCAGAAGCCCCTTTCGAACAAATGTTCTATCGAACAGATGTTCTCATTGTGGCATGGGTCGGAGAACTTGGCAAGCCCCATTCGAACATTTGTTTGATTTTTGCTTTTTGCTGAGATACGATTACCGGCAGCAACTAGGAAAGGAGCCTGTCGTGAGCACCGTCCCATACAGACCCGAGACAGGCATGGGTTCACTCACTGGTCAGACAGCGGCCGAGGAAACCAGCGCCACGCATGACGGGATTACGGCTCCGTCTCCCGATGCACAAGAGCAGCCCCAGCTCACGGACCGTCAGGAGCGGGTGCTCCAGGCCATCAAAACCCACCTGTCCGAGCGTGGCTTCGTTCCTTCCTATCGTGAAATCGGCAAGAACGCCGGACTGAAAAGCACCTCCTCGGTAAAACATCAGCTTCAGGTTCTGGAAGATCTGGGGTACATCCGCCTTACGGCCAACAAGGGCAGGGCCATCGAACTGGTCCACGACCAACCCGAGCAGAAACAGGCATCATCCACCGTCATCCCCTTTCCGGACCAATACACGGACGAGGCCATTGTCGGTTCGCACGACGTTCCCCTGGTGGGCAGGATTGCGGCCGGGCAGCCCATCCTGGCCGATCAGCATGTCGACGATGTCATGCGGCTGCCCGAGCGATTGACCGGTACCGGGCAGCTTTTCATGTTGGAAGTACACGGAGACTCCATGGTGGACGCAGCAATCTGCGACGGTGATTTCGTCGTGGTGCGCCAGCAGCAGGAAGCCGAGAACGGCGATATTGTGGCTGCGCTTCTTGACGATGAGGCTACTGTCAAGACCTTCCGGCGCGAGAAGGGCCATGTGTGGCTCATCCCCCATAACCCGTCCTACTCCCCCATCGACGGCACCCATGCCAAGATAATGGGCAAGGTGGTAACCGTCCTGCGCAAGGTCTGACGAGATAGAAGATTGGCCCCCTCCGACCATTGCGGTCGGAGGGGGCCAATCTTACAGGCACAAGTGGAAATCAAGGACCGTCTTGGACCACAACCTGGGACGGCACCGGATCTCACTCACATGCTCAGGCGTTCACCACTCAGGTCCTGGTGACCCTGGGGCTCAATCTGGAACGTGGTGTGCTCGACGCAAACCGGGAAGTGGGTTCGCAGACATTTCTGCATACTGGTCAGTATCTGCTCGTTTTCATCAGTGGTGGAGTCGGTATTCACAATCACATGGGCGGTGAGCTGGGGCAAACCGCTGGAGACACTGTTGGCATGCAGGTCGTGCACCTCAAGAACACCAGGTACCTTTTCCAGATGCTCTCGGACATGATCCATGTTCAGTCCCTGGGGAGGCTCCTCAAGGAGGACCCTGATGCTCTTCGAAAGCAGTGAAAGGGCACGCGGTATCATCAGGATGGCAATGAGACCACCAGCAACGGCATCGAACCCGTTCCACCCCGTCAGGAGCATGACCACAGCCGAAATGATGACGGCCACGGAACCCAGTGCATCGTTCATGACCTCCAGGAAGGCCGCCTTCATATTCAGGTTGTCGTCATGACTGGACGACAGAACGAAGATGGACCCCAGATTGGCCGCAAGTCCCAGAACACCGAAGAACAGGAGGAGCCCCATAGCCTCCACCTGGTCCTGATTCGGCACAAAGAGGCGTATCCCGGCCTCGACGATGGCATAGATTCCCACCAGGAGGAGAACAATTGCGCCCCCTGCCGAGGTGATGACCTCCAGTCGCGACCAGCCCCAAGTCCTGTTGGAGGTCGGGCGCCGCTCCATCAGGATCGCGGTCACCGTGGATGCAATAAGGACGGCCATATCGGTCATCATGTGACCCGCATCGACCAGAAGGGCCAGGCTGTTGGTGACTATCGCCCCGACCACCTCTGCCAGGAAGACGCTCCCCGTCAGGGCCAGGGTCATCAAGAGTTGTTTGCGGTGTTTGGCACCGGCAGGAGCCTGGTGCCCATCGTGGAACCCACTGGATACAGCATCTTCAGCCATCGAACACCTCCAAATATAAGCCTCACGACGCCCGAACCCCAGGACACCGTATTGCAGCGGCACCAGCCACCGAGCGAAACAGTCAGATGTCAGCCGGTGCCCAACTTCATCAGATACCTACGAGGGTCTGTTAGCAATGAACGGATGACCCCGAATCGGTGCCATCCTATCATCGTCGACCAGGAGACAGGAATATCTTCACCTAAGCGCCGAACGATAAAGAAAGAACCAGGACAAGGCAAACAAACCCATGGTCCTGGTCCTCGCTAAAAGCCGACAGGCGCTATCAGTCGCCCGAATCCGACAGGTGAACCGGTACAGGAACGGACGGTACAGAAATCAGAAGCCGAACTTGGCGGCCGTCTCCTTCAGGGTCTCGGCGGACCGCTTCAGGGCTGCCAGTTCGCCGTCGCTGAGCGGGGTATTGATGTGGGTGTTGACGCCCTGGCGGTTCAGGACGCTGGGCACCGACATGCAGACGCCGGAGATGCCGTGGAAGTCTTCAAGCATGGAGCTGACCGGCAGGATCCTGTTGGTCCCGTTCAGGATGGACTCGATGATGTCGACACCTGACATGGCGATGGCGAAGTTGGTCGCACCCTTGCCCTCGATGATCTGGTAGGCGGCGTTCTTGACCCCCTGATGAATCTCCTCGCGCTTGGCTGCATCCAGGGGTTCGTGACCGGGCATTTCCTTCCAGTCGCACATGGGAACCCCGCCGATGGTGGCGGAGGACCAGAGTGGAACCTCGGAATCCCCGTGCTCGCCGGCGATATAGGCATGGACGTTCTTCACGTTGACACCGGTCTGCTGGGCAATCAGGTAACGCAGACGGGCGGAATCCAGGTTGGTGCCCGAGCCGAACATCTGGTTCGAAGGCAGCCCCGACAGATCCAGGGAAACCCTGGTAACGATGTCGACGGGGTTGGTGATGAGCATGAAGATGGCGTTGGGGGCGACCTCGACCATCTGCGGAATGATGGACTTCATCATCTCGATGGTCGCGCCGGCCAGGTCGAGCCGGGTCTGCCCTGGCTTCTGACGGGCACCGGCGGTGATGACCACCATGTCGGCCCCGGAACATATCTGCGGGTCATCCGACCCATCGATGGAAACAGTCGGATAGAAGCTGGAGCCGTGCTGCATATCGCGCACCTCAGCCTCCACGCGCTGCTTATTGACATCCTCAAGCACGATCTCGCGTGCAACACCACGCTGGGCAGCCGAAAATGCCAGGGTGGAGCCCACCGCCCCAGCTCCTACAATCGCAAGCTTGGTTGGCTTAATTGGTGATTCCGCCATAGTTTTTATTGGACCTCTCTCATCGGAACCCGGAAAAGACGGGTTTGCCGCATTCAACAGGTTCACTGTATCCGCAGTATATGACCTTCGGAAGCGAATCCTGTAGGGTGAACGATTGTTCGGTAACCCAGGCCACGAAAGCTGGCGACCGGGGCCTCGAGACATCCCGCAAGAACGGCATGAATCGGTCAATCAAGTCAATGATACCAGCAGTTTCAGTCTATTGATTCCTTCAGGATGGCGGCCGCCAGTCCGTCGTCCACATCGGCACTCAGCATGATGCCATCAGATCGATAGTCCAATCCCGTCACCCGGCCAAATTGCCTGACCCGGGCCAAGAGGGATCCGCTGGTATAAGGCATAAGCGCTTCCACGTGGACCTCCGGCTTGGGCAGAAGGTCCTCCACCCGCTCACGCAGGTCATCGATACCGGTTCCACTACGAGCCGAAACCAGGAAGGCATCCGGTTCCAGATTGGATAGCCTGTCTCGGGCGGCCCCTTCCATCAGGTCGACCTTGTTGAAGACCAAAATCCTGGGAATGGACCCCACGCCTTCTATATCGGCCAGGACCTTGTCGACGGCGCGAATCTGCCCGAAGGGATCAGGATGCGATCCATCCACCACGTGGAGAATCAGGTCGGCCTGGGCGACCTCCTCCAGGGTTGACTTGAAAGCCTCAACCAGCTGGGTAGGCAGGCGGCGCACAAAACCGACCGTATCGACATATACGTAGAGTCTTCCGTCCCTGGCCTTGGTGCGTCGTACAGCCGTATCCAGGGTGGCGAAGAGAGCATTCTCGACCAGCTCGCTGGACCCGGTCAACCTGTTGGTCAGCGAGGACTTACCTGCATTGGTATAGCCCACTACGGCCACGGTCGGCAGGCCGAAGCGCTGCCGCGACCCTCGCTTGACCTCTCGAGAGGGTGACATCTGGGCGATTTGCCGCTTCAGGCGGGTAATACGGTGACGAATGACGCGGCGGTCGGTCTCGATTTTGGTTTCGCCCGGACCCCTCGACCCGATACCACCGGACTGTCCAGCTGCCTGACCACCGGCCTGGCGGGAGAGCGATCCACCCCAGCCACGCAATCTGGGCAGCATGTACTCCAACTGGGCCAACTCCACCTGGGCCTTACCCTCGCGACTGGTTGCGTGTTGGGCGAAGATGTCAAGAATCAGGGCGGTCCTGTCCACCACCTTGACCTTGGTCACATCCTCCAGTGCACGCCGCTGGGAGGGATGGAGGTCGTCGTCGGCGATGATTGTATCCGCCTCAAGCCCGGCAACGATATCCGCCAGTTCCCTGGCCTTGCCCGACCCCACATAGGTGGCCGGGTCGGGCTTGGCCCGCTGCTGGAGGAGACCATCCAGGACCTCTGCACCAGCTGTCTGCGCCAGCGCCGCCAACTCACGGAGGGACTCCTCGGCCTCCTCCACCCGAGTCCGGGCGTTGGACCATACGCCAATCAGAACGACCCGTTCAAGGCGGATCTTCCTGTACTCGACCTCGGTTACGTCCCTGAGTTCACCCAGTCCCTCAACATGTCTGAACTGATTGCGTCGCTCGCGCTCCTCCCATTCCACCTGGTCCACGGTCTGGGGTGCATCCCCGGCGGACTGCTCCAAGAGAACGTCCGAACGCCCGGTCAGACGGTCAACATGTCCCGGAGACGAGGGTGAGGACACTTCCTCGAACTGCGGCACGGACGATTCCGGGCGGTCGGTCTTCCCGATGCCCGTGCTGTCTTCGCTGGAATGGTTCTGGGTCAAAGGCACCTCTGCACAGATAGATGATGGAATCAGTCCGGAATCCGGTATAAGCGGAATCAAGGCATGGTCTTTATTATCATCGTCTTAGCAGACATTGAGAAACCCTGAGCCGAGTCGGGGGCCGGGCCTTCCGGGAGAGAGATGCAGGCGGATGGTGACAGGGCGGACAGGATGGATGGAACGGACGGGACGGGTATGACGGACAAGAACCAGGAAACACCCACGGACGGGCGGCGGACTTCAGGCCGGAGCGAGCAGTACTTCACCGCTACGCCGGCCTCCCCCGACGAGCGCAGGACCATACAGGTCAACCTGGCAGGCCATCAGATTCCGGTGCAGGTCTCCAACGGGGTGTTTTCCGCCAACAGACTGGACCTTGGCACCTCCGTCCTCCTGAAGAAGGTCCCAACCCCTCCGCCGACCGGCGACTTCCTCGACCTGGGCTGTGGATGGGGGCCCATCGCCCTCAGCATGGGACTCCTCTCCCCCGAAGCAAACGTCTACGCCGTGGATGTCAACGAGCGGGCCCTTGACCTGACCCGGCGCAATGCCGAATCCAATGGGCTGAAGGGCATCCAGGCGGTCCTCCCCGACCAACTGCCGGACGACCTTATGTTCGACCTGATCTGGTCCAACCCACCCATTCGTGTCGGCAAGGAGGCACTGCACGAACTCCTGATGAATTACCTGCCCCGCCTGAAACCCGAGGGCCGGGCCTACCTGGTCGTCCAACGCAACCTGGGTGCGGATTCCCTTGTCCCCTGGCTGTCCAAGAACCTCGGAGATGGCTGGACCGTGACCAAGGCCGCCTCGGCAAAGGGCTTCCGAATCATCGAGATAGGCCGGGCATGAGGTTCCAATACCCTGTGGAGCTGCCGGTCAGTGCAGCCAAGGACGACATAGCGCAGGCCGTCAGAACCTCGCAGGTGGTCATCGTCTCGGGGCAGACCGGGTCGGGCAAGACCACCCAGATACCCAAAATCCTCCTGGAAATGGGGAGGGGAACCCACGGCCACCAGATAGTCCACACCCAGCCCAGGCGCATAGCCGCCAGGACGGTGGCGGAGCGAATCGCATCCGAGACAGGGGTGCGGTTGGGTGAGGAAATCGGTTACCAGGTCAGGTTCACCGACCAGTCCTCCAAACGCACCCGTCTGCGGGTGGTAACAGACGGCATCCTGTTAGCCCAGATACAGGGTGATCCCCAGCTGCGGGCCTACGACACGATCATTATCGACGAGGCCCATGAACGCAGTCTGAACATCGACTTTCTTCTGGGGTACCTGACGGCTCTACTGCCCAAACGCCGTGATCTGAAATTGATCATCACTTCGGCCACCATCGACTCGGTCAAGTTCCGAGACCACTTCGCCAAGGCCCTCCATACGCAGGTCCCGGTCATTGAGGTCTCAGGCCGCACCTACCCGGTCCAGACCCTTTACGAACCCGCCGGATCCCCACCCGCCCTTATGCGGGCGGTGCCCGGTTTCTCTTCCGGAGGATTCCTCCAGGAAGGTGACGGGGACCAGGATGACCTGGACGTACCCACCGCCGTTGCCAGAGCATGTGCCGAACTGGTCATCCATTCCACGCATGTGAACGGTCCACGTGACATCCTGGTCTTTGCGGCCGGCGAGCGCGACATCCGCGAGTACGAGACCGCACTGAGGCGCCACTTCGGCCCCAGGGCTTCGGATATGCAGCGCACCGATGCCATAGAGCTGGTTCCCCTCTTCGCCAGGCTTTCGGCCAAGGAGCAGCACCGGGTCTTCGAACAGCACAACCACCAGCGCATCGTCATCGCCACGAATGTGGCCGAAACCTCCCTGACCGTACCCGGCATCCGCTATGTGGTGGACCCGGGCATGGCCAGGATCAGCAGGTATTCCAAGTCGGCCAAAGTGCAACGGCTTCCCATCGAACCCATTTCCCAGGCATCCGCCGACCAGCGGGCCGGGCGCTGTGGACGCGTGGCCGATGGCATTGCCATCCGCCTGTACAGCAAAGACGACTACGATACACGACCCAGATTCACGGATCCGGAGATTCTGCGCACTTCTCTGGGGGCGGTGGTTCTCCATATGCTCTCGGTAGGCGTGGCAAAGACCGCCGAGGATGTAACCGGTTTCGGGTTCATCGACCCACCGGACACAAGGGCGGTCACCGACGGCTTCAACGAACTGACCGAACTCCAGGCTGTGGCCCGGACCCGGGGCGAGGTCAGACTGACCCCCTTGGGCAGGAAACTGGCCCGGATCCCCATCGACATCCGCCTGGGCAGGATGGTTCTCCAGGCGGGCCAGGACACCACGCCCGACACCCTGGCGGCGGTTCTGGTGGTCGTCGCCTTCCTCTCCCTCCAGGATCCCCGCGAGCGCCCCGAGGAGAAACGGGAGGAAGCCGATCGCCTCCATGCTCGGTATGACGACCCGACGAGCGACTTCCTGACCGCCCTGAATATCTGGCACCGCTTCTTCCCGGAGGTGAAGCAGTCCTCCAACTCGGCCCTGCGCAAGGCTTGCAAGCAGGAGTTCATCAGCTTCATGCGGATGCGGCAGTGGCACGACCTCTACCAGCAACTGGTACAGATGTGCCAGGGAATGCACATGCAGGTGGGGAACCCTAAGCCCATCAAGGCACCGGACAAGGGAATCCTGAACCTCCCCCAGGCCCAACAGGCCGCCCACTCCCTGGTATGTTCCTGGGACGACCAGGGGATCCACCGCTCCATGCTCTCCGGTCTCCTGTCCAGTATCGGCATGCAGGTCATCCATGAACCCAAGGCCTCGGACTTCACCGGCCTCAAAGGTGCCGCCAGAGCCAAGGCCATGAAACGTGCCCAAAAACGCTCCAAGAACGAGTACCAGGGCGCCAGGGGCACCCACTTCGCCATCTTCCCCGGATCGGCCGTCTCCAAGAGCACCCCCGCCTGGATCATGTCGGCCGAACTGGTGGAGACCTCCCGGCTCTGGGCCCGGTACTGCGCCGCCATCGACCCGGCCTGGGCGGAACCCCTGGCCAGGTCCCTGACCCGGACCACCTATGCGGAACCCCACTGGTCAGCCTCACGCGGTGCGGCCGTGGCATCCTCCAAGGTCCTCCTATATGGCCTCCCCATCGTTCAGGACAAGACCATCCAATGGGGCTCCATAAACCCCACCCAGGCCCGGGAGTTCCTGGTGCGTCAGGGGCTGGTCGAAGGCGACATACGGCAGAGGTTCCCCCACGACGACTTCATCCGGACCAATCGTGACATCCTCCGGGAGGCCGACGACCAGACCAGCCGAACCCGCCAAGTGGCCGACACCATCAACGAGACCGACCTGGCCGACTTCTACTTTGAACGACTCCCCCATGAGGCAACCTCCGTGGCAGCCCTCGGAAACTGGTGGAGGCACAACCACGACCAGGATCCGCACCTTCTGGACTTCGACCCCGGCAAGGTGGAACGACTCAGCCGGAATGAGGAGGGATACCGGCCAGGCGACTATCCCAACCACTGGCATACCCTGGGCAGGGACGGGAACGAACTGGACCTCCCCCTGACCTACGTCTACAACCCCAGCGACCCGAACGACGGGGTCACAATCCACATACCGGTCGGCACGCTCTCACAACTGAACCCACAAGAGTTCACCTGGAACGTGCCCGGACTCCTGGATGACCTCATCGTCTCGACCATCAAATCCCTCCCCAAGACTCTTCGTGTCCAGTTCGTTCCCGCACCCGACACGGCCCGGGCCATCCGCCGGTGGATCGACGGGCACTACGCCACCCTCCCCGGGTCCGATTACAGCGGGGCAGGGCAGGAACCCGTGTACGGGTCGTCCACCGCTTCCGGATCAGGCACGAACGGGAGAGGCAAGGCAGTCGACCAGGAATCGACGGTTGGAACCTGGCCTGATTTCACCCATGTCTTCACCGCCGCCGCCATCGATGTGGTCGGCGCGCAGATCCACCCCGAGGTATTCGACCAGGCTCAACTCGACCGATTGCCTCCCTACCTGCGAATGACCTTCCAGGTCGAGGAGGAACCCAGTCGTCATCGCAAGCATGGTCGCGTCAGGAAGGGCCGCTCCGATCCGGTCGCGTCAGGCCAGGACCGTCCGGGTGCCGATAGGCCGAGCGCAGGGCAACCAGCTCCGGAACAGCCGAAGGTGCTGGGGCAATCCAAATCCCTGTCCGAGCTTCAGTCACGCCTGGCCGGACTTGCCAGGGAGTCCGCCCGGACCGTGGTCGGAAACAGGGCCTCGCAGGCCGCCAAGGAGGGGAAGGCGGTCAGGCGCGCCGACCTGCTCCATAAGGCAGGAGCCACAACCGAGTCCCGGAAGGACATGATATGGCAGGCCGCTCTGGAGAAGCTTGAGCTCCCCTCCCAACGCATATCCTCCCGCTGGTTGAGCCGCGAATCACTGATGCTGGCCTCAGCCCCCTACCGCAATACGGATGCCCTGACCAGGGACCTTCAGTTGGCGGCCGTGAAACGCCTGATTCCCGAAACCGAAGCCATCACCGATGACCAGACCCTACAGGAGACGGTGTCCGGGCTGGGGCAGGTCTTCGAAGACACCGTCTACCAGGTGGCCAAGGATGCGATTGCCATCCTCCAACGCTACGCGGAGGTCGACAAGGCCGTATCGGGTCCTGCCGACCTCCCCCTCCTTTCCGTTCTGCAATGGATACGGCAGCATGCATCAACCCTGGTGCAGAAAGGGTTCATCGGGGTTGATCCTCCCTATGCCTTGCCCCGCCTGCAGACGTATCTCCATGCCGACTTGATGCGCCTGGAGAAGGCCCGCAGGGACAAGGACCGGGATGTGCGATGGGCCTGGCAGGCCCAGACCGCCCAGGACAAGGTGGACAAGGCACGGAAGACGGCCTCGGCACTCCCCAACGGTCCCGCCCGTGATGCGGCCATGGACAGGATTCAGCGGGCCAGGTGGATGCTTGAAGAGTACTATGTCTCCATCTGGGCCCAGGAGCTGGGTACGGCCACGCCTGTGAGCCTGCAGCGTATCGAGAAGGTCTTGGAGGCCTGAGCATGGGGAAGACACCGGGCAAACGACATACCAGCAGCAATCTGGCCAGGACCTGGAAGCGGATGGGGACCACCCGCCGCGTCGAGGCCGTTGCGGCGACAGTGATGGCCCTGGTTCTTGTGGTCGCCTTGGTCATCGTGTCTTTGCACTTCGTCTCATATCGGGAGCTGGTCGGCAGGACCCGGGAGCATCAGAACGAGATGGCCAGGCAGTATGAGTTCAACCCGGGCAGAATCATCACCGATCAGCGTTTCCATGACACCACCAGCATGAATGCCGAGGACGTCCAGGTCTTTCTGGACCAGAAGGGGGCCGACTGCACCGGGGACTCCTGCCTGAGAACCATGAGGGTGGACACCCCCAGTCCTGACGGGGATGGGCTCTGTGACCCCTACCAGGGTGGGAAGGGACAGACTGCGGCACAGATCATCGACGGAGCGGCAAGATCCTGCGGCATCAGTCAGAAGGTACTGCTGACCATGCTCCAAAAAGAGCAGCACCTGGTCACGTCCAAGAATCCGGACCCCACCCAAATCAGGTCGGCCATGGGGCTCTCCTGCCCAGACGATGCTGCCTGTGATGCCCGATATGCCGGCTTTTTCAACCAGGTCTACGGAGCCGCCAAGCGCTATCGGTACTATGAGACCCACCGATCCGATTATCAGTTCCAGACAAGGGCCATCAATCAGGTCAGGTTCAGTCCCGAAGCCTCCTGTGGTGCCTCTGATGTCTATATCGAGAACGATGCCACGGCGCTGCTCTACATCTACACCCCCTACCAGCCCAACACCGCAGCCCTGGCAGCCGGTGACGGTGAGGGCGACTCCTGTTCCAGCTACGGGAACAGGAACTTCGTCATCATCTACGATGCCTGGTTCGGAAGGGCCGACGAGTAGGGGGGGGGGCTACCACCTGACGGCAGGGGTCCTAGAGGCGCGGCAGGTAGTACTCCAGCTCGTAGGGATTGACCTGCCTGCTGTAGCTGTTCCACTCCTTGTGCTTATTGCGCAGGAAGTACTCGAACGTGTGTTCTCCCAGGACTTCGGCCACAAAGTCCGATTTCTCCATCAGTTTCAGGGCGGAGTCCAGAGAGTCCGGCAGGGGTGCGATTCCCATGGCCTGCCGCTCCGAATCGGTCAACTCCCAGACATCGTCACTGGTGGGCTCCCCCAGGGTCATCTTCTGCTCGATCCCATCCAGGCCGGCAGCCAGGAGGACGGAGTATGCCAGATAGGGGTTGGCCCCCGGATCCAGGCCGCGGAACTCCATCCTGGCCGAGTTTCCCTTGCCGGGTTTGTACTGGGGTATGCGCAGGAGGGCCGAGCGGTTGTTGTGGCCCCAGCATACGTAACTGGGGGCCTCAGCCCCTCCCCAAAGCCTCTTGTAGGAGTTGACGTACTGGTCGGTCACCGCGCAGATTTCGGCGGCGTGGGCCAGAATGCCGGCCGCGAACTGACGGGCGGTCTGCGACATGTTGAACTCCTGGCCCACCTCGTAGAAGGCATTGCTGTCGCCCTCGAACAGGCTCAGATGGGTGTGCATGCCCGATCCCGGCTGATCGGTGAACGGCTTGGGCATGAAACTGGCGTAAATCCCTCGTTCCAGGGATATCTCCTTGACCACGGTGCGGAAGGTCATGATGTTGTCGGCCGTGGTCAGGGCATCGGCGTAGCGCAGGTCGATTTCGTTCTGGCCCGGTCCGGCCTCATGGTGGGAGTACTCCACCGAGATGCCCATCTGCTCCAGCATGTTGACGCAGGCCCTGCGGAAGTCCATTCCCGGGCTGCGGGGAACATGGTCGAAATAGCCGCCTTCATCGATGGGAACCGGGGGCTGGGACCAGTCCTCCTGGTTCTCAAAGAGGTAGAACTCGATCTCGGGATGGGTGTAGAAGATGAAACCCTTGTCCTTGGCATGGGCCAAGGCACGCTTCAAGTACGTGTCGTGGATCACCGCTGCTGGGCTCGCCGTCGGGCGTGAGCACGTCGCAGAAAATCCTGGCGGTACCCTGGGGGCCTCCCCTCCAGGGAAGAATCTGGAATGTCGAAGGATCCGGCTTGACGATCATGTCATCCTCGGAGACCCTGGTCATGCCCTCGATTGCGGACCCATCGAAACCGAGTCCCTCCTCGAAGGCTACCTCCAGCTCAGCCGGGGCTATGGCCACCGATTTCAGCGTGCCCAGAACGTCCGTGAACCAGAGTCGAATGAACCGAACATCGCGCTCCTCGACAGTGCGCAGCGCAAATTCCTCTTGCTTATCCATAGAGCTCATGCTCCCATTCCTATATTTCGCCGACTTGCCTATCGCGTTAACAATGCCCGGAAACCAGGTCCAGAGCCTGCTCCAGGGTAAAGGCCCCCTCATAGAGGGACTTGCCCAGAATGGCGCTGTCCACACCCCGATCGGACAACCCGGCGATGTCCCTGAGGTCATTGAGGCTGGAGATGCCCCCGGAAGCGGTTACCTTGGCCGGGGTCCGACTGGACACCTCACCCAGCAGGTCCAGGTTGGGGCCGGTCATCATCCCGTCCCGGGCCACGTCGGTGACCACGTACCGACCGCATCCATCATCGTCCAGTCGTTTCATGGTCTCGAAGAGATCCCCGCCCTTGCTGGTCCAGCCTCGGGCGGCCAGGGTGTGCCCACGCACATCCAGACCTACACAGACCCTTTCCCCGTAACGACTCAGGACCCGACTGGTCCAGTCCGGGTTCTCCAGGGCGGCCGTGCCGATGTTGACCCGGGCCGCACCGGCTTCCAGGGCGGCCTCCAGGCTGGCATCGTCTCGGATTCCACCACTGAGCTCCACCTTGACCCGGTCTCCCAGCTCGTTGACCAGGGAGGCCAACTTGTCACGGTTGTCTCCAGTACCGAAAGCCGCATCCAGATCTACCAGGTGGAGCCACTCGGCACCCTGATCCACCCAGGCCTTGGCGGCATCGGCGGGTTCCCCATAGACCTTCTCGGAACCGGAGACACCCTGCCTGAGGCGGACCGCCTTCCCGTCGCGGACATCAACTGCTGGTAAGAGTGTCAGCATCTCATTCACCTTTCTCGGGTGCAGGGGTGGAATTCCCCGATAGGGTCCGCACCCAGTTGGTCAGCAATCGCGCACCCGCCATGGCCGACTTCTCGGGATGGAACTGGGTGGCGCTCAAGGGGCCGCACTCATAGGCCGCCACGAACCTGCTACGCCCGTAACCGGCCCATGTGACCAGCGGGGCGGGAGCATTTCCGGACGGCTCCATCCGCTCACCGTCCTTCCGGTCCCGGCCGGACACGGGGACCAGCAATGACAGGTCAGGGCCCGCTTCCCCTCCATCACCGTCCCCTTGCGCAGCCATGGCCGCGTAGGAGTGGACGAAGTAGAAGCGCTGGTCCTCGACCCCGGCCATGAGTCTCGAGCCTTGGGGCACCTGCACCTCGTCCCACCCCATATGGGGCACCACATCGGCATCCAACTTCGTTACCCGTCCGGGAATCAGCCCCAGACCGGGCTCATCATGACCATCCTCGTCCCCGGCCTGAAACATGACCTGGAGACCCACGCAGACACCGAGAACCGGCAGACCCAGGGCGATACGGTCGTGGATTATGCGGTCTCCGCCAACGGCGCGCAGCCCCGCCATGCAGGCTCCATATGCCCCCACACCGGGGATGACAAGGCCATCGGCGCTCATGGCCAGGTCCGTATCGGCGCTGAGCTCCGCATCGATCCCAAGCTGGGAGAAGGCATGCACCATGGACCGTACGTTGCCGAACCCGTAGTCAAGCACCTGTATCCTGGTCATGTTCCTCCTTGCAAGGTCCTCTGCCCGATGTCTATTCGACGCGACCCTTCCGAGCCGATCCCCCGGCCCCGAACCTGGTGTGCGCGGCGATGATGCCCATGGCCTTCTCGCGGTTGTACTCCCCCGAGTCGAAGATGGTGGCCCCTTCCTCACGCAACCTGTCCACTGTGGTGGTCCCGATCATCAGATCCTCCACAAAGTCGGCGGTGGAGGCGAAGAGCATGGGGGGCGCGAAGGTCTGGCCCGACTGCCCGTTGATCCAGAGGGTCGATTCAAGCTTGTCGGCCCGGTTGACCGCCAGGATGGCACTAAGCCCCGAGACGACGGTGGTCAGGTCGCGGATGGCCGCTTCGGGTCCATCCCCATCCAGGTTTCTCAGAACCGCCACGGCACCCTCACGGGCCTGTATGCACCAGGCCGAGATATCGGAGATCTGGCAGAACGCCGCCAGAAGCTCGGCCGAGGCCAGACGGGTCACCATGACGGCGGCCTTGGCCCGGTTGCCAATCAGCCCTTCAAGCTCCTGATCGAAGTCGGCAACACCATCAAGGTTCCCGTTCTGCTCCATAGGCTGTTCGCCGGTCGGCCCGGTTTCATCACCGGCCTCGGCTTCCGTGCCGGATTCGGAATCCATATCCGACTCAAATCGTGAGTCTTCCTTGGAATCGTCATCGGTGTTCCGATCGGTCCGATCCCGGCCCTCACCGAACTCGGCCTCAAAGCCGGCCAAGGCCCGCTCGATCTCCTCGTCACTCAGATGGTGGCCGAAATCGGGCAGACCATCGTCCTTCCGGTCCTTGTCCTCATTCCCGTCCGCACTCATAGCGATCCCTTGGTACTGGGAATGCCGTCCACCCTGGGATCCGGCTCCACGGCGAAGCGCAAGGCCCGGGCCAGGGCCTTGAACTCAGCCTCGGCGATATGGTGCGGGTCCCTTCCGGCCAAGAGGGTCAGGTGAAGGCAGATTCCCGCATGCATGGCGATGGATTCCATGACGTGCCTGACCAGGGAGCCCGTGAAGTGCCCGCCAATCATGGCATACTCGAACCCTTCCGGTTCTCCGGTGCAGACCGCATATGGCCTGCCGGATATGTCGACCACAGCTCGGGCCAGGGCCTCATCCAGGGGCACGGTGGCATCAGCGAACCGTTTGATGCCACGCTTGTCACCCAGGGCCTGGGCCAGCGCCTCACCGAAGACGATTGCCACATCCTCGACGGTGTGATGAACATCAATCGGGGTGTCCCCGCTGGCCTTGATGGTCAGGTCGATCAGGGAATGCCTGCCCAGGGCCGTCATCATGTGGTCGTAGAAAGGCACCGAGGTGTCGATATTGGTCGCCCCGGTACCATCCAGGTCCAGACTCAGACTCACCTTGGATTCACTGGTCTGGCGTGTGATGGTGGCTGTTCTGCCTGCCATTGCTGCTCCTCTGCTCTTGCCGCACACCGTTCTGCACCGCGGGCCATCGACCACTGTCGGTCCACACTGTGGGTTCGCGCACGGCCTCTAGACCACCAGCATAGCCGTGCCGCTGGTCCGTATACCCCTAGAACCGCTTCAGGACATCGACCAGGGTTCCGCGGAACCGTTCCATCTCCGCATCGGTGCCCATGCATACCCTCAGGTAGCCTTCAGGGCCTACGGCCCTGATCAGCACGCCGGCCTCTTTCATGGCCCCGAAGATGGCATTTCGGTCAGGGAAGATACCGAAGAGTATGAAGTTGGATGCCGACGGAACCACAGTCAGTGGTTGACCGTGGTACTCCTGCTCCGACAACCATCCGGCGGTCTTCCGGCGGGTCTCACGAAGCTTGCCCACACGAGCCAGCTGGAGGTCGGTGTGCTCCAGGGCGGCCAGGGCGGCGACCTGGGTGAGGGCGCTCAGGTGGTAGGGCATCCGGACGATGCGGACCGCGTCGATTATTCCCCGTGATGCTGCAAGGTAGCCGACCCTGGCACCGGCGAAGGCAAAGGCCTTGGACATGGTTCGGCTGACCGCCAGATGGTCGTATCGCCCAATCAGGCTGACCGCCGAGGGGGTGCCGGGGTCACGGAACTCGATGTATGCCTCATCTACGACCACAATGGGACGGGCCGACTGGTCCGCACCCGATACATGGACTTGTGAGCAGACCTCAAGAAGCCGGGTCAGTTCCTCCATGGGCAGAGGCGTTCCCGTGGGGTTGTTGGGGCTGGTCACCAGGACCATGGCGGGCCCAAGGGCCTTGATTCGCTCGATCGTCGTTTCCATGTCCAGGCTGAAATCAGGAAGACGGTGAGCCAGTTCCCAGTCCGTAAAGGTATCCCTGGCATACTCGGGGTACATGGAGTAGGTCGGATCGCAACCCAGCACGGTCCTGCCCGGCCCGCCAAAAGCCTGGAAGAGCTGAAGCATGATCTCATTGGACCCGTTGGCCGCCCATACCTGGTCGGGTTCCAAGGCAGCCTGGGACTCCTCCTTCAGGTAGGCGGCAAGGGCCTTTCGAAGACCCTCGTGCTCCCTGTCGGGATACCGGTTGAGCCCAGGGGCCTCCTCCCCCACACGTCGGCAGATGGCCTCGACCACCTCCGGGTCCAGCGGGTAGGGGTTCTCATTGACATTCAGGCAGACCGGAACATCCAGCTGGGGGGCACCGTAAGGCTCCTCTCCCACCAGATCCGTGCGGAGGGGAAGATCGGCAGGTATGGCACTCACCGCAAGCCGGCCTTCTCTTCGTTGGATTCCAGGTCGGCCTTGTCGTACGGGTCGTCCAGGAACCGGCTCAGGATGCACTCGCCGTGGGCGGGCAGGTCCTCGGAGACGGCAAAATCGTTGATCTTGGCTGCGATGGGCTTGAGTCCCTCCCGGTCATACTCTATGACCTCAACAGGCTTCATGAAGGTGTGTACGCCCAGGGCCACGTCGAACCTGGCTGTGCCGCCGGTGGGCAGGACGTGGTTGGATCCGGACATGTAGTCCCCCAAGGGCACCGGGGAGTATGGGCCACGGAAGATGGCGCCGGCGTTCCGAATCCGGTCGATGACGGCATCCGGGTCGGCCGTCTGGATCTCCAAGTGCTCGGCGGCATAGGCGTTGGCCACATCAATCGACTGGTCGATTCCATCGGTCAGGATGATTCCCGACTGGTTGCCACTCAGCGATGTACGCACCCGGTCAGCGTGCTCGGTTCGCGGCACCCTGCGCTCCAGAGCCTCCTGAACGCCCTGTGCCAGGTCCTGGCTGTCGGTGACGAGGACCGAACCGGCCAGCTCATCATGTTCCGCCTGCCCGATCAGGTCCGCCGCAACCCAGTCGGGATTGGCCTCCCCATCAGCCAAAATGGCTATTTCCGTAGGCCCAGCCACGGCATCGATTCCCACCATGCCTGAGACCATCTGCTTGGCTGTGGCCACGAAGATGTTACCCGGGCCGGTGATCTTATCGACCGGATCGCAGAGGATCTCCCCGTCTTGAGGCTCCGATCCCCTGGCTCCGTATGCGAACATGGCCACGGCCTGGGCACCGCCCACGGCATAGACCTCATCCACCCCCAGGATGGCGCAGGTGGCCAGGATGATCGCCGCCGGCAGGCCACGGGGGTCATCGGAAGCAGGCGGGGTGGCCACGGCCAGGGAATCGACGCCTGCCACCTGGGCGGGCACCGCATTCATGATGACCGAGGAGGGGTAGAGAGCCTTGCCCCCAGGTACGTAAAGACCGACGCGCTCGACGGGAATCCATCGCTCGCTGACACGGGCACCGGGGGCCAGGTCAGTGGCCATGGGCTCGGGCACCTGGGCGGCGCAGACCTTGCGGATGCGGGTGACGGATTCCTCTATGGCCGCCCTGACCTTGGGATCCAGTCCCTCAAGGGCCTCCTGCATGGCAGCAGCCGGCACCCTCAAATCATGGGGACGCACATGGTCGAACCGCTCCTCCAGATCACGAAGGGCCGCAGCCCCACGCTCACGCACCTGGTCCAGTATGGGCTGCACCTGACTGCTTGCCTCCCGAGTACCCATATCGGCCCTGGGCATGGCGGCGAGGAGCTGGGCGCGGGACATGGTCTTCCCGCGCAGATCCATGGTTCTCATCATGAGTTTTGACATACCTCGATGGTAGTGAACTTTTGTGTCGCCGAGGCCAGGCGTTCACCTCCATCCCAAATGGTGAGACGGTTCCGCAGGCGTCCTAGGCCGAGGGAAGGCAGGAGGGCCCGAAGACCGATTTGATCTCAGCCAGCATCGAGGTGTCGTGGGTGGTCCTGAAGCCGTCCCCGAAGGTCAGCATGCGCACGTTCCCCCGCTCATCGGTCACAGCCAGCCTGACCTGGCAGTACCCTGGATGGGTCTTCAGAATCTGCGCCAGCCGCTCCATTCGCCCGCGGTCCAGGGCCGTCCTGGGCAGGGTGATGGTCAGAGGCCGTTCATCGGCCGACTCCAGCATGGGCACCTCCATGTCGGTGACCCGCAGGCTGGATTCCTCATCACGCAACTCCACCAGTCCCCGCACCCGGATCACCGAGTCCAGGGAGAGGTCGTCGGCATTGGCGTCGTATACCTTCCCGAAGAACATGCACTGTATGGAGGATTCCAAATCCTCGATGGTGACAATGGCCCAGGGGTTCCCCTTCTTGGAGACCCTCCTGTCGACGGCCGTGACCAGTCCTGCCAGGGTGACGGTCTGGTTGCCCATGGTGTTCGCCCGGTTCAGCAGCTGGGCGATCGACATATCGCGCATACCCGCCAGAACCGAGGTCATACCGCTCAGCGGGTGGTCGGATACATAGAGGCCCAGCATCTGGCGTTCGAAGTTGAGCTTGGTGGACTTCTCCCACTCCTCGATGTCGGGAATGGTCACCTGGGCATCACCGAGGGCATCCGACTCGTTCCCCCCGTCGTCATCGGCCTCCGCGAAGAGGTCGAACTGCCCCTCGGCCTGCTTGCGCTTGATAGGCATGACCTGGTCGATGGCTTCGTCATGCACCTGGAAGAGGGCCCGCCTGTTGGGGTCGATCCCGTCGAAGGCACCACCCTTGATCAGGGATTCCACAGTGCGCTTGTTGAGGACGTCCATGGGCACCCGCTTGACGAAGTCCATGAAGTTGACGAACCTGCCCCGGGGACCTGACCGCTCGTCGATGATCGCCTGGACCGCCTTGGAACCCACGTTGCGGATGGCCGCCAGACCGAAGCGGACCACGTCGCCGACTGCGGAATAAGCGGCCACGGACTCGTTGATGTCCGGAGGCAGGATCTGGATCCCCATACGCCGTGCCTCGCCCAGATAGAGGGCCGTCTTGTCCTTGTTGGTCCGTTCGTTCTCCAGGAGGGCCGCCATGAACTCCACCGGATAGTGGGTCTTCAGGTAGGCGGTCCAGTATGCGATCAGGGCGTAGGCGGCGGAGTGGGCCTTGTTGAAGGCGTACCCGGAGAAGGGGACCAGAACGTCCCAGACGGCCTGGGCGGCCTCCCGGGAGTATCCGTGCTCCTTCATGCCCTCGAAGAAGGGCACCTGCTCCTTGGCCAGGACCTCGGGCTTCTTCTTGCCCATGGCTCGACGGAGCACATCAGCCTTGCCCAGGGAGTATCCGGCCAGGATTCGCGCGGCCGACTGAACCTGCTCCTGATAGACGATCAGACCGTAGGTCTCGTCCAGGACCGCCTTGAGGGGTTCGGCCACCTCGGGATGGATGGGTTCTATCTTTTGCTGGCCGTTCTTGCGCTTGGCGTAGTTGATGTGGGAGTTCATATCCATGGGCCCCGGCCGGTACAGGGCGATCAGGGCGGATATGTCGTTGAAGTTATCGGGCTTGAGCATCCTCAGGAGGGACCTCATCCCGTCACCATCGAGCTGGAAAACGCCCAGGGTATCACCCCTGGATAGGAGTTCATAGGTTTCCTTGTCGTCCAGGGGAACCTTCTCGATGCTGATTGGCTCCTTCCCGTTGCGCTCGATGTTGGTTATGGAATCCCTGATGACGGTAAGGTTGGAAAGCCCCAGGAAGTCCATCTTGACCAGTCCGAGGGTCTCGCAGGTGTGGTACTCGAAGGTGGTCGTGACCGTGCCGTCGTTGCGCTCCATCAGGGGGGAGGTGTCGGTGATGGGGTTGGATGCCATGATGGTGGCGCAGGCGTGCACACCGGTCTGGCGTATGATCCCCTCGATGCCCTTGGCCTCCTCAGTGATTCGTTTCACGTCCGGATTGGAATCGTAGAGGTCACGGAACTCCTTGGCCTCGGGGAACCGCTTGGAACCGGGATCGAATATCTCCTTGAGGCTCATGTCCTTGCCGTTGGCGGAGGGAGGCAGGGCCTTGGTCACCTGGTCACCCATGGAGTACTCGTAGTCCATGATCCTGGCAGAGTCCTTCAGGGCCTGCTTGGTCTTGATGGTGCCGTAGGTCACGCACTGGGCGACCTTGTCGGACCCGTACTTCTCGCCCACATACTCCAGGACCTTGGCCCTGCCTTCGGGGTCGAAATCCACATCGATATCAGGCAGGGACACACGCTCGGGGTTGAGGAAACGCTCGAAGATCAGTCCGTGCTTCAGAGGGTCCAACTCGGTGATGCCCATGGCGTAGGCCACCATGGAACCTGCTGCGGAACCACGGCCCGGACCCACCATGATGCCATGCTGCTTGGCCCAGTTGATGTAGTCGGAGACCACCAGGAAGTAGCCAGTGAACTGCATCTGGCAAATCACACCGCACTCGTAGTCGGCCTGATGGGACACCTCTTCGGGCACCCCGTCCGGATAGCGGTTCTTCAGTCCCTCATCGACCTTCTTCAGGAAGAGGGAGGTCTCATCCCATCCCTCCGGGCAGTCGAAGCGGGGCATGAAGGCCCCGTCCTCATGGTCGTCGAACATGATGTTGCAGCGCTCGGCGATCTCAAGAGTGTTGTCGCAGGCTTCAGGGAACTCCTTGAATATCTGCCGCATCTCCTCGGACGAACGGATGTAGTAGCCGGAACCGTCGAACTTGAATCGACCGGGGTCCGTAAGGCGCGAACCGGAGTTGATGCAGAGCAGGGCATCCTGTGCCGAGGCATCCTCTTCCCTCACATAATGGGAGTCGTTGGTGGCCACCAGAGGGGCATCCAACCGCTTGGCGATCTCCAGAAGATCCTTGGTCACGCGGCGCTCGATATCCAGCCCGTGGTCCATCAACTCGATGTAGTAGTTCTCCTTGCCGAATATGTCCTGGAACTCCCCGGCAGCCCGGAGGGCCTCGTCGAACTGCCCCAGACGCAGCCTGGTCTGAACGATGCCCGACGGGCAACCGGTTGTTGCTATGACGCCCTTGTGGTAGGTGGAAAGGAGGTCCTTGTCCATTCGTGGCCACTTGCCCACCAGACCCTCCAGATTGGCTAGTGAGGAGGCCTTGATCAGGTTGACCAGACCCTCGTCATCACTGGCCCAGAGGGTCATGTGGGTGATGAAACCACCACCGGAGACATCATCCGAACGCTGCTCCTCGGTGCCCCAACGAACCCTGGTCTTGTCCTGCCGGGCCGTTTCGGGGGTCACGTAGGCTTCGATGCCGATGATGGGCTTGACACCCGCGTCCACGGCGGTCCGCCACATCTCGTAGGCACCGTGCATATTGCCATGGTCCGTGATGGCCACTGCCGGCTGGCCCTGCGCCTTGACCTCAGAGACCAGGTCGGGGATCTTCGAGGCCCCGTCCAGAGTGGAGTAATGGGTGTGGGTGTGCAGGTGAACGAAGTTCGACTGGGAAGAGGACATACGTTCTAATCTAGCGTCCACCCCGACCGAATCGCCGAAGTCAGCTGCATGCGTATCACTGACTGCCGGGAAGGCCGGTCATTCATCGCGCTTCTGACGCTCCTCGCGCTCCATGTCCAAGGCCTTGCGCAGGTCCGCCGGGTATGAGGAAACCACCTTGGTCCAAATGTGGGTACGTGGGTGCCTGAATTCCAGGCGCATGGCGTGGAGCCACTGCCTGGTCAGGCCAAGCCGATCAGCCAGTTCAGGATTGGCCCCATACATGTGGTCCCCCACAAGGGGGTGCCCGATTGAGGAGAAGTGAACACGAATCTGGTGGGTGCGGCCGGTCTCCAGGTTGACGCTGGCCAGTGTCGTGGAGCCGAATCGCTCCATCACGTCCCAGTGGGTTATGGCCTCCTTGCCAGCCGGGGTGACCGTGAAGCGGAAGTCCGATACCTTGGCCCGACCTATCGGCGCCTCGATTGTGGCCCTGTCCTGGACGAGATTACCCTGGACCAGGGCGTGGTAGATCTTGACCACCTCATGGTCGGCGAACTGCCGTCGCATTTCCTTGTAGGCCAGGTCTGACTTACAGACCAGCATCAGGCCACTGGTGCCCGCATCCAGGCGCGAGACGATGCCCTGGCGCCCCTGGGCACCCATGGAGGTGATGTGCGTCCCCCGCTGCAGGAGACTGCCCAGAACGGTAGGTCCGGTCCATCCGACCGAGGGATGGGCGGCCACCCCGACCGGCTTGTCTACAACGATTACGTCCTCGTCCTCGTAGACCACCGGCATATCATCAGCCACCGGTTCCACCTCATCGACGAGGTCCGGCTGATCCAGTTCAATCAGATCACCACTGAGTAGGGTGGAGGATTTGGTCACCGTCCGGTCCAGGACTCGCACCCGGCCGTCTGCGATAAGCTCGGACGCTTTGGCACGTGACATGCCCAGCATCTTGGATAGGGCCATGTCCAAGCGTTTGCCCACCAGGGCATCAGGAGCAGGCAGGAGCTTGGTCACTGTTCCTCTCCCCCGTGTCCCTCTTCGATCTCCTGAAAATCGGGGGTCTTCTCCGTCTTTCCGGTGGAAACAAACCGAACATCGGCCAGAATAAGGAGCACCACGACCACTCCGGCCACGGTCAGATAGATATCGGCAACGTTGCCGACCGACCAGCCATAATCCAGAAAATCCACCACTTTGCCGTTCAGGAAGCCATCGGCATAGGCCACACGGTCAATCAGGTTCCCTGCTGCCCCCGAAAAGGCCAGGGAGAGGACCATGGTCCAGGCCATGGAGGTCGTCTTCAGGGCCAAGGCCACGATGATCAGGCAGGCCCCGACGGCAATCAGTGAAATGACCCAGGTAGCCCCGGACCCCAGGCCCAGGGAGGCACCCGGATTACGCAGAAGTCGCAGGGAAACCAAGGACCCCAGGAACGGATGCACTGCACCGTCTCCCAGAACGATCTGGGCCAGGGCCTTGCTCACCTGATCCAGACCGATGGCAACAGCGGCCAGGCATACGAAGACGGCCACGCGTTGGCGCAGCCGTCTCGGTTCCTGTTGTGAAGAGTTCACAGTCGGGTGCTCAGTGGTTGTCCCTGGCGTTGTCCTCCATGGACTGGAAGTTGCTGGTATCCGAAATCTGGTTGACCAGCTGGTTGAGGAACTCGGTCAGCTTGCTGCGGTAACCGGCCTCGAACTGCTTGAGTCCCTGGATGTTGTCCTCAAGAACCTTGGACTGCTCGACCAGCTTGCTCTTGACCTCGGTGGCGTAACGATCGGCACCGTCGCGGGTGTTCTTGTCGTACTCCTGTGCCCTGGTCTGCACCTGGGTCTCGTACTCGTCGGCCTGGTCGTGCTGGTTCTTGGAGTAGGCATCGGCATCCGAACGGGTCTTGACCGAGTACTCGTCGGCCTGGGTACGCACGCGCTCCGAGTAGCCATCAGCCTCGGAACGCACCCGCTTGGAGTACTCTTCGACCTCGGTGTGGGTGCGCTTGGAATAGTCCTCGGCCTTCTTGACGATCTCGTCGTGCTGGGCCTTCCCATCGGCCACCAGCTGTGCGGCGTTGGCCTTGCCCTTATCGACATACTGATCGTGCAGCTGCATGGCCAGGGTGAGCATGGCGGTCGCACGGCCTGCCTCGCTTCCGGCCTCGGCACCTGCGCCTGCAATCTTGCGAAGGCTGCCGGTCTCGGTCGAAGGCTCGACCTTGGAGACCTGCTCGCGCAGCTGTTCCTCGCGCTTCTTGGACTCTTCCAGCTGCTTGTTGAGCTGCTCGATCTTGGAGAGCTGCCCCTGCCCGGCCTGCTGTGCCTGGGTCGCCTGCTGACGTGCGGCATTCGCGTTCTGCTGTGCTGCATTCAGCTCGGACTTGGCCTTGTTGAGCTCGTTGGACAGGTTCTGGGACTGTCGACGGGCCTCGTCGCGTTCCTTCTGAACCGCATTGAGCTGGTTCGTCAGGGTCTGGGCGTTGTTGCCGTTGGCAGCCTGGGCGGTCAGCTGATCGATCTGGGAATTCAGCTGCTCGACCTGACGACGAAGCTGCTCGTTCTGCCCGCTCAGCGTCTTGACCTGCCCCTCAGCCTCAGCCAGCTGACGGGTGGCCTGGGTGGCGGCCGCGGAAGCCTGGTTGTTCTGCCCGGCAGCCTGGCTCTTGCTCTTCAGGTCGCGGTTCTCGGCCTGGAGGGACTCCACCTGGGCGCTCAGGTCGGAGATCTTGGAGTTCAGTGAGGCCACGTCAGTACCCAAGGACTGAGTCGAAGCCGTCCTGCCTTGAATGGCCTGCCTGCCCAGGGCCTCGACAGTCTCGGTCACTTCGTCCAGGAAGTCATCGACCTCATCGATGTCGTAACCGCTCTTGAGCCTAACTATATTGAAGTTATGCTCCCGGATGTCTTTGGGCGTCAAAAGAGCCATTTGATTCTCCACCTCGCTTCAGGCCAACCAGCCCGATTGTTTTTCTCTTATTGAATGCTAGCACGGAGCGTGCCAATTCGCTCCGTCTTGCCTTCTTACTCAAATCAGAATCTGTATCACAATGAGGATGAAATACAGGACCATAAAGGAGACATCCAGCTGGATTCGACCCATGGGCAGGGGCGGTATGTAGCGCCTGAGCCAGCGCAGGGGCGGCTCGGTCAGAGCATAGATGACCCGTATCAGGGATGAGACGACACCCCTTGGGTACCACCGCGGCATCAGGATCATGGCCCAATCCACTATCATCCTGATGAAAAGAACGAACAGGTATGCGTCGATAAGGACGTTGATCAGATAACGGAGCAGGGGAATAACAATCATGTGGTGAGACTCCGGAAGTAGTCCATATTAAGGAACCCCGCCCTGGCAGGGGCGGGGTCAGACGCAATCACTGAGCAAAGAGGCCTTTGGCGGAGGATGAGGACTTGACCTCTTCCACCTTGATATTGACCTGTGCAGGACTGAGCAGGAAGACCCTGGGGGTCACCCGTTCGATGGATCCGCGAACGCCGAAAACCACACCTGCGGAGAAGTCAACGATTCTGTAGGCCACGGACTCGGAGACACCGGTCAGGTTGAGGACCACGGGGACCCCGTCACGAAGTGCCCTGCCAACCATCTGGGCATCCTCGTAGGACTTGGGGTGAATGGTGGTGAT
The DNA here is from genome assembly GCF_000706765.1 of Bifidobacterium [indicum] DSM 20214 = LMG 11587. Taxonomy (GTDB): domain Bacteria; phylum Actinomycetota; class Actinomycetes; order Actinomycetales; family Bifidobacteriaceae; genus Bombiscardovia; species Bombiscardovia coryneformis. The sequence goes on along the minus strand of NZ_CP006018.1, from coordinate 551,899 downwards.
GCGGTTGATGTGGCTCTGGAATGGGGTGGACTCCCCCTCCTGGCCGGCTGCTGATGACTGGGCCGCCATGGGTGTCACCGAGTGATCGGTGTCGAAGCCGTCACCGGTTTCTTCCTCATCCATGATTTCATCCTCTTCGTCCACAACGTCGGTCATCCCCAGGAAGGACATCGCGTTCTTCACCAAACCTGCCATCTTTGCTCCTTATTGCATCACCGAAGGAAATCGGGAATATCAAGATACCCCGGGTCGGCTGAGTTTCCATCATCCTCGGTCGTCGGGGGAACCACCTCATGTTCGGAAGTCTGGTCGGATTGTCCCTGTTCCTGCTGCGTGTCCGCAGCTTCCTGAAGCGGGGCGGCGGAAGGGGACGGGGTGGTTGCGCGCACCTGCTGCACGCCGGCCGACTGGGCTTCTTCCTCATCCTTCTTGGCGTTGGGGTCGAACCCGGCGGCGATCACGGTGACCCGGACCTCGTCGCCGTACGCATCGTCCAGGGCCAGACCCCAGATGATCTGCGCCTCGGGGTGGATTGCATCCTGGACCAGCTGGGCGGCGGCCGATGCCTCCTGCATGGTCAGGTCGGTGGGACCGGCAACGTTGATCAGGGCACCATGGGCACCTTCGATGCTCTCCTCCAGCAAGGGGGAGCTGATGGCGATCTCGGCGGCCTGGGTGGCCCTGTCCTCGCCACGGGCGGCACCGATTCCGAAGAGGGCCGTGCCGGCATCCTTGAGGATGGCGGTCACATCGGAGAAGTCGACGTGGATGTAGGAGTTCATCGTAATCAGGTCGGTGATGCCCTGGACACCGGCCAGGAGGGCGGTATCGGCGGTCTTGAAGGCGTCCATCACCGAGACCGTGCGATCGGAAAGATCAAGCAGGCGGTCGTTGGGGATGACAATCAGCGCATCGACTTCCTTACGGAGGTTTTCGATGCCGGACTCGGCCGAGGCGGAACGCCGCGGGCCTTCGAAGGTAAAGGGCCTGGTGACCACAGCGATGGTCAGTGCGCCCTGCTGTCGTGCCGCCCTGGCCACCAGGGGACCTGCACCCGTGCCTGTGCCGCCACCCTCACCGGCGGTGACGAACACCATATCGGCTCCCTTGAGAACCTCTTCGATGTCGGACTGGTGGTCCTGTGCCGCCTTGGCCCCCTTCTCGGGATCGGCACCTGCACCCAGACCTCGGCTGTTGCTGTCGGAAAGGGATATCTTCACATCGGCATCGGACCGGAGAAGATCCTTGGCATCCGTATTGATGGCCACAAACTCGACGTTCTGCAGGCCTTCGGCGATCATCCTATTGACCGCGTTACCGCCTGCGCCGCCAACACCGACGACCTTGATGTTGGTCTTGTCATTGAAATTGTCAGTCTGGGCAATCTCGCTCACAGTATGCTCCCGTCACTCACCTTACGCTTAACTCTAGCGCAGACCGTATACGCCAACACGCATTTGCCCATAGGCGCCCGCCCATGAGGCACCCATCCGCGGTGCTCGTGGCCTGCACGGAACTCCCGTACACGACCCGGACCCAACCAGATAGGAACCCCATGCTGTCTCTGTCGCATATTCTAAACCACAACCGGGTACTTTGGATACGGCAATTCACAACCCCACACGATATGAGCCCACCTGACAGGTCAGGATTCCCCTGTTTTCCATTGATTCACCCTTACTTACTGAAGGTGAGGGAGGCAACGGCTGACGAATCAGTTCCCCACACCTGGGCAAACCCAGACTCAGTACTCGGCATCCATGGGGTCGTTGCCGAAAAGCGCATGGCGCTCCTCGGAGGTGGTGGTTCTTGAATCAAGCCAGCCGTACGGCAGCCGAACCTTCTTGGCATACCTCACCCGGCCCCTGGGCTTGTCGGCCACACCTGCCGGATAGGGCATTTCCTGGTCCAGACCGGCGATGCACCCGTCCAGCTGATCCAGCGTCTCGCACGACATGAAGGCGCGGCGGGTCGCTCCCCCTACCGCGAACCCTTTGAGGTACCAGGCCACGTGTTTGCGCATGTCATGCACGGCCATCATCTCGTCACCATCGTAGAAGTCCACCAGGAGCCGGGCGTGACGGGCGATAATCCGCCCCACATGGCCCAGGTCGGGTTCCTCGCGCACGGCAGACCCCTGTAGGGCATGGCGGATATCGGCGAAGATCCAGGGTCTGCCCTGGCAGCCGCGGCCGATGGCCACACCTGCGCATCCGGTCTGCCTAACCATTTCCATGGCATCTTCGGCGGTCCATATATCCCCGTTGCCGAAAACAGGGATGCTCAGGGCCTGGACCAGCTGCGAGATGCGGTCCCAGTCGGAGTGCCCACCGTAGTACTCCGCCGTTGTTCGGGCATGGAGGGTGACGGCGGCACACCCCTCCTCCTGGGCGATATGCCCCGCCTCCATGTAGGTGAGATGATCCTGGTCGATACCCACCCTGATCTTCGCGGTGACGGGGATACCGGCAGGTTCGCAGACAGAGACCACCCGATGAACCAGGTCCTGGAAGAGGTCCGTCTTCCAGGGCAGGGCCGAGCCACCTCCATGACGGGTCACCTTGGGCACCGGGCAACCGAAGTTCATGTCGATATGGTCGGCCCACCCCTGCTCGACGACCATCCGCGTAGCCTGCTCCATGATTTGGGGGTCAACCCCATAGAGCTGGAGGGAACGCACCTTTTCCTCGGGTGCGAACCGGCAAAGACGGAAGGCCTTGGGATTGCGCGCCACAAGGGCCCGGGCCGTCACCATTTCAGCCACATAAAGACCGTCGGGACCGAATTCGCGGCAGAGCAGGCGGAAGGGCCAGTTGGTGACCCCCGCCATGGGTGAGAGCATGACCGGAGTGGGGATGCGTATGGGGCCCAGATCCAGGGGCTTGACCTTGACGGGTTCTCCTGACCGCTGCGATGCCTCGTCTGCAGATGTCACAGTTACCATTGCAGGTCCGGTCTCAGTACTCACCGCCGGCTTCGGCCACCTTGACCGGAGTGGATGCATCCTGCCCGGGCTCGTTCCTCACATCGGTGTACCCGTCGGCAGCCTGGGTACCGGTGATGGCGGCCGGTCCCATCGGATAGCGCAGGCGCTTCTCACTGATGCACTTGCGGACGTAGCCCTCGACCTGGTCCAGTGCGACCCGCTCCTGTTGCATGGAGTCACGCTGGCGGATGGTGACCGCGTGGTCATCAAGGGAGTCGAAGTCAACAGTGATGCACAGGGGGGTACCAATCTCGTCCTGACGACGGTAGCGGCGACCGATGGCGCCGGACTCGTCGTAATCGATCATCCACTCCTGCTGGCGGAGGTCAGCGGCCAGGTCGTGGGCGATCCCCTGAAGCTCAGGCTTCTTGGACAGCGGCAGGACTGCCGCCTTGACCGGGGCCAACCTGGGGTCCAGACGCAGAACGGTACGGCGATCCACCCCGCCCTTGGTGTTGGGGGCCTCGTCCACGTCATAGGCATCAACCAGGAAGGCCATCAGGGAGCGGGTGAGTCCGGCCGCAGGCTCGATGACGTAGGGAACGTAACGCTCCCCACTGGCCGGATCGAAGTAGCTCAGATCCTCACCGGAGTGCTCGGCATGGGCCTTCAGATCGAAGTCGGTCCTGTTGGCGATACCTTCCAGCTCGCCCCATTCCGACCCCTGGAAACCGAAGCGGTACTCGATATCGACGGTCCGCTTGGAATAGTGGGCCAGCTTGGCCTTGGGATGCTCATACTGACGCAGATTGTCGGGGTTGACTCCCAGGTCGGTGTACCACCGTGTGCGGGCATCGATCCAGTACTGATGCCATTCCTCATCGGTGCCGGGCTGGACGAAGAACTCCATCTCCATCTGCTCGAACTCGCGGGTCCGGAAGATGAAATTGCCGGGAGTGATCTCGTTTCGGAAGCTCTTACCCATGTTGGCGATACCGAAGGGGGGCTTGGAGCGGGAGGACGCCATGACCGTCTTGAAGTCGACGAAGATGCCCTGGGCGGTCTCCGGACGGAGGTAGTGCAGGCTCTTGTCATCCTGTACCGGTCCCAGATGGGTCCGGAGCATCATGTTGAAGTCACGCGGCTCGGTCCACTGGCCCTTGGTGCCGCAGTCGGGGCAGGGAATGTCCTTGAGTCCCTCGGCCGGATCGTGTCCGTGCTTTTCGACGTATGCCTCTTCGAGGGTATCGGCCCGGTGACGCTTGTGGCAGTTCAGGCACTCGATCAGGGGGTCGTTGAATACGGAGACATGACCCGAGGCCTCCCAGACGGCCGTGGGCAGGATGACAGAGGTATCGACGCCGACCACGTCGCCTCGGGTGACCACCATGGACCGCCACCACTCACGCTTGATGTTGTCCTTGAGGGCAACACCCAGGGGACCATAGTCCCATGCCGACCGGGTCCCTCCGTAGATCTCCCCCGCGGGGAAGACGAACCCCCGGCGCTTGGCCAGGGAGATGACCTCATCCAGTTTCGAGACTGCCACTGATCACACCTTCTCTTGAGGGACTGCCGTATGGCGCATACGGACCGACGACTGGCCCCAATCATACCGTCGGCTTATGACCTGCCCAGCCCGGCGCGGGAGACCTGTCAGAACCGGGACCTACGATTTTGCTTACTGCGGATGGGATGGGCACCGGACCTGCGAACTGACTCATCTCCATCATGATGAAAGGCATCCGACATGGACCAGTCACAGACCCCTGAGAATTCCTCCTACCTGAATACCGTGGCATCGGTCGCCATCGCCCCCAGCGGGCAGGGTGAAGAGCTATCGACCTACGTAGCCCAGGCCATCGAGGTCATCAGGGATTCGGGGCTGCCCAACGAGACCAATGCCATGAGCACGGTGATCGAGGGCGACCTGGGCCAGGTCATGCAGACCGTCGAGAAGGCGACCAGGGTCCTGGCCGAGCAGGGTTACCGGACAGGCGTGACCCTGAAATTGGACATCCGCCAGGGCAAGCGGGACCAGATTCACCGGAAGGTGGAGCTGATTGACGAGATTCTCTCGGCCAGGAAGGACTGACCGACCCAGACCCTGTAACGCAGGGAACGCCCGCCCCGACCGGAAATGAAAATGAGTGTAGAGGTACTCCCGTGATCACGATGAAACAGATCGCCGCCGAGACAGGTGTATCCGTTTCCACGGTCTCCCTGGTCATGAACAACCGCGACCAGGGGCGGGTCAAACCGGAGACATCCCGGGCCATACGGCGGACAGCCGAGCGGCTGGGATACCGTCCCAACCCCATGGCCAGGTCGCTGCGCACCAGTCGGACCGGCATGTTGGGATTCATCAGCGAGGAAGTCGCCACCACCCCCTATGCCGGTGCCATCATCAAAGGGGCCCAGGATGCGGCTTCATCCCTGGGGTACGTGCTTCTGACCGTTTCCACCGACGGAAGCGACAGGGAGTCGGACCAGATTCAGGCTCTGAACCGTTACGGGGTGGATGGATTCCTCTACGCCAAGATGTACGACCAGATGGTCGACCTCCCCGCCCCCCTTCGCTCCAGACCCTCCGTGGTCGTGAATGCCCAGGAGGCCCGGAACCGTTGCCCCAGCATCGCCCCCGATGAATTCCTGATTGGATACGATGCCACCCGGCATCTGATCGATTCGGGCTGTCGGAGAATCGCCTATCTCGGGACCACCCAGGACCTTCCCGCCCAGACGGACAGACGGCGCGGTTACCAGGCCGCCCTCCTTGAGGCAGGTCTGCCCGATGACCCCGGCCTGGTCTGCAACGTGGGCTTCAACCAGGAGGCTCTGGATGCGGTCAACGCTCTGATGGACCGGACATCACCGGATGGGTTCTTCTGCTTCAACGACTCCCGCTCCTTTTATATCTACCAGGCTGCGGCAGCCAGACACCTGTCCATCGGGCGGGACATCAGCCTCGTCGGCGTGGATAACCACCAGGTCATGGCCGAGACGACGGCACCACGGCTGACCACGGTGGAACTCCCCCACTATGAGATGGGATATTGGGCCGCCCGCAAACTCATGGATCTGATCGGCGACTCAGACGCGGCCACACTTCCCTGGCCCGAGACCCTGGCACCCCTTCCCCCGATTGATGCCGAAGAGCCTGTCCGAATCCACTGCCAGCTGATCGCCAAAGACTCCACCAGGGCCGACAGGTAATCCCACTATTTCTCTTTTGGGACATTGTCGACACAGATAGTCAATCGTTTGACGTAAATCGATTGACACTCTACTATGTAGTGACAGGATCCGCCAATGTTGGAGCAATACCTCGGGTCCCGACTCCGCAGGGATGCGGAGCGTCGCGAGAATAGAGAAAGAGACATGGGTATGGTCGGGAAAACGTCAATGTGGAGAAACCCATCCTACTTGGAATCCTCCACCGGTATATTCTTCTTCTTCTGTGCCTGGGGTGTCTGGTGGTCCTTCTACCAGCGCTGGCTGGTCACCGGTCTCGGCATGACCAACACCCAGGTCGGTAACATCTACTCCATCAACTCTGTGGCAACGCTGATAATAATGTTCGTCTACGGGGTCATCCAGGACGAGCTAGGGGTCAAACGCCGGCTCGCCGTCTTCATCGCAGCCATCGCGGCACTGGTCGGACCCTTCGTGCAGTTCGTTTACGCCCCTCTCATGCGTTCCAACCTGGTCCTGGGCGCCGTACTCGGTGCGGTCGTTTTATCCGCAGGCTTCATGTCAGGCTGCTCGCTGATCGAGGCCATCACCGAGCGGTACAGCCGCAAATTCGGATTCGAATACGGCCAGTCCCGGGCCTGGGGTTCCTTCGGTTATGCCATTGTGGCCCTGATTGCCGGGTTCGCCTTCAACGTCAACCCTATGATCAACTTCTGGCTGGGATCCGCCTTCGGTGTCTGCATGCTCCTGGTCTACGCCTTCTGGATCCCCGATGAGCAGCGCACGGAAATCAAGCGGGAGTCCACCCCCGAGGGCGAAAAGTCCCAGCCCTCCCTGCGCGACATGATCCACGTCCTGGGCATGCCCGCCCTGTGGCTTCTGATTATCTTCATGATCTTCACCAACACCTTCTACACGGTCTTCGATCAGCAGATGTTCCCCACCTACTATGCCAACCTCTTCCCCACGCCTGAGCAGGGTAATGAGGTCTACGGCATTCTCAATTCCTTCCAGGTGTTCCTGGAATCGGCCATGATGGGCGTGGTTCCCGTCATCATGCGCAAGATCGGTGTCCGCAACTCCCTGCTGCTGGGTGCCACGGTCATGTTCGCCAGAATCGGCCTGTGCGGTTTCTTCCATGACCCAATCGCCGTATCGGTGGTCAAGCTCTTCCACTCCATCGAGGTGCCGCTCTTCTGCCTGCCCGCCTTCAGGTACTTCACCCTCCACTTCAACCCCAAGCTCTCGGCCACCCTCTACATGGTGGGCTTCCAGATCGCCTCCCAGGTGGGTCAGGTCGTACTGTCCACACCACTGGGAATGCTCCACGACAGGGCCGGGGATCGGACCACCTTCTACACGATTTCCATTGTGGTCCTCGTTGCACTCATCTATGGATTCTTCGTCCTGAAGAAGGACGACCAGCAGGTGGATGGTGACCCCTTCATCAGGGATTCACAGAAAGTCAAGGTCGTCGAGGCCTGAGTAAACAAGAAGCACCAATCATAGGTATGGTTCGCCCCGTGACCTCTTGGCCGCGGGGCGAATCGGAAAGGCTCAAGGATGAACCAAAACGCAAACGAACAAACCGACATGACCGCCCAGTTGGAAAAGGCCCAGGCCGGCATCGACGAACTCTTCCAGCATCGCAATGATCGCTGGTACCCACTTTGCCACATCGCGTCCAAGGCGGGCTGGATCAACGACCCGAACGGTCTGATCTTCTTCAAGGGCCGCTACCAGGCCTACTACCAGCTCTACCCCTATGGAACCAAGTGGGGACTCATGCACTGGGGCCACGTATCCAGCGAGGACCTGGTGACCTGGCGGCGCGAGCCCCTGGCCATGGCACCCTCCCTCGAAGCCGAGAAGGACGGGGTCTTCTCCGGATCCGCGGTCCTGGCCGATGACGGCAGGATGGTCATCTACTACACGGGCCATCGCTGGCGTAACGGGGTGAACGAGGACCAGGGCAACTTCCAGGAACAGTGCATGGCCGTTTCCGATGATGGAATCCACTTCGAGAAGAAGGGCGTGGTTGTGCCATGCCCGGATGACCGCATCCTTCATTTCCGCGACCCCAAGGTCTGGAAGCAGGGCAATCGCTGGTATATGGTCTTCGGGGTCAGCAACGTCGAAAAGCGCGGAGAGATCTGGATGTACACCTCCCAGGACATGGAGCACTGGAGCTTCGACCGGGTGATCTACCGTCACCCCGATCCTGATGTCTTCATGCTGGAGTGCCCGGACATGTTCCCCGTCGAGGACAAGTGGGTCATCTGCTATTCGGCCATGGGCACCAAACCCCATGGGTTCAACCAGCGCAACCATAACAACGCCGGATACGTCATCGGCACCTGGCAACCCGGGGGCGATTTCCACCAGGAGAGCGACTTCCATCTATGGGACCTGGGGCAGAATTACTATGCGCCGCAGACCATGGAAGCCCCCGACGGAAGACGTCTGGTCTTCGGATGGATGAGTCCCTTCACCGAGCCCATCCCCATGCAGGACGACGGGTGGTGCGGCCAGTTCACCCTTCCCCGGGAGGTAACCCTTGCCGGCGATCACCTGCGCACCAGACCCGTGGCCGAGTTCTCCCGCCTCCGCAAGGACACCCGCGATCTGGGACCGATCGACCTGGACGTCAACGAGACCAGGACCCTGGTCGAAGATGCCCGCACCGCAGACATCGAGATGACCATCGATCTGGACCGGAACCAGGCCGAACGGGTGGGTCTGGAGGTCCACGCCACCCAAGACGGAGGCCATACCATGGTCTGCTACGACGACCAGCTAGGGCGTATCGTCCTGGACCGCCACAGCAACACATACGGAGACCGGGGCTACAGGACCGCCCCACTCGATGGCCACACCGACCAGGTCAAGCTGCGCATCATACTGGACCAGGGGTCCGTCGAAGTGTACGTGAACGACGGGTTGGAAGCCATGAGCTCCTACAGTTTCCCCTCCGATGGGCCGCGCGCCATCAAGCTCTTCAGTGAGTCGGGAGAAGGGCAGGCGCACATCTCCTCCCTGACCGTCTCCGCCCTTGACACGATTTGGGAGACCCCAGACAAGTAAGCCTCTACTGGATACACTTCGACCCTGGTGCAGTCATGTGACCGCACCAGGGTCGTTGTTTTCGCACAGACGCCACCGGGAACCGGAATCTCCATCTTGCGTCAAACAGGCACACGCCAGCCCCCCCCCCTACTCGGCTCCCCCAAAACGGCGGTCCCGGCGAACGTACTGGTCGATGGCTCTCCACAGAACATCCCGCCCGCAGTCCGGGAAGAGCTCCTCGGCGAAAACCAATTCAGCATACGCCGCCTCCCAGGGCAGGAAGTTACTGGTCCGGTACTCCCCCGAGGTCCTGACCACCAGATCGCAGTCAGGAATATCGGGATTGTAGAGGTGCTCGGCAATCATCTTCTCGGTAACCCGGGAGCCGGTGATTCTGCCCTGGGCAACCTCCTGGGCAATGGCGGTGGCCGCATCGGCCAACTCGGCACGGCCCCCGTAGTTGATGCAGAAAACCACGTCGATGACCTTGTTGTGCCGGGTCCTGTCCATGGCCACCTCGAGCTCGTCAATGACGGACTTCCAAAGCCGTGGCTTGCGTCCCGACCAGCGGACCCTGACCCCCCACTCATCCATCTGCTCCACTCGGCGGTGGATGATGTCACGGGAGAACCCCATCAGGAAGCGGACCTCCGAGGGCGACCGCTTCCAGTTCTCGGTTGAAAAGGTGTAGAGGCTCAGGTACCGCACACCCGCTTCGATGGCCCCGGCAATGGTGTCGAACACCACAGGCTCGGCGGCACGGTGCCCCTGGGTGCGTTCCATTCCCCTTTGCTTGGCCCAACGCCCGTTCCCGTCCATGATGACACCCACGTGCCGGGGTACGGACTTACTGGGAAAGCGGGGAATGCGGTCCGGATCCGAGAAGGGCGCCCGGGGCATATCCAGGGATGTGTAGTCAACCTGGTCAAAACTCATGGTCATGAATCTAATAGGCGCAGGGAGTGGATGGGGCGTTCCAGGTAATATTCGCCCCATTTCTCAACAAGCTGGTCGCAGAGGGGGGTCAGGGGGTCAGTGCCCAAAGACCGCCAGTCCCCTCGGCTCAAGGCCTTGAATTGGTTCAGGGTGACCGGATCCACGCGTATGGCATCGGTCGTCCGGTCTGCACTGCACATGGCCCCGCCACCGGAGACGGAGCAGTAGGTCAGGTCATCGGTACGCCCGCAGACCAGGCAGGAGTCAAGGCGGGGTCGCCAACCTGCCAGGGCCAGGGCACGCATCAGATAGGAGGCGGAGATTGCCCGTGGATCGTGCCTATGCCCGGCCAGGGCGGCCAGGGCAGCCAGCAGGAGGCCGTACTGATCCGAGGCGGGCTGGTCCTCACCGGCGATGAGCTTGTCGGCGGTCTCCAGAATCACACCACCGTTGGTATAGAGATCATAATCGGCGCTGATGGAATCCGCATAGGTGGCCAGGGATGAGGCCTGGGAGACGATATCCAGGTTTCTCCCCTGCGCAATGAGGAGGTCGACCCGCATAAAGGGCTCAAGGCGGGAACCGAACCGGGACTTGGTACGCCTGACGCCCTTGGCCACGGCCCTGATCTTGCCATGCTCCCGGGTCAGTATCGTGATGATCCGGTCAGCTTCGCCCAGTTTGGTCGTTTTGAGTACCAGACCTTCGTCACGATAGATGGCCATGTATGCTCCTTGACCGAATCAGTAGTAGATGAAAAGACCCCAGAAGGCGAAAATCAACAGGACCCCGAACATGGCCAGGGTGGTGACGATGAAGAGGGCCAGCCCCAGTCTGGTCGAGGCCACCACCGGCTGAGGATCGTTGGAGTGCATCTGCTGGGCCACGGTGGGGCCACCGGCCCGGTGCGCCTTGAGCTGGGAGGGAATCTGGGAGACCCCCTTGAATGAGGCCACTTCGGCCATTCTGGTGAAAATCCGTGACCAGGCCCAAATCACCAAGGCACAGACCACCTGAATGACCGGCCAACTCCAATAACTGACACCGGCAGGGTCGGGCACCCCGCCCCAACCCAGTTTGACCACGGCCATGATGACCTGTCCGAGCCCGGCCGCAAAGAGCACCAACGAGGCCAGGGTGGTTCCGGTGACGGTGGCCAGGGAACCCCCGAACCCGTGCGAGAAGCCCAGAGCAGGGCCCTTATGCCGAATCAGATGATGAATCTTCACCCCACCGGCCACCAGGGCCAGCACCAGGGAGATCAGCAGGAGCAGGAAGGTCAGAATGTGGAGGGCCAGCATGTAGATGGTCAGGACCGGCCTACCGCGCAGGTCGGTCGGAACGGCGATGGACTGGTGGATGGTCGCCCCTCCCGCGCTGGGACTGGTCTGTCTGAGTCCATTGGCCTGCCCCACGGCCCAGTTGGTCATGTCTTCCTGGTAGTGATCAGCCAAGGGAGTGCCGGTGTTGGCTTCGTCCCCCAGCCTCAGCACGTGGTTGGATACGGCGTATGAACGGACGGTCACGTTCTCGTTCCCGGCGGCATGGGCTTCGGCCAACACTCTTTGGACCCCCTCAACCTGGGCGGTCATCACATCCTTGGCCCCGTAGGCCAGGAGGGTCGGTATGGCGTAGGTGTTCTCGTCAGTCGGATCGATGTCCAGGCTGTTGATGTTGAAAAGGGAAGCGTCGGTGCTGAAGAGACGACGAACCACCGACTGGTAGCCCTGGTTGGCACCGGCGATGGCGAAATCCTGGGCAACGAAGAACCCGACGGCGTGACGGGGCGAGTAGACCATGGGGCTGAGAAGAATCTGGAAGGCGACATCCTTATCCATGCTCAGCAGGAAGGATGATATCCAGGTGCTCTCGCTGGTCGCATAGATACCCACCCTGGCGGGATCCACATTCTGCTTGGCACGCAGGAGATTGATGACCTGATCATAGGCCCTGGCGGATGCCGGATAGTCCCTGTTGGCATCGGTGGTCGACCAGACCGGCTTGTCGAGGACGGCCGTCACGAAGCCTGCCGAGGCCAGGGTCTCCGCCACATCACCAAAGGAGTTGTCGCAGGTTCCGTATCCCGCCCCATGCATGAAGACCACACCCGGGCGTTCCCCCTGCACTCCCAGGGGTTCACGGATCTGCACCCTGATCTCCTGGCGCTCATCGGTCCCCTCACGAACGGCCGTTACAGTCTCATGGTGGGCTTTGACCCGGTAGTCCCCCATCTTGTCAAGATGGATACCGTCCGGGTTGTCGAAGGTGACTGAAGTGTCGGGGGTGAGGGTGGGGAAGTTCTGGTCCACCGGATCGTATTTCCAAGGCACTGCGGTCAGATGGGACACCGATACCAGGATTCCCATCAGAATCACGAAGATGGGCAGACTGGTCATGAGCCGTCTTACCCTGCTCCACCTGCCCACCTGGTCCGGCTGCTGTTCATCCTCTTGCGACACGTTGGTCATTGTAGCCGTTGACCGGGATTGACCGACCCGGAATCAGCTGGCCGTGCCCGTCACAGGAACCACCGTGGGGCCCATGTCCGATATGGTCTCCCCCTCGGCCGCTGCCTTGGCCTCCATATCAGCCGCAATGGCCCGGGCCCGCTCCAAAAGGGTGGGGACTATCTGATCCTCGGGAACGGTCTGTACCACCTTGCCCTTGATGATGATCTGGCCCTTGCCGTTACCGGACGCGACTCCCAGGTCGGCCTCCCTGGCCTCCCCGGGTCCGTTGACGATGCATCCCATGACGGCCACCCTGATCGGTGCCGTGATGTCCTTGAGCCCCTCGGTAACCTCCCTGGCAAGCTGGATCACGTCCACCTGGGCCCGTCCGCAACTGGGGCAGGAGATGATGTCGAAGTGGCGCTGGCGCAGTCCCAGATACTCCAGGATCTTGCAGCCCACCTTGACCTCCTCGACCGGCGGAGCCGATAGGGAGACCCTGATCGTATCGCCGATCCCCTCGGACAGAAGGGCTCCGAATGCGAGGCAGGACTTGATGGTCCCCTGCCAGGCCGGACCCGCCTCGGTCACGCCCAGATGGAGGGGCCAGTCACCCTTGGAAGCCAGGAGCCGGTAGGTCTGGACCATGGTGATCGGGTCGTGGTGCTTGACGGATATCTTGAAGTCATGGAAGCCCACATCCTCGAACATGCGGGCCTCTTTCATGGCCGACTCGACCAGGGCCTCGGGCGTGGGGCCACCGTACTTGGCATAGATGTCCTTATCCAGACTGCCGGCGTTGACACCGATCCTCAGGGAGATGCCCGCCTCGGTCGCCGCCTTGCAGATATCAGGACCCACCTGGTCGAACTTGCGGATATTGCCTGGGTTGACCCTGACCGCAGCGCAGCCTGCGTCGATGGCCTGGAACACATACCTGCTCTGGAAGTGGATGTCGGCGATGACCGGAATGGGCGACTTCTTGGTGATGATCGGCAGGGCATCCGCATCGTCCTGGCTGGGCACCGCCACGCGGACGATGTCACAACCAGCCGCCGCCAGCTCGGCGATCTGCTGAAGGGTGGCATTGATATCGGCCGTTACCGTGTTGGTCATGGACTGGACGGAAATGGGGGCACCGCCGCCCACCGGAACGGACCCGACCATGATTCTTCTGGACTTGCGCCTGGAATGGAGGGGGGTCTCGCTGATGGCCTGGTCACCGGTCTTCCGGAATCCCGCTTCCTTCTTCACCTGGTCCGGCCGGCCACTGTCCGCGGATCGCCCGGAATCAAACATCTCATCACTAGTCACGCAGTAATCTCTATCAAAGCATCCGCACGCCGACGAGCTTCCTGCTCGACTTGCTCCATTACCTCCACGGATGTGAAAGTTCGTGACAGATGGGAATCGGCCATCTGGTCCATGACACGCTCCACCGTATCGACGATACCCAGGTACGGAAGGCGACGATCCAGGAAGGCCCGGACAGCCTGTTCATTGGCTGCATTGAACACAGCCGTCATCCCCTCCGAGGAATCCAAGGCACGCCGAGCCAGGCTCACGGCCGGGAAGACCCTGTCATCCAGTGGCTCGAAGGTCCACTGTGCAGCCTGGGTCCAGTCGCAGGGGACCGATACATCACCCAAACGTTCCGGGGCCGAAAGCCCCAGAGCTATGGGAAGACGCATATCGGGGGGCGAAGCCTGGCAGATTGTGGCTCCATCACGGAATTCAACCATGGAGTGGACCAGGGACTGCGGGTGGACAGTCACGGATATCCGATCCTGCGGGATTCTGAAGAGCCTGGCGGCCTCGATAACCTCCAGCCCCTTGTTGACCATGGTGGAGGAGTTGATGGTCACCACAGGGCCCATGTCCCAGGTGGGGTGGTTCAGGGCCTGCTCAGGGGTGATTCCTTCCATCCGACTCCTGGTCCAGCCCCTGAAAGGACCTCCGGAGGCCGTGACGACCAGCCTCGCCACCTCCCCGTGACGACCTGAGCGCAGGGACTGCCAGATTGCCGAGTGTTCGGAATCCACGGGATTGATCTGCCCCGGACGGACCTGGGCATCAAAGAGGAGATGCCCACCGGCCACGACTGATTCCTTGTTGGCCAAGGCCAACTGGGATCCGGCCTGAAGGGCGGCGATGGAGGGCCGAAGCCCTATCGACCCGGTGATGCCGTTCAGCACCAGATCAGCCCCCGACCCTGCCAGGGCGACGACCGCATCCATGCCTGCTTCAACATGAACCTGACCGGCGCCGGCCTGGGACAGGGCCTGGCGGAGTTCTTCAACCTTGGAGGGGTCCGCCAGGGCAACCTTCTCGACACCGAACCGGGCGGCCTGCCGGGCCAGAAGATCCGTATGACCGCCGCCAGCCGCCAAGCCCACCACCCGGAAGTGCTCGGGATGGCGACCAACCACATCAAGGGCCTGGGTGCCGATGGAGCCGGTCGAACCCAGGATCACCAGACTCTTGGACCAGTTCCCGTCTCCTTTACCAGTCCAGTCCTCCAGGGTCCTGGCCTGACCGGCCTCGGTACCTGCGTCGGCCTTATCATGACCGCTTATCATTCCTGCACACTTTCCACGGTCCGCTCGGACCGTAACTTTCAGGCCCTGAAGTCCGTCTCGTCGGGTCTGCCCGACGGACTCTGCGCTACGCCTGGGAACCCTTCGTCTCCTCGCCCTGCTGCCCATCGGCCTCAAAGGCCGGGAAGGAGATATCGGGAATATCAAAATCCATGTCCATCTTGGGCAGGTCGGTATTCACCAGGGAGTTCAGGTAGGAATCGGCATCCTGCGCAGCCTGTCTGACCGGGGCCTTGCTGATGGAATCCTCGGACACGGGACGGGCCCAGCTTGGCTCGTCCGAGACCGACGGAGCCGCATCAGGTTGCACGGACTCCTCCTGAGGACGGCTCCAGGCACTGGGGGCCTGGGGCTCGGGCTGTGCGGACAGGGGCCCGCTGACCCCGACCGGGGAACTGAAGGAGGACCCCGCGCCAGGCCTTGTCGAAGGGGCCGTAAAAGCGGGTTGCGTCGACCAGTCATGACCCGAGGCAGGGGCCGAGCTCGGTTGGTCGGATACTGGCTGAACCGGCTGAGAGGACGGGACACGGTCAGATCGCGAGGGCTGTACCGGTGAAGATGGTACCGACGGGGAGGATTGTGCCGAATCAGCGGACCTCACAGGCTGGGAAGGCGACGCGAACGAGGCAGGCTGACCGGCCTGAGCACCGCTTGCACCCGTATCGGTCCCTGCCTGGTCCCGGTTCTGCCCCACGGACCTGGCCAAGGCCCCCAGGGAGCCGTTCATCTGACTGGCCGCCGAAACCTCAGGAGTGCCGGACGGAATGGTACCCGAGGCAGGAACCGCGGGAGCCGTCGGCTGAGGAGAGTCAAAAATGGCCTGCTCCGCCTGATGCAGCTGGGCGAAATCAGTCGATCCGGTTTCGGCCGGTTGCACAGCGGGCGCCTCGGCAAATCCCTGACGAGCAGCATCGGCAGATCCTGTGGGCTGCCCGGCCTGCCAGGCAGGAGCCTGTTGCTGACCAATCAGGGGCTTAATGGACCCATCCTCGCCAGCAGTTCCAGCGGACGGACCCTCCTTCGACCGATTACCGCCTGATCCGGCATTCGGACGGGTTCCGACATGGACCTGTGCATCAAGCCCCAACCGGGCGACCGACTCCATCTGCTGCAGGAGTTCCACGGCCTTGGAAAGGAAGTAGTCCACCTGGCGCTCGTCATAGCCGTGCTTGCCCTTGCGCTGGGTGAAAATCACGTTGGAGATACGGTCCGAGGTGATGTCGACGGACTTCTTGCCATCGGCACGCTTGGCATCCCGCAGATGCAGGTCGTCGGCAATGCGGTCCAGAACCCGGAAGACCAGACGATCCACCTGTTTGCAGTCGTAGGAGGGCTTGCCGGAAAGGCCCCTGTCGAAGATGTCGCCACCGTCCCGGTTCGCATGCCTCTTCAGGGCCCGGTACTGACGTACCACCCGCGCGCTCCAGGCCTCCATGCCGGACTGGTTGATCTCCCTGGCTACACTCCTGTCAGAGATGGCGCGTTCCAGACGGGCCAAGGCGGCATCCACCTGGGCGATGGTGTACCCGCCCTTGCGCAACTCAAAGGAGGCGTTGGCGATCTGGTCCTGCGTCAGGCTCGGATCCTCGCTCTCATAGAGAGTGTGGGCCCTGTCCAGGAACTCATCGACCTGAACGGTGTTATAGCCGAACTTACGCTTCCCCACACGCGCTATGGTGGCTTCGTTCCTGCCGGAATCAGGCTTTGCTGACATCAGGACATCGACCTCCTGACCTTTCTTGCCGATGGGAGTCATGCCTACCCATCTTGATGGTAATGCAGACGATTCTACTTGAGAGTTCAGACTCGGTGGGGACTGGTCATTGCAGAGGGAGTGGTCCCGCTCGGACTCGAACCGGGGACATCCACCGTGTAAAGGTGGCGCTCTAACCAACTGAGCTACGGGACCGAGCAATATGATAGCAGAGTGTCCCGCCGGTGACAGGGCCGATATGGTGGTTATAATCCGCTGGGAGTTTCATCAATGGGGCGAACCTCGTCCATCCGTCCGAATCGAGGATGCAGATGTCGGCAAAAGGGACAGTCAGGAAAACCAATGTGACTCTGGTCACGGTGGCGGTCTTCATCGCCACCTTCATGACCGCAATCGAGGGGACCATCGTATCCACGGCCATGCCGACGATCATCTCCGACCTGCACGGTCTATCGATCATGAACTGGGTCTACTCCATATATCTTCTCATGTGTGCCGTCACCACCCCCATCTATGGGAAACTCTCCGACAGGTACGGCCGTAAACCCCTCCTGACCATCGGACTCCTGATTTTTGTGGTCGGGTCCAGCCTCTGCGCACTCTCCCAGTCCATGCCCCAGCTCATCGACGCCAGGCTCCTTCAAGGCCTTGGCGCCGGCGCCATCCAACCCCTGACTTATACGGTCCTGGCTGACATATACCCCCTGAGCAAGCGGGCCGGGATGATCGGACTGAACGGATCCGCCTGGGGCATCGCCTCCATCATCGCCCCACTCCTGGGCGGATTCATCGTCCAGCACCTCAGCTGGCACTGGGTCTTCGCCATCAACGTCCCCATCGGCCTGATCGTCATACTCCTGATACAGGCCTTCCTCAGCGAGCGTATGGAGTCCAGACGGGCACCAGTCGATTACAAGGGAATCGGGCTGCTCAGTCTGGGGCTGATCTGCCTCATGTTGGGCCTGCAGAGTCTGGGCTCCCACCAGGGCATCCTGACTCCGGCCCTCCTGGGCCTTGCCGCTGTGGTCATCTTTCTTGTCCTCCTGCGTCTTGAGAACCACCAGGCAGACCCCATTCTTCCCCTGAGGCTCTTCCGCAACCGGACCTTCGTCATCCAGAACGTCTGCATGCTTCTGATTGCCGGGTTCCTGATGTGCTTCGACACCTATATGCCGATTTGGATGCAGTCCGTCATGGGACTCAACCCTTCCATGGGCGGCTTTGTCGTGACCCCCTCCTCCATCCTCTGGCTTCTGGGCGCCTACCTGGCCGGGCCCTTGACCATGCACCACCCGCCGCATCGGGCCACCAACATCGCCCTTGCCTTCATCCTGACCGCGTGCGTATGTTACGTTTTCCTTCCCATGGCAACCCCCTATTGGGCGTTCCTGGTCATATCGGCCATCGTGGGGTTCGGTTTCGGCTTGGCCATCACCACTTCGACAATCACCGCCCAGAGCGTGGTACCGGCCAGTGATGTGGGTGCCTCCACCAGTTTCAATACCCTGGCGCGTTCCCTAGGGCAGACGCTGATGGTCTCGATTTTCGGAATCGTCATGAACACGGTCATTGCCGACAGGGTCCCCGATCATCCCGGCCTCACCGCCGAGATGATGGACAGGATGATCAACCCGGCCACGGCCAACCAGATTCCTCCGGCACTGCTGGCCCCGGCCAGATCCATCGTCTTCGACGGTCTGCACTGGATATTCCTGACCGGGCTGGTCATACTACTGTTGGCTCTGGGTGCCAACCTGCTCGACCTGCGATCCAGGTCGCTCCTGTCGGAATATCAACATTCCGCCACAACCAAGGCTGCAACAACCGGTTCGATCCGATGAGCAGATCGGCATCCGCCCAACCCGGGAGGAGAGATTAAAAATCCCCCGGCCGTAAAACCGGGGGATGGAAAAACAGGGGACCTGGAGGAGTGTTTACTTGCCTTTTCCGAAGGCACGCAGTTGGGTGGCGTTCCAATCCTTGCTCACGGTGGTGGGCATAAGGGCGTTCATTCCTGCAGTCTTGGCGGCATTGGAAACGGTGCTGGGACCGGGAGCACCATCACGCCCCGGCTTGGGGGTCAGCACCCAGAAGGGGGCACCGGGATTGATCATGGCCGAGGCGTCGACGATGGTATCCGCCAGGTCATCCTCGGAATCGCCATCGCGCCACCAGATGATCACGCCATCCACGGCCGCATCGTAATCCTCATCGACCAGCTCTTCACCGGTCAGGTCTTCGATTTGAGTCCTGATGCCATCATCGACATCGTCATCCCACATCCATTCCTGGACGATATCGCCAGTATGGAAACCGAACTCTTCCGCTGTATAGGTTGTAGTCTCAGCCACGTTGTCAGCATAACAAGACTGCTGGAATTCACCAATTGTGGCCCAGTGTTTCCGGATGCGCCTGGACTCGAACGCGGGGCATCCTACTTGCTTGGGGAACTCGAATCGACGGTGCAGCGAGGCAGGTCCTCCCCCCTGCTGTGGCCTATTTCCACAACGGCCTCGTATGCCTGGTCCAGGGTTTCCACCTGGACATCCCGCAGACCGTCGGGCACATGGCCCGCCACCTGACTGCAGTTGGCCTTGGGAGCCAGGAACCAGGTAGCCCCATCACGTTTGGCACCCATCAGTTTCAGATTGATGCCCCCTATCGCCCCGACGGCACCTTTTTCGTCAATGGTCCCTGTGCCGGCGATGGTCCTGCCGCCCGTCTCATCCTCGGGGGTCAGTTTGTCGATGGCTCCCAGGGCATACATCATGCCGGCGGAGGGGCCCCCTATATCGTCCACATGCATGGTGATCTCGATGCCGTCGGTCTGGTATCCCTTGGCCTGAAGGAAGGAGATGGCCGCCTTGGCAGCCGCATCCTGGGACCCGCTCATGTCGCTGACCTCCTGCTTGCGGTATTCGTCGGCGGTCATTCCCTCGGGAATTATGGCTTCCCTGGGCACGACCATGGCTTTGGGGTTGGCCCATCCCAGCAGGGCCTCCATATTCGTGACCATCGAGCCGGGTAGGCCGCCGGCGTTGATGGTGGTCAGGAGGAGCTTGCCGGAACCGGTGTAGGTCTGGCCTCCCTTTACGGAGACGACCTCGGTGGATCCGCTCCTGCCAAGAACGTCCTGGGTGGGCCCTGGGGTCTCGATTACATAAGGACTGGGCAGGAAGAGGATGACCAGGGAGAGGATGACCAGGAGTCCACCAGCCATGCCGCGCCTGGTCAACACGTGGCCCGCGGCGGCCTCAGGCATCTGTTCGGGTGCGCCTGTGGCGGAGATTCCCGCTTTCCCATGCGTATGTGTCATAGCTCCAATATTATGGGTGAAAGAGACGATACACTGCTCATGCGGTGCACTTTCAGCACCGTCACCCTATTTGCGAGGACTGGAACGACCTTATGGACGAGAATGCAATCCACCAATGGCTGATTGACTGCTTTGGCCCCTTCCAGGGCGAGCTGGCCTGGAAGCAATTCTCGCAACTGCCGGAGTCCGTCCGTTCCCAGATCGCCAATCAGGACCCCTCGCAGCTGCCCAAGCCCGACGAGGTGAAGGCCCTGATCCAGGCCTTCACGGCAGGTGGACTCAACACACCTGCCGACATGCAGAGTCAGGCCCAGGAAGGCCCCATCAACGTCAATCTGGCAAAGTCCATAGCCTTGGGGCGTGCAGCCGCCGACCAGTCCGACACCACGGTGACCGCCGAGGATGGCGACCGGGTGACCAGGATCATGAGTGAGGCCAACCTCTGGTTGGATTCCGTCTGTGCTTTCGACCCGGCTCCCGGCCACGCCGAAGCCCTGACCCGCTCCGGTTGGATTGAGGGCAGCATCGACTCCTGGATCCAGTTCGCATCCCCTGTGGCACAGGCCGTCAGCAATGCCCTGACCTCAGTACTGAGCGAACGGCTGGGGGGATTCCCAGAAGGCGAGATCTCCGGCATGTTTGCCGGGCCGGTCCCCATCCCCCTGCCCGACAACCTCAAGGACCCGGCCACCCTTATGAAACTCCTGGGCAACACCTCCTTTGCCATACAGCTCGGGCGGGCAGCCGGAGAACTCTCCGAAGAGGTCCGCGGCGGGTTCGACCAGGGGGTCGCCCTCCTGAAAAACCCTGCAGGAGCCCTGATTCCGCAGAACATCAAGTCCTATGCCTCATCCCTTGACCTGGATTTGGATGAGGTTATGAGCTATCTGGCCCTCCAGGAGGCCGCCCATGCCCGCCTCTTCGCGTCCGTCCCCTGGCTGATGCCACGCTTCGAGGCCCTGATAGGCAAGTACGCACGCGGAGTCTCCATCGATCTGGACGCCATGGAAGAGCAGCTCCGCGAGGCCACCGAGATCAATCCCGAGTCCATCGCTGGCGCCATCAACCTGAGCAATGTCGGCATCGAGGACACCCCCGAGCAGAAAGAGGCCCTGCGCAGTCTGGAGATTCTTCTGGCTCAGGCCGATGGTTGGGTGGACTGCGTGGTCTGGAACGCCGGCATGGCGCATATTCCGCATCTGGAACAGCTTCGCGAGATGACCAGGAGGGAGCGAGCCGTGGGCGGCCCCGCCGAGCAGACCTTTGAATCCCTGCTTGGTCTCAGACTCCACCCCAAGCGCCTGCGCGAGGCGGCTGAGCTTTGGGAGGGTGACACCGCAAGGCTTGGTTTCGAACAACGCGACGCCAAATGGTCCCACCCCGACCTCCTCCCAACCCTGCCCGAGGAGCAGGCAAAGGCCAGTGTTGATACCGGGAACCAGGCGGAACCCACCCAGGGTGAAACCAATCACACCGATGAGGGGGCCGCCAACCCTGATTCGGTCGACTGGGACGCCGAACTGGCCAAACTCTTGGATGCCGATAAGAAGGCACAGGGAACCGACTCCCCCGAGCGGCCCGACAGTCAGGCGAACAAAGGCCAGGGCGATACGGGCGACCCAGATGGGGAAAACGAATCCGCTGATGGGAATCCCGACGAGAACAATCAGTAACAGGGACTAATCGCGCCCATCACTCCAACGCCATAAACCGCAATCATGCTCCCCCCACAAGGGTGCATGCGGTTTTCACAAAGGATGACCGTTCCTCATATTGCACGCCGTCTGGAGAGGGGGCTTACCCCTGCACGAAGCGACTGGGGGTACGTCTGGCGAACGAGGCAGGATCCTTCTTCTCGGCGAACGAGAGATGGAGGGTGTCCTCGGCCCTGGTCACCGCCACATACATGAGCCTGCGTTCTTCTTCCAGGTCCTCCCCCTCCCTCGGCGAACCGAAGGGAAGAAGCCCCTCGGAACAGCCAACCAGGAAGACATGGCCGAATTCCAGTCCCTTGGCGGCGTGAATGGTGGAAACGGTGACCTGACCACGCGCCCTGGCCTGCTGAAGATCCTCTATCGTCTTCTCACTGCTCTGGACAGCCGTCACCTCGGATACACTCTGGTCCAGCCAGCCCGAGTCGGTCCGTAGGCGGTATGGAATGCCCCGTTCATGCAGGGCTGCACATATAACCGGCTGCTGGGCGTTGATTCTGGTAAGCACTGCGCACTGCCCTGGATCGGCTCCACCATGGATGAGCCGCTCTATACGCTTCGCCACCCCATGGGCTTCCTCGACATCATCCTGATACCGGGTGGTTCCAATGCGCTTGCCGGCCTCCCTGTTCGATTTCAGTTTCAGGTAGTCGCCACGATTGGGGGACTTGGAAAGGACCCTATTGGCATAGTTGACCACCTGGGGGGTGGACCGGTAGTCCGTGTTGAGCTGCAGGTCGGCTTTCATCGACGGGTACTCCTCGGGGAAATCCAACAGGTAGTAAGAGGTTGCCCCGGCAAAGGAATAAATGGTCTGGGCGGGGTCTCCCACGACGCAGAGATTGTCGCGGTCATCCAACCATAGCCTCAGTAGGCGGTGCTGCAGGGGTGACACATCCTGGTACTCGTCGACCGTCATCCAGCGAATGCGCGACCGGATGACGGCTGCCGCCTCCGGCTCCTCCTCCAGGATGTGACAGACCAGGAGAAGGATGTCGTTGAAGTCCATTTGATTATGGGCGGACTTGTCATATTCGAAGGCCTCGTAGAGGTCGGCCATCCTATCGGGGTCGAGACCCGCCGGCGGAGTGCGGTGTGTGGCTGCGCAAACCCGGACATACTCCTTGGGGGCAATCAAGCCCACCTTGGCCCAGTTGATCTCCGCCTCCAAATCGCGGACCTGGCCCGGATCGGCCTCCTCCTGACCACAGACCCGCTTATAGGCGGCCTTGACCAGGGGGCGGAGATCCTGAATCAGGGTGGGTGGATATGAGGAGCTGACCTGAGGCCAGACCTGACGGAGCTGCTGGAAGGCCGCCGAGTGGAATGTGGCGGCCTTGACCGATTCCGGCACACCGAGGGCGGTGAGTCTGGACCGCATCTCGGCAGCAGCCTTGACGGAAAAGGTGACGGCCATGGTCTTCGACGGGTCCCAACTACCCTGGGCACAGGCATAAGCAATCCGGTGGGTGATGGTTCGGGTCTTTCCGGCACCCGCCCCGGCTATGATTCTGACCGGCCCGTCCAAACTGGTGACCGCCTCCCTCTGGAACCGGTCCAGCCCCCCTAGGAGCTTCTCCTGATCTTCATGCACACCCCCATTGTGCCAAACCGTCCTGTCGAATCCGCACTGGAGTGGTCATGTGGTCGAAGGTGCCACGCAGAGCCTCTTCGACGTACCAGGCCACCCGCAAAGCCATACGCTTGTATTATCCTGAGAGTGTGAGTGAAAAAACGAAGCTGACCTTGGCCGCACTGGCCTCCGCCGCCATGCCTGATGTGCCGGTGACAGGCGCCAGGGATTGCGATCAGATCAGCCATAGGGACCGGGCCGAGGGAATCAGTTGTGCAGTGGTCCAGGATTCCACCGGGAACACCTACGATGTGTGGGCAACCGACCAGGAGGCCGGTAAGAAACGCATGGCAGCCCGGGTCAAGGCCGCACGGGCCCTGGAAGACGCCAAGGAAGTCGCCGCAATGGGCTTCCGGGTTGAGCGGGTCCTGGCCTATGAACCGGGACTGAGCGAAACCAGTCCTACAGGAAAGGTCAGTGTGACCGTCCTGAAACACAGCCCGGGCAGAATTCGCCCCCTCCATCTATTGACAATCAACGAGTGCACGGCCGCAGGCACGGCCATAGGGGCCATACACCGTATACGACCCGAGTTCCTCGGGGAACACGGCTACCCGGCCTTCACCACGAGCCAGATATCCTCCCAGCTCAAGGGCTGGATCACCCGCCTGCGCAAGGACGGTCACGTTCCCGAGGAAATCACCAACAGCTGGGCTTCGATTGCAGAAACCGACGGGCTCTGGTCTTTCGATACCTGCACGGTACATGGCGGATTCACGGATGGAGACCTCCTGTATTCGAATTCCGGACTGAGCTCCATTTACGGATGGCAGGACATGCAGGTCAATGACCCGGCCCGCGATCTGGCATGGATATTCTCCAAGCTGGACGGGTCCCGCCGCAATGCGGTCATCGCTGCCTACGGCAGGATGGTGGGCTCCCGTCTGGACGATCTAATCATGCTCCGCGCAAACCTCTGGCTGCAGATGGAGCAGGTCGGCGAATTCATCACCGCCCTTGACCGGGCCGACAACGAGCGAATCATCCAGTTCAAGGCACAGGTCGGAACGCCTGGCCCAGCAGCTCAGCGAGCATGAGCAACTCAGCCACGCCCGCCAAAACCACAAGCCAGCCAGGCCAGCCGCCAGTTCCAACCCTTCGACGATTACAGTGGGGAACCTCCTTGGTGGCGAGAACGACCCCGCTAAACCGGAATCAGGCAAGACCGGAAGCGCAGCTCCCAACAGGCCGACAGTCGAGCCCAAGGACGACCAGGCCAAGGCCAAGGAACCTGCAGACGACAGCTCGGTGACCATCGCCATCAACAAGGTCGATATGGCCGATTTGGCCAGAACACAGACCGCCATGAATCACCAGGCAGCCAAGGCCAAGGAGGAATCCAAAACCGACCACGCCCCCGTCACAGAGGCCGACAGCAGCACCAAGAGCAAGAGCGAACCGGTCCCGGATGGGAAAACCGCAACTGCCGAAGGGGAACCATCCGAAGAAGGTCCCGCAGTCCCGAACGAGGACGGCATTTCGCATCATGCGGCGACACAAACCGAGACCACAAAAGATAAGGCCGCCGAAGAACCACCGTTGACGGGCGCGGAGACAATCATCATGCCTAGCAAGCCCAGTCCGGACGATGCCCCGACCAGGACAACCGACGGAATCATCAGCCGGCATGGAGACGACGCTTAGGGCGTAATCGACCCGACCAGCGAATAATGAAATCAGCACATTTGCCTGTCGATTCGACTCGGTGGCAGGCGGCATCCCTGGAGGCAAACATGGATATTGAATTCGGCATCAGGAACGTGGCACGCACGGTCAGCTTCAGCACGGACGAAAAGGCCGACGAGGTTGCGGCCCACATCAGCCAGGCCTTGAAGGAAGGCGGGCCGATCGATCTGGTGGACGACAAGGGTCGTCACATCGTCGTTCCTAAGGATGCCCTGGGATACGCGGTCATCGGATCGGACACCACCCATCCGGTAGGGTTCGGTGCCTTGGGTGGCGCCACCGACTGAGTCAGAACTCGACAGACCAGAACGGACAGGCCGGCAGGAGCCCCTCAGACAGAGGGATATCCTACCGGCCTGATTCCGTATGCCCGGTCGATGATGCAGCCGACCACCTCAGAGCTGGTCCTGTTCTCCCCGAGCACATTGGGCTTACCCTTGCCGTGCCAGTCGGACCCACCGGTCACCAGCAGGTCCCACCGCTCGGCCAGAGCCAGCAGGCGTTCCTGCTCCTGAGGAGAGTTGTCACGATGCCGTACCTCCAGGCCGTCCAATCCCTCCCTGACCAGGTTCCCGATCTGCACATCGCTGAGTAGGACAGGATTGCGCTGTGTGGCACCCGGATGAGCGATGACCACGACCCCGCCGGCATGTTTGACCGCCTTCAGCACCTGGTGGGTGGTAGGCGACGGGGTAGGCAGGTAATACGGGCCGGACGACGAGCAGACCCCCGCGAATGCCTTGCTCCGGTCGGAATAGACCCCTGCCCTGACCAGGGCATCGGCGATGTGGGGACGACCGACGGTGGTCCGCTCCCCTTCCTTGACCTGATCCAGCACATCCTGCCAGGTAATCGGATAGTCCTGGGAGATCCTGTCCACCATGGTCCTGGTCCTGGCCAGCCTGGCCTGTCTGGTCCTATCGAAAAGCCTGGTGATGACCATATCCTCGGGATCATAGAGGTAGGCCAGCATGTGGACAGAGACGTTCTGGTCCTCGGCCGTTATCTCGGTGCCCAAAAGGAGGGGCATCCCCTCACTCTCGGCGGCCTCCGTGGCCATGGCCCAACCCGCATTCGTATCGTGGTCGGTTATGGCCAGACCCGCCACCCCCTGTTTCCCGGCCAGGGATACCATCTCCGCGGGGGTCATGGTCCCATCGGAGAACACCGTGTGGCAATGCAGGTCCCATCCTGCCCTCTCATGTGATGAGGCAGGGTTCACCCCGGTCTGATGAGTCATGCCTCCATCCTAAACTCGCTTCCGTATCAACGCCCTTAGCGAGCGCTCCCCCGTAGGAGTCGCCCCCGTATTCCGGACCATTCAGACCTAACGAGGTGGTGGCCATGAACGAGCAGATCCCCGAAGCCACACCAGGCTGGCGCCATGGGCATGTCTGGACCTACACGATGGCCGCGGTCACCTCCCTGATGGCCCTCTTTTCAAGTCTCATCCTGGCTGCGGAGACCCTGCAACTGGCCAGGAACCCCCAAGGGCGGCTCAGTTGCGATATCAACGCCGTGGTCTCGTGCTCGACCGTGGCCGGGTCATGGCAGGCCGAACTGATTCATCTGGGTACCCTCCCCATTCCCAACGCCTTCCTGGGGTTGGCCGCCGAAGCGGTTTTTCTGACCCTGGCCGTGGTCGGACTCAGCGGGGTCGGGCTCCCCTCCTGGATGGCCGGCCTGACCTGGTTGGGATCCCTGCTGGCCCTGGCCTATGCCGTTTGGCTCTTCACCCAGTCCGTGTTCGTCATCAGGGCCCTCTGCCCATGGTGCCTGGTCATGCTGGCCTCCACCAGCATCCAGTTCATGGCCTTCAGCCATGCCACGGTAACCGTTCAGGGCCTTCCCTCACCCCAGGGGCATATGCCCGGTCTGGGGAGGGGACTGCGCGCTTACTACCGTCTGCACTTCGATCTTATGGTGGACCTGGTCTGGCTGGCGGCCCTGATCACCATCATCCTGGCCAAGGAGGGGGCGGCCATCTTCGGGTGACAGGACCGGAAATCCGCTTTCTTGCCGGCCTTCGGCAAATCAGGCCAGACCCCGGGGGATGTCCTCAAGGGATACCCGCGCAACCATCCTGGCCTCGCCGGTCAGGTGGACTTCCTGGTCGTCCACGTCAACATCCAGGACACCGCCACCCACACGGATGGCCCAGTGGTCGAGGCCGGTCAGGGCACGCAGGACCACCCCGCTGGCACTCAGCCCCGTCCCGCATGAGAGGGTCTCCCCCACTCCACGTTCATAGACACGCATGGAGGCATGCCCCGATCCGGTCTGGGGGTCCAAGGATTCCAGTCTGAGGAACTCGATGTTCTGCCCCTCGTCAAGACCCGGATGGGCATTTGGCTGCCTACCGAGGTCCAAGGTGTCCAGGTCGGGCAGCTCGGTCTTGCCCAGGAGAGTGGAGACAGCTCCCGGCAATCCATCCGGTAGCGAGTGCTCACCTGCACCGTTCCCATCGACCCCGGTGCCTTCCGAATCCTGCCGGGCAAACCCCTCGCCCAGTCCTGCCAGGACCACCACATGAGGATTGCCCATATCGACCAGGGTTCCCGGAGCCGATTTGCCCAAGGCGCCGCCGTCAACCATCTGCCCGCCGAGGGCACCCATGGTCCAGGCACCGATGTTGACAGTAAAGACATGCCCGTCCACGTCAGAGGCGGCGCCACGGGAAACGATACGCTTGACCCCGGCCCGGGTGCCCAGCAGGAAGGATGATCCATCCATGGTCGGAGCCAACCCCTGCTTCTGGGCGAAGAGGGTGATGGCCCTGGTCCCGTTGCCGCACATCTGCGCCAGTGACCCGTCCGCATTGCGATAATCCATGAACCACTGGCAGCCGAACCGGTTGCATCCCTCGATGGCCTCCTGGTCCAGGTCGCTCACATCCTGGGGGTGGGCCAGACGAATCACCCCGTCGGCACCAACCCCGAAGTGCCTGTCGCAGAGCCAGCGAACCTGGTCGGCACTGGGTTCCAGGGTCCCCTGGGGATCCGCATAGACCACAAAATCGTTGCCGGTTGCATGCATTTTGTAAACAGTCCGGGGAATACTCATGGTTGTAGGGTACGGCCTTTCACCGACAGGCTAGGCTGGTCATTCGGCTTGGAAAGGAGCTGGTCAGATGGGTTCAGGGGCACCGATCGGAATCTTTGATTCCGGACTCGGAGGATTGAGCGTCACCGCCAGCATCCATGCCCTCCTGCCTTCCGAGGAACTCAGCTACTTCGGCGACTCGGCGAACGCCCCTTACGGGACCAAACCTCCCGAGATGGTGGCCCAACGATGCATGGACATCGGCGATGCCTTCATGGACCAGGGCGTCAAGGCGATGGTCATTGCGTGCAACACCGCCACCAGCGTCTGCGTGGAAGAAATGCGTCGGCGCTATCCCGTTCCCATCATCGGCATGGAGCCGGCACTGAAACCGGCCTGCCAGCGGGGCGGCGGCCTCCCCCAGCGGGTCATTGTGACCGCCACTCCCCTGACTCTCAAGGAAGACAGATTCTCCCGTCTGATGGACCGGTTCAAGGCCACCCACACGATTTTCGCCCAGCCCTGTCCGGACCTGGTCCGGATAGTCGAGTCGGGCCACCTGGATGACCATGACCTTGTGGACGCGACACTTCACAAGTACCTCGACCGGTACGACCTGGACACCATGGATTCAATCGTTCTGGGATGCACCCACTTCGTCTTCTTCAAGGAGCGTATCGCCAGCCTCTGTCCACCGGGCCTGGCCCTGATGGACGGCAATGAAGGCACCGCCAGACACCTCAGGGACCTCCTGTCCGAGGCCGGGCGGCTGAACGAGAGCGAAGCGCCGGGCCGGGTCCACATCGCCAACTCTGATTCATCGCCACGGATTATCGAGTACTCCCGCCACCTGCTCGAAACCTGCAAATCCTGAGTTTGTCCATCATCCACGCATAAGCTGTGAGGGATAACCGACGAAACGAGGTGCCTTATGGGAACGAACCGGACAGCAGTCATCGACGTAGGCGGCGGGTTCCGTTCCATCTTCGGCGCCGGGGTCTTCGACCGTTGCATAGAGGAGGGCATAACCTTCGACCACTGCTACGGGGTATCGGCGGGCAGCGCCAACCTGGCCTCCTTCCAGGCTGGTCAACTCAGGCGATGCTACAAGTTCTATACGGTCTACTCCTCGCGAAAGAAGTACGCGAGTGCCGGCAACTTCCTCAGGGAGGGAAGTTACGTCAATCTGGACTACGTCTATGGGACGCTTTCGGCCCACGACGGAGAATGCCCCTTGGATTACCCTGCGTTGAGAAAGAACCCTGCGGGGTTGACCGTTGTGGCATGCAACGCACTTGACGGATCGACGACATACTTCGACAAGTCCGACCTGGCACAGGACAACTACGACATTCTCAAGGCCTCATCAACGGTACCGGTGGCGAACAAGGCCTACATGATCGAGGGAGTACCCTACCTGGACGGCGGCATTGCCGACCCGGTACCGATAAGGAAGGCCTTGGATGAGGGGTACGAACGGGTGGTTCTGATCCTGACCCGTCAGCGCGATATCCTGCGCGAACAGAAGAAGGACGTCCTCCCGGCGAAAATCCTGTCCAGGACCTACCCGGCGGCCGCGGAACGACTCCTGGAGCGATACAGGACCTACAACGACGAAGTGGCCCTTGCCAAGGAGGCCGAGAGAGATGGCAAGGTCCTGATTCTGGCACCCGACAGTCTGTGCGGACTGACCACCCTCAGCAAATCCATGAAGGGGTTGAACGAGATGTACGACAAGGGTTATCGGAGTGCCGAGGCCATCAGGGACTTCCTGTCCGACTGAATCCGGCGAGCCATCCGGCTGATTGGTGGTCGGACTTTCGGTGGTGCGCGTCTGCCGTCAGGACATCGAAACGAAATGCCTGGCCTGAAACAGACCGTCTGGCAACCAACGCGACCAGCATGGTTAAGTCATGGTTTCGCCTACCCCCCCCCGCCCTCCTCAAGGGTCCTGACCTCGGGCTCCTGGCCAGGTATCCACGATGCCGTCATTTCAGCACCACTGGGGTTCGAATCTTGGTCTGAGCCTCTCCGGACTTTGGAAATACATCGCCAGCGTAATCGAAGGTAATAGACTCGGCCTTACCAGCCCGCGCCGAAACCGTGGACGAATGCACCTTTCCCGAAAGGACGATTCATGACACAACTTCGCAATACCGATACGGATATCTTCCCCCTGGTGCTTGGCGGAAACACCTTTGGATGGACCAGCGATGAGCAAACCAGCGACCGGGTCCTCGATGCCTACGTCGAAGCCGGGGGAAACCTGATTGACACCGCCGACGTCTACTCGGCCTGGGCTCCGGGCCACTCCGGCGGCGAGTCCGAGATCATCCTGGGCCGATGGCTGGCCAGGAGCGGAAAACGAAACGAGGTACTGGTGGCCACCAAGGTCAGCCAGCATCCTCAGTATCCCGGTCTATCGGCCGGGAACATCGAGCATGCAGCCAACGCCTCCATGCTTCGCCTGGGCGTGGATGTAATCGACCTCTACTACGCCCACTTCGACGATCAGGAGACCCCTCTGGAAGAGACCGTCTCCGCTTTCGACAAGCTGGTCAAGGAGGGCAAGGTCCGTGCCATCGGCCTTTCGAACTACTCCCCCGACCGGATTCGCGAATGGTTCAAAATCGCCCGTGAGAACGATCTGACCCTGCCGGTGGCCCTGGAACCTCAGTACAACCTGGTGTATCGGTCCACCTATGAGGATGGGCTCATGGAGGTCGCCAAGGACGAGGACCTGGCCGTATTCCCCTACTTCTCCCTGGCTTCCGGCTTCCTTACCGGCAAGTATCGCACCATGGACGACCTGAAGGGCAAGCAGCGTGAAGGCATGGTCAAGGACTTCTTCACCCAGGAGGGCCTGGACGTGGTTTCTGCCATGGACGACATCGCCAAGGCACATGGGACCGAGCTTGCCACGGTGGCCCTGGCCTGGTTGAACCACCGCCCGCAGATTGCGGCCCCCATCGCCTCGGCACGTACTCCCGAACAGCTGCCGGCCCTCCTGGCGGCAGCCGAACTGGAATTGAGCGATGACGAGGTACAGACCCTGAACACCGTCAGCGACAAGGTCGGCGCCTGAGCCTCTCATTGAGTGGCAGGCGGCAATCGTACGGACCAGGACCGACAGATAGGACTGGTTACGACCTGGATTACAGGCCGAGCGGAGTCAACCAGACCACGTGCTTCGATCGATGAAACCTGCCAAGCGCAACCTGGCATAGGAAAATGGGGTTCCCATCCTTGACGGGATGGGAACCCCATTTTTCCGGCTCTGTGTCAGGCCTTGGCCAGGTCCACCTGGGCCTCGGTCAGACCCTCGTCCGACCTGATCTCCAGGCCGGTGGCCAAGGTCTCCTGGCTGATCAGGTCCCGGAACCGCTCGGCCTTCGATGCATCGGCCTCGGGCAGGGTCAGGGTCAGGTCTATCCGATCTGCGATATCAAGATCGGCGGCCTTACGGGCATCCTGAACCTGCCGAATCAGGTCTCTCACATACCCCTCGGCGAGGAGGTCGTCGTTGAGCTGGGTATCGAGAATGACGAATCCTCCTGTCGGCAGGGCGGACGAGACCGACTGGTCCATCCTGGCTCCGTCCTCCTGCTCAACCCGGTTGTCAAGCTGATACTCGGTGGGTTCCAGGGCCACATCCCCGCCAGGGGTCTGGACGACCACACGACCGTCCTCTTCACGCCAGGCACCGGTCTTGGAGGCCTTGATGACGAACTGCACCTGCTTGCCCAGCCTGGGCCCGGCGGCCCTGGCATTGACCTTCAGGTCGTGGATGATACGCAGACCCTCTTCCTGGGCCTGGTCCAGAGTGCAGAACTCCACATCCTTGATGTTGAGTTCGGACTTGAGGATACCCGCATAGGGCCGGGCCGCCTCGGGATCGCGGTCGATGACGGTCAGTCTGGAGAGGGGCTGACGGACGCGAATCTGCTCGGACTTGCGCAGGGAGAGGGTGGCTGAAACAACCTCCCGGACCTTCTCCATGGCGGCAACCAGGGTCGGATCGTCCTTGACGACCTGACCCAGCTCGGTCTCTTCGCCAGTGGTCTCATTGACCAGGAAGGGCCAATCCTCCAGGTGGACGGACTCACCGCCGGTCAGCCCGCGCCAGACCGCCTCGGCCTCCATGGGGGCGAGCGGGGCCAGCACCCTGGAGAAGACCTCCAGAACCGTATAGAGGGTGTCGAAGGCCTGGTGATCCTCGCTCCAGAACCGGTCACGATTGTTGCGGATGTACCAGTTCGTCAGCACATCGATGAAGTCGGTGACGGCATCGCAGGCATCCGAAATGGCGAAATCATCCAGGGCCTTCTCCACGGTCAGAACCAGGCGACGCAGACGGGCCAGCAGGAAGCGGTCCATTTCGGGCAGGTCGCCGACCTGGTCCGCCGTCAGCCGTTGCGCCTCATACCCATTCCCCCCATTGGCCGCATTGGCATAGAGGGTGTAGAAGTAGTAGGAACTCCAGACCGGCAGCATGACCTGGCGGACCGTATCGCGGATTCCATCGGCCGTGACCACCAGGTTGCCGCCACGAAGGATGGAGGAGCTCATCAGGAACCAGCGCATGGCATCTGAGCCATACTCATCGAAGACCCCATTCACATCCGGGTAGTTGCGCAGATGCTTGCTCATCTTCTGTCCGTCGGACCCCAGGACGATACCGTGGCAGATCACGTTCTTGAAGGCCGGGCGGTCGAAGAGCGCCGTAGACATGATGTGCATGGTGTAGAACCAGCCACGGGTCTGACCAATGTACTCCACCACGAAATCGCAGGGGTCCCTGTCCTCGAAGTACTGCTTGTTCTCGAAGGGGTAGTGGAACTGGGCGAAGGGCATGGACCCCGATTCGAACCAGCAGTCCAGCACGTCCGAAATCCGGTGCATGGTCGACTTGCCGGTCGGGTCGTCAGGATTGGGCCTGGTCAGCTGGTCTATCCAGGGTCGGTGCATGTTGACCTGACCCTTGTCGTCGGTCGGGTAGTGGCCGAAGTCCCGCTTGAGCTCCTCCAGGGAGCCGTAGACATCCACCCTGGGGTACTTGGGATCGTCCGAGACCCAGACCGGTATGGGCGAACCCCAGAATCTGTTGCGTGAGATGGACCAGTCGCGGGCGTTGGCCAGCCACTTACCGAATTGGCCGTCCTTGACGTTTTCCGGAATCCAGTTGATCTCCTGGTTGAGTTCCAGGAGACGATCCTTGATCTTGGTCACGGAGACGAACCAGCTGGACACCGGCTTGTAGATCAGCGGGGTGCCGCAGCGCCAGCAGTGGGGATAGGAATGGACATAGCTCTTCTCCTGGAAGAGTATGGCCCGGTGTTCGGCGGGAACCCTGGCCAGAGGGCCGTCCCCGGCGCGTAGGTTGCGGATGATGGGCATATTGGCCTCGAAGGCCTGTACGCCCTCATAGTCCGGGCAGACACTGGTGAATACGGCACCGGCATCGAGCACATCAACACTGCGGATGCCCTTGGCGTTCAGGGTGTTCATATCGTCTTCGCCGTAGGGGGCCTGGTGGACCAGACCGGTGCCCTCCACCGTGTCGACGTAGTCGGCCGTGTAAATCGTATAGGCATTGGGTCCGGGGGTGCCGCCTTCGGACTCGGCCTGGTCCCCGGCGAAGTATGGGAAGACGGGCCAGTACCGCCAACCCTCCATCTCGGACCCCGTGAGGGTGCGGACCACCTGGTAGTCCTCCCCCAGCTGCTTGGCATAATCCCCCAGGCGGGCCGTGGCTATGTAGAAACGCTTACCGGCGAAGGGGCCCTCCACCGGGCTGACCTCGGAGTACTCGATGTCGGCCCCGACCACGATGGCCAGATTGGTGGGGACGGTCCAGGGGGTGGTGGTCCAGAAGACGGCATAGGCGTCCTCGTCCCGAAGCTTGACCGCCACGGAAACCGTCGTGTCCTGCCGGTCCTGGTAGACATCCGCATCCATGCGCAGCTCATGATTGGACAGGGGGGTCTGGTCCTTCCAGCAGTAAGGCAGAACCCGGTTCCCCTTATAGGCCAGACCCTTGTCGTAGAGGGTCTTGAAGGCCCACATGACCGACTCCATGTAGGAGACGTCGAGGGTCTTGTAGCCATGGTCGAAGTCGACCCAGCGTGCCTGGCGATGGACATAGTCCTTCCACTCGCCCGTGTACTTGAGCACCGAGGCACGGCAGGCATCATTGAACTTCTCGATGCCCATGCCCTCAATCTGGTCCACGCTGTCGATGCCAAGTTCGCGCTGGGCCTCAAGCTCGGCGGGCAGGCCGTGGGTGTCCCAGCCGAAGACCCGGTTGACCTTTCGCCCCTTCATGGTCTGATAGCGAGGAATCACGTCCTTGACGTACCCGGTCAGCAGGTGCCCGTAGTGGGGCAGACCATTGGCGAAAGGAGGACCGTCAAAGAAGACGAACTCGTTGTCGGCATGGTCGCCCGAGGGCCGACGGTCCACGGACTTGTCGAAGGTATCGTCACGGTCCCAGTAGTCCAGCACGGACTCCTCCATCCCCGGGAAGGATGGGTTGGGTGTCACCCTGGACAGAGCAGGGTCGACCACCGCCTTGGGGTAGACGTCGCCGCCCCGACTTGTCATGGTTGAGGTATCAGTGGTCCGATTCACCGTTCACGCTCCTCGCTGGTTGCTCATTCACCATGTCGAGGACGAGGGACCCTGGGGTCCACCGCGGTACCACCT
Source organism: Bifidobacterium [indicum] DSM 20214 = LMG 11587 (assembly GCF_000706765.1). Lineage (GTDB taxonomy): Bacteria > Actinomycetota > Actinomycetes > Actinomycetales > Bifidobacteriaceae > Bombiscardovia > Bombiscardovia coryneformis. Next base: position 516,921 of record NZ_CP006018.1, on the reverse strand, counting down.
CGCTTGCCCGGACGGAACCGTACCGGACCGCTTGATCTGATTGGGCTGTACGGGCCCACCCGTCGGTTCTACTGGGGACGCATCGCAACGGTCCCGTTCTTCCGAAGGCTCCCCGCTGATAACGGATCACTGCCCACTACCTAAAGAATATACCACCGGGCGTTTGCCGCCAGGGCGGTCTCGGAAAATGACATGAAGCATCTTCCCGGCCCCGTTCAGGTACGGGAATCGGAATCCTGTATCTTCCCCACAGACTCCCGCTGGACGAAAATCGTGGGGATGCTCAACATGGGTCCCAGACCCGTAACCCCATTCCGGATCAGTTCAAGGAGCATATCCACTCCCCTGCGCCCCATGTGACCGGCCTGCTGGGAGATGATTGAAATCCTGGGGGTCATGAGATTGAAGACATCGATATCATCGAAGGAGATAAGAGACATCTGGGATCCGATTCTGATTCCACGGTCGTGGAAGATGCCCAGACAGCTGATTGCATCAGGTGAGTACCCGAAGATGAGGGCCGTGGCACCGAATTCGGTAATCCTATCCAGGGCCGCTTCAAGAGAGGCGCCCGTACCATCACTTGAGAGGGTCAGGGCCCCGCCGTCCCCGAAGAAGTCGGGGCTCAGCGCTTTGAAGGCTTCTGCACGCTCGTTAAGGCTGAAAGACTTCAAGGATGGGTGGGCGAGGTAGGCGATTTTCCTGTGCCCATTGGCGCGCAGTGTGCTCATCGCCTCTTCCAGGCCGGGCCTGGGGTCAGAAACCACATAGGGAATGGTATCCATACCCGGTACGCGTCGATCCACGAAGACCGTGGGAAGTTTCCGCTTCACCAGAGCCTTCAACCCGTCCGACTTCTCGCCTTGGGGAATGACAATCAGTCCGTCGAATCGCTGCCCCAGGATGTTGGTGATGAAAGAGTCCTGACGCTCGACGCTTTCCGCGGATGTACCGATCAGGGTGTTGTATCCGCTCTCGTAGAGAATCCCCTCAACGGAGCTGACCAGATCGGCGAAATACCTGTTACGCAGATCAGGCACCAAAAGGCCGACCATTTTGGAATCGGACGCACGGATGGCCTGGGCCCTCGAGTCCGGAATATACCCCAGGTCATCAACGGTGTTCAGCACCAACGTCTTGGTTTTGTTTGAGAATCTGCCCTTGCCGTGCAGGACCTGCGAGACGGTCGCGATGGAGACACCTGCTTCTTGCGCCACATCGCGAATAGTCACAAATCCCATAAAGACTCTTTCTCATTTGACAAGCTGCAACTTTTCAAGCATAGCCCAGACTCAACATTGGATACTGAACACGCACCAGGTACCGGGGCCCGCCCGGCTGACCCCACAGAGGCCGGACGGTCGGTCGGCGACCTACCTCTACACCTGGAATCGAACAGGGGCCTCCCAGGGCCGACAACATCGACACCGGGAGGCCCCTGGCATGATTCCCGCCGCCTATCAGTACGGAAGCAGGAGGACGGAGAGGACCAGTACGCTGATGATGCCCACGATGCTGGGCACGCTGGTCCGCTTGAGCACCTTGGTGGGCTCCACCTTGATGCTGGCAGCCACGATCATAATGACCGCCGCCACCGGGGATATGCCACGGGCCAGGTTGGCGATCATCTGCATGGGCAAGGCGATAAGGATGCCGTTGACACCCGCAGCAGCAGCGATTCCGGGCACCAGGGCGATGACCGCGTAGAACATGGCCAGGCCGCCACCGGACAGGAAGCCGAACAGGCAGGTGGCCAAAGCGAAGATCAGAGCCACGGTCAGGCCGGCTCCGGTGGACCCCTCCACGGAGTGGGTCAGGGCATCAATCAGTCCCAGCTTCTGCACACCGGTGGTGAAGAGTGAGCCGCCGCAGACCAGGATGACCACCTGGCTGAAGCCACGACCCATACCGGTGAACATCTCGACGACCGACCCCTGGATCTTCTTGAAGGAGCGATGGCGGATGGTCTCGATGATGACCGCGATGAAGAAGGAGATGAAGGTCAGCACCACGATATCCATGGTCAGACCCTTGACGAACATGGCCGCAATACCGATGACCAGAATCAGAATGAGGGGCAGCAGGGGCAGGAAGGCGTAGTACCCGGGAATACCGGTGGTATCACGCACGGCTTCCGCTTCATGCTCGGCCTGGTCGGCAATGACCGTGCCCTCCTCATGACGGTCGCACCACTTCTGCCAGAGGTAGTGGGCCAAAGCCATGATAAGCAGGGAGGGAATGGCGATCTTGGCATTGTTGCCGACATATTCGATCAGATCGTAATTGAGTGTCTTGGCGGCAATGACGTTGTCCGCACCCAAGGGGGTGGGCATGATGGTGGCCGTGCAGGCAATCACTCCGGCGGCGGTCAGTGAGGAAAGGCCCATGCCCACCAGTACCGGGTAGAGGATCGACATGAGGATGATCGCCAGGCTGGAAGCGCTGGGGATGACCAGGGACATGACATTACCCAGCAGGAAGACAGCCGGCACGATGAGCGCCTTGTGCTTGATGTGACGCAGGGGCTTGACCATGTAGTTCACGGCAACCTGGTTGGCTCCGATGACGTTCATATAGGCCGAGTAACCAAACAGGACCATGATGACCAGACCAGCGGCCTGGAGCTGGTCGAGGATGGTGTCCTTGAATACCATGAAGACATCGAAGAGACCGAAACCGGTACCCTTGCCCGCATCATACAGGGGATGTCCCAGAGCCCAGGCACCCAGGAGGAGGACCAGGCCACCGATAATCAGGCTCAGGGCCGGATTGTATTTCTTGATGATCAGGTACCCGATCGCCACCAGGACGACCAGAACCAGAATGATCTCCGCAATCATCTATTGACTCTCTTTCTTGATCTTACTTTTGTTATCAAATGCACTTGCTCATGCCGTCCAGGAACCAGGCCCGGAATCCTTCGGAATCCACATCGACAGCGACGGAAGCGTTGGCGGCGCGGTTCCGATAGCCCTTCAGGTCAACGACGGTGCAACCGCGGGTCGGACCCTGCGCCAGCTCCACCTCAACGGAGGTTTCGGCGAATTCGAAGAGTTCGGGAGCCAGGATGCACGCGACCGCGCAGGGATCGTACATCTTCAGACCCGTGGCGAAGCTTCCTCCGCGGTACTTCTTGAACAGGTCGTGGGTCATCGTGCCCACCTTCCCCATGGCAGGCAGCTGAGCGCTGTCCTCGGGCAGGACCAGGGCCTTGAGACCGACGTCCAAACCGGCCATGACGATGGGGATTCCCGACTCGAAGACAATGGCAGCGGCCTCGGGATCCGTGGCTATATTGAACTCGGACATGACGCCACGGTTGCCGCGGGCAGTGGAGCCTCCCATCATGGCGATCCGTCCAATCCCCTTGGCGACCTCTGGGTAGACCTTGAGCAGGAGGGCGATATTGGTCAGCGGCCCGATGGTCACCAGGGTGACTGGTTCGGACGAGTCCATGATCTCCTTGCGCATGGCCTCGATCGCATTTTCCTTCAGCAGCAGTGAGCGATCGGGCTCAGGGAAGTCGAAGCCCTCCATTCCGGTCTTTCCATGGATGTCACTGGCATCCACGAACGGCTCCAGCAGAGGAGCGGGGGCCCCCTGGGCCACCGGAATGGGTCGCTCGAAATAGGTCAGCAACCGCAGGGCGTTCAGTGTGGTCTTGTCCAAGCCGACGTTGCCGGCCACCGTGGTAATCAGACGCACATCCAGCCGGGGCGAGAACAATGCCAGGGCGATGGCGACGGCATCGTCGATTCCCGGGTCGGTATCGATGATGACAGGTGTAGGATTCATGATTCCTTCTCCTTTGATTTGTTTACAGTTGATACTCGCGCTTCATAGGCACCATCCAGAAAGAGGACCATCCCGCTTCCCAGACCCGGACCGGGTCGCCGGGTAAAACCATGCTCCTCGTAGAAGCCTTCCTTGCCGGGGGTGGCCATCAGCCCTACGTAGGCATGCTCACAGGCCTCTTGGCCAATTCGGTCCAGCAGAGCCTGGAGGATGGCACTTCCCACGCCCTGGTGACGGCAAGGGGGCAACACCACGAGGTCCTTGATGAAGAAGGCGATGCGCCCGTCGGCCACGACCCGGCCTATACCGGCTGGCTCACCGTCTACGTCGGCCACGACCGAGCAGTAACCACCGTCCAAGGCCGCCTTCACATCATCGATGGGGTAAGGATGAAAGTCAGCAGTCGAGCGCACCCGTTCATAGAGTTCCGGAGTCAGTGCATCGTGCCGTATGACGACCTCCATTGGAATCCTCTCCTTTGAGTGCTTACGTTGCTATAACGTTTTATCAACACAACAGAGTGTAACCCGGCACCAGTGGTTTGTCTAATTCAGCAGTTTCGCGCTGAATGCTAGTCCTGGAATCGCCCGGTATTCTCGGGGTCTCCCGGCAGGCCATCCATGGTGTCCTCGGCGCCCAGGACCTGCCTCCAAAAGTCCAGGGGACGGCCATAGGGACAGGCCTGACCGCCCCTCACCTGTAGGTCGGCCTTGGTTTGCAGCACGTTCTCCTCGTCGATCCCATCCAGGAAGCCGGTCAGCCGGGTAAAGCGGTCGGGGTCGTAGAAGATGCCACCGACGATTTCAAGGAGCCTGCCGGCCCTCTGCATGGGCAGGGAGTCCCAGTGCCGAAGTTCGATGTAGTTCTTCAATCGAACGTCATTGAAGTGGGTGGTCAGGATATGCGCAATCTCGGCGTCATTGAGTCGCCGGTCAGGATAGATGTCCCCTGCGTTCTCATGCCAGGCTATGAAGACCTGCTTCCCCTCCGGCCCCTCCACCTCAGGGGTGCGGGAGACGTCGGCCACCATGAGCGGGGTCGACAGCACATCAACGGCGTAGTCCTCCCAACCGAATCCATCATCGAACAGACCAGGGGTCAGGCCGGTACGCTGAGGGTCGAGCCAATCCCATATCCTCTGTCGCCTCAAGGGCAGACGATTGGGACTACCCTCGAAGACCGGGGTGTTCCGGAAGAAGTAGGCGAGAATGGGACCGATGGCCGTACCCAGGCGAATCTTGGCAATGGCATCGGACTCGTCCCGATAGTCGATGCTGATCTGGGTGGAAGCGGTACTGCGCATCATCATCGGCCCGCATTGGCCGATGCGGCCCAGGTAGGTGTTCATGACCGCATACCGTTCCTTGGGGTTGACCCCCACATCCGCATAGGAACCTGCCGGACGGTACCCATACTCGACCAGGCGGAACCCCAGTCGCTCGGCAATCGGATCCACTTCCGCACGAAAGCGGCGGTACAGGTCTTCGAACCCCTGGCGATCGCGCACCACACCCAGCGAACACTCCACCTGGCTTCCCGGCTCCAGGGAGACCACGCAGCCCGGCCGACTCAGCCCGACCAGGTGCCCATCCTCACGATATTCCGCATCACCGTCGTAGTAGGGCTCCAAGGCCGAAAGCAGGGCCTCTATGCCCCGCTCCCCCTCATAGGGAACCGGGGCATCGCTTCCGTCATTGCTGACCGGGATGTGCTCTATTTCGACGCCGAAACGCCACTGGGACGAAGGCTTGGCCCCCCGAGAGAAGTAGTCGACCAGGCTGTCCACATGACGGGGATTGGGCACCGTCAACAGGTGTGCATATCCAACTCTTCCGTTTTCCCTCATGCTGCCATGGTAGGAGCGCGCGGAGGTCACAGGCAATCAACACGCCAGGATACCCGCACCTGGCGGACAGCCCGGGGCGATTGCAGCTCAGTCGACGGTCACCGTCACAGCCTGCAAATCCTCCCTGCGCGAGGATGACCCCACCAGCACCTGGAACTGACCCGGTTCGACCTTGCGGCGGCATTCGGCATCAACCAGGGTCCATTCGGCCACAGGAAGGTCGAAGACCACCTTGCAGGTCTGCCCCGGATCCAGTCGAACCCTGCGGAAGGCCTTGAGCTCACGGTCGGCCCAGCTGACCGAGGTCACCAGGTCGCTGATGTAGACCTGGACCACCTCGGTACCCGGCAGCCGGCCGGTGTTGGTCAGGTCCACGGACACTCTGACCACGTCTTCAGCTCCCACGGTGTCCGAGCCGTCGACCTGGGGCTGTCCGTACGCGAAGGTGGTGTAACCCATCCCCTGGCCGAAGGCGAAGGCCGGTTCCTGGGTCAGGTCGGCATACCGGTTGCCGTGCTGTCCTCGAATCTGGTTGTAATAGACCGGCAACTGCCCGGCATGCCTGGGGAAGGTGATGGGCAGTCGGCCCGTGGGCTCGACCATGCCTGCCAGAATCCTGGCCAGGGCCAATCCACCCTGCATACCAGGGTCAGGCTGCCAGATCAGGGCCCTGGCCGACTGTGCGGACGGGGGCAGAATCAACGGCTTGGAAGACATGAGCACAACAATCATGGGCTTGCCTGTTTGAGCCAGAGCATCCAGGAGATCGCGCTGAGGGCCGTAGAGTTCCAGAGTGGCAGTCGAGCAGCCCTCGCCCACCAACTGGACCACGTCACCAACCACGGCCACCACCAGGTCGCTTTGCCTGGCCTGGTTGACGGCCTTATCGAACCGGACCCGATCGATTTCGGCAGGGGCAGCCACCTTGGGCCTGGGCTGCCCGTCCGGGAAGAACGGGCCCTCCGGGTCGTCAACCAAGCGGACGATATCGACACCCTGCTCGCAGTTCAGGGTCCAGTTCTCCGGCAGCACCCGACGCAACCCGTCTGCCACGGTCGAAATCATCTCCCGAGGCTGGTCTTCGATCCAGTCGCATTGACCCGAGCCACCGGCCCAGTCCCCCAGCTGGTTCTGGGCATCATCGATCAGCGGCCCCACCAGGGCAATGCTGTGCGCCGCATCATCGCGAGGACGACCCTCCGCGTCCACCCCGCCGAACAGGGGAAGGATGCCGTCATTCTTCAAAAGAACCGCCGACTCCTGAGCCACCTGGAGATTGAGCTCCTGATGCTCTGGAGAGTTGATGACCGCCTTCTGGGCCTGAACATCCGGCAGGCGCGGATCTTCGAAGAGCCCCATACGGAATTTCAGGGCCAGGATGTGCCTGACCGCTCGATCAAGGTCTTCCTCACGGAGCAACCCGGAATCCAGTGCATCCAGGGCCCCCTGGTAGAAGCCGGGCGTGGTCATGATCAGGTCGTTGCCTGCCTTGACAGCGGCTGCGGCGGCCCTGGTGTAGTCGGGCTGTACCTTCTGTTCCCAGACCATCCGACCCACGTTGTCCCAGTCTGTGATCAGGGTCCCCTGGTAGCCCCACTGCCCGCGAAGAACATCGCTGAGCAGCCAATCGTTGACGGTGACCGGGACCCCGTCGATGGACTCATACCCCAGCATGAAGGTGGCCACACCCTCCCTGGCCAAGCGCTCGAAGGGCGGCAGGAACCATGAGAGCAGTTTGCGGTGGGATAGGTCCGCCTCGGAGGCGTCGCGCCCGCCTTGGGTCTCGGAATAGCCGGCGAAGTGCTTGGCCGTGGCCAGCACGGCATCCTTGGGCAGCTTTCCGGTCAAGGCCGATCCGCCCTGATACCCGCGCACCATGGCTGAGGACATCTCCCCAATCAGGTAGGGGTCTTCGCCGAAGGTCTCATCCACCCGGCCCCAGCGGGTGTCCCTTGCTATACACAAGACCGGGGAAAACGTCCAGTGGACGCCTGTGGTAGCCACCTCCCTGGCTGTGGCCCGACCCATTCTCTGAATCAGATCAGGGTCGAAGGAGGCCGCCATGCCGAGCTGCTCGGGAAAGATGGTGGCTCCGCGGAAGAAGGAGTGTCCATGGATGCAGTCGTCACCAATCAGCAGGGGAATGCCCAGACGGGTACGATGAACAGCCTCGTCGGCCTTGACCATGTTCTCCGGAGAGACATGCAGAAGGGATCCGGCGTGCTGGTCCACCACCTCCTTGTCAATTCCCTGGCGGGCATCCACCTGCATCATCTGCCCGACCTTCTCCTCACGGGTCATCCGGCCCACGAGGTCATTCAACCGTTCATCCACTCCCAAGTCGGGATTGCGATAGGGCATATCCTGCGCCGTAACATCCACTGTCATCAGACCAACTTCCTTCCTTACGAACCTACTTGACGATGATTGCCAGATCCCAAGGCCCGATGGTCAGGGGTTGGCCCTGACCCACGTGCGCCTGAGCATCAGACTGTCCGCCGGACACCAGCAGGTGGCCCTCATAAGGCGAATCAAGCCTGACTTCCTCAGATGAGTAATTGAGCAGGTAGGCGACATGCTCCCCCATGGCATTGATGCCTTCGCGTACAGTAACCACACCGGCCAGGTCACGGGCAGGTCCATGCAAACCGGCTGCATCCGCCGCATCCGAGAGCAACTGACGCATACCTTGGGCCGATGGAAGAGCACCGATCCATTCTGCGCTGCCAAGACCGTGATCGTGACGGGTCGCGGCCGCATACCGTCCCCAGACAGGGTGGTCATAGGAAGCCAGGACCTCGGTACCAGAGCGCGGATTCAGCAGTTCAATCAGCCCCTCGCAGGTCGGCTCGGTCTGGGCCATACCATGCAGATCCAGGGTCAATCCCTCTCCGGGGCGGGTGAACTGGTTGTAATCGATGCCGAATGCATCGGTCAGCAGGTGCGGGGCCTTGTCGTGCCAGACCTTAAGGTTCTCATCCGCCACGAACGAGCGCAGCGTGGCCACCAGGTGACCCCCCTTACGGACATAGGCATCCAAAGCCCTCAGCGTATCCTCACTGGTGCTGTACAGGGCTGGAACCACGACCATGGCATATTGTTCCAGCAAGGACCCGTCGGCCTTGTCGTTGACGAAGTCACACTCGATGTTCAGCTCGAATAGGGCATCGTATACCCGTCTGACCACGTCGTTGTAGGAGATCTGCCCCTGCTCACGCGGGAAGCCTGTCTCCAGAGCGAACCAGTCCAAGGCGGTCAGTGAGTCATTGCCCACCATGATGGCCACCTTGTTGCGCTTTTGGAGGTGAATCAGACGCTCACCCACTCCCTTCTGCGCTACCTGCCGACCGAATCCGCCTGCCTCCTCATAGGTGGGATTGGGCTCCAGATCATGCGAGAGCAGACCCTTCCAGTAGGTCTCAAAAGAGTTGTGAATGGAATGCCAGTGCCAGTACATGACCCCGTCAGCACCTGAGGCCATATGGCTGTATGCCTGCAAACGCAGCTGACCCGGGTATGGCAGCCAACCGTCCTGCCCCTGGGCCTGGGTCTCCAGAACCAGGTAATTGTCGCCACCCTTCAGACTGCGGGTCATGTCCCCGCCGAAGGCGATCTCCTTGCCTGTCAGGTCATCCTCTGTGGGATGGTAGATATCCACACCGGCCACGTCCACACATTCGGCCGCCTCGAAATGATCGACGGCAGGCTGGACCCCGTATGACCAGCCGGGACCCCAATCGAAATCGAAGTTGTGGGTGACGAACTGGTCGTCGCGGGCATATTCGCGCACGATGTCGGCCTGCCAGGACAGATAGCTACTGACCTGGTTGCGTCGGAAGTGATCGAAAGCCGATCCCAAGGACGCGTTGATGGTCCTGGTCAGGTCGGGTAAGTCCTCCCAGGAGTCGACCCTGTTGGACCAGTAGTCCAGCCCGTAGGCCGCATTGAGACGATCCAGATCATCGTCAAACCGCCGCCTCAGGTACTTGACGAAGAGGCGCTGCATGTCGGGCGATACGCAGTCGTAGTACTTGGTTTCATTGTCGACCTGGTAGCCAATCACCTGGGGGTTATCGGCCACATGGCTCACCAGCCTGCGGATGACGCGCTCGCCATAATATCGGTAGGAGGGGTTGACGATGTCCATGATCTGACGTGCGCCATATCGGTTGGGCCCTTGGGGAGTGTCCGCCAGAACATCCGGGTGCATGGCAACCAGCCAGGCGGGCACGGCATAGGTGGGTGTGCCTACGATAACTTGAAGGCCGAAGCGCCCCGCGGCATCCAGCACCCGGTCCACATGGCTGAAGTCGAAAACACCGGGCTGTGGCTCCAGGGTGCTCCATGTGGATTCAGCGATACGAATAGTGGTGATGCCTGCAGCCTTCATCATCGACATGTCCCTGTCAACCCGCTCATAGGGCATGTACTCGTCATAGTAGGCGCATCCGAAGATGAGGCTGTCCGGAAGGCGCGTATCGCCTCGCGAAGCTGAATGGTCCTTGGCGTGAACCGCATTATCTGACATGATGAGCTCCAATTTGCATCTATAGGACGAACGTGTTGAAGGAGCGTGGTTCCAGAATCACCTGGAAACCCTGGCCTAGCTCGCCTTCCCCTCCTCGCGACGAGAATGAGAAGGGCATGGTTCTATCGAGCGCGTTCTGGGCCACGACCACAACCGATCCATCCGGGTTCTCAAAGGCGGCGGCCATCGAGCTGAAATGGCCACGGGTATCAAGCAGGCGAGCGCCCGGGCGCACATAGTGGGAGAAGTGGCGCATGACATAATATTCAGGATTTCGCGTGAATTGGCCTGTGTCCGCATCAATCGAGAAGAGCGAATTCTGCCTCCAACCCCAGGTGGATACACCCTGACCGAGCACCATGTTCCAGTATGTGTAACAGGTCGCTCCGGCACGCAGATACCGGTTGATGAGCGAGAAGATGTACTCTGCATATTCCCAGGTATTGCCACCCATACCGCACTCGGACTCGGTCTGCTCCAACTCGATCTCGGGCCAGGACAGATGGGTGCGCTCGATGTCATGCTGCCCGGCCCATTGGTATCCGATGCCGGCGATAAACCTGCGGCAATCCTCATCGAAGAGGATGTTGTCCACATACCTGTTGTAGTTCTCCAGCTCCATGCCCCCGGGGCCGAATTTCATGTCCTCGGGACCGTTGAGCGTACCCAGGAAGATGGCGGTATCCGGAGCTTCTCTGGCGAAAAGCGGCCCCAGATAGTCTCGAATGAAGATGCGCATGTCTTCGCTGGACCATAGGCAGGAGGGGAATTTCTGGTCCGCAAAAACCTCATTCTGCACATGCAGCTGGTCAATGTGGATGCCACGGCGGTCATACTCTCGGACGTAACGCAGAAGGTAGCGGGCATATGCAGAAAGGTTGCGCTCGCTCATGTCAATCCTGCCAAAATTGTAGACCTTAGGCCTTTTCATCCAGGTGGGCGGGCTCCAGGGACTGGCAAAAAGTCCCATATTTGGTTGATATTTCTGAGCCTGTCGAATATATGGAATCAGGGTCTGCTCATCATGGTCGACGCTGAAGTGGTTCAGGTCATAGTCGCCATCGGTCTCGTCGTAGCTGTACCAACCCGCCGCGAAGTCGTTGGCACCCACTGGAGTCCTATTGAAGGTCAGATTCAGCTCGTCAGGACTGAAGAGCTCACGGATGACCTGTTCTCGATCTTCACTTCCCAACTCCTGCAGGGGTAGCCAGCCCAGCTCATTAAAGCAGCCGCCGAACCCTCTCAGAGCCTGCAATCTGGCACCGCTCCATTCCAGATCGGTGGACGATTCCAACCTTGATACACTCAGCGGCTGCTCCTGCATGGCTCGCTGACGAGTGGTCGAGACCCAAATAGGCCCAGTACTTCCGTTCATAAATCCTTCGCTCCTTTGCATAATCTTCCTTAATACACTCTCAACCGTGGATCCCGGCCGGTTCACCCGACCGGGATATCCGTAGAGGCCAGAATCACTTGACGCTCTTGATCATCAGAATAAAGACGCATCCCAGCAGGGCGAAGACGATGGCCGTGGGGAAGGCCGCCGCATAACCCCAGTTCAGCGTGATGAAGGACATGACCAGAGGACCGGCCATCTGCCCCAGTGTGGTAGCCAGATTGAGGATGCCCAAATCCTTGCCGGCCTCTTCCTTACTGGGAAGCACATCAACATTGAGTGCCTGGTCGACAGACGAATAGACTCCATAGCCGAATCCGGCGATACCGGCATACAGATACATGCCCATGACGGTGGGGCTGATCCACGGCATGGCGATACCGATGGCGAAGAGAACGGAAGCGATAACCACCGGGACCTTGCGTCGCCCGATCATGTCCGAAACCGGGCCGGAGACCAGGGAGCCCAACAGAGACACAACCATGGTGATTACGGACATGACCGAAATGGTGGCGGCGGCTTGGGTGACGGTTTGCCCCACGTATTTTTCGACGATATAGAGCTGATAGGCGGATATCATCTGATAGCTCAGCAGCATGCAGAGCCTACCGGCGAAAGCCTTGTAGAAGTCATGGGCTCCACGGAAACGCGGGGGCCGGAAGGACCTGAGTACATCCATCATGGTGCCCTCATCCTTCGGCAGATAAGCAGCCGAACCCTCCTTGGGCATGATCAGAATGGCCACAATGCCACCCAGGAACATGAGCACACCGGCCAGGACGAATCCGGTGAACATGTGGGTCACCAAGGCGGCACCTATCAGGGAACCAATAGGCGACCCGATCGTGGCCCCGGCTCCATAAAAGGCGGACAGGGTTCCGCGCACACCTGATGGCACGCGGTCGGAGAGGATGGCCACCATTGGGGCGATCATGCAGTTCAAGCCGAACATGCAGAGGCAGTACACGATGGTCAATAGGACAGGGTTCGTGGTCATGCCCGTCAGGAACAGGCTTACACCACCCAGGACGGCACCACCGATGACCCAGGGGGTTCGACGCCCGTACCGCGAGCGGCTTCGATCGGAGAAATTGCCGAAGAGCAGGTTGGAGACCAGCGAAGCAACCGCCGTGCAAGCGTTGACTATACCCATCAGCGCCTCGGGTGCGATGCCGGGAACCTGCTTGAGATGTTCGGGAAGAAGCACGATGCTGACGATTCCCAGGCCTGACATCCACAGGATACCGAAGGCCAGGAAACTGGCGCCAAACCGGAACAGGGTCTTCCTGGGAACCGGCTTGCCCGTCTCGGGAGACAAGAGCGGATTCTTCTGGGCAGCAACGAGGGCCGCCTTATGCGCCTGCAGAAGTTCCGAATTGGTCAATATCGGGGTTGTTGAGTCGCTCATTGCGTCGACCTCTTTCAATTAGTCTTCTCTGACAAATCCAATGCAGGCAGACAACAATATCTACCAGTCATTAGATAAATGTATATCTAACAACCATTCGACAACTTTGTCAAGTCGTTGACTCAATACGGATTCACAGACTCTTACCATCACGGCGCAATCGCCCGACCACAGCGAGACTCCGGCCGAGCCTTGTCTGCATATACTCCCGTATACGGCCTCAATGTACGATGGATAACAGGCAACCAGCACCACACCGGTGCCAACGAGCTCGGAAAGAGGCAGTGGAACCAGCAATGGCGAGCCGAACCAGAAAATCACCGGAGGCAAGACGGGCGGAAATCACACAAGCCGCCGCATACCTCATCAGTCGGCATGGATACAACGGCATATCTCTCAAAGACGTCGCCGACAAGGTAGGAATGTCACAGCCGGGCATTCTCCATTACGTTGGCAGCAAGGAAGGCCTGCTCTCCCTCCTGGTCACGGACATCTACGACGCCAATGGCACCCCCGAGGAATTCATGCAAACGGGCCTGCCGGGCTCAGACCCCGATCATCCGCACCTGCCGGCCTATTTCAACTATCTGGTCGCCCACAACGCCGGCCGGCCCGAGCTCACCCAGCTATATACGGTCCTGGAAACGGAAGCGATTGCAGTCAGCCATCCGCTGCACGACTACTTCATCCGCAGGCCATCTGGCGTATGGGAGCACTACTCCAAATTCCCCTGGCTATTGCCCGATGGCATGGAGTGGGAGAGAGACATGCGGAGCAAGGTAAGGATGAGCCTGGAGGTTATGGATGGCATACAGATACGGCTGCTGCGCGAGCCGAAAATCGACTACGTCCAGGAATGGGGTAGATTCAAGGACCTGATCTTCCCCTCCCCGCTCTGGGATGGGTGCTGCTGATCAGAATTACAGATAGGGCCTGAGACCCACACCTACCGTGGCAGAGCCGGCCGCCAGAGACCGAATATCAAGCGGCCGGCACATGAGAGGTCAGCTCTCCGGATCCATCTTGAACGGCCGGGCGTCAAAGGGTGCCTGATATCGACGGTCTCGCCAGAAGTACTCGTAATCGTGGTCATTGATTGGACGGACGACCTTGCAGGGATGGCCGTAGGCGACCACGTCGGACGGGATGTCCTTGGTAACCAGGGACCCCGCCCCGATGACCGTGTTGTCGCCGATGGTGACCCCCGGCATGATAATGGCACCAGCGCCAATCCACACATTCCTGCCGATGCTGACCGGGACAGTGAACTGGGGCGTTCCGCACTCCCTCACATCCGGCCGAATGGCATGACCGGTGGTGACGATGGTGACGTTGGGACCGAACATGGTATGGTCGCCGATATCGATGCGGCCATCATCGACCAGGACCAGGTTGAAATTGGCATAACACCTGCTCCCCCAATGGGTATTACAGGCCCAGTTGGCCCGAACGGGCCCTTCGATCCAGCTCCCCTCGCCGAAGGAGCCGAACATTTTCCTGCACAGGGCCTGCTTCTCCTCCACCTGGGAGGGACGGCAGGAGTTGAAGGCAAAGACCATATCCTGTTGGGCGTCCTGGACCTCCTTCATCTCAGGCGTATCGGCGATATACATCCGATCGGTATCCAGTGCTGCCATGATCTCCTCGCGGCTGGTCATGGGCATCCCCTCTCCTTGATTGGGGCAGACCCACCCTGTGGCGGATCCGTCCTTTTCTCCCCACCCGGATGGGTGGGGCAATACATCCTAGGAGCCCGCGGCCCGAACGGCGGCCACCAGCCCCGCTCCGGCTACGGCCTATCCGGAACCTTCTCCTGGTCGCCCTGCTTCTTGGCTGCGGCGACCATCAGCTTGATCCGGTTGAGCTGGTTGGCCTCCGATGCCCCCGGGTCATAGTCGATAGAGACGATGTTGGCCTCTGGATAGGACCTGCGGATCTTGCCGAACATACCACGCCCGGTCACATGATTGGGCAGGCAGGCGAAGGGCTGGGCACAGACGATGTTGGGGGCACCGGACTGAATCAGCTCGACGATCTCACCGGTCAGGAGCCACCCCTCACCGGCCTGGACCCCCAGCGAAGTGACCGAGGCCGCCTTCTCCCGTAACTCGCTGATGTGGGCCGGAATATCGAACTTCCCCCTGGAGGCCCGGAATCCGGCAATCATGGGGGCCCGGTAGGCGTCCGCAGCCTTGAGCACGACCTTCTTGATGCCTACCTGGCCGCCGGTTCCCAGCATCTCCTCGTTCCATTCGGCATTGGAGATGCCGTTGACCATGAAGTCGCAGACTCCGGGCAACACGGCCTCGCACCCCTGACTCTCAATCAGGTCGACCACGTGGTTGTTGGCGTCCGGATGGTACTTGACCAGGATTTCACCGACCACGCCCACCCTGGGCTTACGGGGAATCCTGCGAAGAGGCAGCTGGTCGAAGGCCTGAATCATCCGCTTCATCAGCGTGCCATAGGGCAGACAGCCACGGCCGTAGACCTTCTTGGCGGTCCTGGAGTAACCATGATGCTCGATGGTCTCCCTGCAGATCGTGTCCCAGAGCTTGTACAGTCTGTTGGCCGAGCCGGGCTCCTGCTCATAAGGACGGACCCTGAGGAGGCACTCTATCATGGCGTCGCCCAGGTAGAAGGCCTTGACGGCACGGTGCAGCAGGGCCGGGGTCACTTGAAGACCGGGATTGGCCCGGAACCCCTGAACGCTCAGCGTGATGATCGGCACATAGCCGTATCCGGCATCAGCCAGGGCCTTGCGGAGCAGACCGTAGTAGTTGGTGGCCCTGCACATGCCGCCGGTCTGGGTAACGATGACCGCACACGTGTGGGGGTCGAACTTACCGGAGAGGAAGGCGTTGACCAGCTGACCCACCACGATGATCGCAGGGAAGCAGGCATCGTTGTTGACGTACTTGACCCCGGTGTTGATGTCCTCGGCCGAGGCGTGCTTCAGAAGCTCGAAATGATAGTCCGCACTGGAGAAGACCGATTCCAGGAGGGAGAAGTGCACAGGTGACATCTGCGGTGCCACCACCGTGTATTTATGCCCCATCGCCTTGGTAAAGCGATGCTCGGTGGCATACTTGGACAGGGTCGGTTTTGCTGCGGCTCCGCCATTCTGAACGCCTAGGCCCTGTTCGCCATCACCCTCAGCCTGTTTCCTCTCAGCCTCCTTGTGCTGCGGGGCCGCGGTCTCTCGGATGGGCCGGATACCCATGGGATGAAGACCTACCAGACCCTGATCGCTCTTGTCGTGCAGGGCAACGAACCGGGCCAAGGCCACGATATCGGCCTTCTGCTCCGACAGACTGATTTTCCGGGCGTTGGTCGATCTGAACCTGTCGGATTTCGACTGCTCGCCTGTACCCGCCCCACCTGTTTCAGTACGGCCGTCAATGGCCTGGGGATTTGGCGAATCAGCTGAATTTCCCACATGGAACGAATCGGACAAAAGGCCGGAATCGCGGTCTGCCGTATTCGCAGGCACTTCCCGATCAGGGAGAGTCTCCCCATCCTCATCCAGACCACGTTGATGACGTTCATCCATGGCGGCCTTCAGCGAGCGCAGACGAATCTTAGCCGCACCCAGATTGGAGACCTCGTCAATCTTCAGCTGCGTGTAGACATCGCCCTTGTCGGCCAGAATCTCCTGGACCTGGTCCGTGGTGATGGCATCCACGCCACAACCGAAGCTGACCAGCTGGACCAGTTCCAGGTCGGGATACTCGGAGACAAACCTGGCAGCGGAGTACAGCCTGGAATGGTAGGCCCACTGGTCGGTCACCCTCAAGGGCATCTTCTGATGGTCGTCGCCAAAGCCCGGGACGGTCTTGCGGAACTTGGCGGCCGTGGGGTTGTTCGAGGCAAGGGCCCGCTCCCCCGCCTCGGGAATGATGTAGTCGCTCAGCTTGGGCAGGTCACGGACATCCAACTCACAGATCGAATCCTCGGAAAGCACAGCCATGCCCAGAGAGCAGATGGTCTCGGGAATGCCATGGTTGACCTCAGGATCCACGTGGTAGGGCCGTCCGGACAGGACCACACCCTTGACCCCATACTCCTGCATGTAGGCCAAGGCCCGCAACCCCTCCTGTCGGACATCCTCCTTGAATCGGGCATCCTCACGGTAGGCCTCCTGGACGGCGATTCGGGCCTCCTCCTCGTCCACCCCGGCCCAATCGAAGACCTTGACGATCCGCTCGACCATCTTCTCCTTGTTGGACAGGTTGAAGTAGGGCCGCATGAACCGAACGCCGTCCTCCTTGAGCTCGGCCATATTGGCCTCGATCACCACCGGGTAGTTGGCCACGATGGGGCAGTTGTAATGGTTGTCCGTTTCAGGCACCAGCTCCTGTTCATAGGTGACGCAGGGGTAGAAGATGGTATCGACCCCCTTGTCGAGGAGGGAGCGGATATGCCCGTGCACCAGCTTCGCCGGATAGCAGATGTTCTCCGAGGCGATTGACTCCATGCCGCTCTCGAAGAGTTCATGGTTGGACCGCCCCGAAATCATGACACGGAAACCCAGGGAGGTCAGGAGGGTGAACCAGAAGGGGTAGTCCTCATACATGTTCAATACCCGGGGTATGCCGATATCGCCCCTGGTGGCCTTGTCTGGGGTCAGACGGCGGTAAGCGAAGGCCCGCTTGTACTTGAAGTCATAGAGATTGGGACGGTCGGAACGTTTACGGTTCTTGTCACCGCCCCGTTCGCAACGGTTCCCCGTTACGTAGCGGCCACCGTCCTCGAACTCGGTGATTGTCAGCTTGCAGTGGTTCTGGCAGAGTTTGCAGACATCATGGGTGGTGGTCATGGAGAGGTTGTCCAGCTGATCCCCGGCCAGGATGGAACTGACCACATGGCCCTTATCGACCTGGAGGCCGGGCAAAGTCGATTTGACCCCTTGCTCGTTCTTGGACCCGGCGCTCGGCGGTACATGGGTGTGCCCGCTATCGGAACCCCGGGATTCGATCCTGTTGACCGAAGCCTGCGACAGCTGTGCCCGGACAGGAACCGGGGCCTTGTTGACGGTGGTGGGCGTGACCCCCTTGGCCCCATCCCCGTCAGCCACCCCTAAGGATGGGTGGGCCATGCGGGGACCCGCCGCGACGATATCTTCGATCTCCTCATTCTGAGGGCAGTGCATGCGTGCCGTCAGGGCGGCTCCGTAGGCCCCCATGAGCCCGGCGATATTGGGTCTGGTGACCTTGCGACCAGTCAGCAGCTCGAAGGCTCGCAGAACGGCATCGTTGAGGAAGGTCCCGCCCTGGACCACCACAACCGGCCCCAGAGCGTTGGCATCACGCAACTTGATGACCTTATATAAGGCGTTTCTGACCACCGAATAGCAGAGACCTGCGGCGATGTCCTCCGGGGAGGCGCCCTCCTTTTGGGCCTGCTTTACCGAGGAGTTCATGAAGACCGTGCATCGTGAACCCAGATCGGTCGGAGCCTCGGAAGCCAGGGCCTGCCTGGTGAATTCCTGAATGCTGATTCCCATGGACTGGGCGAAGGTCTGCAGGAAGGACCCGCAACCGGCCGAGCAAGCCTCATTGACGCAGATTGAATCGATGACCCCGTCGTTGACGGCTATGTACTTCATGTCCTGGCCACCGATGTCGATGACCGAGGTGACCCCCGGGCTTATCTCTTCAGCCGCCCGGTAATGCGCCATGGTCTCAACCACACCCTCGTCCACGTGCAGGCCGGCGGTGATCAGGCCTTCGCCGTAACCGGTGGCACAGGCCCGGGCGATATAGGCGCCATCCGGCAGGGACTTCCGAACCTCCCTGACAATATCCGCGGCGGCAATCAGAGGACTGTCCTTATGGACCCCATAGGTGGACCAGACAATGGTCTTGTCGTCATTGATCAGAACGGCCTTGATGGTGGTGCTTCCCGCGTCAATCCCCAGGAAGTGCGGCCCCTTGGCCCCCGTCAGATCCCCGGTTGGGATGACCTGGGCACCGTGCCGGTCGTCAAACTCCTCGTGCTCTTGCGTATTCAGAAAGAGGGGACGGATGGTCCTGGCCGTCGAGGGCATGTTCTCCAGACCGGCCAGAGCGGCAAGCACACCATCCAACGACGACAGATCGAAATGCCCGGTCCGGCAGCCATCCTGTGTGACTTCCTCCGGGTGGGACCGCCCAGCCGGAACCGCCGCCCCGCTCCCCTCTTCGTTGCCGACCAGACTCGTTGTACGGCCATCCTGCATCGCATCCTTGAGAGCCAGCCTGTCCAGGTCGGTGGCCTTCTCGGATCTGGCCCTGTCGACCTCCTCCTGGTCCAGTCCCCATGCCGGGCCGAAGGGGTCATTCACGTCGGTATCCGGTGAGTAGTCTGTTTTCACCTGCGCCGCACCATCAGAATCATCCTGATCGCCGCGCCCGGCCATGATGGCCGCCCCGTAAGCGACATAAAGGTGGGCGTTCTCGGGGATGATGTAGCGGCTGACCCGGTCCTGGAGAATGCGCTTGAAGGATTCCCTGAGCTCACTCATGAAGAACAGGGGTCCACCCAGGAAAATCACGTTGCCCCGGATGGGTCGGCCGCAGGCCAAACCGGATATGGTTTGGGTGGCTACAGCATTGAAGATTGACGCGGCCAGGTCCTCCTTGGCCGCCCCGTCGTTTATCAGGGGTTGGAGATCGGATTTGGCGAAAACCCCGCAACGTGACGCAATGGGGTAGATGGTCCTGTATCTGGAGGCCATCTCGTTCAGGCCGGAAGCATCGGTGTTGAGAAGGGTGGCCATCTGGTCTATGAACGCACCTGTTCCGCCCGCGCAGGAACCATTCATCCTTTGCTCAGGGGTTGGCTTCAGGTAGGTGATCTTGGCGTCCTCGCCGCCAAGCTCGATGATGACATCGCCTTCGGGATAGGTGGCGTTGATGGCTTCGGTTTCGGCGATGACCTCCTGGGCGAACTCCGCCTGGAGCTGACTGGCCAGTTCCAGACCTCCGGAACCGGTGATGACGAGACTGATCGGGTTCTTCGCCAGCCCGACCCCGGAGAGGGCGAGCCTGATGTCGGTGACCAGCTCGGCCACGCACTGTCGAACATTGGCGTGATGTCGGCGATAGTCGCTGAAGAGGGCCTGATCCAGCCCGTCCTCGACTCCAAGAACCACGGCCTTGACCGTGGTGGAGCCGATATCAAGCCCCACGCGCAGAAGTTCCCCTGCTTCTGTTCCCCTATACCGACCTGGGGCGTCGACGCCTTCAGACATGAAACAACCTCAATCCGTGAGACCGCCATGATGGGACCAAAAATAAACCCCTCATAATACCTGGCTTGCTCTCACAATGCTACCGCCAGGGAGTCAACGGCTCCGAACTTGATGGCGTTTCCCCGTGATGCACTTTCAATCACTCCTTAGGGACCCCACCAGCTGCCGCAGAACAATAGGATTTTGCACCAGGCAGGCGCATTTCTCCGCCCGCTGTTCCCCAGGATTATCGTATTTTGCCCTTGGTGAAACAGCTGGGTTGCCAACCTCTTTGCGAACCTGGGGGCGGACAGCATCCCATCTCATATTCGTTGGGTATTTGTCCCCGTATTGAGAGACCCTGAAAGGACTTTTCATGGCACCGGCCAGGCCGGATGGGGCATAGCCCGGTCAGCTGGTCTGTCCGGCGGAGCCAGCGGTCAGGAGGCAACAGGTGCGAGCATACATGGGTTCGGATGTGGACGGAACGATGAGCGCCCCCGCCGTTTCAGCCGGGCCGGGCGGCCCGGCCCCCAAACCTCTGGACCAGTTGCCCCGGTTGGCACGGGACACCACCGAGGAGGACCCGTGGCCGGTCAGCGTACTCAGTCAGAAGTACCACGATGCAGTGGCACGCTGGCCCGGGGCCTGGATTGAAGGGCAGATCGTCGAGATCAATACACGACGCACCGGTTCGGCATATCTGACCCTCCGCGACAACTTCGAAGACATATCCCTCAACGTCATGGGGTTCAGGGCCTTCGCCACCCAGGCCAGGGACTTCCGCCAGGGGGACCGCGTGGTGGTGCATGGCCGGCCCGACCTATGGACCAAGCAGACCAGGCTCAGCTTCATGGCCGACCGGATCAAGCGCGTCGGTACCGGCGACCTGAAAGAGCAGATCGATGAGCTGAGACGGAAGCTCAAGGGCGAAGGTCTCTTCGACGCGGAGAACAAGATCCCCCTACCCGAGTTTCCGGCGAGGATCGGATTGATTTGCGCTCCCAAGGCAAGGGCCGAGGGTGATGTCATCACCAATGCCCGTCTGCGCTGGCCCACGATTGAGTTCACAGTGGTTCACGCCCACGTGCAGGGACCGCAGTGCCCGCCCGAGGTGGTCCAGGCCATAAACAAACTCGATCAAGACCCCGATGTCGATGTCATTATCGTGGCCAGGGGCGGCGGCAGCTTCGAGGACCTGCTCGGGTTCTCCGACGAGACCGTGGTTCGGGCGACCGCAGCCTGCCGGACACCCATCGTTTCAGCCATCGGGCACGAAGATGATTGGACCCTGATCGATCTGGCAGCCGACCTGCGAGCCTCCACACCCACCGACGCGGCCAAGCGTGTGGTGCCCGACCTGGTTGAGCAGGAGGCAATCGTCCTGGAAGCCCGGACACGAATCGAATCCCGTATCCAGACCATGGTCGAGGGCGAGACACGGTTGATTGAGGGGTATGCCAATCGACCCAGTCTCACCAAGCCGCAGACCATGCTGGACAAGCCCCAACGGCTGGTCGACGATTCCAGGGTCCGCCTGGACATCGCCCTCCGGCGGATTGTGGATGATGCCTCCCTTACGGTGGAGAAACTCCAATCCTCCCTGACTGCCCTCTCCCCCCAGTCCACTCTGGACAGGGGCTACGCGGTGGTACAGACCGCCAATGGCAAGGTGGTCAGCAGTCCCGACCAGGTATCCGAGGACCAGGACCTGACCCTTACGGTCAAGGAGGGGAAGATTGAAACCAGGGTCGTTGCAGCCGGTTGATACCGACCCATGCCGCCATGGCCCGCATGCCTTCCACATACGAACCAAGCAACTGACAAATCCCACAAGGAGCATCAATGAGTGAATCATCCACCAAGCAGACGAAGGGCAGGCAGGAAGCACCCGAGCTGGCTTCGGCCCTGACCGACAAGGAACGCGAAACCATCGCCAAGCTCCCCTATGAGCAGGCCCGCGACCAGCTCATCCAGGCGGTTCAGGCCCTGGAAGCCGGCGGACTGGACCTGGATGCCTCCATGCGACAGTGGGAGATTGGCGAAGCCCTGGCCAAACGTGCCCAGGAACTTCTGGGTCAGGTCCGGGCAAAGCTCGATGCCGCCCAGGAGGAGCAGGCCAGCGCCGGCGCCCAGGCAGGAACCCAGTCCAACCTGGACGCCTGAATTCGGTTCGAACCGGTCCTTTCGGCCCCGCTCAGTCAACCTCCAACGTCGCGAGCAAGGCCGCGTGATCCGACCCGGGAATGGTCAAGGTCTGCATCTGGCTTGCCCTGATGCCCTGGTCGACCACCACATGATCGATGGCAACCGCCCTTGGAACCCACGAACGGTCGGTGGGCCAGCTCATGGTCATCCCATGCCCAGCCATATGGGCGGCATCCTGGAATCTGTCTCCCAGGAAATCACGGAACACGGCATGATCGTACGTGGAGTTGAAATCCCCCATCAGCACATACCTGGTGTGGATGTGCTGCTTGAGACTGTTCATGTCGTCGATGCTGTCGCGCCAGTCCGACCAGTACCCGGGTGTGGGCGAGGTCGTATGGACCGAAATAAAACGAATGCTGGTGGAACCCTGATTGAAGTCGATGCTCCCGGCCGGCATCATGGAGGCCCGGGAATCCACATCATCCCGGGAAGGTGACCCCATCGGGGCCGCTGTCCACAGGCCGTTGCCATACATCCCGTCGGCCGAGGACACCTTTTTATATGGCAGATATTCATCGATACCGGCATCTTGAAGCCGTTGGACGAAGTCGTCCGTCGTCTCCTGAAGCGCCAGAACCTCCACCCGGTTCTCCTTGACAGCGTTGACGATCGCGTGCTCGTCTGCCTGCCCCTTGTATACGTTCGCGGTCATGACCCGGGCGACGCCATCGTTCCGGTCTGGATGCCCCAAGGCCATCCTTGTCATGGACACATCCGAGATATCCCGACCCCCGCTGTAAAAGGGGTACTGCCAGGAGACATTCAGAGCCAAGGCACCAACCAGGATCAGGGCGGTCATCCACTTGGAAGCCGTCAACGCAAGGACCAGCGCAAGGAGATCGACCAGAATCAGCCAAGGTGTAAGCGACACAAGGTCCGGAAGATACGGGATGACAGGAAACCAGGCAGGCAGCATCCTGGCACCCAGCACCAGCAGGGAGACCAAGGCCAGAATCCGTGCCAACCAGCCGAACACCAGTCGAACCAGAAAAGACTGCCGGAACTTCGCCATATACGCCTTTCGAACACGATTCAGAGCTGATCTCATTTTACCCAGACCGCGCTACGCCACTCCCCATCAGATACAGCACCTACACCCTTGCACAGGCAAGCTTCTGCACCTTCGCCCACGCATATCGTCGGGCATGCTCTGCCCGTATATGGCCGAAATCGCCACGGAACAACAGTCACCATGATTACCCCTGACTACAGGGATGATCAGCTGCACGCAATGATTGCCAGTGGCTCACAAAGCAGCTTTCTCCTGTGCTAATCAGCCAATGCCACAAGAACCATCCGGATTACAACCATTGCCGCCAGTGGTATTCCCTTTGAGCCGGTCGCGCCAGTTTCCGTAACCCGAACTTCCCTGTAACGAAGGTGCGGGTTGCTGTGCCGGTGCGGGGATTGCCCAGCCGCCACCTCCGTTCTGCCCATAGGAGGGCCGATAGGATGAGGCCGTCTGTTGGGCGGCCTGTGCCTGCTGCCGTGCAGCTTCCTGGGCGGCCTGTTCTGCGGCCTGCTGGTCCGCCTGGGCCTTGGCCTGCATGGAGGCGTTCACTTGGTCGATGGCCGCCTGGAGAGGACCAACAGCATCCCGCCAGGCCTGTGCCTTGTCACCCTTGGTCTGCTCGGCCTGTCCGATGGCCTGTTGCAAAGCCTCGCGGGAGACGTTGTCCGCCACCTTCCCGTCGCTGTCGCCCAGCAGTCTGGAGGCCTCTTCCTTCTTCGCATCTAGGGCGGTGCGTGCGTCGTCCAGGTCCTTCGCGTCGCGGGAGGCCAGGACCGCCTTCGCGGCCTGGTCCAGTTCGCCGTACCGGCCGTTTAGACCCTCGGCCTTGTCGGCAGCAGCCTTCAGGTCCTGCGTCGTCATGGACGCGTCGCAGCCAAAGGTCTGCGGCCTGATACCGCCGGCGTTCTTCACGGCCCTGGCCATGGCGATCACCGTCTTCACGTCCTTGACCTGGTCGGAGCTAACCTCAGCCGCCTCCCGCCAGCGCGCCACCCTGGCGGCTGACCCGCCGGCCGGCCTCTCCAGAAGGGCCACAGCCCGGGAGCACCGCTCCGCCTCACGGTCATGGTCCCTGCCGGAAACCACCATCCAGGAGGCTACGCCAGTCACGACAAACACAACCACAACAACGGCCGAAACAACCGGAAGCAACCACCGAGGGCGACCCGACCCCTCGGCAGGGTCTGCATCATCCTTGCCCGGCGTCTGATTCGAACCGGCTTCCCTCACATCGGTCAGAATCTTCGAACCTTGCACATCCTCTTCCCCACTCATATCATCCCTTCTTCCTGAAACGTGTACGATGTCCTCTTCAGGGTGGTTTTCTGTATCGGTTCTAGTGAGTATTGGACCGGGAGAAGGGGTCGAAATTCGAATCCCTGTTGCGGACGTATTCCATTTCAGTGGTTGCCCGGTCCGCAGCATCAGGGCCGACCATGTCCTCAATGAAGGAGAGGGCCATATCGATACCGGCGGAGATGCCTGATGAGGTGCGGAAGTTCCCATCTACCGTCCAGCGGGCATCACGAATCCAGGTGACTCGATCACTTACACTGGTCACCCAGTCGAAGGCCAGGTCGTTCGAAGTCGCTCGGCGGCCGTCCAACAGGCCTGTGGCTGCCAGCAGGGCCGACCCTGTACAGACGGTCAGCACCTGTGAAGCTTCGGATGCAAGTTCTCCGAGCCTATCCAACCACCGACGGTCCTTGCTGAGGGGACGCGTGCCATCGCCACCGGGGATGAGGAGAATCCCACGATGGTCAATCTCGTTCGGTCCTACGGCGGAGACCGGAACATGACCAGCCCCACACACCACCTGCGGCCCATCCAGGCAGAAGAGCCGGTTTCGGACACCAGGGGTGTTGAAGAAAACCTCGAAAGGCCCGAAGACGTCGAGAGGTTCGAATTCCTCGAACAACAGTATGTTGATGTTCATATCCATTGGTTAGGCTCCTCGCGTCCGGTGTCCGCAATCAAGAAATCTGGACTTATGACTTCCTTGCCGTGGAAAAGACCTGCACCGAAACCGGCAGGTGCAACTTATGATTACCCTATCAAGCCTATGAGGCATAGTCTCTGGGCTGATATCCAATCTACCAAGCGGGGGGATGCTGGTCATGACAAGGAAACGGCTGACGGAAATGAGCAAGGAAGAACTATGGCGCTTGTTTCCCATTGAGCTTGTGGAGCACCAAGATGTGTGGGAGGACTATTACAAGGAGGAAGAAGAGAATCTGCTCAGCACATTGGGGGATGCAATCAGCAGGATCGACCACATTGGCAGTACCTCCGTTCCGGGGTTGTTGGCCAAGCCAATTGTGGATATCCTCCTCCAGGTAAGACCGAATACGGATATGAGGCGAATCGTTGAAGAGCTGGAAAGCGCGGGCTGGTTCGTCATGTACCAAGACATCAGTGGAGGCGAAGTCGACCTCAGCAAGGGGCTATACGGAAGACGGATTCGCCGACAAGGTCTACCATCTGCACCTTAAGCGGCTTGGAGATTGGGACGAACTGGTTTTCCGGGACTATCTCGAAGGTCATCCGAAAGTAGCAGCTGACTATGCGGCGCTCAAACTCGACCTGCTCTCAAAGTTCAAATACAACCGCCCCGCCTACACCGAAGCCAAAACAGACTTCATTCGTAATGTTGTAAAGCGGGCCAGGAACGACGAATAAGGGGCCGTGGTGGTGTAGAGAGCCGGCAGTGCATGCGGTCCCGCTTTGTGGGCGTAGCTTCACCTCAAGTACTGCCGGTCCGGCTCGCATCCTGTTTCCGGTATTATGGTATGCGGACTGCGCAAGAGTGCTGTAATTGACTCGCTGCAGGTCGAAGGGGATCAACAGAGGGGAAAGGCTCTGTCCATCATGGATGATGCAACAAAAAGAATGTCGAAAATCCTGACCAGTACGGTAAATCGAAAGTCAACGCCGTCATCGCCCTCTCCGGAGGAGCCTCAGGATTCAAAGCAGCCGTCAGAATCCGGGAAGAAGTTCCCGTGGGCCACTTCGCTTGTGGCTTTTCTTGTTGGTATAGGTGCAGCCTCATGCGGCGAGACAAAACCTACTGAATCTCATGAATACAAAAACCTGAGTGCCAAGTACTCCGATACCCAGAATGAACTTCAAAGAATGCGCATGGAGCTTGATAGCGCCAAGAGCGATTTGAAGACGGCCTCGCAGAAAGCGGATATGTGGGATAAGGAGCAGGAAGAGAAGAAGGCGGCAGAGGAGAAGGCAGCCAAGGAAAAAGCCGAGCAGGAAAAAGCCGAGCAAGAACGGGTCGAGCAGGAAAAGGCCGAGCAGGAAAAGGCGGCTCAGCAGGCCCAACAGCAGGCTCAGCAGCAAATTCAGCAGAGATCCCAGATGTCGGCTCCTGCGCCAGATACGTATGCGTACTATCAAAACTGCGATGCGGTACGAGCGGCTGGCAGAGCCCCTCTTTATGCAGGGCAGCCTGGGTATCGTTCTGCACTCGATCGCGACCACGATGGTATAGCCTGCGAATAACAGGTAAGGAAACCTGCATATTTCAGTCCGGTCACAGTGCTGCCGAGATTCCTCATGGCAAGTGCTCTGACCGGATTTTCCAGGCATTCAGGTTGCAGGGTTCACGGAGTGCCCCGTTTCCCAGAACACGGAGCCTCCCGACACGGGCGCCAGGCGTGGTACAGTAGTACGCGTTGCCCCGGTAGCTCAGGGGATAGAGCACTTCTCTCCTAAAGAAGGTGTCGTGCGTTCGAATCGCATCCGGGGCACTCTGAAGACTCAGGCATAACGAAATACCTAGCTTTGCTCTCTGCAACTAGGTCCTGACTACCTATTTCTGTACCCTTCTGGTTTACCTGACCCCATTCCGTCATGCGCCGGTAGATGGAATCGTCCATCAGGGCTTGTACTGAGGTGCCTAATTCATCGGCGATAAGGATTACATCCTTGAAAGATAAGCGGCCTGGTCTGTTGAGTTTGTATGACATTCCCGCCGTCGTGATATGGAAAAGCTTGGCGAGGCTCGTCTGATTAATGCTGGGAGAAGCGGCGAGCAGCATCTTTATGTTGAAACGAAGCACCTGGTCTTCATAATCTGCATGATCGTACGAGGTCTCTTGCACAGCCTCTATACTCGCGGTACTCATTGTGAATCACTCCACTCAATCTGCTTAACAGAACGAATTGCTCTTTATCATCTAAACACCTGGTTTGCACAAAGTCAAAATTTGCTCTACTGTTTAAATGTCAGTTAACAAGCAAAGTGAGCGGCTATGTCAAACATGTACCACTGGATGCAGAGTAGAGGCCTTTCTTATTCTGCTCTTGCCGGGATGCTGAACCAGACTCCTGTGAACGTAAGCAATAAAGTGCGAGGTAATACCACCTGGCAGCAAAGCGACTTGATTGCCCTTCATCGGTTATTCGGTTTATCGTCCGATTTTGTCATTGGCATTAGTGACAGCCCGCTAGCCAAAACTGACTGATATCAAAAGGAGCCCCTGGTTTGACGACCAAGAGACCTCCCATGAAATGTCAGCAGGCGCATCCGGTCGCTCCGCCAAGATTGTCTGGATGTACCTTCGGTCATTTCATCTACGGCTTCCTATCTGCATTAGACGGGAAGCCGTATCTCATACAGGCTGAAGAACCTTTGCCTTGTCGCAGAAGCCGAGAACAAAATCAGCAGAAAGGCCGAATTGCTTGTTCAATGTATGCAGCTCGTCTGCCTGCCAACTGACGCTCCATTTACTTTCTTGCAGACTGACGAGGAAGAGATACGAAGTATCCGAGCCAGAGCCCTGTAAGAAATATGCTGATCAGCTAGCCACTGCTTCATGTTCGTGTTCACGCCAGCATGTACTAGTTCATTCATATTGAACAACATAGTGTTGAACTGGAAGAAACGCAAGTTGTGATGTAAAGTGTTGCTATCACAAGGACATAGTAGAAGGAAGTGCAATGAGTTCAGTGCAAGAAATGGAAGTGACGCGACTCGATCCTAATCAGGTGGAGAACGTTATTTCCTTCAACGTAAAAGTCATGCTGACCGCCACCGGCAAGAGCCAGTCGAGCTTGGCGGATTACCTCGGAGTGCGCCGTTCCACCATATCCGTAAAACTGAGCGGGAAAACCCAGTGGTCGGTTCCTGATTTGGTCAATACAGCCAACTTTTTGGACACCACCCCCGAGGCGCTTATGGATGATTCCATGATGAAGACAATCAACAGGATGGGTATACAACAAGGTTCACTGACTCCGGCAGGGGCTGCAATGCCCAGGTATTTCCTTATGCCTGAGTCGTCAGAGTGCCCCGGATGCGATTCGAACGCACGACACCTTCTTTAGGAGAGAAGTGCTCTATCTCCTGAGCTACCGGGGCAACGCGTACTACTGTACCACGCCTGGCGTCCAGGTTGTGAGGTCCCGTGTTCAGTGAAGCTGGATAAGCACTTGCACTCTCGCGGAGCGTCCATACACTCACGCCTTGCCTTTAATTCAATGAAGGTCACCCACCGTTCTTCTTGCCGACCAAGAAGAACGGGAGACCTGTTTCACCTGGCATGTTCTTCAATTAAGACGGTATAGACATTCAACCGTTCAACCGGATATGGAGTCGTTAATCAGACATAGACCGCAATAAACTGATCCAAACACAAACCCGGTCAGAGTACTCGCCGCAAAGAACCTCGGCAGCACTCTGACCGGACTGAAATAGCCGGACTCCTTGTCCGTTATTCGCAGGCTATACCATCGTGATCGCGATCAAGTGCGGGGTGGTATCCAGGCTCCCCCGCATACAGGGGAGCTCTACCTGCGGCACGTACCGCGGCACAGTTCGGATAGACCACATTTGCATCCGGAGCAGGAGCCTGCATCTGGGCTTGCTGCCGTGCCGCCTGCTCAGCAGCCTGACGAGCTTGCTCCTGAGCCGCTTGTTCAGCTGCCTGCCGTGCCGCCTGTTCAGCAGCAGCCTGCTGAGCCGCCTGTTCCTGTTCGGCCCTTTCCCTGGCTGCCCGTTCCTCTTCGGCTTTCTTCTTTTCGGCTTTTTTCTTCTCGGCCTTCCTCTTTTCAGCCTTCTTCTTCTCCTTCTTCTTCTCCTTCTTCTTCTCGGAGTTCTTCTTATCAGCCTTCTTCTTCCCGGAGTTCTTCTTACCAGACTTCTTCTTTCCGGAGTTCTTCTTACCAGACTTCTTCTTTCCCGACTTCTTCTTATCAGCCTTCTTTTCGGCCTTCGCCGCTACCTGCTCCACGTTCCAGCTGTCTTCTTTATCAGAGGCAACTGCCAGATTAGTTTTGGCGCGTTCGAATTCCACGCGTGTTTCTTTAGGATCTTCCCTAGTTCCGACGTATTTGACACTCAGATCTTGGTGTCCCAGGGATTCCGTCGGTTTTGCCTCGCTGCAAGAAGCAGTACCTATAGCAAGGAGGATAGTTACAAGCACAGCTATCCACGAGGATTTCCTGCCTGATTTTGGCAACCGTTTGATTTCTTTGTTCCGCTCGGGCGGTGGTGTTGACTGCGTGCACTTCCGACTTACTGTATCGTCCTGAGCGGTCGGCAGCGTGGTTGTTTCATCATCCATGATGAGCGGAGTCCTTTCCCCTTTGTTATCCTCCTCACCTGCACAAGTCAATAACTACACTTGCGCAGTTTCGTATGCCATGATATAGCAAACGGGGAACGGCCTGGGCCAGATGCGGAACTCAAATCAGTCGAAGAACATCACTGCGCCCGCAAGTTACAGCAAGCGCACCACCGGTCCTTTACATGACCACGGACCCTTATTCGCCGGCTCTGGCCCGTTTTACAACAGTACGAGTGAAGGCGGTTTTGGCTTCGGTGTAGGCGGTGCGGTGTACTTGAACTTTGAGAGTAGGTCGAGTTTGAGCGCCGCATAGTCAGCTGCCACCTTCGGATGATTTTCGAGATAGTCCCGGAAAACCAGTTCGTCCCAATCTCCAAGCCGCTTAACGTACAGACGATAGACCTTGTCGGTGAACCCGTCTTCCGTATAGCCCCTTGTTGAGGTCGATTTCGCCTTGACTGATGTCTTGGTACATGACGAACCAACCGGCACTTTCCAATTTTTCAACGATTCGCTTCATATCCGCAGTCGGCCTTACCTGGAGGAGGTGTGGGGCAGGTCATGTTCCGGTCTCCGCCGTAGGACCGAACGAGATTGACCATCGCGGGATTCTCCTCATCCCCGGTGGCGATGGCACACGTCCCCTCAGCAAGGACCGTCAGTGGTTGGATAGGCTCAGAGATCTTTCATGCGAAGCCTCACATGTGCTGACCGTCTGTACAGGGTCGGCCCTGCTGGCAGCCACAGGCCTGTTGAACGGCCGCCGAGCGACTTCGAACGACCTGGCCTTCGACTGGGTGACCAGTGTAAGTGATCGAGTCACCTGGATTCGTGATGCCCGCTGGACGGTAGATGGGAACTTCCGCACCTCATCAGGCATCTCCGCCGGTATCGATATGGCCCTCTCCTTCATTGAGGACATGGTCGGCCCTGATGCTGCGGACCGGGCAACCACTGAAATGGAATACGTCCGCAACCAGGATTCGAATTTCGACCCCTTCTCCCGGTCCAATACTCACTAGAACCGATACAGAAAACCACCCTGAAGAGGACATCCCTCCCGTCAAAGGTACCCATAAAACACTGCCGACTCAGACTGAGTCAGAACAGAGCAGGCCGGTATCCGGTTCCCCGTTCGCCCGCTCCCCTAACGAGTGGTCTGGCGAACAATCAATTCAAGGGGAAGGGTGGTGCCTACCGGAAGACCGCCCTCAAGAAGAACGAGCAGCTGATCGACCATACGCTTGCCGATTTCTGCGAAAGGCTGGCGCATGGTGGTCAGGGGCGGTTCGGATATCTGGGCCAGGGGCTGATCATCGAATCCGATCACCTGCACATCGCCCGGCACGCTCTTGCCTCGCTCCCTCAAGGCCTGCATGGCACCGACAGCCATCAGATCCGACGAGGCGAAAATCCCATCCAGGTCCGGGGCACGGTCAAGAAGACGCAGGGCGGCGTCATGCCCGCTGTCCTTGGAATAATCGCCGTGCTCTATCCAGGCCGGCTCCCCCGTCATGTCCTTGACCACATCGCGATATCCGCGTACACGGGCCAGGGTGCCCGATGGCCCCTCAGGGCCGGCAATCATACCTATGGACCCTGCACCACGTTCAGCCAGGTACCGGGTGGCGCGGATGGCGCCACGGTAGTCGTCCACATGCACATAACTGGTGGAGTCACTGTCGACGCTGGGGTATTCGGCAACGACCACCGGCATCTCCATGGCATGCAGGGAGTGGATCAGCCCCTTGCGCACGCCGAGATGCCAGGCAACGAGAAGCACCCCGTCGACGTGCCCGCCGCGCAGGTATTTCAGGTTGCGCCTGTTCTCGTTTTCATTGTCGGTCGTCATCATGATCAGCGACATGCCCTTGCGGCCCAGCTCATCGGCTATGGACCTGAGCAGGGTGGAGAAGTTCGGATCCGCGAAGAGGAGCTCCTGGGGCTCCCCAAGCAGGAAGGCCACTGAATTGGAACGTCCTGTGGCCAGGGATCGAGCCCGCTCATTGGCCACATAATCGGTACGGTCGATGACATCCTGAATGCGCTTGGCCGACTCTTCGCTGACCCAGTGCCCGCCATTGAGGAAGCGCGATACCGTCGCCCTGGAGACCCCGGCCTCCTTCGCGATATCCCTGATGGTCATCGGCTTGTCCCGCATACCCCACCTTTCCTGCACCGACCGGATGTCCCGGCAAACATGCGAAGGCCCCTCGCTCCACCCGAGCAAGGGGCCATCTTATGATACATCCCGCAAAAAGGTCAGTCGGCGACGGCCTTGGCTGATTCCGCGGCACGCACGACCTTGGTGTCAGAGCGCATCAGGGAGGAACCAAGCAGGATGAGCACGGCGATGACGACGGCCAGCACCAGGTAGGCGTGCTTGAAGCCCATGGAGGTGATCATCACACCCATGCCGATCGAGAAGATGGAGACACCGATCTGTTTGGCTGTGCCGAACCCGTACATATAGACCGTGGCTGACATCTTCTTATCGAAGATCCTGGTGATGTACTTCATGACCGAAACCAGCATGAAGGGCATCTCCAGGGAGGCAAGCAGACGCCAGAAGATCAGCATGGGAACGCTGGCGATGAAGGCGCAGCCCAGGACCCTGATGAAGAGGATGGAACCGTAGATGATCAGGCCGGTCTTGGCACCGATCTTGTTGATCAGAGCGGGCATGAAGAGCATGAAGAAGGCCTCAAGCAGGATCTGCACCGACACGACCTTGGCGAAGAGGGCTTCGCCCTGGGCCAGGTTGCCCATGTTGGATTCGACGAACATCTTCGAGAAGTAGTTGGCGAACTGCTGATCGAACACGTCATACATGGTGGCGGAACCGATAACCAGCAGGACGAGACCCCAGAAGCTGCGGTTGCGCCAGGTGTTGCGGGCGAAGTCCTCCTTGGTGATCTCCAACTCCTCCTTGTCGCCCACTTCGGTATCGTTTATACCCTCGGCGCGCTCCATGGCGTCCTTGGGCACCTTGACCAGACTGAGGAGGACGATCAGGACGGCGCCGCAGAAGGTCATGCCCCAGAAGATGGATGAGGGGTTGGCCGAGTACATGTACCCGCCCACGAATGAGGCGCAGGCACCGGCGAGCGAACCGAAGAGTCGGGCGTGGCCGTACTCGAAGTCATAGGCGCGGGACGAACGTTCGTTGTAGGCCTCGACAATACCCACTCCGCCGTTCAGACAGAGGCTCAGATAGGCACCGGCCACGATTGCGCCGAGAATCTCGTTGAAGTGAATCAGCGGAAGGAAGACCCAGTTGAAGAGAGGCCCCACGAACAGTATGCAGATGACCACGAAGTAGAAGAGGTTCTTGCGAAGGGCCAGTTTATCCTGCAAGGGACCGAAGATGGGCTGCAGGATCAGGGCCCCGACGGCTGCAATCGTGTTCAGCATGCCGATGTGGGTGGCATTCATGCCGGCGGTATCCTGCAGCCACATGGGCAGGAACGTGGCCGACAGCTGCCAGGTGGCGAAATAGAAGAAGAACAGAAGACCGAAGTTCCAGAATACTGGTCTGCGTAGTGATTTCATGATAATCTCATCTGCCTTTTGACATTGAAGTATTGGTTGTTATCAGTGGGGACGGCCCGGCGGACCGCCCGCCTGTACATCGGGGAACTACTCGTGCGAACCGTCCGGGGGAAGAACCTCGGTGGTGGTGGGGGTCCAGCGGGACATGGCCTCGGGCTTGCCGAAAATCGGACCTTCCGTACCCCAGGAAATGGTCTTTGCGCAGGCCTGCCGATTGGGCTCATAGAGCGGATCGCCCACGATTTCGGTGTAGTTGCGTACGTGGTAGACCATGACGTCGGTCACGCCGTCTTCCGCCTTGGTGAAGGAGTTATGACCCGGCCCATACATATGGGCCTCGGCATTGGTGGTGAAGACCGGATTGGGAGACTTGCTCCAGGAGGCCGCGTCGAGCAGGTCGGCATCCAGGTCGGCGGTGAGCATGCCCATGGCATATTCGGGGCCGGTGCCGGAGGCCGAATAGGTGATGTAGATGCGGTCACCATGGGTGATGACCGCGGGTCCCTCGCAGACCTTGAAGCGGATGCACTCCCAGTCGTATTCGGGCTTGGCCAGCATGACCGGGGTCGTGGCCAGGGTCCAGGGGTTCTCCATACGGGCGATGTAAAGGTTGGAATGACCGGGAATATCGAGGTCCTGCTGACCCCAGACCAGGTACTGGCTCCCGTTGAGTTCGAAACTGGTGGCGTCCAGGCTGAAGGTATCCATACCGGTCTCCACCTTGCCGCGCTCGACCCAGGTTCCCGTGGTCGGGTCCTCGGCCTCGTTTTCCAGGCAGAATATCCGATGGTTGAAGGTGTCATCGGACTGCCCGTCGTTGGGAGCGGCGCCGAAGTAGATGTACCACTTGTTCTGAATCCTGTGCAGCTCCGGAGCCCAGATCAGGTGGCTCATGGGACCGGTCTCATGCTTCTCCCAGATCACGACCTCCTCGGCCCGTTGCAGGTCCTCCAGTCTCGAGGCCTTGCGCAGGGCTATCCGATCGAACGCCGGGTATGAACCGGTGAAGTAGTAAGTCCCCTTATACCGTATGACATAGGGATCCGCCCTCTGTAGGACGATGGGATTGGGTATCTCCGCCATTGGTTTCCTTTCTGCGCCTTCGCATGAATCTCTCGACCGTCCACTTTAGGACTCTGCGGTCCAACTTCACTGTGACCGGTCTCAGTCTGGAATTATATACACTCCGAACCCGGCAGGCAAATCGGATTGATCAGGTCGCCCCCTCACACCAACCCAGGCGCAACACTCCCCTGCCAATCCACGGAATCTTATATGATGACTGCATTGTTATCGCTAACACACAAAACCATATACAATGGTCCCATATCGAACAAAGGAGTGAGTTATGGCTGGTTTGGCTGATTTTTCGTCTGAGGTGCGTGCCGAGGTCAAGCAGGTGCGCGAGCAGGTCGCCACCCTGCACGAACAGCTGCTCAAATGGAACCTGGTCGTCTGGACCGCGGGCAACGTCTCCCAACGCCTCAGGACCGCCGACCTCATGGTCATCAAACCCTCGGGGGTGCGCTACGAATACCTCACCCCCGCCTCCATGGTCGTCACCGACCTCGAAGGCAACGTCGTCGACGGCACCGAGGCACCGTCCTCCGACACCCTCTCCCACGCCTACATCTACCGGCACATGCCCGACGTCCACGGCGTCGTCCACACCCACTCCACCTACGCCACCGCCTGGGCCGCCACCGGCCGCAGCATCCCCTGCGCCCTGACCATGATGGGCGACGAATTCGGCGGCGACGTCCCCGTCGGACCCTTCGAACTCATCGGATCCGAAGCCATCGGCAAAGGCGTCGTCGACACCCTCGCCGACCACCCCGGATGCCCCGCCGTCCTCATGCGCAACCACGGCCCCTTCACCATCGGCAAGGACGCCGAGGACGCCGTCAAGGCCGCAGCCATGACCGAAGAGGTCGCCCACACCGTATGGGCCGCCGAACAGATAGGCACCCCCATCCCCATCCCCGCCGACGACATCACCAAACTCAACAACCGATACAAGAACATCTACGGACAACACTAACCACCACGGGCCGGCCGAAACCAACACCACACGGAAAACGAGTGCACCGAATCGGCGAGCTCACATCACCGGCCAGAAGCCTCACTGGTCTGAGTGGTGAGGAAATCCCAATCACCCGACTGCCCAGCCTCCTTACCGGCTGTGACGATCAGCCCGTGGTACTCCTTCATCTCAGTAAGCGTGAAATCGTCCAGGTCGATGAACTCCCCCTGGTGGCGCAGGGCCTGGTCGTAGTTCCTCCAAGACGCCAAGTCCAGAGCGCGCAGCATCCGGAGAGCGTAGGCATCCCAGATGAAGCACTTTTGCCCAAAGGCATACAGTCGGATTACATCCGCGGTTTCATTTCCGATGCCAGGCAGGGCCAGGAGTTCCTCCCTGAGATCCGGATCACGGCTGGGCATCATGTCAGGTTCGGTATAACCCCGGTTCACGAGCCAAGAGGCAAGGCCCTTGAGTGCGCGGCTCTTGGACTTCATGAACCCACTGGGTCGGACGATGCAGGCCAGCTCTTCCTCGGAAACCTGCGCCAGGGCCCCCTGGCTGAGCAGACCCGCAGCCTTGAGCCCACGCAGGGATGTATCGACATTGCGCCAGGCAGTGTGCTGGACCAGGATGGCACCTGCCATCATCTCGAAATGGGATTCCGCCGGCCACCAGTCCTGCCTTCCGAATCTCTTGAGCAGGAGCTTATACAGCTGCCTGGCGGCTGTGCGGTCCTGATTCATCGAGGAAACCATGGGCATGCCCCTTCCGAGGACTCTCACAATCCTCACTACAGCCGGTTCGGGCATAGAAGATGCCGTCGTCACCCATGTATCTTATCGATAGTCGATGGGTCGCCGAACGCCTCGGAATCGTCACGACCCCACTTCAGATGTCGAAGGCCTCCTTGGCCAGTTTGGACACGGTGTCACCGCTGAGTTCGGCGGCATCGTTCTGGCACTGGTTGATCCTGCCGAAGAGCTTGTCGGCATCGTTGTATGAGAGAGGCTTACCGATCTCCTTGGAAAGGTCGACCAGTTCGTCGATGGTTTGCAGCTTGCTCATCCTGTCCACCAAGGTCATTTCGTCCATATCCCACTCCTTTGTATGCGGCAACACAATGCCGAAGGCTACTTCCATTTCCAGTTCTAATCACTTCAACCGCTCTTGTAAAACACCGAAACACCTTCACCTTCTAAGTACACCCGGCACCGGTGCCCAGAAGCAGCCATACAGTTGTGCGGATACACCCTCCCCGACCAGGGCCGGTTTGGCTCCTTGAGCATGGAAAAACGAAGGCCGAAGACCTCACGTTCAGCCTGGTTAGCAGAAGGGCCTGAAACCGGACGGTTTCCTCCCGGACAGAAGACCTGTGGATACAATGGCATTCAGCCAAGCGGGCGCCAGTCCCGAACAACCAGAGAAAGGCCAATGATGACTATTGCGAACCACGAAGGTGTTTCCGCCGCCAGTCTCGGCCTGCCGGCCACATCGGCCATCCCCGAAGCCAAGAGCCACCTGCCCGCCCAGGCCTTCATTACCAAGCCCCCGGCATCATCCAGGCTGAGGCAGCATTTCACCACAAAGGTTGATTCGATTACCATGCTCTCGCTCCTGCGCCCCGCCACAACAGGCCTGGCGGACGGAATCAGATGCCACGAGGTCCTGGTCATGGCCATCGGTCTGAAAAGTGAGGATGTACCGGTCGATGTCCTGGACCGCATCGCCTCTCTACGCTCCTCAGGCATCATCTTCGTCTGCATCCATCCCTCGGAGGGGAAGACCGCCTGCACCATGGCCCTTCGCCGCGCGCTCCCGACCCGACCCGGCCATCAGCAGGAATATGCGACGCACCTGGGCCGGACCCAGACCATCGATGAGGCCAGACTCAAGGTCAGTGGATCCACCATGGACGACCTTTGGGACAGTCTCTGCGCCCAGGTAATCCTGGGAACCACGGACGGCGGGGATCTGGACCAGCGCATCGCCAAACGCGAGCGCATCACCGCCCTGCTCAACGAGGAGAGCAAACTTGCAGGAGACCATGGGCGGGCAAAATCCACCCAGGACCGCAATGCGATCTATGCCAAGCTCCACAAGGTTCGTGCCGAGCTCGAAGAACTTCAGAGCGAGTAAGCCCGGGGGCAGGGGAACGACAGCCGCCACCGGGTATGGCAAGGGGGTGTCGGATGCAGCTGCACATCCGACACCCCCTTCCGATTCAGGTAGGCATGAGGGACGGGACCCGACCCACGACGCCGAGCCGCTCAGTCGAAATCGGTGATGACGGAACGGATGACCTCGCCCTTAACCAGCTGCTTGTAGGCCTCATCAATCTGGCTGAGCTTGATGTGCTGGCTGACGATATCGTGCATGTTCAGCCGCCCGTCGACGGCCAGGTCGGCATACATGGGAATGTCGTGCTTGATATTGGTCGATCCCATCCAAACACCCTTGAATCCACGCTGATGCACCAGGAGATCAGCCGGGTTGATTTCCAGGGAAATCGTGGCATCAGGCTTGGCCAGACCAATCGGGAAGGCAGTGCCTCCGACGCCGAGCATGTCCCAGGCCTGCTTCATGGTCGATTGCAGACCGATGGCCTCGAAGGCCTCATCCACGCCGCCGTCGGTGAGTTCACAAACCTTGGCGACCGGGTCTTCGTTCTTGGAGTTGATGACATCGGTGGCGCCGAACTTCCTGGCGAATTCCAACTTGTTGTCGAACACGTCGATGGCGATGATTCTCTTTGCACCGCAGATGCTGGCACCGGAGATGATGTTCAGACCGATGCCGCCGGTTCCGATCACAGCCACGGTATCGCCCGGGCGGACGTGGGCCGTATTGATGGCCGCCCCGGCACCGGTGATGGTGGCACACCCGATGCAGGCGGCCTCGTCCCACTTGACCTGGTTGTTGACCACAGCCAACTGGTTCTCGTGAATCAGGGCTTTTTCAGCAAACCCGCCAGTACCGAAGGCCTGGGTGATGGGCCGACCGTCGGGGAAGGACAGGCGGGGCTTCTCCCCCTCGCCACGCACGCACTCCTGCTGCTGGGTGCAGGACTGGGGCTGACCCTTGAGGCAGTTGGCGCAGTGTCCACAGACCTGCTCAAGGGAGGCCACCACATGGTCGCCCACCTTGATTCCGGACACTTCGGGCCCCACGGCCTCCACAACTCCAGCCACCTCGTGGCCGATGACTGCCGGGAAGGGGAAGAACTTGTCATCATCCTCAACCAGGTGGAGGTCGGAATGACACAGGCCGGAAGCCTTTACATCCACCAGCACCTCCGCACCGATGGGGTCGTCGATGATGATCTCCTCGGGCTGAGCGAATCCCTTACCGATACCATAGGCCACCGAGGCCTTGATCTTCTGAGGCATATCGTCTCCTTAGTCAACTACGTATGCGCCGGCTTCCCGTCGGCGCGAAACATGGTACATCGTGTCAGCAACGCTGCTTGTGTGCTTATTCCCGCAAGCGAACTTAACCCGCCAGCACACTCTAATTCTATCTCGCCGGCTCCGGCGGACCGTCATTACCGACCCCGGCGTTTATGGGAAGACACACTCCCCCGAACCCCGGGAATCGATGCATCGCCCGGTAGCGCCAACCCCATCCCGAGGGTTGCGGGAACTCAACCATCATCGGTATTTTCCGATGCATCCGTGCCATCCGATTGACCCGCGGGGCCCATCACCTACTATGGAATCATGTGCGGAAGATTCTCGGCGGCTTTTGACTATTCCAGCCTGGCAGAGCAGTACCAGGCCCAGCGGGCACCGAATCTTCCCAAGTCGTCTTGGAACATCGCACCCGGGGCGACGATTGCGATTATCGCCCAGGACAGGAACGGCATCCGCCACCTCAATCCTGCCAGGTGGGGCCTCATACCATCATGGTCCGTCAGCGACCATCTGGATTACCCGACCCACAATGCCCGGGTCGAGACGGCCCTGACCAAGCGGACCTATGCCGATGCGGCACGATGCCAACGAGCCATCATTCCTGCAAGCGGCTATTACGAGTGGACCAAGGACCACCGGCCCTTCTATTTCCAATCCCCGGATAAATCGCCTTTGGCCATTGCGGGGCTCTATTCCTGGTGGCGCGAGGATGAGCACTCCCCCTGGCTGCTGACAGCCACCATCCTGACAACCCAGGCCGAGGGTGAGGCGGCACTCGTTCACGAGCGCATGCCCCTGCTGATTACCGAGGCAAACGCGGATGAATGGCTTGACCCCGATCTGGATGGTTCGGACGTATTCCCCCGGGCCATGGATCTGGGGCGGAAATCGTCGGCCGGACTTGTCCAGCACCAGGTCGCTCCCCTCAAGGGCGACGGGCCTCAGCTGACTGACGACATCTCACTCAGACTGTAAGGCGAATCCCAGCTCCTCGGCGGCTTCGGTCGGTATGGGATCAAAAGCCCAGTACTCACTCAGGTTGTCGTCCGAGGAGAGACTGCGGATCTCGGCCTGGTCGATGTAGACCTCCCCGGATAGATGGTCGGTCTCGTGTTGGAAGATACGGGCCGGCCATCCGTGCATGGTTTCCTGATGGTTCTTGCCCGTCTCATCCTGCCAGTTGGCGGTGATGTCGAGCCAGCGGCTGCGCACGGCCTGGTACCCCTCCAGGGAAAGGCAACCTTCGTAGAAGGACGTCCTGGCGTTCCCCACAGGCTCATAGGAGGGGTTGATGATGGTCCTGAAAGGCAGTTCGGCAATCTCCCGGGGGTCGTCTTCGTCATCGCGTAGGTGGTCTTCGACCACCGCAATGGCCAGACCCAGGCCAATCTGCGGAGCTGCCAAACCCACTCCCGGGGCATCCAGCATCGTCCTACGCATGACCTCGACCAGTCGGCTCAGGGTCTTCTTGGAGAGCTGCCCGGTATAGGGTTCGGTCTTCTGACGCAACACAGGCTCCCCCATCTGGACGATGGGCAGGATTCCCCTCCTCCCGGCATCCGAGAGCAGGGCATCGACCTGATGATTGAGGGCGGTGTCGATTTTGGCGTTTCTTCCGAACATGGCGGCCTTTCCTGGATTTCAGACAGACGGGCGATTACCCGGTCCGGACTTCAGAGGGATAGCTCCTCGGCAACCACTTTGGCCAGCCGGTCGCAGACCTGATCGGCCTGTTCCTGGGTGGCGGCCTCGGCCATGACCCGGACCAGGGGCTCGGTGCCGGACGGGCGTAGAAGCACCCTGCCGGTCGCGCCCAGCAGCTCCTCTTCACGTTCCACTGCCGCCTGGACCTTGGCATTGGTCCTGGCCGCGTTCTTGTCCACACCGGGCACGTTGATCAGCTGCTGGGGCAGTTGGGGAAAGTCCGCGGCCAGCTCCTTGAGGCTCCGACCCGAGCGCACAACCTCCTTGGCCAGGGTCAGAGCGGTCAGAGTGCCGTCACCGGTGGTGGCGAACTCCCTGTTGATGACGTGGCCGGACTGCTCCCCGCCCAGGGTGTAGCCTCCACGGAGCATCTCCTCCAGCACGTACCGGTCGCCCACGCCGGTCTGTACCGTGACGATACCCATCTCTTTCAGGGCCAGTTTGAGCCCGAGGTTGCTCATGACCGTGACCACCAGGGTATCGTTGGCCAACTTGCCTTCACGTTGTTTGGCCCTGGCCAGAATGCCCATGATCTGATCCCCGTTGACCAGGGTACCGTCTTCATCGACCGCCAGGCAGCGGTCTGCATCCCCGTCGAAGGCCACCCCCATGGTCGCGTCCGAAGCCCGTACCATGGCCTGGAGCTGCTCGGGGTGTGTGGAACCCGCATGCTTGTTGATGTTGTAACCGTCCGGGGAGGCATTGATGACCACCACATCGGCACCCGCCCTGCGCAGGGCCTCGGGGGCCACCACCGAGGTGGCACCGTTGGCGCAGTCGGCGACGATGCGCAGACCGTCCAGGGGTTTGGTCTGGGTCTTGTCGGGGTTGATGGGCGCCACCGCCTCGACCAGGTGGTCGATGTACATGTTGGTGGCCGTCACCGTGTCGTGGGAAACCCGGCCCACCCCCTCACCCGTCGGACGCTCCCAGTCCTGCCCGAGGACGGACTCGATCTGATCCTCCTTGGAATCCTGAAGTTTGAAGCCACCCCGTGCAAAGAACTTGATTCCGTTGTCGGGCATTGCATTGTGGGAGGCCGATATGACCGCGCCCATCTCTACGTTGAGGACACTGGTCAGGTAGGCGATGCCCGGGGTCGGAATGATACCGACGTCAATCACATCGAAGCCGCCTGCCGACATACCCGCCGCCAGGGCGGAGGCCAGAAAGTCACCGGAAACCCTAGTGTCACGCCCAATCAGGGCACGCCTGCGCCCTTCCGTCTTGTCGGCACCCTTGCCCAGGACCCGTACGGCGGCATCGCCCAGATCCAAGGCCAGCTGCGAGGTCAACGCCCTGTTGGCCAATCCGCGAACACCATCGGTTCCGAATAATCTTGGCATCTCATTCCTCCGACTCCGTGTGCAGGTTTCCGGAGCCTGCACATCTCCACGCGATAGGTTAATTATGGCCCCTACCCTGACGGGCCGGTTCCGGGCGGGTGGGTTTGCACACCACTTCCACCGGAAAGGAAAGGGCCGGCCCCGATACACAGGGAGCCGGCCCGAATCCTGGATTCAGTCGTTCCGCCTCAGTTGCTCGTTGTAGGAGCGAACCTTGAGGAAGCGCCGGGATGCTGCCGTGTTCTGGGCAATCATGCCGCGCAGGGCCTTGGGCGCATCCTGGTGGGAATCCAGCCAGGCATCACCGGCCTCGACCAGGGCACGGGGGTCGGCCGATGACGGGTAGAGGCCTCCGGCCGAGAGCGGATTGAGCAGGGTCTCCGCAATATGGAAGGTCTTGTGTTCCCAGATCCAATCCACAGCCCCGAAGAAGCGGTCCACGTAGGGATCGAAGAGGCTCTCCTGACCGGAACCGGAGAACCCGTCAGCCACCGCCCCGATCTGGGAGTTGGTCAGGTCCTGGTTATTCAGGGCCTGGTCCCATGCCCAGTCCTTGGCCTTGGCGGTAGGCAGGGCGGCACGGGCCCCCATGGCGAACTCCCGGTTCTCGGTGGTGTCATGGCGGGAGAGTTCCTGATCGATCTCCCCATCGGCCAGGAGGTCGTGGGCGGCCAGGGCATGGATGATAACCCACCGGGTGTTGTTGTCGATTTCCAACCCTTCCAGCTTCAGATCACCACTCAGGAGCCCACGGGCCGTCTCCTCGAAATCGGGATCGTCTCCATAGCCCAGGTAGGCGCGAACCAGCTGGAACTGCTCATCCGATCCGGGCTCCGCCTTCCGAGCCAGATCCCAGAGCGACTGGGCAACGAGCTGGAGCATGGGCTGCCTGCGCCGCCCGGCCACAAAGTGATGGGCTGCGGTCGAAATCTGCGAAAGGGCATAGCGGAAGGTGGTGGACTGGTGCTCGGTTGCCAGGGCCTTGAGGCTGAGTCCAATGAAGCGCTCGGCGGGGAACTCTGCATCCCGGGTCATGTCCCAGAGGCTCAGCCAGATGACTGCCCTGGTCAGACGGTCCTGGACCCGGTAGAGGTTCTCGGACACGAAGTCCAACGATGCCTGATCCAAGCGAAGCTTGGCATAGGTCAGGTCGTCATCGTTGATCAGGATCAGGGCTGGACGCTTCCTGCCTTGGGCGGCGGTCACCTCGGTATGGCCGCCATCCACGTCCAGTTCGAACCGATCCGTGCGGACGACCCGGCCTTGATCGTCCAGGTCATAGAACCCGACGGCCAGGTGGTGCGGACGCAGAACAGGATGGTCCTCGGGGGCTGTCTGGTCGATGGCCATGGAGGTGATGACCCCGTCAGCATCGGTCTGGACCTTGCTGATCAGGGTGGTGATGCCGGCCTCTTCCAGCCAGAGCTTGGACCAACGCCCCAGATCACGACCACTGGTCTTCTCCAGCTCTGCCAGGAGGTCATTGAGTGTGGCGTTGCCATAGGAATTGGAAACCAGGTACTGGTGAATGCCCTGGAAGAACTGGTCACGCCCCACCCAGGCCACCAGTTGCTTCAATACGGAGCCACCCTTGGCGTAGGTGATCCCATCGAAGTTGACTTCCGTATCGTGCA
The DNA here is from genome assembly GCF_000706765.1 of Bifidobacterium [indicum] DSM 20214 = LMG 11587. GTDB lineage: Bacteria > Actinomycetota > Actinomycetes > Actinomycetales > Bifidobacteriaceae > Bombiscardovia > Bombiscardovia coryneformis. The sequence goes on along the minus strand of NZ_CP006018.1, from coordinate 473,265 downwards.
GGTCGTTGATGGGAGCCACCACCGGATGGGTGGTGGGCATCTGATCCTCGGTCAGGGCCCAGCTCTTCTCGCCGGAGCAGAAGGTGGCCCAATCGTCGCTCCACTCGCTGGCCTCGGCGGTGGCCAGGGTCGACATGAACTCCGCGAAGGACTCGTTCAGCCAGAGGTCATTCCACCACTTCATGGTCACCAGGTCACCGAACCACATGTGGGCCAGCTCATGCAGGACGGTCTCGACACGGCGGTTGATCTGGGCTCCCGTGGCCTTGGATTCAAAGATATAGGAGTCGCGGAAGGTCACCAGGCCGATGTTCTCCATGGCTCCGGCGTTGTACTCCGGCACGAAGACCTGGTCGTACTTGGCCCAGGGGAAGGGCAGGTCCCAGGTTTTGGCGTAGAAGGCGAATCCCTTCTTGGTCACATCGAAGAGGTAGTCGACGTCTTTGGCCAGGGAGTCCTTGAGGGCCTGGCGGCAGTAGAGGCCCATGGGGATGGTCCGACCGTCCTCGTTGGAGTACTCGCTGGTCCAGGAGGCATAGGGTCCGGCGGTGAAGGCGGTCAGGTAGGAGCTCATGACCGGGGTCGTTTCGAACACCCACCGACGGCAGGATTCACTCTTGCCGCCCTCCAGGGTGCCGGGGGCGGTCTCCTGGTCGAGGGCCTCCTCGCTCACGGCGGGCATGTTGGAAAGAACCTGCCAGGAGGCGGGGGCCGTCACGGTGAAGTCGAATGTGGCCTTGATGTCGGGCTGGTCGAACACCCCGTATACGCGGCGGGCATCCGGCACCTCGAACTGGCTGTACAGGTAGACGTTGCCGTCCGATGGGTCGACGCTGCGGTGGAGGCCTTCACCGGTGCGCGAGTAGACGCACAGGGCCGTGACCTTGATCTGGTTGTGCTCCTTGAGCCCGGCCAGTTCGATACGGCTGTCGCGATAGACCTGGGCGGGGTCGAGACCCTCCCCGTTGAGTTCGATCGCGCTCACTTCATCGGCAATCAGGTCAAGGAAGGTCGATTCCCCCGGCTTGGCATCGAAACCGATGGTGGCCTGGGAAAGGAAGGTCCTGGGGCCCTTGGTCAGATCCAGGGCGACCTGGTAGGTGACATTCGATACGACGGTTGCGCGTTCTTCTGCTTCCACACGCGTCAGATTGGCTCCGGGCATGGTTTCCTTTCACACATACGGTTGATGCCGACGGCCTCTCGGGACTGGCAACGGGTGCACAGACGCCAGGGCCGGGTCTTGGGTACTCAGAACAAGTCTAATCAATGCCCCTGAGCAGGAAGACACCCGCCGGTTTTTCTCCGAGCACGGAACTTCGCGGCCTGCGGTACCTTAGGAACTCAACCGGGGGAATACCCCGGCAGACAAAGGACTTGTCATGATAGATCGGGGAGCCGCACCCGGTCGGACGGTTTTGCAGGCGGATGGAGAGAAGGACCATGAGGGGTATCAGGGCAGCCGGCGCCTCGATCCGGACACCATGCCGCCATCACCGCCGGCTGGCGGACGAGAGCTCAGCGGGCACAGTCTCGGCCGTTGCACCCCACACCGGCGGATTCAACCTCCACCAGCTCAACCTGCTCTGTCAGTACTCCTATGGGGTTGCACGAGGAGACGGACTGACCCACGTCGGCAGGCATCGGTTCCTGGACCAATCTCTGGGTTTCTACTGGGTGATTCGCTCCCACTACTGTGCCGGCAATGGGTTCGAGGGCATGGTGACCACACCTGACCGTCAGGGACGCCCCGACTACCGCCACCTGACCGTGGTCTTTGCCGGCACCAATCTGAGGGACGACACTTCGAGAGACATCCTCGCCGCCCTGACCACCTTTCTTGTTCCCTTTCCCCTCCCCTGGTCCCAGATCGGCGAGGCCAGGGCCATGGCCGACGATGCCTTGGGACTGGCCCGGAAACAGGTGGGAACGTCTGCCACAATCCTCTTGACCGGTCACAGCATGGGCGGCGGCCTGGCCCTGATGCAGGCAAACCGGCTCGGTATGCCGGCCCGGGCCTTCTGCGCCGTAGATCCCTGGAGGGCGATGGACCGACACCAGCGAACCCTGATCGAGACCCACCGCGCCAAGGGGCTCCTGCAGGATTACCGCCTGACCAACGACCTGGTAACAGGAACGGTCAACCATATCCTGACCGGTTGCGCCGACCGGAGCGCAAGAATCATCTGGTGCGGACGGGGTGCCGGTGGATTCAACCACTGGCTGAGCCATTTCACCTACGACGCGAACGGCAACCCTGTCGCAAACCCGGCCAGGAGGGCGTGAGGTCCTGATTGCAGACGCCCAGACCGGGAAGCGAAGAAGCTCCACCCCGGCGGCGCACAGAATTGACTTCTAGAAAACCCCTATGGTATCGTCGTTTATAGAAACGTTTCGACGACGATCGTAAGAATCGACAGCGAGGTGAAGATGCCTGGCGCAAAGGTTGCATAGCGATGAGGGCCCCGGTCACCCAGGACCGGCCCGATCAATCGGATACCAAACCGAACTTACGGAAACAATGCCGATTTTTGCAATCGAAACGTTTCTACTGCTGGTCGGACCAGTACGACCGGCCCGGAAAGGAAATGAGGAGAAATATGAGAATCAAGAAAGCGTTGGCGACCCTGTTGGTGGCCGCCTCGGCAGTGACTGCCCTGACCGGCTGCGGAGGCGGCGGGGAGCAGAAGGACGACAAGAAGCCCGAGAGTATCTCCTTCTGGTACTACGACAAGGACACCGCCGCCCAGACCATGGCCTGGCGTGAGGCGGCAGCCGATTTCACGAAGAAGACCGGTGTCAAGGTCAAGTTCGAGGTGAAGTCCTTCGCCCAGATCGCCCAGAACAGCAGCCAGTTCCTCAATTCCGACCAGGCCCCCGACATCATGGAGTCCAACAGGGGCAACGGCAGCGCCGGCATGCTCTCCTCCATGGGGCTCCTGACCGACCTGGGACCCTATGTCGAGAAGTACGGCTGGGACAAGAAGGTCACCGAGGCGGACGCCTCCATGGCCAAGTATGACGAGAAGGGCGTCATGGGCGGAGACACCTGGTACGGCGCCCCCAACTACGCCGAGTACCAGCGGGTCTACTACAACAAGGACATGTTCGCCAAGTACAACATCAAAGAACCCACCACCCTGGCCGAGTTCGAAGACGCCTGCCAGAAGTTCAAGGATGCCGGAGTGACCCCGATCGCCGCCGATGCAGGCGAGTTCGGAGTGCTGTGGCTCTGGTGGCAGCTGGTTTCAACCAAGGCCGACAAGGGCTTCATCCAGGACTGGCAGATGTACAAGCACGAGGTGAACTGGAAGGACGAGTCCCTGACCTACGCCACCAAGACCCTGAATGACTGGCTCGACAAGGGCTACATCTCCCGCAACGCCACCGGCCTCAAGGCCGAGGACACCACAACCTCCTTCATCAAGGGCGAATACCCGATATACCAGACCGGCACCTGGAACCAGGGGCGTTTCGTGGATCAGATCAAGGGATTCGAATGGGATGCCTCCATCCTCCCGGGATCCAAGTTCGCCCAGGGATGCACCGGCAACCTCCTGACCATCCCCGAGAAGAGCAAGAACAAGGATCTGGCGGCCCAGTTGATTGACATGGTCCTCTCCAAGAAGGAACAGAACGGCATTGCCAAGCACGGCGGAATTCCGCTGGCCGCAGACAACGACAGCATCGACAACCCCAAGAACAAGGCCATGGCCGAGGAGTACGCCAAGTTCTCCAAGGAGAATGCACTCTCCTACTACCCCGACTACCCCGCCTCCAACCTGACCGACGCCATCCCCGCGGCCCTCCAGGAACTGGTGAACGGAACCAAGACCCCTGACCAGACCCTGGAAGCCATCAAGGATGCCTATACCTCGGGTGTCAAGGACATGGACGTCAAGGACTAGTTCAAGCAATCCAATCACCTTCAAATCCGGACGGTGCCTTCCAGACCGGAAGCACCGTCCGTCTTTCCAGTATCAACTAGCTTCAAAGAGGAGTTCGGAGGCTGCCATGTCTCAAAGCGGTAGCAGTAAACGGTCCACAGCGTCAAGGCTGCCGGGCAACAAATCAACCAGGTTCATCCCCTATCTGATTCCGGGGATCCTCTCCCTGGCTGTCATCATCATCGTTCCCTTCGTCTGGAACATCTATCTCAGCTTCACCCGTTGGCGCGGGGTCGGACCGGTCCGTTTCGTAGGCCTGAAGAACTGGCAGAGGCTCGTCGCCGATGCAACCTTCTGGAAGTCCTTCATCAACTCCTTCTGGATCATCGTGGCGATCGTCATCATCCCCACCATCCTGGGACTTCTGATCTCGTCCGTCCTGACGGATGTGATTCAGAAGAAGTTCAACTCCGGAACAGCCTCCTTCATCCGGGCCCTGTACTACCTGCCCCAGCTCTTGCCCGTGGCTGTGGCCTCCATCATCATGGGATGGATCTTCCGTCCGGACGATGGCGCCTTCAACGCCCTCCTCGAAAGCATCGGGCTCGGTGGTCTCCAGCACAATTGGCTGGGCGATCCCGGCAGCGCCCTGCCGGTGCTCATGTTCATCCTGATCTGGATACAGCTGGGCTACCCCATCGTCATCTTCATGTCGGGCCTGCAGCGCGTCGATCCCGAGCTCTATGAGGCAGCCAGCCTGGACGGGGCCAACTGGTGGCAGAAGTTCAGGGTCGTGACCCTCCCCTCCATCATTCCGGAACTCCTGGTGGTCATCCTCACCGCCACCATCGGTGCTCTGAAGACCTTCGGCCCGGTCTATCTGCTTACCAAGGGCGGACCAGGCACGAGCACAATCGTGCCCTCCTACTACTCATACAACCAGTTCTTCCAGCTTCACCAGGTGGGCTACGGAGCCGCGATCTCCACAGCACTGACCTTGGTGATCATCGTCTTCTCCGTCGTGTTCACCCTGGTGCAGGGGCGCGTCGAAAAGAACATGGCCTAGGGAAGGGGACACACAATGACAGAGGCAAACATACAGATGTCAGAGCAGAACGGCGCCGCACGCCCGAGCAGGCAGTCCGGCAGGAAGAGCAAGCACATCCGCAGCTGGGGCAACTGGGTGGCACTGGTCCTCCTGGTCCTGGGTGCCGTGATCATGCTCTTCCCCCTCCTCATTTTGGCCATGAACGCCTTCAAGACCATCGGGGACTACAACGCCACGGGACCGCTCTCGCTTCCCGCCCACCCGACCATGAACGGAATCACCTCCTTCTGGGTCAGCAGCAACTTCCCCATGAAGTTCGTCAACAGCCTGATAATCTCGCTGGTTGTGGCCGTGCTTGGCGTCGTGCTCTCCGTGCTGAACTCCTTCGCCCTGGGTATCGGACGGGTCAAGGGCAACAGGTGGATCATCCTCTTGATCATGCTGGCCAATATGCTCCCCCAGGAGTCCCTGCTCTACCCCCTCTACACCATCTTCAAGGAGGCGGGACTCTACAACACCCAGCTCGCCATCATCATCATTTTCACGGTGATCCAGAGCGCCTACGGCACCTATCTGCTGTCGGCGGTGTACGGCACCTTCCCCCAGGCCATCCTTGAAGCGGCCTCCATCGACGGCGCCACCCGCTGGCAGGTGTTGAGCAGGATCGTCCTGCCCATCTCCTGGCCGACCATCAGCGTACTCTTCGTCTTCTTCTTCGTATGGACCTGGAACGAGTACATGATTCCCATGGCCTTCCTCATGGACGACTCGGTGCAGACCATCCCCCTGGCCCTGGCCACCATCCAGGGGCAGCACACCATGGATGCCACCGCCCTGGCAGCGGCCTCCCTGCTCAGCATCATCCCGACCATCATCTTCTATGTGATCTTCCAGCGAAAGCTGAACCAGGGAATCGTGGCAGGCGCAGTCAAGTAGACGGAGCGTCAGTCCGCACCCTCCCGGCAACATCAAGGCCCCGGCCGCTTCAACGAGCGGCCGGGGCCTTGATCATTCGCGCAGAAGGCCGTCAGGTCAATCCGCCAGACGAAACGTCAGTCCTGCTTCTCCACATCGGTGGCCACGTCGGCCACGACCGGGACAATCATGGGCCGGCGATGCAGCTTCCTGGAGATCCACCCGCCCAGGGTGCGACGCATGAGCTGCTGCAGTTGGTAGGTGCCCGTGGTGCCATTGGCCATGGCATCCTCAAGCTGGTCGACCACCTGCGCGTTGATGGACTTGAACTCGCTCTCGTCCTCGGCGACCGCATTCAGGTAGACCTTGGGGCCCGAAACGACCTTGCCGGTCTCGCTGTCGACCACGGCGAAGGCCGAGACGAATCCCTCGGTGCCCAGGATGCGGCGCTGCTCCAGCTCCTCATCGGTCAGCTCGCCCACGGAATCACCATCTACGTAGACATATCCGCAGGGCACGGATCCGACTACGGCGGCCTTGCCATGGTAGAGGTCGACCACGTCGCCGTCCTCAGCCAGGACGACGTTCTGGGGGTCCACACCGGTCTTGACGGCAATCAGACCGTTGGCCACCAGGTGGCGGTTCTCACCGTGGATGGGCATGGCGCACTTGGGCTGCACGATGTTGTAGAAGTGCAGGAGCTCGCCCTCGTCTGAGTGACCGGAAACGTGGATGGCCGCATTGTCGCGGTTGACCACCTTGGCCCCCATACGCACCAGCTTGTTGATGACCTTATAGACCCCGTGCTCGTTGCCGGGAATCAGGGAGCTGGCCAGGATGACCGTATCGAACTCGTTGATGGTGATGTCACGGTGGGTCCCATCGGCGATACGGCCCAGGGCCGCCATGGGCTCGCCCTGGGAACCCGTGCACATGTAAACGATCTTCTCGTCCGGGATGTCATGCGCATCCTTGAGGTCCACCACCGTGTCCTCGGGCAGATGGAGGTATCCGAGGTCGGAGGCGATCGACATGTTACGCACCATGGAGCGTCCGGCGAATACCACCTTGCGTCCATACTTGTGGGCGGTGTCCACCACCTGCTGCACCCGGTGCACGTGGCTGGAGAAGGAGGCCACGACGATCTTGCGCTGAGCCTCGGCAAAGGCCTTGTCGAGGGCCGGGGAGATGGAGATCTCCGGCTTGACGTATCCAGGCACCTCCGCATTGGTGGAGTCCGCCATGAGCAGGTCCACACCGGACTCACCCAGCTTGCCGAACTCACGCAGATCGGTCAGTCGGTGGTCAAGGGGCAGCGGATCGATCTTCATATCGCCGGTGTCGATGATATGACCGGCGGGGGTCCGTACGGAGACGGCCAGGGCATCGGGGATGGAGTGGGTCACGGACACGAACTCCAGGTTGAAGGGGCCGACTTTGAGCTTGTCGCGTCCCTTGACCTCCACCTCGGTGGGCTTGAGGTGGTGCTCCTCGCACTTGGCGTCAACGAAGCCTAGGGTCAGCTTGGAACCAATCAGAGGGATGTCCGGACGCATCTTGAGCAGGTAGGGCACACCACCGATGTGGTCTTCATGCCCGTGGGTCAGAACCAGGGCATCGATCTGGTCCAGCTTGTCCTTGATATAGCTGAAGTCGGGCAGAATCAGGTCCACACCCGGCTGCTCCTCTTCGGGGAAGAGGACACCGCAGTCAATGAGCAGAATGTGTCCGTTGTACTCGATCACATTCATGTTGCGGCCGATTTCGCCAAGACCACCCAGTGGAACGATCCGCATGGATCCCTTGCGGTACTTGGGAGGCGCCACCAGACGCTGCTCTACCTGGGTCCCCTTTCCTCGCTGCATGGAACCGTTGCGGCGACCGCGGGATTCACCACGCGACCTGCCGTTCCCCTTCTTGCCTGCGCCTGCGGACCGGTTGCGGCCCTTGGAGGCGGATTGCCTGTTCCTGCTCTTGCTTGTTGTCTTCTCTTCTTGCGTTTTTCTAGCCATTCTCACTTGTGTTTCCATTATCTGTACCCCTGCCTATACAGGGGCGACGTTTCGTTTTCCGGTCCCGGTCAGATAAGACCGGCGGCCTTCATGCCCGCCTTGGCCTTGGAGAGCTGCTCCTTACCGGGTCCCAGATTGGGCAGCCTCATCGTGGTTTCGTCGAGTGACCCCGCCACCTTCAGGGCGGCCTTGGCCATGACGGCCTGCTGTCCATCGCCGTTCAGGGCCTGGACCAGGGGCGCCAAGGTGGCAGCCAGCCGCTGCGCGCCCGTCAGGTCACCGGTATCGAATCGGGCCGCCAGATCCTGCATGGGGCCACTCGCCACATGGGCCATGACCGATATGATACCGACTGCCCCCAGGGCCAGGAAGGGCAGATAGAGCCCATCGTCACCCGAATACCATGCCAGCCCGGTCTCCTGCCGCTTCTGCGGCACCGCGGCCAGGTCACCGGTGGCATCCTTGACGGCTTCCACATGCTTGAGCTCCGACAGGCGGCGGTAGGTGTCCAGCTCGACATGCAGGCCGGTACGGCCAGGCACATCGTAAAGGATGACCGGACGATCGGCGGACTCGCATACCGACCGGTAGTGCGCCACCACGCCGTCCTGGGAGGGACGGGAATAATATGGCATGACCACCAGGAGGGCATCCGCCCCGGCCTCCTGAATCATCTCGACCATGCGGACCGTATGCGCGGTGTCGTTGGACCCGGCACCCGAAATGACCGGAACATCGACTGCCTGCCTGACCACCCGGACCAGATTGACCTTTTCGTCCATGTGGGTCACCGGGGATTCCCCCGTGGTGCCGTTGACGAGAATCCCATCGGCCCCATCGGCCACCAGTCTGCGGGCCAAGGCAGCAGCAGCCTGGAAGTCCATGGATCCATCGGCCTTCATGGGGGTGACCATGGCCGGAATGACCCTGCCGAAGGGGGCAGGTGGCATCAGATGGATTTCGGACTCAGTCATAGTTTCACGCTACTTGCAGATGGGGACTCAATCGGGCCTTGGCACATTCCCGCCACATCTCGTTCCATCTGGTGACCATTCACAGATCCAGGAAGCGGTCCAGCCCCACGGTCAGACCAGGGTGGGAACCTGAGGCGATGGTTCTCACAGCCAGGAGCACACCGGGCATGAAGGAGGACCTGTCGAAACTGTCTGCACGGATGGACAGCTGCTCACCGGAGTTCCCCAGGAGGACCTCCTCGTGGGCATTCAGGCCCTGCAGGCGAACGGCGTGGACATGCACCCCATCAATCACCTGCCCTCGGGAATCCGCCGCACCCTGGGTGCCGTCCGGCATCGGCCCCAAGCCGGCCTGACGCCGGGCCTTCCCGATGGCCTGGGCCGTGTGGATGGCCGTTCCCGATGGAGCGTCCACCTTGTCGGGATGGTGGAGTTCAATCACCTCGGCCGAGGTGAAGTACTCGGCAGCCTTGGCGGCGAAGTGGTCGGCCAGGACGGCGGAAATCGCGAAATTGGGGGCGATGAAGACCGATTGATGCTCACGGGGGGCCTGCTCCAGGGCCTGCCGTACCTGGTCGAGTCCCTCATCGGTCCAGCCTGTTGTACCCACCACCAGGTCGACCCCCCGCCCGACCAGGGTCAGCACGTTGTCCAAAGAGGCCTGGGGAACCGTAAACTCGACGGCCACATCGGTATTGTCGGAGGTAATCCCCTCCAGACCGTCCCGACCATCGACGGCAAGGGAGAGGGTCATGTCATCCGCCTCTTCCAAGGCCTGAACGACACTGGTTCCCATTCGTCCAGCGGCCCCTACGACTGCAACCCTGATCATGCCCACCTCCGTGACTCGTCCTGCTTGTGCACTCGACCCCAGTCTAGGAGCCGTCACCAACCGTGGCCCGTTCCTTCCACCTGGCGGATGTGCCGACCCTTGGAATCATCTCCGAAGGTCTCCCGGGTATCGAAGCGGCTGGCGGAGGTCCCGATTCGGGTCGGACCAGAACCCTTATTCCGACGACGATGCGGACGCCGTGCGCCTGCGGCTGCTGATCCATCCCAGGACTGCCAGGGGTATGGCACAGCAGGTGACGATGGCCGGAATGGTCATGCCGCCATGAGGGCCGAACTTATCCAAGGCAATTCCTGCCAGGGTGGACCCCAGCGAGGTTCCGATGGAGCCTCCGGTGGACAGCCAGGAGAGGCCTTCTGTCAGAGCGCGGGAGTCCACGCTCTCCCGGACTATCAGATTGCCCGTGGCGAAGATGGGAGAGACGCATAGGCCTGAGAGCACCTCGGCCAGACCCAGGAGGACCAGATTGTCCATGACCAGGCGGAAAACCACATAACCGGTGGTCAGCAGGGTCAGGAAGACCACCAAGTAGCGCCACCGGGAACCCTTGAGTTTGACCGACCCGAAGATCAAGGCCCCACAGAGGGACCCCAGGGCGAAGAGCGCAAGCTGGAGCCCCACGGCCCCCTCCCTGCCCATGGCCTTGGTCAGGGCCGTAACCGAAACGTCAACGGCCGAAAAGCTCATGTTGAAAACGATGAAGACCACGAAGAGGAGGAGTATACCCGGGTAGGCCAGAGCCGAACGGGCCCCTTTCATCCCGTCCGAGTCCTCGGGGTGGACACTGCCACCGTCATCGACCGGCGAGTGGTCGGCGGCCGTGGTTGCGGCGGTCTCCATCCTGACGATGGCGGGAGGTTCCGTGGACCGCATCGAGAAGAAGGTCAGTCCGCCGACAAGCAGGGCCGCAGCCGGCAGGAAGAGCTGGGATACCGGGTTCACCGAAGTGGCTAGGTAGGCGGAAAGGATGGGCCCCAGGATGAAGACGCACTCATCGAGACCGGATTCCAGAGCATAGGCCGTGTTGAGCAGATTGGTCCGGTCGTCCCGCAGGACCCAGGCCCAACGCGTGCGGACCAGGGCCCCGAAGGCGAACTGAGTCAGACCCATCAGGGCGGCCAGGATGAAGAGAATGCCCAGGGACACCCTCTTCATGGCCCCGAAGGCGAACCCCAGGATGGCCAGTGTCTGGATCATGAGTGCCACAAGTCCCACCCGGCGCTGACCGAACCTGTCGAAGAGACGGGCGTAGACGGGGGTGACCAGGGCCGCACAAAGCGTATAGACCGCGCTCATCATGCCTGCCGAGGTCCAATTATCGTAGATATGGTTCAGAGCCAGGACGATGCCCAACCCCATCATCCCCAATGGCAGTCGGGCAAGAACCGCCGCCAGGCAGAACCCTGCAGCGCCGGGGTAGGTGAAGAGCCGCAGGAAGGGGGACCTGGATTCCTTCATGACCGTCCGCACCTTTCCAGCTGTTCACGGACCTTTCCGCCGTAGATGTAGATGTCGTCGACCCCTTCGAAGAAGGCCGGATCGACACCGCGGGAATCGGCACCCTGCTGTTCGGAGAACGCCGCGTAATCCCGGCCCTTGAGCTCGGCCAGGCAGGTCATGCCCTGATGGTCGTAGTACCCAACATCGCAGGAAGAGTCGGTATGGAGGTAGAAGTCGGTGATTCCCTTTCCGTCCATGTACGTCAGGGCATCCAGCCAGAGCAGCCGCCCGATGCCGTGACCGCGGGCCCTGCCGCTGACCAGGAACAGCTTCAGTTCGGCTTGGGGCGGGGTCGTCAGACCGGCCTCCTCCTCAAGACGCACCTCCGTAGCGTGCCAGTGCCGGGCGCTGGCCAGGGTCTTGCTGCCCAGCGGAGTGGAGCCCAGGGAGGCGTCCACGGATTCCAGGCAGGCCTGTGCCTGGAGGAAACTCAGGGGTCCGACGCCCTCCCTGAGCAGGGTGACCCCCATGAACCGGCCATCCATGCTGGCAATGCGGGCTCGGGTGGTTTGGGTCAGGTAGTCAAGGACGAAGTGTTCCGCGCTTAACTGCGAAACCTTGCCCTGCTTGTCCGCCTCCACCTTCCAGGTCCTCTCGAATTCCCTTATCAGGTCGGGCATATCGCTCCAGGCCATGGGACGTATCGAAGGCATGCGGGGGCTGGTCCGGCCTGGTTCGGGCCGGCTTGTCTCTGTCATCTCTTGTCACTCCGTCTGGCTGCGCGGAAGGTATGGGCGCGTCAAACCGCCCCGGCCATTCCGGTCACCATGTACTCAGGGGCACCCATCGCCACCTGAGGGAGCGGGGTCTGCCTGGGACCGCCCCGACCATGCTCTGCATGCCGGTTTGCATCCCGTTCTTGTCATTGCGTGTACGCGGCCCGCCCTGCTGGTTCAGTCGTTGTCCGACTCCTGCGGAGCACCCCGACGCAAACCCTGAAGGATCTCCTCCTGGGATCTGGGTCTTGCCCTGATCAGCCGCCGGGATGGCTGGGCCTCACTTACATAGTAAAGGCAGGCGTCGATGGTCGACAGGTCGATTCCCTCCAAGCGTGAAAGGAGTATCCGGTACATGTCGAGCTGGGCCAGTTTTTCGCTGATGTCCTCCTCGGTCGTGGGCCGGGCCCCGGTTTTCCAGTCCACGATGGTGTAGAGCTTGGAGCCGTCATCCCGGTCGAGCCCCCCGCGGAACACGGCATCGAGTTTGCCCTTGACGATGGTGCCGTCCAGTACCGCCACGATGGGGCGTTCCACCCAGGCAGGAGTCCTTTGCCCCCACTCGGATTCAGCCAGACGCCGCTCCCATATCCTGAGGTTCCGGGCCGTTCGGTCGCTTCCCCCCTGCTTCCTTCCCGCTTCTTCCTTGTCCAAATCCGCCAGCATCCGACGGCGTTCCGCCATGGCCTCCGGCCCCAAGGGAACGGCTGACCCGGATGGGGTCTGTGATTCCACCAGGGAATCATCCACGGTCTGGTCGGTCACATCAAGCAATCCCGATGAAGGTTCGAAGTCAGGCATGATGTAGCGCTGAGCCCATTCATGGAAGAGGGTACCGGCCTGGGCCAGAGGCGAGGCCACCCGGGGCACAGGCCTGACCAGGCCCTCCCAATACTCCCGTTCCCTGACGGCCTCCATCCCGCCCGATCTGGCCTGGATGGAAGTGACACTCTGAGCGCCATGCCCGATGATTCTCCGCCCTGTACGGCGCAGAGCCTCCAGGTCCGTGACAAGGCGGTCACCGGCAACACCCAGCCTTCCGGTGCCAACCTGGAGCACCCGGACCGCGTCGGCATAGAGGCTGCCTTTCGCGTGCGGGGTTCCGGATGGGTCCTCGTCGAAGCCCACCCATTCGGCACTGCGTTGCAGGGCCTGCGACACCTTGGTCCCCATGGTTATCGGCCAGAGGACCCTGTCGGATTCATCCTGCCTGGCTGCCAGCTGGCCCACCTGGTCCAAGGCATCCTGAACAAGGGCCTGACGGAAGGCCTGGGCATCCTGACCAACCAGAAGACCCACAGGAGGAGTGGGGGGAAGCGGTTCCCCGTCGTCCCCATCCTGGCCCCCATCGATGGAATCCAATCTGACAGCACCATCTTCGCCTTCCAGACCCCTGACCAATTCCCGCCAGAAGTTCGAGGCACCCTTCTCGGGGTCGGCCTGGGGGGTGTTCAGGGCGGGATTGGTATCGGTGGCCTTGGTGCTGAACGTCAGGAGGAGGTCATGCCTGGCCCTGGTCACGGCCACATAGGCCAGTCGGCGCTCATCGTTGTGGTATCGGTTTCCGTATTCCTCTTTCTGCGGCAGGTATCCCCTGGCACTCAGGAAGTCGTAGTCATCCCCGGCATCGTCCACGCCGGTGTGCCTGATCTCACCGATTGCCTCGTCCTCCAAATCGGCCAGGCTCAGACCACCAAGGTCATCCCCCGGTTCGGATCCCGGACGGGCGTCATGGGGGAATCTGGGGAGAATCATGGCATCGGCCCTGACCGGTACAGGAACCGCCTGCGGATCCTCCAGCCAGGTATTTGCCGTGTTCCGGTAAGGCACTCCCACCGGGGAATCCTCGGTGCTCAGCGTCTCGATTTTCAGGTGGTCGCCCTGCTTGCTCGGGAAGGAGCCGGCGGACAGCCCGACCACGGCCACGGCATCCCATTCCAGACCCTTGGCCTGGTGGACGGTCATTAGGGTCACATCGGCATGCCCACCAGCCCCCTCATCGGGCAGATCGGGACTTTGGACCATGGCATCCACCCAGGCCACGAATCCTCGAAGACTGGGCCCCAGGCCGGCAGGTAATTCGGATATGTAGGTATCGACCTGTTCCAGAAGGGCTTCAACACCGGCATTGGCCCGGCTCGGTTGAAGAGGCTGGTCCGGATGTTCCATGGCCTGGGCCAGGACCAGATCGATGTCGAGGTCCAGGGCCTGGATGGCGGCGATGACCACCTGCCTGACCGAGGCCGAAGACTGGGACTGGACTGTTCGAATGACCTCGGCCGCCCTATTGACCAATGTACGTCCACGCGGACTGAGTCGTGAGGTCCGGAGCAGGTCGTCCAGGTCATCACGCAACAGGAGATCAATCAGGAAGAGGGAGTTCGGCACCTGGTTCCGATGTTCTCGGACCAGTTCTCTCCTGACCTTGCCGTCGTCCGTTTCGGGCACCATTCCGGCCTGGAGAAGAGCACGGTACTGGCTGTCGGCGTTGATGGTCTCTGCAAGGGAGGCTAAGGCTCGCAAGTCGGCGGGATTCATGTTGAACCGGGCCGAAGCCAGAAGGCGCATCAGCGAATCACTGTCGGTATGGTCGCAGATCACCCTGAGCAGGGCCAGGACATCCATGATTTCGGGCCGGTCGAAGAGGGCCGAATATCCCACCACCTGGCAGGTCAGTCCCGCGGCTTCCAGTGCCGTCCGATATTGGGGCATCCTGGACTTGGACCGAAAAAGGACGGCCACATGGGGGGCATCGGGATCCTCTCCTGGCTCATCCTCACCGTGCCCGCCGTAACGTGACCTGGCGTGGAGGGCGAAACGGACCACAGCGTCGATCTCCTGGCCAATCGTGCTGTAGCCAAGCAGGCCGACGGTCCCCTCGTCGGCCCCTTCCCTGGCCTCCAGCCGGGCCACGTCCACCTCGTTCATCCTGGCACTGGAGAAGCGGCCCGTATCCTGCCGGAGCGGAACCGTCAAGAGATTGGCGGCCTTCAGGACCATCCTGGAGTTCCTGAAGGTGCGGGAGAGCGTCAGAGGTTCCTTGTCCTCGGACCTGCCGAAGGTGGTGATTCCGCCAACCTGCCCGTCCTGGACACTGGGCCTGTCGGCCAGCATACCGAACTGGGACTGGAAGGTGCGGAAGGCTCCCGGGCTGGCACCACGCCAGGCGTAGATGGATTGGAAGGGATCCCCTACGGCGGTCACGGCCGACCTGGATGCCCCCTCCTTGTCGTTCGGATGGAAGATGGCGGCCAGGAGAAGCGCCTGGGTGGTGGAGGTGTCCTGGTACTCATCCAGGAATACGTGGGTGAACCTTCGACGATAATGGGCTCCGATGGCGGGGAATCGGTCGACAAGCTGGAAGGCGGCTACGGTGAAGTCGCCGAACTCGGCCATGTTGGCCTGGCGTTTGGCCTGCTGATAGTAGTCGGCCAGGGTCAGGAGCTTCTCCCGGGTCCTGACGGTCCTGAGCAGCCTATTGGCCTGATAGAGCCGGAAGTCCAGTCGGTTCTTCCGCATTTTCCTCAGCTTGAGCTCATAGTCCTCGTCGCTGTCCTTCTTTGCTCGTCTCGGCCTTTTCAGGGAGGCTTCGGTCGGTTCGGCATCCGGTATGGGACGACCATCGATCAGGGCCACGGTCCTATCGATGAAGGCCTGGTCCCACTCCCGTACCCTGGCCAGGGCCTGGTCGAAGTCCGGGCAGTCCCGACTGATCATGGAGGAGGTCAGGGCATGGGTGATCCCCAGGACCTGGTTGACGGTGGTTTCAAAGGTGCCGGAACCCACGTCATCCTGCCCCAATTCCCTGGCACGAGCCAGCCTGGCAGCCTGGGCCGGTCCGCCGAGGGTGGCTGCCGAGAATCCGGACAGGGGGTCATCCACATCCAGACCACCCTCGACCTGGTCCATGACCTCACCGCGGTCGGGGAAGACCAGGTCGATATGCTCGGCCACCACCCCCGCGGCCAGTTGAAAGGCCCCAGGAGCACTCAGGGGCTGGGTGTCCTGGTCCATTCCCACCAGAAGTCCATACTGGCGGACGATTGACTGGAAGAAGGCATCATAGGTGAAGACCGAAGGCTTGAGGAAGTTCCTCTCCGGGTCCACCTGGCCCTGGTCCGAACCGGGACGGTTCCTGATGACCGCGGCCGAGACCCTCGAGAGGAGTTCCGAGGCGGCCTTACGGGTGAAGGTCAGGCCCAGAATCTGCTCCGAAGGGACCCCATGCCGATTCAAGGCAATGATGCGTTGTGTCATGGTCATGGTCTTGCCGGAACCGGCTCCCGCCACGACCAGGAGGTCATCTTCGACTCCGGCATCGACTATGGCCGACTGCTCTGCTGTCTGCTTCATTCCTGGTCCTCCAGAAGATTGGTTGCCAGCCGCTTCCAGGCCGGGCATACCCCGTCCTTGCGATCCCTGCGGCAACGGGAGGGGTCGAAGAGGGCATCGGGGCGGTCGGCCGAAAGGCTGACTCCGGCGGCAAAGAAGACCCGGGCCACCATGGTCAGGTCCCATACAATCTGGGAGCCACCGCCGTGATTGCGTACCAGATCCCAGACCTCCTGGTCAACCCCGCGTGGGGACTCGGCAGGGAGGTCTCCAAGGTCAGCCAGTTTGGAGGGGTCGGGGACTCCGGTTCTCGGCTGGTAGGCGGGCGTGAAGGTCCCCTCGTGGAAGATGGGCGGCTGGTAGGGGACCTCCTCAGGCCTGGTTCCTGTATTGGCATCCTTGGCAGGTCTGCCTACGTCGAAGAGCAGGGACTGGCTGACGGGAAGCATTCCGTCCTGGGCGGGGTCAGGGGCACCAGGCAGGACCCAGCCGGCCTCAGCATCCGACCGCCTTCTTTCCTCGTCGGTCTGGAAGGCCAGACCAAGTTGGTAACAGACCAGCTGAAGGTCATTGAAGAGATCGCCTCGACTGTGCACCTTACCGGTTTTGTAATCCACCAGACGCAGGTAATGACGACCGTCAATGCACCGGGTTTCCAGCCTGTCTATCCTGCCGGACAACCGCACGGACGTCTCCGAGGTAAGTGCCTCGGGGAACCCTCCCACCAGACCGGACAGAAGATTGAAGAACTGCTCCCGGTCCAGCGCATTGCCGGGGAAGGTGGCCTTCCATACCCTGCAGAAGTCCTCCATGGTTATGGTCACGTTGAAGGACCGCTCGCTCTGAACCCCCTCCAGGCTTCCAACGGGAACCGGGGCCTTCCCACCACAACCGTAGCCGTCTGTCGTGGAATGGACGAAGTAGGAGGCCAGATTATCGATGATTCCCTCCGCCTGATGCTCCTTGCTGCGGATACCGTAAAGCTCCCTCGGGTTGAGTCCAGCCGGAGGATTCTGGGCGAACTCGTGGTAGATGTCCATCAATTCGGCCCCCACCATGGACTTGCGCTCCGCCAGGGATTGAGCATTCCGACCCAGTTTCCCGGGGTCAGGCCTGTCCAGACCGCGATTGGTCGCCTCCTGGGCCACCTGATGAATCAGGGAACCGAAGCCGGTATCCACCCTGCTCGGCTGTGGACCGGAATACCGGTCACTCAGCACCCATTCCAGTGGGCAGCGCCAGATTTGATCTACGGTGGATGGAGAGAGGGACACCACCTGGGCGGAGGTCGCAACTGCTTCTCCTTGTTGCGATGCTCCGGGCTTCAATGCCGGAGGTTCGCCCACTGCGGTCACCTTGGAAACGGAGGCCGGTGAATCCGTATCGGGGCGTTCGGATGCTCCGTTCGAGGACCGTTCAGTATCGAAATCGGCATACAGGAAGGGCCAGAACCTGGGGCCGGCCTCCTGCAAGCCCTCTCTGGAAAGGAGTCGCAGGGTATCGATGGCATCATCTACTCGACCACGGTCCAGACCATCCTCCTGGAGGGCCTGCCTGGCCAGGAGGGAACGGGCCACGGCGGTCAGCCCCCTGGGTGAGACCTCCAGACCACCGTATTCCCTGCCCGTGTCACCCCCGGACCCCACCGGGGTGAAGTTGGCTCGGGCCATATCCGCGGTCCGCTCATAGAACTCGGGCAGGTACCCGTAAAGAAAATCGGATGGGACCATATCGTCATTCCAGACGGCACTGACCCGTACCTGCTCGCCGGCACGCGTCACAGCCTCCAGGAACCCCTTCTTCTCGGTATACAGCACCGACTGAATCCTGGGGTCATGCCCGGAAGAGGGTTGGTCAAGCGTCCCGATTCGGCTGTGGAGAACAAGGTCGGCCAGGTCCTCTGCCCCGAACATGGTGTCACGGGGGGTCAGATTGGGCCAGTTGCCGTCCTGGACCGCCGGAATCCATACCAAAGGCCAGACCCTGGCCAGTGCTGCGGCACCGGCGGGCGTGGTTAATGTGACCGCGTGTTCCACGGGGCCGATATGTGCCAGGGAGTCCGCCTCGATCTGCATACTGCGCACCTGGTCCATGAAGGCCTCGATGGTGCGGAATCCCTGGGAGCCGGACGCATATTGGAAGAGACGCATCAAGGCATCGAGGCGGTCATTGACCTCCTCGCCCTCCTGGCTGGCCACCAGGGCACGCTTCTGCCAGTCATCGGCCAGGCCCAGGCTGTCCCAGGCCTCCCAGAGCACATACTGGGGTTGGGGATCAGGCAGGGCGGCCACCCGGTCGGCAGTGGTCCGGATAATCCGCAAGGCCCGGCGGAGGGCGCGTACGTCAGGGTCCTCCCGGCGGCCACCGGCGATGGAATCCATGGCGGACAGGATTGTCGGCGCACACTCCTGAGGGTTCAGAAGGAGCATGGTCTGCAGGGCATCGACGCTCAGACCACCCTCGATATCCAAGTCGTTTCCACCACCGGATATCACCGAATCATCAATACTGACCCCGTCCTGCCGGGCGGCATCGGCCCCTTGGGTCAGAATGCCGCGGCACCAGTCCCTCCAGACCGATACCAGACCGGGCAGAGTCGACAGGGTCTCCTCTGGGCGGCCTTCCCCTTCGCCCCCGTCCGCTCCTTCGTCATCACCGGCCTCTTCGACATCCGAACCCGCTTCCTGAGGAAGGACCCCATCGGTCGCCGGGACCGATGGGTCGGGCATGTCCCCCGAGGACTGGATTCGGGACAGTACGGCCATGGAATCCATCAGAGATTCCAGGTGCTCCATCCTCACCGGACGCTCATGGCCGGTGTCCCCCACCCTGGCACAGACAAGCGGGCTGGCCATGAGGGTCCTCAGGTGCAGCCTGACCCAGGAGGCAATACCACCGGGCCCGGTCGCTTCATCCGACAGTGCGGACAGGTCCCCCGCAACCCGGGCCAGCTCGACCAGGGCGAAGAGCCCCTGGATGACAGTCTCCTCACTGAGGGGCCTGGTCACCGACGAATACCGGACAGGGACCCCCTGCACCCTGAGCTTGCGGCCCAGGGCACGAATCGTCGCATTGTCATGGGCGATGACGGCCATGTCATTCCAATCCCTGCCCAGGGTCAGGAATTCATGCTTGACCTGCCAGACCAGGTCATCCTCCTCCTGGGCTGGAGTGTGGAACAGTCGGGCGGACACGGAGCCGTCGGCAAGGAGCGGATTGGAGGAGGCCAGGGGGGCAACGGGCCCGGCACCGGGCCAGGCCGGCAACTTACCCGGCCGGCTGGGAAGAGCGACATTCTCCTCCTCAAGACTGGCGATGCCCAGGGATATGCGGGCAGCCACCAGGTCCGCATAGGAGCCGGGCCCGTCCTGCAAGGGTTGACCCGCCGCGCTCGGAGCCACGATCTGCCGCTGCGGCAGGACCACCTGCCGGGCGTTGAGGCAGGCAAAATCCTCGGCCAGTATGGGGAGCGCCTCCCCCTGGTTCGGGGCAGTAAGACCAGTCAACCGGGTTGCCAGGAATTCCGGGTATGAACCTCGGAAGGACTGGACCGCCTGGTCGCAGTTGCCAACCAGAAGCAGGCTGCACCCGGCCCGATTCAAGGCCTGCAGGAATCCCATGCCGGCAAGGGTAACGTCCTGCCAGTCATCCACCACCAGGAGCCTGGGCAGGGTCAGCCCTTCGACCTTTCCGATTCCCTCCCTTGCCCGGACCATCAGCAAGGAGGGGTCCAGACGGAACTCGTCCGGGTAGGTCCGATCGATGCACGCCAGGTATTCGTCATTCATGGCGAAGGCCAGACGCCACTGCAGCCCCAGGCGTTCTTTCTGGTCGAGGTCGATGGCCTGGGTATCCAGTGCGGAAAGGAGCCGGTCCCTGTCTTCGGGGGTTACCCCCAGCTCCGTCATACGGGCGAACATGTCACGCAGCTGGGCGATGAACCGGTCACTGACCCCTTCGACCTGCCCGTCCGACCGGGTGACCAGGACGGAGGACCAGCCGGATCCACTCTGGAAGTAGCGCTCCAGGAGTCGGCATACCGCACAGTCGTCACCGGATCGGACGTGAGCGATATGACCGGTCAAGACCTGACGCAGGAGGGCATCCTGCTCGGCTCCGTTGAGCAGCCTGGGTAGCGGTGCCCCTTCGTCCTCCGACAAGGAGGAGACCTGGGTCAGTATCTGGAAGGCCAGAGCCTGAAGAGTACCTACTGGGCGGGTCCTGCTGGCGCTCCCCCGTTCCAAGATGACCTGGCGACTGATCAGGTCCGCAGCGGTGCGCCCCGAAACCACCATGAAGGCATCGCGGTCTCCGTATGCATCCATACCGGCCAGGAGGGCCTGGGTGGCGACGGTGGTCTTGCCACTCCGAGGCGGACCGGAGATGAGAAGGGTGGAGGCGTCCTCCCCGTTCGCCCCCTTGAGCCCACCGTCAATCAACTCCTGGACCTCCGAAGGGACCCGAGTCGCATCAACCGGTCTGTATGAATTCATACTTTCAGGGTAAGCCTCGGACTGGTCCGCGCGGCCAACGGGAACGACCCGGTTGAGGTGCACACAGCCAGGGGCGATAGCCAGTCTCCCTACTCGGAGACCAGGGCCTTCTTGAGGTCGGCGATATCGTCCGGATCGGCACCATTCCCGAGCAGGTATTCACGGACCGACCCGTATTGAGCGTCAATCATGTCCAGAATTTCGCGAATCAGGGAAGCCGGGGTCATGGTGATCATCGGCTCAAGACGTTTGGGGAAGTCGACACCGGATTGGGCGATCATCGCCAACATGGCATCCTTCCAGGCCCCCGAAAGATTGGCCTGGGATGAGGCGTAATCGGCGACTACCTGGTCACGGTCGGCCCCCACCAGGTCCAGCAGGAAGGCGATGGACGTACCCGTTCGGTCCTTGCCCGCCGAACAGTGAATCAAGGTTCCGCGTCCCTGCCTAGCCATGTTTGCGGTGCGGTGAAGCACCTGCACATAATCCGGGCCGTTATGTGCCACCAGGGAGAGATAGGACTGATGGAGTGCAGCCTCGGCATCCATCTCCCTGCCTGCCTCCAACGACCGCTCCCTATCGGCATCGATGGGCATGGCACCATCAAGCATGGGAATATGCACATCCTCGACGCCGTCCAACACCGGATCGGGCATGGCCTTGGCCTCGTCACCGGTGCGCAGGTCAAGCACGAGACCTATCGGGGAATCCTCCACCTGGCGCCTCCCCTCGGCCGTCAGCCCGTATAGGGCCTCGGACCGATACAGGAGACCGGACCTGACCTGTCCGCCAGCGGTCCTGATGCCGCCAAGATCGCGGAAATTGTACAGTCCGTCAATATGACCCACTCGTTCCATCCGCCCTGCACCTTCCTCGCGTTCCCTGCTTATGCCCCCCGGCAACGTTCGACTGAGCAAAACCGGCAGACCTTATCAGGACATCATTCCTCCTTTTATAGCACCATAGGTCCGGATACCTGTCGGTCCCACACAATTCGCGATATATTGTGGTTTTTATGACGAGCCAACCTTGCGAAACCCCTCCCGCAGACCCCCCGGACCTGCCGGGATACCATTACGTCCGCCCCCTGGGCATGGGAGGCACCTCATCCGTTTATCTGTATGAACAGGAGTCACCCTCACGACCGGTGGCCGTCAAGGCGAGCGCATACAGCCAGGCCACCCACGGGCTCTTCCTGAGGGAGGCAGACTATCTGGCCAGGCTCTCCACCCACCCCTATATCCTGACCATCCACCAGGCCGTCGTCAGCAGGGACGGTCGGGACTGCCTGATCCTGGAGTTCGCATCGGGCGGCAACTGCAAGACCATCATGCGCTCGACCAGGCTGAACGAGGAGCAGACACTCGACCTGGGCGTGCGGATGGCGAGCGCCCTCTACAGCGCCCACACCAAGGGAATCATCCATCGCGACGTAAAACCGGGAAATTTCCTGATAACCGAGCAGGGCCTTCCCGTCCTGTCCGATTTCGGCATCTCGGCCTCCACCTACGGAACGGCTGAGGCCAGGGGACTCTCGATACCCTGGGCGGCACCCGAGATCCTCGCCAACAGTGCAGGCGGTTCCGAGGCCAGTGACATCTACTCCCTGGGCGCCTCACTCTTCGGTATGTTGACCGGGCAATCCCCATTTGAATACGGGTATCAGGTAGCCAATGAGGATCAGCTGGCCCAGGCCATAATGCACCAGAGGCTTCCGTCTCTGCATGGGGGCGAGGCTTCGGTCATGTTCGAACAGGTTCTGGACCGGGCCATGGCCCACGATAGGGACGACCGATACTACACCGCTCTCGACTTCGGGCGGGCCATGCAGAAGATACAGCAGAAACTCTACGGCCACATGACCTCCTTCATAGGAGATGGGGTCGCCCCCTTCCCCGACAAGGGCGATGGCGGACACACGACAGGTTTGGGCATCGATGCTGGCCGGGATGGTCTCAGCGATGCCACCGACGTTGGCAGCCAAGGACGGTTGTACGGCGATGCAGGCCAGGCAAGGAATGGCGGCCGCCTATCCGGCAAATGGGTGCGACCGGTCCTGGCGGCAGGGGCGACACTGCTGGCAGTGACCCTTGTGGTCGGCCTGTTCGTTCTGCCAGACATCGACAGCATCAGGCCCGGAGCGGCCACGACTGCACCCGGGAACGAAACTTCGACGACGATTCCCGAAACAACCAACACCGAGGGACCCATTCCGCGGAACAGTTTCGAGGACCATACCCCTGTACCTTCGGTCGTTGGCGGAAGTGGGACCTACCAAGGCGCACAGGTCGTCTTTACCTGGGACAATCCGGATCCCCAGCCCGGCGACACCTATGTCTGGTACCCACTTGCCGATCAGGCCAGCAGGCATGGGTCCACTGCCCAGACCAATGAACCTTCGGCTGTACTGCCTCAGGCGGAGGGGACGCAGACCTGTATCGCAGTCAGTCTGGTTCGGGCGGATCAGCGGGTCTCCCAGGAGCCAACCACAATCTGCGCCACCCAGTGAACAGGAGCGGAGCCCGTCATCCTTCCCATCCGGCTCATTTATCCACATTGTTCTACCGGCCGATTTTCTCGACGGCAGGAAGATACACTCGAATCGTAGGCATCCCGAATGGGCGGGCGATGAAAAAAGAAGCCCCTTCCGGCAACGTGAAAGAGCCGGGGATGACACTATGGAATTCTTGTTGGAGCAATCATCACAAGGCAAGGAATAATAATGGGTAGTGGGAGCGGCCCCTCGCGGCGGCACCGAATCAGGCAGCGGATCCGTTCCCTCATGTCCTCGACGCGCAGCCCCTGGGCCATCCCTGTCGTGGTTTTTATTGCCCTGGTCCTGATTGCGACAGGCGCCATCCTGCTGAATACAATCAACCGGCAACAGGTACAGGTTGATGATGGAAGCGTCTGGATCACCTCCCAGGACGAGCGCAAGGTGGCCCGTTTCAAACCGGGAATCGGCGAGGCCGACGTGGCCTTGTCGACCAATACCAGCCGCTTCGACCTGGCGCAGAGCGGCTACACCACCATCCTGGGGCAGGATGGTGCCATGTCGCCCATCAACGCCTCGACCGCCAGCATCGGTGACCGAACCAGGCTGGGAACCCAGGTTGAGCAGATTGTCAACGGCCCGACCGTCGCCCTCCATCAGCGGACCACAGGCAAGGTGTGGGTGGGGCGGGGCGATGACCTGAAAGCCCTGGACCCGAATCAGCAACAACCAATCTTGACCCTTGGCCGCGGAGGGGCCGTATCCGTCACCCCCCAGGGTTCCGTCTACGCCTTCCGTCCCTCCGATGGAGCCGTACTGGTGGTGGACGGCCCCGGCGGGAAAACCCACCGTACCCTGGAATCCATAACCGACGGAAAGCCGATCAAGGCCGATGGGATGGCCGTGGTCGGAGACCAGGCAGTGGTCCTTTCAGGCAGGACACTGTACTGGTCCAAGGGATCCACCCGAATCCACAGTTCAGGCGACCTGACGATACAGGAGACCCCGGTCGACCGCATCCAACGTAACGACTGGGTGGGGGTCAGCGATCAGGGGGGTGTCCACCTGGTCAATCTGGATGCCCCGGGCACGGATCCCACCCTGATCACCACCGGCGGGAGCGGACAACCCGCCCGTCCGGTCTCTTCAGGAGGCTGCCTCTGGGCGGCGTGGTCCT
Organism: Bifidobacterium [indicum] DSM 20214 = LMG 11587; assembly: GCF_000706765.1. Taxonomy (GTDB): domain Bacteria; phylum Actinomycetota; class Actinomycetes; order Actinomycetales; family Bifidobacteriaceae; genus Bombiscardovia; species Bombiscardovia coryneformis. The sequence goes on along the minus strand of NZ_CP006018.1, from coordinate 448,867 downwards.
CGCCCAGCCGCAACTTCATCCGCCTATGCGGCACAGGGGGCGCAATGCCCTCAGCGCAGGATGGGGGAAGGAAATCCGATCCTGATCCCCGCCTGTCCACGCTCCAGTCCATCTCCCCGACCGACAACCTGGTCTTCCGCGCCAATCACCGGCAGGTCATCCTCAATGACGTCCTGGCAGGCAACGTATGGAATCCCCGCGAGTCCACGAAGATGATCAAGGTCCAGTGGCGAACCATGGAGGTCAAGGAGACCCAGACCAGGGACCAGAAAGAGGACTCGGCAAACAACCAACAACGGTTCGCCCCCTCCTGCGACAGCCGGTCCGGGTCCATCAAGGCCGAAGACGACCAGTTCGGGATACGAGCGGGAACCCAGGCCCTCCTGGACCCCCTACGCAACGACCACCAGACGGATTGCTCGGTTCTGCAGATCAGCGATGCACAGACCTCCAGCGGCGAGGTGACCCTGGCCCCGGTCTACGATGGCCGATTCCTCCAGGTCGATGCAGGACGAGCCAACCCCGGCACCATACGGATCAACTACTCCATCACCGACGGCCACGGGCAGGTGTCCTCGGCCGGCATCGTCCTGACAATCGCCCCGGCCAAGATGATCGAGGAAAACAGGGCCCCCGAGCAGGTCGATACCCCACCCGAATACGAGGTGGAGCAAGGAGCCACCATCAGCATCAATGCCTTGGCCGGATTCATGGACCCCGACGGGGACACGATGACCCTGGTTGCGGCAGCCCCCACCAATTCCGACCAGGTATCGGTCACGACAAGGACCGATGGCAGGCTGACCCTATCCACCGGATCCGCCACATCCGGACGAGTCGGCATACGAGTGACCGTCTCCGATGGGAGACAGAGCGGAGACGGACTGGTCTACTTCTCCATCAGGCCCGCCAATACCCTGAGTCCCCTGGTCGACCCGGTCATCAGGCAGGTCCAACCCGGGAGGACCGTCAGGATAAATCTGAAGGAAACCACACACGGCAATTCCGCCCAGCCTCTGCAACTGGCAAAAATCAGCCAACCCGACGAGGCCCGGGTGGAGTTCAACACCGAGGACCTCTCCTTCACCTTCAGCGCCCAGAATCCCGGCACATACTACGTGCCCTACACCGTCGCCCAGGGCGATCACACCACACAGGGGCTGGCACGGTTGGAGGTGGCCCAGATCAAGGGGGAGGCAGCCAAACCGGTCGCGGTCAATGACGTGGCCCTCCTGGGAGCCGACCAGACCGCAATCGTCGATCCTCTTGACAATGACCTTGATCCCATGGGCGGGGTCCTTGCCCTGACTTCCGTATCAGCCGATCCGTCTTCGGGCATCAAGGCCGGAATCGTCAATCATAAGAGGATCTATCTGACAGCACGTCAGATCCCCTCCCACCCGGTCAACATCACCTACACCGTCGCCAACTCGGCCGGTGACGCACAGGGGACCATCACCCTGCAGCCACCGCCCCTGGATCGGGGATCCTCAACCCCCAAGGCCGACAACATCAGCGCCCAGGTCCGGCAGGGAGGCCTGGTCACGGTCAGGGTCATGGACCATGTGACCTACCCCGATGGAACCACAGTCAGCCTGGAACCCGATCTGGGCAGGGACCAGGGAACCTTCAAGGGACTTGTCTTCGTCTCCGGCGATGTGGTGCGTTATCAGGCAGGCCAGGAACCGGGAACCTATCCCGTGACCTACACGGTCAAGGACAACCTCGGCAACACCGCCTCGGGAGTCATCACCTTCGAGGTCCATACCGGCAACCAGAAGGACAAACCGGCTCCAACCCCCGACGACGTACAGGCCCAGGTGGCCGCAGGGTCCAAGGTCCGGATTCCCGTCGCCCTGACCGGCATCGACCCCGATGGGGACTGTGACACACTGTCCGGACTGGGAAACCAGGCACCCAAACTGGGGCGCATCACCCAGGTCGGGGCCGATTACCTGATATATGAGGCCTATGCCGACTCCAGTGGGACCGACGATTTCACCTATGCGGTCGAGGACTGGGTGGGACAACGCGCCCAGGGCCATATCCGAGTCGGAGTCTTCCGGAATTCCACAGGCGGGGGCGTATTCAGCCGGGACGACCAGGTGACCATGAGACCGGGCATGGCAGTGGATGTGCCCGTCCTGTCCAATGACATTTCGGGAGACGACACCCCACTGACCCTTGACCCCCATCTGGAGGCCACCGGTGTGAGCGAAGCCAAGGTGGTGGACAACATGATCCGCCTGACCACACCACCCCAGGCCGGCACCGCATATGTGGTCTACCGTGCCAGGAACCAGGCGGGCATCAGCGACCAGGCGACCCTGACCATCACCACGGACCCCAAGGCTCCGATACAGCCGCCGACCCTGCAGGATTATGACGTGGCCCCTGCCGATACCATCGACAAGCGCACGGTCGAGGTCGATTTGGCCGACTCCATGTCCAATCCCTCGGGAACCGTGGAGGACCTGAAACTTGAGGTGCATCCCAGTGCCGGAGAACATGCCCGGGTCAAGGGTGGTCCGGGGTCCACAGTCCTCAGCATTGACCTCACCGATCAAGCCAGGGCGGTCCCCTACACGGTCACCAACACCAGGTACGGCATTACCTCCACGGCCTTCGTCAAGGTGCCCGCGTTCGGGGTATTTCCACCCACCATCCGCCCCAAGGCCCCTGATCTGCGTGTCCGGGCCGGGCAGAGCATCACCATCGATATCGCCGACCATGTACGGGTGGGAGCAGGCAAGACCGCCCGAATCGCGTCACCCGATTCCGTTTCGGCCACCAAGTCCGACGGGTCCGACCCCTATGTGGATCCAACCACCCTCAGGTTCACCGCAGACAGGGACTATTCCGGGCCTGCCTCCCTGACCTTCACCGCCCAGGATGGAGTACCCGACGGGAAGACCATTGTCAACTCGGCCGTCCTGACCCTTCCCATCACCGTTGAGGGAGGGCGTGAAGAACCGCCCACCCTCTCGGCTCCACCCATAGACCTGGTGGCCGGAGACCCGGCTCAAACCATCTCCCTGAAAGCCCTGACCCGGATTCCCCGGGGAAGCGCCTCCGACTCCTACACCTATTCGACAAGCGGGGCCAGCGGCCCCATCCAGGTATCGCTCACACCCCAGGGTCAGCTCTCCGTCAGCGCGGACAAGACGGCTGCGCCCGGTGCCCGGGCAACCCTCCCCGTCACCATTGCCTATAAGGACGGCACCGTCAAAGGGGGCCTGACCTTCAGGGTCGTAAAGACCACCCGGCCTCTGGCATCGATACCGTCGCGGACCGTCAGGGCCAAGGCGGGGCAGAGCCTCAATGTCGACATGCTGGACGGGGCCATGAACCCCTTCCCCGACACTCCTCTGCGGGTGGTCGGCGTGGTGACGGACGATACATCCAAGCTGACCGCCTCACACTCCGGGGACGGACGGGTGACCATCAAGACCGATAGGGATATCGGCGCCTCGACCAACACCGTCCTGGTGACCGTGGAAGACGGCACCAGAGACAAGGACCGACGCGTAAGCGCATCCATAACAGTCAGTATCGTCGACAGGCCCCAGGCCCCCAAGATGCTGGCAGGGTCCCCCCGTGCAGGCGATGGAACAGTCTCGCTGGCCTGGCTGCCGGGGAGCGCCAACGGGAGTCCCATCGACGAGTACCGGGTCTCCTACCGGTCGAGCACCGGCTCCGGTCAGCAATCCTGCTCGCAAGCCACCACCTGCACCATCAGCGGCCTGTCCAACGGGCAGGACTACAGCTTTACGGTTCAGGCCCACAACGAGGTCGGATGGTCCCCGGCCTCCTCCCCGCTGGCGGCCAGACCTGACGTGATACCCGGCGGCGTTCGGAACCTATCCATGGACGGCAACACCAAGGAGACTCTGACGGTGAGGTGGGACCAGCCCGAGAACCGCGGTTCCGCCATTGACCGATACCTGATACAGACCACCGGATCAGGCTGCGGATCGATGAGGGGGCGCTCCCCCACGTCCACCAGCGCAGTCTTCTCCGTGGACCATCAGGATGCCGGACAGGCCTGCTCCATCACCGTTACACCATCCAATCTCGCCGGTGCCGGTGAAGCCCGGTCAGTCTCCGGTTCCACCTGGTCGCACCCCGACCCGCCCGCCTTCGGCAAGATAGAGCAGTCCGACCCCACCAACAACCCCGGTCTGATCGACCTGGCACTCATCCCGGGCGCCGACCACGGCAGGCCCTGCGGGGACATCCTGGTCACCATCGAGGGAGCCGACCCCTCGGCTGACTCCTGGACCCTGGGCTGCACTTCCGGAATGGCCACGGGGCAAATCACTCTGCCAGCCTCGATGGCAAGGCCCGGGAATACCATCCGGTTCAAGGCCATCAGCCGCATCGGCGGCATGGGAGAGGAAGGGCAGTCGCCAGCCACGACCAGGGAGCTGACGCTTGCAGGGACACGTCCACCCAAGAAGAGAGCCATGGAGAGCCGTCGAGCACAGGCCACCCGGGAAGCGGAATACGCGCCATCAGAACCACGGAACCGGGGGAAACCGCAAGCAAACGCAACCAGCCGGTCTTACGAGAGAACAAGGATTGACAGACATGAATGACCGATTCCAGGACGACCACACCCAGAATGCCCACACCCCAATGGACGATGCCACCAGAGTGGGTTCCCACCATGTTGGCGGCAGCCTTGCACACCCCGGCCAGGCAAACCCCAGGCAGCCCGCCGGTCGGGCAGGGACATCCAGCCGCAAGGAGATGCGCACCGACCTTGAAGACAGCACCAGGCTGGGTGCATACCAATCCAGGTCGCTGGCGGCGAGCAAACCACTGATTCAGGACAAGACCAACCTCAGTCCACTGGTCACGGGCAGCAACGAGATTCGGCACAGTGCACCCCAGGGGCCAACAGAGGCCGGCCCGGTAAGGACCTGCAGTGATTTCGCCAGGCTCTTCCGGTCCATCTCCGAGAACGTCAGCAAGGCAGTGGTGGGCAAGGAGGCGACCGTGGAGCTGTGCATCACGGCCCTGGTTGCCGGCGGCCACGTCCTCCTTGAGGACAATCCCGGTACCGGCAAGACCCAGCTGGCACGGGCACTGGCCAGGTCCATCGACGTGGAATTCAAACGGATTCAGTTCACCCCAGACCTCCTCCCCTCGGACGTCGTTGGCGTCACCTTCTATGACCAGACCGAGAGCAGGTTCTCCTTCAGGCCGGGGCCCGTTTTCGCCTCGATGATTCTGGCCGACGAAATCAACCGGGCCTCCCCCAAGACCCAGTCCGCCCTCCTGGAGGTCATGGAGGAAGAAAAGGTCACCGTCGACGGCAGCACCTACCAGGTGCCCCATCCCTTCATGGTCCTGGCCACCCAGAACCCGATTGAACAGTTGGGCACCTACAGCCTGCCTGAGGCTCAGATGGACCGCTTCCTGATTCGAACCTCCGTGGGAGCTCCCGGGCACGATGCAAGCATACGAATCCTTCAGGAGGCCGATATCAAGGACCGTGCCGGGATGATCACCGCCGTGGTCGGTGCCGACGACATCGCAGCCATGACCCAGTACGCTTCCAAAGTTTACTGTCATCCCTCCATCGTGGAGTACGCCGTTCGCATCATCGAGGCCACGCGTCACAGCAGGGCCATCAAGGTGGGCTCATCCATCCGTGGAGGCCTGGCCTTGATACGGTGTGCCCGCATCAAGGCATGCTCCCAGGAACGGGATTATGTCATCCCCGATGATGTCAAGGAGCTGGTCGACCCTGTTCTGGCCCACCGTCTGGTCTTGGAGACCGAAACCAGGCTCTCGGGAGTCGATGAGCACCAGGCCCTGGCCGAAGCCCTTGAAGGGGTTCCCGTGCCCACAACAGAGCACTGAAGGCATGACCGCAATGAGCTCCGACAAGACCTCACGACCAACCTCAGGGACCGTCCGTGAACCGACCGCCCATGCCTTATGGTGCCGGGTCCTCTCCATGGTGACACCACTCGGGTGGGGACTGGCCCTGGTCGCGGTCATTGCCGGTCTCGGGCTGGCCCTGACCGGCTGGGCCGAACTCCTGGCCCTTGCCCTGTCCAGCCTGGCCCTGATTGCCGCAGGGATGGTCATGAGCATGGGGAATCTGGGATACAAGGCGGAAGTCGACCTGAACAGGACCCATCTGAGTGTGGGCCAGGAGTCGGAACTCTCCATCATCCTGACCAACCCCGGCAAGCAATCCACCCGCAGCGGCAGAGTCGGCATCCTGGTCGGGGCCGAACCCTCCCACCTGCCGGTACCGGCACTATCGCCCGGACAGTCCGCCCACCTGCACCTGAATCTCCAGGCCCTGCGCCGCGGCGCCATATCCTTGGGCCCGGTCACTGTGGAGGCAGGCGACCCCTTCGGGGTGATTCGCCGACAGAGGGTTCTGGCCGCCGGAAACCAGGTTTATGTCCACCCGAGAACGATTGACCTTGATTCCATCACTGCCGGACTGCAACGGGACCTGGAAGGGCAGACGACTTCGGGAACCGTCGACGACGATATGGAGTTCCATACTCTACGCCCCTATGAGCCCGGAGACGACATCAAACGTGTCCACTGGTTGTCCACGGCCAAGACCGGTTCCATGATGGTCCGCCAGTATGAGCCCACACTCCGCACGGATACCGTCCTCTGGATGGATACGGACCCGACCTCATATTCCACCGCCGAGGAATTCGAACTGGCCGTCAGCATCTTCGCATCCCTGGGAGCTCGCTGCCTCCTTGACGACCGCGCGCTGGCCGCCATGATTCCCGCCGGCCAGACCGGCAACCATGCCGGATCGAACAGGGACGGGCAGATGAGCAACCGGAGAGTCGGCTTATCGCAAAACCGACCGACACGTGACGCAGACCTTCTTCGCACGGATACGCCCCGTGCCTTCCTTGATGCCTGCAGCCTCATCCTCCCTGTCCAGAAGCCCACCGAGGGAAGTGTCCGTCAAACCTCGGTCTCCTGGCTCAACATGATGGAATCCCATATCCCCGACGCTTCTTTGGTCCTGCTGGTGAGCGGCTCCCGTCCGGACCAGACGGATATCGAGACCATGGCAGCAGGTCTCCCCAAGTCCATCCGATCCATGGTCCTGACCGCAGCACAAGGAGAACGACCAACCATCCAGCAGCTGGGCACACTGACCCGGGCGCGGTTGGGCACCCTGGGAAACCTACCTCAGCTGTTGAGGACCCTCTCATGAAGACCGCTTCGACCTGGCAACCCCAGACACCCCCCTCCCCCATCCGCGTACTGGGAGGCGAGCAGACCGCACCTGTAGGCGCCGTGAATCGGGTGCGGGGTCTACTTTGCGCCCTGACCCTGGTACCACTCAACCTTCTGGCGGCCATCCAACTCCTCCCCGTGTACGCGGACCTCAAAGGATGGCTGCTGGTGGGACTCGTCTCCGGCATGACCGGAGCCCTGATCGCCCTGATCCGCTCCAGCCGTGCCTTCAGGCCATACCTCCAGGTTGGCCTGCTGCTTGTGGCCCAGTTCATCCTGGGCCCCATCATCACGCTTAATGGCACCACCCTCATCCATGTGCTTCCGACCAGCCAAACCCTGGCGGACGGATTCGCTTCCACGTTCGGCTCCTTCAAAGCCTTGATTTCGATTGACCCGCCACTGGGCTGGGAGGCGGGCGGATTCATGGCCTTGTGGACCCTGCTCCTGTGGACCTCCTTCCTGGCCGCCTTCCTGGAGGAACTACACCCCCTTGGACAGGAGGTACGCTCTGACGGCGGTATCGATCCCAGCCCTCTCCTGTCCATCCTGCCGATACTCGTCACCATGGGTGTATCGGCCCTCCTGGGAACCAGCCACGGTTGGCACCCCGGGCCTGCGGGGTACTGCCAGTGGATCCTGGTTCTTCTCTGGGCGTCCTGGCGCCTGGGCCTGCTTCAGCCCGGCAGGGTCATCGCCAAGTCACTGGTCCTGGCCCTGACCTTGGCCATTACCCTGGCCGGTACCCTTCTGGTCCCTCTCGACCGGCTGGCGCTGCGAGACCGGTACCGGCCTCCGATTGACCCCTACCAGTTCACCAGCCCACTGAGTGATTACAGGTCCTACATCAAGGACCATAAGGACGACACCCTGGTAACCGTTCACGACCTCCCGGCCGGCACCCCGGTCCGCATGGCCGTCATGGACAGGTACGACGGCAAGGTCTGGAACCTCTCCGACAGCACCATACCCGGGCAGTCCTCCGATTACCGACGCATCGGCAGTACCATCGCCCCCGACCCTGATGACGGAAACGATACCGGCGGAACGGAGGGGACAAGCTTCGAGGCCACCTTCACCATCCATCGGGATTTCGGGCACGCCTGGGTGCCCATGGCCGGGCAGCCAAGCTCAATCAACCCCGAAGGCAGATTGAGCAGGAACGACCTCTATTACAACAAGGCCACCGAGTCCGCCATCACCACCGCCCCACTCGGTGCCGATACCACCTATACGGTTCAGGGCACCACAAAGGCCAGACCCAGCCGGGATGCCATCAAGAACAGCCAGGCAGGGACGGCCTCGGTTCCCCCCGTCTCGAACCCTCCGGATTCCCTATCGAAGGTGGCGGCCCTAGTGACCTCCGTCCAGAGTCAACCCGGTGCCAAGGCCCTGTCAATCGAGGCCAGACTCCGCCAGGAAGGCTGGTTCTCCCATGGGTTGGAAGGCGATTATCCCTCCCCCTCCGGCCACGGGGACTACCGGATCGACCAGCTCCTCCAGGCCCAGGCCATGGTCGGAGACAGCGAACAATACGCCTCCGCCATGGCCCTTCTCGCCAGGCAGATGGGGCTCCCCTCCCGGGTCGTACTGGGGTTCATACCCAAGGACAAGCAGGGAGACATCAGCAAGGACCGCACCCATCAGGACGCCAGCGGCGGCACCACGGTGGACTTCAGGGGAGGGGATGCCGAAGCCTGGGTGGAAATCAACCTGGCGGGGTTGGGATGGGTGCCCTTCTATCCCACACCTCAGGAGACCAGGACACCGGACAGGAACCTGAACCTCACCCCTCCCAACCCCAAGACCTTGGTCAGGCAGCCACCGCCCCCACTGGTCGATCCTCCCAGGGATGACCAGGGCGCCAAGAGCAGGGCCCACATCGGCGGTCAGGATGCCGACAAGGAAGCCAGCCCCTCCTTCTGGGCCAGATACGGAGCACTGATCGGGAAGATTCTTGCCTATTCCTCGCCCCTCTGGATACTGACCCTGCTGGTCCTGTCCATCCTGGCACTCAAGGCATGGCTCCTGAATCGGGCCAGGACCGGAGGATCCCCCAAGGAACGAATCGAGCGGGGATGGAAGCAAATCAACAGCCTGGCCCGGCAATCGGGTCTCAGACTCAAGGGAACCAGAAGGGAACAGGCCAGAGCCATCAACCAGGACCTCCTTGGGCTCCACGAGCCCTTAATCGTTGAACCCGCTGGTGAAGACGACCTGTATCGGCTCTGCGCCATGGCCGACGGGGCAAGCTTCGACAATCACCTGGTATCGGACGAGGAAGCCGTCGAATACTGGAAGCTGGTGGACCAGGTCCGGCGGTCCATTCTGGAGGGCCTCCCCCGCTTCAGACGTTGGAAAGCGCGATTATCCCTGCGCCACATTCTCTGAGCCTGGTTGACTCGCGGTCTGTGCGCGCATGAGGCCACCCGGATATACGAAGAAGGGCCCCCGTCCGGTTTCGCACCGGGCGGGGGCCCTTCTTCGTATCGAGTCCTATACGGAACTCGAATCAACTCATCGAATCACTGATCGGAATCCTGGTCCGAGGAGGAGAAGGTGGCTTCGGTTCCCTGGTCTCCTGCCGCATCCTGGCCATCGGTCTGACCGATGCCGGACTCGTCCAAGGACTGGCCGGTGATGTCACCATGCCCGGAGCCCAGGTGGCTCTGGCCACCATGGTCGTTCAGGAAGTCATCCGGGTTGAAGTCGTCACCCAGCTTCAGGTCCCCGAAGTCGATGTTGGAGAAGTCCACATCGTTCAGGTCGGCGTCGCTCAGATCCACATCGTCGCCACCCAGCCCGAAGTTCGGGTAGATGGTGTCGCGGATGGCCTTGTCGGGCTCCACGGTGGCGTTGTGGTACCGGGCCAGGCCGGTGCCTGCCGGGATCAGCTTGCCGATGATCACGTTCTCCTTCAGCCCCTTCAGGTCGTCGACCTTCTGGCTCAGGGCGGCCTCGGTGAGGACGCGCGTCGTCTCCTGGAAGGAGGCGGCGGAGAGCCAGGAATCGGTGGCCAGGGAGGCCTTGGTGATGCCCATCAGCTCGGGACGGCCGGCAGCAGGCTTGCCACCTGCCTTGACGGCCTTCATGTTGGCGGACTTGAACCTGGACTGGTCGACCAGCTCGCCGGGCAGCAGGTCGGTATCACCGGAGTCGATGACCGTCACGCGGCGGAGCATCTGGTGAACGATGACCTCGATGTGCTTGTCGTGGATATCCACGCCCTGGGAGCGGTAGACCGTGTGGACCTCGTTGACGATGTTCACCTGGGCCGCACGCGGTCCCAGGATGCGCAGAATCTTCTTGGGATCCACGGAGCCCTCGATCAGCTGGGTGCCCGCCTCGACGTGCTGCCCGTCCTTGACCAACATGGGTGCACGCCTGGTGACCGGGTAGGTCAGGGCCTCGACGGAGGAATCGTCGGGGGTCAGCGTCACCTGGCGGCCACGGTCGGTGTCCTCCACCTTGACGGTGCCGGGGAACTCCGCAATCGGGGCCTCACCCTTGGGGGTACGGGCCTCGAAGAGCTCGGTAACACGGGGCAGACCCTGGGTGATATCGGAGGCCGATGCCACACCACCGGAGTGGAAGGAACGCAGGGTCAGCTGGGTACCGGGCTCGCCGATGGACTGGGCGGCCACGATACCGACGGCCTCGCCGACGTCCACCAGCTTGTTGGTGGCCAGGGACCAGCCGTAGCACTTGGCGCACACTCCGCGTGTGGACTCGCAGGTCAGGACCGAACGGGCCTTGACCTCCTCAACACCGTGGGCGACCATGTCGCGCAGGGCATCCATGGAGAGGGCGTCGCCGCGCTTGTAGAGCACGGTCTTGCCGTCCGCGGGGTCGATCACATCGTCGGCCAGGAGGCGGGAGTAAGGACCACCGTCGGCGGCCTTGACCAGGACCAGGTTGCCCTGGTCGTCGCGCTCGGCCACCTTCATGGCCAGACCACGCTTGGTGCCGCAGTCCTCCTCGCGCACAATCACGTCCTGGGAGACGTCGACCAGACGACGGGTCAGGTAGCCCGACTCAGCCGTACGAAGTGCCGTATCCGCCAGACCCTTGCGTGCACCGTGCTGGGAGATGAAGTACTCCAGCACCGAGAGGCCGTCGCGGTAGTTGGACTTGACCGGTCGGGGGATGATCTCGCCCTTGGGGTTGGCCACCAGGCCTCGCATACCGGCGATCTGACGGATCTGCATCCAGTTTCCACGTGCCCCGGACTGCACCATGATGTTCACGTTGTTGCCCGGTGTGAAGTGCTCCTGCATGGCATCCGCCACCTTGTCGGTGCACTCGGTCCAGAGGTTGATCAACTCCTGGCGGCGCTCCTCGTCGGTCAGCAGACCCATGTCGTACTGGGAGTTGACCTTGGCGGTCTGACGCTGGTAGTCGTCGACGATGTCGGTACGCTCCGGGGGCACCACGATGTCCGAGAAGGCCATGGTCACGCCGGACCACTGGGCCCTGGTGAAGCCCAGATCCTTCAGGGCATCCAGGGTGGCTGCCACCTGGGCGGTGGAGTACCTGGTTGCGATGTCATCGACGATGCCTGCCAGCTTGCCCTTGGCCACCTGCTCGTTGATGTAGGGGTAGTCCACGGGCAGGGTCTCATTGAACAGGACACGTCCGTAGTTGGTGGCGAAGAGCTTGGAACCGTCCTTGAAGACCTCTTCCTTGACCACATCGGGGCTGCCGGGCTCGGGGTCGACGACCTTGAGCTCGCCGGGCTCCCAATCCTTGGGCATGACGAAGTCCTCGGGCACGCGGAGCAGGATCTTGGCCTGCATGTCGATCTCACCCAGGTCAAGGGCCATACGGGCCTCGGCCAGGCTGGAGAAGATTCGACCCTGACCCTTGGCCCCCTCAATGGCGGACGTCAGGTAGTACAGACCCAGAATCATGTCCTGGGAGGGCATGGTGACCGTGTGTCCGTCAGCCGGCTTGAGGATGTTGTCTGAGGCCAGCATGAGCGAACGTGCCTCGGCCTGGGCCTCTGCCGACAGGGGCAGGTGGACCGCCATCTGGTCGCCGTCGAAGTCGGCGTTGAAGGCCGCGCAGGCCAGCGGGGGCAGGTGGATGGCCTTGCCCTCGACCAGGATGGGCTCGAATGCCTGGATGCCCAGACGGTGCAGCGTAGGTGCACGGTTGAGCAGAACGGGATGTTCGGCGATGACCTCTTCCAGGACGCCCCAGACCTCGGCATCGCCGCGGTCGACCAGACGCTTGGCGCTCTTCATGTTCTGCGCATAGTTCAGATCCACCAGGCGCTTGATCACGAAGGGCTTGAAGAGCTCCAGGGCCATGGGCTTGGGCAGACCGCACTGGTGCATACGCAGGGAGGGGCCGACCACAATCACGGAACGACCGGAGTAATCCACACGCTTACCCAGCAGGTTCTGACGGAAGCGTCCCTGCTTGCCCTTGAGCATATCTGCCAGGGACTTGAGAGGACGGTTGGATGCACCGGTAACCGGACGTCCTCGACGACCGTTGTCGAAGAGGGAGTCAACGGCCTCCTGGAGCATGCGCTTCTCGTTGTTGAGCATGATCTCGGGGGCGCCCAGTTCGATCAGCCTCTTCAACCTGTTGTTACGGTTGATCACACGACGATAGAGGTCGTTCAGATCGGAGGTGGCGAAACGGCCACCGTCCAACTGCACCATGGGGCGCAGGTCGGGAGGAATGACCGGGATGACATCCAGAACCATGGCTTCGGGCTTGTTGCCGGTGTTCAGGAAGGCGGAGACCACCTTGAGCCGCTTGAGGGCCCTGGCCTTGCGCTGGCCTGAACCGGTGTCGATCTCGTTGCGCAGCTCCTTGGCCGCGGCCTCCAGGTCGAAGTCCTGCAGGCGCTTCTTGATGGCCTCGGCTCCCATGCAACCGTCGAAGTAGTCACCGTAGCGGTCCTGCATCTCACGCCACAGGTCCACATCGCCTTCCATATCGCCAGGCTTGAGGGCCTTGAAGCGGTCGAAGACGGCGGAGATCCGCTGAATCTGGTCGTCATACCGCTTGCGGATGGAGGTCATGTCGCGCTCTGCACCATTACGCAGGCGGGACTTCAGGGAACCCTTGGCCTCGTCGGACTTCTCCAGTTCGGCCAGATCCTCTTCCAGCTTCTTGGCGCGCTTGTCGATCTCGAGGTCGCGCTTCTGCTCCAGACGGCTCACCTCGGTATCGAACTCGTCCTGAAGGTCGGGCATGTCGTTGTGACGCTGCTCCTCATCCACACTGGTGACCATGTAGGCCGCGAAGTAGATGACCTTCTCCAGGTCCTTGGGCGCGATGTCCAGGAGGTATCCCAGTCGGGAGGGCACACCCTTGAAGAACCAGATGTGGGTGACGGGGGCGGCCAATTCGATGTGGCCCATGCGTTCACGGCGAACGCGCGAACGGGTTACCTCGACACCGCATCGCTCGCAGACGATTCCCTTGAACCGCACGCGCTTGTACTTGCCGCAGGCGCACTCCCAGTCGCGTGTGGGTCCGAAGATCTGCTCGCCGAACAGGCCGTCCTTCTCGGGCTTCAAGGTACGGTAATTGATGGTCTCGGGCTTCTTGACCTCGCCATAGCTCCAACCGCGGATGTCGTCGGCGGTGGCCAGTCCGATTCTCAGTTTGTCAAATGCATTGACGTCCAGCACTCTATGTCCTGTCTCTGATCTTGTAACTGCTCTGAAGTTTCCGTCTTGGTCAGGTCCCCTGGTGGCCGGTGTCGTCCAGGCACCGGCCTGAGGGGATCATGTGGACACGCAGACTCAGCGATACTCCGGTTCGGGAGTGGACTGGTCGGCCTTGGCCGCTGCGTCGGGCCGGGCTCCGATGTTGAAGCCCAGGTCGTTGGATGCGGCGTTGGGGTCGTCGTCCTCGTCCTTCATCTCGATGACGTTGCCTTCGGCGTTGAGCACCTCCACGTTCAGGGAGAGCGACTGCATCTCCTTGAGGAGCACCTTGAAGGACTCCGGGATACCTGCCGCCGGGAGGTTCTCGCCACGCACGATGGCACCATAGGCCCGCACACGACCATCCACGTCGTCGGACTTGGTGGTCATCATCTCGTGCAGGGTGTAGGCGGCACCGTAGGCCTCCAGGGCCCAGACCTCCATCTCGCCGAAGCGCTGGCCGCCGAACTGGGCCTTACCGCCCAGGGGCTGCTGGGTGATCATGGAGTAGGGGCCGGTGGACCGGGCGTGGATCTTGTCGTCCACCAGGTGGTGGAGCTTGAGCATGTACATGTAGCCCACGGAAATCGGCTTGGTGAAGGGCTCACCGGTGCGGCCGTCGTAGAGCACGGCCTTGCCGTCGTCGCCCACCAGGCGCTCACCGTCACGGTTGGGCAGGGTGGTCTTGAGCAGGCCGTTCAGGGCGTCCTGCCGCACACCGTCGAAGACCGGGGTGGCCACGGCGGTACCGGCCTCGCCCTTTTCGGCTCCGGCCGGGATGTGCTTCTTCCACTCGGCCTCCAGGTCCGGATCCAGGCTGATGTCCCAGCCGGAATGGGCGATCCATCCCAGGTGGAGCTCCAGGACCTGTCCCAGGTTCATTCGGGAGGGCACGCCCAGGGGGTTGAGCATGATGTCAACGGGGGTGCCGTCGGCCATGAAGGGCATATCCTCTTCCGGCATGATCCGGGAGATGACGCCCTTGTTGCCGTGACGACCCGACAGCTTGTCGCCCTGGGTGATCTTACGGTGCTGGGCGATGTAGACCCTGATCATCCGGTTGACGCCGTTGGGCAGCTCGTCACCGTCCTCTTCGGCATCCTCGCGGGTGATCTCCTTGACCTCGATGACCGTGCCGGTCTCGCCGTGGGGAACCCTGAGGCTGGTGTCACGCACCTCGCGGCTCTTCTCGCCGAAGATGGCGCGCAGGAGTCGCTCCTCGGGGGTCAGCTCGGTCTCGCCCTTGGGGGTGACCTTGCCGACCAGGATATCGCCGGCCTCAACCTCGGCACCGATACGGATGATGCCTCGCTCGTCAAGGTTGGCCACTGCATCCTCGCCGACATTGGGCAGGTCGCGGGTGATCTCCTCGGCACCAAGCTTGGTCTCGCGGGCGTCGGTCTCATACTCCTCGATATGGATGGAGCTCAGGGTGTCATCCTGGACCAGACGCTGGGAGATGATGACGGCGTCCTCGTAGTTGTAGCCGTTCCAAGGCATGAAGGCCACCAGGAGGTTCTTGCCCAGTGCCATCTCGCCCTTTTCGGTAGCGGGACCATCGGCCAGGACGGTACCGGCTTCAACCCTCTCCCCGTCCTTGATCAGCGGGACCTGGTTGTAGCAGGTGGTCTGGTTGGACCTCTGGAACTTGGCCAGCTTGTAGGAGGACTGGGTGCCGTCGTCATTCATGACACGGATCATGTCGGCGGAGACGTAGGTGACCACGCCCGGTTTCTCGGCCAGGATGACGTCACCGGAATCGATGGCGGACCGCCACTCGGAACCGGTACCGACCAGAGGCCGCTCGGACTTGACCAGGGGGACGGCCTGACGCTGCATGTTGGTGCCCATCAGCGCTCGGTGGCCCTCGTCGTGCTCCAGGAAGGGAATCAGGGAGGCGCCCACGGAAACCATCTGCCTGGGCGAGACATCCATCAGGTCGACCTCGGAAATCGGCACATCCTTGGCCTCGGCCTCGGCGTCACGCACCAGGGCTTCGTCCTCGACGAAGTGACCGGTGTCGTCAATCTCCTGGTTGGCCTGGGCGATGGTGTGCTCGGCCTCCTGGTCTGCGGTCATGTAGACCACCTCGTCGGTCACCTGACCGTCCACAACCTTGCGGTAGGGGGTCTCGATGAAGCCGAAGGGGTTGACCCGGGCGAAGGTCGCCAGGGATCCGATCAGACCGATGTTCGGGCCTTCGGGAGACTCGATGGGGCACATACGTCCGTAGTGGGACGGATGCACATCGCGCACCTCCATGGAGGCACGGTCACGGGAGAGGCCGCCGGGGCCCAGGGCCGAGAGACGACGCTTGTTGGTCACGCCTGCCAGGGGGTTGTTCTGATCCATGAACTGGCTCAGCTGGGAGGTTCCGAAGAACTCCTTGATGGTGGCGTTGACCGGACGGATGTTGATCAGGGACTGGGGGGTGATGGCCTCGGCGTCCTGGGTCGTCATCCTTTCCCTGACAACGCGCTCCATACGGCTCAGACCAGTGCGGAGCTGGTTCTGAATCAGCTCGCCCACCTGACGGATGCGGCGGTTGCCGAAGTGGTCGATGTCGTCCACATCGACTCGAAGCTCGATCTCCTTGCCGTCCCTGGTTCCGGGGAAGGTCTGATCGCCCGAGTGGAGGGTCACCAGGTACTTCAGGGTGGCGATGATGTCCTCGGGGTGGAGGCTGCGGTCGTTGAAGTCGGCTTCCAGACCCAGCTTCCGGTTGATCTTATAGCGACCGACGCGGGCCAGATCGTAGCGCTTGGTATTGAAGTAGAAGGAATCCAGCAGGTTCCGGCCGGCCTCGGCAGAGGCGGTGTCGGCGGGGCGGATCTTCCTGTACAGATCGGTCAGGGCCTCGTCCTGGGTCTCGATGGTCTCCTTCTCCAGGGCATCAAGGACCAGCGGGTAGCCCTTGAAGGCCTTCCGGATCTGCGGCTTGGTCATGCCGATGGCCATGAGGAAGACGATGGCGGACTGCTTACGCTTGCGGTCCACCCGCACGCCCAGCACATCACGCTTGTCGATTTCGAACTCCAGCCAGGCTCCGCGGCTGGGGATGATCTTGGCTCCGAAGATCTCCTTGTCGGAGGTGCGGTCCGGGGTCCGGTCGAAGTAGACGCCCGGGGAACGGACCAGCTGGGAGACGATGACGCGCTCGGACCCACCGATGATGAAGGTGCCGTGGGGGGTCTGGAGGGGGAAGTCGCCCATGAATACGGTCTGGGACTTGATCTCGCCGGTGTCGCCATTCTCGAATTCGGCGTTCACATAGAGGGGTGCCGAATAGGTGTAGTCCTTTTCCTTGCACTCCTGGACGGTGTGGCGGGGCTCCTCGAAGTAGGGATCCGAGAAGGTCAGGCTCATGGTCTGAGCGAAGTTCTCGATGGGGGAGATCTCCTGGAAGACCTCATCCAGTCCGGAAACCGTGGGGACGGTATGGGTCCCGTTGGCCGCGTCCTCTTCGACCTGCTTCTTCCAGCGCTCATTGCCGACCAGCCAGTCGAAGCTGTCGGTCTGGACACCCAGCAGGTAGGGCACCTCGATGGGTTCGCGGATGGAACCGAAATTCACACGGTCCGAAGCCTTGTGCAGCCCGATCTGATCCTCATCAGCGCGTGCGTATGTTGTGGTGGTACTTCTTGCAGCTTTATTGGCAGCCAAAATGGACTTTCCTTATCGCTCGCTGTACTCGATAATTCCTCATATCCGGGGAGACACCGAACGGCCGCCATATGCCTATTCGCGGGCATCTCCTTGATGATGTATGCCCGCTATATGACACACCTCATGCAAAGAGTCAACTATACAGGGGATAAGGCCTTGACACAAGCGGCGTGTCGGCCATTTTGACCGTTCACCTGCGACCCGGGCCAGCGCACTCATGACCGGCTACCGGGAGGCGGCTCACTGGACCAAAACAGGAACCACCTGGGACTTTACTTTGTCGTTGGATTTGAGGACCAGCTGGGCCGAGTAGGAACCGGCATCGACCCTGGGCAGGTTATCGTCGGGTTGGCACTGTTCCTGGCTGGCATCGGCGTTCCAGGTGATGGTCTGCACATCCTTGTCGCCTGTGGCCATCAGGAGGGAGCGTGTCTTGGACGGGCAGGAATCCGACCTCCAGATGTTCTGCTCCCCGCTCGTGATGACGAGGACCCTCCCACTGTCGGACGCGTCAATCAGACAGGATCCGGTCCCCTTGTACTGAACGGCTGCGGTGAAGTCGATGGATCCGCCAACCCCGGTGGTCGGGTCGGGCGCACTCAGGTCCAAGGTGATATCGTCCGGGCCGCACTTTTTGACACCCGAAGTCTGGTTTGCCGCACGCTGCTTTTCCGCAGCCTTCTTGCCGTCTGATTCCTTCCTTGAGGCCTTCCCGTCCTTGGCCTTACTCCCCTCCTGGGAGGTGGTGGCCTTGTCGCCCTGGGTCGACCCCTCCCGGAGCGCGTGGATACCTGCGCCGATGCCCCAGATGATTCCCGCACAGGCAAGCAGGAAGAGCAGGGCCAGGACGAGGGCGATAATCCTGCGTCGCCTGTATATGCGCTGCTGCTTCTTGCTGATTTTCCGTTTGGCCATGCTGATAATCCTAATGCAGGAGTCAACCTACTCGGGGAGTTCCAGCGAGCCATCCTCCCTGATGACCAGCAGGCCATCCTCATCCAGGGAGGCGATACAGAGGTCCAGCTGGATACCGTCCTCGCAGACCTGCTCGATCCGGGCGCGATCAACCCGCCCCTTCTCCGACTCTCGGAGAGCCTGGAGTATCTTCCCCCTGACCTGCCTGTTGGTTCCCGTGAAACGCTGGCGGGGACGGGTCCGCTTCATGCCCAATTCAGGCAGCCCGGCCTTGAGGAAGCGGCAATGCTCAGCAAGGGGGCAAATCTGGCAGTCCGGCTTTTTGGCCTTGCAGACCGTGGCTCCCAGCTCCATGATGCCCTGGTTCCACTTGGCCGAGTCGGGCTCGCACCAGGCGTTTGAGCGGACCTGATCATCCGCACCCCCCAGTCGGCCGACCAGCCCCGTGTCCTTGGTGTCGACCGGCGGTTCCTGTCCTGACAGGCCCTGCATGGAACCATCCACCGAATCACGCCGCCCCTTCCCCGAGAGGCTGCCGACATCCTCCGGCAGGACGGTCTGGGCCAGCTCACGTTCGGTCCTTGTCGTGGAGCCGCCGACGGATTCGACCCCCAGAAAGACCCGGGAAAGGACCCTGCGAATATTGGTATCGATGACGACAATCCGCTCCCCGTAAGCGAAACTCATGACGGCACTGGCCGTGTAATCCCCGATACCCGGCAGTCCTGTCAGCTCTTGGTAGGAGCGCGGCAGGAGGTCGCCATACTCCGTACTTACCACCCTGGCGCACTCCTGGAGCCGGAGGGCACGCCGGGGGTACCCCAGTCTCCCCCAGGCCGTGATGACCTCGGCCTTCCCCGCCGCCGCCAGGGCCGCCGCATCCGGCCAGGCCTCCATCCAAGCCGTCCAGTAGGGCACGACCCTGCTCAACTGGGTCTGCTGGCTCATCACCTCGGAAACCAGAATCCCCCAGGGCGTAGTTCGCCCATACCTCCAAGGCAGGTCCCTGGAGTTCCGCTCCCACCAGGAAAAGAGCCGAAGCCGTATCGGCTCGACAGACTCCATCAGGATGCCCTCCACGAACCCCCGCCTTTCCTTTGCTTCGTTCAGTCTCCGCTTCCAACACCATACAACCGTCGACCCGAACCGGACCCGGCCCTGGAGCCGACTTCGCTGCGAGCGCCAGAACCTGATCGTCCCTTCTTCGGCACCCATTGCGGCAGACCTCGTTTTGATACCCGGTTCTTCTACGACATCCAACCTCCCCCGGAGGGGAAACCGGTCGGGCCCTGACCGCCCTGTCTTTTCCCGGCGTTACCTTGAATGGCATGACCTTCCAGGAGCAGACGAACGCGATGGGCAGCCAGGGTGGGGACCCCGCCAAGGCGGTCGACGAAATGTACGAGTACGGGTACCGGAAGTCCGACTACGGCCCCGATGAGCTGGTCACCGACGCCCATGGAAACCCGATTTCGGTCACCGAGGCCATGATGGATGCCAAGGAGGCCGGTCGAGCCGAGACAGTGACCCCCCACCTCTGCTACTACTCCCCAAGAATCCCCGGCAACACCGGGTCGGCCATCCGGCTCTGCGCGGTGACCGGGACCATCCTCCATCTGGTGGAACCCCTGGGTTTCAACCTCAAGGACACCAAGCTGCGCCGGGCGGGGCTGGATTACCACGACATGGCACATGTTGTCCTCCACCCGGATTTCGATGATCTGGTCGATTCCATGCCAGACTCGCGCATCATCGCCTTCACGGCCCACGCGACCAAGCTGTATACCGAGGTGGACTACAGACCGACCGACATCCTCCTCTTCGGCCCCGAACCGGGGAACATCCCCGATCCCATGGATGTCATGGCCGGCCCCCACGTCTCCGAGCAGGTCCGCCTGCCCATGCGTCCCAGCCTGCGGAGCCTGAACCTGACCAACTGCGCCTCCATCGCCATCTATGAAGCCTGGCGCCAGCTGAACTTCAAGGGCGGGCGCTGACCAGGGGTCCCGATACGTCAAGGCCCCGCCTTCCTCACCCTGGGATTGGAAGACGGGGTCTTGACGTATGACAGCCTCGTACCGGTCAGTTCTTGAAACTGTGTATGGGGGCCGGGATGCGTCCTCCACGATTGATGAAGTCGGCGCAGGAGCGGTCGTTGACAGGCAGGATGGGGCCGCCTCCCATGAGTCCGCCGAATTCCGCCGTGTCCCCCACACCCTTGCCCGCAACCGGAATCAATCTGACTGCCGTGGTCTTCTGATTGATCATGCCGATGGCCGCCTCGTCGGCGATGATGCCGGAGATGGACTCGGCGCTGGTATCGCCGGGGATGGGAATCATATCCAGACCAACCGAACAGACGCAGGTCATGGCCTCCAGCTTTTCGAGAGTCAGACTCCCCTCGGCGGCCGCCTGGATCATCGTTGCGTCTTCGGAAACAGGGATGAAGGCTCCAGAGAGGCCACCCACATAGCTTGAAGCCATGATGCCGCCCTTCTTGACCTGGTCGTTGAGGATGGCCAGGGCTGCGGTGGTGCCGGGAGCGCCAACCTGCTCCAGACCCATCTCACGCAGGACCTCACCCACCGAGTCGCCCACGGCCGGTGTCGGAGCCAGGGAGAGATCGATGATGCCGAAGGGAAGGTCCAAACGCCGCGAGGCCTCCTGCGCCACCAGCTGCCCCATCCTGGTGATCTTGAAGGCGGTACGCTTGATGGTCTCGCAGAGCTGGTCGAAACTGGCACCACGAGCGGTTTCCAAGGCGGTCTTGACCACGCCCGGACCTGAAACGCCCACGTTGATGACGGCATCGCCTTCGGTCACGCCGTGGAAGCCACCGGCCATGAAGGGGTTGTCGTCCGGAGCATTGCAGAAGACAACCAGCTTGGTGCACCCCGAACTGTCGGTGTCCCCGGTTGCCTGCGCCACAGCCTTGATGACCCGCCCCATCAGGGCCACGGCATCCATGTCGATGCCGGTCTTGGTCGAGCCCACGTTGACACTGGCGCAGACCCTCTCGGTCTGGCTCAGGGCGCGGGGCAGGGACTTGATCAGGAGGCGCTCCGCCGGGGTCATGGACTTGGAGACCAGGGCCGAATAGCCTCCGATGAAATTAACACCGACCTCCTTGGCCGACATATCCAAGGCCTTGGCCACGGCCACATAGTCATCGACCGAGTGGCAGGCCCCAGCGGCCACCAGGGAGATGGGGGTGACGGTGATCCGCTTGTTGACGATGGGAATCCCGTATTGGTGGGCTATGGACTCCCCTGTCGAAACCAGGTCCTTGGCCAGGGAGACCACCTTGCGGTGGATGTTCCTGCAGAGCATGTCAACATCATGGCTGGCGCAGTCCAGGAGACTGATGCCCATGGTGATGGTACGGACATCCAACCGTTCCCGGTCGATCATGGCATTGGTCTCTTGGACCTCATCGGGTGTAATCATGGCGCAGCCCCCTCAGACCCTGTGCATCCGGGTGAATATCTCCTCACGCTGGCACCTGATGGAGACGCCGATATCCTCACCCAGGGCATCCAGATCACGGACCAGGTCATCGAACTCCCCCGCGTAGGAGGAGCAATCGACAATCATCATCATGTTGAAGAACCCGTCGATGATGGTCTGGGAGATGTCAAGGACATTGATTGAATTCCCGGAGAGGCTGGTGCAGACCCGTCCGATGATGCCGATGGCGTCCTGACCCACCACCGTGATGATCGCCTTTTTCATGTGGTCCTCCTCCACCCTGGGATATCCCTTCAAGCCCAATAGGACAGACTCCGTCCGCCTGAGGGGTCATGGCTTCCCAGCTTAGAGGAGGAGGCAGAGAAAAGCCCCCGAAAACGGGGGCTGGAAAGCCGGTAAGTCCGGCATATGGACGGCTGCTCGGAACTCAGCACTCCCTCCGGGCGGAGGAAGAGGGCAAGGCCGCCAGAGCCCTGGGCTCATGGAAGCCGGCGGCATGGAACCGGTCCGCTATCGTCTGGGCCATGCCACGCCCCTTGCCGGCATCGACCAGGGCGATGATGGAACCACCGAATCCACCCCCGGTCATCCTGGCACCATAGGCACCCTCGGCCCGGGCCACATCCACGGCCAGATCAAGTTCCGGTGAGGTGACCTGGTAATCGTCGCGCAGGGAGTCATGTGAGGCGTTGAAGAGGCGCCCCGCCTCCTGCACATCGCCCCTGCCGAAGGCCTCTATGAACCGATCGACCCGCCCTATCTCGGTGATGACGTGCCGGACCCGATGCCTGGTGACCTCATCCGGGAGCCTCTCCAGGACCTCCTGAAGGGCGGTGGCGGAATCCTCGGAGACCTTGACCTCATCGGCCACCTGACGCAGGTTGCCCACACCCAGGATTCGGGCCGCCTCATCGCAGGTGGTGCGACGCTGCTCGTACTGTCCGTCGTTCAGCTGGTGCTGGGCCTGCGTATCGACCACCAGCAATTCCAGGCCCCTGGCCTCCAAATCGAAGGGGACCTGGGTCACGTTTTCCATGGCGGACAGCTCCGGCCGGCAGTCCAGGCGCAGGGCCTTTCCTGCCTGGCAACGCATGGAGGCACTCTGATCCATACCGCCGGTCGAGGCACCGGCCATGTCGTTCTCGGCCCTGACGGCGGCATCTATCAGGGTCACCCTGCCCTGGTCGCTCCCGCCCAGCCCCAGACCGAAGAGATCGTCCAGGGCCAGGGCTGTCGAGCAGGTCATGGCGGCCGATGAGCTCAGCCCCGATCCGACCGGCACGCAGGAGGCCAGGGCCATGTCAAACCCGCCCACCTGGTCGTATCCGGCCTGGCGCAAGGCCCAGGCAACACCCACCGGATAAGATGCCCAACCGGTGACGCCCCGGGCCTGAAGACCGTCCAGATCGACCCGCACTTGGTCATCAGGGGCCATGGAGGAAACCAGGCGGACCCGATGGTCCTGTCGCGGTTTCAGGGCCACGAAGGTCCGATGGGGCAGGGCTATGGGCAGGCAGAGTCCGGCGTTGTAATCGGTATGCTCACCAATCAGGTTGACCCGGCCGGGAGCGCTCCAGACCCCGGCGGGCTCCTGGCCGTAGACCCGGCTGAAGAGCGATACCGCCCCTTCCGGCCCCTGGCCGGTCTCTCCCCCGCTCCATGCCTCCATAAACCGTACTTGACTCATGATGCTCCTTTGAACCTTCGTTGTACTGGGTTGCCCCTTGGTTTGGACACCGTTGGCGGATCGGCCCCGACCGAATCACCGTCGGCACCGTCCACCCTGACTCGCGTACGCCTACTCCCCTATGTCCACCGGGCCGAGCTGGCGGAAACGCCGGGCGATCAGCTCGGGTGTGGTATCGGAGACCCAGGCGGCCATACCGGATTCGGAACCGGCAAGATACTTGATTTTGTCCACAGCCCTGCGGAAGGAGAAGAACTGCAGGTTCAGGCGATAGGTCTCACGCCGCCCGTCATGCAGGGGCGCCTGATGCCACGCCGCAATGTAGGGAAGATCCATCCCCTGCCCGTCACCCCTGTCGAAGAAGGCGTTGCCGCGCTTCAGGAGGGTGGAGTACATCTGCGCCAGCCCCCAGCGCTCCTCGTCATCGAGCTGGTCCAGGGTCAGGATTCCGTCGCGCACAGGGGCCATGTGGACCTCCAGGGGCCACCGGGCCGCGGCGGGCACATAGGCCACCCAGGTGGCATTGCGGAAGACCACCCGTTCACCGGCCCGGATCTCTCCCCGAAGGATGTCGCCCAGGAGGTTCCCGCCGGTGCGCTCATGGTAGTCATGGCACTGCCGCAACTCCTGTTCCATCCTCGGCGCGATGAAGGGATAGCAGTAGATCTGCCCATGGGGGTGGGCCAGGGAGACGCCGATTTCCTGACCGTGGTTTTCGAAGGGGAATATCTGCTCGATGCCATCCATGGCCGAAATCTCGGCGGTGCGGAAGGCCCAGGCTTCCACAACCGTTCTCAGGCGGCTCACCGGCAGGCTGGCTGGGAGGGCATGCTCATCCGGGTCGAAACAGACCACTTCACAGTGGCCGGAGGCCTCACGTACGGGCCAGAGCGGGTTCCCATCGACAAACCGATCCGGGCCGTCGGCAGAGGTGTTGCCTGGCACCTGCATCATCGAAGGGAAGCGGTTCTCGAAAACCACCACATCGTAATCCACATCGGGAATCTCCCCATCCTGATAGGGGTCTCCCGGCTTCCGGGCCGCCAGGGGATTACCCTGCGCCTTGGCCTTGGAGCCTGCGGTGATGGGCCGGTTCATCCTGGACGTGGCCATCGGGATCCAATCGCCGGTCAGGGGGTCACGGCGCATCTGCGGAGGCTGGAAGGGGATCTCTTCACCGTGAGCATCCAGGTGCGGGGCGAACCTGTCGGGCAGGTCCCGGGGATCATCCAGCCGCCTGGTCTTCTTCCCGGAGACATACTCCGGATCGTCATCCATATAGAAGAACCGCCGGCCGTCGGCCAGTCTTGTCGGGGTGATGCGGATGTGCTCGGATGCATAGGCTCCGGGCGCATAGCGCCGGGGAACAAACTGTTCAGACTTCATTGTCTCAAATCCACCTTCCTAGGTTATTGATGGAACGGAAATTCCCGAATTGCCCGCGAGCGGGTGTCACATCCCTCCATCCGCGTCACTCCAGAGCAGGGGTATCCGGCAGCCCCTCGGGGTGAGGGCCACGATCGGCCTGGGTCGTGGGAACCAGGACGAGTTCCTTGACCAACCCCCTGGTGGCCTCGGCCGAGTGCCGGTCCAGCTCATCGTCCGTGATGACCGTATCGACCTGATCGAACCCGGCGAAGAGGGAAAGGGATGTGCAACTCCACTTGGTGTGGTCCGTCAGAATGATGGTCCGGTCGGCGATGTCCATCAAGGCCATGTCCGTGGCCGCCTCCAGGGAATTGGGCATCAGGAAGCCGCGGGGTATGGATACCGAGTGGGTACCCAGGAAGACCGTATTGACCCTCAGGGAGGAAACGACCTTATCGGCGATGGGGCCGACCAGGGAATTGGATCGGGTGATGACCCCACCCGTGACGATGACCTCGACGTCCTTGCTCTCCATGGCCTGGACCAGTTCGGCCACCGGGATGGAATTCGTCAGGATGGTGACCCCGGCACAACGCCTGCTCTCCAGGAGGTGCTGGGCGAAGACGTAGGCGGTGGTCCCTCCCCCGATGGCAATCACATCGCCGGGGGAAACATAGTCGATGGCCCTGCGGGCGATGGTGTCCTTGAGCCCCATGTCCATCTGGGACTTGACCGAAAAGAGGGGCTCCGCCAAAAGGGAGCTGGTTGTCACTGCACCACCATGGACCCTCTTGAGCAGGCCCTTATCGGCCAGATCCGCAATGTCCCGCCGTATGGTCATGGCCGAGACACCCAGCTCCTTGGACAGGGCCGTGATGCGAACGGCACCACGGGTACGTAGCCGGTTCAGAATCAAATGTTGGCGCTGCGACGATATCATTCGCACATTATCGCACACATTCGACCAAAAACTCAAATCCGGTTTTCGTTCATTGTCGCCGCTCCACAGCCGGGCCTTTCAGCCGTAAGACCGTATGAGCCAAATCCAGCAACCGTCCAATCCCGCCATTGTGAACTCGATTACCATCCGCACCTTCCCGGTATCATAGCCACAAGGAGATTGAAATGGAACCAATTCGGTCGCCAGCAAAAGTGAACACCGCCTACAGGAAACATCCCAAAATGTAACGTTCCCCGGCGGATGCCGCGACCATGATGTGCCCCCGGACCTATCGGATGGGCCGACCCAGAAGCCTGCCCCAGCCCCATCTGGTCACCTGGACCACGGCCTCAAGGACAATCCCCGTGTCCATCTTGGACCGCCCCCGTATCCGTTCCACGAAGACGATGGGGACCTCATGGACCCTGCCACCGCCGGCCACGATCCGTCGGAGCATATCGATCTGGAAGACGTACCCGCTGGAATGCAACCGGTCCAGGTCGATTTTCCCAAGGGCCTCGGCCCGATAAGCCCTCAGACCGGCGGTCATGTCCCTGACGGGCATCCCCAGTGCCATCCTGGCATACCAGGAACCCAGGCGCGAAATCAGATCGCGGTACCAGGGCCAATTGCGGGTACTTCCACCAGGGACCCTACGCGAACCGATGACCAGATCGACTTCGGGATGACCCTCTGCATACTGCAGAACCCTGGCCATGTCCTGGGGCCGATGCGATCCGTCCATATCCATCTCGCAGATACGCCTGTACCCTCGTTCCAGGGCCCATCGGAACCCGGCCACATAGGCCGGCCCCAGCCCTTGCCGCACATCTCGATGCAGCACCGACACGCGTGCATCCTCCAGGGCCATGGCATCGGCAATCCTACCGGTCCCATCCGGCGATCCATCATCCACCACCAGCACATGGACCTCCGGGCAGACTCTCAGAAGGGCCTCAAGGGTGGTCCTGATATTCTGCGCCTCCTGATAGGTCGGCATGACCACCAGAGTCCCCAGGCCCTGGTCATTCAGCACTGCTCTGCTCATCTGCCTTCAGCCCCTGCCAAGGCGGTACTCTCAGCGATTGGTCCCGTAGGCCCCGCGCCGATACGGGTCAGGGTAAGGAATGTCCGCCTTGTCCATGCCCAGTTTGTGGGCGGCCCTGAGCGGCCAGTAAGGGTCGCGCAGACCGGCCCGCCCAATCTCCACCGCGTCGGCCTGACCCTTGCGGATAATCTTGTCGGCCTGCTTGGCCTTGGTGATCAACCCCACGGCCGTGGTCGGAATCAGGGCCTTGCTGCGCACCTGGAAGGAGAATGGCACCTGGTAATTTGGGCCGGCGGGAATGGTGACCCCCGGAACGATGCCACCTGTCGACACGTCAATCAGGTCCACCCCATGTTCGTTCAGCACCTTGGCCGTTTTGACCGTCTCCTCCAGACCCCAGCCGCCGTCGGCCCAGTCAGTGGCCGAAATTCGTACCAGAAGGGGCATTCCGGCCGGAATCACCTCACGTACGGCATCGGTGACCTCAATCAGGGCCCGCATCCTGCCGGACAGCCTGCCACCGTATTCGTCCTTCCGGTGGTTGGTCAGCGGGTCCAGGAACTCGGAGAGCAGGTACCCATGGGCGGCGTGAATCTCGATCCCCTCGAACCCCGCCTTGACGGCCCGCATGGCGGCCGAGCGGAAATCGGCCACGATTGTGGATACCTCCATCCTCGACAGTTCGGCAGGGGTGTCCATGTCCCCATAAGCGATGGGGCTTGGCGCCAGGGGCTGCCAGCCCCCTTCGGAGGCCGGGACGGTGGCGTTGATGTGACCGGTGGGCGTACACCCTGACGACCCCTTGCGCCCGGAGTGGTTGAGCTGAATGAAGGGCTGGGCACCGGCGGCCTTGATGTCGGTGACGATTCCCTGCCAGGCACTGGCCTGCCTGTCGTTCCAGATGCCCAAATCACAGGGCGAGATACGTCCCTGGGGGTTGACCGCGGTGGCCTCGGCTATGACCACACCAAAACCACCCAGGGCCCTGGAGACGTAATGCTGGTAGTGGAAGTTGGTGGGAATGCCATCCTGGTTCACGCAGGAGTAGGTGTCCATCGGGGGCAGCCAGGCCCGGTTGCGAATCTGCAGGTCACGCAACTGCATGGGCTCGAAAAGGTCGGGCAACTGACTACTCACCTTGCCCCTCCCCTTCTCGCCTTTCAGTGGGTTTCCCCCATTCACGTTGCCATGACCCATACGGCCCCTGCCTCTCTGTGACCGTGCGGGGACGAGCCGCGAGAAACCGCAATTTCACTTGCTCAACCCGTTGCCGCCCCGCCACGATGACCACTCGTGTGAGCTTCCCTATACCGCCATTTTAGGCACGAGGTCCAGATGGAAGCCTACTGGTCCTGCGGCTGGGCAGGAGCAACAGGTTGTTGCTCCGCATGTTGTTGCTGTTGAGCCTGCTGCTCGGCCTGCTGTCGGGCACGCTGTTGTTCTTCCTCCTGTGCCCGTCGCTGCGCCTCTTCCTGCGCCCGCCGCCGGGCCTCCTCCTGCTCCTGTTGCTGCTGGCTCTCGGTCTTGCCCTGCATGGCCACTGCGCGGGTGAACTTGGGATCGGGATTGCCATAATCGTTGTCAGGCGCGATGTTGGCGGCGGCCAGATAGGTGTTCATGAACTCCTTCCAGGCCGGGGTGGCGATATACATGCCGAACCAGGTCCCCATGGACCTGCCGTTGATGGTCTTGCCACTGAAGGACACCTGCCCCTCGGCGTTGCCCACGGTCACGAAGGCGGCCACCTGGGGCACGAATCCGCCGGTGGTCATGTACTTGTCCTCATGCGTGCCCGTCTTGGCGAAGGTCTTGCGTCCGCCGTCCAGCTGGGTTGTGGCCGCCTCGCCGCCCGGCTGGACCACACCCTGGTTCATGGCGTAGGCCACGGTCTCGGCGATGCCCGGCTCGATGGCCTGATGGCAGTTGGCCTTGGGGACCTTCAGGTTCTTGTTGTTCTTATCGACCACCTTTGTCATGGCTATCGGGGTGCAGGCAGTGCCCTTGGCCGCCAGGGTGGCATAGACATTGGCCATGGTCAGGGGTGATGCCTGAACGGAGCCGATGGTCATGGGCAGCTGGAACGAGTTGGGCGAGTGGATGTCCATCTGGTCCCTGGGAGAATTGTGGTATCCCAGGTCCTTGGCCGTGTCGGCGATGGAACAGAGTCCGATCTGCTGAGCCATGGACGCCTGGGTGGTGTTGTGGGACCGGACCAGACCCTGGAGCGGGGTCTCCGGCGAGGTGGTGCCGCCGCCGGAGTTCTCTACGTGCCAGTTGCCGCTGCCGAACCCATAGGAGGTCCCGTCGGGCTCCTGGCAGTTGAAGGTCGACTGGTTGTAGTTGGTCATGGTCCGCAGGGGCTCGTTGATCGACCTGCCCTCTTTCATCCAGGCAGCCATGTTGATGGGCTTCCATGTGGATCCGACGGGGAAGCCCCAACCGCCGCCATCCACCTGGTCTACGGCGTAGTTGATGGCCGTACGGGTACCACCACCTGAATTCTGGGTGGCGTCGTAGATCCTGTTGATTCCGAAGCCCAGAACCTCACCGGTGCCTGGCCTGATGGCTGCCATGGTGACCTCGAAGCCACTGGGATCGTCAACGGGAATCGTGTCCCTCGCCGCCTGCATAGCCGCCGCATTGGCGTCCACATCCATGGTGGTGTAGATATCGAGACCGCCCTCCTTCAGGAGTTTGTTACGGTCCTCCTGGGTCTTTCCGAACTCCTTGGAGTTGAGTATCTGCTTGGTTACGTAATCGCAGAAGAAGGCGGCATCCCCGGCAGCCTGGCAACCCGCGTCGACGCTCTGCACATGGAGCGTCTCCTCAAGGGGTTTGGACCTGGCCTGGTCATGCTGCTCCCGATCGATGTAGTGTTCCTGGAGCATCAGGTCAAGGACGATGTTGCGTTGCTCCTGGGAGGCATTGATGTCCACCGTGGGGTCGAATCTGGCCGGGTTCTTGGTCACGGCCGCGATGGTGGCCGCCTCACCCGGGTCCAGGTTCTTGGCGGACTTGTTGAAGTAGCGTCGAGCGGCAGTTTCCACCCCGTACACGTTGGTGCCGAACTGGGCGATGTTCAGGTACCCCTGGAGAATCTCGGGCTTGGAGTACTTCTTCTCCATCTGCACGGCGATCAGCATCTCCCGCATCTTGCGGGCGATGGTCTCCTCCTGGGCGTGGTACTCGGCGATGGGGTCGTTGTTCTCCTCAGCCTGGTTCATGAGCATGTTCTTGACATACTGCTGGGTCAGCGTGGACCCTCCCTGGGTATCGCCCTGCTTGATATACGTCTGGATGAAGGCCCTGAGAACGCCCTGGGTATCCACGCCTGAGTGCTCGAAGAAGCGGCGGTCCTCCCGGGCCACGACGGCCTTCTGCATATAGCCCGAAACGTTCTTGATCGGCACCACTATCCTGTTCTGGGCATAGAAGGTGGCGATGACCGTGTGCCCGTCAGAGGCGTAGAGCCTGGACTGCTGGGGCAGGTCATTCACGTTGAAGTCGATGTTCTCGGTCTTCAGAGCCGGCATCATGTTCGTGGCGGCCGCATTCACGCCGAGAACGGCCGGAAAAAGAAACCCTGAGACCACCACACCACCTGCCACGCAGAACAGGAGGTAGGCCAAAAGCAGGGTGAAGAAGCGGCGTACAGTCATGGACTTCTTTTTTTCGGGCATGAAATCCATAGTAGAGCCTCGGCTCTACCGACATGAAAAATCATGTCGACTTGTTCATGGGGTTCCTACATGCGCGAGCGCCGGATCAGGGCGCCGGGCTGGAAGATGATGATGGTACGGCCCCGTCGAGAGATCCAACCCCTGTTCGAGAAGTCCATCAAGGCCTTGTTGACGGTCTCCCTGGAGGCCCCCACCAACTGGGCCAGCTCTTCCTGGGTGAGGTCGTGAGGCACCATCAGCCCCTGCTCGAAGGGCTCACCGAAGCGGGTGGCCAGGTTGAGGAGGGTCTTGGCCAGGCGGGCCGGGACGTCCATGAAGACCAGGTCAGATATCCGCTCGTTGTTGGTCCGTAGGCGGTTGGCCAGGACCTGGAGCATGTCCACGGCCACCTTGGGATGCTGATTGAGCCAATCGAAGAGCGCATCGTGGTCCAGGGCGGCCACCTTGGTCCGGTTGACCATGACCACCGCCGAGGCCGTCCGGGGGCCACCTGTCGGGTCGAAGACCGGAATCTCACCAAGAATCTCGCCACGTCCGTGGATGCTGAGGAGCTGGATACGCCTGTCGACCGACTGCCTCACCAGCTTGACCCTGCCCTCCTCGACCAGGTACATGCGATGGTCCGTATCACCCTGGCGGAAGATGGTGGAACCCTTGGAGAAGGTGTACTCACTCAGGCTGTCGAGAAGCTGGTCGACCTCGTCCTGCGGCACCTGCTTGAACAGGGCGGTCTGCCTCAGGGCATTCCCTTCCTCGGGAATCTCATTGGGCTTGTGGACCGCCATACTTCACTCCTTCTTGCACCACCGGGCAAGTCGTCATCGACCTCGCACCTGGACGGACGCTGGCAATGGGTACACCTGACTGGCTGTCAATGATTATAGACACACTCATTCGATGACTCCTGTCCAACCAGGTCGGAGGTATCGTTCCTCGGCAAGTCGGGCGGCTCTCTCCTCCAGGCCATGGCCAGGCTCCCCCATGCTCACGCTTCCCGCCAGGGTTGTGAGGGTCCGCAGGATTCCATTGACCAGGGCCATGCGGCCCAGACCGGTCTGCCTCCCAATCGGATCCACCCGGCTTTTGGCCGATTGCACGGCCTTGTCGCTGATTTTTTCCTGGGAGGTGTTCAGAATCCGAACCATCAGTTCGGCATCAATCGAGTATGAGAGGGTCACATGGTGGAGGAGCCCGCCCGGACCGCCTCCCCTACCCGGGAAACGGCGCTGGGAGGCGCCACCCATCTTGCCCCTGGGTGAGGCGATGTCGTTGAGTCCCTCCCAGCCGGCCTCGATTCCCTGGGCTCGCAATGCGCGAATCAGCCAGAGGTCGCATAGGCGGTAGGACCGAATCGGATCCAGACCGCGTACGAACGAGGCGGGCACATACAGGGAGTATGTGATGACCCTGTCAGGCTCGACGAACATGGCACCTCCGCCCGTGCAGCGCCTGACCACGGTGAATCCAGACTTCCTGGCCCGGTCCGGATGGACCTCGTTGGCAAGGGATTGGAAACGTCCCAGCACCACGGCAGGGGCCGACCACTGCCAGATGCGGAGGGTGGGAGGTTGCGTGCCATCTGCCACGGACTCGGCCAGGGCCTGGTCCATCGCCATCTGCATGGCCGGGTCTCGCGGACGATCCTTGACGACGGTCAGGTCCAGTTCCGCCCATCGTCTCAGGGCTTCATCCAAACCGGTATCCGCATCATCGGCTTCACAGCCTCGCCTGCCGGAATCGGTATCGGTCAAGCTCCCCTCGGGTACGGCGGCCATGTCGGCATTCCCGCTTCGGACCTGCTCGGATGGAAGGGCCCTGGTCATGGCCGTGACCAGGGAAGGCGAGGATATGCCCAGGATCCGTTCGGCATCGTGCCTGTCCATGACCGCATCGAGGGTGGTCCTTGCATAGTCGGGATCCAGGGGCAGCCGCATCTTCATCATGGCGGACTCCAGGGCGGTCAGAAGCCCATCAGAGGTCCGACCATCCGAACGGTAATCGATGAAGAAGTCACCGTCGATCCTGCAGGAATCCAGACAGGGACGCCCGTCGGACGTCCGTCCAAGCTGCAGGGCGACCGCCACCAGTTTCCCACCGGGCTCCTTGCACTCCCCCCGAAGGACAGACGGCATTAATCGGTCAGCTCCTGTCCGTAGCCGTCACGATGCCATTTTGATCCGGGCGAGGAAACCAGAATCAGTATTCCCTCAATCAGGCTCCAGACGCTGGAGATGAACGGACCGAGGAAGAAGAAGAAAAACCCGATCAGGGTAATCATGAGCTGCGCCATGCCCTTGCCTGTATGACCAAGGTAGAAGTTCCCTACACCGAAGACGCCGAGGAAGATGCTGAGCAGGCCGGCGGCCAAGCGTGAGTGGCGAGCGGGATTGGCCAGGGGTGGAACCGGCTGCACATAGGTCGGAGGGGCGTACCCGGGATTGGCAGGTGCCTGGTAGGCCGGAGCATATCCGGTTCCGTACTGTTGATTCTGCTGATACTGCTGCGCGCCGTACTGCTGTTGGGCCGGATATTGCTGACCGGCATAAGGCTGTGCTGCGTACTGCTGGGCAGGATATTGCTGAGCCGGGTATTGCTGAGCCGGGTATTGCTGAGTTGCATACGGCTGAGCCGGATCCGACCAGGGCTGGTTGGACTGTCCGTATGGTTGCGAGCCATACGAGCGGCCATCATAAGCCTGTGCGCCGCTGGATTGCGTCGGATACGCCCCGGTTCCATACGGCTGCCCTTCACCAGGCTGCGCACCATAGGCCGCAGAGCCATAAGGCTGGCCGGCATAAGACTGCGCCGGGGCCGACTGCGGCCCGGAGGCCGGCACACCGTAGGACTGGGCCGTGGTCGCACCTGCCTGATTGCCCTGTGAGGGGAAAGCAGGGGTTGCACCCTGCCCCATACTCACATCAGGCTGGCTGGAGGGTTGATCGCCATACTGTTGCCCATATGAAGGAGTGACGGTCGTTTCATTCGAGGACGGCTGCGGCTCCACCGGCATCTGCATGAATTGCTGGCTCGTCTGGCCATCCTG
This sequence comes from Bifidobacterium [indicum] DSM 20214 = LMG 11587, assembly GCF_000706765.1. GTDB lineage: Bacteria > Actinomycetota > Actinomycetes > Actinomycetales > Bifidobacteriaceae > Bombiscardovia > Bombiscardovia coryneformis. The sequence continues at coordinate 415,142 of NZ_CP006018.1, read as the reverse complement.
CGGGTACTGGGAGGAGGGCGACGGGTTTGAATCGGGCGAAGACTGGGGGATCTGCGCCCCAGCAGGATTCGGTCCCTCCTGTCCGTCGGTGCCTGACCAACCGGTCCTGGCCTGGGGGTCATCGTCTGCGAATTGCCGATAATCGTCCATAGTCATGTTCTCAAGAGTAGACCAGAGTCCCTAAAAGCCCTGCAAGGGGCGAAATGACTCACAATCTGCCCAGGATGTCCTTTCCGATCCGGCTGGTGGAGCGGCTTGTTGCCCCCAGCTCTGCGATGTCGTCCTCAACGGCCTTGTTGATTCTGTCCGCTTCCTGGTCGAAGCCCAGATGGTCAAGCAGCATCGCGGCCGACAGGATGGCGGCCGTGGGGTTGGCGATCCCCTTGCCGGCAATGTCGGGAGCGGACCCGTGGATGGGTTCGAACATGGACGGGTAGGTGTTGCTGGCGTTGATGCAGCCCGAGGCGGAGTAGCCCACGCCGCCCACCACGGCTCCGGCCTCGTCCGTAAGGATGTCACCGAAGAGGTTGTCGGTCACAATCACGTCGAAACGGCTCGGCTCGGTCACCAGGAAGATGGTCGAGGCATCGACGTGCAGGTACTCACGCTCCACCTCGGGGTACTCCTCCCCCACCTGGTCAACCAGGCGTTGCCACATGTCACCGGCATTGGTCAGAACGTTCTTCTTGTGAACCAGGGTCAGCTTCCTGCGCCGCTTCATGGCCAGCTTGTAGGCATAACGGACGACCCTCTCCGCCCCGAAAGCGGTGTTGATGGAAACCTCGGTGGCCACCTCCTGGGGGGTGCCGCGGCGGACGGAACCGCCGGCGCCGGCATAAAGGCCCTCCGTCCCCTCGCGAACCACGACGAAGTCGATGTCGCCAGGATCGGCCAGGGGCGAGACCACACCCTTGTACAACTTGGAAGGACGCAGATTCACATACTGATCGAGTTCAAACCGCATCTTGAGCAGAAGACCCCGCTCCAGGATGCCCGCCTTGATCCGGGGATCACCGATGGCCCCCAGGAGTATGGCATCCTGCTGCTTGAGCCTCTCCAGTTCCTCGTCCGGCAGGATGGCCCCGTCACGCAGGTAGCGCTCGGCACCAAGGTCGAAATCAACATATTCGAAGTTCGCCCGCCCCTCGGTCACCTTCTCCAGAACCGCCTGGGCCTCGGGGACGATCTCCTTGCCGATGCCGTCTCCCGGAATGACGGCAATGTGATAGGTCTGTTTCTTCGTATCGCTCATATTCCGAGCATAGATAAGGGCACCGGGGCCGTCTCAGGAAGATACCGAATCCCGGACAGGGGTTTGATCGGGAACCATGATGGACAGGCACCAGGCATTCTCGAACGCCAGTTCCTCCCATTGCCTGTAGCGCCCGCTGATTCCCCCGTGCCCGGCCTCCACCTCGACCTTGATCAGGGCGTCCGCACCGACACGAGGCTCCTGGAGCCTGGCCACCCACTTGAGCGGTTCCACGTAGAGCACGCGGGTGTCGTTCATGGAGGTGGTGATCAGGATGGCCGGGAAGTGCCCGGTGCCATGGTCGCGGATGCGCTCGTCGGCGTTCTGGACGTTCTCATAGGGAGAATAGGACTTCATGTACCGGTAGACCTCCGGGTCGTGCAGGGGGTCCCCCCACTCGTCCCACTCGGTCACGGTCAGGGGAAGGTCCGGGTCCAGGATGCTGGTCAGGGCATCCACAAATGGCACATCGGCCTCGATCCCGGCATAGAGCTGGGGAGCCATGTTGGCCACGGCACCCATGAGAAGACCGCCAGCCGAACCGCCGTTCGCCACCGTATGGAGCGGGTCAGCCCACCCCTTGGCCTGCAGGGCGGCCGTTACGTCGATGAAGTCCTCGAAGGTATGCCTCTTCTGGAGTCTGCGACCCTGCTCGTACCAGGCCCGCCCCATCTCTCCCCCGCCCCGCACGTGTGGGACGGCATAAAGCACACCCCTGTCCAGGAGACTCAGGCGGCCAGTCGAGAAACCAGGATCGGAGCTTATCTCGTAGGCCCCGTACCCGGTGATGAACATGGGCGATCCGCCCTGCAGACTCCGGGAGGTGGAGGCCTCGTCGCCGGGCCAGGGCAGACGGCCGGGATCGGACGGCGCCGGGATGACCTCATCATCCAGACCGGTCCTTCCATCGGCATCCAAGGCAGGGACCATCCCCCGCCGCCAGACCAGGGAGACGGGCACCCTGGCACCGTCTCGCACATCCACCCAAAGGCGACGTTCGGCATACCTGTCCGGGTCGAAATCACCCAGGACCTCGGCCCGTTTAAGGAGCCGGTCGGCGCCCGTTGCCGGATCCATCTCATGCAGCTCCGATGGAACCGTATAGCTGCTGAAGATGTACCGCATGGTGGGGGCTTCGTAGGAGGGGTTGTCGGATGAGGCGATGCTGTAGACCCTGCCCTGACCGCTTCCCCGATCGGCATGGTCCAACAGGCCCTGCCCGGGAACCACCTGGCGGAAGCGCCAGGGACGACCGGCACGAAGGTCCTCGATGGCCTCCTCCTTGGGAATCACCGCAAGGCGGGGCAGGCTGTCGGCCCGGTAGGTCATGACCACAAAACTGCGGTGGATGCCCATGCCCTCGATGCCCAGTCCGCGAGCGCCCTGGAGAATGGCCGGGTTTGCAGGGTTCCGATAGGGCGTATCCGGGGATTGGCCCGCATCAGCCCCTCCCTGTTCACACCCATACGGGCTGCCCTGGGCGATGCAGACCCCCTGACCAAGGTGGTAGGGCGGCTTGGTCCGGCTCATATCGATCAGATCGACTTGGAAATTCGGGTTCAGCACATTGTGGTAGACCACCGCAACCGGAAGGTCCTCCCCATCGGGCCCGGCCCCCTCCAGGCGGCTCAGGCTCACATCGTACTCGACCCCGTCCTGGCGGGGGATGAAGGGAACGAAGTCACCGGTCGGGTCCTCCAGGGAGAGCATGAGGACCTCGCTGGTGGTCTTGGATGAGGATCCGATCATCAGACTGGCCTCGTCAAAGCTCAGGCCCAGGCCCACCCAGAAGCGTTGGTCGGGTTCTTCGAAGACCCGGACGTCCTCATCCCGGGGTTGCCCGACCTGGTGACGCCACACGGCACAGGGCCTCCAGGCCTGGTCCACGGTGGTGTAGAAGACCCACTTCCCATCGGGTGTCAGTACGGCCCCGGACGACACCTGGTCGATCCGGTCAGGCAGGTCCTTGCCGGTGGAGAGGTCTCGGATGCGCAGGTCATAACGCTCGTTCCCGCTGGTATCCAGCCCGTAGAGCATCCACCTTCCGTCCCTGCTCAGGTCCAGGCAACCCAGGGCGAAGAAGTCATGGCCCTGGGATTCCTTGTTGGCGTCGAAGATGATCTCCTCCCCCGGCAGGGAACCCGGGGCGCTTCCCTTATCGATCAGAGGCGGATCCCAGTCATCATCGCCCCTGACGGGCAGGCGGCACTGAAGGCCGTACTGACTCCCCTCCAGTGTTCTGCCGAAGTACCAGTAGCCCTGGATTCGGGTAGGCACCGACATGTCGGTCTCCTGCACCCGGGCCTTGAACTCGTCCAGGAGGGTCCGGCGCAACCCGGCAAGATGACTCAACCTCTCCTGGCAGTACTGGTTCTCCTGCTCCACATACTTGCCGGGTGCGCGGGTCCTCCTTCTGCCTCATCCACTCGTATGGGTCCTCGAAGAGGTCGCCGTGAAAGCTCCGTCGGGTCGCCTCGGCGAATGCCCTGGGAACAGTCGGGATGGTATCGGGAGAATCGTTGCAATCACTTGCCGAAAAGCTCATGGGGCGATTATAGCCGGAACCTGAACACCCGCGGCCTGGATTGACGGCCGGGGATGTGATGGTATCGGGCATAGGGCCCGAACAAGGACAGGGCGCTCAGTGGTTGGCGGCCAGGTAGGGCAACATGGTCCGCATCAGGTTGACCCCGGTCGTACCGTAGAAGACCGGTACGCCGGTCTCCGGTGCAGGCTGGGAGGAGGTTCGGTTGATGATGCCCAGACCCGATTCCCCCGGGCTGAGCTGGCGGATGCCTATGGCCAGGACCCTGCCCGGATAGCGGTGGACCACCTCGGCGAAGGTGGTGGGGTCGCTCTGTCCGTCGTCACCTATAAGGACGAAGCGCATATGGGGGAAGTCGGCCATCAGCTGGTGGATGAACTCCATCTTGTGCTGAACGATGGAGGGCACGAAGGTCTTGGGTCTGGGATCCAGATCTCGTAGGAGAAGCGGCCCGGAGGGGAAGCCGTGGTCACGGATGAAGCCCCGGATGGCGCCCTCAACATTCCAGGGCGAGGCCGAAAGATAGAAGAAGGGCGCCGAAGGGTCCAGATCATGGATCCGGTTGTAGAAGACCGACATCCCCGCCACCGAGGAGCGATTGTGAGGGTCGGAAAGAAGGAAGTTCCAGGCGGCCTTCCAGTGGGTGGGCACCTGGCTGACCATGATGGTGTCGTCCACATCCGAGATGACTCCGAATCGTGCCTCGGGAGGGATGATGTAGAGGGGCGCCGTGACGGTCGGCCGCCCCTGCACCTTGTAGGAGACCTGGTGAGTGCCGGGCGTCAGGTGGTGTTCGGCGACCAGGTCCAGGTAGCCGGAACGATCCGACAATACGAATTCGCCGTTCTGGTTCCGGCTGGGATCCACCGCGTCATAGACGGCGGAGTCCCCCACCTGAACCGTGCCCAGACGAACCTGATCGATGGCCAAGGCGACCCTGGTCCTGGGGGCAGGGACGGTCAGCAGCTCCCGTATCCCCCTCATCGCTCTGTCCGACCTGCCCTGACTATCGGATAGCACGGTCCGGCAGATCAAGCGCGAATAAGCCTGGGTCCCGTACCCCACATAGGGCTGTATCCGGGGGAACCAACCCATCCGTCCGGTCAAACCGGTTGAGAGGCCCACCCAGAACTCGAAGAGGCCTGTGACGATACGCCGGGCCAGACGAACCGGCGCCGGTCTGGATTCGATGCGCTCGCCAGGACCGGCAGCGTCAAAGGCCGTGCTGACACTGGTGACCTGCCAGGGGCCACCCCGGCCTCCCTGTTCAGAGGGCCTGCGACTATCCCGCTCGGACACCATTGCCTCCTGGGTGAGAAACGCCCTGACTCAGCCCAACTTCCTGAGCATCTTGCTGTATTCGTCGGCAGTCAGCAGGTCGGGCTCATCATCGTCAAGGGTCATCTTCATGATCCACCCCTCCCCATAGGGATCGGAGTTGATGACACCGGGATCGTCCGAGGCGGAGCGATTCACGTAGGCTATGGTTCCTGAAACCGGGCAGACCACAGGCTCCACGGCCTTGGATGATTCCAATTCCACCACCTCATCGCCGGCCTCGACCTGGGTGCCCGTCTCGGGGAGGTCAAGGAAGACGAGGTTGCCCAGCTGGTCCGCCGCATATTCGGTCACGCCGATTACAGCCGGGTCCTGGGAGGCGTCGATCCAGACATGGTCGGGGGAATACTGCAGGTGATCGGGCACGTCCAATCGGACGGTGCCTTCGCTGTTCTCTTCACTCATGGGTCCAAGCCTACTATGCTCCGGGATGTGCCGAGGCATAAACCGCCCGCCAGGTCCCGGACCATGGTCCTTTGACCACCGGGGACCAGATAGGAGGAGGCCCCTAACGGACCGGCCCCGGGGGAACCTCTCCCCAGACCTTGACCATGGTCCCGACCGGTGCGTTGTCGAAGATCCACTTGGCATCCTGCTCATACATGTTGATGCAGCCGTGTGAGCCGTAATGAGTGGGGTCGCCCGTGGCAATGCCGCCATGGTTCCAAGCGGCCGTATGGAAGCCTTCGCTGCCGTTGTAATAGGAGACCCAACGAACATCGGGCGAGACGTAGCCCGGCCCCCGCATGGTCTGAATCGCATACCGGACGTTGATGAAGAAGGTACCCGTATCCGAGCCGTCCCCATCGAAGGGCTTACCCGAGCAGATGAAGAAGGTCTGGACCGGGGTGGTGCCGTGGTAGACGGTGGCCGTCTGGTTGGAGAGATTCACATCGATCCAGGTATCGCCGTCGGGAACGTCATACCGGGCAACCCTGGTCTGCTCCTTGTGAGGAGTCACATCGGCCTGGACCTTGATGGTATCCATGTTCCCGCTCTTCAGCGCCTTGATGACCTGGTCGGCGGTGGCTTCGAAGTCCTTGACCTTGACCCCGTCGACACCCTTGGTGGTCTCGGCCACCACCTCACCCTTGGTGTTCTTGACGTTGACGGCCGTCACCATTTCCCGGTCGAGCGCCTTGGGGAGTTCCTGGCTCAGATAACCTGAGATGGCGGCCTGGTCGAAGTCCAGGCTCATGGTCCCCCGCTTCAGGTCGGTGTCCGGCTTGACCCAGGATGCCACGGTCGGAGCCGGTATCCTCATACTGTCGTTATCGGTCGCCTGAATAACCAGGTCCTTGGCGATGCGCTGGTTGGCTTCGCCCGCCACCTTGGAAGCCACTTCCACGGTGATGGGCATGGGGATGTCCTGGTATGTGACCGCAACCCTGGCCTCATGTCCAGGCTCCTGCACCAGGGAAGAGACCGCCTTCTCGACGGGCTCCAGCTTGGGGGCCTTGCCTCCGCGCCCCTCCTGGACCGTGAAGGCATGCAGGCCCTCGTCAAAGACGATGAATGAGGGAACGGAGCGACTGCCCTCGTCGATGAATCTCCCGGTGAGGAACCGGTCCATCGCCAGTTCGTTGTCTTCGGCAACCAAGGGTACAGACACACGACGGAAGGGGTTGAGCCGCTCGAAGTCGCCTTCGCGTTTGCTTCCCATGAGCTCCTTGACGGTGCGCTCCTGATTGACGGAAACACCGAGATCCTCCAGACCGGCAGTGACCGAGGGCTTGCCCTGGCTGGTCAGTTCGACCTTGGAGTCCTGCACCTTCTGGGCCACGATCTTCCTGACCTGATCGGCATCCTTGCCCATCATGCTCTGGCCAGCGAAACTGACCCCCGGAGCCACTCTGTCCTGGAAATACTGACGGGCGCCAAAGAACCCACCGACAAGAACCACAGCGAGGAGGAGGAACAGGAGCAGGGTAATCCATATGGCCTTGTGCGTGCCGAACCAGGAGGTGCGGGCAGTGGCCTCACCGAAGACCCGGCTGACGGACTCATCCTCGAACAGATCAACCGGCTCTTCGTCCTGGTACTCAACCGGATCATCGGCCAGGGGAACCTGGATGGGCTGCATGATTACCGTTTCAGCCTCTTCCACGCCTCCACTACCCTCAGGAAGCAGAGATTCCGATTGCCCCGCCGCAGCCATTGATCACCTTTCCGCACTGTTTCGATCCTGGATTATTTTACCCTGTGCCTTACCCAGAATCCCTTTTCCATCAGTACTCCGGCAGGTCGCTGCCGTACCACTCCTCGATCATGCCCCGAGCTATGGTTGCCCGCTTGGGCAGACGGATGGTGCCGCCGGCCATTCGTGCACCCAGCTCGTCCCGGGTGAACCAGCCGGCCTCCTTGGTCTCCTGACCATCCACGCGGATTTCGGTCCCCAAGGCCCGGGCCTTGAAGGCCACCATCAGCGAAGAGGGGAAGGGCCACGGTTGGGAGCCCATATAGCGCACCTCCCCCACCCGGATGCCCACCTCTTCCATGGTCTCGCGGCGGACGGCGTGCTCAAGGTTCTCACCGGCCTCAACGAACCCGGCGGCAACCGAATGGAAATCAGGTCCCCAGGAACTGTTGTGCTGCAGAAGGAGCCGGTCACGGGAATCCACAACGGACATGATTACGGCCGGCTCGATCCGGGGGAAGAGGATGTGCCCAGGCTCCACACCCCGGCAATGTTGGGCCCAACCCCCCTGACAGGGTTCCACAGGGGCGGCGCATTGAGGGCAGAAGAGTTGCTGGCTCTGCCACATCGACAGGGAAACCGCGCTGGTGGCCAGGCCCACCTGTCGGGGCGTGCCATGAGGGGCGAACTCCCTCAATCCGATCCAGTCGAACCTCTCCCTGGCCGCATGTATCAGCCTCGAATCACCTGCCTGTGCACCTTCGGCATACCGCTCCAGGAGGGCAAGATCCAGGGCCAGGTAGTCTCGGCCCTCCAAGGACCCCAGATAGTACAGCGGTCGGGTGTCGCACCCGTTCCCGCCGAGATCCTCCGTCAGGTAGGTTGCCGGCAGCATGACCAGGCGGATACCCGCATGCCGACGTCCGGCCGTGGCTCCCTGTCCCTTGGGGACGGCCAGGCGGTCACGGTCAACCAGAATCACATCCGAGGCGGGCGACCCCGCCAGTTCCCGCAAGAGACCGGGTTGCCCGCGACGGGCAACGCAGTAATCCACGTCCCCCTGCGCCAGGGGAAGGAAAGAGAGGGTACGGGTCAGGGCCAGGGGCGAAAAGGCGGAATGAGGGGAATCGGTCATCTCAGCACCCCTCGGATTCCTCGACCCTGCCCGAACCCTGAACATCGGCCACCAGATCGACCAGGGCGGAGGCCACCAGGTCGGGACGCTCAACGGCGCTGAAATGTCCGCACTCGGGAACCGATACGAATCGCACTCCTCCGGGTACCGAGGTGGCGGCATCGGCGAGGGGCCGCATGACCCTGGGCGGGCTGGAGGGATCCAGCTCACCGGAAACCATGGTCAGAGGCACTTCGATACCGGGCAGGATTCCGGTCTGGTCAGGACGACCTGCAGCCATCCGTTCCCTCCAGGCGATGCCCTGGGGTGACTGGGATTCAATCCACCCGGTCATGGTGTCGATGAACTCCGGCGAGGTCTTGAACCTGGAATCACCCTCCTGAGGCCGGGCGAAGTGCATGACCCCATCCACCCCGCCCGTGTCCAGGCAACGTTGGGCTATGGCGAGCCGGTTGGCCCGGGACTGTGGGGCATCATCCTTGGTCGTCGTGTCGCAAAGGGCCATACCGGCCACCACTTCCGGATGAAGCCGCCAGACGGCTTCCACCAGGTATCCCCCCATGGAGAGACCGACCCAGATGGCCTTTGAATGCCCAAGCCCGGCAACCAGGTCAACGTAGGCTTCAGCCATCCGGTCCAAGGCATGAGGATATGAACCGTCCGGGGCCAGCCCACCGTTCTGTTCCTCCAGAGGCAGTGGGCCATCACCGGCCCCGGGCATATCCGGCGCATAGATCGGGAAGGGGATCAACCCCCGCCGGTCGGCCTGATTGATCAGGCTGTCCGCACACACATCCCACATGCGATGGTCGACCGGGAAGGCATGGCAGAGAATCACAGGAAGACCCTCTCCCTCGCGATATACGGTATTGGTGATGGTCATGGTCATCGGCTCCGACCTGCCTTCCCTACTGCTGGTATTCCACTGGTTTATGACGCCTGAATCAGAGGACCCCCGCCCAGGACAGGGCCGTGCGAAGTACACGCCCGTGCCCGTTGGGCATCTGGCCTATGAAGGTGTCGAGCATATCCCCCCTGGGATCGACCCACTCCACTTCAAGGGTTTCATCCTGGGGCTTGCAGTCGCCGGCCACGGGAACCAGATAGCACAGGGCGATGGCATGTTGGCGGGGATCGTAGTACTCGGAGAGCCCGGGCGTGGGGAAGAACTCGGCCACAGTGAAGGGCTGGAGCCCGGCAGGCAGGACAGGAAGGGCAAGCTCACCCAGGTCCTTGGCGATGTTCCTTGCCAGGGCCTCCCTGATGGTCTCGTGGTAGAGCACCCTCCCGGTGATCAGGGTCCGCTCTATATTGCCGTCGTCCCCGACGCAAAGGAGGGACCCCACCTGCGACACCAATCCGAGATCGTCAACCCGTACAGGAACAACCTCGACATACGCCATGGGCAGCTTCCTGCGTGCCAGGTCTATCTGCTCCTTGTCGAGCCATCCGGGAGGATTGCCCCGCGAAGTGCCACGCACGAAATCCTCCGGAGTGATGTTGGAGAACTCACCGCGCCTGCGGTTGGAATCGAAGTCATCGTCGTCGGGTATTTCGTCATTCAACACTGGCATACACCCTATTATTGGTTCCCGGCTTGACCGGGCGAAACCACCCGTCCATATATATACCCTGAGCTTATTTCCGCGATTTCTCCAGCCTTGATGGAATGCTGATGGGAAGAGAACTGTTGTGCTGCATGGGAATTTCCCTTGCAGCAGCGGGATTCGTTAGGAGCGCGATTATGGCCACCACGACTATCACCTCGGATAACTTCGAGCAGACCATCAGCGGGAACGACCTGGTGCTGATCGACTTCTGGGCCACCTGGTGCGGACCCTGCAAGGCGTTCGGCCCCATCTTCGACAAGGCCTCCGAGCAGAACACCGATATCGTTTTCGGCAAGGTCGACATCGACAAGAACCAGGATCTGGCCGCAGCCGCCGGCATCCAGGCCGTCCCCACCCTGATGATCGCCAAACAGGGCCAGATCATATTCAAGCAGGCAGGAGCCCTGAGAGCCTCCGACCTTGACGACCTGATCGAGCAGGCCCGACAGGCCGATATGGATACGGCCACCCAGGAATAAGGCGGTCTCCCGCCCGCCAGGGTTGGTTCAGTACGGGCGGTGGACTAGAATCGAAGCATATGTTCCAGCGCTCCCTTCGGCATGCCCGGATGGGAGGCAGGGTCGGATTGCGTCCGGACTGCAACCGCTGAGGATCTGTTGACCGAACAGAGGAGTGTAATGGCGAAGCATGGCACAGGCCGGATGGCTGCGGTCAAGGCCCTGACCAAGCGTCAGTGGGTACGGCTTGCCGCAGGAACCACTGTCGTTGGCCTGATCATAGGCGCGGGGTTCATCTCCCGCGACTTCTATGCGACCCAGAACGGCGGCCCCGCACAGGGAATCACGGCCTACTCCGCCACCCAGCAGAACCACGAGGTCTCCAGGAGTTCCACCAGACAGGCCCTGCGTAACGGCGAAGGCGGATCGAGCGCCAACACCTCCTATGTCACCGTACAGATCAACGGCAAGAACCGGGTCGTCCTGGGCAACGGCTTCACCGATGTGAAATCCGTGCTCGAAGCGGGCGACATCACCTTGGAGCCTGGCGATCAGATCAGCCCGGCCCTGACCAAACCCGTGAGTGAGAAGACGGTCATCAAGATCGACCGGGCGGACGCCCAGGTCATGACCGACGAGTCCGACATACCCTTCAACACCATTGAGGAAAAGACCGACTCCCTCCCCGCCGGAACCACCAAGGTGAAGACCGAGGGCAAGAACGGCGTCATGGAAACCACCAGTCTGGTCACCGCGGCTGGCAACAAGAACCTCTCCAAGAACGTCTTCGCATCCTTCGTGAAGACGGCACCCGTCAACAAGGTCATCCTGGTCGGCACCGGTCGTCAGTCATCGGGAACCAGCGGGTCGGCATCGTCATCATCAGGGTCATCCGCAACCACGGCACCTGTGGGCGAATCCCAGAGCATCGCCCACGAACTGGTCACCGCCAGGGGTTGGGGCGAGGACCAGTTCACCTGCCTGGTCCAGCTCTGGAACAAGGAGTCCGGTTGGAGAACCAACGCCGCCAACCCCTCCGGTGCCTATGGCATTCCTCAGGCCCTGCCCGGAAGCAAGATGTCCTCGGCCGGCGCCGACTGGCAGACCAACCCCCGCACCCAGATCGTCTGGGGTCTCGGATACATCCAGGGTCGGTACGGCACTCCTTGCGGTGCCTGGTCTCACTCCCAGTCGTCGAACTGGTACTGATTCGATAAAAGCCGGACGAATCCCCCCCCCCGATATGGAGAGCCTGTCGGGGGGTCTTTTTGTGCGTGCTGCGACCGCTTCCTGTATTTGTGCGACCCGCTGTGGGCAAATACCCCATCGAGGACTTGAAGCGTGGTAGGGTCGGCCTCAGTTTGCGGATCACCTTGTGTCCGGATGACGCCGCGGGGACGGCGGGATTCCGGGTGGGGCCTCGGCCGTGGGACCAGGCCCGTGGGTGACAGTTGGGGGGAGAATCCATGCGTTTGCACAATCCGGGCAGGTCCGGCCGTCGTCCGGTCCGTCAGGTGGTCGCGGTCCTGGCGGCCCTGTCCGTCATGGGCGGTGGCCTCGCCGCGGGCGCACAGGCCGCCGACACCACCTACTCCCAGATCAACGGGGGGGGGGGGGGCAGCCTCCGGTGACGGCCTGACCACACCCACAGGACCCACCACACCGGCTGCGACCCCGTCACCCTCGGCGACACCACAGTCCCCGGCGGCGGCGACGCAGCCCACGACAGCCGCGGCCTCGCCTACCCCGCTGGCCACACCCAACCCGCTCACCACCAGACAGGCCACCGCAGCCGCCAACACCGGCAAGCCGGCCTCCGGCCCGCAGGCCAGGACCGGCAGCCACACCGTCACCTTCACCTCACAGCCCGACACCCAGGGCATGCCGGCCAGCCAGACCATCCCCGACGGCAAGACCGCCACATGGCCACACGACGACCCCACCAGGCCCGGATGGACCTTCAACGGCTGGTTCCAAGGCGACCTCGCCTACGACTTCACCAAGCCAGTCACGCAAGACCTGACCCTCACCGCCAAATGGGGCAAATGGACCACCAGCCCCGACAACGGACCCTGGCACGGCGGCACCAACGTCAAACTCGGTGCCAACACAGACCAGGTACGCTTCACCCAAGTATCCGCAAGCTATGACTACTCCCTGGCCTTGGGCAGCGACGGCAACGCATACGCATGGGGGAGCGGCGGCTTCGGACAGCTGGGACAGGGCATAACCGTTGTCGGACAGGAGGCCCCAACGATGGTTAATATGCCGGACGGCGTGAAGTTCACCCAGGTGTCCGCCGGATTCTGGCACGCCATGGCCCTGGACAGGGACGGCAGAATCTGGACCTGGGGCAACGACATAGGCAGTTGCCTAGGCCGCCCCGGCACGGACAGATACACTCCCGGTCTGGCCGTAGTACCGGAGGGGGTGACGTTCACCGCCGTCTCCGCAGGCAATACCACTTCCATGGCCCTCGACAGCAATGGACAGGCTTGGACCTGGGGATGGACCGACACAAAGACGCCCCACAAGGTTGACCAGGACGAGGGGACCGTCTTCACCGCCATCCACTCCGCAGCCGGTTTCAACGAATACGGATATACGGCCCTCGACACGGACGGCAGAATCTGGACCTGGCAGTTGCCTTATAACGAACTTGCCCCCGTTGATACCGGTGTCAGGTTCAAGGACTACAGCATCGAGATCCACGGCTACCGTGTCATCGCCATCGCGCGGGACGGGACCGTCTGGACCTGGGGCGATGATGACCTAGGAGGGCAGCTGGGCCGCGTCCCCGACAGCGCCAACCCCGCCGACAAGCCCGGCCGGGTCCCCGGCCTGACCGGAGCAACCCAAGTCGACACCAATGGCTGGGGATCATCCGGTACCTGCATAGCGATCACCGACACAGGCACATGGGCCTGGGGAAAAAACACCCGGGGCCAACTCGGCAACGGCACCAGCGAGATCACGGCCACCCCCACCCGGGTCGCAACCCCCACCGGGGCCCCCACGGACTTCCGCTACACCAGCATCGCAGCCGGCCAAACGCACACGGTGTTCCTCGGCTCGGACGGTGAAACATACGCGTGCGGAGACAACCTCGTTGGCCAACTCGGCAACGGCACCAGCGACAGGGGCGGCCACCCAGCACACCCCTTGCCTGTCATGACGTGGAGACCCGTCGTCATGGAGGTCACGAAGGTCCTGTTCGGTGAGGCCCGCAACATCGGCGGCCCCTACCGCGCGTTCGACGGGTGGTACGCCACCTCGCCCAGGCACGGACTGGGCACCGTCACCCTCACCATTCAGTACAAGTTCGAGGGCGCACCCCAGCCCGACGACACCAGTTCTCGGTTCACCTACACGGGCGGCACAGCCACCGTGTCCTTCAAAACGGAGCACGGCTCCCCCACTCCACCCCAGCAGGTAATCGTCGGAGACGCCGCCCGACGGCCCGACGACCCGACGGCGGACGACGGGTGGACCTTCAACGGCTGGTTCCAGGGCGACAGGCCCTACGACTTCTCCAAGCCCATAAGCGGGGACACGACCCTGACCGCACGCTGGGGCCGGTGGAAGGCCGACCCCGCCCAGGGGCCCTGGCGGGGCGGCACCGACGTGCGCATCGACACCCCCACCGCACCGGTACGGTTCACCCAGGTATCCGCCGGACAGTCCCACTCCCTCGCCGTCGGTTCCGACGGCAACCTGTACGCCTGGGGCAACAATGAGGACGGCCAGCTCGGCGACGGCACCACCACAAACCAGACCGCACCAATCATGGTCGCCGCACCCGCGGGCGTGAAGTTCATCCAGGTGTCCGCCGGGGGCAGCCACTCCATGGCCCTGGACCGGGACGGCAACATCTGGACCTGGGGAAGCGACCTCGCCAATCAACTCGGACGCGACGAACCCCACAACAGCAAGCAGCCAGGCCCGGCCGTCACGCACGCGGGCGTGACCTTCATCGCCGTCAGCGCCGGGGCCGAGCACAGCATGGCCATCGACCGGGACGGCAACATCTGGACCTGGGGATACGACGGGCACAGGCAGGTGGGTTCTTCCGGTTCCGGCTCGACGCCCAAGGGTGTGGGTGTGCCCAAGGCGGCCTTCGCCTCCATCAGCGCGGGCTCCAGGCACTCCATCGGCCTGGACACGAACGGGACCGCCTGGACCTGGGGCGGCCTCAGTGACGGCACGACCGACGACGACCTGACCGGCCACGCCGACTTCAGGCCCGCCCCCGTGGACACCGGTCTGCGATTCTCGGCCGTCAGCGCCGGCGAGGACCACAGCATGGGCATCGCCCGGGACGGCACCGTGTACACGTGGGGACACAACGGGAGCGACCAGCTCGGCCGCACCCCCACCGTCGCCGAACCCGCGGGCAGGCCGGGCCCGGTCCCCGGCCCGTCCGGCGCCACCGGCGTCAGCGCCGGACGCACCCACAACGCCGCCATCACCGGCTCCGGGATCTGGACCTGGGGCGGCAACCGGTACGGGCAGCTAGGCACCACCACCGGCAACGGCACCAACGACGGCGTGGCACCCGCACGCATACCCAACCCCAAGGGAACACCCTCAGGGTTCTCATACACCGCTGCCGTTGCGGGCGCAGACAGTACGCTGGCCGTCGGTTCCGACGGTGACGTGTACGCGTCCGGGGCCAACGGCTCCGGTCAGCTCGGCGACGGCACCAGCGACGGCACCACGTCCACCGCGGCCCACCCGGACCCGGCCATGGTGTGGCGGCCGGTGGGCTCCCCCGTCACCGGGGTGCTGTTCGGCGCCAAGCCGAGCGCTGGAGAGGTGCACCGCCGGGTGGACGGGTGGCATGCCGCCTCGCCGAGGCACCGGCCCGAGACCGTGCCCCTGACCATCCGCTCGGCAGCAGGCACGGGGCAGGTGCGGCCAGAGGACGCGGGACAGTCCGAGGACACCAGCCTGCAATTCATGTACACGGGGGACATGGCCACCCTCACCTTCACCACCCAGCACGGGCGCACGCCCGACGCGCAGCAGGTCCCCGCAGGCGAACCCACCAGGCGGCCCGAAGACCCATCCGAGTCCGGGTGGACGTTCGACGGGTGGTTCGACGGGGACACGGCCTACGACTTCACCCAGCCGTTGGAGCATGACACGACCGTGACCGCACGGTGGCACCGGACCGGACGGTGGGTCCTGAGCCCGGACCACGGCAGCGAATACGGAGGCGACACCGTCACCCTCACCGCACCCGCCGCACCCGACATCCGCCTCGCCTCCATCGACACGGGCGGCACCACCAGCCTCGGCATCGGATCCGACGGACAACTCTACGCATGGGGAGACAACACCAACGGCCAGCTCGGCGACGGCACCGACAGCCAGCACACCACCCCAACCCGGGTCGCCAAGCCCGACGGTTCCGGTGACGGGTTCACCTGGACGCAGGCCGCGTCCGGGCGCACCCACGGCGTTGCCGTCGGCTCTGACGGCAACCTGTACGCGTGGGGAGACAACACCCAGGGCCAGCTCGGCGATGGCACCACCAGCCGGCGCACCAGGCCCGTCAAGGTCTCCCGTCCCGCCGGCACCGACAGCACGTTCACCTGGATACGGGCCGCAGCCGGTGACGGCTACACCATGGCCCTCGGCTCCGACGACAACCTCTACACGTGGGGAACACTCGCCGGCGGACTCGGCGACGAGGCACGCACCGCGAGCAGCGCCAGGCCCGTCAGGGTCGCCCTGCCCCAGGACGCTCCCCCCGCCTTCCGGTACGAGCAGATCGCGGCGGGCGACACGCACGCCGCGGCGATCGGATCCGACGGCAACCTGTACACCTGGGGATCGAACACGCACGGCCAGCTCGGCCACGACGACACCGGAACCCCCGCAGCCGCCGGCCCGGCCGGCCCGGCCGGCCCGCAGCAGCCCGCGGGCTACGTCCAGGCCAGCGCCGGAGGCGACCACACGCTCGCCATCGACCGGCAGGGACGCCTCTGGGCCTGGGGCAGGCTCGCCGACGGCACCGACACCACAACACCCGCACGCATCCAGCCCGCAGGCACGACCGACACGTACCCGTTCACCCACGTATCCACCGGACGCAACCACTACACCGCCACCGGACAGGACCACCGCACCTGGACCTGGGGCGACAACACCCAAGGGCAGCTCGGCCACAACACCGGAACCCCCGGCATCCCCACCGTCATAGCCGGCCTGAACACCACCCTCACCGCCAGCGGAGGCGACACCACCATCGCCATCGACACCAACGGCGACACCCAAGCCTGGGGAGACAACACCAACGGACAGGCAGGCCACGGCGACATCAACCCCACACCCGCGCCACGCGCCGCCACCATCCCCCCACAACCCACACCCACCGACCTCACCATCGACAACGACACACTCCCCCTCAGGCAGACCGGACCGAACACCTGGCAGGCCACCACCACCGCCCACGACCCGGGCCCCGTGCCCGTACGCGTCCAATGGACCCTCGCCGGACAGGACCAGCCCGACGACACCACCAACACCTACACCTACCGGCACACCGGCACCCTGCCCAACGCCGGAGGCGCAGGCATCATCCTCCTCATCACCGCCGGCATGCTCGGCATCGCAACATCCGACGCCAACCGACAACGACACACCCCACCCACAACAACCATCACCACTTCGCACGAGTAAGAGGCCACACCAAAAGGGGAACACCAACCCCCCGGCCAACCGGAGGCGGTCCACCAAACCCCAACAACGGGCCGCCTCCACCCCCTCTACATCAGCCCCAAACCAGTCCACGCCTTGCAACCAGTCGCGCACACACCGCAGCAGGGATGCTGCACGCCGTACACGCCCGCGCTCGTTCTGCATATTGCGCCAAGCGGGAGCGGGATGATAAAGTCTGAGACGGTTTTATCATAGAGAAGAGCATACGTGATTCGGGTCCGCTATTGGGGATGGCGGATATTCCGGATTGGGTTTGAGACTATCGGCCTGAACCGAAGGATGATAGTTGGGGAAATTTGGGGAGAACGAACCATGCGCAGACTGAACCGTTTCGGTCGTCGTACCGTCCGTCCTGTCGTCGCGGCCCTGGCGGTGCTGTCCGTCATGGGTGCCGGCCTGGCAGCAGGTGCACAGGCCACCGACATCAACTCATACACTCAAGTAAATGGGGGAATGAAGGCGACCCCGGTCTCCGATGACGGCCTGACCACACCCACAGGAACCACCACACCGTCATCCTCGACCACACCGCAGTCCCCGGCAGCAGCGACGCAGCCCACGAAAACCACCGCGACACCCACCACCCTGGCCACACCCAACCCGCTCACCACCAGGCAGACCACCACAGCCGCACCCGCACCCGCCGGCATGAAGGCCTCCTCACCGCAGGCCAGGACCGGCAGCCACACGGTCACCTTCACCTCACAGCCCGACACCCAGGGCATGCCGGCAAGCCAGACCATCCCCGACGGCAAGACCGCCACATGGCCCCACGACGACCCCACCAGGCCCGGATGGACCTTCAACGGATGGTTCATAGGCGACCTCGCCTACGACTTCACCAAGCCAGTCACGCAAGACCTGACCCTCACCGCCAAATGGGGCAAATGGACCACCAGCCCCGGCACAGGACCCTGGCACGGCGGCACCAACGTCAAAATCGACACCCCCGGCAGCCAAGTACGCTTCACCCAAATATCCGCAAGCACTGCCTTCTCTCTGGCGTTGGGCAGCGACGGCAACGCATACTCATGGGGAAACAACAATAGCGGACGTCTGGGGACAGGCACCGATGACTGGACCCGAAAACCTCAAGGCCCACGGATGGTCGCCATGCCGGAAGGAGTGAAGTTCACCCAGTTGTCCGCCGGGATATCCCACAGTATAGCCTTGGACCGGGATGGCAGAATCTGGACCTGGGGGGCTGACTTCGGTGATAGCCTCGGCCGCCCGCGCACGGACAGATACACTCCCGGTCTGGCCGTAGTCCCGGAGGGGGTGACGTTCACCGCCGTGTCCGCAGGCGATGACAGTTCCATGGCCCTCGACAGCAGTGGACAGGTTTGGACCTGGGGATACTTCGATACAGATACGCCCCACAAGCTGGATATGGGCGGGGGGACCGTCTTCACCGCCATCTGCCCCGCACACAATCCCCAAACAAACGGATATACGGCCCTCGACACGGACGGCAGAATCTGGACCTGGCGGTGGCCTCGTTTCGAACCTGTCCCCGTTGATACCGGTGTCAGGTTCAAGGCCTACAGCATGGACAGGTACGGTCTCCATTTCATCGCCATCGCGCGGAACGGGACCGTCTGGACCTGGGGCGACAACAGAAAAGGACAGCTGGGCCGCATCCCCGACAGCGCCAACCCCGCCGACAAGCCCGGCCGGGTCCCCGGCCTGACCGGAGCCACCCAAGTCGACAGCGCCAACGGCGGAAGTTCAGAATCGGGTGTCTCCTTCGCCATCACCGACACCGGCACATGGGCGTGGGGATGGAACAGGTACGGCCAACTCGGAACCGGAACAGGCGAGATCACGGCCACCCCCACCAGGGTCGCAGCCCCCACTGGGGCCCCCACGGACTTCCGCTACACCAGCATCGCAGCCGGCGAGGGTCACACCTTGCTCCTCGGTTCGGACGGTGAAGCATATACGTACGGACGGAACGACTACGGCCAGCACGGCAACAACACCTTAACAGGCAGTGACCCTACCAACCCTGTCTTGGCCTGGCGTCCCGTCGACCGGGAGGTCACGAAGGTCCTGTTCGGTGAGGCCCGCAACATCGGCGGCCCCTACCGCAGGTTCGAAGGGTGGCATGCCACCTCGCCCAGGCACGGACTGGGCACCGTCACCCTCACCATCCAATCCACCGTCACCAACCGCGCACCCCAGCCCGACGAGACCAGTCAGCGGTTCACCTACACGGGCGGCACCGCCACCGTGTCCTTCAAAACGGAGCACGGCTCCCCCACTCCACCCCAGCAGGTCATCGTCGGTGACACAGTGCACCGCCCGGACGACCCCGCCACGGACGACGGGTGGACCTTCAACGGCTGGTTCCAGGGCGACAGGCCCTACGACTTCTCCAAGCCCGTAAGCGGGGACACGGTCCTGACCGCACGCTGGGGCCGGTGGAAGGCCGACCCGGCCCAGGGGCCGTGGCGGGGCGGCACCGACGTGCGCATCGACACCCCCACCTCCCGGGTACGGTTCGCCCAGGTGTCCGCCGGACAGTCCCACTCCCTCGCCGTCGGCAGCGACGGCAACCTATACGCATGGGGCAACAATAAGGACGGCCAGCTCGGCGACGGCACCACCACAAACCAGACCGCACCAATTATGGTCGCCGCACCCGCGGGCGTGAAGTTCATCCAGACGGCAGCCGGAAACGGCCACTCCATGGCCCTGGACCGGGACGGCAGGGTATGGACCTGGGGCAGCAACGGAAAAGGACAACTCGGCCGCACCCCAGACAACGGCAACCCCGCCGACAGGCCGGGCCCGGCCGCCACGCCGACGGGCATGACCTTCATCGCCATCAGCGCCGGGGCCGACCACAGCACGGCCCTGGACCGCGACGGCAACATCTGGGCCTGGGGAGACAACCAATACCAGCAGCTGGGGCGCAACACCACAGACCAGGAAACACCGCCCGCCGGCACGCCCACTGGTGTGGGTGTGCCCGAGGCGGCCTTCGCCTCCGTCAGCGCGGGCTCCAGGCACTCCATCGGCCTGGACACGAACGGGACCGCCTGGACCTGGGGCAGCTGCGACACCACCAACGCCACAAACGACGACGACCTGACCGGCCACGTCGGATCCGCGCCGTCGCCCGTCGATACCGGCCTACGGTTCACGGCCGTCAGCGCCGGAGCCGACCACAGCATGGGCATCGCCCGGGACGGCACCGTGTACACGTGGGGGCACAACGGGAGCGGCCAGCTGGGCCGCACCCCCACCGGCGCCGAACCCGCGGGCAGGCCGGGCGCCGTCCCCGGCCCGTCCCACGCCACCGGCGTCAGCGCCGGACGCACCCACTCCACCGCCCTCACCGACTCAGGAATCTGGGCCTGGGGCGGCAACCAGTACGGGCAGCTGGGCACCACCACCGGCAACGGCACCAACGACGGCGTGGCCCCCGCCCGCCTGCCCAACCCCAAGGGGACACCGGCCGGATTCGCGTACGCCGATCTCTGCGCGGGCGGTGACCGTACGCTGGCCGTCGGTTCCGACGGTGACGTGTACGCGTCCGGGGCCAACGACTCCGGCCAGCTCGGCGACGGCACCAGCGACACGGACCCGGCCACGGCCCACCCGGGCCCGACCATGGTGTCGCGGCCGGCCGGCTCCCCCGTCACCGGGGTGCTGTTCGGCGCCAAGCCCAGCGCTGGAGAGGTGCGGCACCGGGCGGACGGATGGCACGCCACCTCCCCCAGGCACCGGCCCGAGACCGTGACCCTGACCATCCGCTCGGCAGCAGGCACCAGCTCGGCGGGGCCCGAGGACGCGGACCAGTCCGAGGACACCAGCCTGCAATTCATGTACACCGGCGACACCGTCACCCTCACCTTCACCACCCAACACGGGCGCACCCCCGACGCGCAGCAGGTCCCCGCCGGGGAGCCCACCAGGAGGCCCGAAGACCCGTCCGAGTCCGGGTGGACATTCGACGGGTGGTTCGACGGGGACGTCGCCTACGACTTCACCCAGCCGCTGGAGCACGACCTGACCGTGACGGCCCGGTGGCACCGGACCGGCCGGTGGACCCTGAGCCCGGACCACGGCAGCGAACACGGAGGCGACACCGTCACCCTCACCGCACCCGCCGCACCCGACATCCGCCTCGCCTCCATCGACACGGGCGGGACCTCAACCCTCGGCATCGGATCCGACGGCAACCTGTACGCCTGGGGAAGCAACACCAACGGGCAGCTCGGCGACGGCACCACCAGCCAACACACCACCCCGGTCACGATATCCAGGCCGAACGGCGCCGGTGACGGGTTCACCTGGGTGCAGGCCGCGGCCGGGCGCACCCACGGCGCCGCCGTCGGCAGCGACGGCAACCTGTACGCCTGGGGAGACAACACCCAGGGCCAGCTCGGCGACGGCACCACCAGCCAGCGAACCAGACCCGTCAAGGCCACCCGCCCCGACGGCACCGACACCGGGTTCACCTGGGTGCGGGCCGCCGCGGGCGACGGCTACACCATGGCCCTCGGCTCCGACGACAACCTCTACGCGTGGGGCAGCCTGCCCGGCGGACTCGGCGACACGGCACACACCACCGGCAGCAGCCGGCCCGTCAGGGTCGCCCTGCCCCAGGACGCTCCCCCCGCCTTCCGGTACGAGCAGATCGCGGCGGGCGACACGCACGCCGCGGCGATCGGATCCGACGGCAACCTGTACACGTGGGGCGCCAACACCAACGGCCAGCTCGGCCACGACGACACCGACACACCCGCAGCCGCAGCCGCCCCCGACCCGCAGCAGCCCGCAGGCTACGTCCAGGCCAGCGCCGGAGGCGACCACACCACCGCCATCGACCGGCAGGGACGCCTCTGGGCCTGGGGCAGGCTCGCCGACGGCACCGACACCGCAACACCCGCACGCATACGGACGGCGGGCACGGCCGACACCTACCGGTTCACCCACGTATCCACTGGACGCAACCACAGCGTCGCGATCGGACAGGACCACCGCACCTGGACGTGGGGAGACAACACCCAAGGGCAGCTCGGCCACACCACCGGCACACCGACACAGCCCACGGCCGTACCCGGCCTGAACACCACCCTCACCGCCGCCGGCGGCGACACCACCATCGCCATCGACACCAACGGCGACACCCAGGCCTGGGGAGACAACACCAACGGACAGGCAGGCCACGGCGACACCAACCCCACACCCACGCCACGCAAGGCCGCCATCCCCCCGCAGCCCACACCAACCGGCCTCACCATCGACAACGACACCCTCCCCCTCCACCGGACCGGCGATGACACCTGGCAGGCCACCACCACCGCCCACGAACCCGGCCCCGTGCCCGTACGCGTACGGTGGACCCTCGCCGGACAGGACCAGCCCGACGACACCAGCAACACCTACACCTACCGGCACACCGGCAGCCTGCCCAACGCCGGAGGCGCAGGCATCATCCTCCTCATCACCGCCAGCAGCCTCATCCTCACCGCGGCCAGCGCCAACCGGCGCCACCGCTACTTCATCTGAGGAAGGACCACCCAGGGGAACGCCTAACTCCCCTGGGTACTCGTAGGCGGCCCACATCATTACCCCCCCCCCGGGCCCAAGACACTGACGGGGCGAATTCTACGCAAGCCGGACATAACAAAGGAGGGCCCCGCCGTCCGCACCAGGTCTTTGAACCTGGTCAGGCGGCAGGGCCCTCCATCCTTGTGCTCAGAGAACAGCCTGGAGAATGAAGTCCAGGATGAAGAGAGCTGCCACACCCCAGATGATGGGGTGAACCTCCTTGGCCTTACGCTTGCAGGTCATGGTCAGGCAGTATGTGATGAATCCAGCTGCTACACCGTAGGAGATGGAATAGGAGAATCCCATGAAGATGGCCGTGAAGAAGGCCGGAATGGCTTCGGCGAGGTCACCCCATTCGATCTCACCGAAGGAACTCATCATCATGCATCCCACAATGACCAGGACCGGTGCGGTCGCAGCCGAGGGAATGGCGGAGACCAGCGGGGCGAGGAGGGCACTCAAAGCGAAGCATCCGGCGATGACCACCGAGGTCAGGCCTGTGCGTCCACCTGCGGCGATGCCAGCGGCGGATTCAACATAGGTGGTCGTGTTGGAGGTGCCGAACAGGGCACCGATGGAGGTAGCGGTGGCATCGGCGAAGAGGGCCTTGTCCATCTTGGAACTGAATCCCTTGCCGTTCTCCAGGGACTCCTCATCCGCCGCCGAGAAGATGCCGGAACGACGGCCGGTGCCCACGAAGGTGCCGATCGTATCGAAGGTATCGGAAAGGGAGAAGGCGAAGATGGTCACCAGGACGATGGGGAGCTTGGCCGGATCCGAGAAGAGGGCCGGGAAGCCTTGTGGACTGAATATGGCCAGGAAGGTCTCCGGCAGCTGGGAGAAGGCCTGACCCAGATTAATCGAATTCGACATGGTGGTGACCCCAAGGGGGATGCCGATCAGGGTGACGACGATGATGGAGATGACGAAGGATGCCTTGTTGATGAAGGCCAGTCCGCCCTTGAATTTGAAGACCATCAGGAAAATGGTCAGGAGGAGCCCGATGACGAAGAGGATGAGTGTGGGCGTATTGAACACGGCCAGTCCGGGATTGGCTCCGGCAGCAGAGGTCTTGTCAGGACTGAATTTGATGACACCGACGTTGAGCAGCCCCACATAGGCGATGAAGATGCCGATACCGCCACCTATGGCGTGCTGAAGCATGGGTGGTATGGCCCGAATGATCATTTTCCGCAACTTGGTGGCCGTGACCAGGATGTTAAGGAGTCCGCAGATGAAGACCATGCTCAGGGTCTCCTGCCAGGAGAATCCCAGACCCTTGACCACGGTAAAGGTAAAGAAGGCGTTCAGCCCCACACCGGGGGCCACACCGTAAGGCACATTGGCCACCAGCCCCATGATGAGCGTGCCGATCACCGCTGCTATCAGGGTCGCGATGAAGACCGCACCCCATGGCATGCCCGCCGAGGAAAGCACCGAGGGATTGACCACGATGATATAGGCCATGGCGAAGAATGTGGTAATGCCAGCTACCACTTCCGTTGAGACTGTGGTATTGTTATCCGAAAGCCGAAATAGCTTTTGCATATTCTGTCCTTATTGTCTTATTTGGCGTTAGACAATTCGAAGAATATCATGAGTTCTCGGCTTTTTTTGTTTCCTCATGCACCCCTTTCCCCTCTTGGATACGCCCTGTTCGGCAAGAACCCGACCTGGCAGCGATCCGCACCTATAATCGGCACTACCCGAGCCATCCGGACAAGGAGTCAGCAGGCAAAACCGGGGACTTTTCAAGGAGGAAGTCATGGTCAGAGACAATCACTGGGACGAGGACGACCAAAAGCAGTACAAGCACATCCACGACACAGAAATCGAACGCGGTCAGGATGAGAAGACCTCCGAACGAATCGCTGCCGCCACAGTCAACAAGCAGCGCACCCGCGAAGGACGCACCCTCAAGCAGGAGCGCTCGGACAAGGACTGAACCGCCGATACAAGACCAGGGGAACCGAAGGTCACCGTTTGACTCAGACCGCCCCCATCAGCAGGTGGGCCAGAATCATCAGGACGGTTGAGCAGAAGGCGGTCAGAGCCAGGGTGAAGCCCGCCAATTTCGCATTGCCCAGCACCTTGTCGGTGAACATGGTGGCGAAAACCGCTGTGGGCGCCAGGCAACAGAGGGCCACCGCCTGCCGGACCAGAGGGCCGAAAGGAAGCAGGAACCAGGCCGCCAGGGCGAAGATGACACCGAACGGTATGCGCCATGCCAGAATTTGCGCCACCTCCTTGACATCCTGCACATTTGCGGGAAGATCCATCAACATGCCAACCATGAGCATGGAGCAGAATGCGTTGGCCGCCGAAAAGGGCCTGCTCGCCTGAGCCACCCAGCCGGGCAGGGTCACCCCGGCCAACATCAGGGCCAGCATGACCAGGTAGGTATCGAAGGAGACGGAGCCGAGGAACCCCTTGACGATATTGGTCAGCATGGCCTTGAAGCGGAGATTCCGCGCATCGGAATCGTCCAGTTTCACCGCTGGCGCGGTTCCGACCCTGACCAGTTTCTCCTCGCTGCTCAAAGGCTCCCCCGGCCTGATATGCAGAAGCCCCTGGGTCATGACGTTCGTTCCGGCGGCAACCATGACATTGTTGCCGATATCGAACATGGCGGCGGGAACCAGGGCCGCAGGACCCAGCAGGGACTGGAACATGGGGAAGCTGAAACAGCCGATGTTGAACCCGGAACCGTTCAGCATAAGGAAGGCCCTGTGGCCCACCGAAGCGTGCCGGCTGGTCAGGTAGATCGCCAATGGCGGCACCAGGGAGGCCACAAAGGCGAACACGGAGACCAGGAGAAGACTGGAATCATGGGGATTGGTGGCAAAGGAGAAGACGATGGCGCCCGGCAGAATCAGGTTGAACTCGGCCGTTTGCAGGACCCTGTAGTCCATAGGTTTGAAAAGCCCGACCCGCTTGAAGAGGTACCCCAGCAGGATGATGGCCAGGAGTATGACCGGCTCAAGCACCACAGACATACACCGCTCCTCTCGCCACCGGCTTCCTCAACCTTGCGGTTCGCTCCCATGGTACCGAGTTATGCGGGATGTGGCACTGATGGTGTCACATCCCGCACGCGTAGAGCGGGACTGAACGGACGAACGATACACGGAGACGGCAACCGAACCGTGCTGGGCCACGAATCAGCCGAACCGTCCGGAAATGTAACGTTCGGTGTCCTCTTCCTGTGGATTGGAGAAGATGGTGGTCGTATCGTTCATCTCGACCAGGTGTCCAGGCTGGCCCACGGCCTTGAGGTTGAAGAAGGCCGTGTAGTCCGAGACCCTTGCAGCCTGCTGCATGTTGTGGGTCACGATGACGATTGTGTAGTCCTTCTTCAACTCGTTGATCAGATCCTCAACGGCCAGGGTGGAGATGGGGTCAAGGGCGGAGCAGGGCTCGTCCATAAGGAGGACCTGGGGGTGGACGGCAACCGCCCGGGCGATGCACAGGCGCTGTTGCTGGCCTCCCGAAAGTCCGATACCCGGCTTGTCAAGGCGGTCCTTCACCTCCTTCCAGAGGTTGGCACCACGCAGGGCCCACTCGACGAGGTCATCGGCGTCCGATTTGGAGATGTGCTTCTTGTTCAGCCTTACGCCGGCCAGGACGTTCTCCCTGATGGACATGGTCGGGAAGGGGTTGGCTCGCTGGAAGACCATGCCCACGTCGCGCCGCACCTCGACCGGGTCCACATCCGGCCCGTAAAGGTCACGCCCCTCAAGGAGCACCTGCCCCTCCACATGGGCGCCCGGGGTGATCTCGTGCATCCGGTCCAGGGTGCGCAGAACCGTCGATTTTCCGCAGCCTGAGGGGCCGATGAAGGCCGTGACCTTGTTGGCCAGGATCTTCATGTTCACGTCCTGGACGGCCAGGACGTCGCCATAGTAGACGTTGAGGTGATTGATGTCTATACGCTGGCCCATGCCGTCTCCTCCATGGTCATCACGATTGTCGTTGCGGGACCGGAGCCCGTGGCCCCTACTCTTCGCCTCATTTGGCCTCCTGGACCGAGAAGATACGTGAAATCAGCCGTCCCAGCAGGTTGAGCAGGAGGACGATGATGATCAGAACCAGGGCCGCCGCCCAGGCGCGTTGCATGCGTATATCGGTCAGGCACCCCGGGGAGGCCCCCGGCCCGCAGACCGCCAACCCCTCCGAGTACTCGTTGTAGACGTAGACCGGAAGTGTGGTCATTCTCCCCGAGAAGAGGTTGGGGTTCGTCGTGGCGATGAAACCGGAGGCTATCAGCAGGGGGGCCGTCTCGCCGATGACCCTGGCTATGGCCAGGATGGTACCGGAGACGATGCCCGGCAGGGCCGTACGCAGAACGATTTTGGTGATGGTCCTTTGCTGGGTGACGCCCAGGGCATAGGCGGCCTCCCTCAAGTCGTTGGGAACCACAGCCAGCATATCTTCGGAGGTCTTGACCACGGTCGGGATCATCAGGAGGGAGAGCGCAACGGACCCGGAGAATCCGTTGACCGTTCCCGGGCCGACCAGGGTCGCGAACATGGAGAAGGCGAAGAGACCCGCAACAATCGAGGGGATGCCGCTCATCACGTCCACCAGGAGGGAGATGGCCTTGGCCAGCCGACTCCCGTGGGCGTATTCGACCAGGTAGACCGCACACATGACCCCTATGGGGATGGAGATGACCATGGCTCCCAGAGTGACCTCCAGGGTGCCGATGATGGCATGGAGAATGCCGCCGTACCCACCGGTGGCCGTGGGGTTGCCACCCACCACCCCGCTCATGTTGTGGGTCAGGAAGTCAAGGTTGAGCCGTTCCATCCCGTTGACCAGGCTGACCCAGAGAACCGAAACCAGGGGAACCAGTGCCACCAGGAAGGAGAGCACAATCAGGGCGGTCATGACCAGGTTCTTGCGTTTGCGGGCCCTGAGTGATGACCGGGTTGGCTTGAACTTGTCGAAGTCGATGACCGGAAGGGCGCCGTCGTCAGGAGTCCTGACCTCCGGGGATGCACTGGAAAGCCGCTGGTCACCCATGGTCGCCCCACCTTCCTTCCGTAGCCCTGCCGTTGTCTTGTCCGCCTTGTCCATCATTCACCCGCCTTGGACGTGATCCTGCGTGCGAGGTAGTTCACGAGGAAGGTGATGACGAAGAGGACCAAACCGGTAGCCACCAGGAGGCTCACCCCGATTGAGTCCGCCTCGGGGAACTGGGAGGCGATGTTGGCGGCGATGGTCTGACTGGTCGAGGGGCGAAGCAGGCGCAGAGCGTAGCTGAAGCCCGGGGATAGGATCATCAGAACGGCCATGGTCTCCCCAAGGGCCCGGCCCAGGCCGAGCATGGAGGCGGAGATGATTCCCGACCGCCCGAAGGGAAGTACCGCCAGTCGGATCATTTCCCACTTGGTGGCCCCCAGTGCCAGGGCGGCCTCCTGCTGGAGACGCGGCGCCTGGAGGAATATGTCACGGGTGACGGAAGTGATGATGGGCAGAATCATGACGGCCAGCACCAGGGCCACTGTGGCGACCGATCGCGCCGGGGCGGCCACAGGGCCTGCAAAGAGTGGGATCCAGCCAAGGTGATTGGCCACCCAGCCCCAGAATCCGGTGATGCCGGGAACCAGCACCAGTGCGCCCCAGAGTCCATATACCACCGAGGGAATGGCTGCCAGAAGGTCCACCACGTAACTCAATGCCGTGGAGAGTTTGGCCGGGGCGTAGTGGGATATGAAGAGGGCGATGCCCACAGCCACCGGGAAAGCCATAAGGAGGGCCAGCCCTGCAATCAGGACCGTACCGAAGACCAGTGGCCCCACATACTGCCAGAATCCGGAGGCCCTCCCCCCACTCAGGGAGTCGATGGCCCTGGTCCGCTGCTCCCCGTCCCCGATGAAGGCAGGGAAGGCCTTGATGATCAGGAAGAGGGTCACGGCCGCCAGGACCAGGAGAATCAGAATCCCGGCCCCCCGGGCACACAGACGGAAGATTCGATCGGCCCTTGCCCCTGAGTGGGGCCCGCCTTGCGTCTGACCGGCCGGAGGCTGTTCCCCTGTGGTCCGCTCGCCGGCCTCTGCATCGTCTTTCATCGGTTTTTCAGTGTCCCTCATCAGTCCACCTCGATCTTCTTGACCGATGCCATGACCCTGGCCCTGACGGCCTCGCTCAGCTCGGCACTGCCGGCGTTGGCCGCAGCCTGGCGCTGACCCTCCTCGCTGACGATGTAGGTGAGCCAAGCCTTGGCGAACCTGGCCTTGGACCGGTCCTGATCGTGCCGGTACACCGAGCAGGCAACGTCATAGGAAATCAGCATGATTGGGTATGCGCCTGCCTGATCCGTGGTGTGGTCGATGTCCAGGACCACCCGGTTGGGCTCCACGGCATCAGGGGAGGGCCTGGCGGAGTCCAGAACCAGTGCGGCCGCCTTGGCCGATGGGGGCGTCCAGCCATTGCCTACTTTCACTGCCACCGATCCCAGACTGGTGGTCTGTGCGGCATCGGCATACCCTATGGTCCCCTGGGCCTGGGTCATGGTCATGACCACGCCTGCAGTCCCCTTGGCGCTCTGCCCCAGGTCGTTGGGCCAGTTCTCCCCCACTGCATACGGCCAGGCCGATCCGGCGGCATCATGCAGGTATGAGACGAAGCTCTTGGTGGTACCTGACTTGTCGGAGCGGTGGACCACGGTGATGGGCAGATCGGGCAGGGTCGCGCCCGGGTTGAGCCTGGCCAGTTCCGGGTCTTTCCAGTTGGTTATCTTCCCACTGAAGATTCGGGCGATGGTCTCAGGCGTCATGTTCAGATGACGATCAGGTCCGTTCAGTCCGGCGTCGCCAAGGTTGTAGGCAACAGCTATGGGGGTGGCGTACACGGGGAGGTCGAAGGCTGTTCCATCCTGGCAGATGGCCTCGGATTGCCTGATCTGGCTCTTGCTCAAAGGGGCATCGGAGCCGGCCCAGATGGTCGAACCGTTCAGAAAGGCGTTGACCCCGGCACCGGAGCCGGAAGGGTCATACGAGATGCGCGCCTGGGGGTGGTTCTGCCGGAAGCCTGCGATCCAGGCCTCGTTGGCGCTCTGTTGGGAGGAGGCACCGGAGCCGGCGAATTCACCGCTCAGGCTCTGGTCCGTGCCGCCTTGCCCGCCGGATGGCAGGGCATTGTCGCCACAGGCCGAGAGGCCGACCACCAGACCCATGCTCAAGAAGAGGGCCAGAGACCGACCGAACACATGTGAATGCATGCTGCCTTCCTCAACCACCGAATCGTTCTTCACTTGGTAACATCCGAATCAAGATTACCGATGCTCACACCAATCAGCATACTGGAAACGCTGGTCCTGGGAAATCGGCCTCACGCAGCGTTGCGCAACCCAGCTCACCCTTTGGGAAAACAACCGCCACCATCCACAGGTCGGTATATTATTGACTTCCTGTTGGACACTCCACCCCAAACCCCCGACCGGTTCCCCGGCCCTGGTTTGTCTTGATTCTGTCGGCCTTCTGCGTATCCACTCACCGATGCCACCCGACGCCATGCAGACCCCTGAGGGGCGGTACCTGTTCCAAACCCTGAGCCATTCAAGGGGATTACCAAAGATGACCAAGCCGGAAAAGGAAGTGGTTGTGCATGAGGAAGAAGGAGCTCGCCAAGCAAGGGCGGACCCTCAGCAAGGATGGAGCCTTCATCAACGGCAAACTCACCCACGAAGCCTTTATCTCGCTATCCATCCTCACCGCCATCACCTTCCTGGGCAACTTCACCCAACTCCAGCTCGCCTCGGCCCTACCCACCATCGTTCATGAGTTCGGTATTTCACTGACCACCGGCCAGTGGCTCACCTCGGTCTTCCAACTGGTCATGGGGGTCATGGTGCCCCTTACAGGCTTCCTGACCAAACGCTTCTCGACACGCGAGATCGTCATCACCTCCATGACCATCTTCACCCTGGGGTCCCTCCTGAGCTGGCAATCCCAGACCTTTGCCCTGGTCCTCCTCGGACGCATCCTGGAGGCCGTGGGCACAGGCACCATGTGGCCTGTCCTCCAAATCACGGTCTTCTCCATCTACCCTCTGTCCAAGCGCGGCATGGCCATGGGCACGGTGGGTCTGGCCATGAGTGTGGCGCCCGCCATAGGGCCCACCCTGGGAGGCTGGCAGACCGATGCCAACGGCTGGCGCTCCATCTTCCTGACCCTGAGCATCTGCGGG
Organism: Bifidobacterium [indicum] DSM 20214 = LMG 11587; assembly: GCF_000706765.1. Taxonomy (GTDB): domain Bacteria; phylum Actinomycetota; class Actinomycetes; order Actinomycetales; family Bifidobacteriaceae; genus Bombiscardovia; species Bombiscardovia coryneformis. The sequence continues at coordinate 384,183 of NZ_CP006018.1, read as the reverse complement.
GCCATGGCCCTGATCCTCTCCATCTGCGGTCTACGCAACTTCGGCGAGCGCGATACCAGCGTCAAGGCGGACTTCTTCTCGGTAGCCCTGTCGATATTCGGCTTCGGCGGCCTCATGTTCGGATTCACCAACATCGAGAACTATCCGATCACCTCTCTGATGACCTGGCCATTCCTGATCGTGGGCCTGGCGGGCATCGTCTGGTTCGTTCTCCGTCAGCTCCACCACACCAGCCCCCTCCTGAACCTGAGGGTGCTGAAGATCAGGAACTTCACGGTGGGCACCATCATCGCCTCCATGTCCTTCTTCGCCTTCAGCTCGGTTACGGTCATCCTGCCCATGTACATCCAGACCGACCGCGGTTATTCGGCCACCATGAGCGGCCTGGTCATGCTGCCCGGTGCCATCGGCACGGCCATCGCCCAGTTCCTCGGAGGGCGGCTCCTGGACCGTTGGGGGGCGCGGCCTGTGGCCCTGACCGGCTGTTCCGTCCTCTGCCTGGGAACCGTGGCCCTGAGCATGGTCGGCAGCGGAACCTGGATTGGACTGGTCTCCATCTGCCAGTTCGTACGCCAGATCGGTATGGGATTCACCCTGATGCCCCTGACCACCTGGTCCTTGAACAACCTTGCCCCGAAGGACGTCTCCGCCGGTTCGGCGGTAACCAACACGGCCCGTCAAATAGCCGGTGCCGTTGGGGCCCCCATCCTGGTCATCGTCATGGACTCCATCACCACCCTGCGCCATTCGGCCCTGGGAGGCGGTCCGTCCACCCAGATTGCGTCCAACATCTTCGGCATCCAGTGGGCTCTGAGAATCTCCGCCTTGATCTGTCTGGGCATGGTCCTGCTGGTTTACTTCGGTGTCCGGGGCAACGGGGCCGGATCAGGCCGCCAGATGACCCGGATGGTCCTGCGCCACATCCACGTCATCCACACCCCCTCACCCAAGGCAGCAGCCCAGGAAACGGTCACCACCTCAGACCGGCAGAACACCCCGAAACTCGAATCCGGCAACGGGCACGCCGAAGAACGGTAACCCTCTGAAGGCCCGTATCAGCCCCTCACTCATCCGAGGGCAGGGGCTGGCCGGGGCAACCATGCAGAACGCCCATCATGGCCTGCTTTTCGGCTGAGGTGACGCTCAGCCCATACTTGTCCTTGACACCGATCTGCCGAGCCACATAGGCGCACCGATAGTCCGCACGGGGAGGAAGCCAATAGTCCGCGGAGGCACTTCCCTTTTCCTGGTTGGCTGGTCCGTCCACGGCCAGAAGATTGTAGGGGTCGTTCCCGAAACGGTACCGCCTGGCCGTATCCCAGGTATCAGCCCCCGACTTCCAGGCATTTTCCAAGGCCACCACATGGTCGATTTGAACATCGGCGCTGGTCCTCTCACCCCTGATGAAGGTGATGGTCTTGCCGGTATAGGGGTCATCCAGGACACCGGAAGACACCTTGCACCCTCCGGGAGTGGTATGGCGCACCTGGCGCAGATCCCTGGTCAGCACATCCTCGCGGATATTGCACCCATTGCCATCAACATCGGTCTGTTTGAAACCGAATGAGTCCCGGCGGTATTGACGGCCCGGCCTGGGACGGTCCTGGACCCGGAGTCCTTCCAGGGTCTGGGCGGCATCGCCGGTTGCCTGGTACCTCCCGGTCATCACCCCGATCGTCCCATCCACCCTGGGAAGGACCAGACCGATGGTCACTCCGATCATCGCGACTATGACCAGGAGGACAAGAACCCGCTCCAAGGCCGACGTGGACCTGAACCTGGCACTGCCGGCGGCCCTTCTCCGACCCCTGTATCTTCCGGCGAACCGACGGGCCATCTGTATGCCTACCTCCCCTTGGTTACAAGCGCTTCCCGACCATCAGGCGTAGGAGTAGGTCCTCGGATCGTGACCGGCCCGAACCGGCCCGTCCAGGGCATCGATTGCAGCACGCTCCTGCTCGGTCAGGGAGAATCCGAACAAGTCCAGATTCTCCTTCTGCCGCTCGGCATGGACGGACTTGGGGATGATGATGGTCCCGTTCTCGATGTGCCACCGCAACACAACCTGGGCCGGTGAGCACCCTTTTGCCTCTGCTATGCGGTCTATCACTCCCTGACCGGCGCTCAGATCCGCTCCCCGCGCGAGGGGGGAATATGCCTCCACGGCAATCTTCCTGGAGCGGCAGAAGGCCACCAGATCCCGCTGCTGCCAGGTGGGGTGCAGCTCGATCTGGTTGACGGCGGGGTACTCCCCTGTCTCCCTGTGGAGCCTTTCCAGATCCTCCTCCAGGAAGTTGCAGACGCCCAGGGTCCTGACCCTCTTCTCCCGCCGCAATTCCCGGAAGGCCTTCCAGGTCTCGGCCGCACGCCAGTCAAAGGGTGTGGGCCAATGAATCATGTACATGTCGACATAATCGGTTCCGAGGAGACCCAACTGTCGGTCGAAAGCCCGCAGGGCCGAATCATAGCCCTGCTCGGAATCCCGGAGTTTGGTGGTCAGCCAGATGGACTCCCGGCGACTTCCGGTGTCATACCCCGCCGCCTTGAGGCCCCTGCCCACGCCTGCCTCATTCTGATACCCGGCAGCGGTGTCGATGTGCCGATACCCCAGGGAAAGGGCTGACTCCACAACCTGACCGGTCTGGTCATCCGCAATCCTGAGCACGCCCAACCCAATCTGGGGAATCCTGCGCCCGTCGGCAAGTTCGATATCCGGTACTGCGGCCATGATCTGCTCCTCTGTCCCTGCAAGGGTCCCAACTCCTGCTTCGCAGGAGGTCAACCTCATTCTAGGACCCGCAGGGACCGGAACCTGCCATGAGGCACTCTGTGGTCAAATGTCCCTCCACCTGCTCTGCGGGGCATCTCCTTACGCCGCCGACTCGGTCAGCGGGCGGCGACGCCGAAGAAGTAAAGGATATGGGAATCGAACCAGGAGTACCCCAGGTCGAATACCGGCAGGAAGCCGATTCGCATCATCATGCCGAAGGCGGCCCAGGCGAAAAAGAGGGCAAGCAGCGCCAGTACCCACATCAGGAAGGTATAGGTGCGCCTCTTACGGACCAGTGCACGTCGTCGCTCCGCTGGCGACAGTCGCCCCCTACCCCGGGAATTACGGTTGTGTCCAAGTTCCTGGTCATGGTCATCGAGCCGGTCCATGCCGGTCACCGATTGCTCATCCGTCATGATGTACCTCCTGACTCCTTGCATAGCCCTGTTCCACCCCTGGAAGGTCTGGTCGCCAGCCCCCACTGTCGCCATCAGGAGGATCACTGCCCATCAATGAGCCATCATCCCCTAAGGAGCCGTCAGGCTCGCCAGCCCTGCCATCGTCGTCGGCACCATAGACTCCCGTAACGGGGGAATCCTGCCCGACGCCCGCTTCGACCTTGTCCAGGTTCGCAATATGCTGTTTGCACTCTTTGCGGCGCCTGGACAGGTAGTACCAGGCCAGCAGACACAGGATCATGAGCAACAGGAGTATCCAGAGCATGTAGTTGGGAGCCCCCTGAGGCTTGGTGGCGGGGACATTCTCTCCGATGAACCGGCCGCGGATAAGCAGGCGGTGAGAGTTGATTCCGTAAGGGGTGCAGGTCAGCATGGTGACATAGTTCGAGCCCGCCACAGGCTGGAGGTCATCGACCTCGGTGGGCAGAATCACCTTGATCTGGTCCACCTGATAGCTCATGCGCTTGTCCAGAACGCGAATCTGGAAAACGTCCCCCTTCTTCATCTGGGTCAGGTTGTCGAAGAGGATATGCCCCACTTCGCCCGTGTGTCCGGTGATCACTGAGTGAATCGTGCTGTTGTCCGTGGGGACGTGGGTGGTGGCGATATGACCTATGCTGTCCCTGAGCACTTCGTCGGTTGTTCCGTGACGGATGGGGAGCTTCACATTGATCTTGGGGATGTCGACGTAAGCCATCATCCCCTTCCCATCAACGTTGAGAATCTTGGAGTACCTCCCGAGAGGCTCCTGAATCTCCTTGTACCGGAAAGGGTCTCGCAGGGTCGGCTTGCCGAGGTCATCATCATACTGCTTGGCATCCTGCCACATTTTCTGCCGCTGCTGCGGGGTGAGCTGATTGACGATGTTCTCGTACTCATCGACGGCCTGGGTGGTTTCCGCATAGTTGAGGTAGGCCGCCGCCAGGGGGTACAGGAACAAGGCCAGTCCAATCAGGAAGACCACCACTTCGATGAAGCCGAACCTGCGGTCGGATTTGACCCGGTGCTTGGCCTTACCGGCCCCCGTCGAAGAGCGCCGATCCGGTGCAACCTTCTGGTCGGTCTCCCTCACCGGCTTGGTCATCGCCGCCCCCTTGTATCCATCATCCTTTTCAACCTCCGTATACGCCTCTCGACCGCAGCAGGACCAACCATGGGACCAGGAACAGCGGAACCGTAACGACAAGCAACCGCCGTATCCCCAGTGCCTGAATGCCCAGTACACAACACCGACCCCGTTAAGGTCCCCGATCACCTTCAGTCCATGACTGTTAATCCCCGGGGGTCCATGTCAAGAGAGTCACTACGTTCTTACCTTACCCGTCTTCCGTCACAACCTTCTTGCCTGGTGTCACACCATCGATGCGACCGACCTCTTGTATAGAGGCATGGCTCTCATGGTCTCCTCGGAACACAACCAGACCGTGGGAGTGGAAGAGACCCGTGACGGGGCGGGCGAAAGTCACACTTAGTACGGAGAAAGCCGACAACACACTCGGTGTCATCGGCTTCCAAGGTTGCATGGCCGCTCAGAGACAGCCATACGAACAGAACTCAAACAATTGTATCGTGACGCTTCTTCACCGCCATGACCAGGACGACAACTCCCAGGACAAGGAAGACGGCCAGCAGAATGAGGGGAAGAATCAAGGATGATCCGGTTTTTGACAGGTGCTGTATCGAGACGGCGCTCCCCGGAACGACATCCGACTTGCTGATATCCAGCTTGGGATAGACATCTACCTGGAAAGTCGGGGAGCCTCCCGGAACCAGAGTGGGCAACTGCACAACGCAGGGGTCCGTCCGAACAGTAACCCCATGGGGGGCAGCAACCAGGCTGACCATCCAATAGGTCGGTTCCTCTTCCGTCCCGCCAAGCTGCGCAGCCGTTCCACCGGAAAGGGTCGCAGAGTTGACATCAAGCTGTGCGCCTTCCAGCCAGATGCCTTCAGGTTGAGTCGTCGAAGATGTGGTGATGACACCATTGGTATCGGATACACCGTAGAACTCTGTATTCGAAGAATCCTTGAACGAGTCAGGGTCTGCAATGACGGCAGACGTCAGGTTCTTCTGAAGGGTCTCAGGCGACGAGGCGAGGTCCGCAGCCGCCAGGTTGATCTTGCCCCTGTTCAGTTTCACTGCCTTGTAGATGTACCCGGGGCCTGCAGGAGGATTGCTGCTTCCCGGCAGGATGGAATCCGCATTATTCTGAGTTTCGAGAAGGGTGAGCGTAAGAGTGGGATCCGCGGTGCTTGCCGCTGCGTGAGTCAATCCACCGGTAAGCATGAGTCCGCAAGAAACAACGGAGACAACCAACCAGAGCAGGACCCGTTTTGTCTTCCCCGCCCGTAAGGAGCTAACCTTCATACAACATCCCTTCAAGAGGACCATCCTTCAAGGTGGTCATCCACGTCGGAGGTCAGCACCTACCGGTGTGACATCCCCTTCTCCGACATATCACTAACACAAGATTCATGTCTTCTATAAGATATCATAACACCCCATAACAAGAACGGCGGGTGGTTCACATAAGAACCACCCGCCGTAGTGATTGGCTCAGGCTAACCCAAACCAATCAGTCACAGCAGCTCAGGCAGTACGGGCTGCGTTGCGACGGTTGCGCAGGTAGAGGGCGCCACCCATGATGGCAACACCAACCACCAGCAGCAGGATGATGCCGCGGCCACCGGTAAGCGGGAGGCCAATCGGGGCATCCTTATCATCCTTGGTGTAGTTCATCATCATCTTCGCCACAATCTTGCCATTGAACTCGGCGGGGTTGGCAATGCTTGCAGCGCTATCCGGAGTGAAGGTAGCGAAGCTCAGCTGATTGTAGTCGGGCTCGATCGGGTTCGAACCATAGTAATCCACAATCTCCTGCTCGGTCTTACCTACGACGTTCTGGTCGAAGGTCACCTGGGAGAAGGGATTCGGGGCCGTGATGAAACCGTTGGGGGCCGTAACCTCGACCACGGTCCAGTTAGCGGCGATGCCCTTCTTGTTCGAGTCCAGAATCGGAAGACCGGTGAAAGCCACCAGACCTGCCGGAGAGGAAGTTGCAGAGAAGAAGGTCACACCAGTGTCAGTGGTGGGGTGGAATGCCCCATCAGTGGCGAGGTAGGAGGTGGGGTGGGCAGGATCAGCCAGACGGAAGACAGCGCCTTCCAGAGCCTTGAGCTGAGTCGGGCTTCCGTCCTTCTGCAACTTGCCGAAAGCAACGGAACCGGAGGGGGTGATAGTGCCATCGCTAGGAGGAGTATCAGGACCCTTGCCATTACCGTCATCGATGAAATCGGACTCGACCTTGTTGGCGACACCACCATCACCGGTGGAATCACCATCAGCGGTCACCGTGGCATCGTAGGTGATTACAACAGTCATCTCAGTGGGGAGATTACCTTGGGCGTCATGCAGGTTTGCAACAGCCTGCTGCAGTCTGGTCTTGTTTCCGAAGAAGCTGAAGGTGGTATAGGCAGCCTTACCATCCTGCTCGTTCGCAAAGAACGTACCGTTATTCCCAAGACGGGCGGGCTTGTCCGTACCAAAGGCAACCTTGTAATCGGTACCCTCGTCCAGGTCGACAGGTGACTGCGCGTTAGGAGCGGTGATGGAAGCATGAATCTTGGTGGCATCCATCTTCAGAGAGGTACCCATTCGATCCGCGATGCGCAGATCCTCGAACTGCCCTTTCACCTCAGCGATATCCAGCTTCTGGTCCTTATAGGCAGGAGTGCTCTCGTTGTAGATCTTATGCTCGACCCTGTAGGAGATGACATCGCCGGCCTGGGCAATGGAGACTAAGTTCTGTCCCCTCTTGACCCCAGTGACAGTCTTGGTCAGACCGCCCTTGCTGACGTTCTTCGGGAAGACATGCAGGTGATAGATGTAACCGCTCTTAGCCGGAGCACCCGGAGTGCTGTTATCGGTGGTCCTGTAAGGCAGTCCGAAGAACGAAGGAGCGGACTCAGTGTACTTGGCTGCATTGAAGCCCGGAGAAACAACCGGATTCGTATTCTCGGTCATCACATAGTAGTGCTGACCGGAGGCGAAGGTCACGGGAGTGCTGGTGGGCGCACCGCTGGCGTCCGCCGTGAACCAGGAGTCGATGACACCCTGTCCGTTGGTTATACCAGCTGCGTAGAAACCGCTGGGGGCATCAGTGAACGTTGAGGCATCGGTGGGGTTGATGTCGGCGACGGTCTTACCGCTCTCAGGGACGACCTCACGAACGTTGAAGACGATGTCCTTTGCAGGAGTACCAACGCCGGCGGTGGGCCTGTCAAGAATCGAGCCGGTGGCTGCGGTTCCGTTGGAGCCCGACAGGTACTTCGTGACTGTCAGCTGGGGGGTCTTGCTCGTGTCAAGAGCACCCTCGACGAAGTCGTCCGCAGCATCAAAGGCCGAAGCCTGAGTCACGGGAAGGGCAACCAGCCCGGCCAGCAGAGTGGCACCAGCCACCGCCAGACCGAGAACCTTGGAAAGCCCTCGCCTTTCATTTGTTTTTACTGTATGCATGCATGCATCCCTTCTATTTTGCGATGGTACGGAGCGGTGCGCAACAACACTGCGGCCTATCCGGCATATTCCATTCCCCAGCCGAAAAACCCTTCCGAGTGAGCCGTCGCGAAACATGACCCAATACCACTATCGAAGCTTAGTGCACGGCCTTAACCTTTGCAAACGGATAGATGCAATGTATGTCACATGTCTCTGCACTTGCAGAACGCCCTCATTCTCCTTGTACTGCCACTATCGGACCGCAGATCCAAGCGGCAAGCACACGGTGAATAAGGGCGAAATCCGATGGAAACAATTTATTGCCTGTTATCGAGACGATGCACCATCTCGGAGAGTTCCAGGTCCTTGCCAAACCGCTCGGCTGTGGTGTCCTCATCGATGGAAGCCAGTTCCACGCCGGCCATGCGGGCGAAGTCCTCCCAAGCCTCACGACCAACTGTGGTGGTCATGCAGGTGTGATGGGCGGCACCGGCTCGCAGCCAGCATTCGGCCGATACCTTCAGGGAGGGCCGGGGCTTCCAGATGGCGCGGGCCACGGGGAGCTTGGACAGGGAGCCACTGGGCTCAACCACATCCACCACGTTCATGACCAGACGGAAGCGCTCCCGCACGTCGGACAGGGAGACCACAACCGCATCCTTGCAGGGGGTGGCGGTGAAGACCAGACGGACGGGATCCTCCCGGTCTCCGATGGAGAGCGGATGAATCTCCAGACGGGGCCTGCCCTCGGTCAGGAGGGTCGGCGAGACCTCCAGCATGTGGGCACCCATGATCTCCTCTTGACCAGGCACGAAGTTATAGGAGTAGTCCTCCATCAGGGAGCAGCCACCCTTGAGGCCATACCCCATGACGTTGCCGATGCGGACCAGAACCGAGGTCTTCCAATCCCCCTCTGCCGAGAATCCGTACCCGTCGGCCATCAGCCGCTGGGCGCCGACCCCGGGGAGTTGGTGCAGGGCACCCAGGTCCTGGAAGTTGTCGACGGCCGCCGTGGCCCCGACCTCCTGGAGCATGTTGCGCATACCCGCCTCCTCCCGGGCGGCCACCACCAGGGAGTCGTACCGGGAATCGAGGAGTTCGGGGGCCACATCGTAGCTGCGCTTGTAATCTTCGATCAGATCCTTGACCTGGTCATCCTTGACGGCCTCCACATGGGCCACCAGCTCATTGACCGGCCAGGTGTTGACGGAGACCCCGAAAACGCGTTCGGCCTCGGTCTTGTCGCCCTCGGTCACGGCCACATCGCGCATGTTGTCGCCCCACCGGCAGACCTTCATGGAATTGGCGGCATCCCAGCCGGCGCAGGCCCGGGCCCAGGTCCCGATTCGCTCCGCCACCTCGGGATCGGTGTAGTGCCCCACGACAATCTTGCGGGGAATGCCCAGACGGGTAAGGATGTACCCGAACTCGCGGTCACCGTGGGCCGACTGATTCAGGTTCATGAAGTCCATGTCGATGGTCTCCCAGGGGATTTCGACATGGTGCTGCGTATTCAGCTGGAGAAGGGGCTTCCTCAACTGCTCCAGACCACGGATCCACATCTTGGCAGGGCTGAAGGTGTGCATCCAGGCCACAATGCCGATGCAGGCCGGGTCGGAGGAGGCGTCAACCATGAAATTCCTGATGGAGTCCGAGTCCTTCAGGGTCGGCTTGAGAACCAACCTGACCGGAATTCTGCCGGAATCGTTCAGGGTCTGCGCTATGTCGGCGGCCTGCACGGCCACCTGCCGCAGCGTATCCTCACCATAGAGGTCCTGGGAACCCACTGCGAACCAGAGTTCCTTACCCTGGAATGGATCTGTCATTGCCATGGTTGCTCCTTATTGCTATTGCTGATTATGGTCACGTATATATATGGAGTCATGGGTCATCCCTCCAGAGGGATGCTCCTGACTGCCGCCTGCTCGATGGGCAGGGACCTGGAGAAACGTTCGAAGAAGGTGCGGAACCCTTCGACATCCGCCGGGTCGGGATTCTCCACCCGCGATTCGACGTCGGCGAAGACCCGTGAATCCAGGTAGTCGGCCAGGGTCTGGTCGGTGTGGGTCAGGTAGTCGGCCAGAACAGCCATCCCCCAGGCCCCTCCTTCCGCAGCAGTCGACATGACCCGGATGGGGGTGTCGAAAGCCGCAGCCAGAATCTTCTGCGCCACCTTGGGAGTGGCGAAGATGCCGCCATGCCCAACCAGGGAATCCACCTGTACCCCCTCCTGCCGGGTCATCACATCCATACCGATCGTGACCGGGGAGAAGGCCGAGAAGAGCTGCGCCCGCATGAAATTGGCGAGGTTCATATGACTTTCGGGGCCCCGGGCGAAGACCGGACGCCCCTCTTCCAGGCCGGCCAGGAACTCACCGGAATAGAAGCAGTAGTTGATGAGGCCACCGGCGTCCTTGTCGCCCTGGAGGGCCAGGTTGAAGAGGGTTCCGTACAGCTCGTCATCGCTCATCCGCAATCCTCCGGCCTGGGCGAAGTCGCGGAAGAGACCCACCCAGGCGTTCAGGTCGGAGGTGAAGTTGTTGGCGTGGCTCATGCCTGCAGGATCGCCGGCCGGGGTGGCCACCGGATCGACTTCAGGGTGCAGGTGTTCCAACCGGTGTTCCAGAACCACCATGGCGAAAATCGAGGTGCCGGCCGAGACGTTGCCCGTCCTGGGCCGCACGGAGTTGGTGGCCACCATCCCGGTGCCAGCATCTCCTTCGGGAGGAGCCATGACCGAACCTGCTGCCAGGGTGCCCGTCGGGTCCAGCAGACGGGCGCCTGCTTCGGTCAGGGACCCCGCCTCCTCCCCCGCCACCAGGGGGCTGGGCAGGAGGTCGCGTATGGACCAGGGCTGGGAGGCAACCTCAGGCAGGCTGTCGAAGGTGTCGAGCATGGCCTGGTCGAAGCCGTGATTGTTCGAGTCGATGGGGAACATACCCGAGGCATCACCTATGCCAAGGACCTTGCGCCCCGAGAGCTGCCAGTGCACATAGCCGGCCAGGGTGGTGATGAAGGCCACCTCGGGCACGTGCTCCTCATGGTCGAGAACGGCCTGGTACAGGTGGGCTATGGACCAGCGCTCGGGGATGTTGACCTGGAATGTCCGGGAAAGGCTCTCATGGGCCTGACCGGTGTTCGTGTTCCTCCAGGTGCGGAAGGGCACCAGGAGCCGGTCGTCCTTATCGAAGGCCAGGTACCCGTGCATCATGGCCGAAAATCCCATGGCTCCGATACGGGTCAGCGGCACACAGTAGCGTTCCCTGACGCGGGAGGCCAGGGCGGCATAGGCACCTTGAAGTCCTTCCCAGACCTGCTCCAGGGAGTAGGTCCACAGGCCGTCCTTGAGCTGGTTCTCCCAGGCAAAATCGCCGTCGGCCAGGGTGTGGTAATCCTGGTCGATCAGTATGGCCTTGATTCTGGTCGAGCCCAGCTCGATACCCAGGGAGGTCCTCCCGGCCTCGATTTCCTCAGCGAAGTGCCGGTCGGTGTTCGTTTCCATGGTCCGCTCCTTTGCTGGCCGCCCCTGGTCCTTCAGACTCATCGCAGTCTGAAAACAAGGACTGTTAACGCTCACATTGCCTAGTGAACAGCATAGTAGCGATCGCCTTTTCCGGCAAGCGTGGTGATGTCAGGCGTCGTCAGGAACGCCGGACGGCCCGGCCCAGGGATCTGCGGGGTACCACATCAGCCTGGATGAGGCCCACACCGTGCCTGGTGACCGGAAAATCGACCGGCCTGCCCTGGTGCAACATGGCCAGGAGCTGGCGCATGGTCGCCGTTCCCAACTCTTCGAATCGGGGACGTACGGTCGAGAGGGGCGGATTCAGGTTGTCGACAGTGGGGATGTCATCGAATCCGGCCAGACTCACGTCCTGCGGAATACGGATGCCGTGCTCCTGAAGGGACCTGGCCACACCCACGGCCTGATTGTCATTGGCGGTGACCACTGCGGTCGGCATGGACCGCCCGGTCATACCCCGTTCGTCGATCAGGTGGTTCATCAGGGTGTACGACTCCGCGGATTCCCAGCTGCGCGCGTGAACCACGGCTGTCTTGACGTGATATCGGGCACAGGCCTTCCACCAGGAGGCCAGACGGGTCGAGGCGTCACGCCATTCAGGCGGTCCGGCCATGTAGAGCACCCGACGGTGCCCCAGTTGCACCAGCTGCCTGACCACCTGCTGGATGGCCCCCCACTGGTCGATTCCCGTCAAGGCCACCCGGTCGGAGCCGAGATTATGACTCAGGGCCTCCTCAATGCCCATACCTCCGTGGGTGGAGGTGACGATGACCCTGGGCTGGGTCACATTCACCTGGCAGGCCGCCTGGAACATGGTGTCGGTGGGCGTGATGAAGATGAAGGCATCGACGTTCTGCTCCAGGAAGGTCCCACACAGTTCCTGGAATCCCTGCTGGGTGCAGGTGGCTTCGTCGACCATCATGACCGACATGAAGAGCCCATGCGAACGCGCGACCGTCTCGATGGCGGTGATGGTGGAAACAGGACCATAGAGACTGACCCCACCCGCCACCAGGCCTATGGTCCTGCTGTGGCTGGAGGCCAGGGCCCTGGCCGAGTTGCTGGGTCGGTACCCCAGCTGCCGTATGGCCGCTTCCACTTTGAGGCGGGTCGGCTCGGAAACGTCCTTGGACTTGTTGATGACACGCGAAACGGTCTGATGGGAGACTCCGGCCAACCGGGCCACTTCAACCATGGACGGGCGGCCGGAACGACGCCGCTCCCTGCTGCCTGGAGGCATATATCCTTCTTCCCGAAACCCGTACCGACTGCTCCGATCATAGCCCGGAGAGGGGAGGATCACCGGCCGAGACCTGAGTCACCCCGTCAGGTGCCAACTGACACGGTGGAGGTCGGAGGGGCCATGCTGCCTGATGGCTTCAATGTGCTCGGCGGAACCGTACCCCTTGTTCTTCTCCCAGTGGTAGGGGGCCACGTCGGCCCGCTCCTGGGCCAGGCGAACCATGAGCCGGTCCCTGGTCACCTTGGCGATGACGGCCGCACTTGCCACCGTGGCGCAGGATACATCACCTTTGACCTTCGTGGTGACGGTCGGCAGGAGGGGTAGGGTCGGGGCGTCAAAGCTGTCGGCGGCCTTGGTTATAAAGTCGCTGGTACCGTCCAGAATGGCCGCCGGGAAGGAGTCCGGCCCCAGGTCAAGCCGCGCTTCGACATCAGCCAGGGCGCGTAGGGCGGCGATGCCCAGGGCATGCGTGATGCCCCACTCGTCGACTTCATGATTCGAACAGGACCCGACGGCCCAGGCCTCGGCCCAGTTCTCAAGATCAAGATGGATGGCCTCCCGACGGGCGGCGGTCAGCATCTTCGAATCAGCCACCCCGGCAGGCACCTTCAATCTGGGAAGATCCGCGGATTTCAAGGCCACGACACCGACCATGACCGGGCCGGCCAAGGCTCCGCGCCCCACCTCATCCAGCCCAAAAACGAAGTCCGCTCCCCCTGCCGCAAGTTCCGACTCAAGGGCCAGGGTGGGTATGGGATGCATCCGCCGTCCCTACCTGGGTTGCCTGTCGGGAACCGCGTCGAAGACGGAATGCCGATTGTTCAGGAATTTCCAGCTGCCGAAGGGGAAGTAGGTCACCATGGCAGTCCCCTTGATGTTCTCCATGGGCACTTGACCACCGTTCGAATCATCGAGATGATAGCGGGAATCGGCCGAGTTAGAGCGGTTATCGCCCATGACGAAGACATGGTCCGCCTTGACCGTGACCTCGAAGGGGAAACCACTCGGCTGGACACCCGGGCGAAGATAGGAATGCTCATCCAGGGCCACACCGTTGACCGTTACGGGGTACCCGCTCCCCTTGCAGGCCACCGTATCGCCTGGCATGCCGATAAGCCGCTTGACCAGGTAATCGCTCTTCTGCCCGACCTGCGAAGAGTTGTCCAGCCAGTTGCCGGGGTCGGTGAAGACGATGACATCCCCCCTGCGGGGCTTGGCCATACCCCTGGTGATGCCGTTGGTGGTCAGGATTCGGTCATTGATGCCCAGCGTGTTCTCCATGGAACCGGAGGGAATGACGAAGGGGGCCATGACGAAGAGTCTGCAAAAGGCCACAACAGCCAGCACCGACACTATGTCGACCACGACCTGAATCAGGGCTTTGACCTCATTGGAGGACCCTGGCTCCCCTCCCGATGCCGGGCGCTCATATGGTGCGGGATCATCTTCCGGTAAGGGGTCGCGATCACCGAAGCTGGTGGCGATATCGCGGACCGAAGTTCCGAAGGGCACCTTGGACCCGTGCCTGGGTTCCGCGTTCATCCTGATACCACCTGACTGGGGAGAACCAACATGCTCGCTCCTTCTGCTTGAGGCATCTGAAATCCGGCCCGATACCGCCTGCCCCCACCTGCTGCACCACCCACCAGGAAGGGTCTCCACTGCAAACTCTAGTCGGGAAAAGAAAGACCCGGGGACCTGAATGGCCTCCGGGTCGGCAAGGATGAAACTACTTGGTCTCGGCCTTGTTGTCGCGACGCTCAACGATACGTGCGGCCTTGCCGTGCAGGTTACGCAGGTAGTAGAGCTTGGCGCGGCGGACACGACCACGACGCAGGACCTTGATGGAATCGATCTGCGGGGAGTGCAGGGGGAAGCGACGCTCCACACCCACACCGAAGCTGACCTTGCGGACCATGATGGTCTCGCGCACACCTGCACCCTGACGGGCGATCACCACGCCGGTGAAGGCCTGGATACGGGTGTTGTTGCCTTCCTTGATGTTCACATTGACCTCGACGGTATCGCCGGGGCGGAAGTCCGGGATCTCCTCCGCGGGCTTCATGTGGCTGGCATCAAATTCCTGAATGGCGTTCATGCTGTTCCTCCATGGCCGCCGCACACCGACCCATGTTCCGGGCTCTCTCCCACGTTCGGCGGCAGGGAGCCGTTCTCAACCCAACGGTCTGCCGTCGGGGGATGCCGATCCGCCGGTCTTGACCGGCTGGACCCAGAAGGAGGGGGAGCCTATGCGGCAACTCCCCCTCCGGCATTGCAACTGTTCAATGATACACCAGGTCGGGACCCTTTGGACCCTACCGGATGGATCAGTGGCGGTGGGCCCTGTAGAACTCGATCAGGGAGCGGGTGGACTGGTCCTGGGCGGCCAGGGCCTGGTCGTCCTGGGAGATGGCCGGGGTGATTTCCTTGGCCAGCTTCTTGCCGAGCTCAACGCCCCACTGGTCGAAGGAGTCAACGCCCCAGACGGTCCCCTCGGTCAGGGTGATGTGCTCGTAGAGGGCGATCAGCTCACCCAGGGAGCGCGGGGTCAGGTCATCACCGAGGATGGAGGTGGTGGGCCTGTTCCCGGTGAAGACACGTGCCGGCACGATGGACTCGTCGGTACCCTCCGCGCGGACCTCATCGGCGGTCTTGCCGAAGGCCAGGGCCTTGGTCTGGGCGAAGTAGTTGGCCAGGAAGAGCTCGTGGACATCCTGGTCCTCATCCTTGGCCGGGTTGGGGGTGTTGGCGAAGGCGATGAAGTCGGCCGGAATCAGCCTGGTGCCCTGATGAATCAGCTGGTAGAAGGCGTGCTGGCCATTGGTACCCGGCTCGCCCCAGAAGATCTCGCCGGTCATTGAGGTGACGGGGGTGCCGTCCCAGCGGACGGACTTTCCGTTGGACTCCATGGTCAGCTGCTGCAGATAGGCCGGGAAGCGGTGCAGGTACTGGTCATAGGGCAGCACCGCATGGGAGTGGGCCCCGAAGAAGTTCACATACCAGACATTGAGCAGACCCATCAGGGCCACGACGTTCTCTTCCAGGGGGGTGTCGCGGAAGTAGCGATCGATGGCGTTGAACCCGGCCAGGAACTCCTCGAACCGCTCGGGTCCGATGGTGATGGCCAGGGAGGTGCCCACGGCGGAGTCGACCGAATAGCGGCCACCGACCCAGTTCCAGAAGCCAAAGGCGTTGGTCGGATCGATGCCGAAGTCCTCGACCTTGTCAAGAGCCGTGGAGACGGCGATGAAGTGCTTGCGGATGGCCTCGGCCGACTGGGCGTCGGAACCGTCGACGGCACCCTGGGCCTTGAGGTGGTCCAGGAGCCAGGAACGGGCCTGGCGGGCATTGGTCAGGGTCTCAAGGGTGGTGAAGGTCTTGGAGACGATGATGAAGAGGGTGGTCTCCGGATCCAGGTCGCGGGTCTTCTCGGCCAGGTCGTTGGGGTCGATGTTGGAGACGTAGCGGGCGGAGATGCCAGCGTCGGCGTAAGGCTTCAGGGCCTCATAGGCCATGACCGGCCCCAGGTCGGAACCACCGATGCCGATGTTGACCACGGTGGTGATCCTCTTGCCGGACACACCGGTCCATTCACCGGAGCGAACCTGGTCCGCGAAGGCGTAGATCCGCTTCAGGGTGTCGCGCACGTCGCCGACCACATCCTGGCCGTCGACGACCAGGCTGCCCCGGTCCTCCTCGGGCATACGCAGGGCGGTGTGGAGCACGGCCCGGTCCTCGGTGTTGTTGATGTGCTCGCCCTTGAACATGCTCTCGATGCGCTCGTCAAGCTTGACCTCCCTGCCCAGCTGGGCCAGGAGGGAGAGGGTCTCGGGCTGAATCAGGTTCTTGGAAAGATCGAAGTGGAGGTCCCCGGCCTCGAAACTCAGCTTCTCGGTGCGCTGGGGGTCGTTCGCGAACCAGGCGCGCAGGTCGATGCCTTCGTCCTGCAAGGACTGGAAGTGATCCTGCAAGGCCGCCCAGGCCTTGGTCTGCGTCGCATCTACTGGAGGATTGATGGCCATGTTCTATAGGTCCTTTCGTGACTGCATGCCCGACATGGGAACCGATCTCCGCCAGCACCCACCCAGGCTTGGGTCTCCTACCAAGCTACTCACAAAAGCGGACAGAAGACAACAAAAACCGCCAATCACCCAGGTGGTCCGGCGGTGAATCGGCGGTTGCGGATACGGAGTGTCCGGCTCTGGGCGACCCTCAGAGGATGTCGTCACGCCCATACTGGGAGAGTTTGCCCACCATGTCCTTGACCTCCTGACTTCGGGCCCTGGGAGCCACCAGGAGGGCATCCGGGGTATCGACGACAATCATGTCGTCCACTCCCAGGAGGGCGATGGTGCGTCCCCCGTCGGGCACGACCATGTCGCCACCGGAGTCCAGGGAGACCACCTGGTCGGAGTCGCCGAGAATCTTGATGTTGCGCCTACCCGATGAGGGTAGGAGGCCGGCCACGGAGTTGAAGTCGCCGATGTCATCCCAGTCGAAGCCGCCGGGGACCATGGCAACCCCTCCGGCAGTCGAGAGGGGCTCGGCCACGGCATAGTCGAAGGCGATCTTCTGAATGCCCGGCCAGTACTGCTCCATGGCCTCCTGACGCTCATCGGCACCCCGGTCCCAGGCCTCGGCAATGGCCATGATGCTGGAATGAAGTTCGGGCAGGTACCGTTTCAGACAACCCAGAACAACATCGGCCCTCATGACGAACATGCCCGCATTCCAGCGGTACTCACCCGTGGACAGGTAGGCCTGCGCCGTCGATGCATCGGGCTTCTCGACAAACTCGCTGACCAGGTGGGCATCAGGGGCATCGGGAATCTCGTCGGCCAGGGAAGGCCCCTGGTGGATATATCCGAAAGCCGTGGAGGGCCTTGAGGCCGCGATGCCGATCGTGGTCACATACCCGGCTCGGGCTGCGGCCACGGCCTGTCTGACGGAACGACCGAAGGCCCGGTCATCGCGAATCACGTGATCGGCCGCGAAGGATCCGACCACTATCCGGTCCCCGTGCCGTCGGGACAGAACGGCAGTGGCCAGGGCGATGGCCGCTGTTGAGTCCCTGGGCACAGGCTCGGCGAAAACGGCCTCATCGCCAAGCTTGGGAAGCTGCTGGCGGACCTGGTCCACATGCCTCTGCCCGGTAGAGACCACCACGTGGCCCTCCCCGCAGATGCCTGCCAGACGGTCGAAGGTACCCTGGATCATGGTCCTTCCCGACCCCAGGAGGTCATAAAGGAACTTGGGGCGGGCCTGGCGGCTGAGCGGCCAGAGCCTGGTACCCACTCCCCCGGCGGGAATGATGGCATAGAAATCGTCGAGATCCATACCCCCATTGTGTCAATAAGCTTGTACACCGCACCCGTCGTTACGAACCGTCAGAGGGCGTTTTTATCCCGGTCATCATGTATCATTGGTTGCGCTGTCCTCGCAGGGGATGGCGAAAGGCCACTTTAGCTCAGTTGGCAGAGCGTCTCACTCGTAATGAGAAGGTCGACAGTTCGATTCTGTCAAGTGGCTCTCTTCCTTTTCCGCCTATTTGGCAACACCACTCTTCCGCCTATTCCGAGCCGCGCATGTCCTCCTGTACCCGCGAAGGGTCGCCCCTTACCATGCCCCCGCCTTTCCCATGAAGAGCCTGCATACATAAAGGTCCGGTGCCGAAGAGGTGATTACCTCTTCGGCACCGGACCTGCGAAACCGCGGCTTACCTTACCGGCTCACCTCAGACTCGCATCTTGTTGGTGCGGTTCCTCACAACAATCAGCACACCTGCCGCACCTGCCAGCACCAGGGCGAGCAGGACCGCCAGGATGATTCCGGCACCACCGGTAAGAGGCAGCTGGGAAATGGACTTGACGTTGTTGATGGTGATTGCGTTGGGGAAGCCCTGCGACCAGGGCGACGTCAGGACGTGGTTGGCATCATAGACAGGCTGGCTGACCTGGGCCTGGTTGGTGGTCGTAGCAGCGACGAGTCCCCAGGTATCCGCCTCGTTGGTGATGACGGGCTTGCTTGCATCGGGCTTGCTGCCCGTCTTCTCCAGGACGATATCGACATTGAACGTAGGCTTGAAGGCCGACGAGTAACCGTCAGGCTGCTTGGTCTCTGCAACGCTGTACTTGCCGGCACTGAGACCATCGACGGACAGGGTGCCCGTATTGTCGGTCTTGAGGACGGTCGTCTGGTTCTGCCCCGTTGCCGGTGCGGATTGGTTCATGGCGAGCATGTACTTGCCTGCACTCTGCTCGTTGAACCAGAGCGGAGCGGTGCCGTCCGACCGGGTCACGGAGAACTCGGCATCAGTCAGAGCCGCACCATCGCTCTTGGCGACCTTACGGATCTTGAAGTTGTAGAAGTAGGCCGCATTGGTCGGAGTGTCGGGCGTGACGATGGTTCCGGTCGACCCGCCACCGGGCTGGTTCGAGAAGGTCAGCTTTGCCGAATTGGAGAGCTTACCGGCCTGGGCGGAATCATTGACTCGCATGTAGTAATCAATGGTGATGGGGTCCTTCCAGGTCAGCCTGGTGGCCGGATCGTTGTTCACGACCAGTTTGGTCAGATCGAACTCCACTCCGGTGGCGCCATCGGTCGGAGTGCCAGGGGTGACTATGTAACTTGCGGCATCCTGGGCCGTTGCCGCGGCATCGCTCCCGGACCTGGCCTTCACCACAACAGGATGGGCTTCGTCGCTGACGAAGTCCAATCCCTTGCCAGGGGTATCAGTGACCTTGTACACGAAGGTATCCGGGTTGAATCCTGTGGTCAGAGGAACCTTCAGGGTCAGGCGATAGTGGAGGTAGTCACCGATTGAGACCGAGGCACCGCGGTCGGCATCAGTCTGGATGAGCTCCTTGGAGATGCTGTTTTCATCATCCTTGATGTTGATGGTTCCCACAGGCATGCCGTCAACGAAGTCGGTGATGTGTTCGGGGCCGACGGTGGTACCCACCAGCATGGGGATCGAGTTGATACGCGTGTTGGTGCTTCCCTGAACATTAGTGACATCGGAGATGATATACAGGCCTTCGGGAAGGCTGGACAGGCTGGCATCCCCATCGGCGGCAGGAGTAACCGTGGCGGTCGACCCCGTCACCTTGGTGGTGAAGGTCGATGTCTTGGCTAGGGCGGTGACAAACTGACGAAGCTTGCCGTCACGGCCCCAGGCATCTGCAGCCGAACCCGAATTCGATACCGTGTCCTCGCTGCCCGGGGAGGCATAGCCCAACCACTTGCTGGCCACCTCGCCTACAGGGTTGTTGGCATAGGCCGGGTCAGAAGTCGCTCCACCTCTGGCCTCGGCGAGGGCGGCTTCGGCATCCGCCACGAGATCCGGAACGGTCGCGATTGAAATGTTGCTCACCTTGTTGTCACCGTTGACCGTGGCATCCTGGTAGGTGGCGATCTCGACCGCCGCATACTTGTGCCCGGCAACGGCGTTCTTCAACGTTATCTGACCGTCGTTGGCACTCACATCGACCGTGGTATCGGCGCTGGCCGACCCCACCCCAACCAGGGACACCCCCAGGAGGGCAGCCACGGCTGTCGCCAGGGAAAGCCCCCGACGAAGTTGACTATGTACACCCATCATCTTCTCCTTACTTATTGACTCTTCACATTTTTCTTGGCTGGAAGTCCGACCGGTCATGAAACCAGCCGACCGAAACCTCGTCGTTGCCGGACCCAGATAGCCAGGCAGGCTGTCAGAGCCAGGATTATGGCCGCCACGATCAGGAGGATCAGGCGGGGTCCGCCACCCGTGAAGGGCAGCCGTTGCACAGGGGGCACAAGCCCGATGTGCCTTTCGAAACGGCCAGACTCGTTACCGGCGGTATCGGTCAGGGTCACCGACACATCCCCCGAGGAAAGACCGGCTGGGGCCCGTACGTTCCAGGAGCCGCTTGCGTCGGTGGTTGCAGTATCGGTGCTTCCATCCGGCCAGGTGACCTTCAGGGAGGCATCGCGTTCGGGTATGTTCCCATGACCGGCTATGTAAGCCTTACCGGATACCTGGTGCGAGTTGGCTTTGGTGATTGTGGTCTCGGTCGGTGTCATATCGACCAGGAAGGTCTGGGCTCCGCGCGGTGAGGCGGTTCCGGCCTGATTGGTCAGGAAGGCCTGGAACTGGTAGGTCTGGCTGGACTCGGACCCATCCATGTTCGCCAGGAAGACGCTCGGTTCCATGGTCAGGGACCACTTCCATGGCTGGGAGGCGCTCGGCCGGGTCACCGTCAGGGTTGAGCCGGACATGACCGCCGGGGAGCTGCTCCTGGCACCTCCTGTGGTGAACGTACCCTGAGCGGACACGGCCAGGGTGGACTCCCGGTTGAACCCTGCTCCTCCGGACGGTGTCATGGTCACCGTCAGCGTGGAGTCCCTTGAGAGGCTGTCGGAGGGGTTCTTCAGGTAAGCGGGCGAAACCGTGCCGGATACCTTGACCTGCGAGCCCTGCGGAAGGGCCGTGGTTCCTATGCTCTCGTCGCGCTTGGTGTGGGGCACCGACACCGCATCAACCGTCGGCGCCTGTTCGGGCTTGGTCTGGAAGACAGCCTTGGCGATGTTGGTGAACCCGGATGTCATGTCGTAGCTGGTCGACAGCTCGGTCTGCCAGGCATGGTATCGGCGGGTGCCACCGTCCGCGTTGGGCGGCACGGCCGGACTCTGACCGCCATATGCCGTGTTGGCATCGGTGATGCTCCATGTACCGTCCGAACCGCAGATGGTCTCACCCAGATTCACACCGGCCGTATCACGGTTGTCCGGGTCGGGATTCGTACCAGTATCCTTGATGGGATGTGCGGGGTCCTCACCGAAGAGGGTGACCCTGTTGCCGGGGGTACAGGTACCGGATACGACAGGAGACAGGGTGGAGGAGTAGGCAACCGGGTTGTCCTTGCCGATCGCCTTTCCACCAATCGAGTTGATTGTCGGATCCTGAGGGCGTGGAACATCATAGCGGTAGAAGGCCGTGTCGATGGTCCAACCCTTGGATATCACATCGTTGATCTGGTCCTGGCTCATGGAATCCGTGATTCCCTTGGCTCCATCCGGCTGGTCGTAGAGCGGATTCTGGGCCGCCTTGGCCTGCTGGATGCGTTGAGCGGCATTGGATCCCTTGTAGGTGGTGTTCAGGGAGGCCATGCACCCCTGCAGGAGGGAGTCATCCGAATTGGCGGGATCGGTCGCCGGCTTGGTGGCATCAGGTTGGTTGGTGGTGATGGGCCAGGTGACCAGCTTGAAGTACCCGTCCAGTCCCTGGTCCTCCTTGGCCTTGGCGAAGTTGATGGAGCCATCATTGACCGTCACCTTGCCACCGGCGGTATCCAGGGTGTATCCCTGTGCCGGGGACGTGGAACGATCCAGGAAGAGCCTGTTGGGCCGGTTCGCAAGGCCACCATTACCGCTCAGCGCGGTTATGGAGTTGAAGGCCGAGCTGGCCATGGAGAAATTCCCCTCATTGCCCGAGTCGTTGGTCACCGGGTTCTGGTCCACCCTGACCGCATGGGGCGTCAGGGAATCAACCGGAACCCACTTGTTGTTTTTCAAACCCAGCCATTGGTAGTAGAAGCTGGCATTCCTGGAGCAGTTCGACATGGACATCCACGATGCCCAGGTTCCGTCGGGTTGTTGCGTTGTATAAGCGGTATCGTTCGCGGAGTTGTACCAGTAAACGAAGAACGAATTGGCCGGGGCCACGCCCGGCGGAATGGCATATTCCGTCTTGCCATCGTTGTAGAACCCGATACTGTTGGCGGCGTTCCAGTTCCATCCGAAGGAGGCCCGATCAAATCCGAAATCGGTCACCAGGCCCCAATTGGCCTGGTTCTGACTCCAGAGCAACGGGTAACCATCCCAACCGATGAAGGCGACCGGACCATTGCAGTAGTGCGTCGTTTGGTTTCCCGGATCGGCGCACCGCTGCTGGTAGAGCTGATAGGTGTAGTAACTCCCATCGGGTTTACGCAGGAGGTCAACCCCATACATGATGTTGTTGATTGCGGACCCGTACTTGGCGGCACCGTTTTCGTCGAACTGATCGGTGGGCATATTGCCGCACTCGCCGACACCGTTCCAACTACCCCAGCCGCAGGCCAGACTGGCAGGTCCCGCCGTCTTGGTCAGGATGGCGTAGACCCGCTCAACCTGGGTGATGCCACCGGGCGCGTATCCGGAGTCGCTCGTGTACGAATTCCCGACGGAGTTCAGCTGACCGAGGTTATCGGCAAAGTTGACATCAGCCTCGACGGAAATGGCCAGGTAGTCGTAATCGCCCGAGTTGATCACCTTGTGGACCGTAAAGTACTGATCCTTATTCGCGGCCCATTGAATCGCACCCGTCGTACCCGAGACGTTGCCGGTCGTCATGGTGTTCAGATAACGAACAGACACGTAGTCGCTCGGACTGGTCGTGCCCCAGTACTGATATGCGAAAAAGAGCCGGCATTTGCTGCCGTCGTCGTAGCTCCCGTTCGGCACACAGAACGGATCGAAATCGCCATGGGCCAGCCGCAGTACGAAGTCGTAGCGCAGTTCGTCGTTATTGGTATCGATACGGTCGTTGTAGGCCATCATCTGGAAGAGCTTGGGCTTGTGGTCCACGGTTTCGGCATTGGCGGGTTGGGAGGTGAACTGGAGGGAGAGCGGCAGAACCATGAAAACCGCCAGAATCACTGCGAACAGGGAGGACAGCCTCTTGAAGCCGCGCTTGCGTACTGGCGAATTCCCATTCCAATGGCTGATTCCCATCGCAACCCCCTTCACCCTGATTCCCGTCGACCATTCCAATCGCTTGATCGGTCGGCCCGATACCGCCGAAGCGGACCCGGTACTCGATTACCAGAGATCAACGCGTGAACCCGTTGCTTCGGTCCACATAATTGGACGCTACATGACCGGTGATTGACTCTCGGTTTTTACAAATGGCGGCGTGTCGATAATAAAAATGCGCTATGAAGCGCCCGGTCTCTCCGGTTCCCGGCATGCCGAGATTCATGGATAACTAACTTTTTCTTGTTTTCCCGGAAAATAGTCGGACTTTTTTTGGAGGATAGTGTCCGTATCTTCCTCAAAACAACCATCCCACCGTTGTGGTATTTATGAATAGGCGTGGGTATTCGCGGGCATCCGCACATACCCGCGGCCTTGGGCGCGAGTGGCGTAATGGTAGCCGCGCAGGATTTAGGTTCCTGTGTCTTCGGACGTGTGGGTTCGAGTCCCATCTCGCGCACCGGATTTGCTTCAGGCCGCTACGACTCAGGCCTTCCCGGCGGATTCCCCCAGACGGTGCCGTGGCGGCAGCCTGAATCTGAAGGCAACGACGGACGAGACGGTCCCCACCACCAGCAGGCCCAACCCCGTCATCAGGCCCAGCAGACGCCCATCCTTGGGCGCATCACCCGGGTCCGGTATGGGCTCCGGTATGGACTGACGCTCGGCGGTCAGAACCAGACGTTGCGTATTGACCCCATAGGGGGTGCAGGTCATCAGGGTCACCAGGTCCTTGCCCGGCACCACCTTATACAGGTGCACATCCTCCGGATCGATCACATGCACGGACTTGATCCGGTAACCCATGGTCCTGCCCAGGCTGTCGATGTAAAAGATGTCACCGGGCTTGAGTTCATCCAGCCTGGTGAAGAGGAGGGCGTTGGTCAGCCCCCTGTGCCCCGAAAGGACCACATTGGTGGAGGCTCCGCCAACCGGCAGGCTGGTGCCGTACAGATGCCCCACCCCATCCTGGAGCACCTCCTCGGAGGTCCCGTGATAGATGGGCAGGTGGATGGAGACCTGGGGTATACGAATGGTCCCCATGATTCCCCCCGGCCCCTCAAGGAGGGATTGGTAGGCCTTGTCTTCCTGTGACAGGGTGCCTCCCTTGCCCGGAGCGAAGGGGTCGGTCGCCTCGCCCAGGGTGGTCTGCCCCGAGGCCGCGATTCTCTGGTTATAGGCCTTGGCCTTGGCATACTCGGCCCTGATTCTGCCCTGGGGCCATGCAGCCATACGGGAAGCGGCGTTTTCCGCCTCCGCAGCTGAACGACGTTGGGACATGTATTGGACGGCGGGAATCCAAACCACGCATATAAGGGCAGCAAGCAGGAGGAGGACGATCAGTATCTGCAGAACCAGGTTCAGCCTGTTCCAACGCCTGTAGGAGGGGGTTCTTCCGTCACCGGCAAGAACACCGGCAAAGGCCGGCGTTCCCGCATCGGATTCAGGCCTGGACACCGGTATCCCCCAGAACCCACTCGACCAGGACCGGCAGGATGGCGGACAGGGCCTTCCCCCTATGGGAGATGCGGTTCTTCTGCTCGGGGGTCATCTCGGCGGATGTGAGGGGACGGTCGGCTGAGGCCGGCTGATCATCGGGGACGAAAATCGGGTCGTAACCGAACCCATCTTCACCCCTGGGTGCGCGAATGATCCTGCCCGACATCTCGCCCAGCCTCACGGTGTGGCGATTCCCTCCCGGGTACTCCGGTCCATCAGGAACAACCAGGGCAGCGGCGCAGACGAACCGTGCCGTCCGGTCCTGATCGGGTATGTCGGACAACTGGTTGAGCAGGAGGTCGATGTTGGCCTGATCATCTCCATGGCGACCACACCAACGGGCCGAGAGGATGCCGGGGGCCGCACCCATGACATCGACAACCAGTCCGGAATCGTCAGCAAGGGCGGGCAGACCGGAGAGTTCCGCCGTCTGGTTGGCCTTGAGCAGGGCGTTGGATTCGAACGTGGTCCCGGTCTCAACCGGGTCGGGCAGGTTCAGGTCCGCAGCAGATACGAGCTCGATCCCGGTCTGCCCACGTCCCAGGAGGGACTGCAGAATGCGACGCATCTCGACCAGTTTGCCCTGGTTGTGGGTAGCCACGACAACCCGTCTGGTCTGCTCCATGATCGATCCTCCTTATGCGTTCGCAGTCCGCAGCCGCCAGGGCCGCCACCCCGGCTGGCACAGGGGAATCAGCGGCGACCGGAGGACGGTTCAGGCAATGCCCGTCTACGCTCGAACTCAATCACTATAGGCATCAGTTTGCGGCAAGTGCGGCATCCTGGGCTGCCTGGAGTTCCCTGTTCCCCTTGGCGGCCAGTTCCAGCAGCGTGTCGAGTTCGGCCCTGCTGAAGGGACGATGCTCCGCCGTTCCCTGTATCTCGATGAAGTCGCCGGAACCGGTCATGGCCACGTTCATATCGGTCATGGCCTGGCTGTCTTCGATGTAGGGGAGGTCAAGCACGGGGTGGCCGTCGATGATTCCCACCGACACTGCCGAAACCCTGTCCTTGATGACCTTCTCGGCACTACGGATGTGATGGTGGTCCTGGGCCCAGCGCAGGGCGTCAACCAGGGCCACATAGGCGCCGGTAACCGATGCGGTACGGGTGCCTCCGTCAGCCTGCAATACGTCGCAGTCCAACTGCACCTGGTTCTCCCCCAGGGCCTTCATGTCGACGACCCCACGCAGGCAACGCCCAATCAGGCGGGATATCTCCTGGGTGCGTCCGCCCACCTTGCCACGGACGGATTCACGGGCCGTGCGCTCCGAGGTGGCCCTGGGCAGCATGGCATACTCGGCCGTGACCCAGCCCAGCCCTGAGTCCTTACGCCACCGGGGCAGGGTGGGGGTGAAGGATGCCGTGCACATGACCCTGGTGTTCCCGCACTCAATCAGAACAGACCCCTCGGGGGCATCGGTCCAGTGACGGGTGATCCTGACCTGGCGCAGTTCATCGGCCGCCCTGCCATCCGGCCTCACCACGGCGCCATGACCCAACATGTCCTTGATTGCCACCATCTATCTGCATCCTTTCCTGAAACTTGCAACCGGTTATCCGGGGAATCCTATACCTGGATCACGAGGCGGTCAGAGGGGTCTTGGGGGGAAGAATCCTGTCAATCAGGAAGAGCACCAGCCCAAGGATGAAGAAGCTCACCAGACATGCGGCGACGTTGACGGTCAGCTGCCCCCAGCCCAGCTTCCCCAGGTCGATGAAGGCGTAGGGATAGGGGTTTCCGCCGTCTTCCGGGCCGGAGTGGGGCCAGATGGCCGCGCGTACCAGCACAAAGGCCAGGTAGATGGGGAAGTAGATCAGCCAGGTCAGCACATAGTGCCATTTGAAGCGACGGTGGGGGTCGAAGAGGATGAAGTCGACCACGGCCATGATCGGGGTGATGACATGGACCATGTAGGAGGTCCTGATTCCCATCACCAACAGGTAGGACGAGGAGTTCAGGCCCAGAATCAATGCGGCCACCAGGCCGGTTATCACGATGTAGAGGGTCAGGCATCCCTTGAGCCAGGCCGGAGGCTGTTTCCCGTTGAGGAGGCTGGCTGCCCCGGCCCAGATCATGAGCAGGCCCAGGGCCATATTGGTCTGAAAAGTAAAGTAGACCCAGTGGTTTCCGATGCCCAGAAGCCAGGCCTCATGGGTGCCCGCCAGGCAGAAGAAGGCAATAAGGAAGCGATAGACAGCTACAAGGTATCTCATGGGGACCAGCATATCCCGGCGGTCGTACCGGAGGACGAAACGTCCGCCTCCCCTACCCCGACATGAGCAATGAGGGGACTAGACTATGGGGCAACACAGCAAGCACCGGAACCGCAAAACGAGGATGATATGAACGAATCCGACCGGACATCCACGGCCCTGATGACCGACATGTACGAGTACACAATGCTGGACGCCGCCCTCCAGGACGGCACGGCCAACCGTCGGTCGGTCTTCGAGGTCTATACCCGCCACCTCCCCGAGGGGCGGCGCTACGGGGTGGTTGCGGGCACGGGAAGAATCCTGGATGCCATCGAGCACTTCCGCCCCACCGAGGAAGAACTCCGGTTCCTCTCCGACCGGAGGATCGTAAGCCCCGCAACCATCAAGTGGTTGGAGAACTTCCGGTTCACCGGCACCATCCGGGGGTACAGGGAGGGCGAGATTTTCTTCCCCGACTCCCCCGTTCTCCAAGTCGAGGGAGGATTCGGCGAGTGCACCCTCCTGGAGACCATCATCCTTTCCATCCTGAACTATGACTCGGCCGTGGCTTCGGCAGCCTCCCGCATGGTTTCGGCAGCCAAGGGAAGGCCTTGCATGGACATGGGCGCCCGGAGGGCCAACGAGTGCGCTGCCGTGGCCGCCGCCAGGGCCGCCGTTGTCGGAGGCTTCCAGGGCACGTCCAACCTCCTGGCCGCCCAACGCTACGGATTCAAGGCCATCGGCACGGCCGCCCACTCA
Organism: Bifidobacterium [indicum] DSM 20214 = LMG 11587; assembly: GCF_000706765.1. Taxonomy (GTDB): domain Bacteria; phylum Actinomycetota; class Actinomycetes; order Actinomycetales; family Bifidobacteriaceae; genus Bombiscardovia; species Bombiscardovia coryneformis. Next base: position 356,458 of record NZ_CP006018.1, on the reverse strand, counting down.
TTCACGCTGCTGCACGACAAGGAACGCGACGCCTTCGTGGCGCAGATCAATGCCCTGGGCAGGAACACCACCCTCCTGACGGACACCTACTCCATCGACGAGGCGGTAAGGACGGCCGTGGAGGTGGCCGGTCCCGACCTGGGCGGGGTCAGGATAGACTCCGGCGACCTGGGCTCCCTGGCCCAGAGGGTCAGACACCAGCTGGACGCCCTGGGGGCCACCAAGGCCACCATCACCGTCACCAATGACCTGGACGAATACGCCATAGCCTCCCTCCAGACGGCACCGGTCGACTCATACGGGGTGGGCACCATGCTGGTCACCGGGTCCGGATCCCCCACCTGCGCCATGGTCTACAAGCTCACCGAGCGGGAGAACTCGTCCGGAGCCATGCAGGCTGTAGCCAAGAAGTCCGTCGGAAAGGCCTCGGTTCCGGGACGGAAGCTGGCCTACCGGTCATACGAATACAACCTGGCCAACGCGGAGCACGTCATATCCGGGACCGAGGAGGCACTCGCCGGATTCAACCCCGAGCCGGACTGGCGCGACCTTCTGGTCACCTACGTGGACCACGGCTCCATCAACGAGGAGTACCAGGGCGGCCAGGCCGTGCTCAAAGCCAGGGACCACCGGGCCAGAGCCCTGGACGAGTTGCCCATCGGGGCCCTCAGCCTGATGCGGGGGGAACCCATCCTGCCGACCACCATCGAAACGATATAAACGATATAGGAGGGATCTGCAATGCCATACCAAGACGGTTCATACATCCCATCACCCGACCGGTACCAGGCCATGGACTACCCTCATTGCGGGTCCAGCGGCCTCAGGTTGCCTCCCATATCACTCGGGTTCTGGCACAACTTCGGCGACAGCACCCCCTTCGAACGGATGCGGGACCTCTGCTTCACGGCCTTTGACCATGGCATCACCCACTTCGACCTGGCCAACAACTATGGGCCCGAACCCGGCGCAGCCGAGCGCAATACCGGCAGGATTCTCAAGAGGTATTTCACCCACCACCGCCAGGAACTGGTCATCTCGACCAAGGCCGGATACTCCATGTGGCCCGGTCCGTACGGGGATTTCGGGTCGCGCAAGTATCTCCTGTCAAGCCTGGACCAAAGCCTGGAACGTCTCGGTCTGGACTACGTCGATATCTTCTATCATCACCGCCCCGACCCCGACACCCCCTTGGAAGAGACCATGGGGGCCCTGGCCCAGGCCGTATCAAGCGGGAAGGCGCTCTATGTGGGCCTCTCCAACTACGACGGCCCCACCCTGCGACAGGCGAGCGCGATACTGGACGAACTCCATGTCCCCTTCATCATCAACCAGAACCGGTACTCCATATTCGACCGGACCATCGAGCACAACGGGCTCAGGGAGACCTCGCAAGAGCTGGGCAAGGGCATCATCGCTTTCAGCCCCCTGGCCCAGGGCCTCCTGACCGACCGGTATCTGCATGGCATTCCCGAAGACAGCCGAATCAGGGCCGACGGACGATTCCTCCACGAGTCCGCATTGACCCCCCGGCGCCTGGATCAGATCGGCAGGTTGAACGACCTGGCCCGTCAACGCGGGCAGACCCTGGCCGAGATGGCCCTGGCCTGGCTTCTGCGCGACCCGGCCGTGACCACGGTGCTGATTGGGGCCTCCAAGCCCGAACAGCTTCTGGACAACCTCAAGGCGACCGCCAATACGACCTTCACCCAGGAGGAACTGGACCAGATCGACCTGATATCCAAAGACTGACCACCGAACAGACGACCCGCGCCTCTTGCCTGACGGCTGACGGACTTCGGAATCGACCTACTTCCTGCCGCCGGTCATCTCTTCGTAGATGCGCCGGCAATCCGGGCAGACGGGATACTGGGAGGGGTCATGCTTGGGAACCCAGACCTTGCCGCAGAGCGCGACAACCGGCCGGCCCGTCAGCTTGGATTCGGCGATGCGCTCCTTGGATACGTAGTGGGCGAACCTGTCGGCATCACCCTGATCGCTACGCTGGGTCTCCTCCCGGGTTTCGGTCTCGGGCCTGTCCAGAACGGCTGTGCCTGCACCCTGGTCCGGATCGGAGAGGGGTGAGACCGGGTCCTGATCCAGGATGGGATCCGGACCATTCAGTGATGAAGAGGGATGCAATAAGGTCTCAAAAGCAGTCATATCACCATGATAACCGCTCGGAAGAACCCCAACAATAGGTGCCATCCCAGGGCTGAGAAGAGGCAGGCCGGGCCTGCGGCAAGCCACTGGATCCCGGCGGTTCCAGCCGGGGCGCTAATCTGGAGGCATGACTATAGCCGTATGCCCCGGATCGTACGATCCAGTCACCTCAGGGCACCTGGATGTAATAGAGCGTTGTGCATCCTTCTTCGATACCGTCCACGTCGTAGTGGCCGTCAATTCCGCCAAGACCCCCCTCTTCGGCGAGCAGGAACGGGTGGAGATGATCCGCCAGGCCCTGGACGCGGACGGGTACCCGCAGATTACGGTGGCTTCGACCACGGGCCTGATTACAGACTACTGTCTGCAGGTCGGCGCCTCGGTCATCGTCAAGGGGCTTCGGCAGAACGGGGACTACGAGGCCGAACTGGGTATGGCCCTGGTCAATCGCGATCTGGCGGGTGTGGAAACCCTCTTCCTTCCTGCTGATCCGCTCCGGGAGCATATTTCCAGCACCATCGTCAAGGATGTCGCCCGGCATGGCGGCAGCATCGACGGCATGGTGCCTGACAGCGTAGTGCAAAAACTGACCACCATATTGAAAATGGAGAGAGCCGAAAATGGTTGAGGATACAGACATGCTTGGAAGCGAGGGCACCGGCCCCGACCGGGCGGAAGGCACCTTCGCCTTCCGCGGCGGCGACCAGACCGACCCGAGCGACCAGACCGGTCAAAGCGCCCAGCCCATCGACGATTCCACCTGGATGAACCAGTCTCAGCAGGGCATGAACGTGGATGACCTGCCCGACCTGCGCGAGGACCAGGCGAGCGAACCCCGCGCCGAATTCACAACCGTCTACGACATCATCGACCGGGTCCAGATCATGCTGGACGAGGCAAAGGCCCCCCTGCTCACCCCGGGCATGGTCAAGGTGGACAGGGAGGAGCTCGTCAATGACCTGAACGAGCTCAAGAAGATGCTCCCGGTCCAGTTGGAGCGGGCCTCCGCCCTGATGAGGGAGGCAGAGCGCCGTCTGAATTCGGCGCAGACCCAGGCCAACGCCACCATCTCGGCGGCTCAGAGCCGTTCGTCCGAGATCATCAAGGAGGCCGGGGAACAGGCCCAGTTCCTTGCCGGCCAGGAGAACGTGGTGGCCATAGCCCAGCAGAAGGCCCAGGTCATCATCGACCAGGCCCAGGCCCAGGCGGACAAGCTGGTCCAGGGGGCCAACGGGTACGCCTCCCAGGTCATGCAGGAGCTCGGCACCCAACTCGACAGGGTCAGCCAGGATGTGCGGGTTGGGCTGGAGGTTCTCCACGAGCGTGAGCAGGATGCCGCGCGTACCATGGGCGGGAACCCCGACCAGCAGTAGGGACCGTGGGCCAAGGGCCGCATACCGGCCAGGCCATGGAAGAGACCCGGCGAGCCACGTCGGAGCATAGGAAAAGGAAGCAAGGGATGAGCAGACCCGAGGATTCACCCTGGGCCGTTTCGGTGGCCCAGGTGGCCGCCAGGGCCGGGCGCAGCAAGCAGATCGACCAGGACTTTCCCGCCCCTACCGGCATCGGCGACAAGGTGGTGGGCATCAGGGAGGGTGACCCTGTGCACGTCACCGGATCCTTCGAATCCATGGTGGACGGGTTGATCTTCACCGCCCACGTCAGCGCCCCCTTCCGAGCGGAGTGCACCCGGTGCCTGAAGCCCATCGACAGGGACCTTGAGGTGGACCCCGTGGTCTTCTTCCCCTACAAGACCCCCGAACCCGACCAGACCAACGGCAAGGTCGAGATCATCGCCGGCGAGGAGGAAGGCGGGGACACCTATCCGCTGTGCGAAGGCGGGGCCTTCGCCGACCTGGAGGCCCTCCTGCGTGACAACCTGGTCGAGGCACTCCCCCTGCAACCCGTATGCAAGCCCGATTGCCGAGGACTCTGCCCCCAGTGCGGAGTCGATCTGAATGAGCATCCGGACCACCACCACGAGGTGCTGGATGACCGGTGGGACGCTCTCAGGGGCCTCAGGGACCAACTGGAGGAGCAGGAAAACGGGGAATAACCCTTACCTGACGCTTCTCCGCACCGCCCCGGTGTGACAAAGACCCGGGGTTGCGGTAAACTGCTCTACGCTTAAGCTCTAGATTCGATCGAAACAGAGGAAAACATGGCACTGCCAAAGTACAAGACCTCGCGCGCCAACACACATTCGCGTCGCGCCAACTGGAAGACCAAGGCCGCCGCCACGGTGACCTGCACCAACTGCGGAGCCCCCGCCCTGCCTCACATGGCATGCCCGAGCTGCGGCATGTACCGCGGACGCATGTACCGCGATGCCATCCGCCCGCAGTTCAGCAAGTGAGCACACGTTCACAGCACTGATTGGGAGAACCCCTGCCATCGACGGGTGGCGGGGGTTCTCCGCATAATGGGAGCCATCACCAACATCGGGACCATATGACCGAAAGGCACTGTCGTGAGCATGGATAGGGATACAGACAAGGTTGCAGGCAAGGACGGGAATCCGGGTTCCACCCAGGCCCCGACGGTACGGGTATCCGCGGAAACCGCCCAGGAAGCGGACCTGCCGGCCAGGGAACTCTTCACGGCCCTGCATGCCGAACTGACCCCCGAACTTCTGATCCATGCGCTGACGCACCGGTCCTTCGCGCATGAGCACCCCGGCATGCCCAACAACGAACGGCTGGAGTTCCTGGGCGACGCCGTACTGGAGCTGGTGGCCACCGAGACCCTCTACAAGGCACACCCCGACCAGAGCGAGGGCCAGCTGGCCAAGATGAGGGCCAAGGCCGTTTCGGAGGAATCCCTCTCGGCCATCGCCCGGACCAAACTCCACCTGGGACCGTACATCCTTCTGGGCCGGGGTGAAGCCGAAAACGGCGGGGCTGACAAGGACTCCATCCTGTGCGACACGGTCGAGTCCCTGATTGGGTCCGTCTTCGTGGAGCATGGAATCGACGGGGCCCGCGTCACGGTCCACGCCCTCCTTGATGACACCCTGGAGGAGGTGGCCACGGAGGGCCCTGCCCTGGACTGGAAGACCTCCGTCACCGTCAAGGCCCACCGACTGGGACTCGGCGACCCCCACTACGCCATGGCCGTCTCCGGACCGGAATTCGCACAGGTCTTCACGGCGCGACTGACCCTGGGAGACGGCGACACGGTGATTGGCACCGCCGATGCCAGCAGCAAGCGTAAGGCCCAGCTGGCCGCCGCCGCCCAGGGGTGGAAGGCCCTGGATGATCCGGAGGTCCTGGCCTCCCTCCAGGCCGAGGAAGCAAAATAGAGTCGTTCCGTCATTCGATACCGGATTGGGACCCTGCCGAACCTGTGCATAGACTGTGAGAAACAACCGGGGCCTGCGCCACGAGCCGCAGGGACTCCCGGCTTATCGGGGCCGGCTTTGGCCGTACATGAGCTGCTGACCCGATAGGTGCCACGTTCGGGACGCACGACCGCATGTCGTCGCGCAGTCGAGAGGTTGAGAGGAAAATATGAGTCTGCCGACACCTCTGCAAGCGTTCAGCTCGGTCCCCAAGGATGAGGGCCGGGGCCAGGCGGGAATCACCCCCCAGGGAGAACCGATGACCGGGGCGCAGGCCCTGATCCGTTCTCTGGAGGACCTGGGGGTTACAGACGTATTCGGGGTTCCGGGAGGCGCCATCCTCCCCACTTACGACGCCATCGATGATTCGGTCGGATTCAGGTTCACCCTGGTCCGTCATGAGCAGGCGGCCGGGCACGCGGCCGAAGGGTACGCCGTCTCCACCGGTCGGGTCGGGGTCTGCCTGGTCACCTCCGGGCCCGGGGCCACCAACATGGTCACCCCCATAGCCGATGCCATGATGGACTCCGTTCCCATGGTGGTGGTCACCGGCCAGGTGGGTGTGGCATCCATCGGCACGGACGCCTTCCAGGAGGCCGATATCGTGGGCATCACCTACCCCGTGGCCAAGCACTCCTACCTGGTCACCAAGGCACAGGACATCCCCCGGGTCATGACCGAGGCCTTCCACATCGCCCAGTCCGGCAGACCGGGCCCGGTCCTGGTCGACCTGACCAAGACCGCCCAGAACGAGCAGATGGTCTACTCCTGGCCCCAGGAGATGATTCTCCCCGGGTACAATCCCGTCACCAAGGCCCACGGGCACGTGCTCACCGATGCCGCCAAGCTCTTTGCCCAGTCCCACCGGCCCGTCCTCTATCTCGGAGGCGGGGCCATGCGGTCCAACGCACGTCAACAGGTGGAGAAACTGGTCCAAGTCACGGGCGCCCCCGTGGTCACCACCCTGCCCGCGCGGGGAATCATCCCCGACTCCGACAAGGCCGTTCTGGGCATGCCCGGTATGCATGGAACGGTGGTCGCCAACGGGGCCATCCAGCACTCCGATCTCCTGGTCGCCATCGGTGCGCGGTTCGACGACCGTGTAACCGGAAGCCTGGAGGACTTCGCCCCCGTGGCCCGGGTGATCCACATCGACATCGACCCGGCTGAAATCGGCAAGAACCGCCATGCTGATGTCCCCATCGTCGGCGATGTGGGCCAGGTCCTCGACGACCTGATCCCCGCCATAGAGGAGGCACAGAAGACCTGGGGACGCCCTGACCTGAAACCCTGGTGGCACCTGGTCGACTCCTGGCGCCACGACTACCCGACCACCTGGGAGGAGACCCCGGACGGGTCCCTGGCCCCACAGTGGGTGGTGAAGACCCTGAGCGACAAGGCCGATCCGGCCACGATCTGGGTATCGGGCGTGGGTCAGCACCAGATGTGGGCCAGCCAATTCGTCGACTTCGAACAGACCAGGTCCTGGGTGTCGTCATCCGGCCTGGGCACCATGGGCTACGGTCTGCCCGCAGCCATCGGAGCCGCCATCGGCACCCAGGACGATGAGGCCCCACGCCCCGTCTGGCTGATCGACGGCGACGGGTCGTTCCAGATGACCTCGGAGGAGCTGGCCACGGCAGGTCAGATGGGGTTGCCCATCAAGATCGCCATACTCAACAACTCCGTGTACGGCATGGTCCGCCAGTGGCAGACCCTCTTCTACGGCAGCCACTACTCCCAGACCAACCTCCACGACGGGGATGCCGAGGAGACCGGTATCACCGGAATTCCGGACTTCGTCAAGCTTGCCGAGGCTTACGGGTGCCTGGGGCTGCGCGCCTTCACCGAGGAGGAGGCACGAGAGGCCATCGACCAGGCCAACCAGGTCAATGACCGCCCGGTCCTGATTGACTTCCGGGTCTGGAAGGATGCCATGGTCTGGCCCATGGTGCCGGCCGGGGCCTCCAACGACACGATCATCTACAAGCCGGGCATCCAACCACTGGCCGGTATCAGACCGGAGCAGGAGGAACAGGAGCCCCGGGAGCAAACCGGGGCCGACCGGGCCGCCATGGCCAGCGATGCCGCCGGGCACATGAAGAAGTAAGGAAGGGCTGCAAACCATGGCCAATTATCCAGCATCCAAGCCCGGCTCCGAGCGTCACACCCTTTCCGTCCTGGTCGAAAACCGCCCTGGTGTCCTTGCCAGGGTCGCGGGCCTTTTCGCCCGGCGTGCCTTCAACATCAACTCCCTGTCGGTCTCCTCGACCGAACGTGACGACATATCGCGCATCACGGTCACCGCGGATGTGGAAGCCGTGCCCCTGGAGCAGATCATCAAACAGCTCAACAAGCTCCTGCACGTACTCAAAATCGTCGAGCTCAAGGGTGATGAGGCCGTGGAGCGCGAGCTCATCCTGATCAAGGTCAAAGCCAACGAGCACAACAGGTCCGATGTACTCGAAATCGTCAACCTCTTCCGCGTGCGCGTGGTCGACGTCCACCCGGAATCCCTGACCATCGAGGCCACCGGAGCAGACGGGAAGCTCGAAGCGCTCCTCAAGCTCCTCAAGCCCTTCGGCATCGTCGAGCTGGTCCGCTCCGGGGCCGTCGCCGTGACCCGGGGCCCCAAAGCCCTGAGCGAAAAGGTCCTGGGATCCCAGATCACCGACCGCTGATGCCCCGGCCCACAGCGGCTTTACGTGATTCCGCTGCCGCCCCACCCATCCAAGGCTGGCGGTAGATTGGGGAATCATGCCCATCTATGATCTCGGTCTGGAACACGTAGCCCTGTCCTTTGCAACCAAAACCATCTTTACGGATGTAACCCAGGGCATCTTCGAGGGTGACCGAATCGGCATCGTGGGGCGGAACGGGGACGGAAAGTCCACGCTCCTTCACCTCCTGAACGGTACCCAGGAACCCGACCAGGGGCGGGTGACCATGCGCAATGGCCTGACCTTTGGCATGTTGGATCAGCGGGACCCCCTGAAGGACGAGGACACGGTCCGCAAGGCCGCCTTGGAGGACCGCCAGGACTATGAATGGGCCGCCGACCCCAGGTCGCGTGAAATCGTCGAGTCCCTTCTGGGCGGCATGGAGCTGGAGGCCAAGGTGGGCACCCTCTCGGGCGGCCAGCGCCGCAGGGCGGACCTGGCCAGGCTCCTGCTCAAGGACTGGGACATCCTGGCCCTGGACGAGCCGACCAATCACCTCGACATGGTCACCATCCACTGGCTGGCCGAGCACCTGAAGAACCGGTGGGCCAAGAACTCCGGCGCCCTGCTCCTGGTCACCCACGACCGGTGGTTCCTGGACGAGGTCTGCTCCTCGATGTGGGAGGTGCATGACGGTGTCATCGACCCCTTCGAGGGCGGGTACAGCGCATACATGCTGCAACGGGTGGAGCGCGAGCGCCAGGCCGATCTGGCGGAAACCAAACGCCGCAACCTGGCCCGCAAGGAGCTGGCATGGCTGACCCGTGGAGCCCGGGCCCGAGCCACCAAGCAGAAGTTCCACGTCAAGGCTGCCCGCGAGCTGATAGCCGACGTGCCCCCCATGCGCAACACCCTGGAGTTGAAAAGGATGGCCACATCCCGCCTGGGCAAGCAGGTGGTCGACCTTATCGATGTGACCAAGATATACCCGGACGGTGCGGCGACTCATGAGAGCGGTGACAGGACGGACCAGGGCGTGGCTGCGGAGGGCCGAATCAACGCCGTCCCCTCCCCCTTCGCCGAGAAGCCGCTGATGGGCTCGGTCACGGTTGCCGAGGACCCCGACGATTCCGCACCGGACGGTACGGCTGCGGCCCGGTCCAGGACCATCAGCGGCCACATGGTGCTGGACGACGTGACCTGGCTGATTGGCCCCGGGGACAGGTTCGGCATAGTCGGCGCCAATGGAGCGGGCAAGTCCACCCTCCTGGGGTTGATAGACGGGCGGACCGACCCCACGGCCGGTCACGTCAAAATCGGGAAGACCGTCAAGTTCGCAGTCCTGACCCAGCGTCTGGATGAGTTGGAGAAGCTCGGCAAGTACCGAATCAAGGAGGTTCTGAGCCGTTACAAGCCCTCCTACATGGTCGAAGGCAAGGAGGTGACCCCCGGGCAGCTCATGGAGCGGCTGGGCTTCGAGAGCGCCCAGCTGATGACCCGGATACGGGACCTTTCGGGCGGCCAGAAGCGACGCATGCAGCTCCTCCTGATACTCCTGGACGAGCCCAACGTTCTCATCATGGATGAGCCCGGCAACGACCTGGATACCGACATGCTTGCCGTGATGGAGGACCTGCTGGACTCCTGGCCCGGAACCCTGATTGTGGTCTCGCACGACCGTTATCTGCTTGAACGGGTGACCGACCAGCAGTTCGCCCTGGTGGGAGGCAAGGTGGTGCACCTGCCCGGCGGGGTCCAGGACTACCTGGACATGATCGAATCCGGCCGCCTTCAGGCCGGCGCAAACCCGAGTCAGGACCGCCAACCCCGCCCGGAAACCGGGGCGGGTGACCCTGCCGACAACCCCGATCCGGCCCAGGCCAAGGCCGAGCGCATCGCCAAGCGTAACCTGGCCAAGCAGGCCGCAGCGATAGAGCGCAAGTTGGCCAAGCTGGCAGACCAGCGCAAGAAGGTCGAAGCGGACATGGCCGAGCACGATCCCAGCGACTACGAGGGGCTGAACGACCTGAACGCCAAGCTCAAGGACCTGTCCAGCCAATCCGACGAGCTGGAAGAGGAATGGCTGGCAATCGGGGAAGAACTGGAGTAACCGCAGCAACTCCCCGCCACCCGGCAGTTCGGGGAACCACTCACCGGCAGGCGCAGAACGAGCAGTGGCTCATCCCGCTGCGTCGGATGAACTCAGGCGGCCTCCAGTGCAGCCGCATTGGTCTGGCAACGGGCGGCGAAGGCCGAGAAAATCGAATCCGCCAGGGGCTGCATCTGCGGCAGACCACGCTGGAAGTCCTCCCGCATCTGGGCAATCTGCGACTTTTTGAACCCGTCGGTCATCTGGGGCACGTCCATCCACTCGTCGAAGAGCGGGGCTGTCACCTCAAGGTGGAACTGGAGTCCGAGCCCGGAACCGAACCGGAAGGCCTGGACCTCGGTGTATCTGGAGCGCGCCAGGAGCTTTGCCTGGGGCGGCAGGGAGACCTGGTCACCATGCCAATGAAGGACATCGGTGCGCTTGCTCCACATGGAAACGTCATCGTCATTCCCCACCCAGCGTATGGGGGCCATGCCATGCTCCGGTTGCTTGTTTTTGATCAGGTCGCCTCCCAGGGCCCTGGCCAGAATCTGATGGCCCAGGCAGATCCCCAGGAAGGGCTTGTTGGCACCGACCGCGGCCCTGGCGAGTTTGGTCTCCGCCTTGAGCCCGGGGTGGTGTTCGTAATCATCGGCCGACATGGGTCCCCCCATGATGACCACACCCGCAAGGTCTTTGAAGTGGGGCAGTTCGGGCTTCTTCTCATCAACGATGTTGAGAATCCTCGTCTCCAGCCCGCAGTCCTGCAGATTTTCAAGAATGCGACCCGGCCGTTCCCAATCCACATGCTGCAGTACAAGCACACTTGGTTTAGCCATGACTCCATTCTTGCACACCTGCCTACCGGAAGCCTGCAGCCCTTCCGACCCACCGGTCAGGAGGTGTTACCGGCCGGGCTGAACCAGGCATTCGAAAGGGTTCGGCAAGGCGTTCGCGAAACGCTGCACCGGTCAACAAGCCTTGATAGGCTCTGGCTTATGGACAAGAGCTCACATCCGCAAAATGACAAGCATTCCGTCAGCCTTGCGGCCGCCGATCTGCGTCTCTATGACACGGCCACCCATCAGGTGACCCCCTTCCATCCGATAGAAGAAGGCAGGGTCGGCATCTACGTCTGTGGGGCCACGGTCCAATCCTCACCTCATATCGGCCATATCCGCACCACCCTGGCCTTCGACCTGATTCGCCGCTGGCTGATGCGCCTGGGCTACCAGGTGACCCTGGTGCGCAATGTGACCGATATCGACGACAAGATTCTCGATAAGGCCTCGGCTGCCGGTCAGCGCTGGTGGGAGCGGGCCTACATCTACGAGCGGGAGTTCAGCAGGGCATATGAGGCCCTGGGCGCCCTCCCCCCCACTTACGAGCCACGGGCCACCGGGCACATCACCGACATGATCGACCTGGTCCAGCGCATCATCGACCGGGGCCATGCCTATGTGGTACCCGACGCCGAGGGGAACCCTTCGGGCAACGTCTACTTCGACGTGCCCTCCTGGCCTGACTACGGGGAGCTGACCCACCAGCAGACCGGCACCCAGGCCGCAGATGAGCAGGCCGCCATCGCCGACCGGATGGGGCCCAGCGTGGATGCCGACGGGCGGGACGACCCTTACAACCCCGCCGACCAGGGCGAGGCAGGCAAGCGCAACCCCCGCGATTTCGCCCTCTGGAAGGCTCCGAAACCCACCGATCCGTCCACGGCCCGATGGAAGACCCCCTTCGGCACGGGCAGACCGGGCTGGCACCTGGAGTGCTCGGCCATGAGCCATCGCTATCTGGGAGCCGACTTCGATATACATGGAGGTGGGCTCGATCTGCGCTTCCCCCACCACGAGAACGAAATGGCCCAGTCCCACGCCGCCGGCTGGGGCTTCGCACATCGCTGGATGCACACCGCCTGGGTGACCCAGAAGGGCGAGAAGATGAGCAAGTCCCTGGGCAACGGGCTCTCCGTGGACCAGGTCCTGGCCGCATATCCGGCCTGGGTGGTCCGCTACGCCCTGATATCGGTCCAGTACCGTTCCATGCTGGAGTGGTCGGACCAGACCCTCCACGAGGCCCAGGGCGCCTACGGGCGAATCGCCAACTTCATAGAGCGCGCCGGTACAATCCTGGGTGGGCAACCCTCGCGCGACCAGGTCGAGACCCTGGGTGCGGACGGGTTGCCCGCCGACTTCACCCGGGCCATGAACGAAGACATCAACGCCTCTGCCGCCCTGGCCGCCATCTTCTCGACCATCCGCTCGGCCAACTCGTCCATGGATGACCTGGACAGGAACCGCTCCACAGCAGGACCGGAGCGCGACCAGGCCCTGGAAGACCTCAGGGGCACCCTCCTTCAGGTGCGGGCCATGCTGGACGTTTTCGGCCTGGACCCCCTGGCGGACCAGTGGAGCGACCAGGCAGGCCCGAACCGGGACGACGAACCCATGCAGCAGGCCCTGGACGCCCTGATCCGCACTCGACTCGATCAGAGGGCCGAGGCCCGCAAGGCCAAGGATTTCAACCAGGCCGACCAGATCAGAAACGAACTTGAAGAGGCCGGTATCGCCATCGTCGACACCCCCGACGGACCCACCTGGCACCTGAACCAATAGCAACCCGTGGAAGGGGTATTCCTTGTCGGACATACGCGATGTGGCAAGGCTGGCCAAGGTGTCGGTCAGCACGGTCTCCTATGCCTTTTCGGGGAAGCGCCCCATCCGCCCCCAGACCTATGAGCGCGTCATGAACGCCGCCAAGGAACTGGACTACGCCCCCAACGCCGGTGCCCGGATGATGCGTTCCGAACACAAGAACATCGTGGCCCTGAGCGCCCCGCTCCGATTGAAGCAGAACAAGGAATCCTATGCGGATTACTTCATCGAGATGGCCCGCCAGGAGCACGAGCGGGGGTATGACTCCCTCCTGCTGACCGCCGAAAACGGCGTGGAGGACATTCGCAGGGTGACCCGGAGCAACCTGGCCGATGGGGTGATCCTGATGGACATCGTCGATGATGACATCCGTGCCGCCCAGGCCGCGACCTACGGCCGACCCTGCATCGCCATCGGTCTGCCCCGCCACCACAGTGACCTGGCCTGCGTGGATCTCGACTTCGAACTGATGGGCCGTATGGCCATCGAAACCCTCCACGACAAGGGCCGGACCAGTCCGATCTTTCTCAAAGGGCCACGCAAGGAGTACGAGAGGCGGTCGTCATACCGGCTGATCATGCGCAACAGCATGCACACCTGGGCCAAGCGCTACGGCATGCATCTGACCGAGGCGGAGCAGAGCACCATCCGCGAGGACTGCATAGAGCAGACCTACGAATCCATACGGGACCGCCGGGTGGATTCCATCATCAGCGAGGTGAGGCCCATACAACTGCTGGGGGTCGTCAGAGCCTTGCAGTCACGGGGCATCGTCATTCCTGATGATGTATCGGTCATCTCCTGCGCGGCCGGCACACCCAGCAGTTCATTGGAACACCTGGGCATATCCGAGATGCCGCTGACCCCCCAGCCGCTCTGTGCGGCGGCATGCGACATCCTGACCGGGGCCATTGAGCAGGGGCAGCAAATCGCCGGCCTGGTCAGTCTGCGCAAACCCACCTTCTACAAGCGCACGTCAGTCTGAGAACCGACGTGGCCGCGCCGCCGTGCGTGGATATCAGAGCGGGCCGGACCCGCGACCGGGTCCGGCCCGCCACGGAATTCACCTTGGCCTGCGGTGACGCTCCGAGGTCTCCAGCACCTGCTCAGGGAAGGGCTTGTGAGGCTCACCCTGGTACCAATAGGCCACGCTGGCAAGGTCGTCCTGTCGTTCGAAGAGACCCTGCTCGTCCACGCCGATCTGCTGCACGGTCACCCGGATGTCCTTCTGGAAGGGGATGGGATCGGGTATGTGCCAGCGGTAGAACCCTCTGGTGACAGGGGTCTCCGTATCCCAGTAGTCGCTGGACCTTCCCACCAGGTTCTTCGCCCTGTGGGGGAAGCCCATGTAGGTGCCGTTGTAGGTCCGCTCATACATCCGGCCGGCCTCGTCACGGTCCGCGAAACTCCAGGCCCCGCCGAAGTAGTCTTCCGAACCCGTCGAGCACCAGGTGGGGTAGTCCCGGTCGCCGTCGAGGTACATCTTGACCTCACCTTCGCCCCACCAGCGGCTCTCCAGGGCGGTGAGGGCCAGGTAGGTGCCCACATAGGAGCCCCTCCCCTCCACCCCGTCGAGAATGGTGTAGTCGTCGGCCAGGTCGGTCAGCCGCTGGCGTCGCCACTGGGCATGGAAGGTCATGGCATCCGCGGGGAGGCTGTCGGTCTCGACATAATCGATCTGGTAGAAGAAGGCGGGAATCGGCTCGTTGTGCTCGCTGCGCAGCACCAGGCGGGCGTGGGTGTGGAAGGGCATGGGGAAGAAGCAGTTGAACCCCCGGTTGGGGTAGACCGCCATGGCGGCCGATTCAACCCGGCAACCCTGGGCATGGCCGCAGCAGAAGAAATCACCCAGCGGGACCGAGACCGAGGGGGTTCCCTCGCCATCCCAGTACCACTCCAGTATGAGGTTTCGAAGCACATTGGGCCCGGTGGGCGAGGTCGCATCGGTGACGGTCATCCAGATATGGCGGATGATGCCAGGCCCATCCACATCGGCCAGGACAGTGCGGCTCCCCGCCGGTATATCGTTCAGGCAGGGGGTGCCCTTCCGGGAGGGTCCCAGCTTGCTGGCGGTCTGGGCGGCCTGCCCCTTTCCGCCATGCGGGTTCTCTGCATTGATGCAACGAGGCCGGTAGTCGGAGGGCATCATGAGCGCTTCCAGACCAGACGGTCCTGTAATGGGCGTATTTCCGGGATTCATCGGTTTTTCTCCTTTTATCCGCAGGGCGGGCATCCTGCTAAGCCTTTCGAATCATGCTGGTCACCTACATCGGCGGAACCATCGGGCACTCTTGCCCGCCACGAATCATCGAAAGGATTCGCTAACCATTAGCATAGACGAGACCCGCCACCACGGATTGAGGGACCGTGCCCCAGCCCAGGGGCGAATCTCCCGGTCAGCGGTTAGACTTGGGTGCTTATGGCAGCTTTTTCATCTTTGACCGACCGGCTCTCACAGGCCTTCACCCACCTGCGTTCCAAGGGCAAACTGACCGAGGCGGATATCGACGGGACCATCCGTGAGATTCGCCGCGCCCTTCTGGATGCCGATGTCTCCTTGGATGTGGTGCGTTCCTTCACCGCCCGCATCCGCGAACGGGCACTGGGCGAAGAGGTCTCCAAGGCGCTGAACCCCGCTCAGCAGGTCGTCTCCATCGTGTACGAGGAGCTGACGGGAATCCTGGGATCCGGGGTGGATCGACCCCTCAACTTCGCCAAGAACCCGCCCACGGTCATCATGCTCGCCGGCCTTCAGGGTGCAGGCAAGACCACCCTGGCGGGGAAGCTGGGATACTGGCTCAAGGATGCCGGACACACCCCGCTCCTGGTGGCCGCCGACCTTCAGCGCCCCAATGCCGTGACCCAGCTCCAGGTGGTCGGCGAACGGGCCGGGGTGCCCGTCTACGCCCCCGAACCCGGCGTGCAGAGCGAGAGCTCCGATGTGGTCTCCCCCGGCCAGGCTCAGGGCGACCCGGTGCAGGTAGCCCGCGACTCCGTCCGACTGGCCCAGGAGAAGCTCTACGACGTGGTCATCATCGATACGGCCGGTCGTCTGGGCGTGGACCAGGAGCTGATGGAGCAGGCACGCAATATCCGCGATGCCGTGAATCCTGACGAGATACTCTTCGTCATCGACGCCATGATCGGCCAGGATGCGGTCGCCACGGCCGAGGCCTTCAACAAGGGGGTCGACTTCACCGGAGTCGTCCTCTCGAAGTTGGATGGCGATGCGCGTGGCGGTGCCGCCCTGTCCGTGGCCTCGGTCACCGGCAAGCCCATCCTCTTCGCCTCCAACGGCGAGGGACTGAAGGACTTCGAGGTCTTCCACCCCGACAGGATGGCATCCCGCATCCTCGACATGGGCGACATCCTGACCCTGATCGAGCAGGCCCAGCGCGAATTCGACGAGGAGGAGGCCCGCAAGGCGGCCGGGAAGATGTCGGAGGGCAGCTTCGGCCTGGACGACTTCCTTGAACAGCTCCAGCAGGTCCGCAAGCTTGGATCCTTCAAGAGCATCCTGGGCATGATCCCGGGTATGGCCCAGCACCGCAAGGAACTGGAGCAGTTCGACGAGAAGGGGGTCGACCGCACCCAGGCCATCATCCAGTCCATGACTCCGGAGGAGCGACGCAACCCCAAGATCATCGACGGTTCCAGAAGGGCCCGCATAGCCTACGGTGCAGGCACCACGGTCTCGGCCGTGAACGGACTCCTGCAACGATTCGAGCAGGCCGCCAAGATGATGAAGAGGATGACCAACGGCGCCCGTTCCATACCCGGCATGGGTGGAGCAGGCATCGGAGGCAAGGGCAAGGCCAGCAAGAAGGGCAAGAAAAAGAAGGGTTCCCGGTCCGGTAATCCCATGAAGCGTGAGGCCGAGGAGAAGGCCTTGCGCGACCGCCTGTCAGGCAAGGGCAGCACATCCAGCGGTTCCGCCTTCGCCAAGCAGCCCCAGGCCCCTCAAATGCCCGAGGGGATGCCCGACCTGCCCCCCAACCTGGGTGGCGGACTGGGTGGGCTCTTCGGCGCCAACTAACCCCTCCTCAGGAGATTCCTCGTGAATACCCTCCTTTGGATTTTCCTGACGCTCATCGCCCTGTGGATGGCCCTGCGATATCTTCCGGCCGGAGCCGACAGGCACCGTCCATTGGTGGAGCTGATTGCCCTGATCGACCTGCTCTCGGCCCCACTCCTGGCCCTCTTGGTCTGGGCCATCCTGATTCAGGCATGGCCACAGACCGCCCTGGCACTGGTGGAGCTGACCCTGGTTTCCGTATGGCACCTGGGGTACCGGACAGGGTCCGGCCCACGTAGCGTCATAGGGAGGAGTGAAAACCGCAATCGGGTCTCCGACCCGGCATCGGTTGCAACCCTGTCGGTCATGACCCTGAATTGCCGGTACGGAAAGGCCGACCCACAATCCATCGTGGACCAGGTCCGGCGGCACCATATAGACATCCTGGCCTTGCAAGAGGTTGACTCCTCCCTCTTGAATCGTCTGGAAAAGGCAGGCTTGCGGGCCACCCTCCCCCATCTGGTGGAGGGTTCCCCCACCGAGGTGGACAATGGGGGGCGCAATGTCCTCTTCTCACGCACGACCCCCGAGGATTCCCGTCCTGCCACCATCGACCTTGAGGCCTCGTCCGTCCCCACCATGAGGGTGAACACCGAGGCCGGACCGGTACGTCTGGCCTCGGTCCATCCCCGCTCGCCGCAGCGCGGAGCCAGGCAGTGGGGCCTGGGCATCGAGCGGCTGGCCCGGATCAACGTGGCGGAGGCGCCTACCGGGGAGGCCACATCCGAAGACAGGCCCGGCACCGAACCGGCCTTCACCATCATCATGGGTGACTGCAACGCCAACATCCACCATCCGACCTTCCGGTCCATGCTGACCGCAGGCAATCTCAGGGACGCCTCGCTTTCGCTGGGCAGGGGCCTCCACCCCACCTTCCCATACCAGGTGATGGGCCTACCCCCCCTGATTGAAATCGACCACATCCTCATCAGTCAGGGCATCAGGGTCAATGGCCTGCACGCCATCGGCGTTCCCGGCACCGACCACCGCGGGCTGGTGGCCGACCTGATTCTGCCCTGACCACCAGGGTCGCCCCGGGAAACAAGCGGCCCTGCGACGGCGGGGAACCCATATCCGCCTCTTGAGGTATACTTTTGCTGTTATTCATGTCCGACGGTGCCCTCTCAAGCCGCTGGCGCATGAGGAACATGCCGAACAGCGCCACCATGCCCCACATGGAGACGTTGCCAGGCGCACCAAATACAAGGAGAGCCATTTTGGCAACCAAGATTCGTCTGAAGAGAATGGGCAAGAAGTTCTACGCCTTCTACCGCGTGGTTGTGGTCGATTCCCGCAAGAAGCGCGACGGCAAGGTCATCGAGGAGATCGGCACCTACGATCCCAACACCCAGCCCTCTTCCATCAAGATCGACTCGGAGCGCGCCCAGTACTGGCTGGGTGTGGGCGCACAGCCCAGCGACCCCGTCTTCAACCTCCTGAAGATCACCGGCGACTGGCAGAAGTTCAAGGATCTGCCCGGCAAGGAAGGCACCCTGAAGATGCCCGAGGCCGAGATGGACGCCCAGGCTCGCATCGAGCAGGCCCAGAACGAGGCCCAGAAGCTCAAGGCCGCCAAGTCCGAGGCTGAGGCCAAGGCCAAGGCTGCCGCCGAGAAGGAAGCCCCCAAGGCCGATGAGGCAGCCGACGCCGCCCAGGTCGAGGAAGCTGCCGAGTCCGGCGCCGAGGAGAACCCCGCAGCTGCGGAGTAACAGTACGTGAGTGGAAGGGCTGGCTATCATGCTTGCACAGGCCGTTGAGCACTTGATCAGGAACATCGTGGATTTCCCTGACGATGTATCGGTCAAGTCCCATGAGAACCCCAGGGGTGAGTTGCTCCGAGTGAGGGTCAATCCCGAGGACATCGGCCGTGTGATCGGCAGGGGCGGCAGGACCGCCAATGCCATCCGAGCCGTGATTCAGGCACTGGCCGATCACAAGGTGCGCGTCGACATCATGGATGTGCGCCGGTGAGCTCCAGCCAGTCCACCAACCACAGCAGTGACGGTAGAGACCCTCGGCAACGCGAGTTGCTGAGGGTCTGCCGTATCGGCCGCGCCCAGGGACTCAAGGGCGAGGTCAACGTCTATTCATATACGGACGAACCGGATAGGCGGTTTTCTCCCGGAGCCCAATTGGAGACCGGGGATGGTGAGGTCTTCACGGTTGTTCGCTCGCGGCGGTTCAAGCAACGCTGGATCGTCCTCTTCGAGGGTGTCGATGACAGGAACGCTTCCGAGGCCCTGAACGGCACGGAACTCTATGTGGAGGCCGATCCAGCCGAGGACCTGGCCGACGAGGATGCCTGGTACCTCACCGATCTGATTGGCCTGGAGGTTCGTATGGCCCCGGGCAACGGGCTCGGGCTACCAGAGGGCAAGGTTGTCGGCAGGGTCAGGGATGTGCTGGACGGTTCGGCCCAGCAACAGCTCGACATCGAGATGGGATCCCCCTCCCCTGCCGCAGGGAACGATGACTCCCTTCCGGGCCGTTCCGGTGATTTGCCCTCGGGCCGACAGACTGCTGACGACAGCCCCGCAACCGGCCTGATTCCCTTCGTCGAGCAGTTGGTGCCCGAAGTCAATCCTGACGAGGGGTATGTCACCATCGATCCGCCGGGCGGTCTTCTGCCGGGACTGGGCTGAGGCCGGGGTAACGACACCCTCTACCCTCACCCGTCGGGATGGTTGCCTGTTGCGGGGAACACCCCGAAACCCTGTAAACGCGCCACACCAACCACAGTGCACATTGACACCCGACCTGGGTAGGCTGTGGATTAGAACCCTCTCCGGACACGAAACCAGGTGTATGGCATGATCAATATCCCTCAGCTGCTCCTGCTCTACTCCCCCACCATCATCTCGGGTCTCTTCCTCCTGTTTGGACTGCACCGGGAACCCAGACAATTCCGCAACGCCATCTGGCTCCTTCTTTTCCTCGTGTTCCTGAGCGGAACCCTGGTCCTGCAATTCGGTTTGCGGTGGTTGATTCTGCCCATTGTCGCCCTGGTGATTCTCACACCCATTCTCGTCGTTGCCTTTCTCCTGACCAACACGGTCATCGTCACCCGGCGGGAAGGCATCTCCCTGACCACTCTTCTACCAGCCCTCCTGGCTCTGGCCATGGCCTTCTACCTGCTGCTCTCCCCCCTCCTGCTCATCCTCGACGCCCCCCGCTGGTGTCTGGTTCCTGCGGGGCTCGTCAGCCTTGAGGGCACCTGGTTCTTCTTCTCCTTCGTGGCCCTTCTGCTTTACTCCTGGCTCTACCGGGCACTCCCCCGCAAGCGGCGGTACGACTACATCATCGTGCACGGTGCCGGACTGAACGGGGACCAGCCCACCCCACTCCTCCGCGGTCGGCTCGACAAGGCCTTACAGCTCTGGCGGAAACAGGGCAAGCAAGGCAGATTCGTGGTCTCGGGCGGACAGGGTCCCGACGAGGAGGTAAGCGAGGCCCAGGCCATGTCGAACTACCTGATGAACTCCTGCGGAGTACCGGCTGAGGCCATCATTATGGAAGACAGATCAACCACAACCATGGAGAACCTCCGCTATTCCAAAGGGATTCTGGACGACCTGTACAAGGCCGGCAGGGGGCCGCAGGAATATCGGGTGGCCCTGGTGACCAGCGACTACCACGTTTTCCGTGCAAGCGAATATGCCAGCAAGGTGGGGCTCAAGGCCGATGGTGTCGGCTCCCACACCAAGGGCTACTACTGGCCCACGGCGTTCATCCGGGAATTCGCGGCCGTGACCAGGTCACACTGGTGGCCCTATCTGGGTCTGGCCGCCCTCTGGGCCGTCTGGACCGGAATCAGCCTGCTACATTGAAAGCCAGTCCGGCTTCCGTGCTTCCTCCTCGCAAGGAACATGATCCCGACATATGAACCGGCTCACCTCGAATTCTCCCGGATAATCCCTTCGCCTCTCACCGGTTGGACTCCATCCGAGAACCAGCCGGACCTTACTCCTGCCAGGGAACAGCCTGGGTAGCTGCTTTCGGCTTACCCCTGCCGCGTTGCGTGGAGGGACCACGGGGTGGTAGGGTCAAGTAAGTTTACTTTTGAAGGGGTGATTCCTGGCCCGGCCAACTTCGGCTTCGTTTTGGGGACGAGTCGGTAGTTGTTACTTGGGCCAGGATATGAGTTGGTGAGGTGCTTTGTCGCATGCTTATTTGGAACGCGTTCCATAGTCGTTGTTTCGCACGTCCAGTTGTCGTGACCCTGGCGGTCCTTTCCGTCATGGGCGGCGGTCTGACGGCGGGGGCGCAGGCCACCGACTCCCATCAAGAGAACGACATCACCTCCTACTCTCAAATCAACGGGGGGGGGGGGTCAACCCCCGGTCGCCGGTGAAGGCCTGACAGCACCGACCGCTATGCCATCACCCACCGCAACACCGCAGTCCCCGGCAGCGGCGACGCAGGCCACGACAGCCACGGCTTCACCCACGCCGCTGTCCACGCCCAACCCGCTCACCACCAGGCAGTCCACCGCACCCGTACCCGCCGGAACGCAAACAACCGGCGCAAAGGAGAATCCGGCGCAGGCCAGGACCGGCAGCCACACGGTCACCTTCACCTCACAGCCCGACACCCAGGGCATGCCGGCAGGCCAGACCATCCCCGACGGCAAGACCGCCACATGGCCACACGACGACCCCACCAGGCCCGGATGGACCTTCAACGGATGGTTCATAGGCGACCTCGCCTACGACTTCACCAAGCCAGTCACCCAGGACCTGACCCTCACCGCCAAATGGGGCAAATGGAACACCAGCCCCGACAACGGACCCTGGCACGGCGGCACCAACGTCAAACTCGACACCCCCGGCAGTCAGGTACGACTCGTCCAAGTTGTCTTAGGAAGTAGATCCTGCCTGGGGCTGGGCAGCGATGGCAACGCCTACGCGTGGGGAGAAGACGAAGAAGGGCACCTGGGGATGGGTAGCGACCAGAGCCGAGACTTAGCTGCTGCGCGGATGATCGCCATGCCGGAGGGAGTGAAGTTCACCCAGGTGGCCAGCGGGTCTTACGTCCACTCCATGGCCATCGACCGGGACGGTAGAGTCTGGACCTGGGGCAGCAACATTGGAGGCGTACTCGGCCGTCCTACCTCCGGTAGCAGCGCAAATGACCCCAATCCCGGTCTAATCTCAGTACCGGAGGGGGTGAAATTCACCCAGGTGGCCGCCGGGGGCAGCCACTCCATGGCCCTCGACCAGGACGGCAGAGTCTGGACCTGGGGAAGAGACAGCTTATTTGGAGATAAGCCCGGCACGTTGGACTTACCCACGGCGACCGCAATCAGCGCCAGCGCCACCTACAGCATGGTCCTTGCCGCGGACGGGACCGTCTGGATCTGGGGAGAACCAACTAGTCGAACAACATACAACTTGAATCCCCGCCTTGTCGATACCAATACAAGGTTCACGGCCATCAGCGTCGGATGGAGTATTTTCATGGCCATCGCGCGGGACGGTACCGTATGGACCTGGATGGACGCATATTTACATGACTTTACCGATGCCGATGACAGGAGAATCTCTATGATTCACCTTGGCCGTAACATAGACGACAAGAACTCCGCCATCAAGCCCGGACAGGTCCCCGGCCTGACCGGAGCCTTCCAACTCGGCATAAGCACTCAAAATGCCGTCATCACCAACACCGGTGTATGGGGGTGGGGATTTAACAGAGAAGGCCAGCTCGGCAACGGCACCACCAACCGCGACCCCACCGAATCCGTCATCACTCGATTCGCCAACCCAGACGGGGCACCTGCAGGCTTTCACTACATCAGCGTCGCAGCCGACCATGAACACACCGCACTCATTGGGTCCGATGGCGAAGTGTACACGTGCGGAAGCAATGACCACGGTCAGCTCGGCAACGGCGCCATCCCCCCCTATGGCATCCGCACCACTCTACCAATCAGGGCCTGGCGTCCTGTCGACCGTGATCTCACGAAGGTCCTGTTCGGCGAGACCCGCAACATCGGCGGCCCCTACCGCAGTGTCGACGGATGGCACGCCACCTCGCCCAGGCACGGACTGGGCACCGTCACCCTCACCATCCAATCCACCGTCACCAAGGGCACACCACAGCCCGACCAGACCAGCCAGCGGTTCACCTACACCGGCGACACCGCCACCGTCACCTTCAAAACGGAACACGGCTCACCCATCCCGTCCCAGCAGGTCATCGTCGGCGACACCGCCCGCCGCCCGGACAACCCCGCCACGGACGACGGGTGGACCTTCAACGGCTGGTTCCAGAACGACAAACCCTACGACTTCACCAAGCCCATAAACGGAGACACGGTCCTGACCGCACGCTGGGGCCGGTGGAAGGCCGACCCCGCCCAGGGGCCCTGGCGGGGCGGCACCGACATCCGCATCGACACCCCCACCGCACCGGTACGGTTCGCCCAGGTGTCCGCCGGGCAATCCCACTCGCTGGCCGTCGGCAGCGACGGCAACCTGTACGCATGGGGCAACAACACCAGTGGTCAGCTCGGAGACGACACCACCACAAACCAGACCACCGCCACCAAGGCCACCACGCCCGCAGGCACAGGATTCATCCAGGCGGCCGCCGGGGGCAGCCACTCCATGGCCCTGGACCGGGACGGCAGGGTATGGACCTGGGGCAGCAACGAAAAGGGACAACTCGGACGCAACCCCGACAGCGGCAACCCCTCCAACAAGCCTGGCCAAATCGCCTCACCAGCGGGCGTGACCTTCATCGCCATCAGCGCCGGAGCCGACCACAGCATGGCCATCGACCGCGAAGGCAACACCTGGACCTGGGGCGACAACCAATACCAACAACTGGGCTACGACACCGGCTTCGGCAAACCAACCGCGACACCCAAGAGCGTGGACGTGCCCGAGGCGACCTTCGCCTCCGTCAGCGCGGGCACCAAGCACTCCATCGGCCTGGACATAAACGGGACCGCCTGGACCTGGGGCGGCAGCAACACCAGAGGCACCACGAGCGACAACGACCTGCTCGGTCACGATAACCCGTGGAATAAACCCTGGAACAATTCGTGGCTTGTTTATGTCAACTACGCGCCGACCGCCATCACGGAGGAGAGGTTCATAGCCGTCAGCGCGGGTAACGACCATTCCGCGGGTGTCACTCGGGATGGGACCGTACACACCTGGGGGCACAATGATAGCGGCCAGTTGGGCCGCACTCCCACCGATGCCGAACCCGCATGGATGGCAGGCGCCGTCCCCGGCGTGACCGGAGCCACCGGCGTCAGCGCCGGACGCACGCACTCCGCCGCACTGACCGACTCCGGGATCTGGACCTGGGGCGGCAACCGGTACGGGCAGCTAGGCACCACCACCGGCAACGGCACCAACGACGGCGTGGCCCCTGCCCGCATGCCAAACCCCAAGGGAGCACCGACCGGGTTCGCGTATAGAAGCCTCAGTACGTCGCCCGTCGGCTCCCATACGCTGGCCGTCGGCTCCGACTGGGACGTGTACGCGTCTGGTGCCAACGACTCGGGTCAGCTCGGCGACGGCACCAGCGACGGGAACACGTCCACCGCGGCCCATCCAGGCCCGGCCATGATGTGGCGGCCGGTCGGCGCCGCCGTCACCGGGGTCCTGTTCGGCGCCAAGCCCAGCGCGAGCCAGGTGCGCCGCCGAGCAGACGGGTGGCACGCCGCTTCGCCCAGGCACCGTCCCGAAGCCGTCGCCCTAACCATCCAATCAACCAATACCGGGCAGGCACAGCCCGAGGACACCAGCCTGCAATTCATGTACACGGGCGACATGGCCACCCTCACCTTCACCACCCAGCACGGCAACGCCCCTAACGTCCAGCAGGTCCCCGCGGGCGAGCCCACCAGGCGGCCCGAAGACCCATCCGAGTCCGGGTGGACGTTCGACGGGTGGTTCGACGGGGACACGGCCTACGACTTCACCCAGCCGTTGGAGCACGACACGACCTTGACCGCACGGTGGCACCGGACCGGCAGGTGGGTCCTGAGCCCGGACCACGGCAGCGAATACGGAGGCGACACCCTCACCCTCACCGCACCCGCAGCACCCGACATCCGCCTCGCCTCCATCGACACGGGCGGCACCACCAGCCTCGGCATCGGATCCGACGGACAACTCTACGCATGGGGAGACAACACCAACGGACAGCTCGGCGACGGCACCACCAGCGAGCACACCACCCCAACCCGGGTCGCCAAGCCCGACGGTTCCGGTGACGGGTTCACCTGGACGCAGGCCGCGGCCGGGCGCACCCACAGCGCCGCCGTCGGCTCCGACGGCAACCTGTACGCCTGGGGCGACAACACCCAAGGCCAGCTCGGCGACGGCACCACAATCCGGCGCACCAGGCCCGTCAGGGCCTCCCGCCCCGCCGGCACCGACAGCACGTTCACCTGGACGCGGGCCGCCGCCGGCGACGGCTACACCATGGCCCTCGGCTCCGACGACAACCTCTACGCCTGGGGTACGCTCGCCGGCGGGCTCGGCGACGAGGCACGCACCGCGAGCAGCGCCAGGCCCGTCAGGGTCGCCCTGCCGCAGGACGCGCCACCCGCGTTCCGGTACGAGCAGATCGCGGCGGGCGACACGCACGCCGCCGCGATCGGGTCCGACGGGCAGCTCTACACCTGGGGCGCCAACACGCACGGCCAGCTCGGCCACGACGACACCGGCACCCCCGCAGCCGCCGCAGCAGTGGCCTCCGACCCGCGGCAGCCCGCAGGCTACATCCAGGCCAGCGCCGGCGGCAGCACCACGCTCGCCATCGACCAGCAGGGACGCCTCTGGGCCTGGGGCAGGCACGCCGACGGCACCGACACCACCACCCCCGCACGCATCCAGCCCGCAGGCACGGCCGACACGTACCGATTCACCCACACCTCCACCGGACGCAACCACAGCGCCGCCACCGGACAGGACCACCGCACCTGGGCATGGGGAGACAACACCAGCGGACAGCTCGGCCACACCACCGGAACCCCCGGCACACCCACCGTCATAGCCGGCCTGAACACCACCCTCACCGCCAGCGGCGGCGACACCACCACCGCCATCGACACCAACGGCAACACCCAAGCCTGGGGAAACAACACCAACGGACAGGCAGGACACGGCGACACCAACCCCACACCGACACCACACGCCGCCACCATCCCCCCACAACCCACACCGGTCAGCCTCGCCATCGACAACGACACACTCCCCCTCAGGCAGACCGGACCGAACACCTGGCAGGCCACCACCACCGCCCACGACCCGGGCCCCGTGCCCGCGCAAGTCCGGTGGACACTGGCCGGGCAACCCCAGCCCGACGACACCAGCAACACGTACACCTACCGGCACACCGGCAGCCTGCCCAACGCCGGAGGTGCAGGCATCATCCTCCTGGTCATCGCCGGCTCCTTCGCCCTCGCGACGGCCAAGGCCAACCGACACAGGCACAACCTGCCCACAACCACCAATACTTCACCTGAGTAAGAGGCCAAATAAAGAGGGTCCCCACCCTCTGGCCATCCGGAGGCGGCCCACCCAACATCCCAACACCGGGCCGCCTCCACCCCCAACCTATCAACCCACACCCTGTCAACACCAGCGAGCGCCGACCCCTCGCCAAGGGTCCGACCATCAGGGCCCAGCATGTATCCTGCACCCACCAGGACCTCATCTTCGACACGGTGGTTGAAAGACCTTGGGTAGAGTTATGACCATGCAGATCGACATCATCTCCGTTTTCCCCGAGTACTTCGACGTAACCGGCCTCAGTCTGCTGGGCAAGGCTCAGGAGAAGGGCCTGGTGACCATCAAGGCCCACAATCTGCGCGACTGGACCCACGACGTTCACCACTCCGTGGACAGCACGCCGGTGGGAGGCGGGGCAGGTATGGTCATGAAGCCCGAGGTATGGGCCGAGTGCCTGGATGACCTGCTTGGTCTTGATCCCGCAAATCTGACCATGCCCAGTGACGGGGAAGCCACAGCCCAGCCCGATGCAGAGGCGGATGCAGGCCAATCGAACCGGAACACGGTTGAAGCCGGCCAGGAGCATGTGAACCCGTCAGTGGAGGATGGCCCGGTCCTCATCTTCCCCAACCCTTCGGCTCCGCTCTTCACCCAGGCGGATGCCACCGCCCTCTCCCATGCCGACCGGCTGGTCTTTGGTTGCGGCCGCTACGAGGGCTACGATGCCAGGATTCCCACCTACTATCGCAGTCAGGGCATCGACGTTCGAGAGTACTCGATAGGCGACTACGTGCTCAACGGTGGCGAAGTGGCGGTCTCGGTCATGCTGGAGGCCATAACCCGCCTCCTGCCCGGATTTATGGGTAACCCCGAGTCCATCGTTCAGGAGTCCTATACCGGCGACGAGCCCCTCCTGGAATACCGCCAATACACCCGCCCCACAACCTGGCGCGGCCTGGGAGTCCCTGAAATCCTGACAAGCGGCGACCATGGCAAGGTGGATCGTTTCCGCCGAGACGAGGCCATCAGGCGAACCAGCAGAATCCGCCCAGACCTGGTTGCCCGGATGGACTGCTCTTCCCTCGACAAGCAGGATCGCCGCCTCCTGGATGATCTGGGCTGGCGGACCGACGGAGCCCACCCCGTCAAGGAGAACTGACCGCCAGAAGCAGGGGGCGCTCCAAACGACTCAAGCCGGAACGCTACCCCCATCCTGTAGCACCCAAGCCTTATACGGCGGCTGATTCGATGTAGTAGACCACGGTTTCGCCGTAGGACCTGGATGTGGATACAGCCCACCCAGAAGGGGGCACAGGCAGCACTGAGCGCCCCGAGCGTTCCAGGACAATCACCGAGTCATGGTTGACGAAGCCACCCTTGACCAGGCCCGCCATAATCTCCTGGCAGTCTTCCGTGGGCAGGTCGTAGGGAGGATCCATGAACACCAGATCGTAGGTGCCTGCGGCAGGACCCGACTCGGCATCATTGCCAGTCTGGAGGGGCCTGACAAACCGCTCCGCCTTGACCCTGCTCACATGGATGCGCATGGCCGGATTCCAGGAAGGATGATGGGTCAGCCTGGCCGCTGACTTGGACAGGAGTCCGGCGGCCCGCCCGGATGACTCCACGGATTCCAGGAGGTTGGCTCCTCGGGACAGGGCCTCGAAGCCCAGGGCACCGGTGCCTGCATAGAGATCCAGCACCCTGGCCCCCTCCACGGCCCCGATGGCCTCCAGATGCGAGAAGACAGCCTCCTTGGTACGGTCTGTGGTTGGGCGGGTGCCTCTGAGTGCTGCGGGGATGGGGAATCCCTTGAATCTGCCGGAAATGATGTGCATGTATCCAGTTGTCCTTTCAGGCCGAGACCAGGAAACCCTCGTTGCCACGCATGAAGTCCAGAACCGCCCCCGCCAGTTCCACCTGCCCCTTGAGGTCCGGGTCTGACTCCAGGAGATCAGCAGCCTCCTGCCGGGCCTGGGTGATCATCTTGGCATCGGTAACGACCCTGAGCAGCTTCAGGGACGAGCGTCCACCGGACTGGGCCTCGCCCAGTACATCGCCGGCCCCGCGCAGTTGGATGTCGGCCTCGGCTATTTTGGCCCCGTCGGTGGTGCTGCGGATGACCTCCAGACGCTCGGCGGCCGGCGATTCCGCAGGAGCCCTGGAAACCAGGAAGGCCCATGAGTCCGTGCCGCCTCGCCCTACACGGCCACGAAGCTGATGAAGCTGGGAAAGACCGAACCGGTCCGCATCGAAGATGACAATGCAGGAGGCCTCGGGCACATCCACCCCGACCTCAATGACCGTGGTGGCCACCAGCAGGGGGGTCTCCCCCGATGCGAATTCGGCCATTACGGCGGTCTTGGCGCTATCGTCGTCGCGGCCCGTCAGGGTGGCTATTCCGATGCCCTGAAACTGGGGCAGGTCGGCAAGTCGCCTGCTGATTTCCGCCACTGAGTGCAGTGGTGCCCTGGTCCCCTCCGAATCGGTATCGCCCTGGTAAAGGTCCGGCTGGGGACCGTCCTGCTCTCCCCGTCCCTTTCCGGCTGCCTTGCCCCGGTCGTCGGCATCCTGGGTGGGGTCATCATCCTCGTCAATCCGGGCGCATACCACGTAGGCCCGCTCCCCCGCTTCGATGCGCTTGCGGAGATGAAGGAACATGCCCCCCATGGTGGCCCCATCGTTCTCGGAGACCACGTAGGTCTTCACCGGCTTGCGGTTGCTGGGCAGCTCGGTCAGGGTGGAGATGTCCAGATCACCGAACCAGGTCATGGCCGCGGTGCGGGGTATGGGGGTGGCTGTCATGACCAGAAGGTGGGGTGAGCGCTCCGATTTGCGCCTCAGTTCCTCTCGCTGCTCCACGCCGAAACGATGCTGCTCGTCAATCACGGTCAGAGCCAGGTTGGGCGCCTGGAAGGTCTTGGAGAAAGCCGCATGGGTGGCGACGACGATGCATGGCCTTCCCGAGGCCGAAACCGCCAGGGCCTGCCTCCGCTGGGCCAGCCGCATTCCACCGGTCAGAAGCACCAGCGGCAGGATGCCGTCCTCAAGCTCAGTGGACTGGTCGGAACCCATGTCGATCATGGACACGTTATCGGCCTGGGCGGTTTTCCCGCCGGAGGCCTTGGGCCTGACCTCGGTGCCCATGGCGGCCAGCATGCCCTTGATGGACTCGTAGTGCTGCTCCGCCAGGACCTGGGTGGGGGCCACCAGAACCGCCTGGTGACCGGCATCAACCGCCTGAAGCATGGCGGCCAGGGCCACCACGGTCTTGCCCGAGCCGACCTCGCCCTGGAGGAGGCGCTGCATGGGGTAGTCGCCGCACATGTCCTCGCCGATTTGCTCGATGACCCGGCTCTGCCCCTTGGTCAGCTCGAAGGGCAGGGACTTGATGAACCGTGCCCGCAGGGAGTCTGAAGCCGCATCCATCCCGGCATCCCGACAGGGATAGGTCGGGCTCTTTCTGGTCTCCTGACGGGTCTGGAGGAGGGCTGTCTGCGAGACGAATGCCTCCTCGTACCGCAAGGTCTTCCTGGCATCCCCGAAGTCCTTCAAGGAGTCCGGATCATGCATGCCCAGCAGGGCCTGGGCTCGATGCAGGAGTCCCCTTCCGGCGCGGACCGGTTCGGGAATGATGTCAGGAACGCCATGCCCCAGGGCTTCCGGATCTATTCGGGACTGATCTTGGTCACCTTCGCCGCCGCTGGAATCGATCCCGGTATCAGATTGGGCCAGAAGCCGCATGAATCCAAGAATGACATCGTGGATATGGTCGGACGATATGCGAGAGTTGGCATGGTAGACAGGTCTGGGACGAGCGACCCTGTCCAGGGCCTCTTGGATGTTGGTCGCATCGGCCTTGAGGTTGCCCCCCTCGCCCGAATCCGGGTCCTCGACAAGCAGGGTCTCCGGATGGGTGAACTGGAGTTGGTCCATGTAGGTGCCGGGCTCACCGGCCACAACCACCCTGGCCCCGGTTCGGAGCCGCATGCTCATCCAGTCCATGTAGGTCTTCCTGTGCGAGAAGAAGACCAGGCGGGCAACCAGGCCGGGCTGCCCCTGCTTGGCCGCGAATTCGGAATCGTCCACCACCACATCGAAGCGGAATCCGCGGCGTCCGTTCAAGGGCACCACCCGGGCACTCTCCACCCTGGCGGCAAAGGCACAGGGCCTCCCCAGGACGATGCCGCTGATGGTGGTGACCGGCACAGGGTCGGTGACACGGAACGGGTAGTATGTCAGTGCATCCCGGACCGTGTTGATGCCCAGGGATTTCAGGGCTCCCACCCGTCGCTTGTTGGTCATCAGGGATGATACGGGGCTGGACAGGCTTGCCTTGACTGTTGCCGTCACGCCGCATCACCTCCTTTGCACCGGAACCAGATCATCATTCGACTCGGCCTCATGCTCCGTGCTGGCGTAGCCTAAGTACCCCAACCATTTTCATGGGACCCCTGCCTCCAAGGAATCCCGCGGTGCGCTCTGACCGTTTTGAACCTATGTGTTCCTGTATAGCAAGAACCCCCGGAGACTGTTGCTCCGGGGGTTCAATCAAGACGAAAACCGCACTCAGGCGGCGACGCGCTGCACCTTGCCGGCCTTCAGGCACTTGACGCAGACGCGAACGCGGACGTTCTCCCCGTCAACCTTGGTGTGCACCGACTGCAGGTTGGGACGGAAGACGCGCTTATTACGAATATGCGAGTGAGAAACAGTGTAACCGGTCTGCGGGCCCTTGCCGCACACCGCGCAACGAGCTGCCATGATGACTCCCTTTACGTTGTTTTTCCAAGTCGTTCCAGGTGTTCATACCGGCAGCACAAGGCTACGGTCAAACACACAACTTTGTCAGATTACTACACTCAGCCGACTAAGGCAAGTCAAGGGGTCGGGCACCCGACACCCCCGCCCAGCATGGATGCGGTCGTGGGCCTGTAGGGAGCTACTGGCCCAGCTCGGGCAAATCCATCCGATCGGCCTCGGTGATGGTGCGTATCACCCGGCAGGGCACGCCCACCGCCAGGGAGTTAGCCGGGATATCGTGGGTCACCACGGACCCGGCCCCGATAACGGACCCCTCCCCTATGGTGACCCCACCGGTCACCGTTACGTTCGAGGCCAGCCAGCAGTTGGAGCCGATGGTAATCGGTGCGCCGAACTCGTAGTCATAGAAGGACCCGTCCTCATGGCGACGCAGGTTCCGCTCCTGCCAGCGGAGGGGATGCAGCGGGGTTGCCAGGGTGACGTTGGGGCCAATCATGACGTCATCGCCGATCACCACCGGGCAGGTATCGAGGACCGTGAAGTTGAAATTGGCGAAGATACGGGACCCGAGTTTGGTGAAGCATCCGTAATCGAAGTAGATGGGCCCCATGAAATCGGTGTCCTGGCCGTGTTCGGGAACCAGGTCATCCAGAATCCGGGCGCGCAGGTCCCGCTCCTCTTCGGATGAGGCGTTGAAGCGGCGGCAGAGCTCATGGGCCTTGACCCGCAGGCGACTCAGCTCGGGGTCCGAGGCATCGTAGAGTTCGCCTGCAAGCATGCGGCCCCTCTGCGGGCGGCGGCTCTTCTGAGAGTCCATGCCTACGGCATCCTCTGGATCACGGTCCTTGTCCATCGCCATTCCACCCTTCAAGTGTCATGTACGCGCAGGCCCCTATTGCCTGCGATCTCTCCACCCATATAATCGTCCAGGTCAGACAGGACCGGCACACACTTGACAGGGCGACCGGAGTGGAGGCCGTCGAATCGTCCATCGGCATCACCGACCGGAACCGGCCACACTCCCAAGGGTCGCCCCCTACTCGTTTCCGCCCGGAGGCGGCCTTGGTAGATTGGAACCAGTCAGGGTCCGACAAGGAGGAACCATGAGGTATGAAGTCAGCGAGCGCATCCCCCAGGATGCCAAGTCCATCCGGGAGACCGTCTTCGTGGATGAGCAGGGCTTCCATGACGAATTCGATGAGACCGATGAAATCAGCCTCCATATCGTGGCCTATGACGGCGATGCGCCGGTCGGGGTCTGCCGGGTCTTCCCAAACGAGGGGAACACCTGGACCCTGGGCCGCCTGGCCGTCCTGAAACCCTACCGGGGCAGGCACCTGGGGGCCGGACTGGTTGGCGAGGCCGAGAAAACCGTCCGCAGCCGTGGAGCGGACAGACTTACACTCCATGCCCAGGAACGGGTGAAGGACTTCTACCGGTCACTCGGATACAGGGATATGGGCATCCACGACCTGGACGAAGGGTGCCCCCATATGTGGATGGACAAGCCCCTGGCGGAAACCGTCGGGAACAAGGCAGGAGATGACGAGGAACTATGAACCTGATGCCTCCTCTTCCCGACTGGCCTGCAACCCTGGCCGTTGGGACCTTCGCCACCCAGGTCCGCACCGCCGAGTCCGGCAAGGTACCCATGGATCGGCCCGAGCGGGCCATTTCCGGCTTCACCGATGCCGTGGTGGGCTGGTTCCACCAGAACTTCGGCAAGATCATCATTCTGATAATCGTGGCGGCCTGCGCCACCCTCATCTCAAGGATTGTGGCCGCCGCCATGCGGCGCACTCTGGAGCGGACCAACCTCCCCAGCGCCTCCATTTTCATCAACATCGTCCGTGCCCTGATCTGGATCTTCGCCGCCGCCACGGTTCTCCAACCGGTCTTCGGCATCAACCCGTCCACCGTGGTGGCCGCCCTGGGAGTCAGCGGTCTTGCCCTTTCCTTCGGTCTGAAGGACACCATCTCGAATATCGTCGGCGGTTTCGGGCTGATGGTCAGCAAGGTGGTTCAGCCCGGCGACATCATCACCATCCAGGGCACCACCGGTACGGTCCGTGACGTGACCTGGCGCCACACCATCGTCATCGACAGGGCCGGCAACCAGCTGTTGATCCCCAACTCCATCCTGAACACCACGGCCCTGGAGAAGATCACAGAGGCCGGGGAGGCGGCCACCACCATCCCCTTCACGCTGCGTGGGGATGCCGATATGGCCAGGTCCTCCCGGTCCATCGCCATGACGGTCACCCAGGCCACCAAGGGCATGTCCATGTCCACCAACCCGCCCATCGTCCAGTTCCAGGGCTTCACCCCGTACGGCGTCAAGGGCCAGGTGGTCATGTTCGCCAGGCCGGGTGTCGCCGCCGCCGACATGCAGGATGCCGCCACCCGTGCCCTTGCCGGCCAGGATTACCTGGTCCAGGAGACCGAACTCGAATCGGATACGGCCGCCTAGCCAGAGGCCCCTCGGGGTTCGTCAGCGTCCAGACAGAGGCGGCACCCCGCCCGGGAGCACCATGCACCCGGCAGGGATGGGCGTCAGGTCAGGCTGATACACCCTCGATCAGCTCGGTAATCAGGTCGGTGTAGGTGACACCGCTGGCCTCCCAGGCCTTGGCGTACATCGATATGGGAGTAAAGCCGGGCAGGGTGTTGATTTCGTTGACGATGATTCCGCCCTTGGCGGTGACAAAGCAGTCGACACGGCTCAGACCGGTAGCATCTACGGCCTTGAAGGCCCTGGAGGCAAGGGCACGTATCCTGCTCAGGGTCTCGTCGGGCAGGTCGGCGGGGACCTCCACATGGGAGGCCGAGGAGTCCACATACTTGCTGTCGAAGTCGTAGAAGGCCTCATCCTGGTCCGTCCTGTCCAGCACAACCTCGCCGGGCCATGCGGTGCGGGGTTCACCTTCGCGGTCGGGAGCGAGCACGGCACACTCGATTTCACGGCCGTCCACACCCTCTTCAATCAGGATCCGCCAGTCATGCCCGGATGCTTCATCGACGGCAGCGGCCAGAGCATCGGCACCGGTCTCCTCCACCTTGACCACACCGAAGCTCGACCCGGCGCGGGAGGGCTTGACGAAAAGCGGATAATGCAGCCCAGCCTCTTCCACAGCGGCCTTCAGAGCAACACCGGACAGGCGGTCGCGGGCATCGATGGTGATTCCCGGTGCCACGGGAATACCGGCCTGGCTGAGAAGAATCTTCGTATAGTGCTTGTCCATGCAGGCGGCAGAGGCGAAGACCCCACATCCCACATAGGGCACACCCATCATTTCGAGCAGCCCCTGTACGGTGCCGTCCTCACCATACGGGCCGTGGAGCACCGGAAAGACCGCATCCACATGCCCCAGAGGTTCCAAAGAGCCGGAGGCCTGCGGGGAGTCCGTTTTGAGGCTGTCGGGACCGGAAACCAGGTCGTCATGATCACCGACCATGAACCCATCCCCGCCACGGGCCATGTCGAGAATGACCGGACGACTGCCCTCGGTGACCTGCACGGTGGGCAATTGGGTGTCGTCCAGGCTCCACCGCCTGGGATCCTCGCCGCCGACGATCCAACGACCGTCCTTGGTGATTCCGACCGGAATGGGCTCATAGCGGTCGGTATCGATGGCATTGAGCACACCGGCCGCCGATACACAGGATATGGAGTGCTCGTCGGCACGACCGCCATACAGCACGACAACACGTTTCCTGGCCATCATTCCTCGGCTTTCCTCATGCAGGGCATGAACCGCGACACGGCACCATGCAGCGGGAGGAGGTCTCGCGCGTCAGCCCGTGCGTTTTCGTCACTTACTACAGCAGAATATCCCCTCGGCAGGAGGCAGGGGGCCGCCGGAAACGCTCATCCACAAGCCTGGCACGAACCAGGCATGACTGAACCGGTCGGCGCCCCCTGCCGGCGAATCAAATCCGATGGATCGGGGTTTGCCTGCCGTACAACCTACTCCGGAGTAATCTCCCCGCCGAACAGCTCCTCAATCATGCCCCGGCAGTCCAGACCCTGGTCCAGCACATGGCTCATGGCCGTTGCCAGCGGGGTCTCTACCTGAAGGCTGCTGCCGAGGGCGACCACGGCATCGGTCGTGGGCACGCCTTCGGCGACGCCCTTGCTCACCCGGGTGGCCTCCTCGATGCTCTTGCCCTGGCCCAGATTGAATCCGAAGGTATAGTTCCTGCTCAGCGGAGATCCACAGGTGGCCACCAGGTCACCGACCCCGGCCAGACCGGCAAAGGTCTTGGCCTTGGCTCCGCAGGCTGCACCAAGAGCGGTGAGTTCAGCCAGTCCCCTGGCCTGGATCATGGCGGCCGTGTTCTCGCCGTATCCGGCCCCTCGCGACATTCCCACGGCCAGTGCTGTGACGTTCTTCAGGGATCCGCACAGTTCCAGACCAATCACGTCGTCGGTTACGAAGGCCTTGAAGTAGTCGGTGGTGCAGGCCCGGGCGACCCGCATGGCCGTGTCGGCATCAGAGCTGGCCACCACGGTGGCACCAGGCTCACGCGCTGCCACCTCCTTGCTCAGGTTGGGGCCCGAAACGGCGGCGAACCGCGACTGATCCAGGTCCAGGGTCTGGCAGACCACCTGGTCCATGCGCCTGTGGGTCCCCCGCTCGATTCCCTTCATCAGGGAAATGACGATGGTATCGGGCCCGAGCAGACCCTTGAACTCCTTCAGGGCCTCACCGGCATATTGCGCGGCTATGGCGACCACGACCATGTCGGTACCCTCCACGGCCTTGGCCCTGTCACCTTCTGCACCGATGGCATCGGGCAGCTTCTCGACAGTCGGCAGGCGGCGCGCGTTCGAATGCCTGAGGCTGATTTCCTCGACCACATCCGGGTCGATGTCCCACATGACCACTTGATTGCCTGCATCGGCCAGTACCTGGGCGAAGGCGGTCCCCCATGCACCTGCTCCCAATACCGTGATCTTCGCCATCATTCTCCTTTGCGTAATGCCGTGCGCACGGGAACGCCGACCAGATGCCTTATCTTTTCGTCACCATCCTATGACACCGTGCCCGATGAGGCGGAATCAAGGGTGAGTTTCGGCCCTATTGCTCACTTCTGGGCCGACGTGTCATGGTTACGTAATCGAAGTACCCCTCAGCCGGAGGCTCCTCGCCGCGAATCTCCGCCATGACCTCCTCCATCCGGTCGCGCAGGCGGACACAGAGGGTATGCACAGCCTCCTTGGGAGGCTCCGGACCCCACTGGTCCATGCCCTCAAGGAGGTCCGAGTAGTCCAGGGGCCGGTCGTAGCACATGACCACGTTCTTCCGGGGCCAAGGCCACTTGTGATTGATCGAGGCAGCACCCCAGGTGATGCTGGGATACAAGGGAACCATTCCCCCCAGCTGCCTTGAGGCCTCCAGAGCGATGAAACCGACACCGGGTTTGAGCGACATGGGCCATTTCAGGGGATCCCGGGTCACGGTGCCTTCCGGCCATATGGTCAGGGGGCGGCCCGAGGTGAGGATGCCTATCGACTCCTCCTCGATGGATCGGGCCTTGCCGGACTTGCGCTCCACCGGCTGCATTCCGACCATCTGGAACCAGTTTCCGATCAGGGGCCAGTGGGCCATCTCCGCCTTGGCCATATAGCGCGGTCTACGACCCAGGTGGAACATCGACATCATGGGGATGAAGACATCGAACTGGGTAACGTGCGTGGCCGCCGTAATGAAAGGACCCGTCTCGGGCACCCTCTCCAGACCCCATGCATAGAGTTTGCAGGAGCTGCGCATCACTTGCACGACACCATGCAAAAGACGGTGGGTGCCGGTCGGATGCTGCCCGCCTATCTCATCCAGGGCCGGTGCCCGGTGCCCGGTGGGATAGTACCGGGTCGGGTCCACCAGGTGGTGCCGCTCGCCCAGGAGGGCCACCTGCTGGTCGGACAGGGGCTTTACCGCGGAACGCGGTGACGGTTTGCCTTTGGAAGCCATCCCATTATTGTGCCCTCTGTTCCATGCAAGCACGCCGGTGGGCCCGTAAAAACCATGATTCCATTACGAGCCCATCCGGCTCTCAGTCTATCTGGGCATCCAGGGCCGCGAGCTTGTCGCGGAAGTCCTCGTAACCACGATCGATCAGGGAGATGCCGCGGACGGTGGAGGGACCGGATGCCGTCAGCGCGGCAATCAGATGGCTGAATCCACCGCGCAGGTCCGGCACGTCGATATCGCGGCCGGTGAGCGGCGTCGGCCCGAAGATGACCGCCGAGTGCTCGAAGTTCTGCTGCTGGAACCGGCAGGGCAGAGACCCCAGGCACTCCCTATAGAGCTGGATGGTGGCGCCCATCTTGATCAGGGGCTGGGTGAAGCCGAACCGGTTCTCATAGACGGTTTCGTGAACGATCGAAAGACCCTTGGCCTGGGTCAGAGCCACGACCAGGGGCTGCTGCCAGTCGGTCATGAAGCCCGGATGAACATCGGTCTCGATGGCCACAGGCTTCAGGTCGCCACCCGGATGCCAGAAGCGGATGCCATCGTCACGCACGTCGAATTCGCCGCCGATTTTGCGGAACACATTCAGGTAGGTCATCATATCGGGCTGCTGGGCACCCTTGACCATGATGTCGCCATGCGTGGCCAGGGCCGCCGAAGCCCAGGAAGCGGCCTCAATCCTGTCGGGCAGGGAGGTGTGGGTGTATCCGTTCAGGGACTCGACCCCCTCGATGCGGATGGTCCTGTCGACGTCAACCGAAATCTGGGCGCCCATCTTCTGCAGGACGGCCACCAGGTCCATGATCTCAGGTTCGGTGGCGGCACCGGAGAGCTCGGTCTTCCCCTTGGCCAGGACGGCCGCCAGGAGGGTCTGCTCTGTGGCCCCGACCGAGGGGTAGGGCAGATGGATCTTGGCCCCGTGCAGACCGTCGGGGGCGGTGATGTGGATGCCGGCCTCGTGCTCCTTGTCGACCTTCGCCCCCAGCTTGCGCAGGGTCTCCAGGTGGAAGTCAATCGGCCTGCTGCCGATGCGGCACCCACCCAGAGCCGGAATGAAAGCCTCTCCCAGCCTGTGCAGGAGGGGGCCGGAGAAGAGAATCGGGATGCGGGATGAGCCGGACAGGGTGTCCACATCGGCCACATCCGCCAGTTCCACATGCTTGGCATCGATGGTGACGGTGCCCTCACGGGGCTTGACATCGACCCCGACGCCGTGCAGTCTCAACAGGTCGGAGACCACCTGCACATCGCGTATCTCGGGTACGTTCTTCAGGACGGACACATCGGACGCCAGCAGGGCCGCAACCATGGCCTTGCTTACGAAGTTCTTGGCACCGCGCACCTGAATGGTGCCGTGGAGCGGTCTGCCACCGACCACATGCAGAAGATCGTTCTCGGGATTCACCTTGGCCATATCGGTTTCCTTATCCTATCGGCTCCAGACCGGGGCACCTCCACCTGGTCAGACCATGTATATTGTCAGTCTGCCATACAGGGTGTGGGGGCAACGTGAATAGTCACCGCTGGGCGTAGAGGAATTCAGGAGAGAAGCAGACGCAACATGGATATGCCCTCTGTAATCAGGAGGACGACGAACCAGGGAGCGGCCCAGCTGCTGTAGGCGTTTGAATAGGTGCGGTTTGCCATGACAAATGCACGAATCCTACGCTCGCTCAGACTGGGGACCACAATCAAACCCACGAAGCAGGCAATCAGCAGCATGAGAGCAACGAGATCGGCCAGGTCCGCATTCAGACCGCTGAGCCAGGGCCCGAAGAGATTGCTGACAATCAGGTTGTTGCTGATATGGACGAGGATGGACCAGAAAATGGAGTACTCGCATGAAAGGTACCCCAGAATCAGCCCGACAATGAAGGCGAACAGGCCCTGGGTCAGGTCTCCGTGGAAGAAACCGAACATGGCGGACGTGGTGACAATGGCAAAGACCTTGCCGTATGGCTTCAGGGAGTTCAGTATCGCCCCCCTGAACACGATCTCCTCGACGACGGGTGCAACGAAACAGGTGTAAGCGAGCATGGGTAGGGTGTCACCGGCCGCCTCGATGATATCGCTTGTGGTCCTTATGGGACCCAAACCCATGACCTCCGTGGTCCAGTCAAGGCCGGTTCCATAGATTCCCGCAATGAGCTGGGCCGAGAAGAGCAGGAAGAAGCAGCCCAGGAAGACCGACCAGGTCATCCGGTACTGCGAGCGGTGGAAGATACCGGTCGGTCCGCCGTCGGCAATTTGACGACGACGCACCAGAACCAGGAAAACCAAGCCGCACAGGCCCATAACCAAGTTGATCGTACCGGCATACTCGGCATCGGTGTGCTCAAAAATATACTCGAGGCTCCGATGTGAATCATCGGGGTCCGCCAGGATGTTCCACTCCAGCTGGGTCAGAAGCCCGACGAGCAAACCAGCGAGCTGGGTAATCAGGGCATAGAGGAGAAGGAAGCCGGCCTGTCTGTTGAGCACCCGGCGCAACGATTGCATCCATTGGCGTCCGGACCACCCGGGTCTACCGGTTACAGGAGCACCGGGCATGGGAGCACTGGCGCTTCCATGATTCGGGTGCATCGCAACCCCGATCCCCTCATTCACCTCTGCCAGCTGCATGCTATACACCCTTCCGGGCGTTGCGAATCATTCCACCACCCGTGTTCCATCCAAATGACTCAATCCTACCCTACGAGTCCCACCTTGCCACAGGGACCTTGAAGGCCTCTGGAGGCTGAGGGTCCTACATGTACTGGAAGACCGCCACGGCAAGACTGCACAGGCAGAAAATAACGAACCAGGACTGCCTCCAGGAGGCATAGACTCCCTTGGGGGCCCGGTACTCCCTGGCATATGCGCGCAGTGAGGAGAACTTCCTGACCAGGATGACCAGCCCGGCCACGACAATCAGGGCAAGCACAACGGCCACGGCCCAGCGGACCTGGACAGGGGCATTGGAGAGCCAACGAGGAATCAGACCCGAATACCCCACGCTTGCGAGAATATGCGCGCCGATGGCCCAGACCAACCCGTACTCCATGGACAAGGCACCGAGCACCAATCCAATCAGGAAGGCCCAGATGGCCTGCACCGGCTGCATTTGCATAAAGGCGCAGAGGAAGGCCGAGGTGATGATAGCGAAGACCCTGCCGAACCGTCGCAGCCCGTTCATGATGACACCCCTGAAAATGATCTCCTCGGTCAGGGGCAGGATCAGCAGGGCGTAGAGCATCATGGGAGCGGACCCGTACAGGTCGTTCAGGGGGCTCATGAGTACGGCCGGGGTGACATGAATCATGGGCACCAAGGCCTCAAGACCCCGGTTCAATCCCAGAACGATGCCCTGGCCGACCACCAGGAGGGCCAGCGCGAGAACCAGGGGCCACGCCACGATTCGGCGTCCGATATTCCAACGGACATCGTCATCACCGTGCAACTCATGGCCGGTCATGGTCTGTCGCTCACTGGAGAAGGCATAGACGATGGCAACCAGGCAGGAAAGCAGATAGAGGCCACCGCGCAGGAGGAAGTTCTGTGTCTCTCCGCTGATTCTGCCGCGCAGGTAGGTGACGACCACACTGCTGCCGAGC
Source organism: Bifidobacterium [indicum] DSM 20214 = LMG 11587 (assembly GCF_000706765.1). GTDB lineage: Bacteria > Actinomycetota > Actinomycetes > Actinomycetales > Bifidobacteriaceae > Bombiscardovia > Bombiscardovia coryneformis. The sequence goes on along the minus strand of NZ_CP006018.1, from coordinate 315,663 downwards.
ACGACGACCATGATGTTGATGGCCAGGTAGACAAAGGCGAAGGCGCTCTGTCCAACAGCCGCATCCATGGCCTGGTTGACATTCACCCTGATTTTGGCCTTATGTTCCTTGACCGCCACCGCCTTGCCGGTCGGCGTTGTGGGCTTGCGCGAGCCGACCTGCTTGCCGGCCACGACCTTCTTGTCGGGATTGCGGGAAACGGTCTGCTTGCTTGGGCCCCGAGAACCAGCAGGCTTACCCGATCTTGGCGTGCTGGTCGGCTTATCGACCTTTCGGGCTTCGCTCGGCTTGATGCGCTCTTTCGAGCCGGCAGACTTTCCGATCTTGACCGAATCGACCGGCTTGTCCGTTCCGACCTTGGGCTTGGTCGCAGCAACCGTCTTCTTGGCAGTGTCGGCAACACCTCGTACCGTCCGCGCCTTCTGAGGAACAGTCGTCCGCTTGGCATGGCGGATGGCCTTGCTGAATCCTGCGGTCTTACCTGCTCCACCGATGACCGAAGACCAGGTTGTATGGGTACCGCCGGTGGAGCCTGCATCACCAGGGTTCAAGTCCTTCTTGGGCGAGCCGGAGACCGACGCAGGCTTCTTCTGCGCGGGCTTGTCATTGGCCTTGTCCGAACTTGCAGCTTTCTTCCCTAAGCCACCGTCAATCTTCCCGGCCTCGACAGCGTTCTTCGGGGATTCAGACTTGCGGGCAGGCTTGGACTTGACCACTCGTCCCGATCCCGACGGGGACTCAGAACCAACGGACTGTCGCTTCCTCGCAGCCGACGGTCGGGGCGTGAAGGAGGGGCTCTGCTCAACAGCTCGGACCGTCGCACTGGGCGCAGTGGGTTCAGGTTCGCTTGAGGGCCTAGATACCTCTGCAGCGGCAGGGGTCGAAGCGAACGACCATCCGGCATTGGCTGCGGACGCCTGCTTGGCGTTGGGGACCGATTCGGAGCGCGACTCCGGCTTGGCCTCTGTCCGAGACTCGGATCGGGGCTCGGTTGTAAGAACAGGCTTCTGCCAACTCCAGCCTTGCTTGGGAGCCACCCCCACGGCCATGGAACTGGCCGCAGCGGGGACGGTGGCCTTGGGTGAAGCAACCTTGGGAGAAGGTGTTCCCGTCCCTGTCCCCTCGACGGAATGCACAGCCTGTTCCGGCTGTGACGAAACCGCCTGCACCGATTTCGGCACATCAGCCTTGACTTCAACCGGATTACCAGCCTGAAGGGATATCGGCTTCGATGCCGATACAACATCACCATCGCCTGCGGAATCGGCAGTCAAAGACGTGGGCAACGACGAGACCGGCGAAGACACACCAACGCCAACCGGGTCATCAGTCAACGGAAGAACCGGAGACGAAACCGCACCAACGCCATCGGCAACAGGAACCGAATCATCAACCGATGGAAGAACCGGCGAAGAGGACAACCCGACATCACCAACACCGACCGGGTCATCATCCAGGGGAAGAATCAACGACGCAACCGACGAAGAACCACCAGCGGGAACCGAATCGTCCCGCAAAGAAGGAACCGGAGACGAAGCCGAGCCAACGCCATCAGCAGCAGCAGCCGGACCAGCCGAATCATCAACCGATGGAAGAACCGGCGAAGAGGACAACCCAACGTCACCGATACCGACCGGGTCATCATCCAGGGGAAGAATCAACGACGCAACCGGCAAAGAATCACCAACACCCACAGGATCATCATCCAACGGAAGGACCGGAGACGAAACCGCAGCACCAGCACCAGCACCAGCACCAGCCGAATCATCAACCGATGACAGGGCAGGCGAAGACACCGTACCGACATCACCGACACCCACGGGATCGTCATCCAGGGGAAGAATCAACGAGGCAACCGACGAAGAGCCTCCAACACCCACCGGGTCATCAGCCAACGGAAGGACCGGAGACGAAACCGCACCAACGCCATCAGCGACAGCAGCCGGACCTTCAGTCAACGACGCTACCTCTACAGGGTCTGATCGGAGCGATCGGGGGGTTCCTGTCTTCGAGGAGTCCTTGGAAGACTTGACGGAATATGATTTGGCCTTCCCGGATTCAGTCGATTTGCTGGTCACGGGAGCGGCCAGGTCCTTCTCCTGCTGCTTCTGTTCTGCCTGGGTCTTCGGGGACTTCCCCCCGGTCGGCTTCCCCTTGACGGGTTTCTCCTTACCGGCCTTGCCCTTGGCTGGCTTGTCTTTCGTGGGTCCACCCTCCGCTGATCGCACCTTGGCGACTTCGTCCTTTGTGGATTTGGTCTTCCTGGTCACGGCCCCTACCGGCTTTGCCGCCGCCCGCTTCCCGCCGCGCGTCGAACCTGCCTTATCGTCCCAACCTTCGAAATCCCCATCCTCAAAAATCCTCTTGTCTGGAATCCAGGCTACGGAACGGGTTCGACCTCGACGCCCCACCCCATGATCGGCGCCTGTACCCAGCTCCCAGTGCTTGGCGTGGTTCTCTTCGGCGGATACCCGCTCGGTCCATGAATACCGGGGGGACTCCTGCCCCTCCCGGTGCGCGTTTGGGGGTCGCTGAGCCTCTTCCTGGCTACTCGCCCCCCGCTTGTACGCATGCCTCATGGCCGACGTCCTCCCCGAGTGTCAACCTACTGTTCCAACCTAACCCGCCATCCGCACAGATAATACACGAATAGTCAGGAAAAACCGACCCGGAAGCGTCGGATGGGCAACTACGGGCGGGTCTCGATCAGGCCCAGCCGGGAATCAGCTCGACCACAGCCATGACCAGGCAGACCACCAGGAAAATCAGGAACCAGGGGGCTAGCCAGGATGCATACACACCCTTGGGCGCCCGGTTGCCCTTGCAGTATTCCACCAGCGAGCGCGCCTTGACCACCATGCCGATGACCCCCGCCAGCAGCACCATCAGAATAACCACTCCCACGCCGATTCTGATCTCTGCGGGGACCGATTCCATGACCCGGGGAAGGATACCTGAATAGATGCCGTTATTGAAGATGTGGAGCACCAGGGACCATACCAGGCCGTACTCCATGGCCACATACCCCAGAATCAGCCCGGTAAGGAACCCGAACAGACCCTGAACAAAGCTGCCGTGCATGCAACCGAACAGGAGGGCCGATGTGATGATGGCGAAGACCCTGCCGAACCGCCTCAGCCCATTCATGATGACTCCGCGGAAGACGACCTCTTCGGCCAGCGGTCCGAAGATGAAGGCATAGAAGAGCATGATCGCCGAGGTTGAAGGATCGGAGGTGTCGCCTGCCTGTCCGGGCATCCGCAGACCCACAGATGACACCAGGGAGCCCATACCGGCACTGGCAGCCGTGGCCACCAGTTGGGCCAGGAAGAAAAGTGTCAGGCTGATTATCAGTGCCATCAGGGTGATTCGCCGCCCGGTCAACCACTGGACCCTGTCATCGCCTGCACCCTCAGCATCGAAGATGACCCTCCACTGGCTGATCAGGGCAACGACCAGGGCCACCACGACCGAGAGGAAGAGGAGCCCATCGCCATAGCGGGCATCGAGCTGGGACGCGGACATATCGGGGAACATCCTCGGCAGGACCAGCTTGGCCCCGACCAGCCCGATCAGTGTTTCGATGGCCAGATAGACCAGGGCGAAGGCACTGAGCCCGTTGACCCTTGACCAGACCTGTCCTGACTTGCCGTTGGTATTGCCGTGCCTCATAATCCCTCCCTGTCTCGATGGAATCGCCTACATTCCCATCCTAGGAGGCCAAAGGGCGCAATCCCGAGATACGACACCTCGGGCTCGAAGACCGGAATCGAATCAGATGATGCCCTTCTCGGCCAGCGGGCCGCTCCACTCGACCTCCTGCTCCCTGGCCGAGGTGATGTGCCGCTCGGGCATATGCTTGGCGGGCAGGGTCTTGGGCTTGAAGGGGAAACGTTCGGCCCGCATCTTCTCGTAGGCCACGATGTCATCCTCATGATGGAGGGTCAGATCGATATCGTCATACCCGTTCATGAGCCTCCAGCGCACATAGTCGTCCACCTGGAAGGGCAGGACCACATCAGCGCAGGTCACCGTTCGGGTTTCCATGTCGACGGTCATCTCCAGCCCCGGCTCCTGTTCCAGGAGCTTCCACAGGAGCTCAACCGACTCCTGGGGCATGATGGCGGCCAGAACGCCGTTCTTGGCGGTGTTCCCGTAGAAGATATCCGCGAAGCGGGGGGCGATGACCACCCTGAACCCGTAGTCACGCAGGGCCCAGACCGCATGCTCGCGGGAGGAGCCGATGCCGAAGTCGGGACCGGTCACCAGAATCCGCCCCTTGGCATACTCAGGACGGTTGAGCAGGAAGTTCGGATCCCTGCGCCAGGAGTAGAAGAGGGCATCCTCGAACCCGGTCTTCTTCACCCGTTTCAAAAAAGCGGCCGGGATGATCTGGTCCGTGTCGACGTTCGATCGACGGAGCGGGACCCCGACACCGGTGATGACGGTGAGCTTTTCCATGATTACCTCGTTTTCCTGCCTTTGGAAGAGTGGGTTGCCGCAAGCGGGACTACAGGTCGGCGGGGCTGGAGATGGTGCCCCGTATGGCCGTTGCGGCAGCCACCTGGGGCGAGGCCAGGTGGGTGCGCCCACCCTTGCCCTGACGTCCCTGGAAGTTCCTGTTGGATGTTGAAATGGACCGTTCACCCGGGGTGAGCTGGTCGGGGTTCATGCCCAGGCACATGGAGCAACCCGCGTTGCGCCACTCGGCCCCGAAGTCCTTGAATATCTTGTCGAGCCCCTCGGCCTCCGCCTGGAGCCTCACCCTGGACGAGGCCGGCACGACCAACACCCGATGGAGGTTCTTGGCCTTGTGGTTCCCCTTCATGATGGAGGCGGCAGCCCGCAGGTCCTCGATGCGTCCGTTGGTGCACGATCCGATGAAGACCGTATCGACGGCAATGTCCTTGATGGGCATGCCGGGCTTGAGCCCCATGTAGTCGATGGCCTCCTGGGTGGCCTGGCGCTTGGCCGCATCGGCGATATCCTCAGGTACAGGCACCTGGGAATTGATGGGCAGGCCCTGGCCGGGGTTGGTCCCCCAGGTCACGTATGGCGACAGGTCGGACGCATTCAGGGTCACCTCGGCATCGAAAACGGCATCGTCGTCGGTCTTCAGGGTCTTCCAATACTCCATGGCCTTGTCCCACATCTCGCCCTCGGGCGCATGGGGGCGCCCCCTGAGGTAGTCGAAGGTGGTCTGGTCGGGCGCGATCATGCCAGCCCTGGCGCCCGCCTCGATCGACATGTTGCAGATGGTCATGCGGGCGTCCATGGAGAGGTCACGAATGGCCTGGCCCCGGTACTCCAGCACGTATCCCTGCCCACCACCGGTGCCGATCTTGGCGATGATGGCCAGGATGATGTCCTTGGCGCTGACCCCTTCGGGGAGTTTCCCCTCAACATTGATGGCCATGGTCTTGAAGGGCTTGAGGCTCAGGGTCTGGGTGGCCAGCACATGTTCCACCTCGGAGGTGCCGATACCGAAGGCGAGCGCCCCGAAGGCCCCGTGGGTGGAGGTGTGCGAATCCCCGCAGACGATGGTCATGCCCGGTTGGGTCAGACCCAGTATGGGGGCAAAGGCATGGACGATGCCCTGGTCGGCATCCCCCAACGGATGGAGACGGACCCCGAACTCCTTGCAGTTCTTCTCCAGGGTCGAAATCTGGAGGGCCGAGACCTTGTCGGCGATGGGCCGGTCAATGTCGACGGTCGGGGTGTTGTGGTCCTCTGTGGCGATGACCTGGTCGACATGGCGGATGCCTCGCCCGGCCAGGCGGAGCCCCTCGAAGGCCTGGGGGCTGGTCACCTCATGCATGAGTTGCAGATCTATGTAGATAAGGTCCGGCTCGCTTCCCTGTCCCTTTCGCACCAAATGATCGGCCCAGACCTTTTCCGCCAACGTCTGCCCCATAACTCCTCCTAAACCAATGCTCTTAAGCCGGATTGGACCTTGAGCGGGCCCCCATCCGGCTTCTACCCCGAGTATGAAACCCCGCAGCCCTTATGAACTTTTGCATTTCACATACTGAGATGCCATAATGCAACCATGACCGAACCAGCCAGAACCGCCAGCGGGGCACAGGATTGGCCCCCGGAAAAAACACCCGCCCTCAACCTTCAATCCCAAGGTTCGCATGAGTCTCATGATGGTGAGATTCACTCGGGTGTCGGCGTTCTGGACAAGACGGTCAAGATTCTTGACACCCTGGAATCGGGGCCGATGACCCTGGGCCAGCTGGTCAACGCCACCGGGCTGGCCCGGCCCACGGCACACCGCCTGGCCATCGCCCTGGAGCGCCATCGTTTTGTGGTGCGTGACGCCCATGGTCGCTTCGTCCTGGGATCGCGGTTTGCCGAATTGGCTGCCGCCGCAGGCGAAGACCGCCTCCTGACGGCGGCAGCCCCCATCCTGAGAACCCTGCTTGACCGCTCCGGCGAGTCGGCGCAGATCTTCCGCCGCCAGGGCGACATGCGTGTCTGCATCGCAGCCGTGGAGAGGGCCTCCGGCCTGCGTGATTCCATCCCCGTGGGTGCCCTCCTATCCATGGATGCGGGTTCTGCCGCACAGATACTCCTTGCCTGGGAGGACTCCGAACGGCTCCACCAGGGCCTGCGCCACGCTAAGTTCAACGCCTCCACGCTGGCGGCCGTCCGCAAGCGCGGATGGGCCGAGTCCATCAACGAACGCGAGGAGGGTGTCTGCTCCATCTCCGCCCCCATCCGCAACGGATCGGGACAGGTCATGGCCGCCATATCCATCTCCGGGCCGGTCAACAGGATGTCCACCACACCCGGGCGCCACTACGCCCCACTGGTCATGGCCGCCGGCAAGTACCTGACCGAGGCCCTGCAGAGGGCATCATCCGGCACCCACCGCAGGGCCTGACCTGTTTCGGTCACGGTCTCTTGCGCCTGGATGACCCCCAGGAGGCGACCAGCCCGGCCAGGGCCGTGAGTCCTCCTGCCAGGAACCCCGGCCGGCGCAGGAGATTTACCGCGTCTCCGGTGGATGTGGGTACATGGCTCATGGCGAAGGTATAGACCTTGTGAGAGCTGGGTCTGCCGACCAGATCACCGAACTCCAGGAGCTGGGTGCGTGGATGGTGGGGGTGGCGGATATCGAACTCGAAGAGCCTGGCCGCCCGCTTGCGCGGCACAGGCCCATAGGACCCGAAACCGCAGGTCGGCGTGGCACCCAGGACAATCCCATCGGTCTTCCCCACAAACCCGTTGCGGTGGTCATGACCGGCGAAGAGGGCAAAGTACCCCTTGCCCCTGGTCAGGATGTCGAACTCCCCACTGTCCTCGTCGGGGCAGGAGACTCCCTCGCCCAGGTAGGAACCGGCATAGGTGCGGGACTCGTCCAGGATGTAGCACTGGGAGTCGAAGCGGCGATATCCCTGGACGGCATAGGCCGTGGTGGACGATACCGGCTTCAGGAGATTGTAGAACTGGGGCAGGGGCATGTGCTGGAAGACCATGGACCGGTTGCCCACCAACCCCGGTACGGCACCCAGGAAGTCCAGAGCCTGGCTGGATGGGGACCCATAGCCACCGGACTGGGCATAGTCGCCCGAATCCAGCAGGACCAGTCCCATCACCCTGCCCTTCCCCTCCGTATCCGCCACGGGTAGGGCGAAGGTACCCGGCTGGCAGACATAGGCCTCCTGATCGGGCAGAACGGAACCGCGCAGTGCATACGGTTTGGCCGGCCTGGCGGCTGTGGCTTCAGGGTTAAGGCAGCCGGGGAATTCACGGTAGATGGCATCCATCTGGTCGGTATCCAGTCCGCACTGAAAGTCATGGTTCCCGTAGGTCACCGCAAAGGGTATCCCCCGCTCCACCAGCGGGCCCGTGATCAGTTCGACGGTCCTGCGCACCAGGTCCTCGGTATGTTTGAGTTCCTGATGCCGGACCTGGTCCGCATCCCTGCCGGAAGCCCCCGACCCTTCGGCCTGGGAAACGGCACCGTTGGATGCCGCCGATCCGCCATTGACACCTGAACCGCCGGTCCTGGACACCGATGCACCGCCAAAGCCCAGGGCACCGCCCATGCTCAGACCTGCGGAGTAGACCCCATCCAGGGGTGTGCTCCAACGGCGCTTCCGGAAGGTCCGCTCGTAGGCCGTATCGTATCCCGCCAGCTGGTTGCCGGTGAAGACGACCAGGTCGGGTCGGGAGGCATCGCAGGCTGCGGCAATCAGCTTTACGGTGTCCGGGGAGACCTTGGGCCCCTCCTGGACATCAGCCAATTGCAGGAGCCTGAATTTGCCGGAATGGTGGAACTGCAGACGCCCCAGCCGGGCGGATACCGACAGGGGACGTCCGTCATCCTCACCGGCCTCCCCCGGGGAGACCTGGGCCAAGTGGTTATGCTGACTCATACCAACCAGACTACTTCACTTGGCTGGGAGCCCGCGGTCACCGGAGTCCCCCCCCCCCTGCCGGCCCTGGTACCGACCCGGGTATGGTGGTCGCAACTTGCTATATTGAGTACATTGCATTCACTGATGAGTATGAGGGAGCGGTTCTCCATGGCAGAAGGGCAAGAGCTCCTGGTACGCAAGGACATGAAGCGGGTCGTTGCCCGTCTCCACGAGGAGGAGACGAAGGTCGAACCCTATAGGGACGACTACCGCAGGCTCCTGGACAACCACGGAAAGATGATTCGGGCGGCAATGGTCGTCCTCTTCGCCCGGGCCTGCGGGCCCACCCGGGAACCCGTGGACGAGAGCGTCATCACAGGAGCCGCCGCCATCGAGATGCTTCACCTGGCCACCCTGGTCCATGACGATGTTCTGGATGACGCCCCCATCCGGCGTAAGCAGCCCACGGTCCATACGATTCGGGGCAACAAGGCGGCCATATACCTGGGAGATCTGATCCTCTCCCGGTACATGGAAATCATGGCGGGGATTGCCCCGAATACCGACTTCATCAGGGAACAGGCCGGGACCGTCTGCGAAATCGTGGGCGGGGAGCTCTACCAGGAGTCCGGTCGTCACCACACCGACATCACCGTGGACTACTACGACAAGGCCATTTCGGGGAAGACCGCCGCCCTCTTCCGCCTGGCCTGCCTGACCGGCATCCGCCTCTCCTCCCCCCGGGCCGACAGCCGCATGGAGGAGGCCGCCCGGGCTTTTGGGGGGAACCTGGGCATGGCCTTCCAAATCATCGACGACATCAACGACTTCGACCTGGGCAAGGACACCGGCAAACCCAAGCTGGAGGACATACGCGACGGCATATACACCCTCCCCGTCCTCCTCGGGCTCCGGAAGGACAGGGGGTTCAGGTCCGTCATCGAATCCGACAGCCCCGAGGAGGTACTGGGGTACCTCCAGGCTCACCCCGAATTGCTTGAAGAGAGCCGGCAGACGGCCCGTACCTATCTGGGCAGGGCCGACCAGGCCCTGGAGGGTTCACCACTCAACGAGGATGTCCGCAACCTCCTGGGTGAGATGGTCACGGCCCTGACCCGTCAGGTCTGAGGCAAACGGCACCGGGCCTCACCCGGAATCGCTTACGAAACGGCCCTGCCGACGTCGCCGACATCCATTCGGTACAACTCACGGAATCGCGGATTGGTCCGGTAGAGGTCAACCGGGGAACCCTGCATGGCGATGTGTCCGTCCTCCAAGAAAATGACCTTGTCGGCATCCTCCAGACCCTGGAGGTGGTGGGTGACCCAGAAGAGCGTGCGCCCGAGACTCACCTGGAAAATCATCTCCATCAGGTCGCGCTCGGTAATGGGATCAAGTCCGATGGTGGGTTCGTCCAGCAGGATGATCGGCGTGCGCTTAAGCACTATCCGGGCCAGGGCCAAACGCTGCCGTTGCCCGCCGGAAAGCCTGTTGCCGGCCTCATCGACCGGGGTGTTGATCCCCTCGGGCAGGGACTCCGCATATTGATCCAGTTGGACGGCCTTCAAGGCCTGGCGAACCTGGTCGTCAGTGGCCTCGGGAGCACCCAGACGAACGTTGGATGCGATGGTCGTGTTGAAGAGGAAGGCCTGCTGGTTCAGGTAACCGAAGAGCTCCGGACGCTGATCCTGCAAGGCGGCAACCGGTGTTCCATTGATCAGAATCCGCCCCCTGGTGGGTTGGAGGTCGCCAAGGAGCAACTGGAGGATCGTGGTCTTCCCCTCCCCGCTGGGCCCCAGGAGGGCCACCCGCTGCCCGGCCTCGATATGGAGGGAGAAGTCGTCCAGGAGGAGGGGGTCGTTCGGCCCATAGGAGAAGCTGACATGCTCGAAGTCGATGGTTCGGACCGGCCCGTCCAATCCGGATTGGTCCACTTCGACCTGCCGTCGTGATTCCACACGGTCGGTCAGGCCATTGAGGTGGTTCAGGGAATCCGTATACAACGGGACCTCGGCCACCGCCTGCGAGACCACGATGAAGCAGTCGACCAGGGGGAAGACCGAGAGAACCACAGCGGCGGCAAAGTCCGCCAGTGAAGTCGATCCGGTCATAAGGAGGTCGGCTCCGATGATGAGGGCGACCACCATGACGGCGAAGATCATCTGGATGCAGAGGTTCCGCCACCGCTCGAAGCGCTTCTGGTCATGCCTGTCCCGAGCGATGTCCTGGAAGTCATCGGCGGCCGTATCCACGAACTGCCTTTGACGGTGGGTGATGACCCAGTCGCCCAGACCCATGTAGCTTTCGGTCACCTTGGTGTACTGGTCCTGCTGTCTGGACTTTTCCTCGGCGTACCGACTGTCGGAGTATGCCAGGGAAACGAGGGGAACCAGGACCAGGATCAGGGCGAAAAGGAGGAAAAGCAGCAGGGAGGTCACCCAGGAGAAGACACCCACCGCTATGGTCACGACCAGCCACATCAGATAGGCCACAACCGTCGGGAAGATGGTACGCAGGTAGAAGTTCTCCAGATGGTCCAGATCGTCGGAGAGCATGCTCAGGACGGTGCCTGTCCGTTCGTGCTCGTTCAGGAAGGCCGCATCCTTGGATAGGGTCCGGTAGAGCTGGACACGCAGCTTGGAGACCACCCTCAGAACCCAGTCGTGGCTCTTGATCCGTTCAAGATACTTGAAGGTCGGGCGACCGATGCCGAAGGCCCTGGTCAGAACCACCGGCACATATACCGCAAAGATGTTGTAGGGGTGGCGGGCCGACCTGCTGATCAGGAAGCCGGACGTGAACATGAGCCCGGCGGCGCAGACGAAGGTGAGCGTACCCAGGAAGAAGATCAGTGCGAGCAGACCCTTGTTCTGGCGCAGGTAGGGCCAGAACCAGTGATCCTTATGCCAGATGCTGAGGTAGTTCGTGCGACGGCCGGGCTCTGCCGGTGTCCCCTGACCGGTTTCAGTCCTGCTGGTAGTCGGCAATCTGGTTACCTCCCATCTCATTGATCAGGGCATCCAGAGGGCCGCCCTTCCCTATCAACTCCTCAGGGCTTCCCTGGGCCACGACCCGGCCACCGTCCAGCATGATGACCTGATCCGCCTCCGCCAGCCAATGCAGGCGGTGGGTGGCAAAGATGACCAGGTGCCCCTCCATGATGGGCAGGAGGGTCTTCTTCAGCTCGTATTCGGTCTCGATGTCGAGGTGGGCGGTGGGCTCGTCGAAGATGAGAATCTCACGGTTCTTGTCCAGGAGCACCCTCGCCAGGGCGATGCGTTGGGCCTGCCCCCCGCTGATGCCGCGGTTTCCTTCCCCGATTCGGGTATCCAGACCCTCGTCCAGGGTGTTGAGCCAGCCGGTCAGACCGGCCTGGTCGGCCGCCTCGGCAACCTCCGCATCCAAGGCATCCGGGTTATAGAAGCGGATGTTGTCGGCGACTGTACCGTTGAAGATATAAGGGTTCTGGGGTATATAGCTGATGTGGCGCTGCCAGGTCCGAACATTGAAGTGGTCCAGGTCATGCCCGTCGAGGTCGATTCTGCCCGACTGGGGAAGGTTGAAGCCCGCCAGGAGGTTCATCAGGGTGGACTTGCCCGCCCCTGACCTCCCGACCACCGCCACCTTGGTCAACCCGCTCAGGGTGAAGGAGAGTCCCTGGAGGGCATCTGGCTGAGGGGCACCATCGCTGTCCACACTCCCGCCGGACTTGGCTATGGCATCCATCTGCGAGCCACCGGACACCAGACCCTCTTCGGATTTGGGGCCGGGATAGGAGAAGTCCATGCCTTCGACGGTCAGGCGACTGTCGCTCCCCCACCCGTTCCAGTCCAGGTCCTCCATGTACTCGGGTTCCGGGGCTGCCAGCATGGTCATGATATCGTTCAGGGCGTTCTTGCCGTTCAGGGTGGCGTGGTAGTCATCACCGAACTGCCTGATGGGCATGAAGTACTCCGGGGCCAGGATCAGGGCCAGGAGGGCCGGGAAGAGAGCCACGGTACCGTTGATCAGATTGTTGCCCAGGAAGACGGCCATGATGGCGATGGCCAGGGTGGCAAAGAAGTCCAGGGCGAAGGTCGAGGTCATGGCCACGCGTATCACGCTCATCGTCCGCCTTCGGAACCTGTCGGAGACGGAATATATCTCGTCTTCGTATTCCTCACTGATTCCCAGCATCTTCAGGGTGGGCAGACCCAGAACCGTATCCATGAACCGGGTGTTCAGCTTGCGGAACTGGGCATACTGCTTGTTGGACCTGTCCCGGGCGGCCATTCCCAGGATGGCCATGAAGAAGAAGAGCAGCGGAAGCATGAGAAGGAGGACGATACCGCTGAGGGCATCCTGAATCCAGACCACCACCAGGATCATCAGGGGGATGAAGACCATGTCCATCATCTTGGGAAGGACCGTGAAGACATAGGTCCTGACCTCATCCAGCCCGTCAATCAGCATGGTCACAGCCGATCCGGTGCCCCGCTGTGCCAAGGCAGCAGGCCCCAGACGAAAGACCTTACGCTGAATCCGTGGTCTGAGTTCGCCGACGATACGGTCTGCGTGGTCCGTCGCCACCCGCTGCTTGGCTACGTCGCAGAGCTGGCGGATGGTGAAGGCCACGAAGAAGATCAGAACCGGTCTGACCAGGCTCCGGAGACCGTGCCGGCCCCAAATCTGCACCAGGGCCAGGGTGAGCCCGTAGGCCTGGGCGACCACACTGGCTCCCTGCACCAGGGAAAGTGCGGCCAGGAGGCCCATGATTCGCCTGATTCCGGTGAACCGGAAAAGACTCTTGTCAATCACTGGGCCTCCTCAACCTGATCTCAGCCGGCTGCCTGACCGCTACATCCTACTTGGACACAGCTGCCGTGGCCGTAGACCGACTCACCGCAGCAAGGTCGGAGTCATCGGCGACCAGCCGCTTCCGCTGGATGAAGTAGCTCCAGATGAAGTAGGCCAGCATGATGGGCAGGAAGATGCAGAGGACCACGGTCATGATCTTCATCGTGTAGGGGGATGCGGCGGCATCCTCGATCATGATGCTGGAGGCCGGGTCAGTGCCTATCATCACCCGCGGGAAGAGCCCGTTGAAGATGAATGCGATGATGGCCATCAGCGTGATGCCGGAAGACGCGAAGGCGAACCCTCCACGTTTCTTGGTCACAGCCACATGGGCGCAGATGGTGGCAGCCAGGATGATCACGGTGATCAACCAGGTGGAGATGGGCCGGACCCTATAGAAATCGGTCCTGAAGAAGGCCAGGAGAACGAAGACGACCAGGGCCGGGTATGCAATCCAATACAGCTTCTCGCTGATATTGAGCATCCGGCGCGATGCCACGGGTCCCAGCTTCAGGCTCAGGAAGTGCAGGCCGTGGACGAAGCTGAAGAAGACGACAGCCACACCACCGACCACCGAAAGCCAGTTGACCACCCCGAAGAACCCGGGCCTGGCATCACCGTTGATATCCAGAGGGATGCCCTGGATCATGCTCGTCAACATCATGCCGAGGAAGAAGGGGGCAAATAGGGAGCCGATGAAGTTGGCCCACTGCCAGAACCCGCGCTCACGCACAGTCAGGGCATGGCTGGCGAACTCGAAGGATACGCCACGCAGGATCAGACTCACCAGAACCAGGAAGAGGAGGATGTAATACCCGGAGAAGAGGGAGGCGTACCAGAGCGGGAAGGCGGCGAACATGGCGCCTCCTGCGGTAATCAGCCAGACCTCATTGCCATCCCAGTGGGGACCGATGGCCCTCATGAAGGTGGCGCGCTCGTCACCATCCCGGGCAACGAACCGGGTGGCCATGCCCACGCCGAAGTCGAACCCCTCCAGCAGGAGGAATCCGGCGAACAGGAGACCTATGACGAAGAACCACAAACCTTGTAGGATACTCATGCCAGTGCCACTCTCCTCTCGTTCCTGCCGGTCTGCATCTGCAGGCCGAGACCTTCACCCTGGTAGTCGGGGCCCTGGTGCAGCACCCTGCGCGAGTAGAAGATCATGACCCCTCCCAGGAAGAGGAAGAGCAGGAAGTAAACGATATTGGTAAACAGGAGGCTGGGGACCGTGGCCGTGGGCGAAACACCGTCCGCGATGGTCTGCAGTCCGTAGACCAGCCAGGGGTAACGTCCCAGCTCCGTAATCAGCCAGCCACCGGTGTTGCCCACGAAGGGCAGGTATGTGCACAGGCCCAGAATCCACAATTTCCAATCACTGGACCAGAGGGTATCCTTGGACTTCCTGGTGAACCAAAGCACCAGTATCGATAGAAGCAGGACACCGAAGCCCACTGCGGCCATGAACCTGAAACTCCAGAAGAGCACCGTGACCGGCACGTAATAGTTCATGTCCTTGCCGAACTTGGCATCGTACTGCTGGTGCAGCTCCTCATTGGCGGTGTTCATACCCTTCACCGAACCGGAGGGGCTGTGATAGGCCAGGAGGGAGAGCATGTCGGGAATCTCTATGCTCTTGGCGGTCTTGTCCTTTTCGTTGATCAAGGAGACCACGGCCCAGGGGGCGGGATCCTTGGTGTCCTCGTAGATACCCTCCGTGGCGGCGAACTTCATGGGCTGATCATCGATGATGAAGGTGGTCTGAAGATCACCCGCGATGATGACCAGGATTGCCCCGATCAGGGCGATGACGGCGTTGAGCCTAATCGACCGGGTGTAGAAGACCCGCTTGGAGATGTGCTCGGACCCGTCAGCTTCGACAGTGGGCTCGACCTGGGCCGTACCGTTTTGTTCCTGCTTGTGTGCCCGGAGCAGACCCCAGGCACTCATGCCGACCAGGACCATGCTGCCTGTCACCACGGCACCGAAGAAGACATGGGGGAAGGCCCGCCAGAGCTGCGGATTGCCCAGGACATCCCAGAAGTTGGTCATGCGCACCCGCCCGGTGGCCTTGTTGATCTCGAAACCGGTGGGGTGCTGCATGAAGCTGTTGGCTGCCAGGATCCAGATGGCGGAAACCGAGGACCCCAGGAAGGTGAGCCAGATGAAGATGGCGTGGACAGCCGGCTTGAAGCGGTTCCAGGTGAACATCCAGACGCCGATGAAGGTCGACTCCATGAAAAACGCCAGGAGCGCCTCGATGGCCAGCGGGGCTCCGAAGATGTCGCCCATGAACCGCGAGTAGTTCGACCAGTTCATACCGAACTGGAACTCCTGAATGATGCCGGTGACCACACCGACGGCAAAGCTCAGCAGGAATATCTTCCCCCAGAACTTGGCCATTTTCTTGTAGATTTCTTTCCTCTTGACCACATACAGCGTCTCCATGATGGCCACGCAGAGCGCCAGGCCTATGGAAAGAGGTACATAGAAGAAGTGGAATACGGTCGTCATCGCGAATTGGAATCGCGACAGACCCAGAACGTTAAGCATCTTCCTTGCCTTCCCAATTCTCTCTCTTGTTCAACCCGGACGGGCGAATCAGTTGCCTTCCAGCATGGTCCTGATGTTGGCGAGCTCAAGGACGGAACGGTCGTTGACGATCTTCTTCACGATCCCAACCACAGCGCCCTTCAGCTTCCACTTGCCCATCATGTCGATCTCGGCAACGCCCACATGCGGTCCCAGGGAGCAGACGGTACCGATGCTCTTGAAGGTGAACCGTTTTGTTGGGCGCCCCTGCACCCTGGCGATGACGTTGGCTGCAGCCGTATCAGCCTGGGCGATCGAGATCTGTGCTGTGGTGGGGAACAGCCTGCCCGACTCGGGATCAGGAACGGCGCTGATATCGCCGATGAGGTATTCCTCAGGGTGATCCTTGAGTGAGAGGTCATCCTCCACTACAACGCGGTTGCGCTTTTGATTATATCCGGAATCGGCAATGACGTGGTTACCACGCACCCCTGTGGTCCAGATGATTGTATTGGCCTTGAACTCCTGGTCGTTGCTGATTACGGCACCCGGCCGGACCTCGGTGATGGCCGTGGAGGTGTGGAATTCGACGCCCTTCTTCTTCAGGTAGCCAACGGCCCAGTCAACCAGCTTCTGCGAGAACATGGGAAGGATCTTGGGCGAGGCCTCGATGCATGAGATATTGATCTGATCGGCCGGCAGACCATACTCGGCGACCAGCTTGGGCATACGGTAGACCAGCTCCCCCAGGTACTCGATGCTGGTGAACCCCGCACCACAGACCACCACGTGGAGGTCATTGGGGTCGTGGCTGTTCCGGTAGTTGGCCAGGGTCTGCTCCAGGTGGTGCCTGGCGGCCAGGGATGTGTCGATGTCGACCAGGGGCCAGCCGTTCTCCTCGGCCCCCTTGATGCCGAAGGTCTCCGATTCGAACCCCAGGGCGTTGATCAGGTAATCATACCGGAGGGGTTCATGCTCCTCCAGGGTAACCCGGCGCTCCTCCTGGTCGATGCCCGTCACCGTGTCGATGAGGACCTCGACCTTGGGTGAGACGACCTTGCGAATATCGAAAGTGACGTCGGCCGGTTCCTTGGTGCCGGCGGCAATCTGGTGGAGCTGGGTGGCCTCATAGTGGTAGGGGTGCCGATTGACCAGGATGATACGGGCATCAAGATTGGCATGTGCCAGCTTCTTTGCGGCACGCATGCCGGCATACCCTGCGCCCAACACAACGATAGTATTCATAGTCCTTCACAACCTTTTGCTCGAACAACCTTGTACAGCGTGCAACGGGACAGTCAGGACCGATTTCCATCCGTACCGGCCCACCCGCCGTTTATCTCTATCGTATCGGCTCGGACACCCCGAAAGGCCGAACCTGACCTTACGCGGCGAAATCATGTTGTGACCTAGACGACAAATCCGATGGCATACGGCAGTCGGGGCTACAAGCCTTCAACGGAACGGGGCCGAGAACAAAAAGCCGCGGCCCCCTGAGGGAAACCGCGGTTGAATACTCGCTGGGGTACCTGGACTCGAACCAAGAATGGATGAACCAGAATCACCTGTGTTGCCAATTACACCATACCCCAATTGGCTATGTGGCAACCGCTTGGACGGTTGCCACATAATCGTACCCCCGACCGGATTTGGACCGGTGTTGGCGCCGTGAGAGGGCGTAGTCCTAGACCGCTAGACGACGGGGGCTTTCTCTTTTCGTAGCGCGCCGACCTGATTCAACAAGCCGGTAGCACAACAAAAAGATAATATACCCGCTCAGAGATGTTGGCGCAAGTTGGTCAGCCGCTGGAGTGTTGCGGTCTTGCCGATAATCTCCAAGGACTCGAAGAGCGGGGGCGACACCCGGCGACCGGATACGGCGATCCGCACGGGCCCGAAGGCCAGACGGGGCTTGTACCCTCCCTGCTCAACCAGGGCCTCGGTAAGAAGGTCATGAAGATGGTCGGTGGTCCAACTCTGGTCGGGCACCTCCCGGAGCGTCTGCTCGGCCAGCTCCAGAACGGCAGCGGCCGACTCCTTGAGCTGCTTGCGTGCGTCGGGGTCGGGCTCGATGTAATCGGCATCGTTGAGCAGGCTCCCCATCATCCCGGAGACCTCGCCCAGAAGACGGACACGGGGCTGGACCAGGGGGCCGGACGCCGTCAGGACCTCACGCTCACGGTCGGTCAGGTCATCCCAACTCTCGGCAGTGACCAGACCATCACGTTTCAGATAAGGCAGGGATCGATTCAGGAAATCCTGCGGATCCAGCATACGGATGTGCTCGGCATTGATGGCGATGGCCTTGTCGATGTCGAAATGAGCCGGATTGGCCTTGACGTCGCGAACATCGAAGCGCTCAATCATCTCATCCATGGAGAAGACATCGCGGTCGGGGCCTATCGACCAGCCCAGGAGGGCCAGGTAGTTCAGGAGACCCTCGCGGATGAAGCCATGCTCACGGTGCAGGAAGAGGTTGGACTCGGGATCGCGCTTGGAGAGCTTCTTCTTGCCCTGACCCATCACATAGGGCATGTGGCCGAAGAGGGGCATGACCTGGGCGACACCCAATTCCATCAGATACCGGTAAAGAACGATCTGCCTGGGCGTGGAGCTGAGGAGGTCCTCCCCGCGCAGAACCACGTTGATCCGCATCATGGCATCATCAACCGGGTTGGTCAGGGTATAGAGGGGGTCCCCATTCGGGCGGACAATCACATAGTCGGGCACCGATCCGGCCTTGAACTCAATCCGGCCGCGAATCAGATCGTCGAAGGCAATGTCCTCATCGGGCATGCGGATACGCAGGGCGGGCTTACGGCCCTGGTCACGGAAAGCCTGCCGCTCCTCCTCGCTCAGGTTCCGGTCGTACCCGTCATACCCGAAGGCCTCGGGTCGTCCGGCGGCGACATTGCGCTCCTTGATTTCGTCCGCAGTGGAATAGGATTCGTACGCGTAGCCGGCATCAACGAGCTGCTGGGCGACCTTCTTGTAGATGTCGCCCCGCAGGGACTGGCGGTAGGGACCATCGGGGCCACCTACCTCCACCCCTTCATCCCAGTCAAGCCCCAGCCATCTCAGGGCATCCAGGATCTGCCCGTAGCTCTCCTCGCTGTCGCGCTGGGCATCCGTGTCCTCGATTCGGAAGACGAAGGTCCCCTTGGAATGACGGGCCTGGGCCCAGTTGAAGAGGGCCGTACGGACCATGCCCACGTGGGGGGTGCCCGTGGGGGAAGGGCAGAACCGCACCCTCAGATCCTTGGGCAGTTCGGGTTTCGAGTCGTGATCATGCTCATCAGTCATAGTCACCATTGTGCCCCGGCAAGGCGACGTTCGGAAAGCGGCCCGGTCAGCCCCGCTTCTGCTCCTGCTCCCTGTTCTTGCTGTAGGTTTCGGGAATGAACCTGGTCTGGTCGTGGACCTTCGCCCAGAGAACCAGCTGACCGGTTTCAAGAGACTTCGGAACATCGATGATGCGCTGGTTGGACGATCCACGGAATTGGAGGAGGGAGTTCTTCTGGTCCTCCAGGTAACGACCATCGACCAGGACATCCAGATAGGAGATCAACTCGGCCTTGTCAGGGGTCTCCCCCGGGCGATTCAGCTCCTCCCAGGTGTAGCCAGTCCAGCACCAGATGTCCTTTTCCTGGCCGAACTCCTGACGGATCCGTTTGGAGAGTCCGAGAAGCATGGGTGTATTAAGTAGGGGCTCGCCGCCCAGGTAGGTGATGCCCTGCACGTAGGAGAGGGAGAGGTCCCTGATTATCTGGTCCTCCAACTCCTGGGTATAGGGGTGCCCGGCCTTGAAATCCCAGATGGAGGAGTTGTAGCACCCCTGGCAACGGAAGGGACAGCCACTGACGTACAGGGAGGAACGGATGCCTTCCCCGTCGGTCATGACCAGTTGCTTGTAGTCGGCCACAATGCCCTGGCTGAGCTTGCGTCCGTCCCACTGACCGGCTTTGGGGTTGTTGGTCAGGAGGGAGGGAATTCCCGGGCCCCTGTCCTGTTCGTCGGCCGCGAAGTCACGGTGGCCGGCGGCACCGGTCTTCCTCATGACACCCTGCTTACCCATTGCCATCCTCCAAACTCCGCCCGGTCTGGCCGCCGGTCACGAAAATGGCGGGCCGTCACTGCACGGCCCGCCATCGGTATTGCTCTTCGACTCGCTTGGTCAGGGCCTACTCGGCCTTGTCGTCGAACCACTCCTTGATGTTGCCGTCCTTCAGAACCACGCGGCCGGTCTCGCCCTGCATGTGCTTGACCCTGTGGGCGATCTCCTCATGGCGGCCGTGGACCATGGGCCGCTGGACCGGATTGCCCAGGTAGCCGCAGGTGCGCTTGGTCACGTTGCACTTCTCCGGGTCGTCGTTACCGCACTCCGGGCACTTGAATCCCTCTTCGGTGGGCGCGAAGTCGCCCTCGTACCCGCAGACGAAACAGTGATCGATGGGGGTGTTCGTGCCCAGGTAGCCTATGCCGATTTGATAGGCATAATCCCAGACGGCCTCCAGAGCCTTGGGGTTCTGCTGCATGGAGGGGAACTCGCAGTAGTTGATGAACCCTCCCGAGGCCAGGTAGGGGAAGTCGCGCTCATAGCTGAGCTTCTCCATGGGGGTGGGCCGCAGCCAGACCGGGTAGTGGAAGCTGTTGGTGTAGAAGTCATGGTCGGTCACGCCCTCGACGGAACCGAACTTCTCCTTGTCCATCCGGCAGAAGCGGTCGGTCAGGGATTCGGCGGGGGTCGAGTAGACCGAATAGTGATACCCCTCGGACTTCTCCCACTGCTTGCAGAGCTGGCTCATGCGACGCACGATGCTCAGGGCGAATTCCTTGCCCTCCTGGTCCCAGGTATGGTCCTGCATCCAGTCCTTACCGAAGAAGACGCTGGTGGCCTCATACAGCCCGATGTATCCCAAGGAGACGGTGGAGCGGCTGTTGCGGAAGAGGGTGTCGACACTGTCGGTGGGCTTCAGCCTGCCGAAGGCACCGAACTGGTAGAGGGTCGGGGCGTTGATGGGGGTGGCCTGCTTGCAGCGCATGATACGGAACTGCAGGGCGTGGTGGGCCACCTCCATACGCTGGTCGAACAGCTTCCAGAACCGGTCCTTATCGCCACGGGATTCCAGGGCGATACGCGGGATGTTGACGGTGACAACACCCAGATTCATACGGCCGTCCTCTTCGTCCTCCCCGGTCTCCGGGTTGGTCCAGGCCTGGAGGAAGGAGCGGCAGCCCATGGGGGCCTTGAAGGAACCGGTGATCTTGATCAGGTTCTCATAGAAGACCACATCGGGGTACATCCGCTTGGTGGAGCACTCCAGGGCCAGCTGCTTCATGTCATAGTTGGGATCACCCTCGTCGGCGTTCAGCCCATGCTTGATGGTGAAGACCAGCTTGGGGAAGATGGCCGTGTGGCGGTCCTTGCCAAGACCACGGATGCGAATCAGGAAGATGGCGCGCTGAATCTCCCGGGCGAACCACGAGGTGCCCAGGCCGAAGCCCACGGTAACGAAGGGGGTCTGGCCGTTGGAGACGCGGTTGGAGTTGATCTGGTACTCCATGGTCTGCATGGCGTCGTAGATGTTTTTCCTGGTCAGAATCTTGGCGTAGACCTGACGCAGGCGAACCATTTCAGGCGCATCCAGATCAAAGGGGGCATCCTCACCGATGGGCTCACGGTCGTCCAGGTGGAGCCAGTCGGCCTCACGGGCCTTGAGACCGCGGACGACCTCCTTGGCCACCTCGATGGGCTCCTCGTCGGGGAGAACGGCCTCGGCCATGGTGTAGTTCTTCTTGTAATCAAGCCGGGCATAGCTGTCGAGCATCTCGTCGCAGCGGTTGACGGTCTGGCCACCGTACTGGGAACCGGCGATGTCCTTGATGATCTGGGTGATCTGCGTGGCAGCGGTGCCGATGGACTTCGGCGAGTCCATCATGGCGTTGCCCAGCTCGAACCCATGCTCCAACATGTCGCTGAAGTTCGGCAGGGAGCAATTGGTCTCCGCGGTGAAAGGCGAGTAGTCGGCATCATGGAAGTGGATGTCGCCCTTCATGTGGGCATTGGATACATCCTTGGGCAACATGCTGAAGGCCGATGCCTTGGACACGGCACCCGCCAGGAGATCACGCTGGGTGGCGTAGACGTTGGCGTCCTTGTTGGCGTTTTCCCGTACCAGGGACTCGTCCTTGCTGGTCAGACGGTGGACGGCCTCATTGACATCAGTGGCCTTGGCCCTCTGAATGTCGCGATCAAGACGGTAGGAAGTGTAGGCCCGGGCGATCTCGTAGAGATGGGCATTGACCAGGGCGTGCTCGACCAGGGTCTGTATGTCTTCGATCTTGACCGGATTGGTATAGCGATCACGGATCTCCGACTGAACGGTCAGGGCCATCCTGCGGATCTCCTGACGGTCGTCCGGCCCGATCTCGTGCATGACATCCGTAAAAGCGGCCTCAATGGCGTCCATGATGTTGACGGGATCGAAATCGACGATCCGGCCATCGCGCTTCTCGACCAGAATGCCATCGACCGAGTCGCGTTCGGAGGTGTTCCTCTCCTCTGCACGGCTTGCCACCACCTGCGTATCCATCGTCACTCCTTGCATTGCCGCTCTCCATGCCCGCGAAACCGCTGAAAGGCCGCGAACTACATTCTTGTCATCTGTGATAACGAGATAACTCTACCACCATACGCCACAATATCTAGTGCGAGTCACAAAGATGAGCACTAGATATAGTACAATGACGCCAAATGTGATTTGACTCACATCTGCCGGCAATCATGCCGACTCACTGAGCCGCATTATCCCGGGAAAAGTGGATGACAACATGTTGGTCAGGGACGACACGGCCCTCCAACACACCCTCATCCTGTCTATGGGACCATCCACATGCATGGAGAAGAAGTACCCGACGGAAGTCCTCGTCCTGGATTTCGCGCGGTCCATTTATGGTAGGTTCTAGAGTGATTTTGTTCGCGCGGTTGGTGGCAGCAACCGTGTCACGACACGTTTCATACACGGAATCGACTACACCGGTCAGGAACGTCGCGCGGGCTCCTCACCTTCCCGTCGAGACACCTCACCGGTCATGGCACCAGGGAGTGCCGGGAAGGCAAGGTGACAAGCATGAGGAAATCCATGGCGGGCGCAGCTCAGGCAAGAGGACCACACGGATTGGCCTTCAGACTGGCGGCCCTGACGAGCGCGGCAGTCATGGGACTCTCTCTGGCAGGCTGCGGTGCCGGCAATCAGGCCGAAGGCGCGGACGACGACTCCCACATCTCCTTCATGCTGGACTGGACCCCCAACACCAACCATGTAGGCATCTATGCAGCCCGTCACCTGGGGTACTTCAAGGACGCGGGCATCGAAGTCAAGATACTCCCCACTGCACAGGCCGGCGCCGAAACATCGGTGCAGAACAAGGTGGCGGATGTCGGCTTCTCCAAGCTGAGCAATCTGGCCACCTTCAACTCCCAGGGGTCCAGCCTCAAGCAGGTCTTCAACCTGGGGCAGCACTCTGTGGCACGTTGGTGCTCCCTGGCCTCACGCACCGATATCCAGACCCCCAAGGATTTCGACGGCAAGACCTTCGTCAGCTTCGGATCGGCCGAGCAGACGGCCGTGGTACAGCAGATGATCAGACATGCGGGAGGCAATGGCGATTTCAAGCGGGTGACCAGCGGAACCAATACCTTCGCCACCCTGACCAGCGGCAAGGGGGACTTCGCAGGCTTCTACGCCAATTGGGAGGGTGTGGAGAGCGAGATCGAGGGCCCGGCCCTGCACTGCTTCACACAGTCAGACTGGGGGGTGCCCGGCAACCCCGACCAGCTGGGCTTCGTGGTCAGGGACTCCTGGCTCGATCAACCCGGGCACCGCAAGGCCCTACAGAAGTTCATCACCGCCAGCATGAGGGGATATGACTACTCCCTGGCCCACCCAGATGAGGCCGCCGAAATCCTGGTCCAGGAGACCAAGGGATCGAACATCGACCCGGAACTGGCCAGCAAATCAATGGAGAGCATCGTAAAGGAAGGCTACTGGTTGGAAACACCCGGCCAGAAGACCATCAGCGGGATGATCGACATGGACGACGCCCAGAGTTATCTGGACTTCCAATTCAAGGCCGGCACCTACAAGGACGCCAGGAAGGGAAACCCCGACAAGGCACCCCAGGCCATCGACCTCTGGACCGACGAGTTCGTCAAGGAGGCAAGGAAGCAGTGAGGCAGACCAGCCCCAGACCTGGATGGACACGGCTCCTGGCACCGACCCTGACCCTGGTGGCCCTCTTGGTCATATGGGAGGCCGCCGTACGCCTGGGAGGGGTGCCGGACCAGGTCCTCCCCTCCCCCAGCCAGATCGCCCAGGCCACCTTCGACAGCCTTGACGATTTGATTCCGGCCACGGCGATCACCGGAGTCGAGGGACTCCTCGGTTTCCTCCTGGCCACCGCCCTGGGTCTGGTTATCGGCCTGGCAATCCATGCCTGGCGGACCCTGCACGATGCCATCTATCCGCTGATTGCTGGAGCACAGATGATTCCTCTGATCACCATCGCCCCGCTCTTCATCATCTGGTTCGGGTTCGAGCCCCTGGGCAAGGTGGTCATCGTAGCCATCTTCGCCCTCTTCCCCATCGTCGTTCAGACCTGCCGGGGCCTGGATGCCGTGCCGCGTTTCTACCAGGACGTGGCTCTGAACTGCGGGGCTACCAAGGCATGGGCCCTGTGGCACGTGAAGCTGCGGGTGGCAGCCCGGCAGATCTTCGGCGGATTGCGAATCAGTGCCGCCTATGTCTTCGCCACAGCAGCCACGGCCGAATACCTGGGCGCCCAGAGTGGTTTGGGAATCTGGCTCCAGTCGGCTTTCAACTCCTTCAGAACCCCGCTGATATTCTCCGCCACCCTGGTCATCGTGATTCTGACGGCTGCCCTCCTGGCACTCATCACGCTGGTCGAGCGTCTGCTCCTGGGAGCACCCGAGAAGGACTAGAGGGCCTGCCCGCCAAGAATCGGAGCAACTCCGTGATGAGGCCCACCCGAAGCACACGGACGATTGCTGCAACGATTTTCTTAGGAAACACACTGTCCCAGCCAGGTACCAGCCCCGGATTCAGGCCGTTATACGTATCCTCTGAGACACGGATATGGAAATATTGAAAAACTCTTGCAATAATATTTACATACCGCTAATTGGTATGCGGGGATTTTCGTTTATTACACAAGGGGAAGAAGTATCTATGAACCAGCCGAATAATGGCAATGAGGGTAATCTGCCTGACTTCTGGACGCAACCCGACCAGAACCAGCCCGAACAGGCGGCGGGAAGCACCCCCGATTATGCGTATGGGGCGGGGCAGGACCCGGCTGGCGCACAGGGATACCAGGGAGGGAACAACCCCTACCCATCATATTCAAATGAACCGGTCCAGGAACAGCAGTTCCCCCCGGCCCAGCCGACCCCTCAGGAGCCTTCTTACACTTACACCGAGCAGCAGCCCCAGGAAACACCTGGAATCGGTACTGAGCAGACCTACCAGTCGACGTACCAGCCGATGCCCACACCCGAGCCCACTCCAGTCGAGCCGGCCTATGGAAGCCAGGCGGCGTACACCAACAACCATCCGACTCCTGCAATGCCCGACTACCAAGAGCAGGCATACGGCCAGCAGCAGGCGGCCTACCAGGGTCAGGACCCTTATGCACAGCCGGTCGGATATGAGCAGGGGGCATACCAGCAGGGTGCTTACCAGCAGCCGGGTGTGGGACCGCAGATTCCGCAGACACCTGCCTACCCCTCAGGGGCGGGTTACGCCTACACCGGTGTTCCACCGATTGACCAGCCCTGGTACGGCATCGACTTCATCAACGCCAGCAAGCGCTTCTTCAACAAGTACACCACCTTCAAGGGGCGGGCCTCCAGGGGAGAGTACTGGTGGTCCATCCTGCTGAACATCCTGATCTATATGGCCTGTGGCGTGCTCCTCGCTCTGGCCCCCGACACTGCCGCCGAGGCAGTGGCGGACGCTGTTTCGGTCGCGCTGTTTGTCCCCAACATCGCGGTTGCGGTGCGCAGATTGCACGACAGCAACATGTCCGGCCTGTGGTACCTTCTGCCTATCGTCACCACCACTGTCGGCGTCATATTGTTGGTCTTCGGAATCGCGGCGGCTTTCATGCAGACACCAGGCGTAGTCATTACCCTCATCGCGCTGGGTGCCATCATCACGCTGGGGGGAGGCATCGCCAATCTCGTGTTCATGCTTCGGCCCAGCGACCCACGCGGCGCCCGCTTCGACAAGTGAGGGCGATGCCCTGGGTCAGATAGAGACAGCAGGACTCCGAACATAACCGAACCCCCGATACCGAGCAGGTCACGACCATGCAGGTCGAGATCCGAGGTATCGGGGGTTTGTCTATTTATCCAGGTCGAAACTCAGAGTTCCACAGGAGGCTTGTTCGGGTCTTCCGGGACATGCGCAAACTTCGCCTGGAGAGCCTCGCGACTCTTGCGCTCATCGTCCTCCTTGGCCTGGCGCTTGGCCTCTTCCGGATCCCAGACCACCTCATCCAGGTGCTTATTCCACTCGGCAGCCACCTCGGGGGCCAAGGTATCCGCCAGATCGTGAATCGTTTTCGACGAAATGACGGCAAGGGCCCCACGGACCTGCTCATCGGTCAGGAAGACCCTGGGGATACCCATTCGCTCGTTGAGCTCGTTCAGATAGAGCAGAATCGGCAGGATTCTGACCACCTGATCCCCGTCGGCATGGACGGCCGAGGCCAACCGGTCCAGAGCGATCACGGACGTGGCCAGGCGTCGGCCCACCTCGGCCTGCTCCGCCGAAGACTCCAGGGGCTCCCCTCTTGGCGTGACCTCCTTGGCGAGGCAATCGACCAGGTCGCGGGCGGCCTTGACATCCTCCTGGTTCCAACCGGCCCCGAGGACCTCGGCGGCCTGGACCAGCTTGTCCGATTGACCCTGTGCCGCCCCGCCGACCATGCCCTCATATGCGTCGTTGGCGGCCAGGAGGGCATCAACCAGTTCCTGCGGCCGGCCGGGAATATCCTCGGCTCCTTCATATACGTACTCGGCATCGGGGATGGTCACATCCTGGCCTGTCATCACCCGAGCCAGGACCCTCGTTATCCTCACCTGCAGGGTCTCGGCGTATTTGGCGTCGTTCCTGAGCCTGACCGCATCGGTCAACGGCCACAGGTCAATCAGGTCGACCCCGGCCTGGATGGCCTCCCCCATCGACGGCCTGGATGCCAGCTCTTCGACCAGATTCTGCTCATAGACCACAATCATCACGCTCCTTCACCTGAGTCGCGGTCCAATCCGCGTTGCAATCCTCCTGCCATCCTATGACACAGGGGACGGCCTTACACACCTGCCGCCGGATCCGCATATGTGATGCCAAGCACCTTCCGGGAGCCGCAGTCCAGGGTGATGGAGGTGACCGAGGCAAGGGCGGTGCCACGACGCAGCATATTGTGCTCGGGATGGCCCGTCTCCAACAGGTGCCGGAAAGTCCAGATGGGCGACTCATGGGAGACGGCCAGAATCTGTGCGTCCGGATATTCCTCGACCTTTTCGTATACGAAGTCCGAAACCCTGCGGGCTATCTGCCGGTAGCTCTCGCCCCAGCTTGGTTTGGAAAGATCCAGGACCAGTTTCAGGTTGGAGGGGTACCAGAGGGCACCCGCACCCCGGCCGATCCGTTTGCCGCGGAACTCATTGCCGGCCTCGATCAACCGCTCGTCATAGTGCGGATTCAGTGGGTCCAGGCCACGTTTCCCCCTGGCGGGATTGACCTCTTCCAGAAGGATGTCCGTGGTTTCCCTGGTCCGGTCCAGGGGGGAGGAATAGACGGCGGCGATGTCCCTGAAGCCAGGCGCTGCCGCCAGGAATCTACCCGTGGCATGGGCCATCCCCCGTCCGCGTTCGGACAGGTGGAAGCCTGGAAGGCGTTCGTAGAGAATATGGTCGGGATTGAATACCTGACCGTGGCGGATGAAATGAATGGTCGTTGCCGGCAAGTGACCTACCTCCCGATGGCTCCCCGGGTCTTCCCTCAGGACGAGAGCTCGGGGTAAACTTATATCAGCCCGGGACCGGCTTCAAGGGTCCGGAGCGGTTACCAGTCTAACAGTCCGTAACAGCCACCAATTCAACCCCTCTCCCCCTGTTTTCCGGGATTCCCCGGAGCGACCCGCGTCTTTGCGGATGGAGGGAGTGAAAGCGCTACGTTGAGCGGCAGGCCCCGAGGAAACCAAACACATAGGCATACGAGCAGAGAAAAAGGCAGGAGGAGCAATGCCGCAGCAGGTAAGGGATGCACTGGGTCAGATCGGCCATCGTATTTTCGGGGGCTACGCGTCACTTTTACGTATGCCCCACACAGCCCGCTTCGCAGTCGGCTCGGTCATCGCCTCCATGCCCTTCCCCATGGTCGGCATGACCATCACCATCTCGGTCCAGCATTACTACGGCAGCTACTCACTGGCCGGAGCCCTGACCGCCGTCCAGGCCATATCGCTCGCACTGGTGAGCCCGATCCTGGGTAAGCTGATTGACAAGTTCGGCCAGCGACAGGTCTCCCTCCCCACCGTGGTGGTCTGGATGGTCGCCGCCGCGGCCCTTATCACCTCGATCACCTCTCATGCGCCGGCCTGGGTGCTGTACTGCATCACCCCCTTCATGGCGGCGATACCGCCGTGGGGAGCCATGAGCCGCAGCAGGTGGACCAACATCCTCAGGGGAGACAGGAAGGCCACCGACCAGGCACTGTCCCTCTCCGGGGTCTTCGACGAGGCCATGTGGGTCATCGGAAACCCCCTGGCTTCCATCCTGGCCGTCATATCCGGGGTATTGGCCTTCTCCTTCACCGGAGTCTGTGTCCTGGTCGGCGCCTGGATGTTCCTTTCGATCGCCACAACGGAACCACCGTCCCAGACCAGCCTGGCCAAGGCCCAGGGCATCACACGCAAGGAGTACCGGGCCAGGCAGGCTGCCAGGGCGGCCGAACTGCAGGGGCAGGAGGGGCAGAGTGCCTTCTGGAGCTCGGGCATGATAGCCGTATGCGTCACCTGGTTCGGCCTGGGTGCCTTCCAGAGCGCCGCTTCCATCTCCATCATCTCCTTCGCCACCGAGCAGGGCATGAAACAGATGACCGGGTTCGTCTTCGCCTGTTTCTCCTTCAGCTCCTTGATAGGCGCCCTGCTCTATGGTGCCAAGAGCTGGACCATTCCCCTCTGGAAACGCTTCTACTTCTGCCTCCTGGTGGTCAACCTGGGCATTGGCACCTTCCTCTTTGCCGGAAACCTCTGGACCATCATGCTCATCTACCTGGTCATCGGCATCTGCCAGGCACCGACCTGGATCAACGGGAATCAACTCATGCTCCACCTGGTCCCCCCTGCCAGATTCACCGAGGGGATGGCCTGGCTGAGCGCCATGAACTCCATCGGGTCATCGGCAGGGTCCGCAATCGCCGGTCAGTTCATCGACCGATACGGCTCCCGGGGCGGATTCGGGGTTGTCACGGCTCTAGCGCTGACCTCCCTCACCATCGCCTTCGTAGGGTTCCGTCAGATTCGAGACAGTACCGAGAAGCCCATTCTCACCGAGCTCAAGGCCTGAACCCTCTGCCTCCAAGCCTGGGTACGGCATTCCGGCTCCGTCGGAATCATCAACAGGCACCGGTGCCGTTGCGATTCCTGCCGTCGTGAGATTTCTGCATACAATTCTCCGGCAGTATCGGCCCGGCTGCCGGGGAGTGGTTCAATGGTGCCTTATGCGCAAACTCATCGAGCAACTTGTCAAGTTCGGCATCGTGGGCGCCATCGCCTTCATCATCGATGTCAGCATCATGAATCTGCTGATCATCCTGGCCCACTTCAACAACGTGCTGGCCGGCGCCATATCCTTCCTGATCTCCCTGGCCTTCAACTACCTGGCCAGCATGAAGTTCGTTTTCAAACACCGGAACGATATGGCCCGTTGGATGGAGATGACGGTCTTCCTTATCTCCTCGGTCATCGGATTGGGCATCAACGAGCTCATCCTCTGGGCAGGCACGGCCATGCTGCCCGCCGACGCCATCCACTCCATGCACAGCAAATATGTGCTCTACTCCAACGCAGCCAAGATAGTGGCAACCGTCGTCGTGGCCATATGGAACTTCATTATCCGCAAGTGGCTCCTTGATGCCCCGGCACCCGGCCAACCAGCCAAGGAGGGCTCCCTCTCCCATCGCCTCGGGGCCTGGTCCCTGACGCATCGTCCTTTCGGATGGAACTGACCGGCACCGTCTAGTATTGAAGGGGTCGGCGGGCCAAGTCCAGGCCCTCTCCAGTCCAGTCAGGAGGAACATCATGCCTGTTATCCATACCCACGTCAGCACCTCGATAAGCGTCGAACAGCGTGAACGGATCAAGACCGCCTACGGCAAGGCCATCACCGCCGTTCCCGGCAAGTCCGAGGGGTGGCTCATGTGCCCCTTCGAGTCGGACATGCCCATCTACTTCGCGGGTGACGACTCCCAACCAGCCGCCTATGTGGAGGTCAACGTCTTCGGCAGCGAGGTTCCCAAGTCGGCCTGGGAGAGCCTGACCAAGTCCATCATGCAGATTCTGGACACCGAGCTGTCCATCCCCCAGGACAGGACCTACATCCGCTACACGGCCACAAAGGACTGGGGCTGGAACGGCGGCAATTTCTGAGCCGAAGGATTGTCCGGAAATGAGATACCGGACACATGAAGAAGGTCCCCCGCACCACATCGGGTGCGGGGGACCTTCTTCATATCTTGCTTAAGCCCTGATGCCGGGACCGGGAATACCGACCCCGAACCCTGGCATCAGCATTACCTGGGTCTCATCCAGGGTGGTTCACTCGCCGGCAATCACCTTGACGGTGAAGTTGGCGGTGATTTCCGGATGCAGGGCCACTGTTGCCGGGAATTCGCCGGTGGTCTTGATGGACTCAACGGAGATGGTCCTGGGGTCCACATCGGCCATGGGTCGAAGGGCCTGGGCGATTGCCTCGTTGGAGATACCACCGAAGAGCTTGCCGGAATCGGAGACCCTGGCGCTGATCTCAACGCTCTGGCCTTCGACGGCGTTCTTGGCTGCGACTGCATCCTCACGGGTTGCCAGCGACTTGGCGCGACGAGCCCTCTGCATGGCCTCGATCTGGGCCGCGGCACCCTTGGACCAGGCGAAGGCCAGGCCCTGGGGAATCAGGTAGTTGCGGGCATACCCGGGCTTGACGGCGACGACGTCACCCTTGTGCCCCAGGTCGGTCACGGTATCAGTGAGAATAACCTTGGTTTCCTTTGCCATGTCTGTATCCTCCCTCAGCGACCGGTGGTGGCGTAGGGCAGCAGGGCCATCTCACGGGCATTCTTGATGGCCGTGGAGATCTCGCGCTGCTCCTGGACGGTGACGCCGGTGATACGACGGGAACGAATCTTGCCGCGGTCCGAGATGAACTTGCGCAGCAGGGCGACGTCCTTGTAATCGATGGTGTGAACCTTGGCGGCCCTGAGCGGATTCGGCTTCTTCTTGAAGGGCTTGACCGGTGGTTGCGGCCTCTTGCGTGACATATGTTCTCCTTATTGCACTTATGAAATCTTGCCTTGAGCTATCAGCTCAGAACTCTGGCTCATCTCCTGCGCCGCCGAACTCCCCCGAGGACCCAAAGGATCCGAAGGAGTCACCGGAACCGGTGGACGACCAGGGATCCTGGGCAGGAGGCTGAGACCCCTGCTGGGGCGCGGCTCCCGCCGCGGCACCACCCTGGTAGGAGGATCCACCCTGGTAACCGCCGTTCCCGGCACCTGCAAACCCACCACGGCCGCCCCCGTTGGGGGCACCAGTGTTGGAGTTCCGGGTCACCTGGGCGGTGTTCCTGGTCAATGCAGGGCCAATCTCATCCAGACGCAGCTCCACGACCGAGCGGTTGTTGCCCTCACGGTCCTGGTAGGAGCGCTGTACCAGACGACCCTGGGCGATGACCCGCATGCCCTTGGTCAGACTGGCCTGAATGTTGGAGGCCAGGGGGTTGTAGGTGGAGTCCCATGCGGAGCACCGCATGAAGAGGGCGTCCCCGTCCTCCCACTGACCCGAGTTCCTGTTGAACTGCCTGGGCGTAGAGGCGATGGTGATGTTGGCCACCGTACCGCCATTGGAAGTGGTGCGCACCTCCGGATCCGCAGTGAGGTTCCCCACCACGGTGACGTATGTATCTCCTGCCATCTCACGACCTTTCCTCTTGTCGGGAATCCCGGATGTTCTGCCATCCCGTGGTTCCCCTGCCCATGGCGGACGGATGCCCCGCAGGGCCCGTCAACGCTCGATAGCTGTTTTTACTTGGCATCCTTACGAAGGATCTTCGTACGAATGATGGATTCGTTCAGGTTGAGGACACGGTCGAGCTCGGAGCTCACAGCCGGCTCGCAGCTGTACTCGACGACCACGTAGTTGCCCTCGTTGTTCTTGTCGATCTCATAAGCCAGCTTGCGGCGGCCCCAAATGTCGATATTGTCGACGGACCCACCTTCCTTGGTGACCACCTCGAGATACTGATCGGTCAGCTTCTTCAGGGATCGCTCATCCAGGCTCGGATCAGCAATGAACATCAGTTCATACTTGTGCGCAGACATCACCCACCTCCTTTGGACCTAACGGTCACGGACTTTCCGTGACAGGAGGGTGCATAAAGCCGGCGGTCCAATCACCACATGGCGCCAGAACCACCAGACAATGTTTCGAGTATATATCGTCATCAGGACCGGATTCGATCAGCCGGCTACGCTGGAGCCAATCACCGGCTGGCGCTGCAGGAAACCTGTTCCTGACAAGAAATGCGGCAAGGCCCCACTGTTCGACTCAGGCATCATACGGGCCATACCCACGCCGACCTTGCCGGTCTTTCATACAAGGCACAACCCAGACCATGAGGCTTCTACTAGACTGGCTTCTATGACAGTCAGCCAAGACCTGGTATCCATCATCGTTCCCGTATACAATGCGGCGGAATACCTACCCCGCTGCCTGGATTCCATCTGTGGGCAGACCCATACCAATCTGCAAATCATCCTGGTGGATGATGGGTCCACCGACGGGTCCGGCACCATTTGCGACCGATATGCAGTCCGGGACCACCGCATTCAGGTAATACACCAGGAGAACCAAGGCATCTCCGTGGCCCAGAACGCCGGACTGGACGCCACCCGAGGCACCTACCTGGCCTTCGCGGACAATGACGACATCCTCGATAAAAAGAACATCGAATTACTGCTCCACGCTCTGAAAGTAACCGATGCCGACATGAGCAAGGCCAGATGGCAGCAATTCGGCCCCTCCCAGATGGACTCCATTGTTGATGAAGCCTCTCATGGGGCTGCCTCACCACGAAACATCAAGGTCTTTGCCAACCCCTTCAAGGCCTATCAGACATACTTCTGCAAGAGTCTTCGCATCTTCATGGACATGATCGGCAAATCCGGTGAGGTCAGGTATTTCAACGAGGCCAATTGGTGCAGACTATACAAAGCTGAACTGTGGGAGGGTATCCGCTTTCCCCCCGGCCGCTACGCACAGGACATCATGGTGGCTGGCCCGCTATACCGACGAATGTCCAAGGTTGCCGACATCAATACAGTCCTGTACTACTGGCTGCAGTCGCCCTCATCCGTGACCCACTCCCTCCGCAGCGTGGGCTTCTACCGCGACAATGTGGCTGCGGGTCTGGCCAACTTTGAGCTGGCCCTGGACGACGGAATCACCCCTATGCGCAGTTACTATTCCATCTGGGATGGGCTCCGTTCCGAGACGGCTGCAGCTGGCTCGGACCCGCAGAGCCTGGAGGAACTGCACCAGGACCGGCAGAGGGCGTCGGCCCTCTTCCACAAAATGGGTATCGCCCGACGCGCCCTCTGTACCGTCGCCACCTGGGTCAGGCATCTGGAGAAGCTCATATACGATGCCCGGGTCAAGAATATGGCTTAATCTGCTGGG
Source organism: Bifidobacterium [indicum] DSM 20214 = LMG 11587 (assembly GCF_000706765.1). Taxonomy (GTDB): domain Bacteria; phylum Actinomycetota; class Actinomycetes; order Actinomycetales; family Bifidobacteriaceae; genus Bombiscardovia; species Bombiscardovia coryneformis. Next base: position 281,890 of record NZ_CP006018.1, on the reverse strand, counting down.
TATTCAGTCCTCCCGGACCCAGAAGTTGCCCGAGGTCCGGGAGAGATTGGGGTTGTAGTAGGGGTCGTTCTCGACCGCCTCCGCATGTCTGCTCCTGAATTCCGCGGACTCCTTTTCCAACCTCGCCCTCTTCTTTTTGTCTTTGGCATCCTTCCCGCGAGTCACCGACTCGAAGTGATAGAGCTCGACCTCATGGGCCCACACGTTGTCCCTGCCCAGCTCATCGTGGATTCGTGCGCAGAGATCGACGTCGTTGTATGCGACCGCCAGAGTTTCGTCAAAACCGGAAACAGCCTGGAAGTCCTCGGCCTTGACCATGCAGCACGCCGCCGTCATAGCGTAGTAATTGACATTCTCGATGAGTCTGCCGAAATAGCCAAAGTGGGTCCGTGGCGTGCCGACCATGATATGCCCGGCCACGCCTCCAAGCCCCAGAACAATGCCTGCGTGCTGAATGGTGTTGATCGGGTAATAGAGCTTGGCGCCAACCACTCCTATCCGTTGTAGCTGAGCGAAAGAGACCAAGCGCGTCATCCAGAGCGGGCTGATGACCTGGGTGTCGTCGTTCAGGAAGAGAAGGTACTTGCCCTTGGCCTCCTTGGCAGCCAGGTTGTTGATGCGGGAGAAGTTGAAGGGGATATCGAGATCAAGCACCCTGAACCGCTCCCCCAGGCGTTCCTTGTACCTGGCATACAGTCTTTTCATGGCCGGGTTGGTGCTGCCGTTATCGGCAATGAGCACCTCATAGTTAGGGTACTTGGTCTTTTCGATCACCGAGTCCATGCACCGCTCGATGTTGTCATAGCCATTCTTGGTAGGGATAATCACCGACACAAGGTCGGGGTCGTGAATACCGTAGTGAACGTTGTAGATGCCGCTCGGACCGGCAGAGACCACCTCGGCGTCAATCCCCCTGCGTTCCATGGCCGAGCTGAGGGCTCGCAACCCCGCGTCCGAAGCGTAGTCCTTGGCACCACCGCTGGAGGCAGTCGATGTGGGTAGAGTCCTCCAGTGGTAGAGAACCTTGGCTATGTGCTGGACTCTTGATGGCTCGGTACGCTCCATGAACCGCAGGAGCATGTCATAGTCCTGGGACCCCTCATATCCCACACGGAAGCCACCGATCTCATTAACGATGGATCTGCGGTAAACACCCAGATGACTGATGTAGTTGGTGCTCAGGAGAAGATCAGGCTCGTAGTCGGGCTTGAAGTGCGGGTCGAATCGGTGACCCTGCTCGTCTTCCTTGTCCTCATCGCTATAGACCAAGTCGGTTTCAGGCTTCTCGTTGAGCCGCTTGACCACTTCGAAGAAGGCCTGAGGAGGCAATTCATCATCGTTGTCAACCAGAGCCACGAACTCACCGGTTGCGATCTCGAGAGCCGAATTGGTCGCCCTCGATATATGCCCGTTCTCCTTCCTGAATACGACCTTGATCCGGTCATCCTCTTCGCTCATTTGCTTGAGGACTTCAGCTACACGGGGATCCGTGGAGCAATCATCGGCCAGGCAAAGCTCCCAGTTGGAATAGAACTGGTTGCGGATGGAATCTACACAGGCTCGTAGCCACTGCGGCTCAACATTGTAGACAGGCACCAGAACGGAGATCATGGGCTTGTACGCGAATCCATCGATGCTGGATTCGACAGCCGCTTTGTCATATTGCTCGGTACGCGCGATGAGTTTCCTGTACGCCGCCTTCTGCCGACGTGGCACCAGATATCGGTCGAAAATACGCCTGGCGAAGCTACGGGGATGCCTGATGGCGGCAGCTTTTCTGAGAAGTAGCCCGAACCTGGACATGGCTTGGGAACGGGGCACTTTCAGGGTCAAGGAAACCTGCCCGGACGGCCCGGAAATAACCAAGGACGGATGCTCGGCACGGAAAGCCGCCAGTCCGTCCGGCAGACTGATCCGCAGCTTGAATCCAAGCTCGGAATCGATGGGCATGGCCTTGGTCATGTTGACATCCGGCCGAAGAATCCGCTTCACATCATTCAAGCGGGCATGCTCGCAGGGAGATATACCGACAGAAGCCGCTTCATGCCCCTCCAGGTCGGCTGCCCAACCCGTCACCGTGATGACGGAGGAGTCCGATGAGACCAGGACCTGATCAATGGACGCCTCTACAGGAGCATGGTCCGGTTTCTCGGAGGGGAAGAAGGCCGAAGCGAAGGGATCCACCATGCCCTGGTGGGAAGCCAAGTACCGATCCAGGTCTTCCTGGGGTATCTTCGCAGGGTTTTTCGCCTCGTCAACGAAGAGGGAATATGGTTGCCAGAGGGTGGTAAGACCGCATTCCTCCTGCAACCTGACACAGTAGTCAATGCCTTGAAGACCGGAAGAAAGAGACTGATCGAACCCCTTTATCCGCTCAAAATCACGGCGACGAGTAAGCAGGCAATCCTCCGTGACGGCGAACATATCACGAGGCAGGAGATCAACGGAAGTAGTATCCGATGCCCTGGTCCCAGTCTCCGCGCATCTCGAAAGGCTGGCCTGTCTTCATCGCTCGCAGGGTCACGCCCACATTCGCAACTCGTCCACGGTCATCCAGGATTTTGCCTCCGACAACCCCAACCTGATCGTCGCGAATATAGTTGACCATTTCGGTCAGCCAGTCCGCCCTCCTGGGGTTCTTCCCATCCAGGAAGACCAGAAGGTCCTCATCGCATTCTCGTGCTGCTGCGTCGAACCCGGCCTTGCCGACGGACACAAACCTCACCTGAGGGTAGTCTGTTTCGAGCTCAAGATCATGGAGCTTCTCACCCGTATACCCGGAAGCAATAACAGCCACCGAGGGCGCTTCTCCATGGTAGTCGATCTTGTAGGTGCCGAGGTTATCGAGCATGCGGACGCTGCCATCTGTTCCCCGACGCTTAAGGGTGGCTTCAAGCGCAGCCTTGCCTGCCTCATAGGCGTACATCTTGCTGCGGGGATCACCGGCCACTGAACTGGAGAGGGTCCTCCAGTGATACATGATCTGGGGAATGTGATGGACCTTCTGCGCCTGCTCCGTCGCCCTCAGGACGAAGTCATAGTCCTGACTCCCGTCGAAGGCGGAATCCAGACCTCCCACCTTCTGCAGCAGGGCCCTGGAGACGGTCACGAAGTGGGTGATGTAGTTGTGGCCCAACAGAAGATGGGGCGAGAAATCAGGCTTGAAGAAGGGATCGAATCTGACCCCCTTTTCCGTGATTTTGTCCTCATCGGTGTAGATGAAGTCAATCGATGGATCGGAGTTAATTGCCGAAACCACCTCATAGAGTGCACTGGGAGCCAGCTCATCATCATTGTCCATGAAGCCGATGTACTGCCCCTTGGCCAGCTCTATCGCAGAGTTCGTTGCGGCGGCTATGCCACCGTTCTCATCCCTGTACACGGCATGGATTCGGGGATCACCGGCGGAGATCTCCTTCAGCAGGGTTCTCACCGACTCATCAGGAGAGTGGTCATCGGCCAGGCATAGTTCCCAGTTCGGATACCACTGGGCATCCATGGACTCCACACACTTGCGCAGCCATTGCTCATCCACGTTGTATACGGGAACCACGATGGAGATCAATGGCTTTTCAGCGAAGCCCTCCATGACCTGCATGGCATCCGCGGGCTTAGTAACCTCATGAGTCCGTATCCACTGGTCATAGGACTTCTGCCGCTTGGTGATCTTCCTCTTGGCACGCTTCACCAAGGACCTAAAGTTAGACGAGAAGGAATCATGAAGAAGACGGTAACTGATCTGTCTCAAACGTTGTTTCTTCCTGTCATTGCTGAGTTTACGTTCCAAACGGTTCAAATCGATCTGAACCGGCCGTTCAGTACCGTTGATCATGAAAAGAAGTTGGAATGATCCCTTGCTGGAAAGGGTTGCAGCGGTAAAACCGGGCCGGGCGGAAGAATCCAGATCGAAGACCGTGGCAATGTCATTCCTGTCCTGCCGTTCAACGGTTACATCCTCATCTTGGGGGCGAATGCGTATTCCGGTCTTACGATAGGTATCCACAGCCCAGCCGGATACCGTGACGGTGCCGTCTATGGGGTTCTTCACCAGATCCTCGATGGCAACCTCATAATTTACGGCGCTATGAACGATCATCCTTTTTTCTTCCTCGTCTTCGCACTATCATCAACAAGGCCACGTGTGGCTGACTTCTGAATATGTGTCACCGCTCCTTCTCGGAGCGGAATCAGGCCCGAAACAGCAGATACATCCTAATGAACTCCCAGCGGTAAAAACATGCGTACCCACTATGCGTCTATATGCCGTCATCAGGTCAGTTTCACACTGACTTTCGGATGAGTCAAACTTTGATCGTAGAGTTTGGCCTTGCGAACCTGGAAGTGGTACACAGCCGACTGCTTGAGCAGAAGGTCATCTCCCGAGGCAGCAGTGATGTTGATGTCATAATCACCAGAGGCCAGAACATTCTCGATCTTAAATATGATCTCGTGACGACCCTTGGTAAAAGTGTCCTTGTCTGAATTGACCAGGTTCGAGGTAGCCAGAACCACCCTGCCCTGCTGGTCTACCAGATTGATCTCGAAGATGCCGTGTGGAACGTTCCGCTCGCATTCGAAGGCGATCCTGATGTCGAAGTTCTGGTTGATGTCGAGGAGCTGGGTGTTCTTCCCATCGGCTGCGACCTGTATGTCGACCATCCGAACACCATCGCCTTGCTCCAGTCGGACCGCCTCATTGTCCTTCTGGACGGCCTCCTGCTCCTTCTCTATGAAGTAGTCGGAATAGGCACTGGCGACTTCGTCCGGTTCGCCGAACTTGGCAATGACACCGTCCTGTATCAGCATGGCTTTGTTGCAGAACTGTCGAACATCACCCATGGAATGAGTGACCAGTATGATGGTCTTCTTCTCTCTCTTGGCCTCGAAGAAATAATCCCGGCACTTCTTCTGAAAAGCTTCGTCCCCCACGGCCAGTACCTCATCAAGGACGAGAATGTCACCCTGGGACTTGATGGCTACTGAGAAGGCCAGCCGAACCTGCATACCACTGGAGTAGTTCTTCAGCTTCTGTTCCATGAAGTCGCCCAGCTCGGCGAAATCGACAATATCGTCATACATATTGTCGATCTCTTCCCTGGAGAACCCGAGCATGGCACCGTTCAGATATACGTTTTCCCTACCCGTAAGCTCAGGATTGAAACCCACTCCCAGCTCGATGAAAGGCACCAGTTTCCCATTGACCTGAACCTTGCCACTGTTTGGAGAGTATATGCGAGAGATGATCTTCAGAAGAGTGGACTTGCCGGAACCATTCTTGCCCACAATGCCAAAGAAATCACCTTTCTTCACCTCAAAGGAAATGTCCTTGAGCACATGCTGGATGGTATATCCGTTCTGCCTTCGGATGGTGTTGAAGACGAAACCCTTGAGGCTGTTGGTCTTCTCATAGGGCAGTTTGAAGTCCTTTGACACATGGGAGACCCTAAGTGCCACGTCATCAGGCAGATTATCGGTTTTATCGGAAAGTTTCATTTATACCAGCTCCGCGAAGTACTTGGATTTGACAGTAAAGAACTTCAAGCCCAGCAGGAAGATCAACAGGGAGAAGACAACAGGCCAGCAGGCGACGAAGAAGTTGCTTGTCCATCCCCACAAGGTCGGATTGGCCGGGGATATCAGCACATGACGAGCATCCTGCACAATCTGGGCCATAGGGTTAAGCATGAGGTCCAGCTTGGCGAAAATAGGTCCGTTGTTACCGGCCCTGGAAGAGATCATGCTGATTGGATAGATGATGGGCGTAGCATAAAAGCCGGCTTGCGTCACGACCTCCCAGATGGGGTTCAGATCACGCAGGTCGACATAGAGCGCACTGAGGAAGAATGAGATACCCAAGGCCAGCAAGTAGAGCTCAAAGACTATCGGCAGAATGAGTAGATTCGACCATGCCGGCTTGACTCCGTTGATCAGGGCAAAGACAATCACGACGATGAAGTTGAACCCGAAGTTGATCAGAGCGCTCATGGATGACGCAACGACTACCACATACTTGGAGAAGTGTATCTTCCGCAGAAGATCTCCATGCCCCACAATCGAGAGCATACCGCCAGTTGTTGTTTCGTTAAAAAGATTCCACAGGATGATACCAAGCAAGAGAGCCACGGCGAAGTGCGGAACATCCGCTCCAAACCGCATGAAGCGCACGAAGACGACATACATAATGGCAAAGAGCATAAGGGGCTTGAGAACCGACCACAGGTACCCCAAGACCGATTCCTTATACCTCAGTTTGAAATCCGTGGAGACCATGGCTTTGAGCAGAAGCCAGTTCTTCTTGCTGAAAATCTCTAATCTCTTCAATTTCCTCTCCTTGGTCGCACTCGACAATGGAACCCGTACTTGAAGGTGCGGGTTCCTGAATCGTCAGGCTTGATCCACATGCTTCTTGAAGATGATCTTGTTGTTGGCAACATCCAGCAGATGCTGACCATATGGAGACTTGCCATACCTTTGACCTGCTTCTACCAGCTCTTCACGGGTGATCCAGCCATTCTCGTAAGCTACCTCTTCCACAGCGGCGATGGGAAGACCCTGGGCCCTCTGAACGGTTCTGACGAACTCCCCTGCCTCATAGAGGGAATCCATGGTCCCTGTATCCAGCCAGGCATAACCACGACCCAGGGTCTGAACGCGCAGGGATTCGTCTTGAAGGTAGAGACGATTCAGATCGGTGATCTCCAATTCACCACGTGCAGAAGGCTTGACCTGCTTGGCAAACTCAGTGACTCGCTCGTCATAGAAGTACAGTCCGGTAACCGCGTAGTTGCTGGCCGGATGCTCAGGCTTCTCCTCAATGCTGACGACCTTGTTGTCTTTGTCGAACTCGACCACGCCGTACCTCTGTGGATCGTCCACATAGTAGCCGAACACCGTTGCCCCGTGCTGGCTGCCCGCCGCATTTCGCAGAGTACGACCAAGACCATTCCCGTAGAAAATGTTGTCGCCCAGAACCAAAGCGCAGGGTTCGCCGCCGATGAAATCCTCGCCCAGGATGAATGCCTGGGCAAGACCATCCGGGCTGGGCTGGATCTTGTAGGAGAGACTGATGCCAAACCGGCTCCCATCACCCAGTAGGCGCTGGAAATTGCCGATATCCATGGGCGTTGAGATGATCAGTATCTCATTGATACCTGCCATCATGAGCACGCTCAGGGGGTAATAGATCATAGGCTTGTCGTACACCGGAAGCAGCTGCTTGGAAGTGACGGTGGTCAGCGGGTACAGACGCGTGCCCGAACCGCCGGCAAGAATGATGCCTCTCATCGCGTGACGCCTCTCTTATGATTCATACATCCGTGTCAAACTCAAGATAGCTTACTGCCGACCGCCAACAGGAATCGATGAGTGGCAAAATCTCTGCGGTTCCCACGCATAGCGGACGGGCCGGAAGCGAGCCGCTCAGCGGGAGTCGATGATGGACTGGACGTAATCCTCCAGGGCACCCTCCCAATCACCGGGATGGAAGCCGACGGCCCTGATTTTATCCAGGGAGAGGGCACTGTTGGTCGGACGCGGGGAAATAGGGCCGGTGGCTCCCGCGTAGTAGTCCTCGGTCGACACCGGTTTCACCTTGTCGCCGTTGCCATTGGTCTGCTCGAAGACGCGACTCGCAATCTCAGCCCAGGAGGTGATGGACCCCGAACCGGTCAGGTTGTAGGTACCGTATGGTGCCTGCGAATCCAGAAGGTGGAAGATGGCTGCGGCCATGTCTTCGGTGAAGGTCAGCCTGCCAACCTGGTCGTCCACGACGGTAACCGAGTCGAGACCGTCATCCGGGTCAGCCACTCGGTCGGAAAGCCCCATCATGGTCTTGACGAAATTATGCCCCTGACCAATCACCCAGCTGGACCGGAGAATGTAATGGCGGGGTATATTCGAGACCGCGATGTCGCCGGCGGCCTTGGTCTGACCGTACACTCCGAGGGGTGCGAAGGGCTCGGACTCAGCGTGCTCCTTCTGCTGCCCATCGAAAACGTAATCACTGGAGACATGCACCAAGGTCATGTTGTGTTCTTCCGCGACCCTGGCCAGCATTGCCGGCCCCACGGCGTTGGACTTCCATGCATCCTGCCGCCCCTGGTCCGTCTCGGCCATATCGACCGCGGTATAGGCACCGGCATTGATGATGGTCCCGTACAGACTCCAGTCGAACTGGTCGTAGGCCTCAGGATCGGAGAAATCGAAGTCCTCGATGTTCGTGAATTCGAACCCTTGGAGATCGTGGTCCTGCACGTACTGGCGGATGGCCTGCCCAAGCTGTCCGCTGGCACCGGTCACCATGGTCCGGCGCGGGGCCATAGGCTTGGCCTGGGCCAGCATGGGATGGTTCGTATCCGCTTCACTCAGTTCGCACTGATCAAGCGGTATGGGCCACTCGATGCCAAGCTGGGGGTCGGCGAGGTTGACGAAGGTATAGGTCTTCTTCTGCTCCAGGGACCAGTGGGCATTGACCAGATAGGTGTAGACCGTGTTGTCGGCCAGAGCCTGGAAGCTGTTGCCCACTCCCCTGGGCACATAGATTGCCTTGGAGGGGTCCAGCCGGGTGGTGAACACCTGTCCGAATCCTTCGCCTGGGCGGAGGTCAACCCAGGCACCGAAAATCTCACCGCTCCCGATGGAAATGAACTTGTCCCAGGGCTCGGCATGGATACCACGGGTAACGCCACGGCTGGCATTGAAGCTGATGTTGTTTTGCACCGGGTGGAAATCAGGCAGGCCGAGTTCCGTCATCTTGGCCCGTTGCCAGTTCTCCTTGAACCAGCCTCGGTTGTCACCGTGCACCGGCAGGTCAAAGACCAAGAGCCCGGGAATGTTGGTCTTGCTGACTTTCAGCTCTTTTTCAAAATCGAAAGACATGGTTACTACTCAGTCACTTTCTAGCGGAATCGGGAATCGCTCCTCAGAGAGGAATCAGTCACACACCGATCGACGCAGAAGGCAACCCCCACCCCCGACCGGTAGCGGACCTCGTCACTGTCCGTTACGTCGATACTTCTCTTCGGTGGCGGCTTTGGCGGGCTCCCACCAAGCCCGGTTGTTCCTGTACCAGTCTATGGTCTGCTCCAGGCCGCTTTCGAAATCGGTATGCGCAGGCTCCCATCCAAGCTCGGTACGGAGTTTGGTGGCATCGATTGCATAGCGACGGTCGTGACCGGGGCGATCCTTGACCTTGTCGAAGGCATCCTCAGGTTGACCCATGACTTTGAGGATGTCGCGCAGGACGTTGATGTTGTTGCGTTCCCCGTCCGCCCCAATCAGGTAGGTCTCACCCAGGCGCCCCTTGGTCAGGATGGTCCAGACCGCACTGGAGTGGTCTTCGGTGTGAATCCAGTCCCTGACATTGAGACCGTCGCCGTAGAGCTTGGGACGAATTCCATCCAGGATGTTGGTGATCTGGCGGGGAATGAACTTCTCCACGTGCTGGTAAGGACCGTAGTTGTTGCTGCAGTTGGAGATGGTCATGCGGACCCCGAAGGTCCGGTACCAGGCGCGGACCAGAAGGTCCGACGAGGCCTTGGTGGACGAATAGGGGCTTGAGGGATGGTATGGCGTTTCTTCGGTGAACCTTGCAGGATCATCAAGCGCCAGGTCGCCGTATACCTCATCAGTGCTCACGTGATGGTAACGGACATCGTACTTCCTGGCGACTTCAAGGAGTCTGAAAGTGCCCACCACGTTGGTCTCGACAAATGGCGCTGGGTCCTTGATTGAGTTGTCGTTGTGGGACTCGGCGGCATAATGCACGATGGCATCGTGACCTGGCACGATTTTATCAAGCAGATCCGCATCGCAGATGTTGCCGTGGACGAACTCGACCCTGTCCTCCGGCAGCCCCTCGATATTCTTCCGGTTGCCGGCATAGGTGAGCGCGTCCAACACGGTGACGTGCACATCAGGGTGATGGTCAACCACATAGTGCACGAAGTTGGAGCCGATGAAGCCGCATCCGCCGGTCACAAGAATGTTCCTGGGTGAAAAGAAATCTGCCATGCGGACCATTATACGATACCGGTGCCTCCATTTTTATGTGTGCTAATGTACCCCTGTTGTATTCAGCTACGAGCCTCTATGACCACTAAGCAAAGGGGGCCTGCGTGAAATTGCAAGCCAAACGATTGAACAGTCACAGCACCTATGCAGTACTGCTCTTCCTTGTCATCTCCATTCTCGAAGGCACGGTCTTCCTGACCAACGTCGGAGCCCTGACTCTGCCGGATGGCGATATGCACGCAAACGCCTCATATGCCATGGCAACCGGACAGATCTTGAACCTGCCTGAGCGCAGTACGGACAAATTCGGGAACCCGGTAAAGAGCCAGCATATTTCCGGAGACTCCCGATACCTGCATAACAAGGCCATGCACAACGCCCTGGTGATGGACATCATCGGCGACCCCATGGCCACCGACCCCCATATGGCGAATCAGCGTCTTGCCGACCATCTGCCATCAACACAGGTAACCCTCCCGGACAAGTCATTCCCCTCGCGAACGAACCAGTACTTCCCCCTGGTCTATCTGCCCCAGGGGATAGGCGTTTGGGTTGGCCTGCACACCGGACTCGGACCCTACAACGTCTGGCAATGCGGAAGAATAGCGAATTTCATCTTCTACCTGTTCCTATTCGGCCTATCCATCGTGATGATTCCCAGGGGCAAGTACCTCATGGCTGTACTGGGGTCCCTGTATCCGACCATATTCATGGCGACCAGCCTTATGTCGGATGCCATGTTCATCAGTGTCTGCGCGTGCTTCATCGCTTACTTCTTCTCCCTTTCAACCCGCGATAGACCAGTAACCCGTGTTCAGATGGGTATCCTGCTAGGGCTCACCGTCTGCCTCTTCCTCTTCAAGACGGTGTACGTGGCATTGGCTCTCCTGGTATGGGCCCTGCCGGGGTCGCTGCTGACGACGAAACGCAAGGCTACATTCACGGGATTGTCCGCTCTCATCGCTCTCCCGATTTACGGCCTGTGGAGTTCGATCTATCAGAATGTACCGGCAATCGTCAGTATCTCCGACAACACCCACTTCATGTTCAGGCACCCTCTGAAGGTCATATTCACCATTTCCTGGAACCTCATGGAGTTCCCGAAGACCCTGATGAGAATCGGTTCTGCCGTCCTCGTCCCGACACTCTTCGTACTGGCGGCCTGGCTCATCCTGTTTATGTCCAGCAGGCCTGCACCGGTTGACCAGAGTTCCCCGACCGCCTCCGTGCGCCGGTACCGGTACATCTGGGTCTCTATGGTCGCTTTCTTCTGTGTGGCCTTCCTGGCATATCTCTTCCCCTATCTCACCTGGAACGATATGACGGTCATGAAGAACGCCCAAGCGATACAAGGATTCCAGGGCAGGTATCTCACCCCGATCCTGCCCCTCCTGACCTGCATATGCTTCTTCCCGCCCGAGAGGACGGCGGATGCCTTGCCCCCTCACAACGCGGCCGATACCATTGTTGGAGCTTCCGAAGCAGAGAGTTCTTCTCCAACGCGATAGCTATAATCCTTGACGTTGCTGATGCCCGTCTCTGTTGTCCAGCACCGGCAGGTACCGATTAACCACTGACTTACCGATCGGCAGGTATTCAAACATGGGAAAGCAGACAATGCAGGCTTTGAAGAAAAGCAGGGGGGCCATGCTCTTCTTCCTTGCGTTTGCCCTGTTACAAGGCAGTTTCTTCATCACTACGGTTGGGGCGCTGTCGTTCCCCGATCCGAACATCCATGCCTACGCCTCGTACTCAGCCGCCACTGGACAGATTCTCAACAAACCCGATCGTCAGATTGATGCGTACGGGAATTCAGTCAAAATCCAGCAGCTTCATGGCGACCCCCGCTTTCTGAGCCTTCAAGGATGCCAGAACGCGCTGGTAGTGACCCTTCTCAATCAGACCTCGGACTATGACCCAAAGCTCGAGGAGCAAAAAGCCGTTGACGGCCTGGCCCCGGGCGAAGAAGTCACCGTAGCCTCCCTTAAGGGCACAAACCGGGCTAACCAGTATTTCCCTGCAGTGTTCCTCCCCCAGGCAATAGGTATCTGGATAGGTCTTCACACCCATCAATCCCCCTACCAGACCTGGCAACTGGGACGAATAAGCAATCTGGTGGTTTACATCCTCCTGTTCTGTCTGGCCATCGCCATCATCCCCAGGGGGAAGATGTTCCTGGCTGTCATAGGTGCATTGCCGCATGGCATGTTCATCGCATCAAGCCTTATGGCGGATGCTCTTTTCATCAGCCTCTGCGCGGTGTTCATCGCCCTTTTCATGGCTATCACCACCCGCAACAAACCGGCATCGAGAGGGGAGATGGTGGCCTTATCAGTACTGACAGTGCTCTTGTTCATGTGCAAAACCGTCTATGCCAGTCTTGCGGTCCTCATTCTCGTCCTGCCCAGACGGATTCTCTCAACCAAGCGTAAGACCCTGTGTCTAGGTTCCTCCGCCCTTGCAATCCTGGCGATCTACGGCACCTGGTCTTCCTTGTACTCAACGGTTTGGGCAGAGGCATCCGTCTCCGAAAACCTGAGATTCGTGCTTCGCCACCCCCTCAAAATGTGCATGGCAGTTGCATGGAACTTCTTCATAAGGGGACCGCTGCATCTACTTAAACTTGGGGCTCCTTCAGTCCTCCTGGCAATCATACTGGGACTGGCATGGGGTGTACTCTTCCACAACTCTCACCCGACCCGACGGAAGGTCACATCGGCACGTGGGTTCATCAGCCTGTACCGTTACCAGATCGCCTCGGCTCTGGCCTTCCTGCTCCTCATCTACCTGGCCTATGCGTCCATGATGCTCACCTGGAACAACCTGCCGCAGATGAGAATCGGCGACCCCATCCAAGGAATCCAGGCAAGGTATTTTGAGCCTTTCCTGCCTCTCCTGGTCTGCACTGTCTTCCACCCTTCCGATGAAGACATAACGGATACGGAAGACCGTTCGACGGAATCGCACAAGGTTGGTTCAGCAACAAGGGGAATCGAAGAGCACGGGCCCGAAGAGAAAGCCCTCAAGCGCGAAACGGTCTGAATTCCCGATCGCTACGGCCTAATTGACTTCGCCATGGTCGGTAATCACCGACCATGTGGAGCATCGGAAGTCGTATTCCTTGCGCCTCAGTCGGCGGGTTGAATACCCTTGCGCTGAATGAAGCGGTTCTTGAAAATCCACTTCAGGTGACCAAAACCGGTCTTCAGATAGGACTGCTTCGTCTCTCCGAACCTGATACCCTGCCGTATCCTGACTTCACCGAAACGGGGACCCAGGTACTTATGGGCATTGAGCTTGATCTGAGGGGACAGGTTCCAATCGCCCTCCGTCAGATGAAGGGAGGGAACCACGTCACGCTCGAACACCCACATCCCTGATAGGGAATCGTGGATGACCTTAGCGTAGAGAAGGAACATTTCGAAGTTGAGAATCTTCACCCCGAGCTGGAGTTTCAAAGGAATGTTCTTGTCGGGATACCTGGAGCAGGAGGCGAAGCTGAGGCCACGCTCCTTCATGACACCCATGATGCGAGGGAGGTCCTCAATCGGGTACGTGCCATCGGAGTCCGCACACACGATGATCGAACTCTTGGCCTTGTTGATTCCAGTCATGTGGGCGAACCCATAACCGATTCCCGAGGCGACCCTGTCATCGACAAGCATCTCGAAGCGAGGGTTCGACCGCTCAATCTCACGGCCGACCTCTACGGTGTCATCACTCGACTTGTTGCTGACGCAGATTATCTCATCATAGAAATCCGGAATGTCGGCGACCATCTGAGCCAGATGCTTTGCCTCATTGCGGCACGGCATGACCAGAGAAACAGTCGAACCGCTCAACATGACTTGGTACTCCTTCGAATCGTATCTTCGTCTCATCGGGCAACCAGCCAACAGCAGTGCAGGAACGAAGGCGTGGCCAGGTCCCTCACATCATAGCCCACTCCCCTCACGGGAGAGGGTTCATCCCGGCCTCCTATGTGCCGCAAAGCCAACGGGTCAGCGTGTCAGCCGATGTTCCATTTCTGGTTGGCCTGCTCTCGGAATGTATAGGTGATGACAGGGGTACCCGGGTTGAGACCGCCACTGTGGATGTCGATAGCCTTATTGTTGACCATGCTGCGGATGGCATACCCGCCCTGGTACTTCTGCAGGTACCACACCTGATTGTACCCGCTCGTTTGGGTGTACTGAACGATATTGCCGCCGTCTCCCGGGAAACCGTACTGGAGGTCTAGATACATCTTGGAGTGCACAACCCTGATTTTGTATCTTCCATTGCCGGCATCGATGAACTCGAAACCCTGATTGGGGCCTCCGTTGTACGGCCATGTCTGCAGACGGGTATCACGAACCATGCTGCCGGCAGGCACATCAAGGCTGCTCCCATTCGCGTATGAACTGGTGATGGTTCTTTTACCACCGGGGATGGCTGCTGCCTGCATCAGTCTGAAGGCCTGATTCTGACCACCGTTATACTGCCAAATCTCCATCTTGGTACCCAGTGCCATATTGCCGCTGGTCACGTCGAGGGCCACACTTCTACCGTCCCCGAGTGCGGAGATGATGAAGACATATCCCTCTGGTGACCGATAGAAGTACCAGCGCTGATTGGGTCCCCTATTGGTCGAGTACTGAATGACTGGGTTCCCATTACGGGTAGAGCCTGTACTGACGTCCAGGGCCTTGCCGGAGTTCTTCGACGTGATGATATATGACCCGTCGCCGTGCGGCTTTAGGTGGTACAGCTGGTTCCAAGCGTTGGTAGGTGACCATGTTACCAACTGAGTCTCGTCCTGGTGGCTGCCGGCCGGTACGTCCAGATACCGGTCGGGAAGGGCCGAGCCGATGAAATAGTCACCTTCGGTTATGTCCGTGATTCTGTCGGCTGGGGAGAGCTTGGCCACGTCTCCCCCTACGCTCACCGGATTCCTGTTCCCGCAAGCGTTCAGATCCACGCTGTTGCCGATACCGTTGATTCTGCCGTTATCCGCATACTGCCAGCAACGCTGATTGGCAGAGAAGTTGAAGCCTGTGCGAGCACCATAACTGGCCACCCAGTGGGTCCTGGAGCGGATGGTGCCGCTGTTCAGAGCCGTGTTCAGGTAGTAGGTATAGGAGTAGATCGAGAGATTGTTATACCCCGCGGACTGCAAACGGTTGTACCAGGAGTTGACGATGCTGTCGTACACGGCGGGTGACGTCGGAGGGGCATGGCCGGTCCAGGCCCACTTCTCCAGGTCATAGTAGACAGGGTAGGTCAAATCTCCGGGCTGCACACCCGCACGACGAAGAAGATCCACCGTGCCGTCTCCCTCGGCCCAGCCGGTATTGCCGTCATAAGCGTAGGAGTAGAGGTAAAGACCGAAGGGGATACCAAGACGTTTGCACTCATTGATGTTGTATAAGGCCGTACTGTCGAAGCCGTTTCCCCATCCGTATCCGATACGGATGATGGCGCCTTCCACACCAGCGGCACGGGCCGTCGCCCAGTCGATTCGCCCCTGCCATTGAGAGACGTCGATGACGCCCTTCGCCTGCTGAGCGAACAGGGTGCCATCTGCCTCGAAGAAGGCCTGGGAGCCGTTGTGTGTTCCCCAGTGGGCCCCATATGCGTTGTTGCCCAGCGAGGCGGTTTTCGCAACAGCTTCCGACCTCCCCTGCGGGCGGTAAACACCACTTCGCGCTACGGAGGAGTACCTATCGCCGACCTGCCGTTGAGCGGCCGGATTTACCGACCCTGCCCGGTCGGACTCGTCCAGCTGCTCCTTGACTTCACTGACGGGAACCGGAATGAAGCTCTTTCCTCCGGTCTTGGCCAGGGGATCTGCCGGATGGTCCGGAGTACCAACGACCGAGGTATCGGTCACCGGCTGGCCGGTAGTGATATCCCTGGCCTCGCCCTGGTCGGTGACGGCCACACTCTTGGATACCATCGTGGCCTCTTCGGGAATGGAATCATGGATGGTGTCAGGAAGCATATCGCGCGGTACGGCACCCGTCTCCCCTGTCGCCGTGGAGTAAGTCTGGTTGCCCGGCTGGCTCGTCAGCCCGGCCGCATGGGCCCGATTCACACCCGCGAACGGCATCAGGGCCAGGAGAGCTGTAACGGTTCCCGCCGCACAGGCTCTGCCCAGGTGCCTTTTCCACTGCAATCCCATATCCGACACCAGTCACACGCTCCTTGCATGGCGACCACTCGAACCCCAAGAAGGAAGGTACCTCCTGCCTCCTGTTGCTGGGAGTCCTTATCAATCACAACTCGTAGGATAATCAGATTACCTGTATCTTTCTGACGGACACGCACACCCCAGGGAAGAGAACAGAAGATTCGCAAACAGCAAGGTCATACCGGCTTCCGAGTTCTGACGAGCCTGCCCACATCATGCGGGAATAGGGCAGCACGGCCAAAGACGGCGGTGCGAACATGCACAGGCAGAAGCAGGAGACGACTTGGGTCACCGGCAGGCGAACCGGTAGAGCGCCCAGTGCTCCCCGTCGCCGGCAGGAGCGCCAAAGTCCTCCACCTTCTGCAAGGCACCCGAACTGACATACCCGTCAATGAGGTTCTGATCATGGAAGGGGTCATACTGGGCCCTGTAGGTGAACATGTGCAGGTCGGGTGCCTGAGGCCCCATGGTCAGGAAGTACTTCGGAGCCGCGACGGCGCCACCGGGGCCATGCTGGGTGAAGCTGGGATCCACCGGACAGACCGTGGTCAGGAGCCTATCGGCATCACCTGAGGCAAAGGCATGTTCAACCTCCCCGAATACCTTGCCGTTTTTGGTGTCCATAGGATTGTAGACAGGGTAAAGCATGTTGAGCCCATACAGGGTCATCCCATACATGGAGCCGTTCAGGGGGTCGGAGACAATCACCGCATCATCCTGACCGGCCCGGTTCCTGACAGTGGTCAGCGCCTCGAACTTGGCCCTCGTCAGCTGCGAGTGCGGATCCTCCCTGTCCAGGACTGTGTTGGCCTCAGCCAGCAGAGCCAGATCATCGCGTCGAGGATTGTATATATTCCCCGCCACGACCAGGACCAGAGAGAGTGCAGTAACCGTCAGGACCCGGAAGGCACCATTCACGGCCGGCGCAGACAGCCAGTCCGTGGTCACATCCGTCGAACCTGTCAGGACCTTCTTGCCGCACTTCCACACCGCCGGCTGGGGATTCAAGAGGCAGCGCGCCCCGAAAACAAGGAGGGGGATTATCGCCAGGGGCAGCATGGCCAGGGGTCTGGTCTCACCTCGGTACCAGGCTGCGGTCAGGATATTGGCAAGGGGGCCGGAAACCGCCGCACTGCAGACGTAAATCAACCCGATCAGCAGGAAGGAGAGGACCAGGGACAGCCCTTCGCGGAAACGCCTGCCACTCAGCAGGAGTGAGGCGGCCAGGGCCAGCACGATGCATACCGCCATGAGCAGACCAGCGAACCCGGACAGGTTCCCGGTAAAGAGGACGCCTATGGCATCGGGCAGACTTCTGGTCGGCTGGAAGGTATGGAACCACGTGGACGGATGCAGGTAGTCCTTTCCATGGTCCCGACGCATCACGTAGACGGCAAAGAGGGCTGCTGCCAGGCAGCCGAATCCGGCCGCCCCTGCAATCAGCTTCCAGGAAAGGCGGAAGAGGATGAAAAAGACCATGAGCACCAGGTAGGTGAAGGCAATCCGCGGATGGGCAAGGAGTACAAGGACCGCCAGAGCCAGGTTGACCGGCACCCAGAAGACCAGCCCCCTGCCTGGGGTATCCGGCTTCCTCCGGTCAGCAATTGCATCCATCAACCTCAGCCCGGAGTATAGGGAGAACGGCAATAGGGCCATTGCCAACCCGTAGGCGAAGAGAGGGCCCGCGTCGAACAACCAGAAGGGGAAGGCAGCCGACGTTACCGAAAGCACCGGCACCAGGAGGCACATCCCCGCAACCTGCAACCTCGGCATATCACCGAAGAAGTAGGAGCACCAAAGCAGCATTCCCGCAGGGAAGAGCAGGCCCGAGGCAAAAATCCAGACCAGGTTGAGCCCGGTGAAGATGTTGACCGTGCAACCGAAGAAACCGGCCACCTTGATCAGGCAGTAAACCATAAGATGGAAGAGCGGCGGGTAGAAGGAGTCATTGGGATTCAGCTCGAAAGCGACTGGGAGCCCATTTCGAAGAAGTTTGCGAATGAAGTAATAGTGGGATGGGGCGTCGATGGCCTGGATGGGCATATTCCACATCTCCCAGGTCTTGGGGAACCAGGCGACGACCAGTCCGAACGCCATGGCCACCCCGGCCACCGAGGCAAGAGGAACCAGCCAGGCAGACTTCAAGAAGCGCGGCCCGGCCGCATGGGGATGGGCAGTACCCGATGGGACATCCGGCTCTACAGGTCCGACCATGTCCACCGAGTCGACTGTCTGAGACGTCATATCCATCCTCCCGTAGGGCAGCAACTGCATATGAGACTACACGTAGGGCGGTCCCGTCCATCCCCATCCGGATAAGATCACGTCTGCGATTACCGGAGATACGATTACCTGAGAACACCAATTACGTCCGAAAGGTGCATGAGCATGTCGAAGTCCATTGCCGTGATCTCCCTGATTGGCGACTGGCTCCTCTTTTCCTTCCCGCTCTATCAGGGACTTATGGAACTCAAGGAGTTCAAGGCACTCTTGGAGGAATTCAAGCAGGTCAGCAAACGATGGAGCCCAATCTCACCATGGTGGTGGCTGATTCCGCCCCTCAAGGTCCACAAGGAACGAACACGTGGCAACAACATCCTCCGAGAGGCGGCTGATACCAAGCGCGAGCGCCGCCAGGTCGTCAACTTCCTGGACAAGGCCACGGCCTGGTACTTCGTGGCTCTGGCCGGCTGGCTGAAGATGATTGCCTCCTTATACGAGCTCCTGGAGCAGTATGAGGTCGAGAGCGTCTGGATCCTGGTCGGACTGGTGTCCATCCTGACGGCTGGCGGCATCTTCAATGCCCATTACCGAATCGACTCCAGGCGCGTGGTCAAGAAAGAAACGGAGCTCGACTCCGGCATCGAGCGGGTTGAGGAATAAGGGCCGCTCGGCGCTCCTGACACACGTAAACGGACGTAAAACCCTACGCGAGGACCGGACTGACCTGAATCAGAGCAGCCTGAGCGAAGTTCAGCTGCAAATCTTCGCCCTGCTTTCCGACGGCCTGGCCCGGCTGATCCGCAGGATCGGTCACCACCCGCAGCGTGACCGGCTCTTCCTCTTGTTTGCGGACCACCTGAAGCAGGGTCCCATGGCCGATTCCGTGCTTGCTCAGGTACCTCAGCATCGTCGAGTCCTCATCGCTGACACGGTGCACACGGATGGTGTTCCCCTCCTCCACTTGCGAGAGGGGCTGCGTCTCGGGGATGACCGGGATGGTCCCGGTTTCAGAAGGTATGGCATCACCATGCGGGTCCAGCGTGGGGTGGTCGAGATACTGATCGATTTTCTCTATCATCTTGTCGGAAACGGCATGTTCCAGGGCATCCGCTTCCTCATGCACCTCGTCCCAGCTGTAATCCAGCACCTCAACCAGGAAGGTCTCCAAGAGTCGGTGGCGGCGGACCATCGTAACGGCAGAGCGTACCCCGGCAGGGGTGAGCCCCACCTTCCCATACGGCTTGTGCTCCACCAGACCGGCATCAACCAGCCTGCTCAGGGCACCGGAAACGGTGGACAGCTTCATCCCCGTCCGTTCGGCCACCGCCGAAGGTTGGACCGGACCCTCGTCCCACTCCTGCAGGTCCCAGATGACCTTCAGGTAGTCCTGGGCATTGGCCGAAAGCTGCGTGACATCCATGTTGCACAGTTTATAGCATGGCGATTCACACCCTCTTCGCCCCGGCGGCAGGATATGGCCGCTCCATCTATGCAGATGGCATGACCGGCCGGGCGAGATGTTGGCAGGGTCACAGGACAATCTTCCATAGGGGATGGAAATATCGGCAGGGCATCATTAGACTTCGAAGGGTCGAAGTTTTACCGAGGGCCGTCAGGCAGACCAGATTCCCAGGAAGGTGCCATGCTGAAATCAGAGGCAAGACAAGCAGTAGAGTCCGTACCCCGGGGCGGCGCCGACCAGGCCAATCCGGCCAGCAATGAACCGGGCCGGGGACACTCGATCATCGAGACCGCCAACGGTCGTTCCCTGGAGGAAATCAACGCCACGGTGGCAGTGCCCAAGTCCACCACCTCCTTCTGGAAGAACCTTGCGGCCTTCTCCGGTCCAGGTGCCCTGGTGGCCGTAGGCTACATGGACCCCGGCAACTGGATCACCTCCATCGGCGGCGGGGCCCAGTACGGCTACCTCCTCATGAGCGTCATCCTCATATCCAGCCTGATTGCCATGATGCTCCAGTACATGTCAGCCAAGCTGGGCATCGTGACCGGTCTGGATCTGGCCCAGGCCACCCGCCTGCATACCGGCCGCAAACTCAGCTTCGTCCTCTGGATCTGCACCGAGCTTGCCGTCATGGCCACCGACATCGCCGAAGTGATCGGCGGGGCCATTGCCCTCAAACTCCTCTTCGGTATCCCCCTGGTGCTGGGCGTGGCCCTGACCGTTCTGGATGTTCTGATACTGCTCCTCCTGACCAAGATCGGATTCCGCCGAATCGAGGCCATCGTGGCCACGCTGATCCTGGTCATCATGGTTGTCTTCGTCTACGAGGTAGTCCTGGCGCGACCCGACCTGCCTGCCATGTTCGAAGGATTCGTGCCCACCCCGGAGATTCTGGGCAAGGGGCAGCTCACCATGGCACTGGGCATCGTTGGTGCCACGGTCATGCCCCACAACCTCTACCTCCACTCCTCCATCGTCCAGACCCGCGACTTCGACAGGGAGGACGAGAACCAAGTCTCCAACGCGGTCCGATTCGCCACCTGGGACTCCAACATCCAGCTCACGGGCGCCTTCATCGTCAACTGCCTCCTCCTGGTACTGGGTGCCGCCATGTTCTTCGGCCACGGTGAGGGACTGGACACGTTCACCGCCCTGTACAACGCCCTGGGCGACAAGACCATCGCCGGACCTGTGGCGTCAGGACTTCTCTCCACCCTCTTCGCCGTGGCCCTGCTGGCCTCCGGACAGAACTCGACCATCACCGGCACCCTGACCGGACAGATCGTCATGGAGGGCTTCATCCGCATGAGGATCCCGCTCTGGCTGCGCCGCCTTGTGACCCGTGTCGTCTCCATTATCCCCGTCCTTATCTGCACCATCGCCTTCGGCGGGAAGGAATCCGCCCTGGACAGCCTCCTGGTCTACTCCCAGGTCTTCCTCTGCGTGGCCCTGCCCATATCCATGGTCCCCCTGGTCTGGTTCACCTCCTCCAGGAAAATCATGGGGAAGCATGCAAACCCCCGGTGGATGGCCTTCCTTGCCTGGATTATCGTGGCGATCCTGACCGGACTGAACCTCCAGCTGGTCATCCAGGATGTGGGCGAGCTGATTCAGATGCTCTGATTTGCGGGCCGGTGATTCCACACGCCAAGGCCTGCCAAATCCGGCACCTATGTTATAGTTTCTAGTTGTGTCGTTACGACAGGTTCATACGAACTGGTCGCAGCAGACATCTGGAGGATTCGCCTAGTGGTCTATGGCGCACGCTTGGAAAGCGTGTTGGGTTCACGCCCTCACGAGTTCGAATCTCGTATCCTCCGCCAACAAGGGCTTTGAACAATCGTTCAGAGCCCTTTTCATATAGCAAAGCACTTCCGTTGCACACATATCCGAGCTCGTTTGACTGTCTTACCGTTGTCTCGCTCGGCTCTATTTGATGACGACGGCATGGAAAAGTTATGGGTCAGGCGTGCGTAAAAAGTGCGACAATTCCAACCGTACCTATATGACCTGCCTGGATACGTCAGAGGGTGATAGTTGGCGGAATCACGGGAATCAGACGAAGAATGACAGAGACCACTGAAAGCAAGAGCATACGGACACCGTCAGAGTCGAGAAGAACGACCAGCAAACCACTGTTTGCAACTCCCGCCATGCTCGCCAAGCACTACAAAGCGGACGACGATTCATAAAGAGATACTCGGCCGCTGCGACGGGTTCATCTACTTCGCGGTTCATTGTTTCCTATCTCCGAGCCGCGATACAGGCGGGATTCTTGCGGAAAACAAGGAAGTTTCCCTACCTGGTCTCAGAATTATGCGATTTGAGGAAGAACGAAGCACCTAGACCGACTACAGCTATGAAAGCCAGGAAGAGGAAGGCCCATCGGTAGCCCCGATCGAGAGCCTGAGCCGACAAGGCTCCGCCATGGCGTCCGCTCTGTGCGCCGATTGTGACAATCATCATGGCTGCGGCAGTGCCCAGCGAGCCCCCGACCTGTCTGACAGTTGAGGCGGCCGCATTGCCGTGGGCAGCAAGTTCCGGAGGAAGAGCGTTGATGCCCTCGGTAAAGGTGGTCATCATGACCAACGCGACACCCGCCAAGCGTAGGGCATAACAAGCGGCAACCACGATAAGGCTGGTAGTGGTTCCGAACCATATCATCGGCAAGGTGCCAGCAAGCAGCACCGTATACCCCAAAAGGGAGATTCTCCTTGCCCCAATCCTTTGATAGATCATCCCGGAAAGCGGGTTGAATATGCCCATGACGACAGCTCCCGGCAGCATGACCAGGCCCGAGACAAGCGCGCTTGACCCTCGCGTGTTCTGCAAATAAAGAGGAAGAACCAGCTCCACCCCGACCATGGCAATGTTGCTCAGGGTGCTCAGCAGACTGGTCAGATTGAAAGTGGCGTTCGCAAAGACCCGCAAATTCACCAGCGGAGATTCCAGATGCAGCTGACGCCAGCAGAACAAGACCACCACCATCAGGCCAGCCAAGAGCAATCCCAAATCAAGAACCGATGCCCCGCCCCTGTCCCCAATGGCGGACAGGGCATAAAGAAGAAGCCCGAAACCCAGGCAGGAGTAAATCACGGACGCCACGTCCAGATGGGTCCTCGTCCGGTCGTTGACCGTGTAGACTAGGAAGAAAGACATCACCAAGATAGCGGCACTCAGAATGGCAAGCAGGATGAACAGAGCCCGCCAGGACCAGTGCTCCAAAACAAACCCAGAAAGCGTGGGGCCCACCGTAGGTCCCAAAGCCACAACCAGCCCCACCACACCCAGGGCCACACCGCGTTTCTCTGGCGGGAAAAGCAGCAAGACCACGTTCTGAATGAAAGGCATCAGTGATCCAGCGGCAACGGCCTGAATGATCCTACCCGTCAATAGCAGAGCAAAATGTCCACCGGAAAAGGTGCAGACCAAAGAGCCCATTAGAAAAGTCGCCATCATCACAATGAAGGCATGCTTAGACTGAAAGTTCGAGAAAACCCAGGCTGATACGGGGATCATTAGTCCCACTACAAGGAGATAAGAGGTGCTCAGCCACTGAGCGGTGGATTGGGAAACACGGAAATCCGCCATAATGGTCGGAAGCGCGTTGTTGAGGAAGGTCTCCGCCATCAAGGCAATGAAGGCCCCAGCCAGGAGCGTGCCCATCATCACGGAGCGATTACCCTCAGATCCGCCTTTGCTATCAACCTTGCCCATATCACATCCTCCATCCCCAACGGGACTCAATCCGAATACCTCTCCAGCCTGATTCAGTGAGGCCGCTCAGGATTCCAGGTTCCCAATGATTCGTTCCAAGTAATTGACTAACTGTCTGCTTTCCTGATTACTGAATCCACTCAAGGCCAACTCCCCCGTGGCCTGCAGTGCATGCCGGACCTCGGTTCGGTGGGAAATCAAATCCGCCCGTGCTCGGTCTGTGAGGATCAGAACCATCTGACGCCTGTCATCGGCCTGTGGTTCCGCAATAAGCCATCCTGCTTTGACCAGCCGTTTGACGATTCCCCGGACCGTGGGATGACTCAATCGGAATCTGTCCGACACCGCTTTTTGAGTCACTTCCAGGCCATCATGCTCATACAGGTAATAGACAATGACGAACTGAGGGCCGGTCAACTCGGGGAAGATGCCCCGCACAGATTCATTCATTTGCTTTTCCAACAAGGTATTGGCCATCTTGACCAGCCCCTCCGGTCGATGCTCAGACAATTCCGGTTGCATTTCCCGCCCTTCAAAAGTATAGCTTGCTACATTATTGGAGAAACCGATCTCGTTGTCAAGGCAAGGCCCAGAGCCGGGAGCGCTACGATTGCCCACACCGACGCTAACCACAGCATAGATGGCGGTCATACGCACACTCCTCCGCGCCGACGACACCCAAGTGGACAACCCGAGTCATACTCGTTATACTCGCACCATAACGTTATATAACGTTATGTGATGAACAAGGAGGTTATCATGCAGGATATTACCGATGTGGCCAAGCGTCTGGTCCAGCACAACAAGGGCAAAATCACCGAGGTCTATTTTGT
Source organism: Bifidobacterium [indicum] DSM 20214 = LMG 11587 (assembly GCF_000706765.1). Classification (GTDB taxonomy): domain Bacteria; phylum Actinomycetota; class Actinomycetes; order Actinomycetales; family Bifidobacteriaceae; genus Bombiscardovia; species Bombiscardovia coryneformis. The sequence continues at coordinate 257,472 of NZ_CP006018.1, read as the reverse complement.
GGCCTGCGGCGGTTCACTGGTCGACATGTACGTGTCGGACTATTTCATCCGCAGCGAGTCCACAACCATTACCAGCGGGTGGTACACAGCCAACGAATTCGTCCACGCCACCCCCAAGCGCCTCGGCAAGAACTCCGTCGTGATCGCTTGCTCCCACGGCGGCAATACACCCGAGACGGTCGAGGCCGCCAGGATCGCGAAAGCAGCCGGGGCACAGACGGTCGGACTCACATACAACGACAAGGCCGACCTGCTCGCCGTTTCGGACTATAGCTTCCTCTACGAATGGGGCGATGAAACCCGCGTCCACAACAACCCCATGGCAATCATGCTGGAACTGACCGTCGGCATGGTAAACGAATTGGAAGGTTACGATCACTACAACACCTTTATGGAAGGCATGAAGCTGATCGATACCATCGTGGCATCCGCGGAAAAGCAGGTCGAGCCCAGGGCCAAGGCCTTCGCCGACGCCTACAAGGACGAGGAAATGTTCTACGTGATGGCCTCCGGAGCATCCTACGGCCATGCATACGGGTTCTCGATTTGCTCCTTGATGGAGATGCAGTGGCTGGATGCAACGGCCGTGCACACCGGCGAGTTCTTCCACGGCCCGCTGGAAATCACCGACGAAAACACCCCCTTCATCCTGGCGATGGGTCTTGGACGTACCCGTGAGTTGGACGAGCGCGTGCTGAAGTTCCTCAAGCGGTATGCCAAGAAGATCGAGGTCGTCGACGCAAAGGAACTCGGGCTGGACATGATTGACGACTCGGTCAGCGAGTACTTCAACCCCGTGCTCTTCTACAGCGTGCTCAGCAAGTACCGCTATGCCCTGTCCAAGGTCCACAACCATGACCTGGACGTGCGGAGGTATATGGGCAAGGTGGAGTACTGATATGCCGGGCCATATTCCTCACGAGGACACAAAGGTCATCGGCCTGGGAGACCAGGTTGTTGATCAGTACGTCAACAAGAACGTCATGTATCCCGGTGGCAACGCCCTGAATTTCGCGGCATTCGCCAAGAAGCTGGGGTATGAGGCGGCATTCATGGGGGTATTCGGCGATGACCGTCAGGCCCAGCTGGTCGAATCCAGCATTGACGACCTGGGCATAGACCGCAGTCACAGCGTGGTACGCCACGGCGAGAACGGCTGTGCCAAGGTCAACATCATCGATGGCGACCGCGTTTTCATTGGAAGCAATGAAGGCGGCATCGCGGGACAGGAGCCCCTGCAACTGGACGAGGGCGATCTGGATTACCTGCGGGGGTTCGGCCTCATCCACATGGGAGTATGGGGAAACGCCAATCATCTGTTGCCCCAGGTCAGCAGACTGGGCATTCCGATCTCCTATGACTTCTCCGACGAGTTCGACAACGCCATGGTTGATGCCGCAATCGGGTACGTGCAGTATGGCTTCTTCTCGGTCAGTGGGATGGAAACCAATCAGGTGGAGGTGTTGCTCAAGCACCTCTTCACGGAGCCCAACAGGGTCCTGATCGCCACACGAGGTTCCCAGTCCACGGTGGTCTATGACGGCCAGAACTTCCATGAACTGGCACCCCATGTCGTGGAAGCCGTTGACACCATGGCGGCCGGAGACTCGTTCCTGACCGCCTTCCTGCTGAATCACGTTGTGCAAGGGCGCGGTTTGGACGAGAGCCTGGTCGCAGGCCAGGACTTTGCAGCAGAGGCGGTGCAGTTGAATGGCTCTTTCGGATATGGCGCACCCATCAGGTAGCCATATCACCATCCAGGTCCAGGCAGTTCGGATCGGGATGTAATCGGATATAGATATGAACCCGGGCAGCAAGGATCAACCGAACCTTGTAAGAGCGGTATGTCAGCCTCGATGAGGTAGCATACTGTGTTACATGACCGATAGGGAGAACCTGATGCTCAAGGGCGATACGCAGATACCGAAGTACGCTCAGATCAAGGCGCTCCTGCTCTCCGAAATTCGGTCCGGCCAATTGGCCCCCGGTGAGAAGATCCCTACTGAGCCCCAGTTGTGCGAACAATTCGGCGTATCCCGTATCACCGTTCGTCGTGCCATTGAGGAACTGGTGGACGATGGTTATCTTCTCAAGAAGCAGGGGAAGGGCACCTTCGTCAGAACCCACAAAATCGACCGGAGAGTCGAATACGTCATGGGATTTACAGAGAGCCTGACCAAGGCCGGCTACAAGCCATCAAGCAAGGTGCTCGAATGCCGTCTGATCCATGCCGAACAGTGGATTACCGAGCAACTTGGCGACCAGCCGTCCGAGGATGTGGTCTATCTGAAGCGGTTGCGGATGGCCGACAACCAACCGGTCATGGAAGAGAACAACTACTTCCCTGCCGATAGGTTCGCCTTCCTCATGCACGAGGATCTGTCAGGGTCCCTCTATGACCTGCTTGAGAGGAAGCACGGAATCCGGCCCATCAATCCCAAGACGACAAGGCTTGGTATGACCTTGGCCGATGCCCGGCTGGCCAAGGAGATGAAAGTGGTCATAGGCACTCCCTGCTTTGAGGTTCATACACTTATCTGCGATCAGGATGACCGACCGGTTCATGTTGGTCATCAGTTTTATCTTGGGGAGTTCTATACCTTCAGCCTCTAACAAGGTGGTCGGCTGAACCCGGAACGCGCATCCTCTTGCCATCTCATAAGGGCAAGTGCGCCCAAAGGACTCCCCAAGTCCTGACGATAAGGACAGACAATGAGGACTGTTGTAAGGTCCCGTCATATCTTTGACGGGATTTCCCCGCAACTCTTCAAGGGGTTTGTGGAGTTTGAAGGATCGACCATCACCAAGGTTGGTCGCGACTGGAATCACGAAGATCCTGGACCCGATTGCAAGGTGCTCGAATATGACGAGTGCCTGGTCATGCCGGGCCTTCACGACAACCATGTTTTCTTCTCCGGATGGATGGCGGCAAACGCCGGCCTGGATCTGTCATCCGCGGATTCCGAAGAGGAGGCCGCACTTCTCTTGGCCAAGGAGCACAAAGAGAATCCGACAAGACCCATATACGCCCATGGATGGAATCGGCAGCTATGGGGCCAAGACCCCGAGCGGGACAGTCTGGATGACATCAGCGACCAGACCCCGATAGTGGCCATCGACTCACTACGCAGCCGTTACTGGATGAATACAGCGGCGGTTCGGCGGTATGGATTCTCCGAGGACCAGCTTGGGGCAGAGGACCGGGCCCTGCTGATCAAGGAGATGACCGGTGACCGGGAGCTGGTTCGGGCTTCATGGAGACGATTCGAGCAATTGCTCCTCGAAAGAGGAGTGGTTTCCTGCAAGGACATCGTTTTCGACGGCACAGGCGTGCATGGCTGGCTGGCCGATAAGTGCCTGAAGGCCGATCTCTACATAGAGCCCGTAAGGGAGCAGGTAACCGGAGCAAGGCTGAAGCAGATCGCCACACAACCGCTGGGTTCCAAGACCAGGCTACGCGGAGTCAAGCTTATGGTCGACGGGGTCGTCGCTGACGGAACCGCGGATATTCACGGTCGCTATGCCTCCGGTGAGCCCACCCCACAAGTTGATTACCGAGAACTGGAACATCGCGTCGAAGACATCGCAGGCAGCGGGTTTTCCTGTTGCATGACCGCCGAGGGCGACAGGGCCATAGAGGAATCCGCTCGGATACTGTCCTCTGCGGCCGCGCCGGGATTGCACCACTCCATCAGCGACTTGGAGATGATCAATGATCGGGCAGCCGGCGTAATGGCCCAGGCAGGCATCACAGCCGAGTTATATCCGCAGATATTGGGGTTGAACCCATCCGCCCAGGATGCCTACATGCCAAACACCATTGCCGACGATGACGGCAGTGATTTCTTCCATTACAGCAGTCTGACGACGCCTGGGCTGAATCTGACATGCGGCACGGACTGCCCCCTGTTCCTGCCGAGCCTTCCCGAATCCATCCTGCGGGCCAGTCTGCGGGAATTCGACAAGGGAGGCGAGCAGTGGTTCCCCCAGTACGCCCTCCCGGCAATGGCTGTATTGTCCGCCTGGACCAATGATGGCCACTCCAACCGGAATGACCCTGATCCGGATTCGCCCGGTGCACCCCCGAGTCTGCGACCCGGACAGAGAGCCACCATGGCCATCTTCGACAGGGATCTGGTCCATGCCGACGCGCAGGGCCTGCGCGAGGCCCGGGTGGCAGCCACCTACGTCGATGGACAACCTGCCTACGAGGCCTGACCCGCATTACCCGTATACCCCAAGAAATGAGACAATCATGTCCACAACCAAGAAACGCAAGTCATTTACCTTCCCACATAGCTACGCCCTGCTGTTCTTCATGGTCATTCTGGCCGCAGCATCGACCTGGTTGATTCCAAGCGGCCAGTTCGATTCCAAAAAACAGATGGTGGACGGCACGGAGAGGACCGTCATCCTTCCTGGGACCTTCCATGAAATCGGCAAGATCAGCGACGGTCTGGACCACCGTCAGGGTCTGGCCGCCATCCTGGAAGCACCCGGCAACGGAATCATCCAGGCCGTGGAGGTCATCTCCTTCGTGCTCATCCTGGGAGGAGCCTTCGGCATCATCCTCAAAACCGGTGCCATCGATCGGGGTCTCAGGGCACTGGCCGACTCTTTGGGAGCCAAGGGCATCCTGGTCATCCCGATGATGATGCTCCTTGTCAGCCTCGGCGGCTCAACCTACGGCATGAGCGAGGAACTGATTCCCCTGTTCATCATCTTCATCACGTTCATGCTGACAATGGGGTTTGACTCCATGACGGCCATACTGACTCTTTTCCTGGCCAGCCAGGTCGGGTATATCGGTTCAACCATCAACCCCTTCAACGTGCTGATAGCCCAAGGCATCGGCGAAGTGCACGGGAATCCCCTGCTGATGTGGCGTATCGTCTGCTGGGCCATCTTCACCCTGATAGCCGTTGCCTTCACCATGCGGTACGCCTACCGGGTTCGCAAGACTCCCGAATCCTCAATCGTCTATGACAGCGACCAGCGTCTGCGCGCCCGACTGCTTTCCGGAAATGAGGGCGCGAACGGCAAGGACGAAACCGGCAAGACCGACACCTTCACCACTCGCGACAAGATCATCATCGGCATTTTTGTCCTCGGATTGGCCGTGATGGTATACGGCATCCTGGCCCTGGGCTGGTATATGACCGAAATCGGCGCCCTCTTCCTCGCCGTGGGCCTCATTATCGGGATTGTGGCGCGTTTCTCGCTCAATCAGATATGCGAGAGCTTCGTAAGCGGATGCGGGGACTTTGTCTATGCAGCGGTAATCATCGGTCTGGCCCGCAGCATCCTGGTCATTCTCCAGGACGGCATGATCATCGATACCATCCTGAACTGGCTGGTGGGACTGCTGGGTAATCTGCCTAAGGGTCTCTTCACCACCATCCTGCTTGCCGTCCAGTCGATACTGACCCTGTTCGTCCCCTCATCCTCCGGCTCCGCAGCCTTGACCATGCCTGTCATGGGTCCCCTGGCCGATCTGGTCCATATCAACCGTGACGTGATCGTGCTGAGCAACCAGTTCGGCAACGGCCTGATGAACATCATCAACCCGACCGGCGGCGTGCTTCTGGCCGGGCTGTCCGTGGCCGGGATCAGCTTCGGTAAGTGGCTGAAGGTCGGCGGGAAGATATTCGCCATTCTGTTCGTTGCGGCAGCCATCCTGCTTTGGGTGGCCACGCTCCTCTGACACCGGAGCCGGCCGCGCAGTACAGACCGGAAAACACCGGGCCGCACTCCTGCCTTTCGGGTGAATCGAATTGCAGGAGTGCGGCCCCGTTGTCATTCATGACGCTATCGGTCTATGCGCCAGGCTTTTCACCGGCTGTCCGTAACGGGCCTGTTCAATCCCCCCTGGCAGAGCAGGCCCGATTCGGGCTTTCCGCACGACGATTACTTGGCGTAAACGGAAATACGCTCACCGACATGCTTGCCGGATTCGACCTCGTCCACCATGGCGATTGCATAGTCGGCATAGCTGATGAAGCTCTGACCCTCCGCATTGGTGGTCAGCTCCTCCCCGGCCAGCCCGTAGGAGCCGGTACGCTCACCCTCGGCTTGGAAGTCGGCGGCCGGGCTGACATAGGTCCAGCGCACATCGGAACGGGTGCGCAGGTGGGCCAAGGCCTTGCCATGGGCACTGGAGACCGGCTTGTGCGCATCGAGGAAGTCCGGGGTATCCTCAAGGGCCAAGGTGTGGTCCTTGTTGACGAAGAGGCTCCCGGCGCCACCGACCACAAGCAACCGGGTATCCGTTCCCGACAACAGGTCAGCCAGATGCTTGGCCGCATCGGCGATGTAATGCAGGGTATCCGGGGTCCAGGCTCCCGCCGCATCCACCACCACATCGAATCCGGCAAGGTCGGCCGCCGTCAGGTCGAACAGATCCTTGATGATGGCGTGCTGAGCATCGGTCTTGTTGTCGCTGCGCACCACCGCAGTCACTTCATGGCCGCGCTGCACTGCCTCTTCGACAATGAGCCGGCCCGCCTTACCATTTGCCGCAACTACTGCAATCTTCATCATGTGTCCTTTCGTTCAACTTTTTGGAGGTCACTCCGTTTTCCTTGTCCTGATGTACCCTATTACCATACGGATGAAGAAGATAGTAGGCATAAAGAAGTTCCATAGTTACCAAAAAGGAACGTTTGTGGAATTTCATGGTGTTCTGGAATGGAGATTCCTCTGATGCAGGATGAACTACCGGCGTGTCCCGTCGAAACGACACTGTTGCTGATTTCCGATAAGTGGAAGGTCCTGATATTGCGGGATCTGCTGGGCGGGACACTACGTTTTGGAGAGCTGCGCCGCTCCCTGGGCAGCGTCTCGCAGAAGGTGCTCACCGCAAATCTGCGCCAGATGGAGCACGATGGCCTGGTACATCGCAAGGTATACCCGGAAGTCCCTCCGCGCGTGGAGTACTCCCTGACGGAAACAGGAAAAAGTCTCAGGCCGGTCATCGAAGCCATGCGCGATTGGGGTAGCAACTACCAGGCCGAACGCGCTGCCTGACGCTCGCGTTCGACAGCATATAGGCTCAGCCAACACCGCTCCGACGGTTTCCCCTTACCGCGCACGTTACCCCCCCCCCGCCCCTGCCGGAAATCCTGTATTCAGGCTCCCTGGTATTCTGCCTATCGGGAGTCCCCAACAGGATTCATGCCGGGAAGACTGGTCGGCGAAACAGACAACATACATCTCTCAGAAGGACCAACGACCGTATGTTTGCGCGCCAGACCAACCCACTCAGGCCCATTCGACACCTCGTCGCCAAAACCTGGCTGCACCTATGCAGCACCGCCCAGAACGACCGCAGCACCGCCTTGCTCATGGTATCGGCTGCCATCCTGGGACTTGTTGGGGCCAACTTACCGGCCACCCTCGATACCTATCAGGCGATTTCCACATGGGTTCCCCTGCATGCCCTGGACCACCTCATGCCGGGTCTGGACCTGACCGTCAAAGAATGGGTGCAGGACGGCATGCTGACCCTGTTCTTTCTGGTCATCGGCCTGGACCTCCGGCAGGAGATGTCGACAGGAACACTGCGCAACCCACGCCAGGCCCTGACCCCGATGCTTGCGGCAATCGGAGGGGTGATCGCCCCCATCGGCATATACTGGGCCATCAACCACTCCGACCCTACAGGACTACGGGGCTGGGCCATACCGACTGCAACAGATGTGGCGTTCTCCCTGACGGCCCTGCGGATACTCGCCCCCGGCACCGGTGCAGGACGCCAGTCATTCCTCATGACCCTGGCCGTATTCGACGACATCATCGGCGTACTGCTGATTGCCATAGGCTATTCACACCTTTCTCAGCCCTGGATGCTGCTCCCCGCCATGCTCTGTCTGGGGGGATGGTATCTGCTTATGCGGATGAGGCGAGTCCTCCGCCCAATCGCCCTACTTGCCGCCCTGGGCGCCTGGTACGGGTTTCTTCGTGCAGGGATTCATCCGGTCCTGTCAGGCGTGGCTCTCGGGCTGCTCACTCCGGGCAGGTCTTCGCTTCAGGGCAAGGAATCGAGAGCGGAGAGCCTGAGCAGGAATCTCACCCCCCTATCCGCGCTGCTGGCACTGCCCTTGTTCGCCTTCCTATCCATGGGGATACCTCTGCGCGACTTCAGCCCCACCTGGCTGACGAGTCCCATTTTCCTGGGGATTACCATCGGGTTGGCATTAGGCAAACCACTGGGGATCATGTCCGTGGTTCTGGTCTGCTCGCGGTTGGGACTGAGACTCCCCTCCGGAATCCGTACGGTTGACCTGGGCGCAGTGGCCCAGTTGTGCGGGATTGGGTTCACAATGTCCTTCCTCATCGCCGACCTTGCTTACTCCGGCACAAGTCACATCAGCATGGCCCTTGTGGCGGTCCTGGCCGGATCCGCACTCTCCTTCCTTCTGGCTGCCGTCACCATCGCCTTCACAAAAAGAGAGACCACCAGCCGCGGTTGAAGACTATGCTTGGGAAACCACGAGGAGTGACGGTCCAGGATCGGGGGCAGGTATGCGGCTGTGGCATCAGGACCTGATTGGGGCACTGCCCCGGCAACAGCTCCTGGGGCAGCATAGGGAAATCACCGCCCTCAGGGGGCTTGGCTGGGGCCGCAAGCATGCCACCGTGGATTACGTCTTCTCCCACTCGCCATACAAGCTCTATCAATTCCACATCCTGGTCATGGATGAGATGGCGGCCAGGGGATACCATCCGGATCCGGACTGGCGCGATCCCCTCTATCGCGGCAGGCACTGCGACCCCTATGAACATCTGGAGGCCGTCCGACTCACCTCGCCAATCTATCCGGAGCACGATGAGGCCTATCTGGAGGAGTGCCTGGAAAACCTCAGAGGCAAGGGCATCATCATCGGCCCGGACAACCTTCACGCAGCATAAGGCCGCCTCGACAACAGGCGGTCAGCCTTTTCTGCTGACCGGCCTGACCAGCAGGGTGACCAGAACCAGGACCAGCGCCAGGGGCAGGAGGGCGGGCCGGACACCGGTATGGTCGGCCAGGAAGCCGATGGCAGGCGGGATGATCCACGAAACCCCGTAATAGGCGGTCGAGATGACCGAGGCCCGTTGGGCCGCCATGGACGGGTCCCGCGTAGCCAGGGTGGTGACGATGGGGACGCCCAAGGCCGCACCGATGCCCCAGATGCAGGTCCCCACGAGGGAGACCACCAGGAACGGCGAAAGGGAGTAGACCAGGATGCCCAGAGCCGAAACCAAGAGGGTCAGATAGAGACTGACCGTATTGCCCAGCCGCTCGATAACCCAGGGGCCCAGCATCCTGGAGATGATCATCGCGGCCGCAAAGACCGTTGGAGCCAGATTGGCCATGGATTCCGGCGCGCTGAAGGAATCGACCAATCCGATGCTGCTCCAGTCATTGACGGCACCTTCGCTGGCCTCCAGGGCCACATTGATCAGTGCCAGCATCAGCACCAGGGAGTCCCCCCAGGCCGCCATCTGCTTGCGCATGGGGCTACGGTCGTCGCCAGCGCAATCAGCACCTGAATCTCCGACGGGGCCGGTGTCATCGCCCTGGGGATTGGCCGGGCAAACAAGAAGACAGCAGGCCATCAGACCCAGGGTCACCAGAGCATTGGCCGCCAGGTGGACCTCCACCGGTATGCCCAGGTGGGAAATCAAAGAACCCAACCCCAAGGCCAGGAACATGCCGAGGCTATAGGAGGCATGGAACCTGGCCATGACCGAGTGCTCGGCGTTGCGCTCAACGGCTCCGGCCTCGACGGTGTTGACCGTTCCCCAGAGGCTGATTCCCGCCGAATTGAAGAGAAGTCCCAAGACCACGCCAGGCAGCGAGAGCCGCCAAATGGCAAACGAGGCCACCAGCATGCCCAGGCACCAGGTAGAAGCACTCAGAAGCATGGCACGACGCACACCCAGGCGGTTGGTCAGAACGCCGGAAACCACCATGCCCACCAGGGCGCCGCACCCGCCAAGGATGGTCATCAAAGCCAGGGAGGAGGGTTGCAACCCCAGTATCTCCTTGACCGACGGCAGACGGGAGAACCAGGCAGAGGTTCCCGTCCCCATGAAGATGAAGAACCCGAAGGTGGCCAGACGTTCGCGCACATTGCGCCGACCGGTATTGACAGCCATCGAATCCTCTCTTTCCTCTTCTCCCCAGCGAGCTGTTTCCATCCTCACACCCTATGGGGACCACGGCGGGACCCGCACGAATCTATCCGTGCAGGCCCGACCATCTTTCTGTACACTTAGGACCGTCAGTTCGTTCTATCAAAGGAGAGTAGTATGACTGATCGTCTCAATGGCAAGGTTGCCATCATCACCGGCGGAACCGGCGGAATCGGACTGGGTGTGGCTGAGTGCTTCGTACGGGAGGGAGCCAAGGTGGCCCTGACCGACATCAAGGAGAGCGACGCATCCAGGGAATTTATGGACAAGTACCATGACCAGGTCATGTTCACCCCCCTGGACGTGACCGATGAAGACCAGTGGATCGAGGCCATCGACAAGGTCCAGGCCGAACTCGGCGAGCTGACCACTGTGGTCAACAATGCAGGCATCGGCGGCAGCGGTGCCACTCTGGACCAGGAGAAGTACGAGGACTGGAAGAAGGTCATCGACATCAATCTGAACGGCACCTTCCTGGGCACCAAGCACGGCATGCGGGTGATGAAGGGCCGCGGCGGCTCCATCATCAACATCTCCTCCATCGAGGGATTCGTGGGCCTGAGCGGGGCCGGTGCTTACAACGCCAGCAAGGGCGGCACCAGGATCCTGACCAAGTCGGCTGCCCTGGACTCGGCCAACAACGACTATAAGGTCCGAATCAACTCGGTCCACCCCGGCTTCATCAAGACGCCGTTGATCAGCCAGGACCTTGAGGATCGTATGAGCAAGCTGACCCCCCTGGGGCACATCGGCGAACCCCGCGACATCGGCGAGATCTGCGTCTACCTGGCCGCGGATGAGTCCAAGTTCGCCCTGGGCTCCGAGTTCGTGGTCGACGGCGGATTCATCGCCCAGTGATTCGACCGCCTGGGGGCCAGATCGGCCCCCAGGCACCTAACCCGACCAGAGACGCCATCCTTGCACAGGAGAGATGGCGTCTCTCTATCACAAGGTTCAAGTATGGCTGAAGGCGCAGGCACCTCGGACACCCGGGGGCACAAACTCCGACGACCGAAAAGGGTTGCCCTGTCTGTGGCCCTGCTGGTCCCGCTTGCCCTGGTCTCCGGGCTGGCCGCCTACAGACCCGTTTACAACCACTACAGATCGAGCATCTCCAGGTGCATGGAATGGGGTAACGCCTGGAGAATCAGTGATGCCCACCTGAACAGGCTCCTGGATGCCAGGGAAGCAGGTCAGGGCGGGGCCCAGCCACCGGCATCCACACAGAAGATCCTGGACAGGATACGGCTTCAGGAAGGCAGGGACCGCAAACAGGCCATGCAGACGGGCGCGTTCGGCCAGGACGGATGCACGGCCCGGCAGATGCCCAGCCACCGGCACAGGATGGCCGATACCCTGAGCGGTCTGACAGCTAAATCCGAGCGGGCCATCGTCGACCTGCACAAGCTGGATTCCCGCCTGCCTCCCCGGGCGGACGACCTGGACCGGCTCAGGGCAATCATGCCCGGTATGGCCGAGTTCGCCGAGGACTCCAAGGCCCTGGTCGGCCGGAACAATGCCGACCGATTGACCCTGGTGGAGGACCTGAAGGTCGCGGAGAATCAGACGGACCCGTACAACGCCAGGACCTTGGAAGAGACCCTCTACAGAGACGCCGACCGGTTGGTTCGGGCCGGGAACAACCGCAAGGGCATCGACTGCACCCAGCAGTCCTGCCTTGCCCTGACCTTCGACGATGGACCCGACACGAAGCTCACCAACCAGATACTTGATGACCTGATCGACAGCCAGTCACCCGCGACCTTCTTCCCCATAGGGCAAAAGGTCGGCCCTCGGACCACCAGGATCCTGGAGCGGATGACCCAAAAAGGGTACCCGGTCGGCAACCACACCTGGAGCCACCAGGACCTCCCCGACATCATGGCCAGGCATCAGGAGGAACTGCAGATTGCTCAGTCCGGTCAGGTAATCCGGAATGCGGCCAAGCGGGCCGTCACGATGGTCAGACCTCCCCATGGCAGGGTGGACGAGGCCAGCAGGTCATACATCGGCAATCATCTCGGGGCGGCCATCGCCTCGTACAACGCGGACTCCTACGACTGGGCCCGTGGCGCCTCCCCCGGCTCGATCACAGGAAAGATCAAGGCCGAACTCCAGCCCGGCTCCATCGTCCTCATGCACGACATCCAGCCCCACACCGCACAGGCCCTGCCCGGTCTGCTGGATGACCTGCGCAGAAAGGGATACCGCCCGGTCACCATACCCGAGCTGACCGGGGAATACCCTCGCGCCGGGGCGGTCTATATCTCCCGCACCAACATCCTCAGACCCTGACAGACAGAACCTGCGACCACTTCGTATGCCAACCTGAGGCAATCCCAATTGTCGCGTGGTTTTCGACCGCGACATTTCCTCGCCCACCATCCCACTTTCCGCCCCGGAATTTGCTAACGTAAGAAATGGAAGCACTGTTGCATCCAGGCGGGTCGTCAGAAATTGACGGCCAGCCACTTGTCATGGCACTGCACGGCCATGACATCTGCTTGACCCCGTGCAGGCGGACCAATCAGAAAGGTCAGTCATGGCAGAAGATACACTCATCGTCGTCGATACGTCCATGTTTGCAAAGGACGCTGTATCAAAGACGGCCAAGGCCAACGAGGTGGCCAAAAAGTTCGGGATCAGCGATGAGGCCTTGAAGCAAGTCGAGGACTACAAGGACCAGCTGAGCTATCACCAGGCATGGGACCTCCCCTTCCTGGGATATGTGGACGAGGATGGTTATGGTTACGCCTACGTGCCGGACGAAGCGGTGGCGGCCGACGGGTGGGATGCCCACAAGGCCTTCCTGGATCTGCCTGACGACGTGCAGACGGCCTTCGCCATCCGCATGCTCTTCACCCACCGCGACCTGGACCGCCACGGCGCCGAGATGTTCCTCCACCATGGCCGCGGCCTGACGGTGCGTTTCGAAGGCCCCACCTCAACCAGCTACTGATTCGCTGCCTCACACCGATGCCCCGGAAGGCCAAACCTTCCGGGGCATCGCCTGTTCCCGGAAACTCAGCCCCGCCCCACGCTCCGGATAATCCCCGGGAACTCGGCAGGGTCGGAGGGTCAGGAGACCAATCCGAAGATGCCGGGAAGAACCACACCAATCACTGCACCGATGCAGGGGCCTACAAAGGGAACCCAGGCGTACCCCCAGTCCGCGTCCCGCTTGTCGGCCATGGGCAGGAGCGCATACGCCACCCGGGCGGAGAAGTCACGGGCGGGATTCAAGGCGGCACCGGAGATGCCACCCAGGGCCAGAACCAGAACCGTAATGACCAGGGCGACCCCGAGCGGACCGACCTGGGTGGGTGTTCCGCCATTGACAAAGACCCAGGTGACCAGGACGGCCGTACCGACAATCTCGGATACGACATTCCAGAAATTCGACCTGATGCCCGGCTTGGTGCAGAAGACCGTGAGTTTCACATCAGGGTCGGTGTGCAGGTCGAAGTGTTTGCGGGTGGCCAGGTATCCGATACAGCATCCCACAAAGGCACCCAGGAACTGGGCCAGGATGAAGATACCGACATTGGTGGCCGTGACAGGTATGCCGCCCTTCCCCATGGGCATCCCGTTCAGGGTGGCGCCCGGATTGAACCAATGGTTGACCACCCTTGCCAGGGTGATCGAAGGGTTGAGGTGGCCTCCGGTCCGCCAGCCCACATAGACACCGACATAGACGGCAAGCCCCCAGCCCAGGGCCGCGTTGATCCAGTCGCTCCTGAAGGCGGCGCTCTTGGACAGTGACCTGCTGGCCGAGACCATGCAGGCGATGGCCATCATGACGGCCGTTCCCAGAAACTCCGAACCGAACATCTCAATGCCGCTCATCATGCCTGACCTCATCGTTTCTCGTAATCGAACGCGCGGAGTGCAGCCACCCCCGTAACCCGGACGGTCAACAACGACCAGCCCGGCAGGTACCGGTAAGGCACCCGTCAACCCTATGCGGCGCAACCGCCGGATAGCATCAGACCATTAAGCGTAGCCGGAACAGGGTACTCCTGCACAACCGGGGAGATACCGCCACCTTCCCGGCAGACCTACAGTCCGGGTCAGCCCAGGAGGGCAAGGAGGTCCCTGCGGCTCAGACGGCCGATATCGGAGGCGCCGGTGACCGCTGCGGAATCGACGAACCGGGAGGCCAGATCGCTCTTGGTGTGTTGGAGACCAAGAATCCGCTCCTCAATCGTGTCCTTCGCCACAATCTGATACACATTGACGTCCTGAACCTGTCCAATCCGGTGGGCACGGTCGTTGGCCTGCTCCTGGGCGGCCGCGTTCCACCAGGGGTCGGCGTGAACCACCACACAGGCCCCGGTCAGATTGAGGCCCGTGTTGCCGGCCTTCAGGGAAATCAGGAAGACGGGGGTCTGGTCCTGATTGAACCGATCGACCAATTCCAGGCGCTGCTTCTTGGAGGTGGCGCCGGTTATCATGTCGTACCCCACGCCCAGACCACGCAGGCGTTGAGCAATCAGGTCCAAATACGAGGTGAACTGGGAGAAGATCAGCATCTTCCGGCCAGCGTCCTGACAGGAAAGGACCAGGTCCTCGATGGCATCGAGCTTGGCCGACTGACCATGCCGGTCGGTTTCGGACTGGGTTCCGCCCTCCGGCAAGGCTTCATAGACCAGCCTCGGATCACAACAGACCTGTCTCAACCTGGTCAGCTGGGCCAGAACCTGAATCTTCCCGGTCTCGTACTCCCGGTCCTTCTCGCGGTTCAGGGTGGAGCGGAGTTCCTGTTCGAGAGCGGCATAAAGCTTGCGCTGGCGCCCCTCCAGGGGAACAGTGATGACATTCTCAATCTTCTCCGGCAGGTCGGTCAGGACCTGGGACTTGAGCCGGCGAAGAATGAAAGGACCGACAAGGGCCTGGAGTCTGGTCTGGGCGTCCTGGTCGCCACTCAGGATGGGCATCTCGAACCTGTCGCGGAAGTGGCTGTACGGCCCCAGGATTCCGGGCATGAGGAAGTCGAAGATACTCCAGAGTTCGGAGAGCCGGTTTTCCACGGGCGTACCCGTCAGGGCAAATCGATGGCGAGAATCCACGGTTCTCACGGCCCGGGAGGCCTTGGTGGCGTGGTTCTTGATGTACTGGGCCTCGTCCAGAACCAGGGTATCGAAGGAAGATCCCTGGTAGTCCTCGATGTCACGACGGAGCAGGTCATAGGAGGTGATCAGGAGGTCATAGGATCCACTGCCCTCAAGCATGGAACGCCTGTCGGTCTTGCGCCCGGCCAGGATACCAACCTTCAATTCGGGCGCGAAGCGACTGGCTTCGGCAGCCCAGTTATAGACCAGGGAGGCAGGGCAGACAATCAAGGAGGGCAGGACCTCCTCGGAATCGCCGAGTGTCCGATCATGACGGGAGAGCAGGTAGGCAAGCATCTGCACGGTCTTGCCCAGACCCATCTCGTCGGCCAGAATGCCGCCGAACCCCCTGTCACTCACCGTATTAAGCCAGCGGAACCCCTCAATCTGGTAGGGCCTGAGCTGCCCGTGAAGGGTCTCCGGCACCCGGTAGGCCTGGGGGTCCACGGCTTTGAACCCCTCCAGATAGGAACTGAAGTCCTGGTCCCGCTCGTCCTCCCCCACCTGGTCATCCAGATAGTAGGACTGGTAGGCAGGCACCGGCACCTGTCCGGCATCCAGAGTCGCAACAGGAATGCCCAGGTCCGAGGCCACGGCATCGACCTGGCCGGCATCCAGGGTGGTCAGATCCACAAAGGCCCCGCTACGCAACCGGTGGAATCGCCGACGTTTACGGTACTGGGCCAGCAACTCGGGCACCTCGTCCGGGTCGATCTCCTTGGCGATGGGAGATATTTCAACCAGACCCGACTTGAGTCTGACCCCCACCCTTATCTGGGTATGACTGGTTACGGTCAGGCCGTCGAAGGCGGGGGTGGAGAAGACATGACCCATGCCGCGCAGAAGAGGCAACCCCTGGGTCAGGAAGGCATAGATGGCCTTTTCGTCAGACTCCGGAATCCTGGCCACGCCCTCCTGGGGAGCGGGGAAGTACTGACGGACCGCCTCCCTGGCCAGGCGCTCGCTGTCCAGGTCTCGCACAGCATCGGCTGTTGTGGGAAGGTCTTGGAACACAGGGTACCGATGCTCCCCATACTTGGCTTCCAGATCGCAGCTGATCCCCTCCTGGTCCCGGTCCAGATAGAACTCGATCTGGCATGGGGGACGGCGCAACTCCACCAGTTCGGGTGGGAGGCTGGCGGTCAGGGCAGGGCTGCGCAGCCCACCGCGACCCTGCCTGGGCTCGGCACCTGGCCCACCCAACTCGGGCAGTACGGTCCGGGTGAAGAGTTCAAGGTCGTCCCGACCCAGGTAGAGCCGGGAATCCTCCTGGCCCCCACATAGGGTCTCGATAAGCTCCCGGTCCCTGATGAATCCGGGAGAACACCTGTGGAATAAGGGGGCGGCATCCTGAATCCCGCTCGAAGCGGCGGACCTGACCACCACGAACGAGGCGGCCTGGCCTGGAATGAACCGCTCCACCGATGCCTTGTGCTCAATCACATAACCGCCGGAACCGGCATCACCGGATCCGGCGGAGCTGATGCGGATTCCCAGGTCCGGGTCCCCGTCGACCACCCGAGCCGGCAAGGTCTGACGCAGGAAGCGTTCGGAAGGCGTGTAGTCCAGGGTCAGATCGGAATCCAGGTAGAGCTCGAGAAGCTGGGCCACCTCGTCGTCGGTAAGGGTCATCCGTCCGAGGGACGACCTGGACACGTGTCGGCCAAACGGGTCCTGCTGGGCGGCCAGGCTCCTGCGGATGGCTGCGGCCCGCTCAATCAGCCCAAGCAGGGAGAGCGAACGCTGGTCAAAGGTGTCCCGGGAATGCACAAAGGCCAGGCGCCGACCGTAAGAAACGAATTCGGTCTGGTCCACGGCCCGAAGGAGGGCGGGAATGTCCTTGACCAGGTAGGCGACGCCCCTGGAGGCCATACCGATATGGAGTCGAATTTCCCACCCGCCGGCCAGGTCGGACAGGTCGGGTCTGAGCCCCACCGACCCGATCGGCAGATGACGCTTTTGGTCAGTGGAGGGAATGGCCTGGCCCTCGGCACGAGTACCGACCTCCCGAAGGAGTTTGAGCTGCCTTTCCCGATAGGAGCGCCTGATGTTCCCGTCCTCCCGGAGCATATAGGCACCCAGGGCATGGGAGGTTCTGCGGGTGCCGGTCCTGCGAGCGCCCTGGACCGTCCTATGGTCGAATCGGTCCGGGTTCTCGTTGTAGGCCATTATCAGCGCAATCACGTGTTTGCATACGGAACCCTGCCTCCCGAAGGCCTGACAGGTACAGGATGAGCCGACGACCTCGCCCGCGGATTGGTCAAGCCGGGTCTGCACCAGGTAGTCATCGGTCAGGTCATACGTGGAACGGATCCTGGCCGAGAGGGTGAGGATATCGCCCTCCTCACGGACCTTCAAATCGGTCATGCGGTGGGCATCCAGAATCTCGTGGGCGCGGAAGTAGGCCCTCCCGCCCAGACGGCGCAAGGTGGAATCCGCTATGGTGTCCAGACTGCCGTAGGTGGTTGAGTCGTCATCACCGCCTACATCAAAGAACCCGGAATCGTTATCCCTGCCGGACCTTCCCCCGTAGACCGCCGCATGCCAATCCAAACCCAGGACCTCCTCTGCTGACCATCATACTTAGGGGAGAGGGGGCAAGACTTCTCGTCTCTCCAAGAGCCCACAGACAACGTTCCGAGTCTACCAAGCGAGACACACCGATGATTCTGAAAAAACCATATGTTTTCTTTGTCGCCGTATGATATGGTCTTTGGAAGTTTCATCATGAGGGGGGGACCACCTTTTGTGCTGACTCGTCATTGGGGTGGCGAGTGCGGAGACCGATAGTCTCCCAGTTGCAAGAGGCGGGATTATTGGGGAGTTCTCGCTATGCACAATAACAGCGTATCCAGGCACATCGCCAGGCCGATCATAGGCGCGCTTGCCGTCCTGGCCGCCATGGGGGTTGGTCTGATGGCAGGTTCCGACCCGGCTGACGCACAGTCGGCGGACCAGTCCGTACTGTCCCGGACGGGAGAAGACACAGGTCTTCAGACCCTGAACCCCGGCAAGGGTTCCACCTTGTCTCCCTCGGATACGCCTTCATCACCGCTCCCTACACCGTCTGCCTCACGGCCCGCTGAACCGGCACCATCGTCAACCACTGCCACCCCGCAATCCGATTCCGGACCATCCCAGCTGGCGACTCCCAATCCACTGTCAAGCGAGGACTCAGACCAGGAGGCCGCAAAATCCCGTGAACCGGCGGCCAGATCCGGTGACAGCCATACCGTTACATTCACCTCCGAGGCCGGCACCCAAGGCATGCCTGCCGCCCAGACGGTCGCCGACAGAAGGACCGCCACCCGGCCTCTCAGCGATCCCACCCGGCCTGGGTGGACCTTTGCCGGATGGTTCCAGGGCGACGTCGCCTACAACTTCACCCGGCCGGTAACGAAGGACACGGCTCTTACTGCCAAATGGGGCAAGTGGTCCATCAGCCCGACCCAGGGACCCTGGAGGGGCGGCACCGACGTTCAGGTGAGTTTGCCCACGGATCAGAATCGGTTTGCTCAGGTTTCGGCAGGCCATTCGCACTCCGTAGCGGTGGGCAGCGACGGGAACGTATACACATGGGGAAACAACTCTAACGGCGAGCTGGGAATCGTTGACATAACCTACTCCACGGTCCCGCGAATGGTTTCCATGCCCGAGGGCGTGAAATTCATCCAGGTATCCGCAGGCTACATGTTTTCCATGGCCCTGGACAGTCAGGGCAGGGTATGGACTTGGGGTAACGCCAATTATGGAAAACTGGGTCGCAGCCCCGATGCCGCCAACCCCGCCAACAGACCCGGCATGGTCACCATGCCGACAGGCGTGACATTCACTTCCATCAGCGCCGGACAAAACTTTGCCATGGCTCTGGACCAGAATGGCGAAGTTTGGACCTGGGGGCCTGCATGGGGCAATCAACTTGCACGCCCCAACAGTAGCTCCAACCCCTCAGATATACCTGGTAAGGCGCAGCTCCCTGCAGATACCGTTTTCACAGCCATCAGTGCGGGCAGAAACTACTCCATGGCCCTGACAGCTGACGGGACCGTTTGGACCTGGGCAGACACCTACGGGGACTGGATTGGCCACACCGGCACCGCACCCGCCGCGGTCGATACCAATCTGAAATTCACAGATATCAGCGCCGGCGGAGATCACTCCATGGCCGTGGACACGGGCGGCACCCTCCAAACTTGGGGAAGCAATGATTACGGCCAGCTGGGACGCATGCCCACAACACGCAACCCGGCCAATCGACCAGGGCCCGTCCCCGGCCTGACCGACATCAGCGTTATTAGCGCAGGAACCCGATATTCAACAGCCACCTCCAGCATCGGGAGCTGGGCCTGGGGACGGAATAATCAAGGACAGCTCGGCATAAACACCACCACCGACTCAGCCACACCAACACGCATGGTTGCTCCCGATGGGGCTCCCGACGGATTCAAGTACATCAGCTTCGCGCCTAATGTTGCAAACCAAAACGACTTCAGGACCTTGGCAATCGGGTCCGACGGCAATGCCTACGGCACTGGAAATGAAGGTGCTGGAGAGCTTGGCAAGAACAAAATAAAAAGCTCCCTCAAGATGGGTATGGTTTGGAGACACATCAGCAGGGAGGTCACTACCGTCATATTCGGAGCCAAGAACAACGCAACCGGCATGTTCCGTCGGGCCGACGGGTGGCACACCACCGCCCCCAGGCAAAGCCCCGGCACCGTCGACCTCACCATTCAATCCACCATCGACGGCATCGCGCAACCCGACGAGACCGGCCATCAGTTCACGTACACCGGCACCTCTACCACCGTGACCTTCCAATCCGAACACGGAGCCCCCATACCCCAGCAGGAGGTCGTAGTCGGTGACATAGCCCAGCGCCCAAGCGATCCCTCCGAGGATGGATGGACCTTTGACGGATGGTTCCAGGGCGATGTCGCCTACGACTTCTTCACTCCCGTTACCAGCCCCATCACGTTGAAAGCCCGGTGGACATACGGGAACGGCCAGTGGTCTGTCCATCCCAGTTCAGGCCCGCGGACAGGCGGCAATGATATACGGCTTGACCCACCAAGTCGTATCGCCTTCAGCCAAGTGGCAGCGGGCGGTTGGTTCTCGTTGGGACTGGGAAGCGACCAGAACGTATACGCTTGGGGAACCAATTCTTGCGGCCAACTGGGCGACGGTACCACATCGCCTAGAGCCAACGCCCCTGTGAAGGTATCCGCGCCCGAAGGCGTGAAATTCACTCAGGTATCCGCAGGCAGCAAACATGCCTTGGCCCTGGACAGCGAGGGCAGAGTCTGGACATGGGGAGACAACAGTCAAGGCAAGCTCGGCCGTTTACCGGACGTTGCAAACCCGAACAACAAGCCTGGTTTAATCTCCGTGCCGACAGGCGTAACGTTTATTGCCGTCAGCGCCGGCCAAGACTTTTCGGTGATCTTGGACCAGGACGGAAACATCTGGACATGGGGAGAAAACTTCTGGAACACGCTCGGACGGTACGCCTCTTCCGCGGAATACGGTATTCCCGCAAAAGTGGCAATGTCCAGTGGAGCCACCTTCGTTGCCATCAGTGCTGGCGACCGGCACTCCACAGCACTGACCGACGACGGGACCGCCTGGACCTGGGGTTACTTTGACGAGCGGTCCGGGCGTGCCGGAAGTACTGACTCATTGCCAGGACCAGGCCCCCGTCCGGTCAACAGTGATTTGAAGTTCACGAAAGTCAGCTCAGGAGGTGATTACTCCTTGGCCATTGCCTCAGACGGTACCGTCCTGAGCTGGGGCCTCAACGGTTATGGCCAATTAGGTCGCACACCCGACAGTGCCAACCCCGCCGGCAGGCCCGGACGTGTCGATAACCTGTCTGGGGTCACCGACATCAGTGCCTCGCAAAATCTCTCTTCCGTCGCCATCAACTCCACAGGTACATGGGGCTGGGGCCGCAACCACTCTGGACAGCTGGGCATCTCCACCAGCACCGGCGATAACAGCAAGGGCGTGCCCATGCCTACCCTCATACCTACACCCAAGGACGCACCCGACGGTTTCTCCTACCACACCCTACAAGCAAACTCCTCCAGCTACAGTGGTCACACGCTGATCATCGGCTCCGATGGTTCCACCTACGGTTTCGGCTACAACGCAGCCGACGAGCTCGGACGCGGTCCAAAGGGGCCAGTTACCACTTACGAGCCCGCTAGCGTATGGTTTCCGTGGCCGTTGACCCTGTCCAGCGTCACCTTCGACGGAGTACCGGCCCAGGGCGTGGTGACGCGACAGACGGATGGTTCCTGGATTGCGCGCCCTCCTGCCCATTCGCCGGGACAGGTGGAGCTACGGGTGCCATGGACACGGACGGATCTAAACCAGGGTGTGGAAATCCTGTCCTATACATATCTGCCATTGAAGAACCAGGTCAGGTTCGACCCGGGTAACGGGGACCCGGTTATCGTCCAGACCGTGGATGAGTGGGGACTTGCCAGCCGGCCTGACACGGATCCGACCCGTGCCGGATACCAGTTCGACGGATGGTTCCAGGGCGAAGCGGCCTACGATTTCACCCAGCCCATCTCTGAAGACACCACTGTGACGGCCAAATGGAGCCGTCCCGGTTCCTGGTCACGGTCACCCGCATCCGGCCCCACCGGAGGCGGGACGTCCGTAACCCTCACCGCCCCCTCCGGAGCACTAGGCGCCCGCCTAGCCGGCATCAACGCAGGCGGCTCCCATTCCGTGTCCGTTTCCAGTGACGGACAGGTATACGCGTGGGGTGACAACACCCACGGCCAAATCGGCGACGGCACCCACACCGGACGCACCCTCCCCACCGGCACCGCCGCACCTGCGGATGTGCGCTTCACCCAGGCGACGGCAGGCAGGAACCACACGGCAGCCCTCGACACCACCGGACGAATCTGGACATGGGGCGACAACTCGGACGGACAGCTCGGACGCGGAACGGTCGGCGGAGATGATTCCACACCCGGGCTTGCCTCCACTGGCGATACACGATTCACTCAGATCAATACCGGCGACGACCATACCATCGCCCTGGACACGACCGGACACGTCTGGACCTGGGGCAACGACACCTACGGCCAGCTCGGACGCGGAACGGCAGGCAGCGCCACCGGCACACCCGCAATACGCCCGATGCCCAAAGGTACGCCGCCCGGGCTGGTCTACACACAGATACAGGCCGGCGGCAATCACTCCCTCGCCATAGCCAACAACGGCACCCTGTACGCCTGGGGCGACGACACCTACGGCCAGCTGGGAGACAATAAGACCGGCACCACCACGGCCACCCCCTCTCCCGTACGCACCCCGACCGGCGCGCCCCCAAGCTTCACCTGGTTGTATCTGGCCGCAGGCAAGGACCACACCCTTGCCATCGCAACCAACACCACCGCCGACACCACCGCCGTGTACGCATTCGGCTCCGGCCGGCACGGCCAAATCGGTAGTTACTCTGCAAAGGCCGACAACCCCCTGCCTACCAAGTCCAATCTGCCCTACGGTGCCGATATCTTGAGAGTCTCCGCCGGGGGTCAGACCTCGCAGGCCATCATCTCCACTGGAGCTCTCTACACCTGGGGAAGCAACACAAACAGCCAGATCGGCGACGGCACCAATACCGACAAGATCTTGCCAGTCGCCATCACCACCCCGGGCCGGGCGAACTTCACATGGAAGCGGGCCGCAGTGGGGATGAGCCACACCCTTGGCATCGACTCGGCAGGTACCCTGCATACCTGGGGCGACAACACCCACGGTCAGCTCGGCGAAGGAACCGACACGCCCCGATCCAGACCCGGAAAGACCACTTTCCCCGCCTTGCAGGTCACCTCGACCGCATTCGGGGCTCGACCTGGCGGAAACCCCAGCCCACAAACCGACGATTCCTGGCAGGTCACTGCACCAGCGAGGAAGCACCGGCCCGGCCAGGTACCCCTGACCATCCGATGGAGTCTGAACGGCAAACCACAACCCGACACCGACCTGGACTACACCTATGCCCCGAGCCGGTACACCGTCACCTACGACACCAACGGAGGGACACCCGTCCCTCCCGATGCCACAGTGGACGAGGATGGGACCACGTCACGGCCCGCCTCCGACCCCACACGAGCGGACCATGTGTTCGACGGATGGTTTGACGGAGATACGGCTTACGACTTCACCCAGCCCATCGACCGGGACATGACCCTTACCGCCCACTGGCACCAGCCCGGCCACTGGACGCTGAGTCCGGATCATGGCATTGACTCCGGCGGCGAGACCGTCACCCTGACCCCTCCCGCACCAGGCGGCATGCGCCTGGCCCAGGTCAGCGCAGGAAGTCGAAACTCACTGGGCATCGGCTCAGACGGCAACGCCTACGCCTGGGGATCCAACGATAGTGGTCAGCTCGGCGACGGGACCCGCACCGACCGGTCCACCCCCGTAAGAGTCGCCACTCCGACCGGAGCAGGCAACGGATTCACCTGGACCCAGGTCCAGGCCGGTGAATCCATGGGCATCGGCCTGGGCTCTGATGGCAACGTCTACGCCTGGGGATCCAACACCAACGGCCTCGGCGACGGCACCAGCACCATCTCCGCCCTGCCCGTCCGAGTCGCCACCCCAACCGGAACCGCACCCGAATTCCGGTATACGCAGGTCGCAGTCGGCGGTCAGCAGCTCATGGCACTCGGCAGCGACGGCAACGTCTACGCCTGGGGATCCAACACCAACGGCCTCGGCGACGGCACCAGCACCTCCTCCGCCCTGCCCGTCCGGGTCGCCGCCCCAACCGGAGCCGCACCGGAATTCCGGTACACCCGCATCAGCGCTGGAGACGGATTCGCCCTGGCACTCGGTAATGACGGGCAGGTATACAGTTGGGGATCCAACTCCAACGGCAGGCTCGGCCAAGGCAGCACGAGCAGCGGAAGCGGACTGCCCGGGCCCATTGCCACACCCGCAGGAGCCGACAAGGCCCCCGTCTTCACCCAGATCAGCGCAGGTGCCTATCATGCCCTGGCCTTGGACGAGGACGGACACGCCTGGGCCTGGGGCCGCAACAACAGCGGACAGACCACCCCTGCCTTGAGCGGAGACCAGACCGTACCCGTCCAGGTACCGCTCCCCCAGGGCGCACCCGAAGGGTTCGCCTACACCCAGCTGGCGGCAGGGGGAAGCCACAGCCTGGCCATCGGAACCAATCAGGTGGTCTACGGATGGGGCGACAACACCCACGGCCAGCTCGCCGACGGGCGCGCTTCACAGCAACCCGCACAGGCCAAGAACCCTGATACCCCCAATCAGGCACTCACCGCCCGCGCCATCAGCGCCGCAGGTGACCACAGCCTGGCCATCGGAACCAGCGGGACGGCCTATGGATTCGGGCAGAACACCAACCACCAGGGTGGCACAAGAGCCGGATCCGCCGACCTCACCGAAGCAACCCCCATCACCATTCCAGCCGACGGAGTACCCACCCGAATCTCCTTCGACGGGCAGGACAGCACCAACATCCGTCAACAACCCGACGGCACCTGGCAGATCACCACACCTGCCCATGAACCCGGATCGACCACCGCCCGCATCCAGTGGACCATCGCCGGGTACCCCCAACCCGACGACACCTCCAACACCTACACCTACCAGCACACTGCCAGGCTCCCAAACGCAGGCGGCATCGGCATCGTCCTCCTGCTGGTCGTAGGGTTGCTGACCATGGCGGCTGCCGCGGCAAGGCAACGACAGTTGAAGAGGCCCCGGGAGTAGAACAACCCGGAAGGGCATGCAATTAAGGGGCGGCAGGATGTCCTGCCGCCCCTTAATTGCAATCTGAGAGCCTGAAAGGAAGTTGGAACCACACGTTGGGTCTTACGGACTATCTATGGACTTTTCGTCTTTTTTTGATTCTTTTTCGGGATTCGTATTATAAGGTGGAAGCAGTCCCTGATCACTTTGTGCGCATGGAGCCTGCAGCAGGGTGTAGGGGTAGTGAGATGAGGACTGATGACATACAGGTTGGGCGGTAAAGGGACAGGTTGCGGTTCCCTGTCTTCTGGGGACTTTACGTCCCGCGCCAAGACCTGTATAACGAATCTGCTGGTCATCGGCCTACTGGGCACACTCACGCTCCTGGGCGTGCCGCAGAGCGCCCAGGCAGACGAAGCCGGCGGCACGAAGACACCTGAGCAGACACAGACCTCGAGTCAGCCATCACCTGGCCAGCCGCAACCGGACCAGTCAACACCGACCCAGACATCAGGGCAGACCCCGAACCCACAACCCCGGCAGGAGCAGGGAAACCAGGTACAGAGCCAGGAAACCCAGACGACCACGACCTCCGGAGACGGTGGATGCACCGTCGCGGCCGAACCCGATAAGTGGAACTGGACCATCACCAGCGAGGCCAACAAAACCGCCGAACTCGGCAAGTACATTCCCAACTGGGGGTGGATCCCGGCCGGAGGCGAGGTCCGCCTGCCCGGCACCTTCACCAAGAACGGGAACACCTATACGGTGACCTCCATCGGCGAACAGGCCTTGATATATCAACCCGGCAGCCTTGTCATCAACCATCTCTGCATGCCGGACACGGTGGAGACCATAAAGACCGAAGCCTTCTACAACACGAAGATCGCCGACATCCACCTGTCCTCAAATCTGAAGACCATCGGCGAACAGGCCTTCGCATACAGCGACATCCCTTCAATCACCATCCCCAGCAAGGTGGAAACCATCGGGAACTCGGCCTTCCTCAACAATGACACCCACGCCAACAGGCTCAACACCCTCGATCTCAGCCAGGCCACCTCCCTGACCAGCATCGGAGCCTACGCCTTCTACGGATCCGGTCTGACCTCGGTAGCCATCCCCGGCAAGGTAAAGACCATCGGCGACAACGCCTTTTCCCACAGCCCCAACAATTCATCCGCACTGTCCACCGTTGACTTCAGCCAGGCCACCTCCCTGACCAGCATCGGGAAGAGCGCCTTCTGGAACACCCACCTGACCTCGGTCGCGATACCCCCAAAGGTGGAGACCATCGGCGACAACGCCTTCGGCAGCATATCGAACCTGACTCAGCTGGACATGAGCGGGGCGGACTCCTTGTCCAGCATCGGCACGGAGGCCTTCATATACGGCAGGATCCAGAACAGCATCACCCTTCCGCCAAACCTGAAGACCATCGCCGACAGAGCCTTCTTCGGCAATCTCATCAGCAGGTTGGATCTACCGGCCACCTCCGCACTGCAGACCATCGGCAATTCCGCCTTCGCCTACAACCGCATCATGGGGGGCGCGAATTCCAAGGACCTCATATTCCCCGACAACCTGACCAACATCGGCCAACTCGCCTTCGTGGGCAACCTGATCACATCGGTGCATTCCACCAAACCCGTCAGCATCGGCGACCATGCCTTCGACTACAACAACATCTCCGAACTGTTTCTCCCCTCGGCCCGGTTGAGTGGCACCTCGCCGGCCAATATCGAGAACGCCACCATCTACTTCGCTCCCAACAAGCCCAGCATCACTTTTAGTGAGCTCTTCGGCGAAACCGATGTCGCCGGACAGAAGCTGGACCATATCGATATCAATCCCAACAACGTGTGGTCTTCCACCGGGGTCTCATACTCCCCGACGGACGG
This sequence comes from Bifidobacterium [indicum] DSM 20214 = LMG 11587, assembly GCF_000706765.1. Classification (GTDB taxonomy): domain Bacteria; phylum Actinomycetota; class Actinomycetes; order Actinomycetales; family Bifidobacteriaceae; genus Bombiscardovia; species Bombiscardovia coryneformis. Next base: position 230,522 of record NZ_CP006018.1, on the reverse strand, counting down.
GAAGTTCACCGTTCCACATGGCACAAGCAGCTTCCGCTTCGCCTGGGACATGGAGATGAACGGGCGGTCCGTCTTCAATGGCTACTACCAGGTATATCTGAACGCGGACAGAATCAGGGTCCGTGACTCCTACAGCTCCTATGGAGCCAGGTGGACGCCCTATGAGAACCTCATGTCGGCCACGGATGGGAACGGAAACCACCTGACCCTCGACGACCTCGACATCATCCTGACCAACCCCCAAGGCGTGGTGCAGTCCAATAGCAGCCCGGATCACAGCAACATGTCGCAGACGCTGAACGGGGAGGGTGCCTGGCACGTCCAGTTCAGATACCCCAGGGGGAGCACCAGTGCTCTTCTAATCGGCGATGCCAATATCAACGTCACGCACCATCTCACGGCGAAGCTCACCGGAAGCTCGTCCGTAGCAAGGACCGGGGAGATGCTGAAACCCGAAACCGGGAAGTACTCCGTGACCATCTACGATACCGATGGGACCACCGTTTACCCGGCCAACCTCTCCCTGACCTCAGGCGATCTGCAGGTACAGAAGGATGACGGTACCGTTCTGGGCGAGGGGGCCACCGCGGTGGGGACCTACCAGGTCAGACTGAGTGCACGGGGAAAGGCCCACATCGTCAGCCAGCTGGATGTGAACCACGTGGGCACCAAGTGGTTCGATGTCGATTACAGCATGAACGACGCCACCTTCACCATCGTAGCGTCCTCCTACCAACTGCCGCTGGCAGGAGGAGATCCAACCAAGGCCATCATCGGATCGCTGCTGGCGGGAGCCTCCCTTCTTGGAACCTCCATCTTCCTGACGAATCTCTTCCTGAAGCGCCATGGAGGGTGGAGGAATTACCTGGCCGGATAGGAACCCGTCAGAGGTCACGGAGTTCCTCCGTTCGGCGGCGATGTGATTCAGCGCCCTGCCCACGCGTTCTCAGGAAAAGCCCGGGGCTTCAATAGACATGCCGACTTACGAAAAGTCGTTTCACTCCCTAATATGACAACCTGTTTGCTTTGAGAAGGAGAGGAACATTGGAAGAACCGTCCAAGCCTGCAGCCCCGACACAATCGAGGGTCCAGGTCGACCACCCCTGGCCCGCCATCGCCGCCTTGATGATAGGCGCATTCGTGGGCATGTTGAGTGAGACCTCGCTCAACATCGCCCTGCCCAACCTGATGGAGAGCCTGCACATACCCGGTGCCACGGTCCAGTGGCTGGTCACCGGCTACATGCTGGTGATCGGCATCGTCCTGCCCTTCTCCAGCCTGATTTCCAAGTGGTTCACGACCCGGCAGACCGTAATCTTCGGGCTGGCCGCCTTCCTGGTGGGCTCTGTTATCTCCGCTTTGGCACCCAACTTCGGCATCCTCCTTGCCGGCAGGCTGATTCAGGGTATCGGCACGGGTCTGATATTGCCGCTCATGTTCACGGTGGCCATGCTGATCTTCCCCCCGGCCAAGCTGGGCACGGTCATGGGCATGTGCGCCCTGGTCATCATGTTCGCTCCGGCCATTGGCCCCACCCTGACCGGCCTGGTCCTGGGCAGCTTCTCCTGGCGCTGGGTCTTCTGGCTCTTCACCCCCTTCCTGGTCGTTGCCCTGATCTTCGCCATCTTCTTCCTGAAGAATGTGGGAACCATCACCAGGCAGAAGCCCGACTTCCTCTCCATTCTGGAATCGATCATCGGCTTCGGCGGCCTCGTGGCGGGTGTCAGCCTGGCCAGCAAGTACGGCTGGGACTCCCTTGTCACCCTGACTGTGCTGGTTGTGGCCATCATCGCCCTGGTGCTCTATGTGCGCCGCCAGCTGGGCATGGAGAACCCCGTGCTGAACCTGCGCATCTTCTCCATCCCGGCCTTCCGCTATGGCGCAACCCTGGTCATGCTGGACTTCGCGGTCATCCTCTCGTCCATGTACATCCTGCCCCAGTTCCTCCAGCGCGGACTCCTCCTGCCGGTGGCCATGACCGGTATCCTGATGCTCCCCGGAGGGGTCATCAACGCCCTGGTCTCGGCGTTCGCAGGCAGGCTCTATGACGGATTCGGCGCCCGTATCCCCGTCAGGGTCGGTTTCATCGTGGCTCTGATCGGCGGCGTCATGCTGCTCTTCGCCACCCCGAACAGCCCGGCCCTCTTCGTGGTGGCGGCCCACGTCATCCTGATGATCGGCTGCCCCCTGGCCATGTCACCGGCTCAGACCTATGCCTTGAATTCCCTGACCGGTGCCCAGTCCGGCGACGGCAGCACCATCATCAACACCATGCAGCAGATCGTCGGTGCAGTGGCGACGGCTGTGGCGACTTCGCTCCTGGCCATTGGCGAATCCCACGCAAGTACCACCGACAAGGCCGCGGCCTTCACCAACGGGACCCACTATGGCATCTGGTTCACCATCGTCCTGATTGTCATCGCCCTGGTCATCTCGCTGAAGGTGCGTAGATTCTCTCACGCGGACGATCAGGAGGCCTGACCCAGGTCCGGCCTTCGTCCATCTTCCGGGCGTCCGGCCCCTGCGGGAAGCGATTCCCAGCCAGGGGCGGGCGCCCGACTTTGTTCAGCAGACATTCAGCTTTCTCCATGATTGACTCCCTACTCTTGGCACCGTCTTTCGCTAGACTGGAATTCGGCGAATCGGTACCCCTGGCCGCCCTGACCTGAGGGACCGACCCGAACCCCGGGCGGTCGGCCCCGACCGCATCCGGGTGCTAATCAGGAAGGGTGCAATGTTCGTTCTCAAGAACGCCTGGCTCACCATCAGGCGGCATCTGGCCCGCAGCCTCGTCTTTTTCCTGGCCTGCTTGGCTGTGGCCGCCCTGACCCTGGTCGGAGCCACCGTGGTCAAGATCGACCGCACGGCCAGGACCAGCGGCTATGAGGCCCAGACGGCCGATGCGGTCATCACCCCCAAAAAAGGTTCCAAGGCCAAGCCCCTGGGCTGGGAGGAGTACTCCAAGTACGCACAGCAACTCCAGCCCACCCTGCAGTACAAGGCCTACTTCACCGAAACCTCGCGGGTGGACGTCGAGGGACTCACCACCAAGGGGACCTTCTCGGTCCTGGGAATTTCGAGCAAGGATGCCGAACCCAGCCTGCCCTACGGGACCTTCCGGATAATCGAAGGCAAGGGAATCGACTACACCTCCCAGGACAACTCCGGTGTGCAATCAATCCTGATATCCGAAAAGACCGCCAGGGCCAACAAGGCCAAGGTGGGCGACAAGGTGTCGCTGACCAACCCCTTCAAGACCGACCTGACCACCCAGGTGAAGGTGGGTGGAATCTACACCTACGGCAAGCGGTCCGTACCCGAGTCCGCATACGACACCATCTACACCGGTTACCCGGTCTTCGCCAATCTTGAGCTGGATACGGCCAGCGAACCCGGATCCGAAGGGCATGACCTGCATGTGGCCTTTGTGCTCTCCTCCCCCTCGGACTACCGAGAGTTCATCAAGGCCATGCGTAAAAACGGGCTCAAGGAGTCCAAATACGACATATCCTCACCCAGCCTGGACCGGTACGAGAAGCAGCTCCAGCCCGTGCACCAGGCCGCCGACCAGGCCAGGACCGGCATCATCCTTGTCTCGATACTGGGCGGGCTGATTCTTCTGGTCTCGCTGTTCCTGATGCTGAAATCACGTAGGAACGAAATCGGAATGGCCGTGACCATCGGCATCCACAAGGCACGCCTGGGATGGCAGTTCGCCCTGGAGACCCTCCTCCTCTCCATCCCCGGTCTGGGACTGGGCCTGGGGCTGGGAGCACTGGTCAGCAAGCCGCTGATCCAGGCAAGGTTCGACCTGGGCAAGCTGGCCGTCGCGGCCGACATCAGCCTGGTCTGGCGGGTGGCACTGATCGGCATGGCCGTCTGTGCGGTCATGGCCCTGGTGGCCTCCCTACGGGTGGCTGCATTCAAGACCTCACAGCTGTACACCAACGACCTGGAGGAGCGCGCATGAGCGACCAGAAGCAGGACCGTGACGACCAGGACGAGATGGACGAGGACATGCTCCGCGAAGAGTCGGATGCCGCTGAGGCTGCTGGGGCGCCCGAAGAGGACGTGGAGGAGATGACCTTTGATGTGGTCATCGAGCAGAAGGCCCCTGACGGGGACGAGGATACGGACACGGCCGAAGACCCCCTCCTCGGGCAGATGGACGGGACCGTCCTGGTACCCGGCGGATACCCCGTACTCTCCCTGAGGCATGTGGAGTTCACCAGAAAGGTCAAGGGGCAGACCGAGCTGATCCTTGATGACGTGAACCTCGACTTCCAGATGCGCCGCCTCTACTCGGTCGTGACCAGGTCACCCGCCAAGCAGGCCGCCCTGATGGCCCTGATGACCGGGCTCCGCGCACCCACCGAGGGCAACGTGCTCTTCCGAGGCACCGACCTGCGGCAGCTGGAGGCCTCGGACTACCGCGGACACCAGATCGGGGTCATATTCGGCACCGACGCCCTAAGGGACGACCTGACCGCTGTGGAGAACCTGGTCTACACCATGGACGCCAGCGGAAGGACCTTCCTGGGCCCCAAGGACAACCTGGCCCGGCACATGCTCGACAGGGTCGGGTTCCCCGACAACCTTCAATCCAAGCCCGCCAAGGACCTCGACGGCCTGAACTACCGTCTGGCCTCCGTGGCCCGCGCCCTGTGCTGCGAGTGCGATGTGCTGATTGCCGACGAACCTACCGAAGGCCTGGAACCCGGAGACTGGGACACCATCCTGGCAACTTTGAAGAAGGTCTCGCGCCGAAACGACTGCTCTGTGGTCATCGTCACCTCCGACAGCACCGATACGGCCGAGGAGTGGACCTACGACGATCGCTTCATCGTCGACTGAGCCGAACAGGCTCCCACCCGGGCCCGGTACCGCCGTGCGGTCAACCTGCCACGTCGTTTCGCATGACGGGTGGATTGCCCGGACCATCCGCCAGGCCCTCCCCTCGGATACCGCCTGGGACCTGGTCCGGCATGATGGCCTGGCGCCGACGCGGGACCTGGGCGACAATGACGCCCTTTGGATAGACCCCGGGCTGCTGATTGCGCAAAACGCCTGGTTGGAATCCCTGGGGCGGCCTCCCATGACCCTGATGGCCCCGCCAGCCGACTGTCTGGGCGGACTGGGCGAGGGTCTGCTGGGGCGCAGGGTCATGGTGGCCTGCGCCGGAGAGGTTCGGCAGTGGCGGCACCCTCCCGCAGGCTTGGGGGACCGACCCTGGTCCCAGATTGCCGGCGGCAGGGTACCGGCATTCCGTGCCGCACGCCGGACTCTGTCTCAACTGCGCCAGGACCTGGCCGAGGCTCCCGATGATGCACGGATTCAAATCAGCCGGCATATTGATGACATCGACCAGGAGTGGCGGGTGGTGGTCCTGGGTGGTCGCGCCGTGGCCTCCAGTGGATATTGCCGCCATATCGGATCGGATGACCACGACATCATCACGGTCTTCGATGAGGCCTCCTTCGATCCGAACCTGCGTGCGCCGGCCGAGGAGACAGCCGTTCACGCGGCAGCACTCGGGGGCATGGACGCGGTCTGCATCGACCTGGCCTTCCCTGCGAGTTCCTCTCCGAACCGGGCGCCCGAGCTGATGCACCCGTTCGTGCTGGAGGTCAATCCCGCCTGGTGCTGCTCCCCCTATGACTACGGACAGGCGGGCATGGCCGGATTTCTGGCCGCCATCGCAGCCGGACGCAGACCCGAAGGCACGCACCTTGCGGGCGCAGTCCCCTACAATCCGGATCCCTGGATGGCCGACCAATTCCGCAATCGGTATCGGTCCTACTGGGGCAAGGCCTAAGTCTCAGACAATCTCCATGCCGTAGTGATCGGCGAGGGGTTTCAGGTCCGGCACCCCGTACTTGGCGACCAGGTCCTGCCAACGCTTCAGGTTGTCCGGTCCGTACTTGGCGGTGCGCCTGGCGGCCGTGGCCTCCGAGACGAATATGGGAGGCTGGCGTTTGCTGTGGAACTTGTCCGCGTACATGACCACCTCCTGCTCCAGGTTGACGGGTACGTAATCGTCAGGAGGAAGGTTCAGATGTTCCTCCTCGACCTGCCGACGGGTCAGCCCGACCCCGGTATGGTTCCGGGCGAACTGGGCCACGGACTCGTCGACCCCCTCGTCGATGAGGAGCCTGTATCCCTCCAGGCCGTGCTGGATGTAGCGCTCACCCTGGAAGGTCAGGGGGCGGCCCTCGGCACCATCATCCTTGAGTATCAGGTAGGTGCCGATGTCATGCAGCAGGGCACCGACCTGCACCAGGTCGCGGTTGAGGAGACGGGGCGGGATGCTTCCCCCGCCATGTGCCGGGTCACGCTCGGGCGCATCCTGTGGCAGGGTGCACTGTTTGAGGAAAAGGGCATTGACCCGATCGGTGATTCCCACGGCGATGGTGGAGATTATCGAGCAGTGGGTGTGTATCAGATCGTAGGCGGCCTGCGAGGGGGCCACCTTGCGGTGCAGCGCCTCGGCCATTTCAACATTCGGAACCATAAGGACCATTCTAGGGAGGTCGGCCGGGAAATGTGACTTTACCGACTGTTGCCCTACATTCACGAACATATCCTTTCCCTTGGGGGAGCAAATACTAGACTGGTGAGCACATATTCATGAGGAGCACTATGGCCACTACACCCAACCGGCGCCCCATGGAGGATTCCGCCCACAGCGGCGGCAGTCCATCCATGCAGGAACCCTGGCATAATCCACTGCTGGATCCGCGCGATCTGCGCATGCCCCGTATCGCCGGTCCCAGCTCGCTGGTCATCTTCGGTGTTACGGGCGACCTGGCCAAGAAGAAGCTGCTACCGGCCGTCTACGACCTGGCCAACAGGGGCCTCCTGCCCGCCAGTTTCGGGCTGATCGGATTCGGTCGACGCGACTGGGACGATCAGGCCTTTGCCTCCTTCGCCGAGGAGAACGTACGAGCATACTGCCGGACCCCCTTCAATGAGTCCACATGGCGGCACCTGAGCCAGGGCATGCGGTTCGTCAAGGGGACCTTCGACGATTCGGAGGCCTTCCGGCACCTCTCGGCCACGGTTTCCGAACTCGACAGGGTGCGCGGTACACGCGGCAACCACGCCTTCTACATGTCGGTACCACCCAAGGCTTTCCCCATCGTGGCCCGCCAGCTGGCCGAATCCGGCCTCTCCCACTCCAAGGAGGGCGCCTGGCGCAGGGTCATCATAGAGAAACCCTTCGGCCGCGACCTGGCCTCGGCCAAGGAACTCGACCGGGTGGTCTCCGAGGTGTTCGAGCCCGATTCCGTATTCAGGATCGACCATTACCTGGGCAAGGAGACCGTGCAGAACCTGCTCGCCCTACGCTTCGCCAACATGATGTTCGAGCCGGTCTGGAACTCCAACTACGTATCCCATGTACAGATCACCATGGCCGAAGACATGGGCATCGGCGGCAGGGCCGGTTACTACGACGGTATCGGCGCCGCCCGTGACGTGATCCAGAACCACCTCCTGCAGCTCATGGCCCTGACCGCCATGGAGGAGCCGGTGTCATTCGCGGCAGAAGACCTGACCGCCGAGAAGACCAAGGTGCTTTCGGCCATCCGCCTGCCCAAGGATCTGGCCGCCCATACCGCCCGAGGGCAGTACGCCGCCGGCTGGCAGGGGTCACAGCATGTGGCCGGCTACCTGGATGAGGAGGGAATCAGCCCCGATTCCACCACCGAGACCTATGCCGCCATCCGCCTGGATGTTGACACCCGACGCTGGGCGGGGGTCCCCTTCTACCTGCGTACGGGCAAGCGGCTGGGCAAGCGGGTGAGCGAAATCGCGGTGGTCTTCAAACGCGCCCCCCACCTCCCCTTCGAGGCCACGGCGACCAGGGAGCTCGGCGCCAACGCCGTGGTGATACGCGTCCAGCCCGACGAGGGCGTCACCATGCGGTTCGGTGCCAAGACCCCCGGATCGGCCATGGAGGTCAGGGATGTGAACATGGACTTTTCCTACGGTCGGTCCTTCACCGAGGCCTCCCCGGAGGCATACGAGCGACTGATTCTGGATGTACTCCTGGGAGACCCGCCCCTCTTCCCCACCACAGAGGAGGTCAACCTCTCCTGGAAGATCCTCGATCCGATTGAGGAATTCTGGTCCGGGCAGGGTCAACCGCAGCCATACCGGGCCGGTACCTGGGGTCCTGAAGAGGCCGACCGGATGCTCGCCCGAGATGGATACCATTGGAGGATGCCATGATTGTCAGGCTGAACAACACCACAACCTCCGCAATAGCGCGCGAGATTGATGAACTCCATGTGGAACGAGGCGAGGCCGCCCAAGGCAGAGTGCTGACCCTGGTCATCATCACCGATGGCCCCCATCTGGAAACCGCCCTGGAGACCATCAACTCAGCCAGTCGGGAACACCCCTGCCGGGTGATTGCCATGGTGACCGATGCCGAGGGGCACACGACCGCAGAGCCGGGCCCCGAGGAATCCGCGCCTGCCCGTCAGATCGACCCGGATGACGAGTGCATCTCCTACAAGGCCACCGAGCACGGGGGTGAGCACACCCTGGATGCCGAAATACGGTTCGGCTCGGACGCCGGGGCGGGCGAAGTGGTGGTGCTGAAGCCGGTCACAGCGCTCCTGGACCACTCCGATGCCCTGGTCATCCCCCTCCTGGTTCCTGATGCACCCCTGGTGGTCTGGTGGCCCGGAAACCCGCCACAGGACCCATCCAAGGACCCCATCGGGGCCATGGCAACCAGCCGCATCACCGATGTGATGGGATCCGATGACCGCCAGGCCGCCTTCGCCTCGCTTCTGGAGCACTCCGGCGCGGAGGACGTGGACCTTTCCTGGACAAGAACCACCATCTGGCGGGCTCTGCTCGCCTCCATGGTCGACCAGCCGCCCCACCTGCCCATCACCTCCGCACGGGTGACCGGCCAGTCCCACTACCTGCCCTTGGAGCTCCTGGCCTCATGGCTGGCCCTGAAACTCCATGTGCCGGTAAGCGTGGAACGGGACCCTGAAGCCCGTGCCATCACAGGCGTGTACTTCGAGCGCAGCGACGGGACCATGAGCATGGAACGACACAAGACGGACCAGGCCAGGATCAACCAGCCAGGCCAGGCCAGCCAGGCCATCTCCATGCCTCTGCGCACGGCCGTGGACTGCATGAGCGAGGAACTTGGCCGTCTCGACCCCGACGAGGTCTATCAGGACGTGATTCGGCAGGGCTGGCCCATGGTCGACCACAACAGCCAGGACCAACCCTGATTCATTCAGGCAGCCGGAACCCGCGCACGGTCGGTAATGACCATAAGGAGAATCGTATGAACGAGCGTCAAGTCATCGTCTATAAGGACACCTATGCGATGAACAGTGCCGTGGCCTACCGGGCGGTGCTGGAAATGGGCGATGTCATCGCCAGGAGGGGACGGGTCGACGTGGCCCTGACCGGCGGGCGAGACTCCGTGGACATATACCTCAAGATGGCCTCATTCCCCCAGAAGGACCTGCTGGATTGGAGCAAGGTCCACTTATGGTGGAGCGATGAGCGGTTCATCAGCGCAGAGGATGGCGAACGCAATTCCCTGCAGGCCCGACAGTGCTTCGACAAGGACGTCTTCAGTGAGGGCAATGCACTGGCCGAGGGGCATATTCACGAGATGCCCGCCGACCCCCGCACCCCCGAGCAGGTTGCCTCCGCGACCGACGAGGAAAACGAGGAGTACCTGATTCGGGCCGCCCAGTCCTACCAGGACGAGATCATCAAGGAAATCGGCCCTGACGGACACATGGACCTTGCCGTCTTCGGGGTAGGCCCCGATGGACACTACGCTTCGCTCTTCCCTGACCGACCCGAGGTCCTGATTACCGACGAGAGCAAGCTGGTGGTCGGAGTGAGCCACTCCCCCAAGCTCCCCCCGCTCCGGCTGACCATGACCAACCCGTTCATCCGCCGGACACCCAAGGTCTGGCTCTTCACTTCCACCAAGGAAAAAGCCCGGGCGGTGAGCCAGGCCCTGGCAGGCGTGGATAATCCGCACGTCCCCTCTTCCTTCGCACGGGGCACCGAACAAACGCTCTGGCTTCTGGATAAGGACGCCGCTGGCGAACTGCAGCACGTGTAGGCCTACCGATTCCAGCCGATACGGGTATACCGGCCAGACCGGGGCCATCCGCCCCTCATTCGGCATTACGACTTGGCTCCGGCTACAACCACTCGTTCTGGCGGCATCACTCAGCCCTACTCACCGTCGACAGGGCTGGTGCACCTACAATTCACTACCAGCGTGAAACAATTTGTTTCATCCTGCGGGTCGACTGCAGGGTGCAATGGTACGGTATACCTCTAATCTGATGTTGGGATAGCCCTTGATCCGGTCCTGATTCGCCACGGGGGAGGCGAATCTGTCACCGTTGATCGGACGAGGGTGTGAGTTGATGAGGAATCAACGCGTATGCGTATGTGGAACGTGTTCCAGAGCCGTCGTCGTTTGGCTCGCCCGGTGGTTGCCGTCGTGTCGGTGATGGCGGTCTTGGGTGCCGGCCTGGTGTCCATTGCGCAGGCGGTCGATTCCCCGGTGTCCGCTGGGGCGGCACCCGGGGTCCTGGCCCCTGCCGACAGCGGCCAGGCTCGCCCCGTCCCGGTGGATGGTCCGGATCGGGTCCCTTCCCCGTCGTCCGACGCCTCGTCGTCCTCTTCTTCCGATGCCTCGTCGTCTTCGTCCGGTGGCTCCCTGTCTTCCGGCGTGTCCTCGTCGGGTGGCCCCACTGTTTCGGGTGTGTCCTCTTTGTCGGCTGCCGGCCGGTCCCGTGTGGTGTTGCCTTCGGGTCCGGCAGGGTTGGCGACGTCGAGCCCCTTGTCGTCCCACGCCGCGGACGCCCCTTCCGTGCAGACGGCGGTGGGTGTGCGCGCGGGTGTGGTGCATACGGTGTCGTTCTCGTCGGAGGCGGACAGCACGGGCGTGCCGGGGGCGCAGTCGGTGCCGGACGGGGGCACGGCGTCCTGGCCGCGTGAGGATCCGTCCCGGCCGGGGTGGACGTTCAACGGGTGGTTCCTGGACGACGCCGCGTACGACTTCTCCGCGCCCGTGACCGGCGACGTGACGCTGACCGCCCGGTGGGGCCGCCGGTCCGTGACCCCCGACCGGGGCCCCTGGCAGGGCGGCACCGACGTCAGGATCTCCGACGCGGCCGACGGGGTGAGGTTCACCCAGGTCGCCGCCGGGGCCGGGTTCTCCGTCGCGCTCGGCAGCGACGGCAACGCCTACACCTGGGGCGACAACACCACCGGCCAGCTTGGCGCCGGCGAGGGCGCGCCCTCCCACCGCGCCGCCCCCGCCATGGCCGCCATGCCCGACAGGGTCGGGTTCACCGCCATCGCTGCCGGCGACTCCCACGCCATCGCCCTCGACCGCGACGGCAGGGCATGGACCTGGGGCGACGACACCGACGGCTCCCTCGGCCGCGGCACCACCGGAGGCCAGGCCTCCAGGCCCGGACCCGCCGCCACGCCCGCGGGTGTAAGGTTCACCGCCGTCAGCGCCGCCCCCCACCACTCCATGGCCCTCGACACCGACGGCGGGGTATGGACCTGGGGCCGCAACAGCCTCGGCCGCACCGGCAACGGCGCCACCCCCGCCAGGGTCCCCATGCCCACAGGCACCGCCTTCACCGCCGTCAGCTCCTCCGCCGGCTCCGCCATGGCCCTCGACACCGACGGCAGGATCTGGTCCTGGGCCGACACCGACACCGGCGCCGTCGGCCACGACGGCCCCCGGGACACCCCCGCCCCCGTCGACACCACCCAACGCTTCACCGCCGTCAGCAGCGGCGACGACCACGCCATCGCCATCGCCCGCGACGGCACCGTCTGGACCTGGGGCCGCAACAGCCACGGCCAGCTCGGCCGCACCCCCGACAGCGCCAACCCCGCCGACCGGCCCGGACAGGCTCCCGGACCCACCGAAGCCACCCGCGTCAACGCCGGCACTGGTGTCAGCACCGCCATCACCCCCGACACCGCATGGGCATGGGGCCTCAACGACCACGGCCAGCTCGGCGGCAGCACCGACGACGTCACCACGCCCGCACCCATCCCCGCACCCGACAGGGCAGCACCCGGCTTCCACTACACCGCCGCCGCACCCGCCACCACCGGCACCGGCACCCCGGCCCACACCCTCCTCCTCGGTAACGACGGCCACACCTACGCCACCGGCAACAACACCACCGGCCAGCTCGGCGACAACACTCAAAACCCCACCACACGGCCCACCACCACCTGGCAGCCCACCCACTGGCAACCCACTGACATCCTCTTCGGCCAGTCACACAACCTTGCCACACCCCACCGCGAACCCGACGGATGGCACACCACCTCGCCCAGACACCCCATCGGCACCGTCACCCTCACCATCACACACACCGACCACGGCACACCCCAACCCGACGACACCAGCTGCCGGTTCACCTACACCGGCGACACCGCCACCATCACCTACCACACCGACCACGGCACACCCCCACCACCCCAGACCATCCCCAAAGGCGACACCGCCCCACGACCCGACGACCCACCCACCCACGACGGATGGACCTTCAACGGCTGGTTCCAAGGAGACACTCCATACGACTTCTCCCAACCCGTCACCCACGACCTCACCCTCACCGCCAAATGGGCACAATGGACCACCACACCCACACAAGGACCATGGCAAGGCGGCACCGAAGTGCACCTTAGCCGAAGCACCTCCGAGGTACGATACGCCCAAATAACTGCAGGCAGGAACTGCTCTCTGGCCGTCGGCAGCGACGGCAACGTATACGGATGGGGTTACAACCACTACTCGCAAGTAGCCGAATATGAAAAAAACGACCTGCCTGCCCCGATACCGGTCTTCACGCCCGAGGGTGCGAAAATCATTCAGGTATCCGCCGGTTTTTATCACGTCATGGCTCTCGACAGCGAAGGCAGAATCTGGACTTGGGGATTCGACTCGGACGGACAGCTGGGCCGCACTCCCACCGCGGCAACCCCTGCAAGACGACCAGGCCTGGTCGCCGCACCCAAGGACGTAGGTTTCATCGCCGTCAGCGCCGGGCGGACACACTCTGCAGCCTTGGACCAGGATGGCAACATCTGGACCTGGGGAAATAACACCTACAAACAGCTGGGGCGCGACACCAGCGGTACCAACGATGCAACACCTGAGAAAATAAGGCCATCGAGGGGAACCGCATTCACTATGGTCAGTGCCGGCCTCACGCACTCCATAGGCCTATCTGCCGACGGAACCGCATGGTCCTGGGGTGGCGGCATCGACAACAGCCACATCCGCACCGAAACCGTACTCGGTCACGCCGGCGGCACCGATCTTGCCCCGGTAGATACCGACCTACGATTCACAGCCGTCAGCGCCGGCTACTACCACTCCCTGGCAATCGCTCAGGACGGCACCGTCCAGTCTTGGGGAAACTGGTCGACCAGGCAGCTGGGCCGATCCCCAACCACCACCGCACCCGCCAACCGGCCCGGACGGGTCCCCGGCCTCACCGGAGCAACCGGCATCAGCGCCGGCCGCAGGTACTCTATCGCCATCACCGGCACCGACGTTTGGGGATGGGGCCTCAACGCCCAGGGCCAGCTGGGCACCGGTACCAACAACGGATCCAGCAGCGGTGTCGACACCCCCGAACGCATACCGGCACCAGAGGGGACACCCGCGGGGTTCGTGTATACCAACGCCGTCGCCAGCATGTCGGGCGAGCACACACTGACCATCGGTTCCAACGGCGAAGCATATGCGTTCGGAAGTAACGCCAGCGGGCAGCTCGGAGACAACACCATCAATGAAGCGACTGTTGGCCTGGCAGGGGCAAATAAACCGACGATGGTCTGGCATCCAGTGGGCGCCTCAATCACGAGTGTTCTGTTCGGCACCAAACCGAATATTGGCAAAGTGCAGCGCACAGCGGGCGGGTGGCTTACCGTCTCGCCCCGGCACAGGCCTGAGACCGTCTCCCTGACCGTCAAGTCCTCCACCGGCATTCGCTCAGCCCCAGTCAGAACCGAGGACACTGGTCTGACGTTCACTTTCACGGGCAACATCGTTACTCTGAGCTTCGTGTCCGATCACGGCGCCCCCACACCCGCGCAGCAGGTTGCCGCGGGAGAGCCCACCCAGCGCCCCGCGGACCCGTCCGAGGAGGGGTGGACCTTCGACGGGTGGTTCGACGGGGACGTGGCCTACGATTTCGCCGCGCCCCTGGAGCACGACCTGACCGTGACCGGACGCTGGCACCGCACCGGCCGATGGGTCCTGAGCCCGGACCACGGCAGTGAACACGGTGGTGACACGCTTACCCTGACCGCACCCGCAGCACCCGGCCTCCGTCTGGCATCCGTGGATACGGGCGGATCGTCCTCCCTGGGCGTCGGTTCGGACGGCAACCTGTACGCATGGGGAGACAACACCGACGGCCAACTCGGAGACGGCACCACAAGCCAGCACACCACTCCCACCCTGATTCCCCGCCCAGACGGCACCGACACCGGGTTCTTCTGGGTGCAGGCCGCGGCCGGACGCACCCACAGCGCCGCCGTCGGATCCGACGGCAACCTGTACGCATGGGGAGACAACACCTGCGGGCAACTCGGAGACGGCACCAACACCCAACGCACCACACCCGTCAAGGTCATCCTCCCTGGCGGGAAGGGGCTCACCTGGATTCGGGTCGCAGCCGGTGACGGATACACCTTGGCGATCGGGTCAGACGACAACCTGTATATCTGGGGCAGTCTGCCCGGTGGACTCGGTGACATCAACGGCACCACCGCCAGCACCCGACCCGTCATGGTCGCCCTGCCTCAAGGCGTGCCACCCACGTTCCGCTTCGAGAAAATCGCTGCCGGTGACAGGCATGCCACGGCGATCGGGTCGGATGAGAACCTGTATACCTGGGGATCGAACACACATGGGCAGCTCGGCCACGCCGACACCGGAGTACCTGCCGCCGCAGCCACACCCACCGTGGCCGCCTGGGACGACCCGCAGCAGCCCGTAGGCTATGTTCAGGCCAGCGCCGCAGGCGACCACACTATGGCCATCGACCTGCAGGGACGTCTCTGGGTCTGGGGCACCCTCGCCGACGGCACCGATACCGCAACCCCCGCACGTATCCAGCCCGCAGGCACGACCGATACATACCGGTTCACCCACACGTCCACCGGGCGCGCCCACTACACCGCCACCGGAGAAGACCACCGCACCTGGACCTGGGGCGACAACACCAATGGACAGCTCGGGCACGCCACCAGCACCCCAAAGCGGCCCACGGTCATACCCGGTCTGAACACCACCGTCACCGCCAGCATGGCCGACACCACCATCGCCATCGACACTAGCGGCAACACCCAGGCATGGGGAAACAACTCCAACGGACAGGGCGGACACGGGGACACCGGCGAAACCCCCACGCCATGCACCTCCGCCATTCCCCCTCACCCAACACCCACCGACCTGACCATCGACTCCACCACGCTCCCCCTGCGCCGGACAGGACCGAACACCTGGGAGGCGACCACCACGGCCCACGACCCCGGGGCTGTGCCCGTGCGCGTCAGATGGACCCTCGCCGGACAGGCCCAGCCCGATGACACCTCCAACACGTACACCTATCTGCACATCTTCACCCTGCCCAATGCCGGAGGCACAGGCATCGTCCTCCTGATCATCGCAGGCACCCTTATCCTTGCCGCCGCCACAGCCAACCGGCAGCGGCGCATCCCCAAACACCATTAACACTTCACATGAGTAAGAGGCCACACCAAAAGGGGTCCCAACCCCCTGGCCACCGGAGGCGGTCCGCCCCCACACCCCAACAACGGACCGCCTCCACCCCCCTCCACATCAAACCGACCCACGCCTCGCAGCTGAGCGTGTATACCATTGGCCGGGCCGGCCCGCGTCGCGAGCGCCCACGTTCGCTTGTTTTGACTTGCCTGGTTGCGTCCGTGCATGGTCCATGTTGCGCGTGGGGACTAGGGGATGGTAGGGTCAAGTAAGTTTACTTTTGAAGGGGTGATCCTCGGTCCGGGCTGTTCCGGTTTCGTCATGGGGGCGATTCGGCGGCTGTCATCCGGGCGGGGATATGAGTTGGTGAGGTTTGTCGTATGCACACTTGGAACACGTTCCATGGTCGTCGTTTCGCGCGCCCTGCCGTCGCGGTCCTGGCGGCCCTGTCCATCATGGGCGGCGGCCTGGCCGCGGGCGCTCAGGCCGCCGACACCCTCCAGACGACCGCCGCCCCCTACTCCCAAATCAACGGGGGGGGGGGTCAACCCGCAGCCGCGGATGACGGCCTGACCGCACCCACAGGAACCACCACACCGGCCGCGACACCGTCACCCACCACGACACCGCAGTCCCCGGCAGCAGCGACGCAGCCAACGACAACCTCCGCGACACCCACCACCCTGGCCACACCAAACCCACTCACCACCAGACAGGCCACCACACCAGCACCCGACGGCGCGCAGGCCCCCGGGCCGCAGGCCAGGACCGGCAGCCACACGGTCACCTTCACCTCCCAGCCAGACACCCAGGGCATGCCGGCCAGCCAGACCATCACCGACGGCAAGACCGCCACATGGCCCCACGACGACCCCACCAGGCCAGGATGGACCTTCAACGGATGGTTCCAAGGCGACCTCGCCTACGACTTCACCAGGCCCGTCACCACCGACCTGACCCTCACCGCCAAATGGGGCAAATGGGCCACCAGCCCAGACAAAGGACCCTGGCACGGCGGCACCAACGTCAAAATCGACACCCCCGGCAGCCAGGTACGCTTCAGCCATATATCCGCAGGCGGTGGATTCTCCATTGCCTTGGGCAGCGACGGCAACGCATACGGATGGGGATTCAACTATTCCGGACAGCTGGGGACAGGCGACCGGAGCCTGTACTGTGATGCACCACGGATGGCCGCCATGCCGGATGGCGTGAAGTTCACCCAGGTGTCCGCCGGATATAACTACGCCATGGCCCTGGACCGGGACGGCAGAATCTGGACCTGGGGGTTCGACTTCGGCGGCAATCTCGGCCGCCCCGGCCGCATATTTCAAGTCTCTCCCGGTCTGGCCGAGGTGCCGGAGGGGGTGACGTTCACCGCCGTCTCCGCAGGCAATAACAGTTCCATGGCCCTCGACAGCAATGGACAGGCATGGACCTGGGGATACTTCGACGAAAAGACGCCCCACAAGGTTGACCAGGACGAGGGGACCGTCTTCACCGCCATCAGAGCAGGAAGCAATCCCAGCAAAAACGCATATACGGCCCTCGACACGGACGGCAGAATCTGGACCTGGCAGTGGACCGAATTCAAACCTGTCCCCGTCGAGACCGATGTCAGGTTCAAGGCCTACAGCATCGACTACGACAACGACCATTTCATCGCCATCGCGCGGGACGGGACCGTCTGGACCTGGAACGTCGAGAACAACGGAAACGAGTCCGGACAGCTGGGACGCATCCCCGACAGCGCCAACCCCGCCGACAAGCCCGGCCGGGTCCCCGGCCTGACCGGAGCCACCCAAGTCGACACCAGCAACAGTAAAGCAATCGCAGACACCGGCGTCTCCCTCGCCATCACCGACACAGGCGTATGGGCGTGGGGATCGAACGATTTCGGCCAGCTCGGAACCGGAACAGGCAAGATCACGGACACCCCAGCCCGGGTGGTAACCCCCGCCGGGGCCCCCACGGGCTTCCGCTACACCAGCATCGCAGCCGGTGCCGAGAATTACACCGTGCTCCTCGGCTCGGACGGCGAAACATACACGTACGGACAGAACCACTTCCGCCAGCTCGGCAACGGCACCTCCACCGACAGCGACCCTGCCAACCCGCAGCCCGCCAGGACCTGGCGTCCTGTCGACCGGGATCTCACGAAGGTGCTGTTCGGTGAGGCCCGCAACATCGGCGGCCCATACCGCGCGTTCGACGGGTGGCACGCCACCTCCCCCAGGCACAGCCTCGGCACCGTCACCCTCACCATCCAGTCCGCCGTCACCAACCGCGCACCCCAGCCCGACGAGACCAGCCGGCGGTTCACCTACACCGGCGACACCGCCACCGTCACCTTCAAAACGGAACACGGCTCACCCACGCCCCCGCAGCAGGTCATCGTCGGCGACACCGTCCGACGGCCCGACGACCCCGCCACGGACGACGGGTGGACCTTCAACGGCTGGTTCCAGGGCGACAAGCCCTACGACTTCTCCAAGCCCGTAAGCGGGGACACGATTCTGACCGCGCGCTGGGGCCGGTGGAAGGCTGACCCGGCCCAGGGGCCCTGGCGGGGCGGCACCGACGTCCGCATCGACACCCCCACCGTACAGGTCAGACTCGCCCAGATGTCCGCCGGACAGTCCCACTCGCTTGCCGTCGGCAGCGACGGCAACCTGTACGCATGGGGCAACAACCAGAACGGCCAGCTCGGCAACGGCACCACCACAAACCAGACCACCGCCACCAAAGCCACCACACCCACAGGCACAGGATTCATCCAGACGGCCGCCGGAGGCAGCCACTCCATGGCCCTGGACCGGGACGGCAGAATCTGGACCTGGGGCAGCAACGAAAAAGGACAACTCGGCCGCACCCCAGACGACAACAACCCCGCCGACAGGCCCGGCAAGGCCGCCACCCCCGCCGGCATGACGTTCATCGCCGTCAGCGCCGGAACCGACCACAGCACGGCCCTGGACCGGGACGGCAACATCTGGACCTGGGGAGACAACCAATACAGTCAGCTGGGCTTCAGCACAGGCACCGAAACAACAACCACAACGCCCACGGGCGTAGGCGTGCCCGAGGCGGCCTTCGCCTCCGTCAGCGCCGGCGCCAGGCACTCCATCGGCCTGGACACGAACGGGACCGCCTGGACCTGGGGCGGCCGCGACACCACCAGCAACACAAACGACGACGACCTGACCGGCCACACCGACTTCACTCCATCGCCTGTCGATACCGGCCTGCGGCTCACGGCCGTCAGCGCCGGAGCAGACCACAGCGTGGGCGTCGCCCGGAACGGGACCGTCTACACGTGGGGACACAACGAGAACGGACAGCTCGGCCGCACCCCCACCGGCGCCGAGCCCGCGGGCAGGCCGGGCCCGGTCCCCGGCCCGTCCGGAGCCACCGGCGTCAGCGCCGGACGCACCCACTCCGTCGTCCTCACCGGATCGGGGGCCTGGGCGTGGGGCGGCAACCAGTACGGCCAGCTGGGCACCACCACCGGCAACGGCACCAGCGACGGCGTGACACCTGCCCGCGTGCCCAACCCCAGGGGAACACCCTCGGGGTTCGCATACACGAGCCTCAGCACGTCACCCGTCGGCTCCCATACCCTGGCCGTCGGCTCCGACGGAGACACGTACGCGTCCGGCGCCAACGGCACCGGCCAGCTCGGCACCGGCACCAGCGATGCAGACGCGGCCCACCCGGACCCGGCCATGGTGTCGCGCCCTGCCGGCTCCCCCGTCACCGGGGTCCTGTTCGGCGCCAAGCCGAGCGCGGGAGAGGTGCGGCGCCGGACGGACGGGTGGCACGCGGCCTCCCCCAGGCACCGGCCCGAGACCGTGCCCCTGACCATCCGGTCCGGCACCGGGCAGGCACGCGACGAGGACACCAGCCTGCAATTCATGTACACGGGCGACATGGCCACCCTCACCTTCACCACCCAACACGGACGCACCCCCGACACGCAGCAGGTCCCCACAGGCGAACCCACCAGACGGCCCGAAGACCCGTCCGAAAACGGGTGGACCTTCGACGGATGGTTCAACGGGGACATCGCCTACGACTTCACCGCCCCCCTGGAGCACGACCTGACCGTGACCGCACGCTGGCACCGGACCGGACGGTGGGTCCTGAGCCCGGACCACGGCAGCGAATACGGCGACGACACCGTCACCCTCACCGCACCCGCCGCGCCCGACATCCGCCTCGCCTCCATAGACACCGGCGGCACCACCAGCCTCGGCATCGGATCCGACGGACAACTCTACGCATGGGGAGACAACACCAACGGACAACTCGGCGACGGCACCACCACCCGACGCACCACCCCGGTCCGGGTCGCCAAACCCGACGGCACCGGTGACGGATTCACCTGGACGCAGGCCGCGGCCGGCCGCACCCACAGCGCCGCGGTTGGAAGCGACGGGAACCTGTACGCATGGGGAGACAACACCCAGGGCCAGCTCGGCGACGGCACCACCAGCCGGCACGCCAGGCCCGTCAAGGTCTCCCGTCCCGCCGGCACCGACAGCACGTTCACCTGGATACGGGCCGCGGCGGGCGACGGCTACACCATGGCCCTCGGCTCCGACGACAACCTCTACGCGTGGGGCAGCCTGCCCGGAGGGCTCGGCGACACGGCACACACCACCGGCAGCTCCCGGCCCGTCAGGGTCGCCCTGCCCCAGGACGCTCCCCCCGCGTTCCGGTACGAGCAGATCGCGGCGGGCGACACGCACGCCGCGGCAATCGGATCCGACGGGCAGCTCTACACGTGGGGATCGAACACCCACGGCCAGCTCGGACACGACGACACCGGAACACCCGCAGCCGCAGCAGCCACCGCCGGCACGGCCGACCCACAGCAGCCCGCGGGCTACGTCCAGGCCAGCGCCGGAGGCGACCACACGCTCGCCATCGACCGGCAGGGACGACTCTGGGCCTGGGGCAGGCTCGCCGACGGCACCGACACCACCACACCCACACGCATCCAGCCCGCGGGCACGGCCGAAACGTACCGGTTCACCCACACCTCCACCGGACGCAACCACAGCGCCGCCACCGGACAGGACCACCGCACCTGGACCTGGGGAGACAACACCCAAGGCCAGCTCGGCCACACCACCGACACCCCCGGCACACCCACCGTCATAACCGGCCTGAACACCACCCTCACCGCCACAGGCGGCGACACCACCATCGCCATCGACACCAACGGCAGCACCCAGGCCTGGGGAGACAACACCAACGGACAGACAGGCCACGGCGACACCAACCCCACACCCGCACCACGCAAGGCCTCCATCCCCCCGCAACCCACACCCACCGGCCTCGCCATCGACAACGACACCCTCCCCCTCAGGCAGACCGGCGCGGGCACCTGGCAGGCCACCACCACCGCCCACGACCCCGGAACCGCGCCCGCACGCGTCCGGTGGACCCTCGCCGGGCAACCCCAGCCCGACGACACCAGCAACACCTACACCTACCGGCACACCGGCAGCCTGCCCAACGCCGGAGGCGCAGGCATCATCCTCCTCATCACCGCCGGCATGCTCGGCATCGCAACATCCGACGCCAACCGACAACGACGCGTACCACCCACAACCACCAATACTTCACACGAGTAAGAGGCCACATAAGGGGTCCCCAACCCCTGGCCACCCGGAGGCGGCCCACCCAACATCCCAATATCGGGCCGCCTCCACCCAACACCATAAACCGGCACTACAACAATCCGGCTGTTTCTGAACCGTTCAGTCCCGGCTCCCTGACGAGCGCGAGCGCAGACGCCGCGTCATGGCCCGATCCGATTCATCGACGATTCGTGTCATGGCCTGGCGGGCAGCCTCACCGTCACCCTGGCGTATCAAGGCCGCCACGTCGCCATGAAGTCTCAGAGCCTGTTCATTGGCCTCATGGGGCATGAGTTCGTGCCGGGTGCGACCGGCCAGTACGGATGCAACCACGTCGCCCAGAGCGGCGAACATGGCGTTCCCTGAAGCCTCCAGGAGTGCCCGACGGAAACGCTCGTCGGCCTGCAGATAATCCGCCTGGTCGGCATGGTTGGCGTGGGCCACCATGTCGATGGCGGCCTGGGTCAGGGCCGCCCACTGCCCGGGCCTGGCCCTGGTGGCGGCCAGGCGTGCGGCCATGGGTTCCACGCTGGCCCTTAATTCCGAGAGCTCATGGAGGACCCGGTCCCTGTCGGGGCCACGCAGCCGCCACTCAATCACCCTGGGGTCATAGATGTTCCAGGCGGTCATCGGGTTCACGGTGGCCCCAGCCTTCCGCCTCACGGTCACCATTCCCATGGATTCCAATACCCGTGTCACCTCGCGGGTTACCGTACGCGATGGCACTTCATGATCCAGGGGCGGGACCGACAGACGCTCCCCCTCGCTGATTTCCCCTGTGACGATGCCCATACCCCATTGTTCCAGGAGCCTATCGTGCAGCGAAGGTTCTGTACTCATAAATCCCACTCTAGCAATGCACAAGGGCGGGAATTGTCTGTAACCTCACTGCCCACACGGCAGGGGAACCCCAATCGGAAGGTCATCCCGTGTACACTTGTATACGTATAAGACATACGTAATATCACACTGCCGATATTATGCCATGCAAAATAGGAGCCATGGGCGTACGTCCTGACTTCGTTCCTATCCTCAGAGAAGAGGCAGCCATGTATACAGCACTGCTCGCGGCAGGAGAGGCCGTACAGCTCAACAGCACCCGACTGGGCATCAGTCTTGTTCTCAGCCTGGTGGTGCTCATATTCCTGGTCACCGTCGTTAAACTCCACCCCTTCGTGTCCCTACTGGCAGCCGGCATGGTGGTCGGCATCGGGTCGGGTTACGGACCAGTGGCCACACTGACCAGCTTCACCGGTGAATTCGGCTCCACCATGGGGTCGGTCGGCATTCTGATTGGTCTCGGAGCCATGATTGGCAAGGTTCTGATGGACACCGGGGCCACCGATCAGGTGGTCAACACCCTGGTATCCAAATCGTCACCGGCCACCATTCCATGGATCATGGCCCTGATAGGAGCCCTGATAGGCCTGCCCATGTTCTTTGAGGTGGGGCTGGTCATTCTGGTTCCGGTCATCATCCTGGTAGCGCGCAAGACCGAGCTCCCCCTGATGAGGGTGGCCATTCCCACCCTGGCAGGCCTCTCCATCATGCATGCCTGCGTACCGCCACATCCCGGCCCCCTCGCCGCCCTGAGCCAGTTCAAGGAAACCGGCAACGTGGGCCTTACCATGATGTTCGGCATACCCGTAGCCCTGATCACCCTGGTCATTGTGGGCCCTCTCTTCTCCAAGGTGGCGGCTCGCTGGGTTCCCATCGAGGCCCCGGCGGACTTCGTGTCCAAAAGCGATGAAGCCGCCAAGGAGGAGGCCAGGCTCCCCTCCTTCGGACTCTCAGTCTTCTGCATCATCCTCCCGGCGATCCTCATGCTCCTCACCTCCGTTTTCGAGATAACCTCACCCGACTTCCGTACCCGGACCGACGGGTTCGCCCAGACCATCAACTTCATCGGCAACCCGGTCATGGCCCTGGCCATAGCCCTGATTGTCTCCATGCTGCTCCTCAAGGCCGCCTCCGGCATCTCCTGGAAGACGGTCAACGACTCCCTGGGCGCCTCACTCCCTGCCGTGGCGGGCATCCTCCTGATCGTCGGCGCAGGTGGAGGTTTCAAAGGCGTCCTGGTCTCCACCGGCATCGGCAAGATCATCGGCACCTTCGTCGAGACCTCCAACGTCTCCATCTTCCTGCTGGGCTGGCTCATCGCCGTCTTCGTCCGCGTAGCCACCGGTTCGGCCACGGTCTCCATCCTGACCACGGCCGGCATTCTCAGCAACGCCATGACCATGATGCATGCCACCCCCATGGCCACCACACTGCTGGTCATCGCCATCGGGGCTGGGTCCATCTTCCTCTCCCACCTCAACGATGCCGGCTTCTGGCTGATCAAGGAGTACTTCGGCATGAGCGTGGGCGACACCCTGAAGACCTGGTCCGTACTGGAGTGCCTCCTCTCGGTGGTGGTGCTGATTCTGGTCATGATCGCCAGCATCTTCGTCCCCATCGCAGGCTGAGCCCCAACACGGCGCACTCATTCAGAAAGGAAACGCATGGTAGACACACTGTCAACGAACGCCAAGGGGTTCGATGAACACTCCATTCCCTCGGCGGTGGAGAATACGGTTCCCGCGGATTACCTCAAGGACCACACGCCAATCCTGGTCATCATGGGCGTCTCCGGCTGCGGCAAGACCACGATGAACACCCACTTGAGCGAAAAGCTGGGCTGGGACATGGCCGAGGCCGATGACTTCCACCCCCAGGCCAACATCGACAAGATGGCCCACGGAATTCCCCTGAATGATGAGGATCGCTGGCCCTGGCTCGACAAGATTCACGACTGGATTCAGGACCACATGGACAGGAAGGTACCCGGCACCGTTACCTGCTCGGCCCTGAAGCGGGCCTACCGGGACAGGATTCGAATGCCCGGGGTGGTGTTCATCCACCTGAGCGGTGACTACGACTCCATCATGGAACGGCTCTCGCACCGCCAGGGGCACTTCATGAAGCCCCGGATGCTCAAGTCGCAGTTCGAGACCCTGGAACCTCTGGGCAAGGACGAGATTCACATGACCATCGACGTGGGCCTGCGCATGGCCCCCGAAATCGAGGCCGAGGAGGTCATCGACACCCTGGGATTGCAGTGCGACGTCAAGACCCACACCACGCAGGTCAAGGCCGAGCGGGCCCGTCAGGCCGCCAGAAAAACCGAACAAGACTGAACGAAGCAGGAAGGAACCAACATCATGAAGATTGGAATGATAGGCCTGGGCCGCATGGGCAAGAACATGGCCGACCGCCTGCGCACAGGTGGTCACCAGGTCGTCGGATACGACATATCACCCGAGTCGGGCAGGGACGTGGACAGCCTCCAAGCCCTGGTCGACTCCCTGGAGGCACCCCGGGCCATCTGGGTCATGGTGCCCGCAGGCAAACCCATCGAGTCCACCCTTGACCAGCTGGGCGACCTGCTGGACCGCGGCGACCTGGTCATCGACGGGGGCAACACCCGCTTCACCCAGGACCAGGCACATGCCAAGGCCCTGGGAGCGAAGGGCATCGGCCTGGTCGACGTGGGCACCTCCAATGGCATCTGGGGCAGGGAGAACGGCTACGCCCTGATGGTCGGTGGATCGGACGAGGATGTTGCCCGGATTCAGCCCATACTCGACACCCTGAAGCCCGAGGGCGAGTTCGGCCTGGTTCACGCAGGAGGCACCGGCGCCGGACACTACGCCAAGATGGTCCATAACGGCATCGAGTACGGAATGATGCAGTCTCTGGCCGAGGGCTATGCCGTCCTGGAGGCCTCCGATCTGATTCAGGAACCAGACGAGGTCGTCCAGTCCTGGCGAAAGGGGTCGGTCATCCAATCCTGGCTCCTGGACCTCCTGGCCAAGTCCCTCCAGGAGGACCCCCACCTGGCACACATCGCCGGTAAGGCCGAGGAGACCGGTGAGACCAAGTGGATGATTGGCGATGCCCTGGAGCTGGGCGTCCCCACCCCGGCCATCACCTCGGCCCTGTACGCCCGCCAGTCCTCGCAGATTCAGGACCCCATGACCATGAAGGCGGTCTCGGCCCTGCGCAACGCCTTTGGCGGTCACCCCATCGTCAAGGAGTGACCTCCCCTAACGTTGCGTCGATGGTGCCGGGCACCAATACGACCCAACCTGCGGATGGATCTGCTTCATGCCCCCCTCGTCGTCGAAGGCCAGCGGGGCACAGACGATCTCGCGATGGCAGCCGTCACCGTGCCCATCCATGGCGAACCGATGGTAGGCGATGATCCACTGGTCCGTGCCGGGCACCTGCAGGATGCAATGATGACCGGTACCCAGGATTCCCTTGCCCTCCTCCTTCTCGACCAGCACCTGCGGCTGCCCCCATGGTCCGTCCAGGGAGTGGGAGACCGCATACCGGACCCTGTATTCAGGATCCCTGGTGTCGTTTTCGGACCAGGAGGCGTAGTACCTTCCCCCGTGCCTGCTGATGGTTATGGCCTCGCGGAAGTTGTCGGGAACCCAGGTTTTCAAGGTTGCATCCACTATGGCCGTACCGTCGTCGCTCAGGGCCGCCATGTAGACCCTGCCGTTCCCCCACAGTAGGTAGGTGGTACCGTCCTCGTCCACGAATATCGAGGGATCGATTGTCTGGCAGTCGTATGCATCCGCACGGATCAGGGGGGTCGCGGCCGGTGTGAAGGGACCGGTGGGGGTCGGGGAGGTCGCCAGACCTATCTGCCCGTCCGCCACGAAGTAGAGCACGAACCCGTTCGCGGTCTCCAGCATGCACGGCGCCCAGGCGCCCTGTTTGCCCTCCCACCAGGGAACGTCGTGCAGGTCAAGAATCCTGTGCTCCTGCCAGGTGCAAAGGTCAGTGGATTCGTAGACGCTCATCACCGTGGACGACCAGCCGGGCAGACCGTCCTGGGTGCAGTACATATACCACCGTCCGTCCACCATCTTGAGATCGGGATCGGCACAGTACCCATGAAGGGGGTTGGTGGGAACCTGAATCCTCTGCCCCTCCGACTCTCCCCTACATCCCTTATCCATACAATCGACTCCAGTTCTCTTGTCAAGGGCGTTGCGAGGCCGCACCCGGCGGTCGCGCAACGCCGTATTCCTTCAAAGCCGGCAAGGCCCGACGCGTATCGGTCATCCCTTCACGGCACCGGCAACCAGGCCGGAGACGATCCACTTCTGGCAGAAGATGAAGAAGACGAAGACCGGTATGAGCGCCAGAACCGTGATGGTCATGAAGCTCGGCCAATCCGTGGTGAACTGACCGACCGCGTTGTAGACCTGGAGCACGATGGTCCGCAGGTCCGAACTGCTGATGAAGACGTTGGCCGTCATGAAGTCATTCCATGTGGTCATGGTCTGGAAGACGATCACCGTGGTCAGGATGGGCCTGATCAGGGGCAAAACGATGTTCCAGAATATCCTCAAGGGCCCTGCCCCATCGATGCGGGCGGCCTCTATCACCTCGAAGGGGAGGGACTGCATGTACCCGACGATGAGGAAGTAGCAGAACACCGCACCGCCCAGGTACATGACAATCAGGCCCAGCAGGGTATTGACCAGACCGACCGCCGACTCCATTCGATACAGGGGAATCAGCGTCGACTGGGCCGGGATGACGAAGGCGATCATCAGAACGACCCCGACGGTCGAGGTGAACAGGGACTTGCGCAGAATCATGCCATAGGCGGCCAGGGCTCCGATCAGCACCTGGAAGAGCACCCCGAAGAAGGTGACGATCAGGGTGTTGACCAGGCTGCGCACAATGGGCACGGTCGCAAAGGCATGGCTGTAGTTCTTCAGGGTCCACTCCTTCGGCAGACCCAGTGGATTGGTGGCCATGTCCGGCACGGTCTTAAAGGTATTGATCAGGATGTACCAGAGGGGCACGGCGCAGATGAGCGCTATGACCAGCACCACGATGCTTCTGACGATGGAACGACGCCGCTCGCGCTGCTCCAGGGTCGGGCCGTTCCCCGCACCCGATACCACTTGCTGACTGCTGGCACTCATTGGAACCTCCTGGAAATCAGACCGGCCACACCCATCTGGGTGAAGACCACCAGGGCCGTCGCCAGGGTGAAGAGGACGGCCAGGGCCGAACCCAACCCGTACTGGGACTGCCCTATGCCCTGCTGGATAATCGACTGGGTCACCGTATAGGTCGAGTAACCGGGCCCTCCCTTGGTCATCGTGTATGGCAGGTCGTACACCTTCAGCCCTCCCGACATGAGTAGGAAGCTGGATGTGACGATGCCAGGAATCAGCTGGGGCAGGGTGATGTGGATGAACTGCTGCCGCCTGGTGGCACCGTCCACGGTGGCCTGCTCGTAAAGGTCACCGGGAATGGACTGCAGGAAGGCCAGGTAAAGGGTGGCGTGCCATCCGATCTGGGCCCAGACCGCTATGAAGATCACACAGCACCGGGCCAGAATCGAGTTGGAGAGCCAGGGCAGCGGGCCGAGCCCGAAGGCACCCAGGACCGTATTGACCACGCCCGACTTCATGGGCGAGAAGATGTACTTCCAGACCATGCCCATGATGGCCAGCGAGGGCACGCTGAAGAAGAAGAACAGGGAGCGCGCGAAGTTCCTCCCCCAGAACTTCCTGTTCAGGGTCACCGCCAGGGGTATGGCGAAGACGGTGACCAGTATGGTCTGGGCGAGCGCGTACACGATGGTGAACACAAGACCCTGCATGGTTGAGGGGTCCGTGAACACGCTACGGTAGTTGCTCCATCCCACATAGTGCATGTCCATGCTGTACCCGTTGAAGTCCGTCACCGAGTAGATGGCGGTCTGCACCAACGGCACCGCGAAAAGGATGACGAAGACGGCCAGAATCGGCAGGAGGAACCAGAACGAGGTCAGATCCTCCCTCAGCCCCCGAAGGCGCTTGCGGCGGGCGTATTCTCGCTCCCCCGATTCATCTGCCTTCGACCTATCGGCCACGGTAGGCACCCCTTGCACTCCACTGTCAACAGCCATATGTCACCCCTTCCGACCAGTCAGGTCCGACGTTCCCTGTCTGACCCTCATTTCACCGAAGCCATCTTGTCGTCGATGGCCTTGGCCCACTGGTCCACGGATACAGCGCCCTGCACCAGTTGCTGTGTCTCCGACTGCCGGACCGTGGTCAGCACATCGGGCTTGGCGTAGAAGTTCATGACCAGGAAGTAATGGCCCGTCCTGACGTTCTCCTCGTAGACGGTCTTGTATTCATCCTTGACCTTGGATTTGAATCCATCGACGGTGATGGCGTCACCGTTCTCCGTGCTCTTCTGGAGTGCCCACTCGCCATCCATGAAGGTCAGGAACTTCTGGGCCGCCTTGAGCTTGTCACCCTTGAGCTTGGAGTAGATGGCGTAGGCGGGCGAGGGGGATCCCTGGGCGTAGTTGACCTGCCCCTTGCTGAGCACGGGCATGGGGGCCATGCCCCATTCGAGGGAGGACTCGGAGAAGGAGGGAAGATCCCACGGACCGGTGCAGATCATCGCCACCTGCCCGTTGATGAACTGGGTCTTCATGTCATCCCCGCTGATGCCCACCGTGTCTCTGGTGACCAGGTCCTCGTCGTAGAGCCGCATCCAGGCCTTGACGGCCTCTTTCTGATCGGTGCCCGGGGTCTGGGGGCGCTTGTCCACCAGGGTGGTGACATCGACCTTGTCCTGCTCGAACTGCGAGCCCAGGAAGGCATCGGGGATTCGGCTGGGGCCATCGGCCACGGTCTCCAGGAATGGGGTCACACCGGCTTTCTTGAGCTTCGCGCAGAGTTTGAGGAAGTCGTCCCAGTTGTCCGGAACGCCCTTGGCACCGACCTTGGCCAGGAGGTCCTTGTTGTAGATGATGCCCGAGGCCCAGGAGGAGACGGACATGCCGTAGACCTTCCCGTCACGGCTGACGAAGTCCTTGTTGGCCTGCGAGATGTTCTTCATGAAGGGTTCATCGGTCAGGTCACGCACGTACTGGTTTGTGATCAGGTCCGCCTTGTTCTCGGAGGTGATGATGAACACATCGGGGGCCTGGTTGCCCACCAGCCTGGTCTGTAGGGTCTGGATGTACTCGGGGGTCGGCGGCGAATAGCTGAAGTCGACCTCGATGTCGGGATTCTCCTTCTCGAACTCGTCCAGATAGGGCTTCATGGTCTGCTCGTTGTTCCATGAAAGGAAGGTCAGCTTGGTCTTGTCGGCATTGGTGCCATTTCCCCCGCCACAGGCCCCCATGGCCACGACCATGGCTCCGGCCATGGCCGCAACCGCCGCCTTCTTCAGTGTTTTGTTCAGCTTCATGACTCCTCCTTGTAATCAATCCTCTGAATTCCTTGCGGTATTCGACATCGAAACCGACTCAGTTGACACGATTCAATTCAACCGTATTCAGATATAGCACCCTATTTGAATCGTGTCAAACCGAGCGATGTACTACCATCGAGTTGTGACCTGACACGATTCACTTTTCTTCACGGCCACAGAATCCATGGGCAGGAAGATTGGAGCGAGGCACGATATGGTGACAATGAGCGACGTGGCCAAGGAGGCCGATGTTTCACGGGCCACCGCCTCGTATGCCCTCAGGGGGGATACCCGCATCGCCGAAAAAACCAGGACGAAGGTCTTGGCAGCTGCGAAGAGGCTCAACTACTCCGCCAACCTTTCGGCCAGGAGCCTCAGGTCCGGGCGGAACGGGGTCATAGGGGTGGCGATCTTCGAATTGGACAAACCCTACCCCTCCCAGATGAGCGCGGCAATCTCCAGGGAGATCAACGCCCACGGCATGCAGGCCATCATCCAGCAGACCATGAACTCCCGAGAGGACGAGGTCTCGATTCTGCGGCGGGTCACCAGCCAGCTCTGCGACGGGACCATTTTCAGCCCGGGCAATGTCTCCAACGAGGAGATGAAGGCCCTCACCCACGGCAAGCCGATCGTCCTGCTTGATGACCCCTCGGTCCGGCCGGTCTTCGACAGCGTCATGACCGCAAGTCGGGAGGGGGCCAGAACGGCCGTTGCCCATCTGCTCGCCCAAGGGTGCCACCGCATCGGGGTTGTCGGATCCGACCTGGCCATCCTCGACGAACCTTCCATGAAGAACTCCGTCGCAGCCAGGAGATTGAGCGGATGCCTGGAGGCCCTTGAAGAGGGCAAGAGAACCCTGTCTCCGGACTCCTTCATAGGGCTCGAACCCTGGGATGAGGATTCCGCCCGGTCCCTGGCCCACTCCCTGGCCGCCCAGGGGGACTTCCCCTTCGACGGGGTGTTCTGCATCACGGATTCCATGGCCCTGGGCATGATTCGCGGGTTGCATGAGTGCGGAATCTCCGTCCCCAGGGACGTGGCCGTCATCGGCTTCGACGGCATCAACGAGAGCGCCTCGTACATCCCCTCACTGACGACCATCAGCACCGATCGCGAAGATCTGGCCCACAAGGCCGTCTCCATCCTGCTGGATGATCTCAACCAACCCGACGGGCGCACAAAGCCCAGGCGGCAGACAGCCAGGTTCAGACTGGACGTGCGGGAATCCACCATGCTTGGCCGATAGGCCGCAGGAGGGCGGACGACCCTGCACATATGACCTTGCCCCGGTCTCCAGAAGAGGACCGGGGCAAGACACGACCGCATTATCACGTAAACCGTGACGACACCCTACGGCCAGGGCCGGCCGGAAACACCCGGCCGTCAGGGGTTCCGGGACTGGCTGCTCAGTCCTGCTTGATCTCGGACTTGTCTCCGGCCCAGAGGGTGTGGAAGACGCCGGGCTGGTCCACACGCCCATAGGTGTGGGCACCGAAGAGGTCGCGCTGGCCCTGGATCAGGGCCGCGGGCAGCCGCTTGGAGCGCAGGCCGTCGTAGTAGGAGAGGGAGCTGGCGAAGACCGGAATCGGAATGCCGGCCTGGGTGGCCCGGACCACCACGCGACGCCAGGCATCCTGGGCGTCCTCCACGGCCTTCTTGAAGAAGGGGTCGAAGAGGAGGGACCCGAACTCATCACCGGAGGCGTAGGCATCCGAGATCCTGTTCAGGAACTTGGCCCTGATGATGCAACCGCCGCGCCAGATGCGGGCGATGGCACCCATGTCGAGCTTCCATCCGTAGACATCGGCCCCCTCCTGCATCTCGTTGAAGCCCTGGGCATAGGCCACGATCTTGGAGGCGTAGAGGGCCTGGCGCACGTCCTCGATGAAGGCCTTGCGCTGGTCGGGATCGGCCGCCAGATCACTCAGGATGGCCTGGGGCTCGGGGCCGGACAGCCCCTTCTGCTCGGCTTCCTTGCGCAGCTCGGGCGAGGAGGAGAGCCCGCGGGCGAAGACGGCCTCACCTATGCCGGTAACAGGCACGGCCAGGTCCAGGGCGGTCTGGACGGTCCAGGTGCCGGTCCCCTTCATGCCGGCCTGGTCGGTCACGATATCGATGAAGGGCTTGCCGGTGGCGGCATCGGTGTGGTGGAGCACCTCGGCGGTGATTTGCACCAGGTAGGAGTTCAGGTCGCCCTGGTTCCACTCGTCGAACACGTCGGCTATCTGCTGGGGTTCCATGCCCAGGCCGCGGCGCATAAGGTCGTAGGACTCGGCAATGACCTGCATATCCGAGTACTCGATGCCGTTGTGGACCATCTTGACGAAGTGGCCCGCCCCATCGCTGCCGATATGGGTCACGCAGGGTTCGCCCTCCGCCTGGGCGGCAATGGTCTTGAGAATGGGCCCCAGGGTCTGCCAGGACTCATCGGTGCCACCGGGCATCATGGAGGGCCCCAGGAGGGCCCCCTCCTCGCCACCGGAAACGCCGCAGCCCACAAAGTGCAGACCACGGGCGCGAATCGCCTTCTCGCGGCGGATGGTGTCCTTGAAGTAGGCGTTGCCGGCATCGACGATGATGTCGCCGGGCTCCATCAGGTCGGCCAGGTCGTTGATCATCTGGTCGGTCGGCTCGCCCGCCTTGACCATGATGATGGCAGTGCGGGGCCTGGTCAGGGAACCGACGAACTCCTGAAGGGTCTTGGCGGGAACGAACTTCCCCTCGTCGCCATGCTCCCCGATCAGGGTCTCGGTGCGTGAGTAGTGCCGGTTGTATACGGCCACGGTGTTGCCGTGCCGGGCCAGGTTCCTGGAGAGGCTGGCGCCCATGGCGGCCAGGCCCACAACACCGATATTGGCTTGAGCTTCTGTCATCACTTCACCTTTCGAACGACCTCCCGGACATGGCCGGGTCTGGGTTCTTCACCAGGCCAATTCTATGGCTCAACCCCGATATGGGTGGGCTTGTTTCCATACCGGGGAGGCCGTGTCGGAAGGTCAGGCAGTGATTTTGCTCACTCCTCGGACTGCTGGGCCTGGGTTTGCTCCGTATGCCCGGCGTGGTCGGAGGCCTTGGTTTTGCGGGGATGCAGCCTGACCCTGGTCAGCTTGGGCACCGATCGGGTGGAGACGAAGAGGGGCTGGACCTCGACAATCGGATTGTAGGGGGCCAGACCGAACCACTTGATGGGCGAACCGGCCAGCTTCCTAATTGCGTACTTGACCTTCAGCGACAGGGCTCCACGGGAGTCGATCTTGGACTCGGGCATCAGGGCCTTGTGAACCAGGACGTAGGTGATGGTCCCAATCTGGGGATCCTCGTCCACCTTGGGGTAGATCGAAGGCTGCTTGGGCAGCTCGCCACTGTCAATCAGCTCATGCATGATCTGGTGGAGATAGGTGGCCACGTTCTGATCCACCTTGAAGCCCAACTTCATCCGGACCCTGAACAGGTAGTTGGTACCGAAGTTCTCAACCGAGTACTTGCGGGTGTAAGGCGCATCGGTGGTCTGTACCGACACGGCCCACCAGGCCCGGGCACGCTTGGGGTGATTGGCGAAGATCGAGAAGAAGATGTCCGTATCCAAGCGCCGCATCTCCGCATCCGAGGTCAGGTAGACCAGGTTGTCGGCGAAGTAGGGGATGCGGAAGTCGTTGTGGAGCATGTCCAGGGCGGGTAGGCACTCCTTGGCGGTCATATGCCGACGCTGCGAGCGCTCCACCTTGGTGCCCTGGTCCCAGGTGTACATGATGTACAGGATGGCCGCGGTCAGGAGCATGGTGAACCAGCCGCCGTGCATGAACTTGGCCATGGAGGCCATGAAGAAGAGAATCTGGATGGCCAGGAAGACCACCGCGAAGACAACCGCCCCCACCCGCTTCTTGTCGTGCCAGAGATAGTCGGCCAGGAGCACCGTGGTGGTGATCATGGTCACCGTCAGGGCCAGACCGTAGGCGGCCGAGATGTGCTCGGAGTCCTTGAAGAGGACCAGGACGGTCAGGGTGGCCACGCAGAGCACCCAGTTAATGGTCGGAATGTAGAGCTGACCCCTGGTCCTGGCCGGGTAGCGCACCTGGAGGTGGGGCATCCAGTTCAGACCGGTCGCCTCGGAGACCATGGTGAAGGCACCGGTAATCAGGGCCTGGGAGGCGATGACACCGGCCGTTACCGAAAGGATGACCGCCACGTACCGCACGGTGGTGGGCATCATCTGGAAGAAGGGGTTGAGCCCGTCCACACCCTGCAATGCCGGGTTGTCCTTGTTGCGCAGGAGCCAGGCGCCCTGCCCGAAGTAGTTGCAGACCAGGGCGATGTTGATGAAGGGCCAGGTCGCGTAGATGTTGCCACGGCCCACATGCCCCATATCGGAATAGAGGGCCTCGGCTCCGGTGGTCGAAAGGAAGACCGTGCCCATGATGGTCAGTCCGACCGGATTCTGGGGGCTGAAGAGGAAGCGGATGCCGTAGACCGGGTTCAGGGCCTCGAAGATGGACCAGTCATTGCCGATGCAGTACAGGCCCATCACCGCCAGGAAGGCGAACCAGACCATGACCACACTGCCGAAGACCTTGCCGATTCGCTCGGTTCCACGCGACTGGACGGCGAAGAGGACCAGGATGATCACGAAGGTGATGACCATGGTCAGGTTCCCGTTTTCACGGAAGACCGGCTCCAGTACGGGTATGGTCTTCAGACCCTCCACTGCGGAGGATATGGAGACCGCCGGGGTCAGCACCGAATCGGCCAGGAAGGCGGCCCCACCCAGCATGGCGGGGATGGCCAGCCACTTTCCGTAGCGACGGACCAGGGTGTAGAGAGCGAAGATGCCGCCCTCCCCCTTGTTGTCGATCCGTAGGGCCACCAGAACGTACTTGACCGTGGTGATCAGGGTGATGGACCAGAAGACCAGGGAGAGCATGCCCAGAACCGCAGCCCGGTCCACGCGCTGGATGCCGCCCTGCCCGGCCACGAAGGTCTGGAAGGTGTAGAGGGGGGAGGTACCGATATCGCCGTATACCACTCCCAGGGCCACGATGCACATGCCCAGGCTGATCCGGTCGGGCGATGCCTGGACCTTGCGCCACCAGCGCCCCAGGGGACCACGCGGCGGGGTGTGCTGACGGGCGGCCTCACGCTGTGCCTCACGCCGGGCACGCTTGAGCTCGTCCTCCTCCTCGCGGGTGCGGGCCTTGGCCGAAATTCTGGGGGCCTTGGTGAAGCTCTCCTGGGGAAGGATGGAATCCTGCTCGAAAGCCAGCCGGGCGCCACCGGCCCTGTCGGACTCCGTCTCGTGGTCCGTGCCGGTCTCATTCCTCTTATCGGACCTGGAAGGTGTCCGGGACGTCATATCCCCGGTTTCCTCCCTCTCCAACATCCGATCCGACCGGCCGTCACGCTCGGGCGATCCGGATAAGCCAGAGGTTTCTTCGGCCCCCTCGGCCCCATCCTCGGTCGACATCTCATGCCGCTCACTAGCCATACAGCCCTCCATAGGCCAAAGCCTTCTTCTCGAACGCACGCGGGCAACACTGGGCTCCCGCGCATACCGCGACGACTACCGTAGCACCTTTTGCCTCGCTTGGTGCAACTTCCACGACGGTTTCAGCTCAGGTGTCAGCGAGCGCCCGCAGAAAGGACCCGACCTCCACCCCTGGATGCCGTTTCACCGTCCGCCTGCCGGTCAGATCCCGTAAACCCGCCTGGTGGTTTCCCTCGTGGCCCGGGCGACCTCCTCCACGGGCAGGTCCAGGGCATCGGCCATGGCACGGAGGGTATAGGGAACCATATAGGGGGCATTGGTCCGGCCCCTGTACGGCATCGGGGTCAGGTAGGGGGCGTCGGTTTCGACCATGATGTGGTCAAGCCCCACGACGGACAGTGCCCGGCGGATGCCCTCATTCCCCTTGTAGGAGACCGTTCCCGAGAAGCTCAAGTACCAGCCCTGCTCGGCCGCCACCCGGGCCATGGCCTCATCGCCGGAATAGGAGTGGAAGACGGTCCGCTCGGGTGCCCCGTCAGCCAGGAGGGTGTCGATGACCTCCTGATGGGCATCCCGGTCATGAATCTGCATGGGCAGTCCGAGCTCCTTGGCCAGGGCCATATGGTCACGCAGGGCCTGGCGTTGGATATCCATGGCATCCCGCCCGGTGCGGAAAAGGTCCATACCGGTCTCGCCGATGGCCACCACCTGGTCCGGGTTGCCCTTGGCCAGGCGGCGCACCTCCTCCATGGCCTCCTCGAAGGAGGTATCGTGCCAGGGCCTGTAGGTCACGGGCAACCCGTCCGGCCCCGGCACCCCACGATGACCGTGGAGCACGGCCTCGTTGGGGTGGATGGCCAGGGCGGCATGGACCACACCCGGATGGGCCTTGGCCAGGTCGACCGCCGCCTGTAGGTTGGGCAGCTCGCAGCCCACTTCGATCGCCCCGACCACACCCACGGCCCGAGCCTGCTCCAGCTGCTCATCCACGCCATAGACCGGGACCGGATCCTGTCCCCGCTCCCGGGCCTGCCGGTCCATCCTCCTGGCGAAGGGAATCACCGCAGACATGTGCGTATGGTCATCGATGACGCCGACTCCCTGGGGAAGTGCCTCGGGTGCCGGTGCCCAGCTGCGATTACGATGATGCTTGCTCATGGTTCACAGTCTAGGAACCGCCCCGGCCAGTCGGGCGAACCACAAGTCGTGGTTTAGAATCATGACGTGCAGCGATGCACGGATACATGCGCAGCCAACAAGTCGGAGAGACAGTGATGGTCACAGGAAATCCCGATTGCCGAACCGAGGCCTACCTATTCGTTCATTTCACAGGAGATGAAGAGGCGGCCACGGATGAACAGCTGTATTTCGCCCTCAGCCGTGACGGCATCCATTGGACCGATCTTCGCCGCCGTGGGGACCCCATCCTGACCTGGACCCAGGGCGAGCGGGGAGTTCGAGACCCCTTCATCACCTGGGGGCCCGACGGGGTCTTCCACATTCTGGCCACCGACCTGTCCATATACCATCGCGGCGGGTGGAGTGAGCAGGCCTCCGTGGACGGGTCCACAGGACTGGTCATATGGGAGTCACGTGATCTGATCCACTGGGGGGAGCCCCGCCTGGTGGACGTTGCCTCAGCCATTCCCGGCGCAGGCATGGCCTGGGCACCGGAGGCCAGCTGGGACAGCCTGCAACAACAGTGGATTGTCTATTGGGCCACCCGCGCGGCCTCGGACCCGCCGGACCACCCCCTCGCCAACAGCCTGGGTGAAGCGGTCAACATGTACTATGCGGTCTCAAAGGATCTGCGGACCTTCAGCGCCCCGGTCAAGTGGATCGACCGCAGGGCCGACATCATCGACACCACCATGATCCAGACCGAGGACGGCTGGTGGTACAGGGCCTCGAAGGACGATCAGATCAGCATCGAAAGGACACGGAACCCCTATGCCGTCAGCGGCGAGGTAATCCGCACGGATGATTCGGAACAGTGGTCGTACGTGGGTTCGCTGACTGACATACTCGGTCGCGGCAGATATTCCTCCCGCTACCTGGAGGGTCCGGAACTCTTCCTGTACAACGAACGGGACGCGGCCGACCCCGATCGGGGCCCCATGCCCTTCGGTCTCATGTGCGACCAGTTCGAGGAGGCGCGCGGGTATCTGACTTTCAGGTCGGCGAACCTGGCCTCAACCGATTCCCGAGACTGGCAGGTGCTGGATGGAATCGACTACGGCAACCTGAAGAAACGCCACGGGGCCATCATGCCCATCACCACCGCCGAATACCAGGCCCTGGAGGCGGCGTTCAGGCGCTGATACGCGAGGGAAGTCCGGTAAGGCAAGGCGAGTTCACCGCCCTGCACCGACTTCCCTTCCCCGAATCTCACACCGCCCGCGGGTGGCCCTGCACCTTGACGACGATTTCAGGTCCGGAGAGCCTTTCCAGGTCCACGCCCTGCCTGGTTATGGAGACCCTGAACCGGGTATCGCCCACGGCCAGTTGGTAGGACAGGGAATCCCAGTCCTCGGGCAGGTGGGGATCGATGCTCAGGCTGGTTCCACCGGTGTCGCGCAGGCCGCCGAAGCCGCAGACCAGGCTGGACCATACCCCACCGCAGGCAGCCAGGTGAATCCCGTCGGCGGTATTGGCGTGGAGGTTGGACACGTCGGTGAACAGGGACTCACGGAAGTAGCGCATGGCCAGGTCATCCCTGCCCACCTCGGCGGCCACTATGGACTGCGAGGCGGCGGAAAGGGTGGAGTCCCCGGTGGTCAGCGGATCGTAGTAGTCAAAATCGGCCCGTTTCTGTTCCGGTGTAAACCAGGAGCTGAGCAGGTAGAGGGCCATGACCACGTCGGTCTGCTTGAGCACCTTGTGCCGGTATATGACCAACGGGTGATAGTAGAGCAGGAGAGGGCGGGCCGTGAACCGGTCGAAGTGCCAGATGGGGCGCTCCATGAACTGGGCGTCCTGGGCGTGCACCCCCTCGTTGTTGTCGTAGGGAACGAACATGGCCTCAGCCGCACGGAGCCACTCCTGGGCGTCCTCGTCGGTGAAGTGCAGACGGGCGCGGATGGAACCGATCATCTCCACCCGGCTCCTGCGCAGGTACTCGTAGGCCCGGTAGGCGGCCATGAGATTGAATTTGGCCATCGCATTGGTGTACAGATTGTCATCCACCAGGACGGTGTACTCATCCGGTCCGGTAACACAGTGGATATGGAAGCGCCCATCGGCCTTGTAGCGCCCCAGGCTCATCCAGAGACGGGCGGTCTCAACCAGGATGTCGATTCCCTCGGTCTCCAGGAAGTCCTGGTCATCGCACACCTGCACATACTGGGCCAC
This sequence comes from Bifidobacterium [indicum] DSM 20214 = LMG 11587, assembly GCF_000706765.1. GTDB lineage: Bacteria > Actinomycetota > Actinomycetes > Actinomycetales > Bifidobacteriaceae > Bombiscardovia > Bombiscardovia coryneformis. The sequence continues at coordinate 191,983 of NZ_CP006018.1, read as the reverse complement.
TGCATAAGCCACGTCGGCATCGATATGGTACTGGGCCGTACCGGTCGGGAAGTAGGCCGAGGATTCCTCCCCGTTTATGGTCCTCCACGGGAAGAGCCCACCGCCCAGGTTCAGCGCGGCGGCCCTGCGACGTGCCGCCGGCAGCATCAGGTAGCGGTAGTGGAGCACCTCCCTGGCCTTTTGGGGGTCCGAGTAAATCAGGAAGGGAAGAATGTAGATCTCGGTATCCCAGAAGTAGTGGCCGCTGTATCCGGATCCGCTCAGCCCCTTGGCCCCGACACCATTGGTTATATGGGCGGTGGACTGGGCGAGCTGGAAAAGTTCCCAGTGCACCAGCTGCTGGGTGCGGCCCTGGTCCCCGGCACCCACGCGGATGTCCTCACGTTCCCAGAACCTGTCGAGCCACTCGCGCTGGCGGTCCTTCATCTCCTGAAGGTCCAGGACTGCAACCCTGTCGAGGATGTCGCGGCACTCCTCGACCAGATTCCGGGTGCCCTCCCCGCGCGTCTGAACAACCAGACCGTTGCCGATGGTGCCCTGGGGCAGGATGGGATGGCTCTGGTAGACGGCGTATCGGACCAGACTGGCCGAGCCGCCCCTGCCTATGTCCAGCCGCCAGGACTGGCCATCGACCGGCTGCCCGTTCTGGGTCTGCCGGACACCCAGGGCCACACTCAGGCGGGAGTTGTTGCAGCGGTAAACCCGGCAGTCCCCGTCCGCTTCCGGGTACACCTCATTGTCGAGGACCTCATGCACACCGCACCCGTCGACGATTTGGGACTTGCGGGGGTCGTCGGTCACCGAACGCCGGGGCATGTCGGCATTGATGGCTCCGTCCACCACCACGGTCATGTCACGATCGGGGGAATCCACCTTGACCGTGTACACGGCCAGGTTCCTGTCGAAGAGACAGGCCATCCGGTCCAGATCGACCTTGAGACGGGTGCCGTCGTCCAACCGGTAAAGGTGGGTGGTGGTGCAGATGCCGGCGCGGAAGTCCAGGCGCTGCCTGGTCTCCTCGGGGTGGGTCAGGGGAATCCCGTCGACCTTCAGGGTGAAGTCGGAGGCATCCGGCACACCCTGGATCAGCTGACCCACCTTGGCATACCCGTATCCTCCCTCGGGATGGTTGATGTCGAAGGTGTCGTGGAAGCCGCTCAGAAAGGTGCCGCTGCCCAGACAACGGGTGTCGTCGCCCTGCCCGCGTACGCCGATGTTGCCGTTGGTCACCGAAAAGTTGGTGGCGCTGACCGCATCAGGGTCGCCCACCTCGGTGAAGCTCCACTCGTCAATGGGGTACCGGTCCGGGTCCAGGTCGGGGTTTTCCTTGAGCCTGCGCTCACCCCCGTCATCCTCAACCAGCTCGATCAGGTTGTCGATAACGGTATCGGCCCCCGCTTCCAGCAGGTCCTGATGACCAGCCCCCCGGTCAACACCCACCACCAGACCGAACCTGCCGGCATGGCCCGCGGCCACTCCTGACAGGGCATCCTCCACGACAATGGCATCCTGGTTACGCAGGCCGAGTAGCTTGGCCGCATAGGCATAGGTATCGGGGGCGGGCTTGCCCTTGAGTCCCAACTCGGCCTTGGTGTTCCCATCCACCACGGTGCTGAAGAACCCGGCAATGCCCGCGGCCTCCAGAACGGTGGCCGTGTTTTTGGAACTGGAGACCACGGCCAGGCGCTTTCCCCCGGTGGTCAGGTGGCGCAGGACATCCACCGTGTCAGGGTAGGGTTGGATGCCTTCTTCATTGAGAAGGCGCTCAAAAGTGGTGTTCTTCCGGTTGCCGTACCCGCAGACCGTCTTGGCGTCAGGGCCGTCATCCGGGCTGCCCCATTCCAGGTTCACACCCCGGCTTTTCAGAAGGGCATCAACGCCGTCATAGCGGGGCTTTCCATCAACGTAGGTGTAGTAGTCCTGCTCGGTGTAGGGCTCGGATTCAGCAGGCAGGACCGCATCGAAGAGCTGCTTCCACGCTTCTTTGTGGAGCTTCGTGGTGGGAACGAGCACCCCATCCAGGTCGAAGAGGACACAGGCGAATCGGGTGGTTTTCATAAAGCTCAATCCTATTGCTCGCATGTGACGAGCAATAGCCCACAAAACAGGATCTGGACCTCGCCGGGCAAAAAAAGAACCTGGCGACCGGGGAAGACCGCCAGGTGAGAAGAGAGAAGAAGGGATTCAATTATGGGGCCTGCAGTAACCCCATCGGCCAGTAATTCAACCGACAGTTCTTATAATAAGCAGCCCTACCTTAAGGGAAGACCCCTAAAACCTAAAAGTTACCTGTGAATCTGCGGTTGAGCCTTGACTGCAAGACCAAATGGCGTGCAGAGCCAGTACAGGCCTCAGCCGAATGCCCTCGTCCGAGGCCCGAAACAGGGATGCCCGATCAGCCTTCGGACCGCTCCTTGAGCTTGGCCTGCTCGGCTTCGAATCTGGCCTGTTCCTTCGCCTTGCGCTCATCCAGCTGGTTTTGGAAGCGGTCCAACTCCTCCTGAACGGCCTCCTTGGGAATCTTGGCGAAAATCGGGGTGGGCTTGGCAATTGGAGTACCGTCCTTGATGTCCTCGCGGGACCAGGGATGCACATTCTCGCCCAATATATAGGTACCGGTGATGATCGGGTAGGTGAAGCCCGGCTTATCCAGGTCCTCCACCTCTTCCAACCGGGGCAGGGGCGAAAAGGTACCGGTGCCGCCCATGGCCTCGTAGACCTTCTGGGAGGCATGGGGCAGGAAGGGGGCCAGCATGGTGTTGGCATCGCAGACGACCTGGGCGGCGGTATGCAACACCGTAGCCAGACGGTCGGGGTCGTCCTTGATCTTCCAGGGTTCCTGGGCCGAAATGTACTTGTTGATGTCGCCCACCAGGCCCATGGCCTCACCCAGAGCCGCCTTCTGGCGGTGGCGTTCAATCAGCCCGCCGACCGTATCGAAGGCTTGCAGACCCTTGTCAAGGAGGGCCCGGTCCTCCTCCGTCAGCCAGGAATCCTGAATCTCGGGGATGCAGCCGAAGTCCTTGTTGAGCAGGTTGGCAACACGGTTGACCAGGTTCCCCCAGGAAGCCGCCAGCTCCTCGTTGTTGTGGCGCACGAATTCCGACCAGGTGAAGTCGGAGTCCGAGGTTTCAGGCCCTGCCACCGAGATGTAGTAGCGGACCGCATCCACCGGATAGCGGTCCAGGATGTCCTTGACGTAAATCACGATGCCGCGGGAGGAGCTGAACTTCTTGCCCTCCATGGTCATGAACTCGCTGGCCACCACCTGCTCCGGCAGGTTGAGGTCGCCGTACCCGCCGGCCTCGCCTCCCTTCGACCCCTTGCCGTTGTACGCCAGAAGCTCGGAGGGCCAGATCTGGGAATGGAAGGTGATGTTGTCCTTGCCCATGAAGTAGTACCCGGGGGCTTCCGGGTCGTTCCACCACTTGCGCCAGGCCTCGGGATCACCCTGGCGGCGGGCCCACTCGATGGAGGCCGACAGGTAGCCGATGACCGCATCGAACCAGACGTAGAGCTTCTTGTTGGGGTTGTCGATCCAGCCATCCACGGGTACCGGTATGCCCCAGTCGATGTCACGGGTGATGGCTCTGGGCTTGACCTCCTTGAAGAGCCCCAGGGAGAAGTTGAGGACGTTGCTCCTCCAGCCCTCCCGGGTCTTCAGCCAGGCAAGGTTGGCCTCGGCCAAAGCAGGAAGGTCCAGGAAGAAGTGCCGGCTCTCCTCGAAGCGGGGGGTCTCACCGTTGATCTTGGAAACAGGGTTGAGCAGCTCGTCCGGGTCCAGCTCGTTGCCGCAGTTGTCGCACTGGTCGCCACGGGCCCCATCGGCACCGCAGATGGGGCAGGTTCCCTCGATATAACGGTCGGGCAGGGTACGACCGGTCGATGGCGAAATGGCGACCTTCTGGGTGCCCTCGTAGATGTATCCGTTCTCCAGGCACTGCTTGAAGAGCTCCTGGACCACATGCTCATGGTTGCCCGTGGTCGTGCGGGTGAAGAGGTCATAACTCAGACCCAGGTTGCAGAGGTCCTTGGCGATGACCCGGTTGTAACGGTCCGCGATTTCCTGGGGGCCCACACCCTCGGCATCGGCCTCGACCAGGATGGGGGTGCCGTGTTCATCGGTCCCGGAGACCATGAGGACGTCGTTGCCCTTCATGCGCTCATATCGGGCATATACATCGGAAGGTACGCCGAATCCGGCCACGTGACCGATATGACGGGGCCCGTTTGCGTAGGGCCAGGCGACGGAAACAAGAATATGACTCATAGTTGCAAGGGTATCGTTTTCGGCCTACAACCGGGCGGTCCCGACGTGCGTTTCAGCCTTTCATCCACACGGTTTCTTCCCTGCCTCGTTCCGTACACCGCAGCCACTTTTGCCGCCGGACTTATCCACAACCGCCCTTCCCTCAAGCAACCTTCGAACCGCCCTGTAATCCTCCGTAGGGTCGTGGCCATGACTCGCGAACACGTTTTCGGGGGAAACCGGACCTTGTCACCAGTCGGGGCGAATCTTGCCTCCAACCAATCAACCGGAACGGCAACCAGGTCAGGTAGGGGGACAGGAGCACACCAGGGAACCGCAACCGGCCCTGCCGACGCGCCCCCTGATACGCCGGCTCTCCCCGCACAGCCAGGGCTGATACACATTGACGACCTGCCTGGGCGACTGAGCCTTGCCCTGCTTGTCCGGCTTGGCATCGTCACCGTCCTCGACAGGTCAACCTGCTATCTGAACGAGGCGGCAGGTGGCATCTTCGGTCGGGCCTCAATCGTCAACCCCCTACTCCCCTTCGGGGCGGCCGCCTGCGGGTCCCTGGCCCTCTGGGTCTGGATGAGCGGAGAGTTCCCTGAGGCACTCGACATCATCTCCAACTCCCACTTCCGCGCACCAGTCCTGGGACGCCCCCTCCGGCCCCACAACCGTAAGCTCAACCCCCAATACCTGATGCGGGTGGGCGAACTCTGGGTGACCTCCCCCTTATGGACCGCCTGTGACCTGGCCTGTGAGGAGGCCGACCCCCTTAACGGGTTCTCCCGCAAGGAGCGGATTCTTGAACTCATGGACCGTTACCGGATCAGCTGCCCGGAATGCCTGGACCTGTTGTCCGCCAACCCCCGATGGCCCGGCCACGCCACTGGAGTGCGAATCTTCACGGACCTGAAGGACCTCCTCTGATGTCCGGCCGCCACCATCGGCAGGGGTCCGGTCGCCGGGCCACCCCGCTCTCAACCCTCTTGGGCCGAGGCCACCTGAATAACCGTCGCGGGAGGAATCATCAGAACAGGGCCGGGAGGATTTCAGCGGTCGGCAGGGCCACCTACGCCCAACCCGACAGGAGTCCCGGACCCGGGCCTCCGGAACCGCCTCTGGTACCCACTCCCGCCATGGCCACCGACCCGGATACCCCACCGGAGGTCCTCTGGTCCATAGCCCGGAATCACCCCGAACTACGCCGTTGGCTGGCCGCCAATCCGGCCGCCACCCCGGCACTGCTGGAAACCGTTTCCCAGCTCGGAGGCCCTGGGGTCAAACGGTCCCTTGATATCCTCCTCGGGAACTCATAAGGATGCGGTCGTACCAGGCGCCGACCGCATCACTTTCGACCGCAAGCCACGGTCGCCGCTCCCTAATTTTCCTGGCGGTCATCCAGGGTAGCCGCGTAGACCTTCTTGCGGTTGGGAAGGGAACCGTCCGGCAGTGGATGCTCGGCCACCACCCGAGCGATGGCATCCTTGATCCTGATCCCCTCCTCGTCGGCCCGCCGCTTGGCCAAGACAGCCAGGGCCTGATCCGAGAGGACTTCAGGACTCTCCGCCCTGACCTGGTCGGGGTCGGCACCAGCCACCACCAGGACCATCTCGCCCCGGGGCGGGTCCTGGGTCAGGGATTCGACAATCTGGGCAAGGGTCCCCCGCCGAACCTGCTCATGGTCCTTGGTCAACTCCCGGCAGAGGGCCACGGGTCGATCCGCACCGAAGACCTCCTCCAAATCCTCCATGGCCTGGTCAATCCTGTGGGTGGTCTCGTAGAAGACCATGGTCCGCGGTTCATTCCGCAGCGAGCGCAGATGGCGGAGACGTTCACTGTGGCGTCTGGGCAGGAATCCCTCATAACAGAATCGGTCCGTGGGCAGTCCGGAAAGGGCCAGGGCATCAAGGACGGCGCTGGGCCCCGGTGCGCAGGTAACGGGAATCCCCCGTTTGATGGCCTGCCGGACAATGGACATACCCGGGTCGTTGATGGTGGGCATACCAGCATCCGAGACGACCAGGGCGCAGGCCCCATCGGACACCTGGTCAAGAATCGGGTCGGCCATGTGGTCCTCGTTGTGGTCATGGTAGGCCACCACCCGCCCCGATACCCGTACACCCAACCTGTTGGCCAGGTCGTAGAGCCGGCGAGTATCCTCGGCAGCCACCAGGTCGGCCGACTCCAGAAGGGCGGCCAACCGGGTGGAGGCGTCGCCGACATTGCCTATGGGAGTGGCCGCGAGGACCAGGGTTCCGCCGGGGACATAGGCGGATTTGCCCTCCGCTTCCGTACCCGCCGCCACGCCCTTTTCCGGCAAGGATTTGTTGGTCCGGGAAAGAGATTGTTCTTCATGCCTCATCATGCTTCCAGTATGCCTACTCTTGGTGATGATGACAGCCACCGTCAGTTATTCTTCGCAGCATCACTCCGCCAGACATGGCCGGCGTGCCGCCCGTCGCATGGGTTCTCTACCCATACCCGGACGGCGGTTCCGACAGCTGCGCGGAGTCCGGAGCCTGCAGAACCTGACGGTACGGCAGCGAGAATGGCTGGGATGTGCCCTCATGGCCCTCTTCGGCGGCCTTCTTCGCTTCATCAGACTCGGCACCCCACACGCCATCGTCTTCGACGAGACCTATTACGTCAAGGACTCCTGGGCGATGTTGCAGACCGGAGAACCCCGGAACTGGCCCAAAACCCTATCTCCCGGCAACATCCCCATCGACCAGGCCTTTGCCCAGGGCAATGTGAACCAGTGGTTGAATTCCGCCGAATATGTGGTCCACCCACCTGTCGGCAAGTGGTGCATCGCCCTGGGGCTGAAACTCTTCGGAGGGGCCGAAAATCCCTTTGCCTGGAGGGCCGCCACCGCCCTTGCCGGCACCATCGCCATTCTTCTTCTCTGCAGGGTGGCTCTCAGGCTCTTCCGCAACCTGCCCATCGCCATGATGGCGGGCTTCCTCATGTCCATCGATGGCCTGGGCATCGTCATGAGCCGCACCAGTCTCCTGGACAACTTCCTCATGATCTTCGCCCTGGCCGCCTTCCTCTGCCTCCTGGGGCACCGCGACTGGGCCCGGGCCCGACTTCGCGCCTCCTGGCGGGTGGACTGGCGAATCGAGAAGATTCACTACCGGGTCCGCACCGCCATCCCCTGGCTCACGGAGGAGATGGACGAGGACAACAAGGCCCTGTACACCGACACCACCGGTCCCTTCATCGCCTGGTCCTGGTGGAGAACCTGGGCCGCCATCTTCCTTGGCTTGGCAACCGGCACCAAGTGGTCCGGCGCCTACCTCTTCGCGGCCTTTGCCCTGATATCCGTAATCTGGGACGCCTGGGAGCGGCATAAGGTCGGTTATGGAGGCTGGTTCAAGGCCGGCATCTTCAAGGACGGGATTCCCGCAGCCCTGGTCATGATCCCCATCTGGGCCGGCACCTATCTGGCATCCTGGACCGGATGGTTCAGGCACGACGATTCCTACATGCATGGGTGGGCGGCCAGCCACCCCGGACAGGGCCTGACCTGGCTGCCCGAGGGGTTGCGATCCCTGGTCGAGTACCACCGCGAAATGTGGCGGTTCCACACCACCCTGGATGCGGCGCACCCCTACATGTCGAGCCCGCTGACCTGGCCCCTGCAGACACGGCCGACCAGTTTCTACTGGCAGAAGCTCACCGACCACCCCGGCCTGTGCGCCATCAGCCCGGACTCCCCGTGCGTCGTGGCGGTCACCTCCCTGGGCAACCCCCTGATCTGGTGGCTGGGTTCCATCTGCATCGTTCTCGGCATCGGTCTCTGCCTGCGCGCCGACAGGAGCGACTGGCGACTCTGGGCTACCATGGCCGGCCTCATAGGAGGGTGGCTCCCCTGGTACCAGTACCTGAACCGGACCACCTTCACCTTCTACTCCATCATCATCCTGCCCTGGATGGTGCTGGGAATCTGCTACATGGCCAACTGGGCCCGCCACAACATCAGCCGCACGCTCTATCGGCAGATGATGTGGACGACACTGATCATCATTGGATTGACCTCGCTCTTCTTCTACCCCCTCTGGACCGCGATGCCGGTTCCCTACTGGTTCTGGCGCATCCATATGTGGCTGCCCAGCTGGATATAGTCCATCAACAAGGCCCGCTACGTTCTCCGACCCGAGAACCTGCCATCGGGTCGGAGAACGTAGCGGGCCTGACCGGAAATCCACAGTCTAGATGGCGTTATCCCTGACGATTTGCGCGTACCTGAGACCGGAGTCCTTCCAGATTCGTTCCTGGGTCGGGTACTCCACACGGATCAGCCCAAACCGCCTGGTGTAACCAAGGGCCCATTCGAAGTTGTCAAGCAGGGACCAGGCGAAGTAACCGGTTACCCTGGCCCCGTCCCGAATGGCATCGGCCACGGCTCCGATATGCTGCTCCAGATAGACCACCCGCTTCGGGTCATGCACTATCTTCCCTTTGGCCTGCGAGGAATCGGGGCTGACCTCATCCTCCCAGGCGGAACCGTTCTCGGTCACCATCAAGTCCAGGTCCGGGAATCGGCGGGAGACCTCCAGCAGGAGGTCCGTCAGACCTTGGGGTTCCTGATTCCAACCCATGGCCGTCAGTTCACCTCGGGGCGGCAGGGTCTCCACCGACTCCTGGGCCGGCATGGCATTGGCCTCCTGGTCGGGCAGGCTTCCCTGGGGACCGACCGCCGCCCTGGCCGGGCTGTCTTCACCATGGCTGGCCTGCACGTACGTGGTTGAGTAGTAGTTGATACCGAGCACGTCGAGTGGCTGGTGGATGGTCTCCAGATCGCCCTCCTGGACGAATCTCCAGTCGGTGACCCCCTGGGCCGCCTCCCTGATGCGCGGGTCATAGGTCCCGGCAAGCATGGGGCCGAGCCAGACCTCATTGGCAAAGAGGTCCGCCCTGATCTTGGCCGCACGGTCCTCTTCGCTCTGCGACTGGGCCCGAGTCACCTGCAGGTTCAAGGTGACCGAAACACGGGCCTTGTCGCCCAGCTCGGCTCGGATGGCCTGGGCCCCCAGCCCATGGGCCAGGTTCAGGTGATGAACGGCTGCCAGGGTCTGGTCATAGTCCCGTATCCCCGGTGCATGAACACCGTTCCCGTACCCCAGATAGGCCGTGCACCAGGGCTCGTTCAGGGTGGTCCAGGTATCGACGGAGTCGCCGAAGGCCCCGGCAAGGACTCCGGCATATTCCGCATACCGCTTGGCCGTGTCCCGGTTGGCCCAACCTCCTGCATCCTGAAGGTACTGGGGCAGATCCCAGTGGTAGAGGGTCACCACCGGCTTGATGCCCTCCTCACGGAGCATGTCGAGGACCCGGCGGTAATGGTCCAACCCGGCCTGATTCACCCCACCTCGGGCGCTGGGGAAGATCCTGGGCCAAGCAACGGAGAGACGGTAGGCACCCACCCCCATCTCCTTCATCAGGGCGATGTCTTCGGGGTAGCGATGATACTCGTCACAGGCCTGATCCCCGTTCGACCCGTCGAGGATTCTCCCCGGTTCCCGGCAGAAGGTATCCCAGATGGAATCCGCCCGGCCCTCCTCCCTGGTGGCCCCCTCCACCTGGAAGGAGGCTGTGGCCGTCCCCCAGGTGAAATCCGACGGGAATGCAAACCTACTCGTCTCGCTCATGCACACACCTCTTCCTTGACAGTGCCAGCCCTTTTATCGTCCTTGTACCTGGAACCGGAGGGCCGATCGGTTTCAACCATGGAATCGATGCGACGTCTTCATCAGCGCAGCATCGACCTCGCGGCCCATTGTCCCACCGAGCAGGCCTCCGAGTCTCAAATTTCGATTCCTTTCGCCCGGAGAAGCGGCCGGTTGTGTTGTCCCGGCAAGGATATGCACCGAAATCAGCGGACATGGAGGACGCCTTGTTAGAGTATGAGTCGGTTTTGCATTTCGAGGACTTCGACTGACAGGACGGTGTCTTATACATGGGTGTCATCAACTGGCTCTTGAACCTACTCAGGGACCCCCGCAGTGCCATTGCCGGGTGGATCGCCATGGGACTGGGGCCGACCTACACCTTCATCTTTCTGATCATCTTCATAGAGACCGGCGTGGTCTTTATGCCCTTCCTGCCCGGCGACTCACTCCTTTTCGCGGCAGGGGTCTTCGCGCACGATCCCTCCAGCGGGCTCAGGCTGGACATCCTCCTGCCCATCGTATGGCTGGCCCCCCTCATCGGCGACCAGAGCAACTACTTCATCGGGCACTTCTTCGGGCGGGCCATCGTCCGCTCCGGCAAGGTCAAATCGCTGACACCGGAGCGTATCGCCAAGACCGAAAATCTGATTGACAAGTGGGGACCCCTGGCTGTTGTGCTGGGCCGATTCCTCCCCTTCATCAGGACCTTCATGCCCTTCATCTCCGGTATTTCAGGCATGAAGTGGCGGCGGTTTACCCCCTTCAGCATCCTTGGTGGCCTGATCTGGTCGACCATCTTCACCCTTCTTGGCTACTTCTTCGGCGGAATTCCGGCCGTTCAGGAGCACTTCGAACTGGTCATCATCCTTATCCTGGTTATCTCCGTCCTCCCCACCGTCATCGGGCTCCTCAAGGCAAGATTCGGCAGGAAACGCGAGGATGTCGGAACAGCAGAACCGGAATCGGCAGAAGAAGCGGCCGACCAGATCCGGTAGGAACAGCACAATCAAGTAAGGCCCCGCATAAGCGGGGCCTTACTGTACCTGGCTGGACCATCTGGGGCCGCGGCCACCTCTCGGTGCCTTCCGGCCCCGAATTGCGTTTGGGCGGAGCCCGCGCTAAAGTAGCCTCTGTTGTTCGGCTAGGGTCGGGCAACGATTGGGGCTGTAGCTCAGTTGGTAGAGCGCTTCGTTCGCATCGAAGAGGTCGGGGTTTCGACTACCCTCAGCTCCACAGGGCCTTTGGCCAATCAGCCGATTCCGGCACCTTCCTGATCAGCACGGCCGGCAACATAAGTACCGACCGCGCCAACCATGCCTGGCCGACTGCCTCTAGGCAGCAAACTCCAACCCATTGCTCAGGTCACAGATGGGTTCTACTTCAGTATGCTCGGAATACTGGAGTCCGCTCTCCCAGTCGTCGTCAGAAGTCAACTCGCTACTACTATCGTCGTAGACGCTCTGGGAATTGCTCTCACTGGTCTTTTCCGATATCTGCTTCCTATGCTCTTTGTCCATAGTAACCAGCCCCCATACGACGAAGATAAGGATGAGCAGCCAGACAAGGCAGAGCGCCGAGGCGACCTGTGAAAGTCTTTTGCTGGCCTTGTTCTTCGCGGTGAAGAAACTGATAGGCGCGACAAATAAGGCAATTGGCCAACAAGTCAGGGACAGCACCAGTGACGTGATGGCGAGACCACTGGCCCCCTTGCTCTCCTGGTCGTCAGGCGGCGCAACCTGCTGGGGCTGACCCATATAAGGGTTCTGAGCCATGTATGGAGCCTGGGCCGGGTAAGGACCCGGTGCAGGATAGGCAGGCCTTGCCGCATTGGGTACGAAAGGAGCAGGACCCGCTCCATTCTGCGGCCCTTGGAAGCGCTGACCGCCAGGCTGGGCAACCTGTGGATACCCAGGTTGAGGTTGCGCACCTACCGGAGCAGTATGCGGCATGGCGGCGGGCCGTCCCTGGCCCTGAGGAACAGCAGGACGGGAAGCGGCATGGGGGCCGCTGACATTCGAGCCTGCCTGCGGGGCGTTGGCCTGAGGAGCCCCGACCCGTGGCTCACCCTGAGGGGCAGCCGGTCGCGAATTGACCGGAGGGGGCGTAGGCATTGAACCAGCCTGCACAGCTGCGGGCCGCGAATCAGCCGCCACTGCATCAAGTCGGGCACCCTCCCCTTCCGAGGCAGGCAGGCAATCCCACGTATAGGCATCATCGGACACTTGCCCACCCGATTCGACAGAAGAGGCATGCTGCTGCTCTGCCCCCAGGTTGGAAGTGGTCGCCGGGACACTGCCGGAATCAGTCAATCCTTGGGCATCATTCGCCCCGGCATTGATGTTCTGCGGGTCCATGGTCGAATCGTTGTTCATCTGCTTCTCTTTCCGCCAGTGCCACGATGTGAATCACAATCGGAGCAACAAGCTGTTTCCATCACAGGTACTGCCACAGGCATCAGGTTGCCCGTACTGCGTATACAGAGCGAACAGCAGGATGCCCAAACCGGCCCAGTCAGGAGCGGCGGACATCGACGGATTTATTCCCCTACCGTCAAGACGGCGCAAACCAGCTTCCTTGGTTTCCCCTCTCCTGCACACCATTCGATGCACAACCCCGGAAGCACCTGAGCACCGGATACGCCGATGCACGCGGCCATATGGCAATACTACCATCGGTAATATGAAAGAGGCCGGGACAACCAGTGTGGTATGCCCGGCCTCTCAGAAATTCAATCAGGACACTTTGCCATTCTCATCGTTGACCTGGCTGGCGCTGAAGGAGTTGTCTGCCGTGTGTACGACAACCTCGACAGTGGGGTGCTTGAAGCCCTCCTTCTTGAGTTCCTTGGCCAGCTGTGTCATGTTCGTATTCAGAGCCGGCTGGTCCAGGATCTGATCGGCGGCATCGCTGTCAATCTCCTGCCCTTCAGGCAGTTCCATGCTCAGGTCGATGACGAGTTTCTCGTCCCCATCGGCCTTCAGAGTGGCGGTGACGTTCTGCTGCTTGAGCTGTCCGCCCATAGTGGAGTAGAACTCCTGCACATCAGGAGACCTGTCGATCCAGTCCTGCATGTTCTTGTACTTACCAGTACTGCTTCCCCCGACTGACTGGCTGATTGAATGGGAGACCTGATCCATCGTCTTGTTCATGACGTTGTAGACGAGGATGTTGGAGCCGATCATCATGATAATGGAGATGACCAGGGCCGCGATCGACATGCCCTTGCCCTTGCCCTTGCGACGATCCCCCTTGTTGAACTTGACCAGGCTGACAATCGCCAGGATCAGGCCAACCAGAGGCAGGAGGAAGGCCAGAACGAGGGCGGTGATGGCCATGCCGCTGTAGGAGTCGTCCTTCGGAGCAGCCTGGGGCTGACCGTTGAACTGAGGGTCGCCCTGAGGCGGATACTGGACGGGATCAGCGCCATAGGCGGGCTGCCCGTAGGCCTCTCCGGCCATAGGAGCCGAAGACTCCTGCCCATACCCATATTGACCCGCACCTGTTGCCGGGTAGGTGGGTGCGTCGGAATCGGCTGGATTCTGGCTGCCATATCCCTGGTTATCAAAATTGTGCGAATCTTCGCCCATTATTCTCTCTCCCCAGCGCGTCTCTCTTGACACGCTCATCGGTTTTTGTTCCGGTGACCGAATCCGGTCACGAGTTGCAATGCTACCAGGTCCCTATACGCAGAGGAACCGGGGCCAATGGGCAGGCCCCGGTTCCTCTGGTACAATCAGCGGCTACGTGAGGAGCGGAAGGGGTTGGAGTCCCTGCGATGCCTATGGGGTCCATGCTGGAAGCCACCCGACCTGCTGGAGGCCCTGTCACTGCCAGCGCCCCGGCCACCCCTGCGGCCACCTTGGCCACGTCCGGAACCGTCGGACCAGGCCGCCCCGTCTCCCCGGCGGTTCCCTCCACGACCCCTACGGGTGCGGGCATCGATGGGGCCTTCCTGGTTTGCAAAGTCATCTTCCCTGCGCGAACGTCCGGAACGGTCACCCCTTCGACGGGAACCACCATCGCGGAATTTCCTGTCCTGACCACGATCGCGCCCACGGTCACGATTACGGTCACGGTCACGCGAGCGACCCCGACCTCCCGACGAGCGGCCGCGGGAGCCTTCCTTGCGACCCCCTTCGGAGCGACTTGGGGTTGAGGACTCCAGGGACCATCCCTGAATGGGATCCGCCACAGCGCCTACGAGTTCCCCGACCTCGGGAGAGGAGGCCGTGACGTGAACGGGTTTGGCATCGATATGGGCCATCCGGAGCAACCGCTTGGTGTCGCGACGTTGGTTGGGCAGGACCACGGTGACCACATCACCGGCTTTTCCGGCACGGGCCGTACGGCCGGAACGATGCAGGAAGGACTTGGGGTCCGCGGGCGGATCCACCTGGACCACCAGATCCACATCGCTGATGTCAACACCCCTTGCGGCCACATCAGTGGCCACCAGTACGCGGACGTCACCCCTGGAGAAGGCTTCAAGATTGCGGTCACGCTGGTTCTGGGAGAGGTTGCCGTGCAGCTGGGCGGCCGGGATGCCATTGGTGATGAGGTTCTTGGCCAGCTTCTTGGCCTGGAACTTGGTGCGGGTGAAAAGGATGCGCTTGCCCTTGCCCGAGGCCAGACGGCGGACCAGGTCGTGCTTGGCGTCCTGAGTGGTCTCGAAGATGTGATGCGTCATCTGGTCCACTTGCTGGGTGGCCGAATCAACCTCGTGGACCTTGGCGTTCTTGAGGAAGCGCTTGACCACGGCATCCACCCCATGGTCCAGGGTTGCGGAGAAGAGCATACGCTGACCACCGGGCCTCACCTGGGTGAGTATGCGCTCGACCGCAGGCAGGAAGCCCATGTCGGCCATCTCGTCGGCCTCGTCCAGAACGGCGATGCTGACGGATTCCAGGGAGAGCACCCTCTGCTGGAGGAGGTCCTCCAGGCGGCCCGGGCAGGCCACGACGATCTGGGCTCCGCGCTTCAGGGCATCGACCTGCCGGCCCTGCTTAACCCCGCCGTATACGGTGCAGGTCCTCATGTGGTAGGCATTGGCCAGGGGCGTCAGGACCTCATCGATCTGGTTGGCCAATTCACGGGTGGGAGCCAGGACCAGACCCCTCGGATGCGGAACGTTCTTCCGGCCCCGGCCACGGTCGGAGTCGTTGGACTCCTGCGGCAGGGTGGTCTCGTCGAGAGCCAGGCGTGCCACCAGGGGAATCGTGAATGCCAGGGTCTTGCCGGATCCGGTCCGGCCACGCCCCAGAATGTCGCGTCCGTCCAGGGAATCAGGCAGGGTGTCCTCCTGGATGGGGAAGGCCTCGGTCTTCCCATCGGCTGCGAGCACCCTGACCAGGGCATCGGGAACGCCCAGGTCGGCAAAGGTCGTGCCGGCCTTGGACCCTGCGGTAGTTGAAGTTTCAGTTTCAGGCATGACGTGAGATGTCAAGGATGGCCTTTCGAGTGGGAAATACGACGGGCACATCGGTTGATAGCCCGCGAGCCGCGAGCAAAGCAGAGGATTTCGCGGAAGCAATCAGCATTTCCCGGCAATCACAGCATTCAGGCGACGATCAACCGCATTCCTGAGTGGAAGCGGCTAACCTGTCAACAATACCACAGAGCAGGGAACCGACTCGGCGGGTCAGGAGTGCATCCCCCAGATAATCAGCGACTTGGAGGTGGTCATCTGCGGCTTGTCGCCATGGGTGGAATCACCGGTCGAGTATTGCCCGTATTCGTGCGTTATCTCCTGTCGCCACAAGCGGGCGCTATCGGAACGTTTGATTTCGACCACCCGGCCATCCGCCGCGGCAGCGAATATGCTGGGGCCTTCGGCCTGCCTGGAACGTCTGAGTTGCCGCCGCAACTGGCGGTTCTCCTCGGCCAGAGCCAGGATCCTGGTCACCCCTGCCAGGTTGATGGATTCATCCTGACTCAGATGCTGGGCCTGGGTCAGCCGGTCCAAGTCACGCAGTGAGTAACGCCGCGCTCCCCCCTCGGTCCGTTCGGGCACAACCAGGCCCAGGCGGTCATACTGGCGGAGGGTCTGCGGGTGAATGTCGGCTAGGGTCGCCACCTGACCCACACTGAAGACCGGAAGCTCGATGTCCATGCCGGCGTCATCAGCCGCATCCAGGTTCACCTGGTCCCGGACCAGGGCCTGGGCACAGGCAAGGTACATCTGCCTGGTCTCCCTGTCTATCCGTGTCATGATCTTCATCCCCTTTCCGTTCCCCCACACCACAATCGGATCCTCTCCGCACAACCTGTGCCAGGCCCTCTCCCGGAGGGGACCGGGAGGGGCTGGTACAAGTTGCCGATGAATCGGCCTTCAGATCTTCATGCGGTCATCAGCCACCTGGGCATCAAAGTCCTGGCTGGCCTTGGCGAATTCACGCATGGCCTTTTTCTGGGCCAACCCGAGTCTGTCGGGCATCCGTATCCTGATTCTGCCAACCAGATCGCCGTTGCCTCGCCTGTCCTGAACCCCATGGCCGGACACCCTGACCTGATCGCCGCTGGACGATCCGGCAGGCACCTTGAAGGCGACCACCTGGTCGTCCACATCACGTACCTGGACCTTGGCCCCCAAAGCAGCCTCGGAGACGGTGACGGGGAGGTCCATGACCAGATCCTTGCCATCCATCCCGAAGCGGGTGCTGGGCTCGACCTTGATCTGCAGGTAGAGATCACCGTTGGCGCCCCCGTTGCTACCGGGCCGACCCTTGCCGGGAAGACGAATCCTCTGCCCGTCATGCACCCCTGCCGGGATGTGGGTCTTGAACTTGGACCCGCCCACGCTCAACGAGACCGTGGCACCTTTGACGGCCTGCCGGAAGGAGAGACTGATTGAGGAGTTACGGTCCTGCCCCTTGACGGGCCTGGCCTCCTGCCGGGTCTCGTACCCGCTGAATCCCGTCGGGTTGCCGCCCGCGGCCCCTCCGCCACCGAAGGTGGAGAAGATATCGGAGAAGCCGGGCTGACCCCCTCCTGTACCGAAGTGGATTCCACCACTACCCGGTGCTCCACCGGCCCCGAACATGGAGCCGAAGATGTCGGAGAAGGCATCGGTACTGAATCCGCTCTGGCCTGATCCTCCGGAAAAGCGAGCGCCTCCCATGCCGAACTGGCGAATGGCATCATACTTCTGACGCTGCTCCTTGTTGCTGAGCACGTCATAGGCTTCGGAGATTTCCTTGAACCTCTCCTCGGCCTCCTTGGTCTTATTGAGATCGGGATGGTATTTGCGGGCAAGCTTGCGGTATGCCTTGGTGATTTCCGCATCGCTGGCGTCCTTGGAGACACCAAGGACCTTGTAATAGTCCTTGCTCAGCCACTCATTCTCAGCCATCCATGTCTCCTTTCCTCATAAGTAACGAATATCGGATTGAGAACCGTCATCTGTGCGCGCGGCGGCGGGCGGAGATTCCCGCCTCGCCGCCGCACACTCCGGACGTCGGTTCGCCATGTGGATCGTCCACAATCACCGGTCGCCTATTGCTCTGGCGATACCACCACTACCCTGGCAGCCCGAATCACCCTGTCTCCAATTCGATAGCCGGCCTCGACGACCGTGTCAACGGTCTCCTTGCTGGCCTCGGAATCCGGCTTGTGCAGGATGGCCTCGTGCCTGGTGGGGTCGAAGTCCTCGCCCTTCTCGCCGAACTTCTCGACCCCGAACTTCTCGAAGGTCTTGTCGATCTTGGCGGCGACGGCCTGGAAGGAATCGTCCATCTGGCCGTGCTCCCTGATCCGATCGATGTCGTCCAGGGCAGGCAGGAGGGCGGTCAGGACATCGATGATGCCATGCTGGCGGAAGAGGTCCTGTTCCTTCTTGGTCCTGTTGCGGAAGTTGACGAACTCAGCACGCTCACGCTGCAGGGCATCCAGGTAGTCGGCCGCTTCCTTCTTGGCCTTACCCAGTGGGGTCAGGTCGTCTTCACCTGCGGATTCACCGGCCTGACCTTCATGGCCCTGTCCGGAATCCCGGCCTGCGCCATCACCATCCGATGCTCCGGCATCCGCCGCGGGAGCCTGATGCCTGCCCCTTGCCTGGGCAGACGAGGCCTGGCCTTCGGAAGTCTGGGCATCGGACTCCTGACCCTCTGCCGGCCTGGCGGCATGACGCCCCCTGCCGGCCTGGTCATCCGAGGACTGCCCGGATCCGTTGCCAGGCGCACCCCCGGCCCGGCCGGATGATGCCGTGTCGCCCTTGAGCGACTCGGCATCATCCATGCCACTCAGATAGTCATCCTTATCGAAGGCTGACATATCACTCGCCGTCCTTCTTCTTGTCGTCATCCACGACCTCGGCATCAACCACGTCGTCATCGGACGAATCGGAGGCCTGGGCGGACCCGTCCCCGGCGGTTCCTGCGGCCTGCTCAGCCGCCTGCTGGGAGTAGAGGGCCTCACCGATCTTCTGGGCAGAGGTCATCAGTTCGCTCTGAGCGTTCTTGACCTTGTCCATGTCGTCACCCTTGAGGGCCTCCTTCAGGGCGTTGACCTTGTCGGTGACCTCCTTGGCGACCTCATCGGAGATCTTGTCCTTGTTGTCGTTGACCAGCTTCTCGGTCTGGTAGGCGGCGGACTCGGCGGCGTTGCGGGTGTCGGCATCCTCACGGCGCTGCTTGTCTTCAGCCTCGTGCGACTCGGCCTCCTTGACCATGCGGTCGATCTCGTCCTTGGGCAGGGCAGATCCGCCGGTGATGGTCATGGACTGTTCCTTGCCGGTGCCCTTGTCCTTGGCGGAGACGTGCACGATGCCGTTGGCGTCGATATCGAAGGTGACCTCGATCTGAGGAACACCACGGGGTGCCGGGGCGATACCGGTCAGCTCGAAGGTGCCCAGGGGCTTGTTGTCACGGGCGAATTCACGCTCACCCTGGTAGACCTGAATCAGCACGGAGGGCTGGTTGTCCTCAGCGGTCGAGAACACCTCGGAGCGCTTGGTCGGGATGGCCGTGTTGCGGTCGATCAGCTTGGTCATGATTCCGCCCTTGGTCTCGATACCCAGGGAAAGCGGGGTCACGTCAATCAGGAGGACATCCTTACGGTCGCCCTTGATGACGCCCGACTGGACGGCGGCACCGACGGCCACGACCTCATCGGGGTTGACGGTCTGGTTGGCCTCCTTGCCGCCGGTCAGTTCCTTGACCAGGTCCTTGACGGCGGGCATACGGGTGGAACCACCGACCAGCACCACGTGGTCGATGTCCTGGATCGCGATGCCGGCATCGTGCAGCACGTTATTGAACGGCGTGCGGCAACGACCCAGCAGGTCGGAGGTCATCTCCTCGAAACGTGCCCTGGTCAGGCTCTCGTCCAGGTGGACGGGGGTTCCGTCGGGGGTCATGGCGAGATACTGCATGGAGATGTTGGTGGAAGAGGAGGAACTCAGCTCCTTCTTGGCCTGCTCGGCCGCTTCCTTCAGCCTCTGCAGGGCAATCTTGTCCTTGGAGAGGTCCACGTTGTACTTGTTCTTGACCTCGCCGACCAGCCAGTCGATGATCTTCTGATCCCAGTCGTCACCACCCAGCTTGTTGTCGCCGTTGGTGGCCTGGACCTGAATGGTCGAGAAGCCGTCGTCGTCCTTGCCGATCTCCAGCAGGGAGACATCGAAGGTGCCGCCACCCAGATCGAAGACCAGGATGCGCTCGTCCTCCTTGCCCTTCTCCAGGCCGTAGGCCAGGGCCGCGGCGGTGGGCTCGTTGATGATGCGCAGGACGTTCAGTCCGGCAATCTTGCCGGCGTCCTTGGTGGCCTGACGCTGTGCGTCATTGAAGTAGGCAGGGCAGGTGATGACCGCGTCGGTGACAGCCTCGCCCAGGTAGGATTCGGCATCCCTCTTGAGCTTCATCAGGATCTGGGCCGAAATCTCCTGGGGGGTCCACTTCTTGCCGTCGATTTCGACGGTCCAGTCGGTACCCATGTGGCGCTTGACCGAGCTGATGGTCCTGTCGACGTTGGTGACGGCCTGACGCTTGGCCACCTCACCGACCAGAATCTCGCCGGACTTGCTGAATGCCACCACCGACGGTGTGGTGCGGGCACCCTCGGCGTTCACGATGACCGTGGGCTCGCCACCTTCAAGTGTTGCAATGCAGGAATTGGTGGTTCCCAGATCGATGCCAACTGCACGTCCCATACTCATGACCTCCTGATGAGTTCCGGTACAGGACCCATGCCCTGCACCAGGTGTCTTCTACGTTTTCCACTCGCGCTTCGTTCGTGGTCCCGATGGCCGACTCGCGTCGGTCCCGGCAAGCAGCCAACCTGACCACTCCGAAACTTGAGCCTACATCACTCAACTTCCTTGCGCAAATATTATTCCCGCCTTTCACCAGTCCTCCCGGAAACGACTCCTCCCAGGTCGATTTTCTGTAATAGACAACGTTTGCAGTAGGAATAGCCACGGTTGCTGAATTCCAGATTGCATTCCAGATTGCAAATGGGCGAGCATAGCCAGTAAATAGATAAATCATGGAGACTCCACACCGCTGCTTCCTGGATGGGTATAGCACTTGATATCGTTGTCAGCAGTCGGGGCACCCTCGCATGTCAACCCAACTGGATTTCAAGGAGGAAAACAGCAATGACAGACAATAACCTCAGCGATGACTGGTGGAAGCAGGCAGTCGTATACCAGATATACCCGCGGAGCTTCAAGGACGTGAACGGCGACGGAATCGGCGACATCCGCGGAGTCACCGAGAAGATGGGGTATCTGAAGGACCTGGGGGTTGATGCCGTGTGGCTCTCCCCCTTCTACCCCTCCGAACTGGCCGACGGCGGCTACGACGTGATGGATTACAAGAACGTGGACCCTCGGCTCGGCACCATGGACGACTTCGACCAGATGGTCCAGGCCGCCCACGATTCCGGACTCAAGATCATCGTCGACATAGTCCCCAACCACACCTCGGACCAGCACAAGTGGTTCCGCCAGGCCCTGGCCGCAGGGGCGGGCTCCGCGGAACGAGATCGCTACATCTTCCGCAAGGGCAGGGGGGAGCACGGCGAGCTGCCCCCGAACGGGTGGATGTCGCTCTTCGGCGGATCGGCCTGGGAGCAGGTCGACGACGGCGAGTGGTATCTGCACATCTTCGCCAAGGAACAGCCGGACCTGAACTGGAAGAACCCTGATGTCCACGAGGAATTCAAGGACGTGTTCCGCTTCTGGTCGGATCACGGCACCGATGGTTTCCGCATCGACGTGGCGCATGGTCTGGCCAAGGACCTGGACAGCAGGCCACTGGCGGAACTGGACCGTTGGCCCATCCAGCAGCAGTCCGAATACCACAACTACGAGCACCCCCTCTGGGACAGGCCCGACGTACACGAGATATATCGGGAGTGGCGGCAGGTGTTCAACGAGTACCAGCCCCACCGGTTCGCGGTGGGCGAGGCATGGGTCGTGCCCGAACATCAGCACCTCTATGCATCCGAGGAGGAGCTTGGGCAGGTATTCAACTTCGAGTTCGCCAAGGCCAACTGGGAGTGCGATGCCCTCTACCGGGCCATCGATGAGGGCCTGGTCTCGGCCGACGAATCGGGATCGACCACCACCTGGGTCATGAGCAACCACGACGTGATCAGGCAGGCCACCCGCTACGCCCTTCCCCAGGTCGACAGCGTCAACTACCACCAGCTGGGCAAGGACTGGCTCCTGCGAAACGGGCAGTCCTACAGGGAGGATCGGCCCCTCGGAACCAAGCGGGCCAGGGCCGGATTCGCGCTGGAAGCAGCCCTGCCCGGCTCCGTATACATCTACCAGGGCGAGGAGCTGGGTCTGTTCGAGGTTCCCGATATCCCCTGGGACCGCCTGGAGGACCCCACTCCGCACCGGACCAGCCGGCAGTATATCGAAAAAGGCCGTGACGGTTGCAGGGTTCCCCTTCCCTGGGAGGCGGGGGACAAGCCCGCACCGAGCGACTGGGATCCTGCCTTCGGACAGGGTGCATCCTTCGGGTTCTCGCCCGCCAAACGCTCCGATGGTTCGGACTGCGCAGACCCCCACCTGCCCCAGCCGCTATGGTTCGAGGACTTTGCAGTGGACCATGAGGATCAGGACCCCGAGTCCATGCTCAATCTCTACCGCAGGGCCTTGCAACTGCGCGCCCAGCTGCTCACGCCGACCGGGGACACCACCGTGCAGGCCCTGACCCAGGAGGCCGGCATCCTCTCCTATCGGCGTGCGGCGACGATGAACGGAGCAGCGGGGGAGCTGGTCTGCCTGACCAACTTCTCGGAAGAGCCCGTGGACCTGCCCGAGGGCGAACCGGTCCTGACATCCGGTCCGCTTGAGAACGGCCGACTGCCCCAGGACACCACCGCCTGGGTTCTTCGCCCCGCGGGCGAGAACCGATAAGACGGTCCGTTACAGAGTTCAAGGAGGGGCGGCCCCGGGGATATTCTCCGGGGCCGCCCCTCCTTGAACCACCAACCAGGAAACCGCTCAGCCTTTGACGGCTCCTGCGAGGACTCCCTTGATGATGTACTTCTGGCAGATCAGATAGAAGACCACGATCGGGATGATGGCCAGGACCAGGCAACCCATCATCGCACCCATGTCGACACTGCCGTACCCGCCCTTCAGATACTGGATGGCGATACTCATCGTCTTGTACCTGCGCATATCCAACGTCAGATACGGCAACAGGAAGTCATTCCAAATCCACATGGCCTCCAAAATCGCCACCGACACAATCGACGGCTTCATAATCGGAACCACGATGCCGAAGAAGGTTCTCGGGATGCTGGCGCCATCAATCATGGCCGATTCCTCCAGCTCCTGGGGTATGCCCTTGATGACACCGGTGAAGATGAAGACGGCCAGACCCGCACCGAACCCCAGATATACAATCCAAAGACCCCAGGGGGTATTGAGCCCCAACATGTCTGCGAGCTTGGAAAGCGTGAACATGACCATCTGGAAGGGCACGATCATGTTGAAGAGGAAGAGCAGATACAAGCCTTTGGCGGCCCAGTTGTTGACCCTGACGATCCACCAGGCGCACATGGAGGTGCAGAGCAGGATCAGGAGGACGGAACCGACGGTCACCACGACCGTCCAACCGAAGCTGGCCAGGAGATTGGTCCGGTCCACTCCCCTGGTGTAGTTCTGGAAGCCGACGAAGGCCCGTCCGGTCGGTATGGAAAAGGCATCACGGGATATGTAGGCCTTGTTCTTGAACGAGTTGATGACCACCAGAACGATGGGGAATATCCACAGCAGGGACACCAGGGTGAAGAAAAGGGTCCAGAGCCAGGAGTGCTTGACCTTGCCGCTCATGCCGCCACCTCCTTACTGGTGGTGAGTCGGTTCTGAATGACCGCGATGATGGCCACGATCACGAAGAAGATCACGGCCTTGGCCTGCCCCACACCCTCGAAGCCCGTCCGTCCGTAGAAGGTCCGGTAGATGTTCAGGGCCAGCAATTCGGAGGTATTGGAGGGGGCGCCGTTGGTCAGGGCCAGGTTCTGGTCGAACATCTTGAAGCCGTTGGTCATGGTCAGGAAGGTGCACACCGTGATGGAGGGCATCATCAGCGGCAGGGTGATATGGAACAGACGCTGCCGTCCATTGGCCCCGTCGACCGAGGCGGCCTCGATCACGTCACCCGGCAGGGACTGCAACCCGGCTATGTAGATGATCATCATGTAGCCTATCTGCTGCCAGCAGTAGAGCATGACCATGCCCCAGAAGCCATATACCCCCGAGTAGGTGATGGAACGCCCCCACCTGCCGAGGACCCCATTGAGCAGGAGCAGCCAGATATACCCCAGGATGATGCCGCCTATCAGGTTGGGCATGAAGAAGACCGACCTGAAGATGTTGGCCCCCCGGATGGCCTTGGTCAGCATGTAGGCCACAGCGAATCCCAGAACGTTGATGATGACGGTGGTCACGACGGTGAAGGCCAGCGTATAGAGCATCGAATGCCAGAACTCCGGATCCGAGATGGCCTGGGAGTAGTTCCCCAGACCGATGAAGGAGGCGTCGGTCACCGTCGTGAACCGACACAGGCTCAGCCAGATACCCATGACGAACGGCACCACGAATCCAACGACGAAAGCCGCCAGGGTGGGGATGGTGAAGAGCGCCCACCAACGCCTGATTGATTTACCTACCATGGAAATCATGGGAACCTCCCAATCTTCTCAATGAAACACCACCCGATAAAGAGGAGTCCGGATCGGCCGGCCGCACAGTCTCCGGACGGCCGATCCGGTGGATTCCTCAGTGCGTGGTCTTGTACTCGGTGGCCCAGCCGTCCACGAAGGCGGTATTGACCTTGGCCCAGTCACCGGTCCCCTGGGCATACTCCAGCATGGCGTCGCTCAGCGAAGCCACCCATTGGGCGGAGGGCAGAGGATGGATGACCGTGTCGTAGTCGCCGGCCTTGGCATAGGCATCATTGGCGCGCTGGACCGGGTTCTTGGACTTGAAGCCGGCCTTTTCGTAGGACTTGAAGGGGGTTTCGAAGCCCATGTCGTCGGTCACGATCTTCCTGGCATCGTCATTGTTGAGGATGTAATCGAGGAACTGGTTCGTGGCCTCCTTGTCCTTCTCCGAGGACTTGTTGTTGGTGGCGAAGTACATGAAGCTGACGGTCAGACCCTGCTTCTCCTCACCGGGTACACCCATATAGATGGGGAGCACACCGATGTCCTCGTCGGGGACATCCTGGTCCTTGATCTGGGGATACCCCCAGGAGCCGTTCTGGAGGAATACGGCCTGCTTTGTGGAGAACTCGCTGTTGGAGTCATCCATGGTGGCGCTGGAAAGCTGGGAGGGCTTGGTGGTGGAGTCCTTCAGGTAGAGATCGAAGATGTTCTTGAAGTTGTCCATGTATTTGCCGGAGATGGTCGGCGGCTCTTCCTCGGTGTTCTGATCCCTGTACTCGTAATAGACCGGGATGTGGGCCAGCTGATCGCCGAAGCGCTTGCTGGAGCTGGAGTCGAAACCGGCCGAACTGAAGGCACCCTTGACACCAAGGGCGTCCTTGTGATCCTGAATCTCATCAGCGACGGTCTTCAGGGCCTTGAAGTTATCGATTTCCTCGATGGACTTGATCGAGGACCAGTCTGCGGAGAAGTACTGCTTCATCAGGGACTTGTTGTAGATGATTCCGTAACGCTCCATGACGTAGGGCACCGCGATGACCTTATTGTCGAGCTTCAGAGCGAAGTCCTGGTTCTTCAGATCCTTGTAGATGCCGGTCTTGGACATGTCGTTGTAGTACCCGGACCAGTTCTGGAAATCGTTGTTGTCCACATCGAACATGGTCGGGGCGTTGGACTTGGCCAGCTCGCTCTTGAGCGACTGCTCGTAGGTGCCGGAAGAGGCCACCGACACATCGACCGGTATGCCGGTATCCTTGGTGAACTGCTTGGCCAGATCCTTGAATTCATCCTGCTGCTCGGGCTTGGCGCTCAAGTAGTAGACGTGCCCCTTGTCGGCGCTGGCCTGGGAACCACCGCAGGCGGCCAGGCCGCTCACAGACATGGTCAGTACCCCAAGGACAGCCAGGGCTTTGATGCTTTTCCTCATGATTCACTCCATCACTTTTGTGACCGACTACCTTATCGGGCGAATTACTCCTGACCGTCATGGTCATGAATAAACGCTTAAGCTAAATAGACACAGGCACTGATGCCGGCCTGTGTGAGATGGGCCGGTGTCGGACTTCATCGACGGACACCGGCTCCGACGGCTTTTCTCCGGGTCTTACCCCTCCTTCAGTTTGGTGGATACGGATACGTTGGACACCTGCAGGCCACCTTCCGTGACGAACAGACCCAGGCTGTCACCATAGTGGTGGTACATCCTTGCGTTGAGGGCCACCCCATCCACATAGAGTGTGGCGATGGTGTCGTCAACGACAAGCTGCAGGTGGTAGTCCCGGCCCGCCTCAAGTTGAATGGGGCGCTCCAGGCCGATGTTCATGTTGGTGAACCAGGGATAGTTGGGATTGCCCTCGAACAGGTAGCGGTTCTCCCCCACCTTGAAGTGGAACTGATAGGATTCCCCGGTTTCCTCGTTCTCGTAGATCCGCAACCCCAGGGAACGCGTACCTTCGGAAAAGCGCACGTCCGCCTCCAGGGCGATCAGGTCACCGCATCCACGAGCCAGGACCTGCTCGGTCCTGCCACCATCGGAGTGCAGCTCAAGATCGGGCAGGGACCGGCGGTCGGCGAAGGAATCCCAAAGCGTATCCACCGGTTGCACACCGAGGGATCCATCAGGACGCTGGTAGACCTGATGCGGCACAAAGGTGCCACCCCACTCATAGTTGGCGGCATCATCGTCGTTCTCCTTGGTGGCCACCCAGCCGAAGAGAACACGCTTGCCGTTGAGCTCGAAGGTTCGGCCTGCGTAGTAGGCGCTGCCATCGAAGGCATCATCGACCGGAGCCGTCCAGGGCCCCTCAAGATCCCGTGCCATCCGATAGACCATGCCATGCTTGTCGCTGTACTCGGTCACGATGTGGTACCACCAGTCGCCGATCCTGAAGAGATCCGGCATTTCATGCATGGTGTACAGGTCCGGGGCCCAGAAATCACCCTCGAAGGTCCAGTGTTCAAGATCCTTCGAAGTGAAGGCCACCGTCCGGCCGGTCTGCCGGGTCTTGGGCCCCTGTTTACGGGCCCCCAGAATCAGCAGGTACCTGTCGTTCTCCTCATCCCTGATTACCCAGGGATCGCGCCAGTCATCGGGATCGTATCCCTCCTGGGGGGTGAAGGTCAGGGCATCCTGGGTTTTGGTCCAGTGATAGAGGTCGTCGCTTACCGCATGCATGAGGACCTGGGATGCCTTACCCTGCGCCGGGTAGTCCCGGTTGTACCCCGTATAGAAGGCATGGTAGCGGCCCTCACCCTGGAAGATGCTGCCTGCATAGATGAACTGGTCCTGCTCATCGTCACCCCCACGGGGGATGGCGATACCGCAGTCCTTGTAGTGGACGAAGTCCTTGGTGGTCGCCAGCGCCCAGCCGAAAGGCTGCCCGAAGGGAATGGGATCGCGGTCATCCCTCTGATGGAAGAGGAAGAACTCGTCACCCTTGCCGAAAGGCATGCAGTCTCCGAACCAGGTGCCGGGGAATTGATAATACAGTTTCGTCATTGCGCCCTTTCCGGTACAACCATGGACCCGAAATACTTGATATCCGCCTCAACAGCCAACCGGGGAACTAGGCCCCTCACACCGTTTAAGCGATTAAGCAACAATTATAGATAGCGGTCGTCAAATGTCAACTCAACTGAGTCGGCCCTCGAATGGCGGCAGATGGACAGGCCGCGTCAGACCTCGGATACCGGTGCCAGATTGCGGATGGAACGCCTCACGACCGTTGGGCAGGTGACCCGGATGGGCTTATAGGCAAGAGCGGAGCCCTCTCCATCCTCAGCGTCCTCGGCACCTTCCTCCGCGCCCCTCTCAAGGAGGGTCCTGATTCCCAGAACACCCAGGTCATACTGGGGAAGCCCGACCGTGGAAAGGGCCGGATGCAGGTGGGCGGAGATGATCTCCTGGTTATCGAAGCCGACCACCGACAGATCCTCGGGCACATGAAGCCCGCGCTCACGCAAGGCGTCAAAAAGCCCCATGGCGGTGCGGTCATTGTGGCAGAAAACGGCCGTGGCCCCGGAGGCCAGAACCTGCTCGACGACTCCGTACCCACCCTCCTGATCGGCGGCACAACGAATCACAAGATTGGGGTCATAAGCGACACCGGCAGCGGCCAGGGCATCGCGATACCCCTGTAGCCTGCCCTGCGAGGCCGGCGAGGGGTCCACGGCGTTGACGAAGGATATCCGCCGATGACCGGCCTGGAGAAGAAGGTCCGTGGCCGCCCTACCGCCCTGGACCTCGTCGGGGACCACGGCAGGGAAACGCCCCTCCGAATCAAAGCAGTTGACCAGCACCGAGTTCACCTTGTCCAGATCCCGCGGCGGACGAACCGCATGATGGACCCAGGAGGAGTATGCAATCCCCTCCACCTGCCGCTCCAGCATGAAGGAGCAGGCCCGACGCTCCATCCCGGCATCACCATTGGTGTCCACCACCAGAAGAATCTTCCCGTTGCGCCAGGCCTCATCCTGGGCCCCTTGAATGACCTGCCCGGCAAAGGGGGAGGTGGCGACCCCATCACTGATGAAACCAATCAGGTCAGACTGACCCCTCGCCAGACTTCGGGCCATGGCATTCTGCCGGTACCCCAGCTCCTGGGCGACCTTGCGCACCTTGCGTCTGGTGGATTCCGGTATTCTGACGTTCTTGTTGTCATTGACCGCCCAAGATGCCGTCGCGATCGAAACACCTGCCGCCCGGGCGACATCCTGAAGTGTGACCATACCCGTCAATCCTAATCGCGGTCAGGGATGCCATCGACTCCCGCATTTGTTTCCCGGGAGGGGTCCAGCCCTTCGGAAGCAGTGGCTTTCCCGACATATCGGACGAACACCCCCTCCAGAACAGGGGTATGAAGCATGATCAGGGTCCCATACCCCAGAACAATCAGCAGGAACAGCCCCTGGGGCATATAGACCCAGGAGGCCGCCACAAGAGCCAGATAGACCAGGTCCATACCCACCAGAGCCAGGGTTCTACCGATATTGGACAGGCCGAAAATCCACGCATTGAGCATGGTGTGGCCGGGGTCGTTCTCGAATCGGGCCTGCAGGGCCCATACCCATTCAAAACCGATGGCCCAGATGATGGTGAGGGCGAATTTGACAATAAGCAGGGGCGTGATCTGCAGGACCACCCAGGCATAGACCAGTGCCGCCAGAGTCGACCCGAAAACCAACCAGATCAACGTGGCCTTGACGAAGTTGTCCTTGAAGGCACGCAGGTAGTTGGCCGTTACGTGCCCGACACCATCGAGATCCCGCCTGGCCGCATCGAACCCCGCCGAAAGGGCGGCGCCTATGGTGAACAGGGGAATGCTGCATACCAGCATGAGGATGTTGATCCATATCGCATCGATGGCATCCGATAGACCACGCATGAATCCGGAGTCCGGAGACAGGAACTGCATCGTCACCTCCTAGGGGTGGGCCGGGAACCAGGAATGCCGGCAACCTGCCGGCGGGCGAACCGGAATCGTTATCCATCCCATCTCACCCGCAACCAAAGACTGGGACCGACGATGGGCATGAGCCCTCGTCGATCCCGACCGCCATCGTGGGCTCAGCCTTTGACGGCTCCTGCGAGGACTCCCTTGATGATGTACTTCTGGCAGATCAGATAGAAGACCACGATCGGGATGATGGCCAGGACCAGGCAACCCATCATCGCACCCATGTCGACACTGCCGTACCCGCCCTTCAGATACTGGATGGCGATACTCATCGTCTTGTACCTGCGCATATCCAACGTCAGATACGGCAACAGGAAGTCATTCCAAATCCACATGGCCTCCAAAATCGCCACCGACACAATCGACGGCTTCATAATAGGAACCACGATCTGGAAGAATATCCTGGGCACGCTGGCCCCATCCATCATGGCGGACTCCTCCAGCTCCTGCGGGATTCCCTTGATGACGCCGGTGAAGATGAAGACGGCCAGACCCGCACCGAACCCCAGATAGATGATCCAGAGACCCCAGGGGGTGTTCAGACCGGTCAGATCGGCCATCTTGGAGAGGGTGAACATGACCATCTGGAAGGGAACCACCATGTTGAAGAGGAAGAGCACATACAGGAACTTCGCGAAGTGGTTGTTGACCCTGACGATCCACCAGGCGCACATGGAGGTGCAGAGCAGGATCAGGAGGACGGAACCGACGGTCACCACGACCGTCCAACCGAAACTGGCGAAGAGGTTGGTCCTCTCGACGCCACGGCGATAGTTCTCCAAGCCGACGAAGGTCTTGCCGGTGGGTATGGAGAAAGCGTTGCGGGATATGTAGGCCTTGTTCTTGAAGGAGTTGGCCACGACCAGGATGATGGGGAATATCCACAGCAGGGACACCAGGGTGAAGAAAAGGGTCCACAGTTTCGAGTGCTTGACCTTGTCGCTCATGCCGAGACCTCCTTGCTGGTGGTGAGCTTGTTCTGGATGACCGCAATGATGGCCACGATGATGAAGAAGATCACGGCCTTGGCCTGGCCCACGCCCTCGAAGCCGGCACGCCCGTAGAAGGTCCGGTAGATGTTCAGGGCGACCAGTTCGGAGGTATTGGAGGGGGCGCCGTTGGTCAGGGCCAGGTTCTGGTCGAACATCTTGAAGCCGTTGGTGACCGAAAGGAAGGTGCAGACCGTGATGGAGGGCATCATCAATGGCAGGGTGATGCGGAAGAGGGTCTGGGTCCTGCTGGCCCCATCGACCGAGGCGGCTTCAAGCACGTCACCGGGCATGGACTGCAACCCGGCTATGTAGATGATCATCATGTAGCCTATCTGCTGCCAGCACATAAGGATGACCATTCCCCAGAACCCGTACGTGCCCGAAAAGGTGATGGACTTCCCCCAATGCTGGAGGACACCATTGAGCAGGAGCATCCAGATGTAACCCAGGATGATGCCACCGATCAGGTTGGGCATGAAGAAGACCGACCTGAAGATGTTGGCTCCCCGGATGGCCTTGGTCAGCATGACCGCAATGGCGAAGGCCGCCACATTGACAATCACCGTGGTGATGATCGTGAAGGCGATGGTGTACCAGAGCGCATGCCAGAACTCGGCATCCGCCAGGGCCGCCGAATAGTTCCCGAACCCGATGAACTTGGCGTCCGTCACGGTGGTGAACCTGCACAGACTCAACCAGATGCCCATGATGAAGGGCACCACGAAGCCTATGACGAAGGCTGCCAGGGTGGGTAGCGAAAACAGTGCCCACCACTTTCGGATCGTCTTCCCTGCCATTGTTGTCATAGTTCTGTTTTTGTTGTGCATGATTCCCTCCCTACTCTCAGTGGGACAAGCATGGCCATTTCGTTTCCTCCCGCAGTCCTCGTTCTGCTTTTCATAATCCAGGGTTACACCTCAAACGCCGCCTATGGCGGGCCGGATACCATCCCCATCACCAGACCGGCCCCGGTATATCTCCACCCCGATGAGATATCATCGACCTACCCGGAGAGGAGCCCGGCAATCGTTTGCAGGAAGTTCCATCCCGGCATGCAGATGAGGAGCACTTCATGGAGTCGACCATCCAGGACGTGGCCCGCCAGGCCAAGGTGTCCGTATCGACCGTCTCCCGGTCCTTCACCCGGCCCGACCTGGTGTCGGAACGGACGCGAGCCAAGGTATTGGCCATCGCCGATGAGTTGAACTTCTCCATATCCAGATCGGCCACGGCCCTCAAGTCCGGGCAATCCCTGCGGGTGGCCGTCCTGATCAACGACCATCTGAACACCTGGTTCAACTCGACCATCATGGAAGGGTTCAACTCCGTTTTCCTCAAGGCGGGGTACGACATATCCATCTGCCAGATCACCAGCGGGCAGGCGCGCCGGCGCTTCTTCGAGGAGCTGCCGGTCAAACGCAATGTGGATGCGGTCATCGTCACCTCCTTCGATATCGAACCGGTTGAAATCTCGCGCCTAATCAGTGTCAATGTGCCCATCGTCAGCCTGAACGTGACCGAGGAGGACGGCTTCATGGCCTCCACCCGCATCGATGACGAACAGGGGGGCAGACTGTCGGCCGAGCACCTGATGGCGCTGGGGCATCGCCGACTGGCGTACATCCGCTCCACCCCGGTCGCCTCCTTGCACTTCAGCATTCAAGCCCGTCTCGATGGATTCATCACCGCCTGCAGAAGCAGGGGCATCGAGCCCACCGTCCTGGCGGCACCCGCAGACGACAACCCCATACCCCAGGTCCTGACCCAGTTGATGAATCTGGACCAGAGGCCGACCGGCATAGCCTGCCAGGAGGATTCCCTGGCTGTTCCGCTGATATTCCAGCTTGAACGGTGCGGCATCAAGGTGCCCGGCGACATGTCGGTCATAGGGTACGACGACAGCCGCTTCGCCGAGGACATAGGGCTGACCACCATTCGGCAGCAGCCCTATGACATGGCCGTCTCCCTGGCCGGGAAGACCTTGGAGCTGATCGAGGGTCGAGAGCTTGAACACCCACACGACCTGGTCAGCCCCACACTGGTCCTCAGATCATCCACGGCCGCACCAGGCGGAACCAGCGACTGACCCGGCAGCCCACATCACTGCTTGTTGGCCTGGTACTCCTTGGTCCAGTTGTCCACGAAGGCCTTCTCGACACCATCCCAGTCGGCTGTTCCCTGCGCATACTCCAGCATGGCGTTGCCCAGGTCATCCTTCCAGCGCTCGGAGGGCACCATGGTGAAACTCCAACCCACACGGTCCTTATCGGAGTCCATATCCTTGTTCATGGCCTCCACCAAGGGGTTGTCGGTCTTGACCTTGTCGAAGGTCTTGAATGGCGTGGTGAAGCCCATGTCCTTGGCGATGGACTCTTTGCCCCGCTCGGAGGTGATCATCCACTTGAGGAAGTCCTTGGTGGCTTTGAGGTTCTTGTCCGTCGCCTTCTTGTTCAGGCACCAGTACTGGGCGGAACCGGTGGCCAGACCCTGCTTGGCTTCATCGGGCATACCCATGTAGATGGGAATCATGCCCACCTGGTCGGCCTCCATTCCGGCGTTCTGCAGGTCCGTCCAGGACCAGGTTCCGTTCTGGTAGAAGGCGGCCTCACCAAGGGCGAATTCCGAGTTGGCATCATCGCTGGTCTTTCCGCTCAGCTGCGAGCGCGGAGTGGTGGAATCCGTCAGGTACAGGTCGAAGATGTTCTTGAACTGGGGCATATAGGTGCCCTTGACGGTGGCGGGCTCCGCCGTGATTCCGTCGTCCTTGAACTCCCTGTCGAGCGGCATGTTGGCCAGGTGGGTGTCGTAGCGCCATATGGAGCTCGAGTCGAAACCTGCCGAGGTGAAGGCGCCCTTGATGCCCAGGTCATCCTTACGCTTCTGCATATCGTCGGTGACGGCCTTGAGCTTGTCGAAGGAGTCGATGTCATTCACGGACTTGACCGCTGCACCGGGGAGCTTGACGTACTTGGCCAGGATGTCCTTGTTGTAGATCAGACCGAAACTCTCGATGACGAAGGGGACGCCCACCGGTTTGCCGGTTTCGGCCGACTTGAGTGCCAGGGCGGGATCCTTGAGCTGCTTGTAGATGTCCATGTCGGTCAGGTCGGCAGTGAAGTCCTTCCAGGTCTCCAGGTCCACGGGGCCCGACAGCTGGAAGAGGGTGGGCGGTTCGGACTTGGCGAAC
Source organism: Bifidobacterium [indicum] DSM 20214 = LMG 11587 (assembly GCF_000706765.1). Taxonomy (GTDB): domain Bacteria; phylum Actinomycetota; class Actinomycetes; order Actinomycetales; family Bifidobacteriaceae; genus Bombiscardovia; species Bombiscardovia coryneformis. The sequence goes on along the minus strand of NZ_CP006018.1, from coordinate 158,792 downwards.
TCGGACTTCAGGGTCTGCTGGTAGGTTCCCGCGGCCGCGGTCTCCACCGTAACGGGCACACCGGTCTCCTTGGTGTACTCCTCCGCTATCTGTTTCCACTGATCCGATACTTCGGGCTTGGAGTTGAGGAAGTAGACCTTGCCCCCATCCTCGTTGGCCGTAGTGCCGGACGACCCGCACCCCGACAGGGCCCCCACGGCCATGGCTGCTGTGGCCAGTACCGTGACCACTTGTCTTACGTGATGATTCATCTTCGAACCTTTCTCTTCGGCCGCCCGCTCATAAGCGACCAGTCCATAAGGCCGGAAGGCCTTCTTTGGTTTCCAGGATCCTTCGGTACCTTATATTTTCCACATTATTCCAGGAAATGCAAACGCTGGCATTTCCTTGTGTGCTGTTCTCCCTATATTCAAAGCCATTCGGAGAGCGGCTTCACGGAGGCTCGCAAGAAGTTCATCCAGCTTTTCTACAAACGTTTGCATAACTAGGTGGACCGAACCGGTTGCCTTCCTGCCCTGCCTTCATTCACTCTCAGCAGTTCCAGGTCTTGAGAACCCTGTCCCCCTGGTAGTTCCCCAGAACTCCGTAATGCGCCGTATAGAGTCTCATCAGTTTCGCCGCAGAGGGGTTCAGCCCCATCCACTGGGTGGCCAGCACCCTCAAAATGTGCGCGTGGGAGACCAGAAGAACCCGACGGCCCTCATCGACCAGAGGTGCCACCCTCTCGATGATTCCGCGCGTGCGGGCAGCCGCCGCAGCCAGGCTCTCTCCCCCGGTGACCCGAACCTGGACCAACGAACCGTCCGGCAAGACCTCCTGCCGGTCACCACTGCCGTCATGGGTCAGGACCGAAGGGTCATCGGTCCATACATCCCAATCCCGTCCAAGATGACGCTGGATATCCCGCCTTCTGCGTCCTTCAGCGTGGCCATAATCCCGTTCAACCAGTTCAGGCATGATCTCGAACCGGTCGAATCCGGACAGCCGGGCCGTCTGCCTTGCCCTCATCAGGGGGCTGACGAACACGCAACCGGCATCGAATCCTTCGGGGAAGTCCGACGAAAGTCGAACCCCCGCAGCAGCCGCCTGCCGCTCACCCTCCTCGGTCAGGGGGATGTCCGTTCTGCCGGTGTATTGTCCACTGAGGCTCCAGGCCGTCTGCCCATGCCTGAGCAGTACCAAACAACCGGTTTCCGAGGCCTCCTTGCCTGCGGCTTGATCTACAGTAGCCATGGTGCAACTCTATCACCGGCTTCAACGCCACCGCTCCATCCACATCCGTGGAATAATGGCCATATGAGCATGGCAGAGCATGAATCGGGCAATCAGGCCGACCACCTGGTCGGCGTATTCCACCGTATAGATGACAAGGTGAACCAAATGCGCTCTTCAGTCGAGTCAGATCCGGAAACCCTTATGGACAAGGTCATGAAGTTCGCCCTCCCCAGCATCGCAGGTCTGGTGGCCGGCAAACTCTTCCAGGCCTTTTGGGGCAGTCTGGTCCGCAAGCGCAATGGTGGCGTGGACACCGAAGAGGGCGACCAGGAGAGCGCGACTGCCGGACTGCTCTTTGCGGTACTTTCGGCGGCCGTGACCACCCTGGCATCCGAGCTGATCGGACGCGGCTCCCAGGCCCTGATCGACAAGCGCCATCGGTAAGCCCCGGAGTACCCGCACTGCCGCAACCTGCCCACCAAGTATCGGACCGGTGCAGGTCGCGTGGCGGATTCCATGTTCTGCGGTAAATCCGATTCAAGGCGCAGCCGTCAGGGATACCGGGCGCAATTGGATATATGTCACTATTCTCTGAGCAAGATTAACCTCTCGGTTCTTGTGTCCCTTCTGCCGCGATGGACACAATGACACCATGACCACTTCAATACAGTCTCCCGGTGAGGCCGGGAAGGGCGGAGAATCCGCCGAATACGAGAGGACCGTCCGCAACCGGACCATCGATACCCTGCTCAACCGCAGGACCATCCGCTCCTTCACCGATGAGGCAATCGACCCTGACACGGTTGCCGTTCTGGAGGAGACGGCCCAACATGCAGCCACCAGCCGGTACTTCAACGAATGGTCCGCCATCCGCATCACCGATTCCGACAAGGCCCGGGCCATTGCCGACATGGCTCACCAGGATTACGTGTCCCAGGCACCCCTTCTGTACATCTTCCTCGCCGACCAGCGTCGCAATGCCGACCTGGCCCGGCAAGAAGGGGTTGACATCGATGCAGATACGTTTGTGCTCAATACGGGATATGCCTTCCTGCAATCCCAGAATGATGCCGTTCTTGCCCTGCATGCCATGGAGACGGCCGCCAACTCACTGGGCCTGGGCTCCGTCATCCTGGGCAGCGTCATCAACGATGTGGAAGGACTGATCGACCTGCTTGACCTGCCCCGCCTGGTCTACCCGGTGCTGGGCCTGGCCATCGGCCACCCCGACCAGGACCCACCATTGAAGCCGCGCATGCCACGGGCCGCGCAGATATTCCTCAACTCCTATGGCCAGTCCGAGAGGCCCGGCGAGGCAGAGCGGGCACTTAAGGACTTCGATGAAGCGGTCAGACTCTATTACCGGGACCTGCGCCAGCTGGATGCGCCGCGCAAGGCTTTCAGCCAGATCATGGCCGATAAATCCTGCAATCCCAAGGGGGACCATGAGCCCATGCTCCCCTCCATCCAAGCCCAGGGTTTCGATATGAACCGCTGACCGACCGGGCAGCACTGCACCGACCGGACCTCATATTTCAACGTCTTGGTTTGTACCCCTTCTTCCGCGAATGCGGTTTCAACTGCTGATTGAGGGGCACCCGGGCGTAGGATCCCGGCTCACGGCTGGTCAGATGCCAGGTACCGCAGTACTGGCATCGGTACACCCAGAGCCGGGCACCTCGCTCGACCAGACTCTGATCGGCGGCTCGAAGCGCCTTCGTCTTGTCGTGATACATGATTTTCGACGTGCTGGCGCATCGCTTGGGAGTGAAGTAGTGCATGGAATACCTTGAAGACCGAACCTCTCAACCTGCCGAAATCGCCTTAAGGAAGGTCGTTCCCGGCAGACAGGTAGAGGTCATACCACTCCTGGGCGGTCAGTTCCACATCTGCCCCGGCGGCCATCTCGGTAATGCGGGATGGGGTCATGGACCCTAGCAGAACCTGCATGCCGGCGGGGTGACGAAGAATCCAGGCCACAGCGATGGCGCTCTTGCTGACGCCGTACTTCCCGGCCACCTGCTCCAGGCGGTCATTCAGCTCCGGGAACTTGGGATTATCAATGAAGACCCCCTCGAAGAACCCCGTCTGGAAGGGACTCCATGCCTGAATGGTCATGTGCTTCAGGCGGGAGTAGGAAATCAACCCACCATCATGATCCAGGCTGGGCGCATCAATCATATTGACGTGGAATTCCTGCTGGACCATACCGGTGTGCCCCAGCCCGAACTGCAGTTGGTTGACGTCCAGCCTCTGACTGACCGCGCTCTGGAGAAGTTCGACCTGCATGGGGTTGACATTGCTGACACCGAAATGGCGAACCTTCCCCGAGGCCTGCATGACATTGAAGGCCTCTGCCAGCTGGTCCAGCTCGACCAGGGTATCCGGCCTGTGCAGGAGCAGGTAATCGACGTAGTCCGTCTGGAGGTTCTCCAGTTCCTGGTCAACGGCCGCAATCAGATGCTCGGCCGAGAAGTCATACCTGGTGATCTTGTCACTGTCCGGGTCACGGAAGATGCCGACCTTGGTCTGGATGCCGACATCTGACCGGTCGATGCAGAGATCCCTCAGGGCCCGACCCAACACCCTGCTGCTCTCGCCATTGTGGTAGCAATCCGCTGTATCGAAATAGTCGATTCCCGCATCCAAGGCCGATTGGACGATCGCGGCGGCCTCTTCGGGCGACTTGGTGTCAATCCGCATGGCCCCCAGAGCCACGCGGGAGGCCTTTACACCCGAGACCCCGATATTCATATATTTCATTGTTTCTTCCTTAGAAATCCAGCTGGTGCAATCCTATCGCCGCACCCCTACGATTTGCGCTCATCCGCAAGGTGCCCACTTGACAAGAGGGCCGCATCCCCGGAAGGGTTGCATCCGGTGAGGGCAGGACCGCCTCGGAATCGTCGCCGAGTCGTTCAACATCGACCAGGGCGGCCCTCGATGAAACATCACCGGCAGCCATGAGCCGGTGGACTGCCGAGGGGGTGACGGCCCTGGTTCGGTTCAGCTTCTGCGTCAGAGAAGCCTTGCCGGACCGGGCAACCACACGAATCTCAACGGACCCCGCAACCGTCGCAATCCGGGTGCTGGTTACCGTGACCCTATAGGACCCCAGAGGCGTGTCCCGGTAGGTCCGCACCCGCCCGCGAGAGTCAACCGTGGGCAGGTTTTGCCGCAGCCCCTGGCCTGTCCCCACGGGCGTAATGGTCCAGACGACCCCCTTACCCCAATCATCAAGCTTCGGAAAAGGGGCCGCCGCGTGAATCTTGAAGGAAACCCGGGCCGTCTTGCCACGGATGACCTCAGGGCGTTTCACTCCCAACTCCACAGTTTCTGGCCTGGGGTGGGTACGGACCTCCTGAATCGGCTTCAGGTTCAGGGGATTGCTGATACCCATGGGCAGACTGACACCCCCCGGGAAGCGATAGGTGCCTGGAGCGCTCTTCTCCGTGTAGTTGGAGGGGTCATCGTCCCAGCCGGTCACGGTCAGTTCAACCCGTTCGCCTGATGCCAGGTTGGCCTTGACCTTCGTGGGCATACCCAGCTCCTGCCTTGCCAGCCCAACGGGCTTATCCAAAACGGGAAGGGGTTCGAAGGAGGTGATTGGATCCGACTTGACCGTGACCTTGGCCCCGACCATGGTGGTATCGTCCCGGATCCTTCCCTGCACCGTATAGACACCATCCTGGGTAAGCAGGGACGGGTCGACCTTCCAGTCCACAGTCTCCCTGATGAACTTCCCGTCGGAATAGCCGACCATGATGGTATCCGGCAGATTCGGCACCTGGCCAGGCTTGGAGGTAACCGAAACGGCCCCCACCGAGGTGATGTAGGCATCGGAAACGAGGAGCTGCGGTGCCAGACTGTGTTCATCAGTGGGCTTGCTCACCCCGGCGGGAATGGTCAGCAGGCCGCTCTGGAAGTCGGCATAGGCCTGCCGGGCCCCTTCCACCGAGAAGGCATCGAAGCCACCGTTATCGCGATTGAAGTTCGGGGTATCACTCATCGGTATGTCGACCAGGAAGCTGACCGGACCCGTAAGCCGTGATCCGCCCATGCTTCGGACAATCGAGGTCACATCGATGTCGACGGCATACCCGTTGTCGATGATCTCCTTATTGGTGAAGACCTGATGGGCTCCGGGTCGGAGTACGGCGTAGTCGGGGATGGTCTCACCGGACCCCAGAGGACGATGGTTGGCTTCGGTCACCTCGGCATTGAGTGGGCCGTTGGCCCAGGTCAGGGTGCTTTGGTCCCAGCCGGGATCGGTTTTGTAAACGTCGACACTGAAGGCGGTGTTGTTCAATCTTTCCGCATCAGTGCTCCCCGCGTTGTTGTTGATGTCGAACCTGGACAGGTAGACCCGCAGCTTGGCCTTCTTGATCTGGTCGGCCTGTCCGGGATAGGCGGAGGGATCGACCTTGACATAGAAACGACGGTTGTAGGAGGCCGAAGACGAGTTCTTCAGCTTCAGGACCAGGTTGTTCGAATAGGAGACACCGAATGGGTACTTGTCCCCCGTGGCCTTGGACGAGGTCCCGGGCTTGGCGCCTATGGCCTCGCTTGAGCCACGTTCTACAGTGGCCGCTTGACCAGCCAGGGACCTGACGTCCCTGTTTCGGCCCGAACCCACCTGCCCTGTCACAGTCACGGAGGCTTTGGCCTGGTCGGGAATGCCCGGAATCCTGCCTGCAACCGTAAACTCTCCCGCCTGACCGAACTGGCTGAGGTTGAGCTGGTCCCAGGTAACCGGCATGTTGGTCACCTTCTCGGTCATGGTTCCACCGGACGACTCCCTGACCGTCACCTTCAGGGTCTCCGGCAAGGCAGGATAGACCCCTGCAAAGGTGTTGACCCTGGTCTCAGGAATCTCATACCTGGTGGCGATCTCGTGGTTGGAGACCTGGGTGGCCCCAATATCGATGCCCCGGTCTTTCGTGCTGCCTCCGAACATGTCCTGGTCCGGTGCGCCTTCCATCCTGATACCGGCCGCAACCGCGGGGCTGTCCGCCTGGATCCTGAAAAGGGAAGCCCGCGTACGCATCCGGTCGACCTGGTCAGACCAGGGAAGAGACGTTTCAGGGTTGGAAAGGGTGGTGCCGAGTTGGTTCCGGATCGCCTCGGCTGCATCTGAGTTCTGGTCAATGACCAGCTTCGGGGTCTGGAAGACGTTCCCGGACGCCTCCAGTTCCTCAACGGTGGTTCCGCTGGCAGCGGTTGGGACGGTGTCGGGCCAGATCAGATTGTGCTTGATGAAGTCACCCGGGTTGCCATGCAGTCTGTGCTCTATGGGCCGACTGCCGTCAGGCGGATACGCCGCCAGGAACTTCAGACTTCCCGAGCCAGTCTTGTAGAGGATGTTGTTGGTGAAGTGGGCAATGGTACCGGAATTGTCGCCGGAGTTGCCCTCCCCGAAGAGGGAGGTCGAGACCCCGTCACCCACGTAGAAGGTGTTGTTGTATATCTGCGGCATGCTGGCACCCGGATCGGAAATCCAGTAATGGAAGAGGCTCTGCTCCTTGTAATCGTAGGAGCCGTGACCAGGGCCGGCCGCATTGGTGCCCGAGTTCCCCGCCCCGTCGTTCACCGAGATGTTGTAGCGGATGACGGAGTTGGTCTGGTTGCTCATGAGGAGCATGAAGCCACCACCGTTGTTGTGGCTGTAATTGTATTGGTAGGTGATTCGGTCGCAGCCCATATCGATGTCGAAGGCCTCGCCGTCGTTATACCCATGGGTATTGCCGTAGACCTCGTTGAACTGAAGGAGGACGTCCTTGCTGGCCATGGCCCAGATGGCCGCGTAGTTCTCGGTTCCGTAGTCCGCGTTGCAGGCCCGCACCACGGTATTGCCCTCAACCAGCCCCTGCGCCTTGTTCTCTGAGATGACAATGGCATCGCCGGCAATATCCTCCAGGTAGTTGTTCCTGATAGTGACCTTCTCGAAGAGCCCAGGGGATGAGTCATTGGAACTGTCCGCCTTGGTCCGTATGCCTTCGAGGCCCACCCGTTGAACGATGTTGTTCTGTATGGTCAGGTTGTGGAAGCCTGTATTGGTCACTCCTTTACCCAGGGTTCGCCCATCCTGATCGACCCAGTGCCCCAAGGCGATGATGCCTCCCACGGCCTTGAGGGTCTGCGACTTGCCTTCCCTCCTGGCCTGGAGGTAGTACTCCGATTGCACATCATGAACGTAGCAGTTCTCGACCGTATCGGATTCAAGCATCCTGTTCTGCCCGAATCCCAGCAGGAGTATCCCGACCCTCTGGGCATCACCATGCTTCTTATAACCTTCGGGGTTGTTCGGTTCCGGGGAATTGGTGACCTCAAGATTCCTGATGGTCCAATACTCCTGGTTCGTCAGTTGCACCGCACCCGACACATACCGTTTGAAGGAGCCCGAACCGTAGGTTCCCCCACCGTTGATGACAGGGCGTCGCCCCGCCTCATATGATGCGGACCCATCCGCCTTGCGGGTGTAGAAATCCAGAACAATCCGTTCGGAACCATTCCCATCCCCCTTCGGCCGTACCTGCCCCTGCCAGGTCGACCCCGACTCAAGGAGGATATGGTCACCGGGAACGAACGTCGTTGCGGAGACCTTGCCCAGGGACTTCCAGGCCCGCGTCGGTTCCAGACCATCATTGGCGTCATTACCGTGCAGAGAATCAACGTAATAGGTCCTGCCGGTCTGTGACACACCAACCGAGGTAAAGGTCCGGCCATTGCCACCCTCAGAGGGTACGCCACCAGCGGCCTCCTCAGCGGCCGCGGCATGGACGGGACCAATCAGCCCTGTAAGCACCAAGGAAACCAAAGTTGCCAGGGCAATCAGGATTGCAGGGAACGAAGGGACCGTCCATCGCGTCGCCTCTCCTGCGGCAGTCAACCAATCTCGATCTCCTGGCCCCGTGTGGATATTCCTATTCCCATTCATGCCTGTTCCCCCCTGAACTTCGCGATGGATATGCTTCACCTGTTACTGGAGTCATGCGGTTTCAGCATTGATCACCGCACCACCGCTAAGAATTATATGACGGCCCTCATTTTAAAGCACAGCTTTTTCATTCTGTTGCAACCCGTCGCTTCATTGCGAGGTGCTTCTACCGAACTTTCGGGCCGCCCGGGCATCCGAAGCCGGCAACAGTCGGTGTTGTGGCGTTTGTGCTGTGAGGAGTGGGTCCCGCAGCGTTGTGGGTTGTTGTGTCGGGGTATGTGGAAGGGGCCCCGTCGCGGCGTGTGCCGTGCGGGGCCCCTTGTGAGTTGTGGAGCGGCGGTGTGCTACTCTCCCACACCCTTCCGAGTGCAGTACCATTGCCGTGCTGGGTCTTAGCTTCCGGGTTCGGAATGGGACCGGGCGTCTCCCCCAGGCCATGACCGCCGCAAATTCTGTTGTACCGGCCCACTTTGAAAGGTGGGTGGGTCGTGGTGACGGTTCGGGGACCGGACGGTGGACGCGTGTTTCGTTGTCGATCGCCTGTGGCCGTTCGTGTTCATTGCCGCAGGTCTCGTTCGCAGTGGTGTCGATGCCTCCACCCCTCAAGGGGGGTGGGTGTTGTGTTGTCTTCGACCATTAGTGCCGGTCGGCTTCGCCCCTTGCGGGGTTTCCACGTCCGGTCTATCGACCATGTGTTCTGCATGGGGTCTTCAGGAACCGAGGTTCCATGGAATCCTTATCTTGGAGGGGGCTTCCCGCTTAGATGCTTTCAGCGGTTATCCCATCCGAACGTAGCCAACCGGCCGTGCCGCTGGCGCGACAACCGGCATACCAGAGGTTCGTCCACCCAGGTCCTCTCGTACTATGGGCAGGGCTCCTCAAGATTCCAACGAGCGCAGAGGATAGAGACCAAACTGTCTCACGACGTTCTGAACCCAGCTCGCGTGCCGCTTTAATCGGCGAACGGCCGAACCCTTGGGACCTGCTCCAGCCCCAGGATGCGACGAGCCGACATCGAGGTGCCAAACCATCCCGTCGATATGGACTCTTGGGGATGATCAGCCTGTTATCCCCGGGGTACCTTTTATCCGTTGAGCGATGCCGCGTCCGTACGCCGGCACCGGATCACTATCTCCGACTTTCGTCCCTGCTCGACCCGTCGGTCTCGCAGTCAAGCTCCCTTGTGCGATTGCACTCAACACCCGATTGCCAACCGGGCTGAGGGAACCCTTGGGCGCCTCCGTTACTCTTTGGGAGGCAACCGCCCCAGTTAAACTACCCGCCAGGCACTGTCCCTGACCAGGATGACTGGTCGAGGTTAGAGGCCAGATGAGGACAGAGCGGTATTTCACATTTCGGCTCCACGGATGCTGGCGCACCCGCTTCGAAGCCTCCCGCCTATGCTACACAGTCCGCACCTAACGCCAATACCAAGGTATAGTAAAGGTCCCGGGGTCTTTTCGTCCTTCTGCGCTTAACGAGCATCTTTACTCGTACTGCAATTTCGCCGAGCTCCTGGTCGAGACAGTGGGGAAGTCGTTACGCCATTCGTGCAGGTCGGAACTTACCCGACAAGGAATTTCGCTACCTTAGGATGGTTATAGTTACCACCGCCGTTTACCGGGGCTTGAATTCACCGCTGCCCCCCCGAAGGGGATGACGGATCCTCTTAACCTTCCGGCACCGGGCAGGCGTCAGTGCATATACAGCGACTTTCGTCTTCGCATGCACCTGTGTTTTTGGTAAACAGTCGCTACCCCCTGGTCTGTGCCACCCCCCTCGGCTCCGCGCGCTGGGCGCCTCACCGCAAGGGGTCTCCCTTATACCGAAGGCACGGGAGTGATTTGCCGAGTTCCTTGACCAGGATTCGCTCGATCGCTTTGGTATACTCTACCTGACCACCAGTGTCGGTTTAGGGTACGGGCGGCGACAGCCCTCGCACCGAAGCTTTTCTTGACGGAACGGCACACCGGATTCGGGGCACGAGGCCCCCCATCATCACACCTCACGCTCATGCCGGACGGATTTGCCTGCCCGACGCGCCACATGCTTGACCACGGATAACCACCACCGCGGCCCGGCTCCCGTTCCGTGTCACTCCTGTGCTACCCGCCACGCATCCACACACCGGTCCCGCACCATCGGACGGTCCGAAGACCGCCGCCCGATACAGGTAAGGGCATGCTTCCACGTCTTGGATTGGGCGGTCTGACGCCGGTAGGAGAATATCGACTCCTTCATCCATTCGACTACGCCTGTCGGCCTCGCCTTAGGACCCGACTCACCCGGGGACGACGAACGTGGCCCCGGAACCCTTGGTCATCCAGCGGACGGGATTCTGACCCGTCTCTCGCTACTCATGTCTGCATTCTCACTTCCACACGGTCCACGGCCGGCTCACGCCGCCGCTTCGCCCCATGCGGAACGCTCTCCTACCCAGTACAGTAACTGCACTGCCGCGTCTTCGGTGGTGTGCTTGAGCCCCGCTACATTATCGGCGCGGAACCACTAGACCAGTGAGCTGTTACGCACTCTTTCAAGGGTGGCTGCTTCTAAGCCAACCTCCTGGCTGTCTATGCGACTCCACATCCTTTCCCACTTAGCACACACTTAGGGACCTTAGACGACGATCTGGGCTGTCTCCCTCTCGACGACGGAGCTTATCCCCCGCCGACTCACTGCCGCGATACACCTCACACGTATTCGGAGTTTGGCTGCTGTCGGTACCCGATACGGGCCCTCAAGCATCCAGTAGCTCTACCCCATGGAGACATTGACGCGACGCTGCACCGAAATGCATTTCGGAGAGAACCAGCTATCACGGAATTTGATTGGCCTTTCACCCCTAGCCCCAGGTCATCGGCCCGGTTTTCAACCCAGGTCCGTTCGGTCCTCCACGCGGTCTTACCCACGCTTCAACCTGCCCAGGGCTAGATCATCCCGCTTCGGGTCCAGGGCACGCGACTCAAACGCCTTTTAAGACTCGCTTTCGCTACGGTTGCCCCACACGGGTTAACCTCGCCACGCACCACTGACTCGCAGACTCATTTTTCGATAGGCACGCCGTCACCCCGAAAGGCTCCGACGGATTGTAGGCACACGGTTTCAGAAACTGTTTCACTCCCCTCCCGGGGTGCTTTTCACCTTTCCCTCACGGTACTCGTACGCTATCGGTCAGACAGGTATATTCAGGCTTACCCCACGGTCGGGGCGGATTCACACGGGATTCCACGAGTCCCGCGCTACTTGGGAACAAGGATCGGCAGACGACGCGTCTTCGACTACGGGGCCATCACCCTCTACGGCCGGGAATTCAATCCCGTTCGTCTCACACGTCGTTTTATCACTGCCGCCGGGTCCGTCGGAACCCGGGCACCAAATCCCACAACACCCATGCCGCAACCCCCGACGGGTATCACACGGCACAGGTTTGGCCATCATCCGCTTTCGCTCGCCACTACTCACGGAATATCTCTTCCTGCAGGTACTGAGATGTTTCACTTCCCTGCGTACCCCCCGCACGAATGCGGTGCCAGCCCATGACGGCTGGCGGGTTTCCCCATTCGGACACCCTCGGATCAAAGCCCTGTCGGCGGCTCCCCGAGGCCTATCGCGGCCCCACGCGTCCTTCATCGGTCCTGTCTGCCAAGGCATCCACCATGCGCCCTTACCGACAACACGACCACAGGCCATGCCACGGCAACAACAACTGCGAACTGCCAGACGACAAATCATCACACTAATAGATCACAAAACGATCGACCCGAACCCACCATGTGGGCTCGGACGAAACAATACAAGCGGACGGACAGGCACAAGGCCAGCCATCCACTCGCGTCCACTATCCAGTTCTCAAACCACCACCACACCACCAGGACCCGCCACGGGACGACACCCGCACAGGAACCCGATGGGCGACAGGAACACCACCCACAAGGGTGGCGGTCCGGGAACCCAACAGCGCATCCATGCCACAGCCATTCGACCGTTCCACGCCAGCACGCCCACACCATCCGACCGACCGGCCGGACCCATGGACACGACCCCACGACCCATAAACAGGCGGGGGATTTTACTCATATCTCCGTAGAAAGGAGGTGATCCAGCCGCACCTTCCGGTACGGCTACCTTGTTACGACTTAGTCCCAATCGCGGACCTCACCTTAGACGGCTCCCCCCCAAACGGGTTGGGCCACCGGCTTCGGGTGCTGCCCACTTTCATGACTTGACGGGCGGTGTGTACAAGGCCCGGGAACGCATTCACCGCGGCGTTGCTGATCCGCGATTACTAGCGACTCCGCCTTCACGGAGCCGGGTTGCAGGCTCCGATCCGAACTGAGACCGGTTTTAAGGGATCCGCTCCATGTCGCCATGTCGCATCCCGTTGTACCGGCCATTGTAGCATGCGTGAAGCCCTGGACGTAAGGGGCATGATGATCTGACGTCATCCCCACCTTCCTCCGGGTTAACCCCGGCGGTCCCCCGTGAGTTCCCGGCATGACCCGCTGGCAACACGAGGCGAGGGTTGCGCTCGTTGCGGGACTTGACCCAACATCTCACGACACGAGCTGACGACGACCATGCACCACCTGTGAACCGGCCCCGAAGGGAAACCACGTCTCCGCGGTCGTCCGGCACATGTCAAGCCCAGGTAAGGTTCTTCGCGTTGCATCGAATTAATCCGCATGCTCCGCCGCTTGTGCGGGCCCCCGTCAATTTCTTTGAGTTTTAGCCTTGCGGCCGTACTCCCCAGGCGGGATGCTTAACGCGTTAGCTCCGACACGGAACCCGTGGAACGGGCCCCACATCCAGCATCCACCGTTTACGGCGTGGACTACCAGGGTATCTAATCCTGTTCGCTCCCCACGCTTTCGCTCCTCAGCGTCAGTAACGGCCCAGAGACCTGCCTTCGCCATTGGTGTTCTTCCCGATATCTACACATTCCACCGTTACACCGGGAATTCCAGTCTCCCCTACCGCACTCCAGTCCGCCCGTACCCGGCGCAGATCCACCGTTAAGCGATGGACTTTCACACCAGACGCGACGAACCGCCTACGAGCTCTTTACGCCCAATAATTCCGGATAACGCTTGCACCCTACGTATTACCGCGGCTGCTGGCACGTAGTTAGCCGGTGCTTATTCGAAAGGTACACTCACTCTCGCTTGCTCCCAATCAAAAGCGGTTTACAACCCGAAGGCCGTCATCCCGCACGCGGCGTCGCTGCATCAGGCTTTCGCCCATTGTGCAATATTCCCCACTGCTGCCTCCCGTAGGAGTCTGGGCCGTATCTCAGTCCCAATGTGGCCGGTCGCCCTCTCAGGCCGGCTACCCGTCGAAGCCTTGGTAGGCCATCACCCCACCAACAAGCTGATAGGACGCGACCCCATCCCATACCGGTAAACCCTTTCCCACACCATCATGCGATGATGCGGAACACCCGGCATTACCACCCGTTTCCAGGAGCTATTCCGGAGTATGGGGCAGGTTGGTCACGCATTACTCACCCGTTCGCCACTCTCACCAGACAGCAAGCTGCCTGGATCCCGTTCGACTTGCATGTGTTAAGCACGCCGCCAGCGTTCATCCTGAGCCAGAATCAAACCCTCCACAAAAAACAATGAAGAAGCCGAAACGACTCTCATAATAAATTGACGGATCCGCTTCCATAAGGAGGAAACAGACCCACGAAAAACCCCGACACCCCTCACAACGCTCCCGCGTACCCGGCAAAACCGGGCGGGCATCGGACTGGCAATCAAAAAAGCTATAAAAGTAGCACAAACACGCTCTTGAGTTCTCAAACCACCACCACACCAACAGTCTCAAGTTATCCGGGAGATTCCTTGTCGCTGTCGGGCAGCAAAAGAACAATTTACACGAACTACCGGAGCGGCGGTGTGCTACTCTCCCACACCCTTCCGAGTGCAGTACCATTGCCGTGCTGGGTCTTAGCTTCCGGGTTCGGAATGGGACCGGGCGTCTCCCCCAGGCCATGACCGCCGCAAATTCTGTTGTACCGGCCCACTTTGAAAGGTGGGTGGGTCGTGGTGACGGTTCGGGGACCGGACGGTGGACGCGTGTTTCGTTGTCGATCGCCTGTGGCCGTTCGTGTTCATTGCCGCAGGTCTCGTTCGCAGTGGTGTCGATGCCTCCACCCCTCAAGGGGGGTGGGTTGGTTGTTGCAAATTGGTACGCTTGAGTATCGGAGAAGCTCAATCATTGCAACGGTTTTACGGCGTGTCGGCATTTTTAACGCCGCCCCTTGCAATCCGACCTTCACCTTTTCAGGAATCCCCTCTGCACAGGGGGCTTCCCGCTTAGATGCTTTCAGCGGTTATCCCATCCGAACGTAGCCAACCGGCCGTGCCGCTGGCGCGACAACCGGCATACCAGAGGTTCGTCCACCCAGGTCCTCTCGTACTATGGGCAGGGCTCCTCAAGATTCCAACGAGCGCAGAGGATAGAGACCAAACTGTCTCACGACGTTCTGAACCCAGCTCGCGTGCCGCTTTAATCGGCGAACGGCCGAACCCTTGGGACCTGCTCCAGCCCCAGGATGCGACGAGCCGACATCGAGGTGCCAAACCATCCCGTCGATATGGACTCTTGGGGATGATCAGCCTGTTATCCCCGGGGTACCTTTTATCCGTTGAGCGATGCCGCGTCCGTACGCCGGCACCGGATCACTATCTCCGACTTTCGTCCCTGCTCGACCCGTCGGTCTCGCAGTCAAGCTCCCTTGTGCGATTGCACTCAACACCCGATTGCCAACCGGGCTGAGGGAACCCTTGGGCGCCTCCGTTACTCTTTGGGAGGCAACCGCCCCAGTTAAACTACCCGCCAGGCACTGTCCCTGACCAGGATGACTGGTCGAGGTTAGAGGCCAGATGAGGACAGAGCGGTATTTCACATTTCGGCTCCACGGATGCTGGCGCACCCGCTTCGAAGCCTCCCGCCTATGCTACACAGTCCGCACCTAACGCCAATACCAAGGTATAGTAAAGGTCCCGGGGTCTTTTCGTCCTTCTGCGCTTAACGAGCATCTTTACTCGTACTGCAATTTCGCCGAGCTCCTGGTCGAGACAGTGGGGAAGTCGTTACGCCATTCGTGCAGGTCGGAACTTACCCGACAAGGAATTTCGCTACCTTAGGATGGTTATAGTTACCACCGCCGTTTACCGGGGCTTGAATTCACCGCTGCCCCCCCGAAGGGGATGACGGATCCTCTTAACCTTCCGGCACCGGGCAGGCGTCAGTGCATATACAGCGACTTTCGTCTTCGCATGCACCTGTGTTTTTGGTAAACAGTCGCTACCCCCTGGTCTGTGCCACCCCCCTCGGCTCCGCGCGCTGGGCGCCTCACCGCAAGGGGTCTCCCTTATACCGAAGGCACGGGAGTGATTTGCCGAGTTCCTTGACCAGGATTCGCTCGATCGCTTTGGTATACTCTACCTGACCACCAGTGTCGGTTTAGGGTACGGGCGGCGACAGCCCTCGCACCGAAGCTTTTCTTGACGGAACGGCACACCGGATTCGGGGCACGAGGCCCCCCATCATCACACCTCACGCTCATGCCGGACGGATTTGCCTGCCCGACGCGCCACATGCTTGACCACGGATAACCACCACCGCGGCCCGGCTCCCGTTCCGTGTCACTCCTGTGCTACCCGCCACGCATCCACACACCGGTCCCGCACCATCGGACGGTCCGAAGACCGCCGCCCGATACAGGTAAGGGCATGCTTCCACGTCTTGGATTGGGCGGTCTGACGCCGGTAGGAGAATATCGACTCCTTCATCCATTCGACTACGCCTGTCGGCCTCGCCTTAGGACCCGACTCACCCGGGGACGACGAACGTGGCCCCGGAACCCTTGGTCATCCAGCGGACGGGATTCTGACCCGTCTCTCGCTACTCATGTCTGCATTCTCACTTCCACACGGTCCACGGCCGGCTCACGCCGCCGCTTCGCCCCATGCGGAACGCTCTCCTACCCAGTACAGTAACTGCACTGCCGCGTCTTCGGTGGTGTGCTTGAGCCCCGCTACATTATCGGCGCGGAACCACTAGACCAGTGAGCTGTTACGCACTCTTTCAAGGGTGGCTGCTTCTAAGCCAACCTCCTGGCTGTCTATGCGACTCCACATCCTTTCCCACTTAGCACACACTTAGGGACCTTAGACGACGATCTGGGCTGTCTCCCTCTCGACGACGGAGCTTATCCCCCGCCGACTCACTGCCGCGATACACCTCACACGTATTCGGAGTTTGGCTGCTGTCGGTACCCGATACGGGCCCTCAAGCATCCAGTAGCTCTACCCCATGGAGACATTGACGCGACGCTGCACCGAAATGCATTTCGGAGAGAACCAGCTATCACGGAATTTGATTGGCCTTTCACCCCTAGCCCCAGGTCATCGGCCCGGTTTTCAACCCAGGTCCGTTCGGTCCTCCACGCGGTCTTACCCACGCTTCAACCTGCCCAGGGCTAGATCATCCCGCTTCGGGTCCAGGGCACGCGACTCAAACGCCTTTTAAGACTCGCTTTCGCTACGGTTGCCCCACACGGGTTAACCTCGCCACGCACCACTGACTCGCAGACTCATTTTTCGATAGGCACGCCGTCACCCCGAAAGGCTCCGACGGATTGTAGGCACACGGTTTCAGAAACTGTTTCACTCCCCTCCCGGGGTGCTTTTCACCTTTCCCTCACGGTACTCGTACGCTATCGGTCAGACAGGTATATTCAGGCTTACCCCACGGTCGGGGCGGATTCACACGGGATTCCACGAGTCCCGCGCTACTTGGGAACAAGGATCGGCAGACGACGCGTCTTCGACTACGGGGCCATCACCCTCTACGGCCGGGAATTCAATCCCGTTCGTCTCACACGTCGTTTTATCACTGCCGCCGGGTCCGTCGGAACCCGGGCACCAAATCCCACAACACCCATGCCGCAACCCCCGACGGGTATCACACGGCACAGGTTTGGCCATCATCCGCTTTCGCTCGCCACTACTCACGGAATATCTCTTCCTGCAGGTACTGAGATGTTTCACTTCCCTGCGTACCCCCCGCACGAATGCGGTGCCAGCCCATGACGGCTGGCGGGTTTCCCCATTCGGACACCCTCGGATCAAAGCCCTGTCGGCGGCTCCCCGAGGCCTATCGCGGCCCCACGCGTCCTTCATCGGTCCTGTCTGCCAAGGCATCCACCATGCGCCCTTACCGACAACACGACCACAGGCCATGCCACGGCAACAACAACTGCGAACTGCCAGACGACAAATCATCACACTAATAGATCACAAAACGATCGACCCGAACCCACCATGTGGGCTCGGACGAAACAATACAAGCGGACGGACAGGCACAAGGCCAGCCATCCACTCGCGTCCACTATCCAGTTCTCAAACCACCACCACACCACCAGGACCCGCCACGGGACGACACCCGCACAGGAACCCGATGGGCGACAGGAACACCACCCACAAGGGTGGCGGTCCGGGAACCCAACAGCGCATCCATGCCACAGCCATTCGACCGTTCCACGCCAGCACGCCCACACCATCCGACCGACCGGCCGGACCCATGGACACGACCCCACGACCCATAAACAGGCGGGGGATTTTACTCATATCTCCGTAGAAAGGAGGTGATCCAGCCGCACCTTCCGGTACGGCTACCTTGTTACGACTTAGTCCCAATCGCGGACCTCACCTTAGACGGCTCCCCCCCAAACGGGTTGGGCCACCGGCTTCGGGTGCTGCCCACTTTCATGACTTGACGGGCGGTGTGTACAAGGCCCGGGAACGCATTCACCGCGGCGTTGCTGATCCGCGATTACTAGCGACTCCGCCTTCACGGAGCCGGGTTGCAGGCTCCGATCCGAACTGAGACCGGTTTTAAGGGATCCGCTCCATGTCGCCATGTCGCATCCCGTTGTACCGGCCATTGTAGCATGCGTGAAGCCCTGGACGTAAGGGGCATGATGATCTGACGTCATCCCCACCTTCCTCCGGGTTAACCCCGGCGGTCCCCCGTGAGTTCCCGGCATGACCCGCTGGCAACACGAGGCGAGGGTTGCGCTCGTTGCGGGACTTGACCCAACATCTCACGACACGAGCTGACGACGACCATGCACCACCTGTGAACCGGCCCCGAAGGGAAACCACGTCTCCGCGGTCGTCCGGCACATGTCAAGCCCAGGTAAGGTTCTTCGCGTTGCATCGAATTAATCCGCATGCTCCGCCGCTTGTGCGGGCCCCCGTCAATTTCTTTGAGTTTTAGCCTTGCGGCCGTACTCCCCAGGCGGGATGCTTAACGCGTTAGCTCCGACACGGAACCCGTGGAACGGGCCCCACATCCAGCATCCACCGTTTACGGCGTGGACTACCAGGGTATCTAATCCTGTTCGCTCCCCACGCTTTCGCTCCTCAGCGTCAGTAACGGCCCAGAGACCTGCCTTCGCCATTGGTGTTCTTCCCGATATCTACACATTCCACCGTTACACCGGGAATTCCAGTCTCCCCTACCGCACTCCAGTCCGCCCGTACCCGGCGCAGATCCACCGTTAAGCGATGGACTTTCACACCAGACGCGACGAACCGCCTACGAGCTCTTTACGCCCAATAATTCCGGATAACGCTTGCACCCTACGTATTACCGCGGCTGCTGGCACGTAGTTAGCCGGTGCTTATTCGAAAGGTACACTCACTCTCGCTTGCTCCCAATCAAAAGCGGTTTACAACCCGAAGGCCGTCATCCCGCACGCGGCGTCGCTGCATCAGGCTTTCGCCCATTGTGCAATATTCCCCACTGCTGCCTCCCGTAGGAGTCTGGGCCGTATCTCAGTCCCAATGTGGCCGGTCGCCCTCTCAGGCCGGCTACCCGTCGAAGCCTTGGTAGGCCATCACCCCACCAACAAGCTGATAGGACGCGACCCCATCCCATACCGGTAAACCCTTTCCCACACCATCATGCGATGATGCGGAACACCCGGCATTACCACCCGTTTCCAGGAGCTATTCCGGAGTATGGGGCAGGTTGGTCACGCATTACTCACCCGTTCGCCACTCTCACCAGACAGCAAGCTGCCTGGATCCCGTTCGACTTGCATGTGTTAAGCACGCCGCCAGCGTTCATCCTGAGCCAGAATCAAACCCTCCACAAAAAACAATGAAGAAGCCGAAACGACTCTCATAATAAATTGACGGATCCGCTTCCATAAGGAGGAAACAGACCCACGAAAAACCCCGACACCCCTCACAACGCTCCCGCGTACCCGGCAAAACCGGGCGGGCATCGGACTGGCAATCAAAAAAGCTATAAAAGTAGCACAAACACGCTCTTGAGTTCTCAAACCACCACCACACCAACAGTCTCAAGTTATCCGGGAGATTCCTTGTCGCTGTCGGGCAGCAAAAGAACAATTTACACGAACTACCTGGTTGTTGCAAATTGGTACGCTTGAGTATCGGAGAAGCTCAATCATTGCAACGGTTTTACGGCGTGTCGGCATTTTTAACGCCGCCCCTTGCAATCCGACCTTCACCTTTTCAGGAATCCCCTCTGCACAGCAGTCCACGCTCTTCTTGGAAGAGGAACCGCCGTGTTGAGCAGCAAGAGATAAACTTACCACGCATGCGTCATTCCGCAAATCAGAAATTATGGAGACCGTCGTTAATCCAGTAATTCCAGTCCTCGTATCGGCGTGTCGGAAATACGATCATCATCATCTGCTTTGTTCTGTCGGCCCTTTCCCCGGTGCAAACCCCCCTAATCCGAGCACATTTTATTCACATCTGCCCCCTTTAACTTCCGCATGACGGCGTGTTTCCAGGACCGTTTCGATTATGACATCGCCAAGGTGCCGACCGTGGTAATCGGTACCTACGAACATGCATATATCCAGTCTTCAATTCGGGCCTTGGCGAATCCGTCGATAGCTGCGGCGATACAGGGGGGGGGGGGGGACATCAAGACCCGGGCGGCTCTCGGCTGATGATCCTGAAACCTGATGGTGTAAGACAAAGGGTATGGGCAAAACAATTGCAGTACTGACCGGCGCAGGCATTTCAACCTCGGCAGGAATTCCGGATTTTCGCGGGCCAGATGGGGTTTGGACCAAGCATCCCGATCAGACGAGCGTGTACGACCTCGACCTCTTCATGAGTGACAGAGAGGCGCGGGAGTACTCATGGCGCTGGCAGAAGGAGTCACCGGTCTGGAGGGCCCATCCGGGTGTGGCCCACAAGGCCCTGGCCAGGCTGGAGAAGGCGGGCATGCTGATGCTCCTGGCCACGCAGAACTTCGACGCCCTTCATGAGAAGGCCGGCAATTCCAGCCAGGTAATCGTCAACCTGCACGGGACCATCGGCACCTCGCACTGCATGAAGTGCGGCCAGGAATACCGGACGGCCGACATCATGGAACGGCTGGACCAGGAGCCGGATCCCCACTGCCGCAAGCGCATGCCCTACCAGGGGAATATGCCCTGCGGCGGCATCATCAAGACGGATGTGGTCTACTTCGGTCAGGCCCTGCCCGAGGGTGCCATGGAGAAAAGCATGAAACTGGCCAGCAGCGCCGACGAATTCTGGGTGATAGGGTCCACCCTGGAGGTCTTCCCGGCCGCCTCCCTGGTACCCGTTGCGGCACAGGCAGGCGTGCCCATAACCATCATGAATCTGGGGCAGACCCAGTACGATTCCTTGGCCACACGGCTGATTCATGAACCGATAGAGGAGGCCTTGCCCAGGCTGGTGGACGAGACCATCGCACGGAACCCGGGTCAGTAGTTCTGATGAACCTGGAAGCCCTGGCTACGTAGGGTATCCAGAATCTGGGTGATGTGGTCGGGACCATTGGTCTCGACCGTCACCTCAAGGAGGACACCGTTCTCGTAGTGGCCCGAGGACTTGAACTGGTCATGGTTGAGCTCGATGACGTTGGCGCGAAGATCGGCCAGGACCGTGGCGACCTTGACCAGCTGACCCGGGGTGTCAGGAAGCTCGACGCCGAACTGCATGATACGGCCGCGGGATATCATCCCCCGCTGGATGACGGCGCCGATGGTGACCGTATCGATGTTGCCGCCCGAGATGATGGGGACAATCACATGGGGCCCGGGGGCGGCGCGGAAGACATCCGACTGAAGATCGAGCTGACCCAGGGCGGCCAGGGAGACGGCCCCGGCGGCCTCGACCACCAGCTTGTGCTTCTCCAGCATGAAGAGAATCATCTCGGATATGTCACTCTCGGTGACCTGCACCAGGTCGTCCATGTAATGGCTCAGCAGTGCATAATCCAGGTCGCCGGGGCGCTTGACGGCCACACCCTCGGCCGCCGTGCTGACCTGGTCGGCCGCCACGACCCTGCCTGCGGTCAGGGACTCGCGCCAGGCCGGAGAACCGACCGGAGTGGCTCCGATGACCCGGACATCGGGCCTGAAGGTCTTGACCGCGAGCGCGACTCCGGCACCCAGACCTCCACCACCCAGCGGAACCACGATGTCGGTCACATCGGGCACATCGTTCAGGATCTCCATGGCAATGGTGCCCTGCCCGCAGAGAACCTCGTAATCATCGAAGGGGTGAACGAAGGTCATTCCACGCTCGTCGGCCAGATGCCGCGCATAGGCGAAACTCTCGTCGAACACGTTCCCCTTGAGGACCACTTCGGCACCGTAGGCCTTGGTGGCATCCACCTTCAGGGGCGGAGTTATCTGGGGCATGACGATGGTGGCCTGTGCTCCGCGATGCCGGGAGGCGAAGGCCACACCCTGGGCGTGGTTGCCCGCCGAGGCGGTGATGATTCCCCGATCCAGATCCTCCTGTGAGAGGGACGCAATCTTGTTGTAGGCACCGCGCACCTTGAAGGAACCGGTCAGTTGTAGGTTCTCGGGCTTGAGCAGCACCTTGTGCCCCACCCGGTCACCGAGTTCCTGCGAGTGCTCGATCCGGGTGTGCCTGGCCACACCCTCAAGCCGCTTGGCGGCATCCCGCAGGTTGGCGGCATGATCCGCCCTCAGGTCAACATCGACTTCATTGGTATCCATGCTCAATCATTATCCCCGCCCCGCCCACTCGTGACGAGCCGGTGTCAACATGGTGGACATGGTCGCCCGATGAAAAGAAGCTGAACGGGCAAGACAGGGTCGGGAACCTCCATGAAGGCGTGAATATCCGGCCCTACGGGAGAAGCCGAATCGGCTGGAAAACAGGGAGGAGACTCCCCTCAGCCGGCATCGTCGATGATGGTGTGATCATCTGCGAAACGGGCAGGCAAGGAACCATCATTATCCGAGGGCACCTGGGCCACACCCGCGGCCAGGTCGGCCATGAGGAGGTTGACCGCAACGGGGTCCTCGACCCTCAACCTGGCCTTGGTCTGACCCGGACCGACCTTGAAGGTCCACCCCGAATCGGGCATGACGGCAAACATGGTCTCGTCGGTGTCATCATCACCCAGAGCCATCATGAAGTCATAATCACCGCTGGAAACAAGCGGAAGAACCGCCTGCCCCTTGCTGGTGGCGACCGGGGTCACCTCGACCACCTTGGAGTTCTCCATGATCATCAGCCCCAGGCCCACGACCACACGCCTGAGCCGTTGGAGAAGGTCCTGCCGCTCGGCGTCGGCCACCCTGGCATCACTCATCCGATAGTGCCAGGCCACGGCGTCGGACTTGCTCTCGACGAAGGAGCCGGGCACCCGCTCGGTTGAAACATCCATGATGGGCTTGATGACCTTCTGCCAGGTCTGAGAGTCGGGCAGTCCCTTGGCACGCTCCCAGACATCCTTCTGCTGACCGGGGCAGTTCTTGCTCCAGGCCCCATGCTCGGCGATGAGACCGACCGGGAGCTGGCTGAACCAGTCCTCCATGATTTCGTGGCTGCGGCCCGAGACCAGAATCATGTCCACATCGGGGTTGGAACCGACCTGGGTCAGGAGCTTGCACAGCGCCCGGGTGGGCCTGGCCCGTTCGGGCTTGCGGACCAGCGGGGTCAGGGTTCCGTCGTAGTCGCACAGGACAAGCCGGCGCTTGGCCTTGTCCCATTGACGGACGATTTCGTTGTGGTGATCCATTCTGAACCTCTTGTCGGTCATGCCGGGGGTGGATACCTGTTTGAGGGTCTCCAGGAAGGAGGTGCACCAGTTGGAGGCCGTGCGGACCTTCAACCGTGCCTGCATACGGATATTCCTTTGGCGGGACTCCTCGGGGGATATCTCCAAGGCGTTGTGGAGGGCCTCACAGACCATGTCGATGTCGTAGGGGTTGACGATGAAGGCATCGGTCAACTCGTCCGCCGCCCCGCACATGTCCGAGAGGACCAGGGCACCATCACGCCCGTCATGGCAGGCCAGATACTCCTTGGCCACCAGGTTCATGCCGTCGCGCAGGGGGGTGACCAGGGCCACGTCGCCGGCTGTGTAGATACCGCAGACCGGTTTGATCGACAGGGACCTGGTGATGTAGTGGATGGGGGTCCAGGCAAGCAGGGAATAGCGTCCGTTGATCTCGCCCACCAGCTGGTCCACCTGATCCTTGAGGCGCTGGTAGGACTCGACGTTCTCCCGGGAGGGGGTGGCCAGGAGATAGTAGGTGACATGCCCCACCCATTCGGGGTACTTGTCAAGCATGCAACCGAAAGCCTTGAGACGCTCGGGCAGACCCTTGGTGTAGTCCAACCGATCAACCGAGACGATGACCTTATTGGATCGGCTCTCTATGGAGGAGGCCGCCTGCTTGGCCAGGGTGGTCTCGGGAATGCCCTCGCTGGCGTAATGGCTCCACCAGTTACTATCGGGGACGCTGGCCTCGGTGGCGGCCACCCCCTCGGCGGTGACCGAGGTCCGGTAGCGGTGGCGGGGCGACTTGCCGCAGGCCTCATCTATGCCCCGGCGCATGGCCCTGGCCAGACCGGAACGGGCCGTGCGGCTGTACAGGTTGTAGTCGATGCCTATGGGAAAGGCGTCAATGGCGGCCCGATGCCCGTCGGGCATCTCGACCACCCCATCCTCATTGACCGGAATCTCAGGCAGAAGACGGTGCAGGGAGGCCAGGAAGCTGGCCGAGAAATCCACGGTGTGGAACCCAATCAGGTTGGCCCCCAGCACACCTTCCAGAATCTCACGGCTCCAGGGCAGGGATCGGAATATCTCGGCACTGGGGAAGGGGACATGCAGGAACCAGCCGATGGAGGCATCGGGGTAGCGCTCGCGGAGCATCTTGGGCAGGAGCATCAGATGGTAGTCCTGAATCCAAATCGTGTCCCCCTTGCGAATCAGGGGTTCCACCACCTGAGCGAAACGCATGTTGACCTTGCGGTACATGTCCCAATCCTGCTGTTTGAAAACGGCCTCATGGGAGAAATCATGGAAGAGGGGCCAGAGGGTGTTGTTGGAGAAACCGGCATAGTACCCGTTGAGCTCATCCTTGCTGAGGAAGACGGGGATGCACCGACTCTCCCGATAGGCCTGGCGGATGTCCTGGAGCTCCTTGTCGGAGTACTGCTCCGGGTCGATGCCGCTCCAGCCTATCCAGAGGCAGTCCTTGTGGGCGCGGTGATAGGGGCCGATGGCCGTGGCCAGACCGCCCACGTTCTGCCGCAGCGTATAGGATCCGTCATCCGTGGCCTCAAGTGACATGGGAAGCCTGTTGGAAACAATGATCAAACGAGACATACGGCACCACTCTCCTGTCCGGACCGGCCAAGCCAATGCCGGTCTACCTGTCGCTCCCCGGTCCGACCCGACCATCAGGGGCGGGCAGGTGAAAACCACGACATATAGGTTCCACTGTAGCCGCATGACCAGGTGGTTGCCATAATTGACCGGCCGGAATGGGATGACGAGACTCAGAGCCGATAGACGAATCCCTCCCAGGGGGCCAGACGGCCGGTCAGGAGAGAGCCGACGGTTTGCTCGGGCCGATAGGTGGAAATCATGATCCGGTCAACGTCTCCGACCCCCAAGGACATGGAGGTGGCGGCAACCTGGTCCATCCCGAGGAGGGAGGCGGTCTGTTCAGGCAGACCTGCGGGCTTGCTGCTCAGGTTGACCACGACCAGGAGACGCTGGCAGGGCACGGCCTCCTGGATGCTCCTGGCCTCCGGGCCGGACTTGCGCTCGGGGGCCTGATCCAGGGAACGGGTGAAGGAGTAGACCTGTTCCGCTTCCGGATCCAGGAGGGAGAAATCACCGGCGGCCACTACCGGGTTGGTGTGCCGGAGGCGAATCAGCTCCCGGTAAAAGGCCAGAACCGAGTCCTGGTCGCGCAGCTCACTCTTGGCATTGATCTTGTCATGGTTGGGATTGACGGACAGCCAGGGCTCCTCGGGGGCATAGGGGGCGGTGAACCCGGCGAACTTGGTCGCATCCCACTGCATGGGGGTCCGGGCGTTGTCACGACTCATATAGGCCAGGGCATCCATCATGGATTCCGGGCTCTGCTCGTGCGCCTGGTCGACCCGCTGATGATAGAGATTGATGGATTCGAGATCGCGATACTGATCGAGCCGGGTGAACCCGGCGTTGGTCATGCCCAACTCCTCGCCCTGGTAGATGTAGGGGGTGCCCCGGTGCATGTGGAGGAGAAGGCCCAGGGCCTTGGCGGACCGGGTGCGAAGCTCCTCGGTGGAGGTGTCACCCCAGCGGGAGACCACGCGCGGCTGGTCGTGGTTGTTGAAGTAGAGGCTGGCCCAGCCCGCCTTGGCCACGGCCTCCTGCTGCCTACCCATGGCATCCTTGAGCCTGCTTGCCCGGAAGGGACGGACGTTCCACTTACTTCCATCGGAGTCGATACCGGTCTGGGTGAAGAGGAAGAGCATATCCAGTTCGCGATTGTCCGGGTCGGTGATGGCACCGCTTCGCTCGGGCGGAAGGTCCGGGGCCTCACCCACGGTCAGGTAGCCCTGGCGCCCCTCGAAGACCTCCCGGCGCATCTCCTTCAGGTACTCATCCAGCCTGGGACCGTCCACGCAGAAGGGCACCGGAGAGGAATATCCCTCCGGGCCCACCGGCCCGTCCTGGATGGCCGCCCCCTCTTCGCCCGGCAGAAGACCCTGGTCGTCGACCAGCTTGGAAATCATGACAATCACGTCCATGCGGAAACCGTCGATACCCCGGTCCATCCACCAGTTCATCATCCGGTAGACGGCCTGACGCACCTGAGGGTTCTCCCAGTTCAGGTCGGGTTGCTTCTTCGAGAACTGGTGGAGGAAGTACTCACCGCGGTAAGGGTCGTACTCCCAGGCGGAGCCGCCGAAATATGACCCCCACCGGTTGGGTTCCGCGCCCGGGGTTCCCGGTTCATGGCCGGGCCTGGCAGGGCGCCACCAGTACCAGTCGGCATGCGGATCGTCGGTGGTGCGCGAGGCCTGGAACCAGGCGTGCTCGTCGGAGGTGTGGTTGACGACCAGGTCCATGACCACCTTGATTCCCCGGCTATGGGCCTCGTCCAGAAGCTCATCCATATCGTCCATGGTGCCGAAGATGGGGTCGATGTCCTGATAGTCGGAGATGTCGTACCCGTTGTCATCCTGAGGGGATCGGTAGACGGGGCTGAGCCAGATCACATCCACGCCCAGGTCGGCCAGGTAGTCCAGACGCTGGGTGATGCCCGGCAGGTCGCCGTAGCCGTCACCGTTGGTGTCCTGGAAGGACCTCGGGTAGATCTGGTAGACCACGGCATTGGCCCACCAGGGGTTGGGGGTGGCCCCGTTGGTCCGTATTGCATCGGATAGCTGCGCGCGCTCTTCCTGGGTCATGGCTTTCCTTCCACAGGCTGGATTCGAAGGACTTCCTTGTTCTGCAACTCCCACTATACGGGCTGTCTTCGCCCATTTCGAAAGGAGCCCCCAGGGCAATCCCCGGAGGCTCTATGACAAACAGACGAGCAAGATGTGACCCTACCGGGAGGCCTCCTCCCGGTGGACCTGGAAGGCCAACTCGGCCAGGTGGACGCCATGGGTCAGGAACTCCTGGGTCCGGCAGACGTAGTCGTTCTCACGGCCAAGTCTGGCTATGTACCCATTGATGTAATCCACCTCGGTCTTGCGCCCGCGCGACATATCCTGGTACATGGATGGGTAGTGGAGGGGGTTGCCCACGCGGCTGACATAGTCCACCTCGTCCAGGGTGGCCTGTCGGGTCTGAATCAGCTGCTTGCCGGCTCGCTCGCAGGCATCATAGGCCTCATCAATCAGCTGTCTGGCCATGTCCATTGCTCCCGGGTAGGAGATGAACTGGCCCATGGTGATCTGGTACATGGTGCAAATCGTGTTGACCACCGAATTGAAGATGATTTTTGCCAGACAGGTCCCCTCGAAGTTCTCGGTAAGGATCGGGTTCAGGTTGGCCGCCTTGAAGTCTGAGGCCATCTCCCGCTCCAGATCCGTGGTCTTCTCGGTCATGGCACAGAGGTGCATGGAACCGGCCCCGGACTTGCCTATGAAGTCCACATCCCCCGGTCCGTTCAGGACCGTCCCAATCATGGCCGTGCCCCCGTAGATTCGTTCCTTGGGGAAGTACTTGAGCATCTTGTCGAAGTGACCCCATCCGTTCATGGCCGAGAAGACGACTTGGTGGTCCTTGAAAAGGTGGGCGCACCTGTCCAGGACCTCCTCCAGTTGCATCTGCTTGAGCATGATGATCCAGACATCAGGGTCGCCCTGATAGTCCTCCGGAGTGAAAATGTTGATGGGAACCAGATGGCGGCCTTCATGGTCACGTGAGACGTAGACCCCGCCTTGATCGCGCACCTTATCGACATTGGGCATCCAGGTATCGACGAAGTCCACCTGCAACCCCGCCTGCTCCTGGAGGAGCACACCCAATCTGTATCCCATGGCACCGGCACCCATCACCGCGTACTTCATTGCAATCAGCCTTCTTCGCTATTGATAGTCTGTGCGGATAAACGTCCCCGGAGCCATCGGACCCCGGGGAGTTACTGGCAGTATGCAGACGGCGGAGCAAACAAGGTCGGGGTCCGTTCGGATGTTGGACGGAATGGTCAATTAGGCAGTTCTGAAAGTCACACCGGCGCTGGTGGGACGAAACCACGCAACAGCCCCGCTCAGGAATCCTGACGGCGGGCCTTGAAGAAATGCGAGAGGAGGTCGGCGCAAGCCCCTTCCTCCACTCCGCCTATGACCTCGGCCGAGGGTCCGGTGTGGGGATCACGGGGAATGTCCCAAACCGATCCGCAGGCGCCCATCTTGGGGTCCCACGCACCGAAGACCACACGGTCGAAATGACAGGCCAGGATTGCCCCTATGCACATGGGGCAAGGCTCCAACGTGACGACCATGGTGCAGCCCGACAGGTCCCAACCCCGGTCACCGTCGGCCCTGTCGGCAGGGCCATGGGCCGAGGCGGCCTGGGTGATGGCCTCCATCTCGGCATGAGCCAGGGGCCTCCCCTGGGCCTGCCGACGGTTGCAACCTCGACCCACCACTTGCCCATGAGCGTCCAGGACCACGGCCCCCACAGGGACGTCGCCCTGGTTGGCCGCCTGTCCAGCCAGATCCAAGGCCTGGCCCATGGCCCTCTTCCAAGATTCGTGCACAGGGCCAGTCTGGCAGTCCAACCTGACAGGCTCCACCGGACCGGCCCCGTGCTTTTCGACTCAGGACCGGCCGCTCAACATGTCGGCGATGCTGCGCCGCACATGGCGGAAGTGGTTGGCCCGACCGTGCTGCCCGTACCCATGCTTGGCCAGGAAGGATCGAATCAGCTTGTCGCCCTCACTGAAGATGAGGGCCGTCAGGCCGATGCCCAGGCAGATCAGCCACTGCGTACCGGTCAGCGGGGCCATGCCCAGCACGGACGCCACCGGAGCCAGGTACATGGCACCGGCGTGAATGCCCAGGGCCACGAACGATGCAACCAGGAGGAACTTGTTGTCGAGCGGATTGAGCTGGATGATCAGCTTCTTCTCGGACCTGGCGGACATGGCGATGAAGAAGTTGAAGAGCACCAGGAGGGTCAGCGCCATGGTCCGGGCCACGGTCAGGCTCATCCCCCTGTCGAGGTTGGACCGGAAGAGGACCAGGATGCAGGTGGCCATCCAGAGGCCGCAGACCGCCAGACGAATCCAGAGGACACGAGAGAGCAGACCCTCTTCGGCCGAGCGGGGTGGGGATTCCAGCTCGTCCCCGTCACCTGGCTCAAAGCCCAGGGCGATGTCCTGGACACCGTTGGTGACGAAGTTGATCCAGAGCATCTGGAGGGGAAGGAAGAGGAGCGGCTCCTCGGCGATGACATTGACACCGACCGCAATCATGGCAGCGGCCGCCGTGGAGAGGAGGAAGTAAGCCGAACCACGTATGGCCTTGAAGGTGGCCCTCCCCTGCCGGACGGCCTGGGTGATGGTGATGAAGTTGTCATCAGTCAGAACCACATCGCTGGCCTCACGGGCCACGTCGGTGCCGGATTCACCCATGGCAATGCCCACCGAGGCGGCCTTGAGGGCCGGGGCATCGTTGACACCGTCACCGGTCACAGCCACCACGTGCCCCTCGTCCTGGAGGGCTTCGACGATGCGAAGCTTGTCCTGGGGCGAGACCCTGGCGGCGATGGAGGTCTCGCGCAGACGGGCACGGAGAACCTCGTCACTCATCTCCAGCATCTCACTGCCGGTCAGGGTCTGCTCGGTGTGCTCCAATCCCAGGCGCTTGCCGATGGCGGCGGCGGTCACCGGGTGGTCACCGGTTATCATGACGACCCTGATACCGGCCTTGGCGCAGTCGGCTATGGCCTCGCGGACACCGGGGCGGGGCGGATCCAGCATTCCTTCCAGACCGAGGAAAGTCATGTCGTGGGCCTGCTTGTGGTCTTTCAGGTCTTCATCCGGGTCGATGGTCCGGCTGGCAACGCCGATGACGCGCAACCCTTGGGAACCCATCATCTTGTAGGAGGCATGGACCGCATCCTGGTCCAGGGGAATCCGGTTCCCGTCCGGGCCGACCATGGTCGTGCTCATGGACATGATCGCATCGGGCGCCCCCTTGACGTACTGGGTCAGAGTCCCGTCCGGATTGCGTCGGATGGTCATGGAATGGAGAAGTTCAGGTTCATAGGGGGTCTGGGAGGCGATCGGGGAATCCAGTTCCTCCCGGGTCACGGCCCCTGTCTGATCGGCGACCCGGGCCATGGCCATATCGACCGCATCACCGCTGTACCGGATTGTTCCATCCTCGTCGGCCTGTCGGTGGGCCTCGTTGGTCAGGGCTCCTCCGCGCATCAGAGCCATGAAGGCCCGGGTACGGGGATCGTCGGCACCGTCAGCACCGATCTGATCGACCTGGATCGGATCTCCCCCTCCCAGGGTGCACTGCTCAACCGTCATTCGGTTCTGGGTCAGGGTGCCGGTCTTGTCGGAACCAATCACCGTGATGGAACCCAGGGTCTCAACGGCCGGCAGGGACCGCACGATGGCGTTGTAGTCGGCCATCCGGGAAACACCCAGGGCCATGGCCACGGTCAGAACGATGGGCAGGGCTTCGGGCATGGAGGCCACGACCAGGGAGACGGCGGAAAGGAAGGCTTCGGTCGCATCCCCGTTGATGATGGCCCCACCGATGAAGACGAAGACGGCCACCAGGATGACCGCCACGGCGATGCCGACCTCGGTGCGGTGGATGATTCGCTGGAGCGGGGTACGCCCCTTGGCCACATGGACCAGGTCGTTGATCTCGCCCAGCTCGGTGTCCGAACCGGTGGCGACGACCAGTCCCCTGCCGCGTCCGCTGGTGACCATGGTGCCCGAGAAGGCCATGCACTTGCGGTCGCCCAGGGAGGCATCCTTGTGGACAGCGTCCGTACTCTTCTTGGCCTCATCGCTCTCGCCGGTCAGCATGGCTTCGTCGATGCGGAGTTGAAGGGCCTCAACCAGCCTGAGATCGGCTGGGACCCGGTCACCGCTCTCCAGCACCACCAGATCACCGGGGACCAGGTCGGCCGCATCGATGTCCTGAAGCCGTCCGTCGCGCATGACCCGGGTGGTGGGCGTAGCCAAGGAGGTCAGTGCCTCTACGGCCTTGTCCGCCTTAGACTCCTGGTAGTAACCGATGATGGCATTGAGGAGGAGGACGATGAAGATGGCGGCTGCATCGACATAGTGTTTGAGGAAGATCGTGACGATGCCGCAGACAATCAGAACGGCAATCAGAGGGCTGGTGAACTGCTCCAGGAAGAGTCGCCACTTGGGCTTGGTCTCTGCCTCGGCCAGGGTGTTCTGCCCGAAGATATCCAGGCGGCGACGACTCTCCTGTTCGTCCAGGCCCTGGTCGGTGGTCTTCAGCGCGGTCATGGCCTCGCTGGCATCGAGGCTGTGCCAGGCCGTATCCTGCAGTTGGGTGTTCCCTGTCTGCTCCAGGGATGTGTTCCGTGGTTCGTTGGTTGGCGGGTTGGTCGGATCTGTCATATCAGCCAGGCCTTTCCATGTGGATTGGTCGTACTGTCCGTAGTGCATAGGGCATTCGAGAACGCCTTGGCGAGGGGCCCAGGTGGCCAGTTACCATTCAGCTGACGCGGGCGGGTATGGAGCCCAGGCGTCCTGAGGACATGTTGTTGTCTGTCGGTTCGGTTTGCAGCCGGCCCATCATACGGGGGTCATGATGGATATGGAGTGCGGCGGACTTGTTTGTGAAAGCCGCCGGTACACGTTCGGGGTCCAGCGCCTTGACCGACCCTTGCAATGGTACAGATTCAAGGCTTCAGGATGAGCGCCGGGGCTTGAAGGCAGTCCACATCTTCACACATTTACGCCCGTCGCGAGCGCCGGGAAACCCTGGCGACCGATACCGTCCGAATCGGCCCGACAGACAAGTTGTGGGTTTGGCACCGATACGCAGAATTTTCCCTCTGTGGATAATTCAATTCCGTATACTGAAATAGGTAAGGTACGGGAACAAACTCCTCCCTGCTGGTTCGGCCCCATCCCAAGTTTCATCCCGGGCACGATGATATCGGGAATCCGCCAGACGCATGGCATGGGTGGGGCTTCCGAGCGAAGGAGGCAGCCAGTGGAAGTGTTCGTCCTGATTCTGTGCGTGGTGGCCGCCGTCCTTATATCCTCCTTTGTTTCACGGTTCATCCCCAGGGTCTCGACTCCCCTGGTACAGATCGCCCTCGGTGCGATTATGGCCTGCCTGCCGGTTTTCCCGGAAATGCAGCTGGACCCGGAACTCTTCATGGTCCTCTTCATCGCCCCCCTGCTCTACCTCGAGGCCCACACCATCAACAAGGTGGAACTCCTCAAGGACATCCGCTCCTCCTTGTCCCTGGCAATCGGTCTGGCCGCCCTGACCATGGTCATGGTCGGGGTCATCCTGCACGCGGCCTGGCCCATGTTCCCCCTGGCCGCAGCCGTGGCACTCGGCGCCGCCCTGGGACCGACCGATGCGGTGGCCGTTTCATCCCTCGGCAAGAGCGCCGACCTGACCGCCAGTCAACGGTCCACCCTGGCCGGCGAATCCCTCTTCAATGACGCCACCGGAGTCATAGGCTTCCAGTTCGCCATTCTGGCTACGGTCACCGGCTCATTCTCCATGACCCACGCCCTTCTGGAGTTCGTCGTGGAATTCGTGGGCGGCATTGGATTCGGCGTCATCATGGGCTTCCTGGTCAATTGGGTCTTTGAATCCGCCCGCCGAATGGGGTGGGAGACCACGACCACCAGAATCCTCCTGGAGCTCTTCCTGCCTTTCGTGATCTACCTGGTCGGACAGAACGTTCTGCATGTCTCCGGGGTCCTGGCCGTCGTGGCCACCGGCCTCATGGCCCGGTTCGACCACACGGGCGTCGGCCCCAACACCTCCAAGGCCAACATCGTCTCCACCAGCGTCTGGAAGGTCCTTTCCTTCAGTCTGAACGGGGCCGTCTTCATCATCCTGGGCATGCTCCTGCCCACAGCGATGGGCACCAGTTGGCGTGACCGCCGGGTCAGCAACTGGATGCTCGTAGCCACCATCGTCGTAGTGGCCCTGACGGTCATCCTCCTCCGGTTCCTCTGGGTGACGACCGTACTGGTTTTCGCCAGGGACAAGGAGACCGGGAGGCGCCGCCCCATGACCGCCCGGCGCTGGCGGTCGGCCGCCGTCATGACCTTCGGAGGCCCCAAGGGAACCATCACCCTCTCCCTGGCGCTGACCATCCCCTACACCATCTCCAACGGGAACCCCTTCCCCATGCGCAACGAGCTGATTTTCGTAGCCGCTGGGGTCATCATCGTCACCCTGGTCCTGGCCAACTTCGCCCTGCCCCTGCTTGCGCCCTCCCGTCAGACGGAGGTACCTGCCCAGCAGGTGGAGAAGTCCATCGACGTTCTGCGCAGAACCATCAGGGAGCTTTCGACCAGGATAAACGACGAGAACCGCCTGGCCATCCAGCACGTCATCAAGCAGTACAACCATCGAATCGCCAAGCTCAAGTCGGAGATTGGACAGTACTCCCCCAAGGAATTCGAGGACCTACAGGTCCAGACCATGGAGTGGGAGCAGGATTACATGGCCGAGCGGCTGAGCCGGATCGAGGATGCCGCCGACCAGATTGAAACCCGCCTGAACCTGGAGCCGAAAGGTAACCAGGAGAAGAGTGCCCCGGCAGCTGCAGATACCTTGAACGACGCACCCTCCGCTGCGGTTGGGGCCGATACGGAGGATGCCGCGGCCAGGGTCCCCCAGTCCGAGGAAAGGACCGTGTCCGAAGCCGGGACCCCCTCCCCCGCGGTCGATGATGCTGCGCCGACCGGCCAGTTGCCTGCGGGCACCGCCGCCGACCGGGATGCCGATGCGGACATGACCCGCAGCCTGCAGAAGGCCGAACAGGCTCGCGATAACGCCGAAGGGGAAATCCGCAGGCCCGAGGAAATCCAGGCGAGCGAGGATCAGAACCGTCTCTTGGAGCTACGCTGCCAGGAGCAGGCCGCCAGGAAAATCCTGTCAACCATCTCCTCCTCCCTCTTCCATCTGGACAAGGGCGGGGAGATTCGCTGGCGCACATATACAGCACACAGGCGGGTACGCGGCCTCGTTCGCAGCATCTTCTACCGCCTACGGCACAAGACGTTCAAACTCAGCGAAAACAAGGTCTTCCTGGCAGGACGCCATCTCCAGGCGGAGATGAACCATTTCCTGATTGAGAAGCTCTACGCCGAGCTGGGCAAGGGACGGTTCAAGACCGAGGACCTCCTGACCACCATCATCAACCACCAGATGATCGAGTCCTCCGCTGAGGGCCGGACCGATTACTCCGGCATGCCCGCCGTCAGGGATAACGTGGAGGAGGCCAAGCACGAGGGCTACGCCATTGAACTGGGCCAGATACAGGACATGTTCGAGGCCGGTGAGATCTCCCGCTCCCTTGCCAAGGAACTGCGCCGCAACGTATACGTCATGCAGGTGGATGCGGACTCGGCCCTCTGATTACATGAGTCCCGAGCTGACGTTGATGTCTGCCAGCCACTGACGCAGGTCGTTGAGCTCACGAATGTCAACACTATGGTCCAGGTGGTCGTACTCATGGGCCTGCAACCAGGTGTGCTCGTCCAGCCAGGCCGCCAGGGCCCTGAACTCATACTTGGGAACGATCGTGTCCTCGGAACCGAAACCGAAGAAGACCGGCTTCTCCAAATCCGCCAGGCGGACATCGGCAGGGGCCGTGCCCTCCACCAGTCCGGGAGCCAGGAAGCCTGAAAGGCAGACCGAGGCCCGGTAACGCTCCGGATTGACCCTCAACAGGTGGACCGCCAGCATCCCTCCCTGGGAGAAACCCATGACCACAATCTGCCTGTCGGCGGGAATGTGCTCTCCCACCCACTCGTCTATGGCCTTGGCCGCGGCATATCCGTCCCGGTCCAGGTCCTCCCGCTCCGGGCGCATGTCGTGGAACCAGGTGTATCCGGGGCCGAACATCCCCTTTTCACTGCCCGGCACCACCATGGGGGCTCTGAGGGAAATCGAATCATTGTAGGGGGCCACGTAGCGCATCAGATCCGCCACGTCCTCCTCATTGGAGCCCCAGCCGTGCATAATCAGGAAGAGTGGGCGGCTGGTATTGGCAGCGGCCTCTTTACGGGAATACAG
This sequence comes from Bifidobacterium [indicum] DSM 20214 = LMG 11587, assembly GCF_000706765.1. Taxonomy (GTDB): domain Bacteria; phylum Actinomycetota; class Actinomycetes; order Actinomycetales; family Bifidobacteriaceae; genus Bombiscardovia; species Bombiscardovia coryneformis. The sequence goes on along the minus strand of NZ_CP006018.1, from coordinate 123,542 downwards.
GGCGTACTCCACCGTGAGCGGGTCGCCGAATCGCCCGGGAACCGCTGTGGACTCCCTGCCAATCAGGCCCGTCCGGTCTTCTGCGCCTTTTCCACCGTCACTGATTGCTTCAGCATTACCCATACCTCCACGATACCGTCCGCCGGAGGTGAATGCACGATAAAGCCGAACGGCAATCCTGGTTGAGACCGCATAATGTAGTGCACCCATGCGGGGCAAGGCAATCACAATGAGACAGTACGAGAGACGAGGCAGACAGCTACCGCCGAACGGACGGAGCCGAGATGATAAAAGCGACCAAGGCTCCGGGTCAACAGTGATTCGGCGCCTTGTCTTCTCTGTTTTAACGTTCGGATTCCAGGGATTGGATCTGTCCACCCCAATCCGCCTGGAGCCTGGACATCTGGTCCGCGTTACCGATGACCACCCACCGTTTGCCCGAAAGCAGTCGCATATCCGAAACGGAAAGAGCCTCACCACCACCGAATCGGTCCAGGAGATTCGCGGCCTGGGAACGAATGGGCCCCTTGGCCAGGGACGCAGCGGAATCATTGTTGAAGACCGCATATGCAACCTTGTTGCTGGCGCAGTACCTGACGTGGGAGACCCCGACGAACCTGTCTGCACCGGCTTCCTGCCATCCCGAAGAACAGGAGCCCACAGCCCGATCTATGCCCTGGGTCATGGCCTGGGCTGAATCAATCGGAGCAGCATCGACCTCCTTGGCCTTGATCAGCCCCTGCGGATGCCCCTCGGCGATGACCAACCCCGCAACCGTGAAGAGGACCCCACACAGAAGGAGGATGATTCCACCCGAGCCCACAGAACGGTGCCGGCCCGCAGGCATATATGTGTGCCTGGCAACAATGACCAGGACCACCGTCAGGAGGGCAAACCCCAGGGAGGCACCCGCCCAGGCGGAAATCGCAACCCGACCGATGACCCCCAGCCTGGTCGGCGCAACGGCATGGGCCAGGAGGGCAAGGCCGGCCAGGACCGAGACCAGACCGGTAATGATGGCGAGCCTGGCCCAGATGTTGGCATGCTGAACCTGAACGGGACGCTCGTTGACATAAGGGCCGGGAGGATAGGCAGCGGGCAAGCCCTCGCCGTATTCGCCGTCCGTCAACTGCTGATCGAGCTGGTTGAATCCATCAGCCATACGACTCACCGCCCTTCCGCCCAGGCTTCATCGACTTTCGATACTGCCCAGTCTATGGTCGGTACGCGCATGAAACCCTCCAGGCGGGCAATGATTCACCATCCTGTCAATTCCGCCGACGAACGGGGCGCGGCTCAACCCTTGGTGGAGCGGGGGTCCTCCTTGCCAATGGTCCTCTTGTCGCGCACCTGATTGGCTCCCTTCTTGTGGACGTTGACCTCGCCGCCACCGGACCTGTCCGCATAGACCTTGGCCTGCTTTGCCGCCTCCGCCTGGGTGGCAAAGGTCTTGGAGGCGCGTGAGGCCCCGGCCCTCTTGACGCTCCAGACGTCACGCCCCTTCTCGAATTGCACGTGATAATCAGCCATAATGACTTCCTTTCAGTACCTCGCCGTACTTACTCATCATCCACTGCCGACCCAGGGCGCAAGTGCTCCGACACACCTGCCCCCTGAACGGAACTCGTCGGGCAGATTCGCCACATTCCACGAGCCTGGACTGGCCGCCCAAGCCGATTTAGACCGGCGCATATCGCAATCCGCCACAGATAGGCACGATTCCCCAATTGAGCAGGCCAAGAGATACAAGAACAGAAACTGAATATAAAGGAAGGGAAAATCGAACCACGAGGGAAGTGAAATCTACGAGAGCGGGCGACGGGAATCGGACCCGCCTCTGAAGCTTGGGAAGCTTCCATTCTACCAATGAACTACGCCCGCAGTCGCACCGTCAGTACTTCGTATGAACAGCACGCAGGTCTTTATGATAGCAGTTCCTGAGGATACGCGCGAGTCCGCTCCCCAGGCCGTGGCGGCTGCCATGCTGGCACCGGCCCAAGCTCTGGGTCCGGACCGCCCCGGCAAGACCACCACGGCCTTGGGCTGGTGGCACCCGGTATGCCGCCGACTGCCTGCCGTCGAATCCTGGGGAGGTCCGTGCAGACCGTCATCTGCGACGGCCACAGGATTGAAACCTGAGCACACGGCCCACAGCCCACCAAATCCCGTCAGCACCCCAGACGACTCAGTAGCTGATTTGGCTACCCGCTCCGCCTTCTGCATCCACCTGGGTCTGGCCCATCTCCTGGCTCATGCGCATAAGGCGGGCGATGCGCTCATCAGTAGGCGGGTGGGTGGAGAAGAGTCTGCTGAATCCCTCGGCCGAGAAGGGGTTCTCAATCATCATGGCGGCCGCGCTCTGAGTACCGGAGGTCTGTGGCATGGGCACGGCCTGGGCACCGTAGGAGATCTTGTTCAGGGCGGACGCCAGGGCGGCCGGATCACCGGTCAGGCGGCTCCCATCCTCATCAGCGTCATATTCACGTGTACGGGAGATGGCCATCTGAATCAGGGAGGCGCCCAGAGGGGCCAGGATGGAGCTGATCAGAACGCCAATCAACCCCAAGGCTCCTGTCGAATTATCCCGGTCGCGGTCGCTACCACCGCCGAAGTACATCAGGGAGTACCCCAGATACGTGATGACCGTGGCCATGGCCGAAGCAATTGCCGAGGTCAGGATGTCGTGGTTATAAACGTGCATGAGTTCATGCCCCAGCACGCCCCGAATCTCGCGTTCGTTGAGGATGCGCAGGATTCCCTGGGTGCAGCAGACGGCTGCATGGCGCTCATTGCGGCCGGTGGCGAAGGCATTGGGTGATTCGGTCGGGGCAACGTAAATCCTGGGCATGGGCTTGCCTGCACGGCCCGAGAGTTCCCGGACAATCCGATAGAGCTCCGGGGCCTCCTGTTCACTGACCGGCTGGGCGTGCATGGAAGCGATTGCCACCTTGTCGGAAAACCAGTAGGACCCGAATGTGGTGGCCAGACCGACGATGATGTAAACGCCCAGGGTCCCCTGCCGACCTCCGGTCAGCCACCAGATCAGCATAATGACAGCCCACATGAGGGCAAACAGCAAGGTCGTTTTAAGACCGTTGAAATGCCCGTGAACCTTCAGCTTGCCATCCATGAGTGACATGTTAGTCTGCGTTGCTGGATTTTGACTGAATAGAAACTGTGCGGTCCCACCATGCATGGCGAGACCGCACCATCGACCCCGCGGAAAGCAGTGGGGCTGAAAATCCGCCCTAAGCGCCACCCTCCAGGGTCCTCCTCCGGAACTACTCGCCGTGGGCCAAACTTCTGAGCTTATCGGGGTCGGTGACCTTGATGTGCTCACGCCCAACCTTGGCGCCCTCGGCACGTTCGTAGGCGTCAACCCGCTTCCAGCCGGCGAAGTCGATGGGGGTTATCCCCTTGGAGGCCAGGAGACGGTCGATGGAATCGTCGGCACGGTCGGGGGCCAAACGGCCATGGGACTCAGTGGAGGCCAGATCATCCAGCATGTTGCCGATGGTCTCCAGGGCATCGGACTTCGTGGATCCAATCAGGCCTACCGGGCCGCGCTTGGCCCATCCCGTAGCATAGAGGCGATCGATCGGGTGACCACCCTCGGCCTGGGGGGCGGAGCAGACCCGACCATGTTCGTTGGCCAGGGTGTACCGGGAGAAGTCGTAGGGGATGCCACTCACCTCGGCAGGCTTATAACCGATGGCATGGTAGACCGCCTGGACCGGGCACTCCTCGTACTCGCCGGTTTCGCCCATAACACCCTCGGGGGTCACCTCGGTCTTCTCCAGGCGAATGCCGCTCACCTTGCCGTCCTGCCCCAGAATGGCTGCCGGCATCCGGTTGAAGTGAATGCAGAATCGACGGTCGGCCGGGTTGCCCTCGAAGTCGACGCCGCCATCCGCTTCCATGTCTTCGGCCATGTCCTTGATGGCGTAGAGCTCCTCCAGCATCTGCCTGGTCAGCTTGTCCTGTGCGGCCAGGTCGATGGTCTCCGGATCGAGGTCGAAATCCTCGTCGTCAAGAACAATCTGGACCCCGGGCAGCTTCTCCAGCTCGCGCAGCTCCTGGACGGAGAACTTGGCCTGGGCCGGGCCGCGGCGGATGAACATGTGGAGCTCGCGGGCCTTGTTTCCCTTGATGCCCTCGTACACGTTATCGGGGATATCGGTGCCCAGAAGATCATCTGCGCGGCGCATCAGAATCCTGGCCACATCCATGGCCACATTGCCGCCGCCTATCACCGCCACCTGTTCGGCATCCAGGGGCCACTCCCGACCCGCTGTCGGGTATCCGTCATACCACTCCACGAAGTGGGCGGCACCGTATACACGATCCAGGCTGTGCCCCTCGATCTCCAGAGGACGGTCGTCCACGGCACCAGTAGCGAAGAGGACCACGTCATAGCGGTCCCTCAGGTCATCAAGGGAGACATCACGGCCGAATTCCACATCCGCATAAAGGTGGATATCGGGGTTATCCAGCGTCTTTTCCAAGGCCCCGGCGATGTACTTGATGCTGGGGTGGTCAGGCGCCACACCGTATCGGACCAGGCCGAAGGGAACCGGCAGCTTCTCGAAGAGGTCGATGCGGGCACGGCTGCCAAGCCCGAGCTCGTCACCCTTCTCCTTGAGCTGACGAAGAAGAATGTCCGAGGCGTAGACCCCGGCAGGGCCGGCACCCACGACTGCAACACGCAACTGCCCATCGGCTACGTCGCCGGTCGGAGAGGCTGAATTGTTGGAATCATTGACCTTGTTATCGCTCATGCCGACCAGCCTAACGTAAAGTCGGAATCCGCAACAGACAGGGTCGGAGTCACTCCCCGGGACTTTCACCAAATTTTGGCAGCCCTGTTTTCCCTGAATGAAGTCGCAGGTGTGCCTCTCCAGCCGGACGAGGGCAGGTCACCGTTTCACCCGCATGGATGCCGCACCCGGACCCAGGGAATACCGGGAAGGTTCAGTCCCGATCCAAGGAGCGCGGTCAGTGCCCAGAGGATGGAGACCACGTCGATGGCCTCCTGCATGAAGGCGCCGACGACAACCGGAATCAGGTCGAAGGCCGCACAAAGCATGCCCACGGTGGCCAGGGAGAGTCCGGCCAGGACCGCCTGGAGCATGACCCGTTTGGTTCGGCGGGCGATGGCGATGGACCTGGGCAGACTGGCGATATCGTCATTCATGATGACCGCCTGGGCCGATTCGGAAGCCGCCGTCGTGGTTCCGTCGGTAATGGCCATGCCCACATCGGCCGCGGCCAGGACCGGGGCATCGTTAACCCCGTCACCCACCATCAGCGTGATGGATCGGGTTATCGATTCACCAACGAATTTCGAGAGCCACCGGTCCCACCAGGGTTCCCGGTTGGGCTCTGCTTTTGCAGCCTCGGCAATCAGGTCTGCCTTGTCCTCGGGGAAGAGGCCAGCATGGACGTCACTGATGCCCACCTGGTCGGCGATGACCCGGGCCGATTCCTCCTTGTCGCCGGTCACCATGGAGAGGCGTTCTATACCCAAGGCATGAAGGTCGGCAATGGTCTGCGCGGCATCATCCCTGGGTACATCCTTCATGACAATCCGCGCCGTCACATCCCCGTCAATGGAGACGTAAGCAGCCATCTCGTCGGGGGCGAGAGGTGCAAAGGCACTCTCCGAGACAGCTGGGTCACCGCCGGATACATAGGCCATGCGGCCCACACGCACCGTGTGCCCGTCAATGAGCCCCCGGACCCCGTTACCGGCCTCCTCCTGAACATCCTGGGCCTTGAAGCGGGCATCTCCCTGACGAGTCCGACCCTCCTCAACCCGGTTGCCTGCCGCCGTGATGCCGTTGGCCAGGATATGGACCGAATAGGACTCGACGGCCCCGGCCATGGCCAGAACCTGCCCGGTCTCCCATTCGGCGCTCTGCTGGTCGGCCATGTCAACGTGGGTGACCTGGGGCCGCTTGACCGTCAGGGTGCCTGTTTTGTCAAAGAAGATGTGCGAGACCCGGCCCAGGTTCTCAATGACATCCTGGGTCTTGATCAGGAGTCCGGCCTTGGCCAGTCTGCCGGAACCGGCCATGTAGGCCACCGGGGCGGCAATCAGAAGGGGGCAGGGGGTGGCCAGGACCAGGACCTGGGCAAAGCGGGTCGGTTCCCCGGAGATGATCCAGGCCACGCAGGCGATGATGAAGGCCAGAACCGTAAAGGGAACGGCCATCAGGTCGGCCGTCTTGACCACGGTCGCCCGGGAGGATTGGGCCGAGCGGACCAGGTTGAGAATCCGCTGGTACTGGGAATCCCGGGAGAGCTGCCTGGCCCTCATCAGGAAGGTGCCCGAACCGTTGACCGCACCGGACATAATCTGGGAACCCTCGTAGAACTGCCGGGGCATGGGTTCCCCATTGATGGTCGAAAGGTCCAGGGTTGCCGAGGGGCTGACCATCTCGCCGTCGACGGGCACGGTCTCTCCGGGTTTGACCACCAGGAGGTCGTCCAGAGCCACCTGAGCCACCGGGACGGTCTTCCAATCCGATTCCTCGGGCAGGCTGTGCCCATCAATCCGGGCCTCCCTGCCGCCATCGACCACATGGGCCACCTGGGGCGCAGCCTCGACCAGGAGGGTCAGGTTGCCCTGGGCCTTGTTGTTGGCGTATTGCTCGATTGCGTCGCCCGAGTAGAGCATGAGGACCACGGCCCAGCTGGCCCAGTACTGCTTGACGGCCAGGGTGGAAAGAATGGCCACCACTGCCAGGATATCCACGCCGACATGACCATGACGGACGTCGTCTATCATTCCGCGAAGGGTGTCAATAAGGGAAATGGCGACCAGGATCGTAACAACCCACTGGGCAATCACCTGATGGGGCCGCCATAGCAGGCCCATGGCCAGACCGCAGGCCAGGACCAGCCAAAGCATGGGTACCTTGGAGGCAAAGGACAGGATTTTCTTCATCACCGCTCCCTGAGGTCGACAGACGACGAGGCGCCGATGGATGCCCCTCGCTTCTCCCGTCCACCCTATATCCAGATGTGTTTCCCCGAGCCGAGCGACATGAGGAAAGACCGTCTGCCCGCATGGCGAGCGCCGCAGGACCATTCCGTGGATTCAGACGGGAGGAGCTGAGGCGATGAAAACAGGTGGGGTTCCCGGACACCAGCTTATGATGTCCAGGAACCCCACCTGTCAGAGCGCTCTACCCTGCCTTCAGGGTGCGAATCGCCATCCCACGGTGCGAGCGGTCACACTCGGGAAAAGCGTTCTCCGGTTCACTGCCCAAAGAAGAACCCGAAGGGATCCTGCGGGTTGTTTCCGTTACCGCTACCGGAATCATCCTGTCCGGAACCGTCATCACCGGAACTCCTCTTATTGGACTTGGGCCTGCCTTGCACGGCCTGCTCTTCCTGATCGAGGGTGATATTCAGATCGACGGCCTGGTTGTTGCGCACAACCGTAATCTTGGCCGAACTGCCGTAGGCCGCGGCCCGCACATATCCCAGGAGGGAGTAGTTGTTGTTGACCGCATTGTCGTTGAAGGCCACGATGGTGTCGCCGGTCTTGATGCCCGCCTTTTCCGCCGGGGAACCGGCGACCACCTTGTTGACCTTGGCACCGCCACGGGTGACCCCATCGGCCTCGACCGTGCCGCTGGTAATGGTCACGCCCATGGAGACGTGCCTTGCCTTGCCGCTCTTGATGATCTCCTCGGAGATCCTCTTCACCAGGTTGGAGGGGATGGCGAAGCCGATGCCGATGGAGCCCGCCTCGGACTGGGAGGAGGCCATGGAGGCGATGGAGGAGTTGATACCGATGACCTGACCGGCGGCATTGAACGTAGGACCGCCCGAGTTACCGGGATTGATGGCCGCATCCAGCTGGATGGCGTTGGTCACGACGGGGTTGTTGTTGCTCTCATCCATGACCGAAACAGGGCGGTTCAGGGCCGATACGATACCCGTGGTGGCTGTGTTCTCATAGCCGAGCGGGTTTCCGATTGCCATGACATCCTCACCGACGGCCAGCTGGTCCGAGTCGGCGTACTGAATCGGTTTCAGGTCACTCGGGGCCTTTTCCAGGGCGATGACCGCCAGGTCGGCCGTGGTATCCACCCCGACCACCTTGGCTGTATATATCTGGCCATTGGACAGGGTGACATTGATCTCCTGGGCACCATCGACCACGTGGTTGTTGGTGACCACATGGCCCTGGTCGTCAATGACCGCACCAGAGCCTGCACCCACACCGTTATTGACCTTGACCTGAATGGAGACCACGGAGGCGGAGACATCCTTGCTGATGGCCTGCCAGTCGGGGGCCTTCCCGCCCTCGATCTTGGCGGTCCCCTGCCCGGAGGAGTTGGAGGAGATTCCACTCAGGCTGGATGAGCTGGGAAGGCTGACCCAACCGTTGGAGAGGGCGGCCCAACCAAGACCCAGCATCAGGGCCGCAGCGACCAGAGCCGCCACCACGGCGGTGAAGACATACTTGCCGGAGCCACTCAAGGAACCCCCACGCATGGAGCCGTCAGGAGCCTTGCCGTCGCCACCCGGAGGGAAGGACCCCTGACCCTGTGCGGCAGGCCGACCAAAGACGGGGTATGGAGCACCCGGGCGGTTACCAGCGGGGGCACCACCATTGGAGGGCTGCCCGAAGACACCGCGCCCACCGGGCTGGCCCTGTTGGCCCGAGGCGGGCTGTTGCCCGGGTTGACCCTGCTCACCGGGCTGGCCCTGTTGATTCTGCTGGGTCTGCTGGGTCCCGGGTGCTGTCTGTCCGGTCGGGGCATAGGCACCATACAGCGGAGCCGGACGATAGTAGGCCTGCCCCGCCTGCTGTGGCCGCGCATCCTTCGATGCATCGGATGAGGAAGTGGGAGTTGCACCCGCACCCGGAGTTCCAGGATCCGCGTTGGGGGACTGGGCCGACGCCCCGTCCCCGTTCTCCGGGACTATATCCATCGGGTTGGCTGCGTAATCGGTCGAAACCGCTTGCGGCTGAGCGATGGGCTCGGGCCGGCCCATCTGGCCGGCTCCATCCTGCTTGACGGGTTCATTTCGTGCTGCGGACTCCTGCTGGTTGGGTGCCTCAGCCTGCGAATCGGCAGTCTCGTTCTCGATATGGCCGGTCTGCCATGACTGGTTCCCATCCGACCCCTTCCAGGGTTCGGGCCTGTTCTCTTCAGCCATTCCTGCTCCTTCGAATCAACTCTATGCACTGCCTATTGCGTGGCCGCACCTGATAATCTACCCCGGCAACCCGCGATATTCGTTGATTATACGTAGGCTATCGGGTCCTTATTATCGTTCGAACCGCTATCAGACTAAGACAGGTGGCCTGGATGATTTCTGAACGTTCCATGAAAGCGGATTGTGACCTTCCATCCAATCTGCCGAGAGCGTGCCTCCTGGTGGCGAATCGCTTAGCCATGCTTTTGGATACAGTGAAACCATGACCTTCCTCATGAATCCCCTGGGAGCGGAACCCGGTCGACCGGGCGACCGTTCCGCCTTCTCGTTCGAAGCCATCACCCAACTGCCCTCTGCTGCAGACGGACTGGGCCGCGAGGGGCGGCGGTACGGCCGGACCGGAATCATCCATACCCCCCACGGCGATATTCATACGCCGGCTTTCATCCCGGTGGCCACCCAGGCCGCCATGAAGGCCGTGCTGCCCGAGCAGATGCGCGAAATGGGTGCCCAGGTGCTTCTGTCGAACGCCTTCCACCTCTTTGAACGTCCCGGCGAGGATATTCTGGACCAGGCAGGCGGACTTGCCCGGTTCATGAACTGGGATGGCCCCACCTACACGGATTCCGGCGGATTCCAGGTCCTCTCCCTTGGAGCGGGATTCAAGAAGACCCTGGCCATGGATGTGACCGGAATGCAGTCCGACGAGGTCATCGCCGAAGGGAAGGAACGCCTGGCCTTCGTCGATGAGGACGGAGTCACCTTCAAATCGCCCCTGAACGGGGACCAGCACCGATTCTCTGCCGAGATATCCATGGGAATCCAGCACAAGATCGGGGCCGATGTCATGTTCGCCTTCGATGAGTTGACCACCCTGATGAACACGCGTTCCTACCAGGAGAAATCAGTGGAGCGGACCTTCCGGTGGGCCAAGCGGTGCGTGGCGGAGCATGAACGCCTGACCGCGGAGAGGACGGGAAAGCCCTATCAGGCCCTGTTCGGCGTCGTGCAGGGGGCCAATTACGAGGACCTCCGCCGCAAGGCCGCCGGTCATATCGCCTCCCTGGACTTCGACGGGGTGGGCATCGGCGGGGCCATCGAAAAGCGGCTTCTGGGCCAGACCTGCGCCTGGATATGTGACGAGATGCCCGAGTCCCGGCCCAGGCACGTTCTGGGCATCGCCGCCGTGGACGATATCTTCGCCGGTGTGGAAAATGGCGGCGACACCTTCGACTGCGTGGCACCGGCCAGGTGTGGCCGCAACGGGGCCGTCTTCACCCGCGACGGCCGTTGGAACATCAAGCGCGCCCAGTTCAAGAACGACTTCAGGCCCATTGAGGAGGACTGCGACTGCTACGCCTGCACCAACTACTCCAGGGCCTATATCAACCACCTTCTGCGGGCTCGGGAATTCAACGGGTTCACCTTGGCCACCATTCATAATGAGCGCTTCTTCGTTCGCCTCCTGGACGAGATCCGCGCCTCCATCGATGGCGGCTATTTCGATGACTACAAGAAGGAGACCCTGGCAAGGTTCTACGCCAACGGCTCCAGAGGGTAAAACCAACACGCTTGTAATTGCGCCACCTGCGGGGACATGCTATCATTTCTGTTTGTCTGCGAACGTGGCGGAATGGTAGACGCGCTGTCTTCAGGTGGCAGTGAGCGAATGCTCGTGAGGGTTCAACTCCCTCCGTTCGCACGGAGACGAAACGCCGTCGACAAGGGTTCTTCCCTGTCGACGGCGTTTTCCATATCTTCAATCAGTCAGGTGCCGGAAGCAGCACTCCCGGCACCTCACCTTTTATAGACCCTCCGGGTCTTCTTCTATGTCCTGATCATCGAAGACCTTCCGCCCACTGTAGAGGTCCATGTCCAGCTCGTTTTCCGTCCTGGCCACAATGACGGCCGTATTGGCGGCACCAGCCACGTTGACCAGGGTGCGGCCCATGTCGACCAACTGGGAGATGGGCTGCATGATGGCGATGAAGGGAACGGGCAGACCCGCCGCCGTGAACAGGGAGGTGGCGGTAATCGTGGCCGTACCGGGCACACCCACCGTCCCGACGGAAACCACCAGGGCGAAGACAATCAGAAGGGCAAAGCGCACGAAGGAGTACGAACCACCCTGGGCATTGATGGCGAAGACCGCCAGGAGGACCGGCCAAAGACCGGCGCATCCGGGCATACCCAGATTGGCACCCAGGCTGGCCACGAAGGAGGCGGTCTCCTCCGGAACGCCGGCCGAACGCAGCTGGCGGACGGTGACGGGAATGGTGCCGATGCTGCTCTCGGAGGTGAAGGCCACCACACCCGCAGGCCAGAGGGCCCGGAAGAAGGGCAGGGGGTTGACGCGTCCAACCAGGGCCAGAATCAGGGGCTGGGCCAGGAAGAGCTGAATGGCCAGTCCCAGGTAAGCCACCAGGAGAACACCCAGAAGGGGCAGGAGACTCTTGAGGCTACTGTTCCCGATGGCGGCCGCAATCAGGGAGAGGACAGCGTAGGGGGTAAAGCCGACGATGATCTGGGTGGCCTTGGAGAGCACCACATTGCCGGCTTCGACGAAGGCCTTGAAGGGGGCCACGCTCTTCTCGCCACGCGGGGTGGAAGCGGCCTTGTTCATGGAAACGGCCAGGAGGATGGCGAAGATCACAATCGGAATGACCTGGTTATTGGCCCAGTTAGCGGCAAGATTCGATGGGAAGAGCCCTACCAGGGTATCGACCACACCGGGCACCTCGCGGGGTTTGACCCCCTTGGGCAGGGCCTGGTCAAACCCCTTGCCCACCTGGAAGAGCAGTCCGAGGACCAGAGCAATCACGGCTGCAGTGAAGGTATTGACCAGCAGGAGCACGATAGTCTTCAGGCTGATGTTCTTAAGCCTGCCGGCCCCGCCTATCCGCCCGATGCTGGCGACGATGCTGAAGAGCAGGAGGGGGACCACTATGGCCGATATGACCTTGGACCAGATGGCGCCGAAGGCTCCCACGTAAGCGGTGTGGCCCGAGAAGCCAACCCCCACGATGATTCCCAGTACCGTGGCTATGATGACCCGCCAGCTGAAGTTGACCTTGGTCTTCTTGCTCAGCAGGGCCAGCCCTGCAAAAAGGACGACGACGACTATCAGAGCCGCCCAGTCCCAACTCGTTTCCGACATCGGATCTCCTCTTTTAGCAAACCTTCCCAGAGACCGGTCGGCCCAGGGGTGGGGTTTAATCTAGCAGGAGAAAAACGTAAGTTCATCCGGTTCGGGCCTAATGCATATATCTGTTGCTTATGAGGCGTTATTCCCGGACCGATCAGGCCGATTGAAAGGCGGTTGCCGACTAGGAGCGGACCAGGCGGGCGATGGCCTCGGAAGCCTCTTCCATCTTCTCGTCGGCCTCCTCCCCACCCTTGGCGGCGGCCTGACGGACACAGTGGCTCATGTGGTCATCCAGAAGCGTCAGTGCCACCGACTTCAAAGCGCTGGTGGAGGCTGCAATCTGGGTGAGGATGTCGATGCAGTAGGTATCGGACTCGACCATCTGCTCGATGGCCCTGACCTGACCCTCGATACGCCGAAGTCTGGTGATGGTTCTCTTCTTGTCGTTGGCATATCCGGGCAAGGTCCACTCCATTCCTGGTCGGACCATGGCCTGCCGGGCGGGAACCGGGGATTGTCCATGAAATCCGTCTTGAAATCTACCATCAGTATACCCCCCGGGGGTATTATGGAGGCAATCCACTCCGAAAGGGTGATTCATGAGCAGCACTCTCGTTCTCATTGCGGCCCTGGTCATAACGGCAGGCATCATCTGGTACTTCTTCGCGCCCAAGAAAGCCGCGCGAGCCAAGGAAGAGGACGGCGTCCAGACCGTCCGCATCACAGTCAAAGGCGGATACAGCCCCCAACTGATCCAGGTTCAGGCCGGGCGGCCGGTCAAGCTGGTCTTCGACCGCCAGGAGAGCGGAGAGTGCTCCTCGCACGTGGTCTTCAACGACTTCAACATCGACAAGACCCTGCCTGCCTTCCAGACCTCGACCATCCAGCTGACACCGCCCAAAGCCGGCGACTACCCCTTTGCCTGCGGAATGAACATGCTCCATGGGATGCTCCGGGCCACCGACGGACCCCGGGCAGGGGATACCGCGGACTCCACCCGGACAGAAGCGGACGAAGCAGTGCCCAATCAGGAGCAGAGGAACCAGGGGCAAATCAACCAATCTCAGGAGGACCAGGGCGAAGCGGACCAGGAACGAACGGCTGAAATCCGCGACCTGACCCGACGGTTCATCGTGGCCCTGATCTTCACCCTCCCGGTCTTCATCCCGGCCATGTTCGGCATGTTCATCCCCATGCCCCGCATCCTGATGAACCCCTGGGTTCAACTGGTCCTGATTCTGCCGGTCATGTTCTACGCGGGCTGGCCCATCCACCGCACCGGATGGCTGGCCCTGGCGCACCGGACTCCCGAGATGAACTCCCTGGTCGCCCTGGGCACCGCCACCGCATTCCTCTACTCGCTGGTGGTCACCATAGCGCCGCAACTCCTCCCTGTCGGCAGTCGTGAACCCTACTACGAGGCGGTGGGAACCATCATCACCCTGATGATTCTCGGCCAGATACTTGAGGCACGGGCGCGACGCGGCACCGGTGATGCCATTCGCGCCCTGGTCGGATTGAGGCCGAAAACGGCCACCGTGGTCAGGACCGACCAGGATGGCATGGAGACCACCAGGGAAATCCCGGTCGACGATGTGGCCGTCGGAGATGTGATCCAGGTCCACCCGGGCGAGAAGCTGCCAGTGGATGGCCAGGTCATTTCGGGGTCATCCTCGGTCGACGAGTCCATGGTGACCGGCGAACCCATGCCCGTTCTCAAACAGGAGGGCGACTCCCTGGTGGGGGCCACCGTCAACGGGACAGGCTCCCTGCGCTACAGGGCCACCCAGGTCGGCCAGGACACGGTCCTGGCCCAGATCATCCGCCTGGTCAGGACGGCCCAGACCTCCAAGGCGCCCATCCAGAAACTTGCCGACCGGATATCCTCCATCTTCATCCCAGGGGTCATCCTGGTGGCGCTGTGGACCTTCGTGGTCTGGTGGGTCTTCGGCCCCATGCCCCGCGGGGTCTACGGAATAGTGGCGGCGGTCTCCGTCCTGGTCATCGCCTGCCCCTGCGCCCTGGGACTCGCCACCCCACTGTCGGTGACGATCGGAACCGGGCGCGGAGCCCGGGCCGGCGTGCTCTACAGGTCGGCGGAGGCCCTCCAGGGGGCGCATGATGTTGATACGGTCGTGCTCGACAAGACGGGCACCATCACCCAGGGCCGTCCGGAACTGGCCGACGTTCTGACCGCACCGGGGGTGGACGGCCGGCTCCTGATCAGGGCGGCCGCGAGCGCCGAGAGCAACTCCGAGCATCCCCTGGCCCAGGCCATCGTTCAGGCAGCCAAGGACCGCAACCTCGCCATGGTCCAAGCCGACGGCTTCGATTCGGTCACCGGCGAGGGCATCGACGCAACCTTCCCCCCAGGCTCCTTCCAGGAAGACAGGGCGGAAGGTCCCCGTAACGGGGATGCCATCCATGTCCTGGTCGGCAACCGCAGGCTCCTCGAAGGCAAGGGAATCGAGTCGGGTGCCGAACGGTCGGACCATGCGGACACACAGTCGCTCTTCGACACCGCCCGCAGCTGGGAAGACCAGGGGCGCACGACCATCTTCGTCGCCATCGATGGACTTCCGGCCGGGGTCCTGGCCGTGACCGACCAGGTCAAACCCGGCTCCAGGCAGGCCATCCATGACCTGAACGAACGCGGCATCCAGACAATCATGTTGACCGGCGACAACCAGGGCACCGCCGAAAAGGTGGGTGGTCAGGTAGGTGTCAACCGGGTGGTGGCGCAAATCCACCCCGAGGACAAGGCGGGCATCGTCAAGGCCCTCCAGGCCCAGGGGCACAAGGTCGCCATGATCGGGGACGGAATCAACGACGCCCCGGCCCTGGCCCAGGCCGACCTGGGTATGGCAATCGGCACCGGAACGGACGTGGCCATCGAGTCCGCCGACGTAACCCTGGTCTCGGGCGACCTGAATGCAGCCGTCAAGGCCATTGACCTTTCGGCGGCGACCATGCGCAACATCCATCAGAACCTCTGGTTCGCCTTCGGGTACAACGGCCTGGGCATACCCATCGCCGCCGGTCTCCTCTACCCCTTCACCGGCCTCCTCCTCAACCCGATGATCGCCGGGGCCGCCATGGCCTTCTCGTCCCTGTCGGTGGTCCTGAACGCCAATCGTCTACGCCGAACCCCGCTCAGGGCCAGACCGGTCAAGGGGGCCACCCCCATCGACATGGATGCCCTTACTACGGATATCAACATTTCCGACCATCAAGAACACAACCAAGAGAAAGGACATGAGATGGGACTCTTCCACCGTCATGACGACAATCAGCAGAATCAATCCGCCAAGGTGACCGACCCGGTCTGCGGTATGACCATCGACCCCGACACGGCTGCGGCCAAGCGCGACTATCAGGGGAACACCTACTACTTCTGCTCGCAGAACTGCGCCGACACCTTCGACAAGGACCCGGAGAAGGTTCTGAACAAGTAGGTTGGGCGGCAGGCCAGCACCCGTGAGGTGGGCCGCCTAGTCCTCCTCGTCGAGTTGGCAGGGCTCATCCAGGAAGGCGAAGATACGGTCCAGATAGGGACCAAGAACCGCGTTCGGCATCTGGTAGAGCTCGTGCATACTGTCGGGTATCTTCACCAGCTCGGCCTGGCAACCCCCATCGCGCACCTGGGCCACGAACCGTTCCTGTGGCGAGGGAAGAACGAAGCGGTCGTGCTGAGCCTGGAACACCAGCAGGGGTGACTCCACCTGCCCACACTGGGATGGCCTCAGGACCGCCCTGCTCAGTTCCAGACTCTCCCTTACCCAGCCGAAGGTGGCCGCGCTGGTCTGGAAGCGGACCTGGTCCCGCCTTTGCCGCCGGGCCCAGGTCACCCGGGCCCGGCTTCCCCCGGGGTAGTTGTCCATGTTGATTTCCGGGTTGAAGGGACCGAATCCAGGCGCCATCCGCCTGCTCCACCCCATCAGACATGCACCATTCGCCGCACCCCAGGCCACAGCGGGCATGAGCCCTGTTCTGGGAACAATCATCGGTGAAGAGAGAATGGCCTTGTCGATCATGACAGGGAACCTCTCCAGGAGCCGCGCCCCCACACCGCCACCCATGGAATGGGCGTACAGGACCAGGGGTCGGTCACCTGCATAGGACCGCCCCACCTGGGAGCAGAAGGCCGCCAAGTCGGCCACATAACGCTGCCAGTGATCCACCCAGACCAGATTGGGATCGGAGACGCCCCGTCCCGAGAACCCGTGCCCCCAGTGCTCCAGGATGCAGACCGAGTACCCCTCCATCAGGAAGTACCAGGTCAGCTCCTGGTACTTGTCGGCAAACTCCGTGAACCCGAAGGAGATGACCACCGCACCACGGCAGCGGGCCTGGCAGGGTTCCGAGGTGCGGTCCTGGAACTCGCCCCGGTCGTAGCAGACATAGTGAAGAAGCTCATCCGACCCGTATCGATCCCGGTCCGCCTCACCCACCAGGATGCCGCCCTTCCCCGAAGCGCTTTGGGAGGTCATCCACCCTTCGTGGCGACAGAGGGCAAGATCCGGCAGGACGGTATCCTGCATGATCCGGTCATACCGTTCCTCGTCAATCAGCTCGACGGTCATGGCTCAACCTCCTACATGAGCTTGGTGCTCTCCAGGTTCCGAACAATCCAGTCGTTGAAGCGAATCACGGGCTTGCGCAGAAGAAGGCCCAGCAAAAGGGAGGGAACCAGGAAGAGGGCCAGGGCACCCATCTCCCTCCAGAACTCCATCCCGTAAATACCAGCCACGGCGGATTGCATGGCCCCGATGGCGTGGACGAAGGGAAGGAACGGGTAGACCCCCTGGAAGAAACCGGGCAGGGTCTCCATGGGGAAGGTACCGCCCGAACCGGCCACCTGCATGACCAGGAGGATGACTGCGATGGCCTTGCCGATATCGCCGAAGGAAACCACCAGGGTATAGATCAGGTTCATGAAGACGAAGGAGGTGAAAATGGCCACCACAATGAACAGGAGTGGGTGGACGCACTGGACCTTCAGATAGAAGAGGTCACCCAGACCAATCAGGCATCCCTGAAGTACGGACAGGAGGGCGAAGATCGCGAACCGACCGAAGTACTCCTGATAGAGTTTGAGCCCGAAGCGCCGGGCATTGCCCGGAGACTCGGGGCGGAACTCTCCCCAGGGGTGGGGGTCGCCGGGGTCGGCCTCGTCTGCATCCGCCCGATTCCAGGTGGCCTGCAAGGAGTCGAGGTGGAGCACGGCCGCCTTCTTCCTGTCGGAGATGGCAACCTTCATCATGGCCGCGAGAATCGTGGCACCCACCCAGATGGAGAGGACGGTATAGAAGGGGGTCATGGCCGACCCGTAGTTCATGACCGGGAAGACCGCATGACGGTTGACCCCGACCGGGGAGGCCAGGAGAGAGGCCAACGTGTCCGAATCGCCGGCCAGGAGAGACTTGACGCTCTCGGCATCCTGACCCTGGTAGGCCTGCGTCAGGTGGCCGCTCAGGTCGGTCAACCGCTTCGCGGCCTGGGCAAGCCGCTGGGAAATGCCGGTCAGCTGGTCCTTGGTATGGCTGATGTCATCGGCCATGGAGCCGGTCAGGCCCGAAGCCCCCTTGATGGTGCCATCCAGGCCGGTCAAGAGCTGGCCTGTAGAGCCGACCACGGTATCGACGGCCCCCGCCAGGTCATCCAGTCGCGGCTTCAGATCCTTCCTGTACTGGTCGCGTACCTGGTCAACGGAGGAACGGGCCTGGCTGATTCTGTCCCTAAGGCCCTGGTGGAGTTCATCCAATTTGCCCGAGCCGTCCCTGACCGCCTGCGAAGCCTGGCTGATGTGGTCGGCCAGGTCGCGCTGGGAGGCCTGGGCGGTGCGCATGTTGGCCTGGGCCCGGTCGATGGCATCCAACAGGGCCTGGCGCTGGGCGGGAGTCAGACCCGCGTCGGATTGAACAGAGTCCCGCAAGGCATCCAGGCTGGCAATCAATCTGTCATAGTCGGCGGCCGAGGCGTTGACCCTGTTGCTCAAATCGTCCAACTGACCGCTGACCGCAGCACTCTGATTCCCTACCTGGGCAAAGGCGTCGTCAACCTTGGAAGCGATGGTGTCATAGGCTCCGGAAGCCTGGTCCAGGGCCGTATTGACCGAGTCGGCCGAACCGGACAGGGACTTCCCCAGGTCCTTGGTGCCCTTGACTCCCTGGTTCAGGGACTTCCTGGTCTGGGAAAGGGCGGAGTCGGACTGGCCCAGAATCCTGCCGGTGGAGTCGATCATCTGTCCCGACGAGTCCAGCAGACCCGCGTAGGCGTTCACCTGATCGGATGCAGTGGCCAACCTGCCTGATATCTGATTGATGTGATCGGTGGCCCTGTCCAGATAGTCCTGGGCCTGGGGGCTCTTGGAGTATGTGAATACCTGGCTGGCGAGGTCAATCCCCACCTGTCCCACGGTCTTGACGAAGGTCTTGTCGATGGTGGTGGCCACCGTATCCGCACCCTGCTCGGTGACATGAGGGGCAATGGCGTTCTTTTTCTCGTTCAGATAGTACTCAAGCTTGGCATGTTCCATGTCGGGCGAGAACAGGGTCATCATATCCGCACTGAAATCCTTGGGAATGATGATGGCGGCATAGTACTCACCTGAGCGCACCCCATCCAACGCCTGGTCACGGTTGACGAACTTCCAGTCCAGCTGGTCGTTTGCCCGCAGGGTGCTGGTAACCGTCTCCCCCACGTTGATTTTGACCGGAATCAGGTCGGACTTGTACCCCCTGTCGGTATTGGCCACGGCCACCTTGATGGCCTTGGTGTTCTTATAGGGGTCCCAGCTGGCGGCGATGTTGAACCAGGCGTAAAGGGCCGGCACGATAACCAGCCCCATCAGAACTATGATGGCGATGACGTTGCTGGTGGCATCGGACAGGTCCTTGCGCAGCACCCTCCAGATGTTCTTCATCGGTTCCCACCACCTTCCGATTCCTCGAAACCCTTGGGGTCCGGGCCCGAACCGGCCGAGCTCCCGGGTGCACCCTCGGATGCGCCGCCCTTCCCCTGGTTCGTTCCGGCCCCGTCACGTCTCCGGTTGGATTCATGGGCGACAGCAGTCAGCCTGGTCGTGGCGGTGTCTCCTGCTCGGCGCCCACGGGCCGCGGGCAGAATCAGGGAGCGGAAGTCATCACCGGACCTCTCGGTCATACCAAGCTGCTGAACATAGCTGTCACAGATGTACTCGACAACAATCAGATAGGTATCGATCAGCACGATGGAGGCGATGCAGGCGATCAGCATGACAATCTTGGCCTCGGTGCTGAAAAGGAGGATGAGGAAGAGAACAGGCAGGAGAACCAGGGCCAGGCCCGCCCTGATCAGGGACGGATAGATTGACAGGAAGCGATGGGCCCGCTGTCGCAGAATCGCATGGTAGCCTTCCTCACCGCCGCCCATGAAGGCCCGGGCCAGGTTGCCGAGGTTCAGTCTCCGGTCAGCCGAGTGGTTCTGCTCGGTCAGCATCAGGTCGGTGGCGCCCAGACGCCGGTCGAAGAGGGCATTCAAGTTGAGGAGGTACCGCCGCACCACCAGACCAATCAGGAGGGCAACCGGCAGGTACCAGAAGACGTGGAGCATATCCGCCCAGTAATGGGACCCGTACATGCCGCCGATGGTCTCCCTCATGGCATTGATTCCGTAGGTGAAGGGGAGCCAGGGATTCAGGTTCCGGAAGAAGTCGGGCATCATTTCAATCGGATACATACCCGAGGAACCCGGAATCTGCAGGATGACCAGGACCACGGCCAGGGCCTTCCCGATGTGACGGAACGAGGCGGCCAGGGCGTAGATGATATTGATGTAGACGAAGGAGGAGAACACCCCGGCAAGAACGAAAAGGAGGGGCTGCTGGCACTGGATGCCCAACATCAGGTCGCCCACCGTGGCAATCAGGGCCTGGAAGAAACCGACGAAAACAAGGAGGAGCCAGCGTCCCAGGTAGGCCTGGGTGGCGTTGCACTTGCCGATACCCTCCTTGTCGACCTCCAGCTTATAGATGGCGATCAGAATGAAACCACCCACCCAAAGGGCCAGATTGGTATAGAAGGGTGCCACCGAGGACCCGTAGTTGCTGACCGGGTAGACCGTATGGGTTTCCAGTTCCACCGGGGTCGCCATGGCCTTGCCGAACGACTCGGGGTTCAGACCAAGGGTCTGGGATATCCGGTTCCAGGCGGCCGAGGACCCCAGGGCAGCCACATCGGTACGAACCACATCCAGATCCGACCTGACCGAGGCCAGTGAGGTCTTGGTGGTTGCCAGGGTGGTCTGGGCCTGGCCGATAGTCGAATCCAGCTGGTCAAGGAGGGTCGATGTTTGAGCGGCTGTGGTCGACAGGCTGGTCAGGGCACCCTGGAGGGAGCCGTTGGAGGCGTTGAGATTATCTAACCCCGTAAGGAGATTGGGCATGGTGGTTCCGGTCAGCCCCTGACTGGCCGTTGACAGTGCCGCAATGCCCGTATTGCCAGTACCAGCCATGGCCGAGCTCAGGTCCGACGTGGCCTGCTTGCCCGATTTCAGGGCAGCCGACGAGTTCTTCCTGAAACTGTCCAAAGAGGATTTCTGCTGCTGGTTGGTGGTCTTCAGACTGGTGATCTGCCCCTGGATGGTGTCATACACAGGATCCCCCGGTCGCAGTCCGGAATGGTCCAGACCGGACTGAAGTCCATCCACTGCCCTCCCGTTGGCATCGACCAGCTGCCCAAGACTCGAGTTGACGCGATCAACCTTGTCCTGGGTGGTGTTCAGGTCAGCGGTGATGCCGCCGGCCACCGTGTTCACATCCGCAATCCCGTTCGACAGGTCTGTCGTGCCGTTGGACAGAGCCTGGTTCAGAGCGGTGGAAAATCCCAGACTGTCATCCCGAACCTGGGTCATGGTGCCCTGGGCCTTGCTCAGGGTGGTCTGGGTTGAGGCTATCTGTGCCTGCAGATCCTTGATGTTCCGCTTGGAATCCGCCACGGTCTGCCGGGCCTGGCCCATGGTGGAGTCGATCCGATCCAGCTGCGCCGCCATCTGATCGATCTGGTCGATGGTCCGCCCCAGATCACCCACCACCTGGCTCCTGGTCTGCTCGGCCGCCCCCTGTGCATCGCCGGCCGTCTCCAGCACCTTCCCGGCCAGGGCGTCACTGACCGCCGAGATGAAGACCGTATTGATTTCCTGGTCGATTGTGGAGGCCCCCGTATCGGTCACCTTGGGGGCGATGGCGTTCTTCTTCTCGTTGACGTAATAATCCAGGGCAGGTCTGCTTCCCGTCCCCTCGACCACACCGACCAGGTCCGAGCTGAACCGTTCGGGAATGACGATGGCCGCGTAGCAGCGACCCGAGTTCACCTCGTCTATGGCCGCCTTGTCGTCGTCCATGAACTTCCAGCCAAGGCTCTTGTTGTCCCTCAGCTCCTGGATGACCGACCGCCCGGCGTTGAGTTTGCCCGTCTGGGCCGACTGGGCCCCCCGATCCATGCTGACCACTGCCACGGGGAGGTCCTTGGTATTGCTATACGGGTCCCACAGGGCCATGATGTTGAACCAGGCATACAACGATGGGAGGATGGCCACGCCTATGGTGACCACCAGGGCCACGGGATTGCGCAGTATCCTCCAGAGGTCTCGCCTGAAGATGGCCAGTATGGTCCTCACCGCCAGGCACCTCCTTCTCAATAGTCCGATCCGGTTCCCGACAGGGTGTTTCCTGCCGCCAGGTCCGCCAGCGGTCTCGCCCCGCCCGAGTATAGCCACCCTGCCTTGATGCTTGTCCGGGTCAGCTCTTCGTGAATCCTCAAACGGGCCCCGCCGCCTCGTTTACATATCCATGCCTATTCGACACTAGGATGGCAAGGCGGCAAGAAACATGCAACAATGATGACTTCATCTTATGCATTCACAGCGTTTTTACCGTTTGACCACGCCGTCATGGGGGATGACAAGTTCTTGAAGGAGTGTGTATGAAGCTGGCTGAGCTCTCACGCCGCAGTAGGATTTCGGCAGCCACAATCAAGTATTACCTTCGTGAGGGGATGATGCAGCCGGGGACCAAGGTGAGGGCCCGGCTCAGCGAGTATGACGGATCCCACCTGAAACGACTGGACCTGATCGACACACTGATCCACGTCGTCGGGTTGTCGGTCAACCAGGTCAAAACCATCCTCTCCGCCGTGGATGATCCCGATATGAGCCTGGGCGACGTCCTGACCAGGGCCGCCGTTGCCCTCCCCTCCTATGACAGCAGGGCCAAGAGGTATTCGGAGGAGGACGACAGGGGCAGGGACGAATTCGGGGGAAACCAGATCGACGAGGAACACGATGCGGATAGGGACGAACGTCTGAAACAGGTTCGGGAGGACCTGAAAACGGTGGGATTCGAGGACCTGCCGGACCTGCCCTACGTACGACAGCTTGAAGATGCCATCGATGCCGCCCGCAAGGCAGGCATCCCCTGGGGCCGGGATGAACTGGCACGGTTTGCGGACCTTGCACGGGAGGTTGCCAAGGTCGACTTCTCCCTTGTGCCCTGGCCCAAGCGCGAGGACAGCATCACTGTCTCGGTCCTGGGCATGGTCATGACCGAACCGATTCTCATTGGCCTGCGTCGCCTGGCCCACTTGCAGCTTTCCAAGGATCTTCCTCGGACGACCGAGCTGTCCTGAGCCTTCTGCAAACCGCATGTAGCGCCAGGCAGCAAGCAACCGGATACTTGCTGCCTGCTATCGCAAAATCGACTTCCACGGATGACAAGCCAGGGTTCCGCTTGTCATCAAAGACGGCTTACAAAACAGCCTCTTCCCATTGCGGGGAACTTGGTATTTGCCGAATTGAGCGTGATGCCAAAATCATCAAGGTGCCCAAAAAGAACGTGGAGGAAAATACCATAACTGTTGCACGGAACCCGATGGCAGTAAGTAGGGTTCCTGCTATAGCACTACAGAACGCCGACGCCATTTGCGATGGAGCCGTAAGAGTAACACCAATTCTGCCTTGCATACGGTTTGGGGCTTTCGCAAAAATGAAGCCAACCAGCAAAGAGTTAATGATTGGGAAGGGAACACCAATCAGAGAATTGCAGATGATAATCACAAGTTGATTCCCCGACACGACCATGGGAATCATAAAGAGACTGATGCAGGCAAAAGCCAGACCCACACTTTTGCCGACAGGTGCGGTATTGCTGATTTTGTTTGCAATGAGCGATCCGGCAATCATACCAAGGCAAATTCCGGCGCCAACAAGACCGATGTATGTGGAATTTACTCTCTTTCCAGTCAGATCGAGCTGGATGGCATATTGAATTCCATTGATGCCGAAGCTGGCAAGGCTGGCAGCGCTGACGGAGAGCACCACGGTCTTACGCTTCAGCGACCACTTCCAGCCCGACAAGAAGTCTTGACCGTAGGACTTCCTATCTGATTGAGTCTTCTCGATCTGCTGATTGCCGGTTTTTAATCCAAAAGCAGCAATTCCGGCGATGGCGTACATGAACGATGCTGTGAAAAACGGGAGCATCGGATGCAGCGAATAGAGAAATCCACTGAGTGGGCTGCCGGTCATATTGACGGTTGAGTCTCTTCCTTCGTTGATGCTTCTGGCCTTCGGGTAATTGCGGACACCAATAATTGACCGAAGCATGGCATCTGTCGCACCCCCCAAGAACCCGTTGATCGCCGATGCAGTCACTGATAGCACAATCAGAACCGTAAAAGAGAGATGGTTGACCAAACCCAGAATCGCAATGGTTCCCCATAAGACGAATCCGGCCAATGCGTTGAAAGCAATCAGCCTTTTCCTATCGTGGCGATCTATATATGTACCGCCGAATATGCTCAAGCCCTGCTGAGCCACCAGTGAAAGTGTTCCGAGCCAGCCTGCCGACACCAGCGAACCGGATACAGAATAACCAAGCAACGATAAAGACAAGGTTTTGATGGAGAGACCAACAGCGGAAGCGGTGTCCGCTGTAAACCAGGATAAGTACTCTGGATTTTTCCAGAAGGACTCTGAGCGTGTGGATTCGGCCATCAGTTCACTCTTTCAGGGGTTAGGGAGAAGCCGGTCTCACTCACTGCCAGATGTTCCATCAACAGTATGGAAGGAGTCTCATCAATACCTCTCGCGGGAGGGTCTTATTACCTTTTCCGTTGCTTCTTTCTTTCCGTATGGTGTGCTGCTCGCCTTATTGGATTGATATGAGAATAACACGTACAAACTATTTGTATAACTTATTTGTACAACTTGCTTGCTATGATTCTCGCGGGAAAGAGAGGGGCTTTTCTTATGACTCAAGAAACATCCGCAGATGAAAAGTCTGAAATCCCAAGAGCTTCAAACAGCGAAACACTTAAAGTCCTAGCCAACCCCATCAGGATGAGGATTCTTGGAGTCTTGCGAGTCAAGGGAACACAGAACGTCGGATCTATAAGCAGCTTCCTTGGGGAGGCGCCAGGCGCAATAAGCTACCATCTCTCTCAGCTGGCAAAAGTTGGACTCGCAGAAAAGGTACGGAACGCCGAGCAAGATAAGAGGCAAAGCTGGTGGAAGGCAAGCCAGACTGCAACACTTGTAGAGTCCTCAGACAGGGATGATGCCACCGAGGAAGAAGCAACAGATCTCTTTAGGCGCTCGGCAGCACTGGCATATGAGCAAACCTACGAACGCTATCTAGACGCATTGCCTGATCTTCCAAAGGAGTGGGCCAGCGCAGGCGTAAGCAGTGATTCCGTATTGATGCTGACACCCGATCAGATGAAACAGATGAATTCCGAGCTTGATGCCGTCGCAAGAAAGTGGGCGAAGAGAGGTGCCGAGCAGCTACCAGGGGCCGAACAAGTGGCCCTGATTGTACAGGCTTTCCGCTGGATTCCGTAAGGGCTGCGGTACAGATGGGCAGGCTGAACCGTCTGACTCGGTTCGCGCCTACGCACCCTTACGAAGAAGGCGGGATACAGCCACTGACAGGGCCACGGCAAACCCCAGTGGCATAAAGCCTCCGACCGGGAGGTGGCAGACCTCCATCAGCATGGACATAGCCATCAAGGGAGCCGATTGAGAGGCCGCCAGCAGAGCAGCGGCACCAAGTACGGCGCACTGCCAGAGGGGCAGACCCGGGAACCACCAGGACACGACCAGTCCCATGGCTGCACCCAGGCTGGATCCCAGAGCGATGGAGGGGGTCAGGGTGCCACCCGAAGCACCGGCCCTGATGGTGGCAGTGGTCAGAGCAGCCTTGGCCAGAGCCATAATCAGCAAAGCGCATACCGGAATCAGGAGAGCTACCAGAGAGTCTCCCGAAACGGCGTGCTGACTCATGCCCACCTGGGCCAGGGCCCGACCGTTGCCCATGACCTCGGGCATCCAGATGGACACCAATCCGGTCAGGAGGGCCACCCCGGTCAGTTGCCAGATGATGGCAGGCCCTGTGGTGCGGTGGTTCTGAGCCCACGTGGTCAGCCAACGGAAACCGGCACCGGCCAGCCCCATGACCGGACCGGCCAAGAGCACAAAAACCATGAACCAGGGGGAAAATGAGTCATGCCCCACCAGATAGTAGGAGTCGAACCCCTTGATGGAACCCCCAACCAGGGTGGCCAGGCACGACATGGACAGGGTGACCAGGACGGCGGTCATATCAACCCCGGTCAGGAGCACCTCTATACCGAAAAAGGTGCCGGTCAGGGGGGCTATATAGATTCCCGCGAATCCAGCACCTGCCGCAGCCGCCACCAATAGGGACCTGTCATCCTTACGCAGTCCCAAGCGGGATGCCGCCCTCCACCAGATGCCACCCAGCATGGCTCCGGCCTCACGAGGGGCCACTTCACGACCGATGGAACCCCCCGTGGCCACCAGGAAAATCTGAGTCAGCACATGCAGAACCGTCTGCCAGACGGGCATATCGGCACCCTTGACCACCTGACCGACCGAAGGCACCTTACGAGTCCGGTTACGCAAGAACCACCAGATAAGAGAGGCAACCAGGCCTCCGATAAGGACTGATGCAACCCGCCGTAGAGTGGGCACCTGCGAGGGGGTGGAGACCCCCGGGGATTCGACGAAGCCAAGGACGGTACGTTGTATCCACTCGAAAAAGAGGGCCAGTAGGCCCGAAGACAGGCCCACCAAAGACCCCAGAACCAGGACCGATAAGGCAAGACCCCAGAACCTGGGCAGGGAACGACCGACCTGCGGGGGGTCAATGCCTCCCCGGCGGTCCGCACCGAACTCTTCCCGTCCCTGCATCGCTTGGGTCATGGTCTCCAATCTAACGCCAGGGCCTTGTAGAGGAAGTCCCTCTGGAGGACCAGCAGGTTCCTGGCCACGGTCTCATCATTGGTCATATGGGTGATTCCGGACAGGGGAAGGACCGTATGTTCCCTACCGGACGCCATCAGGGCCCCGGACAGGCGCAGGGTGTTCGCCACGGACACGTTGTCGTCGGCGAACCCATGAATCAGCATCAGGGGCCTACGCAGGAGTGGTGCGTCATCGATGATGCTGTTGCGCCGGTACACCTCGGGATCCAGACCCAGATAGCGCTCGGTGTAGTGGGTGTCGTAAAGGGTCCAGTCGGTGGGAGGGGCGCCTGCACAGGCCGCATGAACCTGGTCGGGAGCCCTGAGGACGGACAGGGCCGAAAGGAAACCTCCGTAGGACCATCCAATCATGGCTACGTGGTCCAAATCTGCTTCTGGGGCGAAATCAGGCAGGGCCTGGAGGGCCTCCAGCTGGTCATCCAGGGTCACCTGGGCCATGTCTTCGAATATCGCCCTGTCCCAGGCGGGGCCGCGACCAGGAGTACCGCGTCCGTCGGCGGTCAGAACCAGGAAGCCCTGGTCGGCCCACCACTGGGACTCCCAGTAATAGGCCTGATTGAAGAGAACCTGCTGCGCTCCCGGCCCCCCGTATGGTTTCAGGAGTACAGGCAGGTGCTCCGCACCGGCATAGGGGCTGGCGGGCGAAGGGTGGACGATGGCCCCGAAGAGCCCATGGGCACCCATCCGGACGAAGTCGACATCGGGGATGAAACCGGGCTGGCTGCTGTGGTCCGCCAGAACGGCACTCCTGGCTCCAAGACTGTTCAGGTGACCGGGGTCGACCTGATCACGCCCGACAGCAGCGGCCTGGGTGCCGGCCCCGGGAATCCCTCCGGGGGTTCCGTCCGTCATGGCCTCAACCGTGGAGGCGGGACCGTCGGAGGCCTTCCTCCGGTCATCGGTGATCAGTCCAAGTCCATCCACTCCCAGTCGATCCAGACAATCGTCCTCACCCAGGTAGCAGTGCTTGATCTGACCATGGGACGAGGCCATGGTATGGCACTCGACAACGACACCCCGTCCGGCCCGGGAGGCCGTCCAGAGGCCCGGCAGCCGGTTGAGCACATGGACGCTGCCGTCATAGCCCAGACCCATCAGGTCGAAGCTGCGGGGATCGGTGGAGACAATGGCCAGCACGTTATCCGGCCCGACCGATATGACCCGCCTGATCTGACATCCAGCCGGAGAGAAGGCCTTTCCGTTCACCTGCAGGCGGGTGGTATCGCACTGGGTATCGATCAGGGCATCCACCAGTCCGCCGTCGGGGCGGTAGGCCGGCAGTCCTTCCACAATGTCCAACCACTGATTGTTGCTGTGTGCCCCCAGTTCACGGGTCGGCACACGGGATGCCCCCTCGGGGGGAAGACGGGGGACGCCGCCATCCGAGACCTCTACCAGATCCTGAGAGGCCCCATCGGTTCCATTCTCGCGGGCCGGAATCTCAATACCCAGAATCCTGTCTTCGGTCTGTCTGCGGTTCTGAACAAGCAGAAGGGGTTGATGCCCATCCTGCCAGCGGACCACGGCCAGGTATTCGAAGGCCTGGTGATCCCAGTCCACCTCACCTACCCGAACGGGGCACCCTTCCTGGTTCAGACTCACCAAGGCCAACCCCACGCGGGCATTTTCCGTCAGAGCCTGGGGGTAGCGCCTGGCCTTAGGAGCTTTCTGGGGGTTTGCAGGGTCGCTGACATACCAGACCGGCTCATTCGAATCATCGGTGTGCTCCACCAGGAGGGCATCGGAATCGGGAGACCACCAGAATCCTTGATACCGGTCCATTTCCTCGCCGGCCACGAACTCCGCCAACCCCAGGGTCATCTCATCGCCGGCATCGGCACCCAGAGTCAGTACGGGGAACTCCTGGTCAAGGCCAGCCTCCTGACCAATCAGGACCATCATCATGGAGGAGCCGGTGGAATAGGCCACCTTGGACCCGTCGGGCGAGATGGTCGGGTTGAGAATGGCCTGATCAGCGTAGTGCCGGGACCCATCGGCCTCCATCCGCCCCAGGGTCCGGGTCGAGGCACTCAGACCGTCCTGGGCGATCCGAACGAGCCAGAGCTGCCCGCCCAGGGTGAAAACCACCCGGTCACCGGACCGGTCAACGCTGTAGGAGACGATTCCCTCCCCGCCTTCACGCGAGCGCTCACGTCTGGCCCGTTCCTCCGCAGGCACATCCTCCACGTCGGCATCAGCAAGGAGGTTACGGGGGTCGGCCAGGAGAATCTCGTGGTGACCACCATCCTTGTCGAAGGAGGAGAGCCATAAGGAGGTCACCAGGTCCTCCGCCCCGTCGGAGCGCAGGAAGAGGGCGCGGGAGCCATCTCCAACGGCCCTGGCCGACCGGGGCGCACCAAGGGTGAACCGCAGTGTCCGGGCCTTCATACGCGGGAAGTCCTCTATTGCCGAGACGGGACCGGAATCCCGTAAACCAGGGTTCTCCTCTTCGACCATGCTCTCTCTCCTGCCGGATGTCTTGCACGGTCCTCCCATCGGGCCATGCATCTGGTCTGATGATAGGCGTCCACTTCCCCAAAGGGGAATCTCGATATCAGCACCACCACGGCCACCCCCGCCCGGATATCCGCCCCGGAATCCGCATGAACCCTTGCAATACCGACCTTTTCAAAGACCGGTCTCGGCTGGTTTCATTGAAGAATTTGCAAGTATCCGCGGGCACATCTGCTGCCCCGCCCACGGTCACGTACTATAAAGGAGTTATATAGAAAGGGTTAACTATGAGCGTTCTCGACCGTTTCGAGAAGAGCGTGGAGGGGGCCGTCAACGGCGTCTTCTCGAAGTTTGGCTCCAAGGATCTTCAGCCTGTCGACCTGTCAAGCGCCCTCGAGCGCGAGATAGACTCACAGGCCATGCCCGTCGGTCGTGACCGCACGGTGGCACCCAATGAGTACCGGTTCCGACTCTCGACCCCGGACTTCGACCGGATCGAACAGTGGGGATCCGAGGCCCTGGCCAACGAGCTGGCCGATAACCTCACCAAGTACGCCGAAAGCCAGCATTACGCTTTTGTCGGCCCGGTCGTGGTCATCTTCGAAGAGGATCTGAACCTCAACAAGGGTGACTTCCACCTGAGCGCGGAGTCTGTCCAGGGGAACGCGGCTCCGGTCACCACACCCAGCGAATCCAAGGATTGCCCCGTTCTGGAGATCAATGGTCGGCAGTACCTCCTGACCGCCCCCAAGACCACCATCGGCCGTGGATCCTCATGCGACATCGTCATTGACGATGCGGGAATCTCACGCCGCCATCTTCAGATTGAAATCACCGACAAGGGCGTAGTCGCCCGCGATCTGGGCTCCACCAACGGAACATACGTGGAAGGGCACCAGGTTCCCGCCGCCACCCTGCTCGACGGCAATACCATCACCGTTGGCCGAACGCGCATCCTGTATTGGGCTTCTTCGCAGGAGCAGGATTCGTAAATAGCCAGGCCTTGACGTAAGGTCGATATCATTATGCTGACCGAACTGACATTCGCCATCCTCAAATATGGATTCCTGGCACTGCTATGGGTCTTTGTCTGGCTGGCAATCAGGTCCCTGCGCAAGGATATCGAGACTTTCTCGCCCCGAACTTCGCACAACCGCCGACGCTGCCAACGTGCAGCACGCCGTCAGGTACCCCCGGCGACCCGTTCGGCTGCTCCGGTGGCTGCCGGTCATTCCCCGCAGGCCGGCCCCACCCTCCTGGTGGTCATTGATGGACCCCTGGCCGGGTCCACCACCCCGCTCTCGGGTCAGCCCATCACCATGGGTCGATCCTCTTCCAACACCCTCGTCCTGGATGACGAATTCGTCTCCGGCCACCATGCCCGGGTCTATCAGGACCCGGCCAGCGGCCAGTGGGCCATCGAGGACCTTGGGTCGACCAACGGCACCATTGTTTCGAGCCAGCGCATCGCAACGCCGACCATCCTGCCGGCCGGAGTGCCCGTTCGAATCGGCGCCACAACCTTCGAGTTGAGGTAGGCGCCATGACCAAGACCGACCAATCCGAACGTCTGTTCCTATATTCCACCGCCGTTTCCGATGTGGGTTATGTGCGTAGCAACAACCAGGACTCCGCCTTTGCCGGAGAACGCCTGGTGGCCATGTGCGATGGAATGGGTGGCCATGCCGGAGGCGACACGGCTTCGACCATCGCCATCAGATCACTGGCCCATATCGAGCGTGACGACCGTGACCAGGACGTGCAGTCCCTGGCCCAGATGATGGAGACCTCAGTCATTGCCGCCCATGATGCCATCGTGGGCAAGGCCAAGCGGGAGCATCGGCTCTCGGGGATGGGGACCACGGTCACCGCCCTGGCCCTGGCCGACGGATCCTGGGTTCTGGCCCATATCGGCGACTCCCGGGCCTACCTCCTGCGCGAAGGTCGACTGGTTCGGATGACCCAGGACCACAGCTATGTTCAGCACCTGATCAACACGGGCCGCATCTCACCTGCCGAGGCAAAGAGCCATCCCCAGCGCAACGTGGTCATGAGGGTCCTGGGTGATTTCGACATCGACCCCAGGCCGGATATCTCCATCAGCAAGGCCCGGCCCGCCGACCGGTGGATGCTCTGCTCAGACGGCCTCTGCGGCGTTTTGGAGGATTCAACCATCGCCGAGGTTCTGGAGTCGGTCTCCGACCAGGCCGAGTGCGCCCAGCAGCTGGTCACCATGGCCCTGAAGGCCGGCAGCACCGATAACGTGACCGTGGTCATCGCCGACGCCACCCTTGCACTGGATGCGGATGCCTTTGATCTGCCCCACCAGACCCCTCTGGTCGGTGGAGCGGCAAGCTCCAACCTGGAAGCCCTGGCCGACATCCTCGACGAACCGGTGGCCGCCACACCAAGGTTGCGCGACGAGTCCAACGAGTCCCCCGCCAAGCGGGCCGCCGTCCTGACCCAGGGCGGGGAACCGGACGAGGAGGAGACCCGGGGGGTCATGGTCCAGCCCTCGGCCGCCCGCGAGGAAAGCGGCGAACGCCACGTGCTCGATACGAGCGAGATTCCGGTTGTTCTCAAGAAGGATGGGTCGCAAACGGATGACCCTTACGACCCTGAAGTGGCAGATGCCATCCACAAGGAGCATCTGGAGCAACGCGAGCGCGACCGCTCCCACCGATTCCGCATGCGTCTCGTACTGGCCGCCATCGCCGCCATGGTGTTGGCGGGGCTGGTGGGAGGAACAGCCAGCGCCTATGGATGGAGCCAGAAACAGTACTATCTGGGTCAGGAGAACGGCAGGGTCACCATCTACCAGGGTGTGCCCACCAAGGCCTTCGCGGTCTCCCTCTCCCACCCGGTCAGGTCAACCGACATCGAGGTGAGCAACCTGCCCCAGTCCTGGCGCGATCAGCTCGACGCGGGAATCACGGTCTCCAGTCTGGCCGATGCCGAGGAGCATGCCACCCTGATCAGGCATGAGGCCAGAAGCCTGAGCGAGGAGCGAAACAAGGGGGGCGACCGGATCAAGCCCTCCGCATCCCCGACCCCTTCGGACAATCCAGAGGATGGGCAGCACTCCTCATGATCTCCACACGCCTGCGACGCCTGTCGCTGTTGCTCTTCTCCCTTTTGGTGGGGTTCGTCGGTTTCTTCCAGATGTTCGCCCGGACCAACGGGGGCCTGCCTGGTCCCTTCATGGCCATGCTTGCGGTCACCGCGGTTCTCTTCATCGCCCTCTGGGTACTTTTGGAGATATTCCAGCCTTACGGGAGCCAGGTCATCCTCCCCAGCGTGGTCATACTAAGCTCATTGGGAACCACGTTGATTACGCGCATCGACCTGCGCAATGCCAAAATCGGCGAACCGACCAAGGTTGGCATGACCCAGTTGGTCTGGCTCAGCCTGGCCCTGGTCCTCTGCGGGATTCTGGTGGTCACCCTGCGGGACTACCGGGTTCTTCGGCGATTCTCGTATGTCAGCATGGTTGTGGGCCTGGTACTCCTCCTCTCCCCCATGCTGCCGGTGGTCGGCCGCGAAATCGGTGGGGCGCGCATCTGGGTGGGCGTGGGTTCCCACACCATCCAGCCCGGTGAGTTCGCCAAGCTCTTCCTGGCCTTCTTCTTCGCCGCCTACCTTTTCGACCACCGCGACCAGCTGGCCGTTGGCGGCAAGAAGTTCCTCGGCATGCGGATGCCCCGCATCAAGGACCTGGGGCCCATCATCATCGTCTGGATGATCTCCCTGGGCGTCCTGGTGCTCCAGCATGACCTGGGTACCTCCCTTATGTACTTCGCCATGTTCGTCTCCATGCTCTACGTGGCCACGGGGCGAACCAGCTGGATCGCCATCGGCGCGGTCTTCTTCATCGTCGGGGCTGTCGTGGCATCCATGGTCTTCGCCCACGTAGGGGCCAGGGTCGACGCCTGGCTCCATCCTTTCAGCGACGCCGAGTACGGCAAGGAATTCGGAGGGTCCGGCCAGCTGGTCAGAGGCATCTTCGGATTGGCCGCAGGTGGACTGACAGGAACCGGACTGGGGCAGGGCAGGCCCTGGATCACCCCCCTGGCCAACTCCGACTTCATCTACTCCTCCATCGGCGAGGAACTTGGGCTCACCGGCCTTCTGGTTGTTCTGGCCCTCTACCTGATCATCGTGGCCTCCGGAATGATAACGGCCATGAAAATCAAGGATGGGTTCGGTAAACTCCTGGCCTCCGGCCTGGTCTTCACCATGGCCTTCCAGGTCTTCACGGTCGTGGGCGGCATCACTCTGGTCATCCCCCTGACCGGTCTGACCATGCCGTACATGGCGGCCGGCGGGTCCAGCCTGGTGGCCAACTGCATCCTGGCCGTCCTTCTGATCATCATCTCCAACGCAGCCAACAAGCCCGCCCCGGAAGTCTCATCCGATACCTTCCAGTACGAAGCCCTGGCCGTTCTGCGTCAGCATGAGGCCGAGGAGCAGATCGAAGGCAAGGGCCACCGGTCCTCACGCAGCACCGGCAGCGAGAACGAAAGTCGTCATGCCCATACAGACACCAGCAACTCCCCGACGCAGCAGATGAAGGGAGGGGCGGAATGAACAAGTCCTTACGGCAGCTTTTCAATGCCGTCATCGTCCTCTTTGTCATCCTGGGTATTTCCAGCACCCTCATCATGGTGGTCCGGGCCAACTCCCTGAACGCGGATTCGCGCAACATGCGGGCCCTGTACCATGAGTACGCCGCGCCACGAGGAGCCATCCTGGCCTCGGACGGAACCGTCATGGCCATGTCCGACCCCATCGACGACTCCTTCCAGTACCAGCGCAAGTACATGAACGGAAACGTCTACGCTCCGGTAACCGGCTACTACTCGATCACCAGCCCGGCCGACCGGGGCATCGAGGCTTCCAGGGATCGCCTCCTGAGTGGTCAGTCCGACAGTCTCTGGATGGACCGGGCCAAGTCGCTCTTCACAGGCACCCAGAACAAGGGGGCCTCCATCGAGACCTCCATAAATCCCCGTATGCAGGAGACCGCCTACCGGATGTTGGGTGGTATGTCCGGCTCGGTGGTGGCCATAGAACCCTCAACCGGGCGAATCCTGGCCATGGTCAGCACCCCCAGCTACGACCCCGGCGCACTGACCGGGCACGACAGCTCCGACGCTTCAAGGGCCTACCAGGAACTTGCCAGACGCGCCGACAACCCCATGCTGAACAGGGCCACTTCGCAGCTCTATCCGCCTGGGTCCACCTTCAAGGTGGTCGTGGCCGCAGCCGCTTTGGAATCCGGCCAGTACAGTCCCGATAGCGAAATCCCGGCAGGTGCTTCGTACACCCTGCCCGGCACCGCGTACGATATGACCAATGCCACGGCCGCCGGGGACGGGGTCAACGGTAAGATCAGCATGCAGGATGCCCTGGCTTACTCCTCGAACACGGCCTTCTCCCAGTTGGGGGTTTCCCTGGGTGGCAAGACCATCGCCGACCAGGCCAAGAAATTCGGGTACGGGTCCACAATCACCCTGGACGGGACCAACTCCTCCGGTTCCCCCATGCGGGCCGTGGCCTCCAGGTTCCCGGGCGAGCAGACCCCCGACAAGATAGCTCTCGCCTCCATCGGTCAGGGCGACACCCTTGCCACCCCCCTCCAGGACGCCATGATTGCGGCGGCCGTGGCCAACGGAGGCAAGCTCATGCAGCCCACCCTGGTGGACCGGGTCCGCTCCAGCGATCTGAGCGTCATCAGCGAGACCACGCCCTCCGTCTATTCTCAGACCTTCTCGGCAGACACGTCCCAGGCTCTGACCCAGATGATGGAGGGAGTGACCACCAAGAGCTATCCCGATCTGCAGATTCCCGGCATGCAGGTGGCCGCCAAGTCCGGCACCGCCCAGATCGGTGCGGGCAATACCTCCAATGACGGGTGGATGATAGGATTCGCTCCGGCCGACAAGCCCAAGGTGGCCGTCGCCGTGGTGGTCCACGGCATCTCCTCCTATGGCATGGAAATCGCCGGCCCGATCATGAAGAGCGTGATGCAGGAGGCTGCCAAGTGAAGCTGATAGAGGGACAGCTCATACATCGTCGGTACCGTCTCGACCGACGCCTGGCCCAAGGTGGCATGGGAGAGGTCTGGAAGGGCTATGACATCGAGCTGGGCCGCGTGGTCGCCATCAAGGCCCTCCGTGGCGACCTGACCAACGAAGAGTCCAAGCTCCTTCGCTTGCGGGCAGAGGCCCATAACTCGGCCAACCTGGCCCACCCCAACATCGCGGCCCTCTTCGAGTACTACGAACACGACGGCATCGGCTTCCTGATCATGGAGTACGTCCCCAGCGACTCCCTGGCGGACATCTACCGATCACGGGGTTCGCTGGAGCCGACAGAACTCCTGCCCATCCTGATCCAGACGGCCCGGGGCCTTTACGTGGCCCACTCGCATGGTGTGATTCACCGGGACGTGAAACCCGCCAACATCATGGTCTCCGAGACGGGCGAGGTCAAAATCACCGACTTCGGAGTCTCCTACTCCACCAACCAGGGTCAGATCACCCAGGATGGGATGGTGGTGGGCACGGCCCAGTACATATCGCCCGAGCAGGCCCAGGGGCTCCAGGCCACCCCCCAGTCCGACATCTATTCCCTGGGTGTCGTCGCCTACGAGGGCTTGTGCGGGCATCGGCCCTTCACCGGGGCCACTCCGGTGGACATCGCGGCCGCCCACGTGAACGACCCCGTACCGCCCCTGCCTGATTCGATCGACACCCAGCTGACCAGTTTCATCATGTCCATGCTGGCCAAGGACCCACGTGACCGTCCGGCAAATGCCCTGGTGGTATCCCATACCCTGGCCAAAATCGAGCAGCGCCTGCTTGACCAGCAAATCGGCCAGACGGAGATAATGGACCCCGATGCACCCCGGCCACGGCAAATCATCAGCAAGCCGCACATGGCGAAAAACCTGTTAAGACTTCCCTGGACGCAAAGTGGAAACAAGACTGCAGACGTTCCTGAAGGGATGAACGGAAGGGAAACCCTATGAGCATCACACTGCCGCCTTCCTTGGCGAACGGACGTTACCAGCTCGAACAACTGATCGGGCGCGGCGGTATGGCCGAGGTCTACACAGCGCTGGACACCCGGCTCGGCAGGATCGTTGCCATCAAGATCATGCGGTCCGACCT
Source organism: Bifidobacterium [indicum] DSM 20214 = LMG 11587 (assembly GCF_000706765.1). Classification (GTDB taxonomy): domain Bacteria; phylum Actinomycetota; class Actinomycetes; order Actinomycetales; family Bifidobacteriaceae; genus Bombiscardovia; species Bombiscardovia coryneformis. Next base: position 87,267 of record NZ_CP006018.1, on the reverse strand, counting down.
GACCAACGACGAGATATTCCTGTCCCGGTTCAGGCGCGAGGCCCACGCGGTCGCCCAGCTCAACAATCCCAACATCGTCTCCATATACGACTCAGGCGAGGAAATCCTGGTCGACAGCCAGGGCAACCATGAGCGGGTGCCCTACCTGGTCATGGAGTATGTGAAAGGCCAGACCCTGAGGGCCATCCTCAAGGAAAACGGCGCCCTGAGCCAACGTGACGCCGAGCAGGTGATGCTGGGGGTCCTGGCCGCCCTGGAGTACTCCCACCATATGGGAATCATCCACCGCGACATCAAGCCCGGCAACATCATGATTTCGGAGCAGGGCATCGTCAAGGTCATGGACTTCGGCATCGCCCGCGCCCTGGATGACTCCGCAGCCACCATGACCCAATCCCAGGGTGTGGTGGGCACGGCCCAGTACCTGAGCCCCGAGCAGGCCAGGGGCGAGAGCGTCGATATGCGCTCCGACCTCTACTCCGCCGGCTGCGTGCTCTACGAGATGCTGACCGGACGGCCGCCCTTCAACGGGGATACGGCCGTGGCCATCGCCTATCAGCATGTGTCCGAGGTGGCGACCCCGCCCAGCAGCATCGTGCCCGGCCTTCCCCGGATGTGGGACTCCATCTGCGCCAAGGCCATGGCCAAGGACCGCCAGAACCGCTACGCCACGGCAGGGGCCTTCAAGAACGACATCATGGCCTACATGAACGGCGGCACTCCCGTGGCTGCCGCCTTCAACCCCCTGACCGACCTTTCGAACCTCAAGGCCAGGAAGGACGCCGAACAGGAGGCCGCCACCTCGGCTCTGCCCCCAGAGGACGAGGCCACGACAGCCACCCAGGCCTTCAGCCCGATTGAGGATGAGGCCCGAGCCGCCGCCCCCATCGCCACCGCACAGAAGGCCAAGAAGGCCGCCCAAAAGGCCAAGCGCAAGAAGAAGATCATCATCGGCTCCGTTCTGGGGGTCATCCTGGTCCTGGCCATCGGTCTGGGCGCCTGGGCGTTCTTCAGCAAGGACCGCACGCAGACCACCACTGTGCCGACCATCACCAATCAGATGTCCAAGGTCCTGGCCAGGGAGAAGATCACAGCCGCGGGGCTCAAGTACCAGGAGAGAGAGGACAACGATTCCTCCGAGCCCAAGGGCACCTTCACCAAGCAGAACCCCAAGGGTGGCAGCCAGGTCCCCAAGGGTTCCACGGTGACCGTTTGGTTCTCGGCAGGACCCAAGGATTCCGCCATCCCCGATGTCAAGGGGCAGGACCAAGACAGCGCCAAGAGAACCTTGGAAAAGGCGGGCTTCAAAGTATCGCCCGCTGCCTCCGTCGAAGACAGTACGGACGTGCCCAAGGACCATGTGACCAGAACCGACCCCGCCAGCGGGCAGAGCATACCCAAGGGGAGCAACGTCCTGCTCTATATCTCCTCGGGCATGACCAAGGTGCCTGACCTGACCGGCAAGTCCAAGGATGAGGCCACCAATATCCTGCAGAGCCAACGTTTCAACATCACCATCCAGGAGGAACCCTCCAAAACGGCGGCCAAGGGCACGGTCATCAGTTCCAATCCGGCCCCCGGATCATCAGTCCAGCAGGGAACCATGATTACCCTGTCCGTCTCCAGCGGGATGAGTATGCCCAACCTCATCGGCAAGACCCTGGCCCAGGCGAGGCAGGAACTGGGCGAAGGGGTGAAGATCAATGTCAACGGCCCCAACGATGACAACGCCAAGGTGACAGAGCAGAACCCGTCGGCAGGAACCGTCATTGACAAGTTCAGTGACGCGGTGAACCTGACCACCTCCAGTGGTCTGGCCATCCCCTCCTACAATGGGGACACCCTGGGCAGCTACAAGCACAAACTCGCGGAACTGGGCATTACCAGTGTTTCCGTGAACGGGCCGACAACGGATAACGCCAAGGTGGTCGGTGTCGACCCGGCCCCGGGTGCCCCGGTCGACAACAAGCCACCGGTGACCATCTCGACCAAGAGTTGACCCCGGGAGAGATATCGGGGTCTCCCAAACAACGAGCGGCCGTCCTGCAATTCAAGTTGCAGGACGGCCGCTTGCATATCGGTCGGGAACAGGAGACCGCAAGTCGAAGGCCCGGAATCCCGACCAGGGCGTCTCTAGAAGGCGGAGTAGTTGGACATCTGCCTGAGATAGGGCACATTGGTGGCCAGCCAGGGGAAGCCCCACTCCAGCAGGGCACAGGCGATGACCAGAATGAGCAGAATCATCAGTATCCAGCGAATGGGTGCGGTGCCGGACTGATGACGCAGAATCCAGCCATAGATGCTGGCCACCGGGCGGGGCCTGGTCCCGTTCCTGATTTCCCGTAGAAGGGGATAGCGCCAGGCCAGCAGGGCGGCCAGGTAGATGACCAGGTAGGCGGCAATCAGCACCAGAATCGTTGTCTGGAGAGAACCGACCCTGACCAGGGGTGTCGAGGCCTTGTCGGCGAAGAGCACATCGGTCCCCTGATCCCCCATCAACTCCCTGGGCACACCATCGGAGACCTTGGCCCAGTAGTCGAGCTCACCCCAGCTGACCCAACGATGGGTGGCCGTGGAGTACTTGGGCTCGCAGGTGGTCAGGGTAATCATCCGCTTGGTGGCAGGATCGTCCGGCCGCTCGGGATTGGGCGCAATCACATCGACCTGGTCAGGCAGGACGATCTTGTAAGAGGTGTAGCGGTACACGTACCAGTAGTTCTTGGTCCGGAGCACGATGGCATCGCCGGGCTTGAACTCGTCAACATGGGCCAGGGGTTCACCGTATCCGGCGCGGTGGCCGGCAAGAGCTACATTGCCCAGTTCACCAGGCATCTGCGAGGTGGGGTAATGCCCGATGCCGGCATAGGCCAGCTGGGAGGGCGAGGTGCCCTGAACGACATTGCGCTCCCAATGCTCGCCGAAGCGAGGAATGTAGAGCTGGGCCATCAATTCGCCATCAGCGGCCGATTCCGGTTCGACCGGGGGATTACCGTGCTGGGGCTCGGCCACGCGCTCGGTATCACCGGAGGCGGGTTTGCTCCAGGAGGAGGCCTCACGGGCCTCCAACTGCCGGTGCTCCGACTGTACGCCCGTCCACCAGAGTTGCCAGACAACATAGAGCGCGCAGAAAACAGCCAGGGTTATAAGCAGCTCTCCCAGAACCTCTGCCACGGAAACCAATTTGCTGGGGCCTTTTTTGGGGTTTCCCCCGGCCTCATTCCTCGAATCGGGGGCGTAGTCGTTTCCCGGCTCTTCTGATGTCATTCTTGCGCTTTCTCGTCCACTGATGCGTATTGGAGGGGCTGGAGCACCGCGGTGGCCTCGGCGAAGCGGAGGTTATCGGAGTTCTCCACCTTCCACCCCAGGCCCAGCGTATTCACATACTCCTTATAGACCTTGACTGACGGCGAATCATCCAAGGCCTTGTTCATGCGATCAGTCGGACCTATGGCAGCGATTTTATATGGCGGCGAGTACTTTCTTCCATGCAGGAGGAGCACATTGCCCACGCAGCGCACAGCCGAAGTGGGCAGGACCCTCTGGTCCTGAATCTGCATGGACTCGGCCCCGCCGGCCCAGAGGGCGTTGACCACACTCTCCACGTCCTGCTGGTGAATCACATAGTCGTTGATATTGGCTGAGGATCCGTCCTGCCCCACCTTTTGCTGCCAGAGGGGGGAATCGTTCAGGGTCACCGTCAACCCAGGTCCCTGGACGGCCTTGAGGACCGTTCCCGCCCCGGCATCCTCCCTGGAGTCGGATCCGTCCTTGTCGTCAGTCAGGTTTTTCAGAGCGTTGATCTGGGAGCTCATGGAATTGATGTCCTGGCGCAGACCGGAGGCCTTGCTCTCACGTTCCTCCACCAGGCCGGCCGTATCCGATGTGACGGTCACGGTCCTGTTGACCCTGATATTCACAGTCAGCATGTACCCGACAAGAGCCAGGACCACAGCCACAGCCACCGTACCCACCAGGGACTTGCGAGCACCGTGCTTGCCCGTCCTCCTGACCATTGCGCCCCTCATTCCCGTCTGCGATAGTATTACGTTCGAGTCTAACCGCTACTATGTCTTAGTAGACCGAATGAAGGAGAATATTCTCATGGCAGAGCATCAGCTCCATGACACAGACGAGGCGGTGGACGAGGAGCCTGTCAAGGCCGAGGAGACCGTCGAGACCGGGGAACCCATGTCCGAGTCGGCACCAGACAAGTCGGAAGAGGCCGAGGCCAAGGCCGGAGATGCCGATGTTGATGCGTCCGGCGATTCAGGCGATAAGGACTCCGACGACGACCTGGATGACGAGGAGTACGGTCTGTCCATGGACAAGGTCGAGGCGGTTCTCAACCAGAGCGTCGACAAGAAGCACATGACCCCTCAGATGCGTCGTATCATCCAGCGCCAGGAGGAGAACACCAAGCGCGTGGAAGAGACCATCAAGGGCACCAAGGCGAACCCCCGTTGGTTCGTTCCCCTCTTCGTCACCCTGATGTTGCTGGGTCTGATCTGGATCGTGGTCTACTACATCTCCTCCACCCGAGGCAATGTCTACCCGATTCCCACCATCGGCAACTGGAATCTGGCCGTCGGCTTCGGCATCCTGCTGGTCGGCTTCCTGATGACCATGTGGTGGCACTGAGCCGATTCATCTTCCCGAGAACCCCGGAATCGCAGCCTCTATGACTTGCGCTTCCGGGGTTTTCCATATCCAGCAGACTATCCGTGGTCACATCCGTACTCAGGAATTTGACTTATCCACACCCTTCACCCTGTAGTTACAAACACTTTGTACACAACCCAGAATCGTCCTATTTGCAACGATTTTGGGTTACTTATCCACACTTTTACCCAGCATATGCACCAGAATCAGGGACTTATGCGCAACTTATCCACACTTTTATCAACAGTTGTGGATAGATTACACGTGTGTAATTTGCCGCCGGCGCTCCTTACATGAAGGGGATGGGGTTGGTCATATTGCAGAGGAAGGCCAGAGCGGCAATAACCCACAGGAAGACAATCGCGATGCCAATCCACCGCACGGTAAAGGACCTTGCGGTCCTGGCCCGTCCCGCGATGCGGTCCAAGGCGACCATATAGAGGAGACCTGCCAGGAATCCGCCTACATGGTCCTGCCAGGCGATTCCCGGCACGATGAGGGGCATGCAGAAGTTGAGGACCATCCAGATCACCATGGATCGAATGTCCATTCCCATACGGCGGTAAATCACCAGAATGGCGCCGAAGAGCCCGAAGAGGGCCCCCGAGGCACCGATGGCCGACGTGCTCCATCCGCTCGGAACCAGTGCGGCATAGACCATCAAGCCCAGATCGCCGCCAAGTCCGCTCAAGAGGTAGAGCACCAGGAAGCGCCACCTTCCCAGAAAGCGCTCCAATACCGGTCCCACCACCCAGAGGGTGATCATGTTGAAGAGGATGTGGGTCACATTGGTCGAGTGCATGAACATGGAGGTGACGAACATCCACGGGTTCCGCAGGGCCAGGGCCGGGGCGAAAGCCAATCGGTTGACCAGGACGGTCAGATAATCCTGCGGTCGGAGCAGGTAGGCAATCATCTGAACCAGCCAGACCAGAATGCAAATCAGGGTAATCCCCACCGTCGCCAGGGGAAGGTCGCTCCCCCACCGCCTGCGCATGTAGGCCAGGGGCCCACCCGACCCCCTGCCCGAACCTCCCGGATTGGTGTACTTGCCGTTGAGCATGTGCCCACTCTACCCCGGCACCTTGGGCCCTGTGTGCCTTTTCCGTGCTTCAATCGGCCCGTCGTCGCACCCGTTCGCTTCCATCCACTAGGATGGAAAGGGAGTCGGCCATAACGGGCAAGGCCGGCATATCGTCGTCGAAAGGAGCCAAACATGGAGAACAAATCTTCAAACGGCTGGAAGTTCTTTGCTCTGCTCTTCGGCACGCTGCTGGCTGGCGTTGTCGCTCTGTTCATATACAAGCAGCAGAACCCGGATTATGATCCCTGGGAGGAGCCCTGGGAGAACAGCTCATCGCCGGTTGACCTGGGCCTGACCAAGGATGAGGGTGAGGAGTCCACGGACACCATTTCCCCCCTGCAGGAAGGCGCCACGGCCTGAACCGTTCCGGCCGGAGGGGAGCCTGACCCAGCGTTCACGCAAGGCACCGCCCGTTCATGTCAATGAGCATGAAGCGGCGTGCTTCGTTTGCGGACGTGCGGGCAACAGGCTCCTCTTTTTGTATATTCATGCTCTTACGAGGACTCCCACTCGTTTTGCCCGGGGATGGACCACGCCAGGCGGGAATGGTGACACGCCAGGTTCCCAGCTGGGCCACAATGGGAACATGAGTGTCATACGAGAAGCTGACGTGGAAGAGGGTCGTCGGGATTTCCTGTCCTGGCGGGATATGGCCAAGGAGATCAGGCAGGGCCTGACCGACCCCGATGATGTGGCCGCACGAATGGCCATCGACCCGAAAGTACCCCGACGCCAGGCTGCCATGGCCGTGCGATACTCCCTGCATATGTTGGAGATCAAGGCCCCCGGACCAGGAGTGGAGGTAAGGGTGGCTCCTTGGGGGGCCATCAAGATTCTGGACGGTCCGGCTTCGGACCCCCACAACCTGACCCCGCCGGATGTAATCGAACTGGACCCGGAGGTCTGGCTGCGCCTGGCCACTGGAATAACCAGTTGGCAGGAGGAGCGAGAAGTCGGACACATAACCGCCGTCGGCGAACGCGACGACCTTCACGAATTGCTGCCCCTGGTCTGATTGACTCACCTAAACAGGTGACAGTCACCAAAGCAAGAAGGCCTCAGGCGATTAACCCGGTTGCCCTGCAACCGGCCTATAGGTCACTCGGCCTTTTTGGAACCAGCCTTTGCCGTACCCGATGCCTTCGTGCCTGCCTTGGTTGAAGACTTGGATGCCGTGGATTTCCTGCCCGAGCCGGACCCGGCCGTGGCCTTGGAAGCACTCTTGGCCGATGTCTTACCGGATGCCTTGGTCTTGGCCTTGGTTGTACCCGTCTTGGAGGCGGATGTCTTGTCGGCCACCTTGGCACTCGAGGCCTTGCTACCCGCGGTCTTGGTGGATACGGCGCTCTTGCCTGTCTTGGTCGCCTTGGAGCCTGACTTGGCGCCGGCCTTCTGGGATTCCGTCTTTACGGCTGCGTCCTTCGTGTCCTTCTTCGGGGCACCATGCCCCAGGATGCTGGGAACGGGAATGGGGATACGCTTGCGGGGCTTGGGCGTCACCGGCATCTCACCGGATGTGGCCTTGGCCGCGGCCTCGGCAGCCCAGCGCGCATAATCGTCCAGATCATCGTCTGCAGGGGCTGATGCCGCATCCGCCGTATCAGGCAGAGCACCAACTGTGTCGGAGGACTTTTCGGCTGAATCCGCATGCCTATATTCGGCCTCGACCACCGTAAAGGGATCGGCAGGCCCCTCACCGGGCTCCTTGCCACTTAGTTCCTTGGCCAGCTCGTCGTAATCCGTATCAGTTGTCAGATACTTGAGCTTACGGGCTATTTTCGTCTGCTTAGCCTTCTGACGTCCGCGGCCCATCCGACCCCCTTCGCCAGGTAACGTGCACGTTAGGCACAGTGATTGTAAGTTTGCATCACATAAGAGATTACCACCTGCTTATCTTGTCTACTCGGACTTTTACGATAAAAGCAATTTCCAACGGCATTTCGGCATTTCGACAAGGGCGGGTCCATGCAGAGCGAAGAGCAGGTCACAGCGGCAGGCAATGAGATCAGCGAGAGCTTCAAAACCGCCAAAAAGCTGTCGGACCAGGTCCTAGCCAAGCTGAAGGAGAACCCCGGACAGTACACGATGCTGACCGGAGACAGGCCCACGGGGCGTCTCCACCTGGGCCACTATTTCGGCTCCATCCGCGAGCGCGTCCAGATGCAGGACCGAGGGGTCCATACCAATATCATCATCGCCGACTATCAGGTCATCACCGACCGCGATACCACCGAGCACATGAAGGACAACGTCCTCAACCTCGTCCTGGACTACCTGGCGGCCGGCATCGACCCCGGCAAGACCATGATCTTCACCCACTCGGCCACTCCAGCCGAGAATCAGCTCATGCTCCCCTTCCTCTCCCTGGTGACGGAGGCCGAGCTGCATCGCAATCCGACAGTCAAGTCCGAGATGGAGGCCAGCGGCCACGCCCTGACCGGACTGCTCCTGACCTACCCGGTCCACCAGGCCTGCGACATCCTCTTCTGCAAGGCCAACGTGGTCCCGATCGGGAAGGACAACCTCCCCCACGTGGAGCTGACCAGGACCATCGCCCGCCGTTTCAACGAGCGCTACGCCGGTGGGAACACCGTCTTCCCGGAGCCGGCGGCCATCCTCTCCGACTCCCCCGAGATTCCGGGCCTGGACGGACGGAAAATGAGCAAATCGTACGGAAACTCCATCATGCTGGGAGCCACCGCCGAGGAGACCGCCAAGCTGATCAAAAAGTCCCCCACGGATTCCGAGCGCAGGATCACCTTCGACCCGGTCAACCGTCCCCAGGTCTCGGCCCTCCTGACCACTGCCGGACTGGTAACCGGACGCGACCCCAGGGAAATCGCCGAGGAAATCGGTGATTCCGGTGCAGGCGCCCTCAAGGCCTATGTGACCGAGTCGGTCAACACCTTCCTCGCCCCCCACCGCGAGCGCAGGGCCGAGCTGTCCAAGGACATGGATTACATCCACGACGTGCTGGACGAGGGCAACAGGAAGGCCGAGCAAATCGCCGAGGAGACCCTGGACCAGGTCCGCTCGGCCATGGGAATGCGGTACTGAAAACCAAGCCTCCAGGCAACAGGCCTGCGGAGCCGACAAGTCGCTCCGCAGGCCTGTTTTCATACGTCGTAACGCCAGGACTTATCGGTGATGACCCTGGCCACCACCAGTCCGATGGGCAGGCAGATGATGACCATGAAGGCCCGGAAGGCCCAGTCCAGCGCCTCCAGTGTATTGAACTGCCCCAGGTAGAACATGGCCCGGTACATGTAAAGCCCGGGCACCATGATGACGATGGAGGGGACGGTCAAGCTGATACGTGGATACCCCAGGTCCGGCGGCAGGTATCCATGGCGGACCGATGACCGCCAGACCGTGGCCAGGATGCCGGCCACGAAGGCCCCGAGGAAAGCGCCCATCTCCGGCGGGACATTAAGCAGATCCTGCATCTCCAGACGCATCGTATCGGTCAGGGCCCCGATGGTGGCCGCAACCAGGGCCATGCGCTGGGGAGAATTGAAAAGGACCGAGAACCCCCATACCCCGCAGAAGGCCGCAACCATACGCAGACCGGCAAGGACCCAGGCGTTGAGAACCATGGGCTCGAAGCCCTGCGGGTTGAGCATGACCATCCTGGCAACGGCCCAGCCACCCAGGGTGGCGACCAGGATAATCGAAAAGGCGTAGGTGATGCGCTGTATCCCCGAGGGAAAATCCAGTTTGGCGATATCCAGGCCACCGGTGACCAGGGGGAAGCCCGGAATCACATAGAGGATGGCACCAATGTATGCGGTGTCGTGCCTCAGGGCCACCGGGTCGAAGAACCCGACCAGACGTAGGGTGCCGATGCAGGCCAGGGCGGCGATGATCACCGAGGCTCCGGTGGCAAAGAACTGGTTGATTCTACGGTCCAGCATCTGCCGGCGGAACCACTGACCGATGCCCGCGCCGACAAAGGCGCCCGCCATGTCATATGGGCCACCGCCAAGAAGAAAGACGAATGCGGCGCAGGCCACCGCCGCAGCGAAGCCGGAGAAGATCGGAGAGTAGAGGGGCTTTCTGCGCTCAATCAGATTCAGGCGTTCATGGGCCTGACGGACCGTAATGCCTCTATCGGCGGCGACGGGTTCCACACCGGAGGATTCCTCCCGCTCTATATGTTCGGCGGCAATCTCAGCCGCCCCGTCGCCCCCATCAAGGCTGGAGGCCGACTGATTTCCGACGGCACCCAGACCAACGGCCGTCATCGTGTCCATCTGCGCCGCCTCAACCCGGCTCTGCTCAATCTGGTCCAGGTTCTCCACCGCCTCCGCAGTGGTCTCCTTCAGGGCCTCAACCGCTGCGGCATCGTGGGCCAGCAGATCCTTCAAGGCCTTGCGGGCAACCGCATACACGTGGGGATCATCCAGATTATCGACCAGCTCCTCGGAAACCGAAGGCATGGCATGGTACGTGCTACTCTGCCCACAGTTGACGCTGAGCCAGTCGGCAAAGTGCTCCAGGAGCCAGATTCGCTCCGTATTGACACCGGTGGTGGGAAGGTCGACCACCTCGGTAATCCGCGAAACCCCATCGGTACAGGAGGCTTCAATGTCGGTCAGGTTCACGTCGGCCCGGACATGGACCCCCATCGGATAGGCGATTCGGTGCATCATCTGGCGCACACGGAAGCTCCCGGTGCCTGCCCCCAGTTCCAGCATCCCCACCCGTACTATGAGGCTGGTCTTGGCCGCTATGCAGGCATCGAGGATCGGCTTGTCATAGTCCCGCTCGATGTCTTCCATATCCAGGGGAATGGAATGGGTATGGTACTTGCTGACCCTCCTGGCACCCGCTTCCGTACGGCGGGGATCGTGATGCGGCAATCCGCTGCTCTTGGTTTTCACCCTTTCATTCATACTCCCTCCCACGTCACGCAGGCCGGTCATGACCAGGTAAACCACCCTGTATGCAGGAAACCCGTCCATATGTCAGGCGAGCCACACCCATTCACAACGTGACGGATGCCGGATGGACCATGAAATACAAATATGCCGTAGGCGACCTAGAATGAAGAGCGAGCCGCTAATTCGAAGGCTGTGGGCCTGCAACGCCAACCACCAATAACCGCGGAGGTGCCGCGGAATGGTTGATGACCGGGCAACCGGAGATTCGGCAAGGAGGACTGATGACAGATAGTAATCAGCAAATCACGGCGGCGGATGCGACCCTGGTTGCGTCCGGTACCGGCACAAAAGGCCCGGAGGAGCGCGATCTTCCCCAATCACTGGGTGAGGATATGGCATTGTGCCTGCGACTGCTTCGGGATGTTCTGGGGGAATTCGACAAGGAACTGCTCAACCGGTTTGACTCGCTGCGCGAAGATGTGGTGGCGGCCAGTGCCGACCATTTCAACAGACACCCCTCCGACCCCCTCCCCGACGAGGACGGTCTGGCCAAGGCGGTCGCCCTGATTGACGACACATCCATACAGGACTCCCAACTCCTGGCCCGGGCTCTGACTACATACTTCCACCTGGCCAACCTCTGCGAGGAGAACTACCGGGTGCGCGTCCTGCATGAGCGCGAAGGAAAGATCGACCTGGGTGTCAAGGGCACCGACCCCATCAACGAAATGACCAGCGCCTACAGCCAACTCCTTCAGGAGATGGGTCCGGCCAAGGCCTCGGAACTGCTGGAAAAACTGGAGTTCCACCCGGTATTCACCGCCCATCCCACCGAGGCGCGACGCAAGGCCGTCGAGGGCAAGATACGCCGCATCGCCAACCTGCTGGCCGTTCGCCGTGGACTGGGTGGTTCCGAGCGGGTGGAAAACGAGCGTCTGCTCCACAACGAGATCGACGCCCTCTTCCGCACCTCCCCCATCGCGACCAAGAAGCCGACGCCCGTGGAGGAATCCAACACCATCCTCGACATCTTCGATGCCACCCTCTTCCAGACCATCCCCAGGGTCTACCGCAGGTTCGACGACTGGATGCTGGGCAAGAAGGCCGGTACGGTCAAGCCCGTCTGCCCCGCCTTCTTCCACCCCGGCAGCTGGATAGGCTCCGACAGGGACGGTAATCCGAACGTCACCGCCAAGGTCTCGCGCAAGGTGGCCCGCAAGTTCTCCGACCACGTGCTCAAGGCCCTCCAGGAGGCAACCTCCACCGTCGGCCGCAACATGACTATGGAGGCGACCACCACCCCGCCCAGCAGCGAACTGCGAAGCCTGTGGAGCCACCAGAAGGAAATGAGCGAGCGCCTGACCGACCGCGCCGAGGTCGTCTCCCACAGGGAGTTGCACCGGGCCGTGGTCCTGGTCATCGCCGACAGGCTCACCGCCACCATCAAGCGTGACGCCGACCTGATGTACCGCAGCTGCGACGATTTCATCGCCGACCTGAAGATTGTTCAGGACTCTCTGGCCGCAGCCGGGGCCGTCCGCCAGGCCTACGGCCCCCTCCAGGACCTGATATGGCAGGCCCAGACCTTCGGTTTCCACATGGTCGAGATGGAGTTCCGTCAGCACTCACTGGTCCACGCCCGCGCCCTGGAGGACATCCGCGAGCACGGCCTGCACGGCGAGCGGGGAGAATTGCAGCCCATGACCCACGAGGTGCTCGACACCTTCCGTGCCCTGGGTGCCATTCAGAAGCGCAACGGGCAGAAGGCGGCCCGCCGCTACATCATCTCCTTCACCAAGTCGGCCCAGAACGTCAAGGACGTCTATGAACTGAACCGCCTGGCCTTTGAGCATGCCGAGGACGTTCCCGTCATCGACGTGATCCCCCTGTTCGAGCAGCTGGAGGATCTGCAGAACTCGGTGGACGTGCTGGAGGAGATCATCAAGATTCCCGAGGTCCAGGCCCGTCTCAAGAAAACCGGCAACAAGATGGAGGTCATGCTGGGGTACTCCGACTCCTCCAAGGATGCCGGACCCGTATCGGCCACCCTGGCCCTGCACTCCGCTCAGGAGCGTATCGCCAAGTGGGCCGAGAGCCATGACATCGACGTGACCCTCTTCCACGGCCGCGGCGGTGCCGTGGGCCGTGGCGGCGGCCCGGCCAACAGGGCCGTCCTGGCCCAGCCGGTGGGTTCCGTGAACTGCCGCTTCAAGCTCACCGAGCAGGGCGAGGTGATTTTCGCCCGCTACGGCAACCCGGTTCTGGCCATCCGCCACATCGAGTCCGTTGCCGCAGCCACCCTGCTCCAGTCGGCCCCTAGCGTCGAAGAGCGCAATACGACCATGACGGAGAAGTACTCTGACATGGCCGCCAAGCTGGACGATTCCGCCCACCGGCGCTTCCTGGACCTCCTCCACACCCCCGACTTCGCTCCCTGGTTCTCCATCGTGACGCCTCTGAACGAAATCGGCCTCCTCCCCATTGGTTCCCGCCCCGCCAAGCGTGGTCTGGGAGCCAAGTCCCTGGATGATTTGCGGACCATACCCTGGGTCTTCTCCTGGGCACAGGCCCGCATCAACCTGGCCGCCTGGTACGGCCTGGGAACGGCCTGCGAGGAGTTCAACGACCTGGATACCCTGCGCCAGGCCTACGAGGAATGGCCCCTCTTCAGCACCTTCATCGACAACATCGAAATGAGCCTGGCCAAGACCGACGAGCGCATCGCCAAGATGTACCTGTCCCTGGGCGATCGTGATGACCTGAGTCAGAAAGTCCTTTCGGAGATGGAGCTGACCCGCAAGTGGGTCCTGCAAATCGTCGGCGACGAGTGGCCCCTACAGCATCGCCACGTGCTGGGCCAGGCTATCCGTATCCGCTCTCCCTATGTGGATGCCCTATCGGTCACCCAGGTACGCGCCCTGCGAACCCTGCGGCGGCGCAACGACAAGGAGGAGCTCAGCAAGAGCCAGCAGGCGGACTTCATCTACCTGATTCTCTGCACCGTTTCGGGAGTCGCCGCTGGCCTCCAGAACACTGGCTGATCGCCGCTTGACGGTTTAAACAGGAGGCCCCGTTCTCCCGCAAATAGGAGGAGGTGGGGCCTCATTGCATTCATATGCTCCTTGAGATGAGTCGCATGTTCTTGTTTTCCAGATAACATGATGAGTATCGGTGAGTTAGCTCGTTTTCGATGTAGCTTGAAGAGTCGCTTCCTGACGGATAGAGCGTTGTAAGCATGGGCCATCGGCACGGTTCTGGAGATATTCGAAGTGGCTGTGTCCGGGTGGGGGGGGGGGCAGACTCCCCGCGTAGCCGAGCAGACCCCGGCACACTTCCCGGCAATACAGCCAGGGCACGCACACCGTCCAAACCCAAGTCCTCGGCAGAGGATTCCTCCTACTGGACGGGGACGGATAGGCCCGATACCTGGCCGATAGCACGACCAGATTTGCAGCCGTCAGCCTGCCGGAAAATCTGAAAGCCAGCCGGATCACCGGCAAACAAGACGGCCAGCCCTTCACCAGAAGCCAGTCACACAGTCAACTTCACGATTGGCGGAGGAGCCCGACACCGGACCCACAGCAGGTCTCCTACCCGTATGGCAGGGCGAAGCGACCTTCGCCCGATCCAGTGCGTAAAGGCTATCTTTCCGACGGATGGTTCATCGGACAGGTCGCCTGCGATTTCAGCAACCCCGTCACAGACAACCTCACCCTCACCGCCAAATGGACACACCAAGACCCAAACAAAGCGTGGAGAATAAACCCCGACAAGGGCATCCTGCTCGCCTTGGCCACCGGTATGACCGGCATGGGCGGAATGCTGGCATCCCACCGCCACAGGAGCAACTGCTTCACGCTTCGCACGAGTAAGACAGGCCGGGTCCCATCACTGCAATCCGGCGAACCGGCGGTTGTGCCCATCCCAACCGAGCATGGCCGCCATCTGCTTCTAAATGACGGAAAGGTACCCGTCGTAGCGCTCGGGCATGTCCGTGAACTCCAGACCAGCCGGCTGATACCACGAGTATCGGCGGGCGCCACCGTCGCCGGTCCAGATCTCAGGGCAGTCGTTGACCAGCCAGTCCGAGGGAACGGCATGGGCACCACCTGTTGAAGCCAGGGCCAATGCCTGCCTGAGCTGGCCTTCTTGGTCTGAGGTCAGGCTACCGGGGTAGGCCGAGAAGAAGAGCGGGGTTCCTGTCCGCGCCAAGAGGTCCATCCATTGACGGTTGAGCTTCCAGTCGATTGAGTCGGATATGCCCACGCAGTCGGCATCGGTGGCGTAGAAGCTCCCGTTCTGAGGAAGGCGGAAGGCCAAGGTATTGACCCCGATCTGCCTCGTCCGATCCCACTGCAGACCGCTGGTGTCGTCACCGGTCCGGTTGATCTGCATGAAGCCGACACCCAGGTGGCCGACCACGTTGCACCCCTGGACCAGCATTCCGGTCGTAGAAGCCTGCTCGAAGATGGCCCGGTAGAGCTGCTTGACCACCTGGGCGCTGGTCAGGCTCTGGTCGTAGAAGTGCCAGCCGTCCAGGCTGGGCCAGGGATTCATCTGGAATCCCCACCTGCCCAGCAGGTCGAAGGTGCTGAAATCATGCTTGACCAGCTGGTAGCCCCACTCCCCCATATGGACGATGTCCTGGCGGATGTAGTCCAGGGCCTGCGGGTTCGAGGGGTCCAAGCATCCGTTATGCGGGAGCCTCCACTGGTCGGCAATGGTCTCGTCCTCATTGAGGAGCGGACGGTACCAGATGCCGGGTTTGATGCCCTTGGCCTTGATCTGGTCGGCCAGGGTGCCCATGTCGCCGAACTTCTCATTGCCACGCCGCCAGGGGCCGCCGTTGTAGTCCTCAAGCCGGTGGTGGTCCTGCCAGCCATCGTCCACGACCATGGTGGGACGGTGGGCGTTGCCCCGGGTCAGGGAGGCCAGATACTCAGCATCGGCAAGGATCCGGGAACGGCTGGAGTCCCCGTAGGCGTAGTACCAGTTGTTGCTCCCATAGACCGGCTCAGGGGGCATAAGACCGTTCCGGCTGATCCGGGAGCAGAAGTCACTGCCCACAGCAAAGACTGGGCCGCCAGCCCGCTCCTGGAGCGGATATTGCAGGCAGATTATGGTGGCAGCTTCAAGCTCCCGGCCGTCCAGCACCAGGCCACTGCCGCCGTTGCGCAGGTCCAGGAAGAGGGTGATGCCGGCCGTATCGACCTGCCAGAAGCAGAAGGCGTTAGCGCCGGTGGCCACCCCGTACCCCTCGGCTTGCTCCTGACCCACCGCCAGGAAGTACCAGGGCATGAACCGGTTGGCACGCATGGTCTGGAAACCCATTCGGCCGTAGCCACGCTCCCAGGCGTCGCCCAGGTAGAGGTCGTCGGAGGGCATGGGCCTGGTCCAGCGCAGGGCCAGGGAGCGGATGGGGGTGGAGCCGGCGGTCAGGCTGACCTTCAAAGCAGACTCGCCCTTGAGACTGACCCTCACATCGGGGGCTGTGCTGAAGGGTCTGCCTGCGGACATCGTCTCCCTGTCGGCATCGGTGGTCAGCGTGATCCAGTCCGGCTCTCCCAGGCTAAGACTGGTTGGGTTCATGATTCTGTGCTCCTTCATCCCTGCGGTGTAACAGATGGCGATAGGTCAGACCCGGACCAAATCGATCAGGCGGATGGTCTCGGGCTGGCAGCGGGGTATGCGGATGCCCACGCGCTCCAGATAGGTGCCGGTGACCTCGGCGTCGCCTAGTGGACCTATCGGATCCAAGTGCTCCAGCGAGGCTCTGGGCTTAGCGGGGCCAGTCCAGGCCAGCCGATATCGGGCCTTGGGGTCCAGGCCGGGAATACGTAGATAAACACCACGATTATGCAGGGATTCATCCAACTGGACGTGGGCCATGATGGCACGACTGCGGTCGGGGGCCACCACGCCATGTGCCAGGACCGAGGGGTCTGCCAGGTCCAGGCGGACCACATGGCCAGAGTGGAGGAAGCCGCGGTTGACCTTGTACCAGGTAATCCACTCCTTGAGCCGCTCCAGGTCCTCCTCGCCGGCCTGGCGGATGTCCCACTCGATGCCCATGGACCCGAAGACGGCCGTGGCCGCCCGGAAATCCAGGCCGTAGGTTCTGCCTGTCTGTTGGGAGGAAGGCTGGGAGATATGAGCGCCGATGTACTCGGGAGCCACAGTCTGCTCGGTCCAGCGCTGGATCAGCTGCCTGCTCAGGGCATCGGTCATATCGGAGTTCCAGAAGCGGCGGATTTTCTCGATCACACCCAGATCGATGCGGCCGCCGCCTGAGGCGCAGGACTCCCACTCCACCGTGGGGAAGCGAGCGCGGAGGGTGTCCAGCAGGCGGTAATAGGCCAGGGTCTGCTCGTGAATGGCCGGTGCGCCACCGTGGGTCTGGGAACCGGCTTCAAGAAGGTCGCGGTTGTGGTCCCACTTGACGTAGTCGATTTGGCAGGACTCCAGGACCTTGGTCATCGCCTCTAGCACGTGATCGAAGGCCTGGGGGTTGGTCAGGTCAAGGACCAGCTGGTTGCGCTGCAGCTCCGGGTTTCTGGATGATGCCCTCATGACCCACTCAGGATGGTCGCGGCAGGCATCCGAATCAGGATTGATCATCTCCGGCTCAAACCAGAGACCGAACTGCATCCCCAATTTATGGACATAATCAACTAAAGGTTCCAGGCCCTGTGGCCAGACCGCAGGGTCCACCCACCAGTCGCCCAGACCGGCCTTGTCGTCCCGACGTAGATGGAACCAGCCGTCGTCCAGAACAAGGCGCTCCGCCCCGATGCGGGCGGCCAGATCGGCCAGGTCGCGCAGGGTATTGAAGTCGTGGTTGAAGGTGATGGCCTCCCAGACGTTCAGGATGACCGGCTGCTCGCGCGGATGCTCGGGCAGGGTGCGTTCCCAGTCATGCAGGCTGTTCATAATCGGATCCATGCCATGGTCGGAGGCCGTGACCACAATCCAAGGGGTGCTGTACTCCTGGCCCTGGTCTAGGACCACCTCGCCGGGCATGAGGAGCTCGCCAGCACTGACCCCGGCCGGGGTGGAGCTGTTCCGGTCCACCCGGAACACCGTGTTCCCGCTCCAGGCCGGCTGGACGCAGAGCACTCTGCCATGATGGAAGTTGAACCCGGGGGTGCCCACCATGACCACAGGCCCCTCGAAGCCGGTGCGGCCCCAACGGAACTCGCGAACCCAGGCCCCGTCAGCCAGGTCATGACGCTGGGGGCTGCGCTCACGCTCGTGCCGGCCCGCAAAATCCAGAATCTGGGTTTGCTCGTCGTCCAGGGGCAGGCGGACCTCCAGACCCTCCAGCAGGAAGGGGTCGGCACCCAGGTTGCGCAGAGTATGACGAATCCGCAGTGAACCGCCGGCCATGGCCTCCACCCTGGTCTCCAACCCAAGCTGGGCATCCTCGTCACCGGCCTTGATGGTCAGCGAGTCAGCTGTCTGCTCAGGCTGACTCTCGACCAGGAATCGAGGCGACCATGAACGGCCAGCATGGATACCATCGGGGTCTTGGGTGATCCGATACCCGGTCAGGCCCGGATGCAGGTAGGTGTTCTGCGCATGCTCCAGCAGCAGGGGCGAATGGGTCGGGGCCCAGGCGGGGGTCTGTTCCAAGCCATCCAGTTCGGGGCCTGCATAGAACCCTCTGATGTCAGGAATATCGGCACCCGGCGTAATAGGCCCCAAGGCCATGCAGGTGAGTGGCTGACCCGAATGGGCCGACTGTGGAAAGAGCATGGGGAAATCCTTTGGTAACTACGGCACAAATGTGCAAAAACAATGATGCATGATGAACCAGTGAGCCGCCCGCCCACTGCAATTGGGCGGCTCCTGATTAATGGACTACTTGACCGCTCCGGCCACCATCCCTGCAATGAAGTACTTTTGCAGAAACATGTATGCGACCACCATGGGGACTGCCGCAATCAGGGATGCTGCCGCGGCAACGCCCAGATTGTTGGTATTGGCAGAGAAGAAGGAGGCCACACGAGGAGCAATGGTCTGGGCCGAGGGGTCGGTCAGGATGTAGCTGGACAGGGCATAGTCGTTCCATACTGTCGAGCCGGTCATGATGATCACGGTCGCCGTCACTGGCTTGAGCATGGGCAGGACCAGGCGTATGAAGACCTGGAGTCGGTTGGCCCCGTCCAGCTCGCCGGCTTCGTCAATCGCCGGAGGTATGGCCTTGATGAAGGCCGTGTAGAGGAAGACCGACAGAGGCAGGTTGGTGGCGGTCAGCACCACGATGATGCCCCAGTAGTTGTTCACCCCGCCGATCTTCACCAGGAAAGAGTAGAGGGGGACCAGAATGCTCAGGGGCGGAATCATCATCATGGAGAGGATGAAGGCCGAGACCAGCTTGTTGAACCGAGTCAGACGACGAGCCAGGGGATAGGCCGCAGCTGCTCCCAGGATGCAGACCATGGCTGTCGTCCCCACGGTCACCACTACGCTGTTGAGTACGGATTTGAGGATGCCGCCCTCATTAATGGCCTCGAACCAGTTGGACCATGCCATGTCGTGGGTGCGCATGCTCAGGGCCGAGCTCAGATCATCCGAGGGCTTGAGCGAGGTGGTGATCGCCAGGTAAAAGGGCAGAAGCTGGCAGAGGCAGACGATGACCAGGAAGAGGTAGATAGCCCAGCGCCCACGCTGGTATGACCGCTCGGCAGGGGTCATTGCGCTCTTGTTCTTGCCAGCCATGTCAGGCCTCCCAATCCAGCTTGGCCAGTCCCTTGTTGACCAGCCAGGTCACGATAGCAATCAGGACGAAGAGGAAGACCCCGATGGCGGAGGCATATCCGGCCGCCTGGTTGTCGAAGTAGATCGTGCCGATATAGGTCGAGATGGAGTTGGTCGAATACCCGGGACCACCGCCTGTCAGCACCTTGACCATGTCGTAGAGCTTCAGCCCTCCGATCAGGTTCAGAACCACGCTGGTCGTGAAGGCGGGTGCCAGGAGCGGCAGGGTGATGTTCCAAAACTTCTTCCATCCGGATGCCCCATCGACTTCGGCGGCCTCTACGATCTCCTGGTCCATGGTCTGCAGACCGGCCAAGTAGATGATCATGGAGACGCCGACGAACTGGATGGAATTCACCAGCACGATGATGCAGACCGAGAACCCTGCATTGTTGAACCAGGCCACCTTGTGCAGACCCAGCGCCGTCATTACGGCGTTCAGAGCGCCCTGCTGGTACTGGAAGACGAAGTAGTACATGATGCCCATGATGACCGGGGCCACCAGAGCAGGCAGGTAGATGATGGCCCTGATCAGGGTGCGCCCCTTGATCTTGGCGTTCAGCAGCAGCGCCAGAGCCAAGCCCAGGATCTGCTGAAGCACTGTGCTGCCGATGCCGTAGATGAAGGTGTTGATGACCACCTGTTTGAAGTTGGTGTCAGTCAGCATCTGCTTGTAGTTGGCCAGCCCTACGAAGGACTTGGCGTCGTTGTACCCGTCCCAGTTTGTCAGAGAAAGCCCAATCCCCGACAGGAGCGGATAGATGATGAAGACCACCAGGAGGATGACAGCTGGAAGATAGAAGAGATTAATCGAGGCACCCCTGAAGCGGCGACGACGCGGGGAGGGACTCCTACCATGGTCAATGGATGCACTCCTGCCATCCCCATGTAACGGTGATCCGGATTGGGTGTCCTGCAAAGGAATCACCCCTGAGCAACTATCTGTCATGACTCGACTCCTCTTGGCCTATTAATCAAGAAGACTTCTGGCCATACAGGCCATTGAAAGAGGTCTTGACCTGATCTGCAGCGTCCCGTGCAGTCAGCTGACCGGTCAGCAGACCGTCGGTCGACTTGGCCAGGGTGTTGTACATGCCGTTGGGCAGGTACTTGCGGTCGAAGAAGGGGACCAACTTGGTTTTCTTCTCGTTCACCCAGTAGTTGTAGGTCGGCTCGAACTGCCCCAGCGCGGACTTGACGCCGGTCAGAGCCGAATCGTTCATGCTTACATCTACCAGCTTCTGCAGGTTTTCAGGCTCGGCCATGAAGTCGATGAACTTCAGCGCCGCATCCTTGTTTTTGCTGGTCTTGGAGACACCGAAGGTCAGGGTGTCCTCGCCCGTGGAGAAATAGGGCTTGCCGACTTCGGCAGGAACCGGCATCATGCCCAACTTGACGCCGGGGTTGTAGGACTGGATCAGCTGGGAGCTACCGTTGGCGCGGAAGGAGAAGCCGGCCTTGTCCTGAGCCATCAGCCTGGAGATGTCATCCTGGGATGCAGAAGTGTAATCCACGTTGAACCAACCGTCCTTGGCCCACTTGGCCACTCTGGAGGTGTACTTCTCGTAGATTGCGGTGTCGAACTTGCCATTGGAGAGATCCTTGAGCTGGTTTTCGTCGTACATGCCCGGAAGCATGTAGTCGGCGATGTCGCCATTGGGACCCGCGTCCTTATTGGAGGAGATGAGCGGAGTGTATCCGGCGGCTTTCAGCTTCGTGCAGGCCTGCTCAAAAGCATCCCAGGTGTCGATGGACTTGGGATCGACGCCAACCGCATCCAGGACCGTTTGGTTGTACATGATGCCAGACACCTGGATGTCGGCGGGCAGGGCATAGAACTTGCCGTCCTTGGTCTTAAAGACATCGTCGCCTATCGGCTTGAGCCGCTTGGCCCAGGACCTGTTCTGCAGCGGCTCCAGGAAGTTGGCGTAACGGTCGCGCGACCAGCCATGGGTGTTCCAGATATCCGGAGGATTGTGGCCCGCCAGACGAACCTTGATATCGTTCTCGTTGTTGTTGGTGCCCGGAACCATCTTGATGGTGATGTCCGGATTCTTTGCTTCGAACTTCTTGCCCAGGCCCTGAAGAGCCTTGAGCTGGGCGGTCCCCGTCGACTGCATAGTCATGAATTCCACGGTCTTCTTGCCTCCGGAGGAGGAAGAGCCGCAGGCGGCCAATGGGGTTATTGCCATAGCGCAGCAGATGCCGACCGCTGCCACCGTCTTGATCTTGTTCATCAACCACTCCTTCGTGGGTTGTTTCTTCGTCGAACATGTTCCGAGAGAAACGGAACTGACTTCGCATTCCTAAATATACGCGAGTAGATTCGTCTGTCAAATACCTGAGGCCGGCTGCCTTCACAATTGACTTTGAAGAAAAGTGCTCTCAATATAACTGTATATTTAGAGCTATTTTCTTGATTTCCCAGTCACGACAAGACATATACAGACAAGTCCACATAGCTTCTAAACCAGGGTTCACAGCTATATCAATTCGAGTAGATTCTGCATTTCGGGTAGCATAAATTGAGACTGGTGAACAGGCAGATGGGAACGGGCTCTGATGGCTATAAACAATAAGAATCACCCACAACGCAGAAGGGCCACACGCACGGATGTGGCCAAGCTGGCCAATGTCTCCACGGCCGTGGTCAGCTACGTATTCAACAACGGGCCCAGGGCTGTGGCTCCGGACACATCCAAGCGGGTGCGCGAGGCGGCGAAGCTACTGAACTACCATCCCAACCCCACTGCACGAGCCCTGCGCACCGGGTATTCCAAGATGCTGGGGGTCATTGTGCCCGATTCGTCCAACCCCTTCAGCGCCGGCATCTACGACGAGCTGCAGACGGTGGCCATGCGACGAGGATACTCGGTCCTCTTCATGAACGTGCGCAGCGACCCCGAACTGG
Source organism: Bifidobacterium [indicum] DSM 20214 = LMG 11587 (assembly GCF_000706765.1). GTDB lineage: Bacteria > Actinomycetota > Actinomycetes > Actinomycetales > Bifidobacteriaceae > Bombiscardovia > Bombiscardovia coryneformis. The sequence goes on along the minus strand of NZ_CP006018.1, from coordinate 64,970 downwards.
AGGAACAGGCCATCAGACAGCTGCTGGAGCGCAATGTCGATGCCATTTTCCTCTCTTCCTCACGCAGCTACACACAATTGAGCATGGCCCATCTGGAAGAGTGCCGCTTCGTCTTCATGGACCAGCCCCACCGGGTAACCAATGCCAAGAGCGTGTCGACCGATTACTTTCACTCTGGCCTGACCGCCACCCAACACCTGATCGAGCACCGGCATTGCAGCGTCGACATGCTTTTTGGCGGCTCCCCCGACGACCGGGGCGATGCCCGAATCCAGGGCTGGTACGCGGCCCACCAGAATGCCAATCTTCCTGCGGGCAGAATCCGCCAGGCCTTCTTCACGCGCGAGGGCGGCTATCGCGCCACCTTGGACCTGATCGACAGCGGCAGGCCACCCCAGGCCATCTTCGCCGGATCGGACCTGGAGGCCATGGGTGCCCTCCGGGCCCTGCATGAGCGCAGGCTGCGTATCCCCGATGACGTGTCCATTGTCTCCTTCGACGGCACCATTGACTCCCTCTACACTTGGCCTCAGTTGACCACAATGCAACAGGACACCGTGAAAATTGCCTCCTGCGCCATCAATGCTGCCCTGGAGCCGGATCAGGTCCCTGACGTGCAGACCATCAAGGCGGATATGGTCGTCCGTCACTCCTGCGGCTGCTGATACAACACATCGCACAAACTGTGGATAATATCCTTAGTTTCTCATCGATATAGACCAGCAGCATATATCAGAAAAGGCACTAGCATCATCGCCGCAAAGACAGTGACATCAGCACCTTCTCAGACTCCGCTCTGGCCCGAACCCAGGGTCAGGCCCCTATCAGATCCAGCATTTCAGGAACGGACTTCTTGCCGAACTCCACGGTCTCCTGACCATCCTTGCGGATCACAATACAGGGGACGCTCATGACCTGGTATCGGTCCTTCAGCTCGGGGAAGTGGGCCAGGTCGTAGGCCTCGGCTCGCACCATGCCGTTCTGAGCAGCCACACGCTGAGCGGACAGGACCGTGGTCGGACACATGGTACAGGTCAGGGAGACCAGCATCATCACGTCTACCTGGTCCTTGATGGCATCGATCCGGTCCGAGGTGGGCTGATCCACCTGCTGGCCGGGGCCCGCCACATTGTAGAGGGCCAGGACGAAGGAGTTGAACTCGTGGCCGCTGGGCACGCCATGGAAGGCCAACCCGGTCGTCCGGGAGACGCCTTGGTCGTCCACACGGCAGATGCGCACGCTGGGCCGAGCATCGGGCAGGTCGCCGACGGAATCATAATCCTTGCCGTCCTCATCCGTACGGGAGCCCACCCTGGAAGTCAGCTTGCCGTCGGAAAGCCCGACCAGCTCGTCTACGAAGGCCTCCAGCTCCTTGGAGACCTGGCTGCCATCCAGATCCAGGGCCAGCTCCAGCTTTCCGATCATCTTGCCGAAGACCAGATCCAGCTGCTTCCTGATATCGGGCCCAAAGAAACCAGATGTCTTGGCTGGGGCATTTCCCGTACCCTGGGCCACGGGAGCCGGCGAGGTACCAGAAGCGGCAGCCGACTCGGCGGCCTCCTTTTCGGACTTCTCATAGGGGGTGTTCTCGGGTCTGGGCGGCACCAAACCGGTCCGGGCGGACATATCGGAGGCATAGCGCTCCAACTCCACGGCTGCCACAGCACCGTCAGAGGTGGCGGTGATGACCTGGCGGAGGTTCTTCACCCGCAGGTCGCCAGCGGCGTAGACGCCCGGGACCGAGGTCTCCAGGTAGCCATGGGTGATGACGTACCCGTGATCGTCCAGGTCAACCACGCCTTTGACCAGGCCGGTCTGAGGCACATAGCCCGCGAAAACAAAGACACCGAAGGTGCCTTGGTCGGCCGGCCTCCAGGCCTTGGTCTCCCCGGTGGTCCTGTCCAGGAGGGTGGCCTCGACCAGGCCGCCCGGACCGGCGGAGACACCCTGGAGCTCGGTGGAGTAGTGAATCTCGATCTTGTCGTTGTTCCTGGCCTCGGCGGCCACGGAGGCGTCACAGGTGAAGTCCTCCTCACGCACCAGGAGGGTGACCTTGGTGGCGTACTTGGTCAGGAAGACGGACTCTTCGGCGGCGGCGAATCCTCCGCCAACAACCAGGACCTCACGCCCGGAGAAGAACTCCCCGTCACAGGTGGCGCAATATGCCACTCCCCTGCCGGCGTACTCCTGCTCACCTTCGAACCCGATCTTACGGGGGCTGGCTCCGGTGGCAATCAGGACGCCGAAGGTCCGCAGATCGCCCCTGGATGTGTGGACCACCTTGATGTCGCCATCCACATCAATCCCGGTGGCCTCGGCCGTCATGAACTCCGCACCGAAGTCCTGGGCCTGCTGACGCATGGTCTCGGTCAGCTTGTGCCCATCCGTCCTGGCCACTCCTGGGTAGTTGACCACGTCCGCAGTGATGGTGATCTGCCCGCCGAAATCGTCCTTCTCCAGAATCAGAGTACGGTACCGGGCACGGGCCAGGTAGAGCCCGGCGCTCAGTCCGGCAGGGCCGCCACCGATGATGACCACATCATAGAGATTCTTGTCTTCCTTCATGTTCCTTATTTCCTTGTCGATGAAGTGCATACAGTAAGGGGAACCCCTCAATCGCAACGACGGCCTGGTAACCGGAGGAACCGGCTCTCCGGAAAGGCGGATGCACTCCGCCAAGCAGCGCCGCTCCGATGAGCAGGTTCCCCTGGCTCACTGGAATGGTCCGTTCAGGACGCTTGAATCAGAGCTGACCCACCAGGTCCAGGCTGGGCTCGATGGTGTCATCGCCCGGCTCCCACTTGGCAGGGCAGACCTGATCGCCGTGCTCGTAGACGAACTGCGAGGCCTGAACGCGGCGCAGCAGCTCGTCGGCGTTACGGCCCACATTGGAGGAGATAACCTCGTAGGCCACGACCTTGCCCTCGGGAGACAGGATGAAATCGCCTCGCTCTGCCTTGCCTTCGGCCTCGTTGTACGTATCCAGGTCCTTGGCCAGGGTGGCTGTGGGGTCGGCAAGCATCGGGTACTGGATCTTGGCGATCTTCTCGTTGGCCTCATGCCACGCCTTGTGGACGAATTCGGTGTCGCAGGAGACCGAGTAGATCTCACAGCCGGCCTTCTTGAAGTCCTCGTACTTGATGGCCAGATCCTCAAGTTCGGTCGGGCAGACAAAGGTGAAGTCCGCGGGGTAGAAGAAGAGGACGGACCAGTGACCCAGCAGGTCCTGCTTGGTCACCTCGTGAATGTCGTCGTTCTGGAAGGCCTGGGTCTTGAAGTCGGTGATTTCATGCTGCAGTAGCGTCATGGTTGGTTCCTTTCGGGGAATTATCGGATACCGTCAATCCAACCGCCCGGAACACCTCGGATTGTGGAGGATTCAGAACCTCGTACAAGAGGCGACGGGCCGGGTCGGATACCGACTCCATGCTAGCGACCGAGACTTGGCACCGAAAGGTGGGTATCATCCCAGCCTGTGTGATATACGGCACAGAGCCCCCTGATGGCCGCCTATGATGGAGGGATATGCCAGAGCAGCCAGAAGGAGTCCCCGCCATGAGCGAAAATCGCACGCCCGCATCAGAGGGAGAACCCCGCGCCAACGCGACCTGGAGCAGGATGCTGGCCGGCAACCGCCGCTTCTTCGAAGGGCAGGCCGAACACCCCTGGCAGGACGCGGAAACAAGGGAGTCTTTGATTGATGCCCAGTCTCCGGATGCTGTTGTTCTCTCCTGTTCGGACTCCCGGGTCCCGCCTGAAATCATCTTCGACCAGGGGCTGGGTGACCTCTTCACGGTCCGCACGGCCGGTCAGACCTTGGACCCGTCGGTTCTTGCATCCCTGGAATTCGCCATTACCGAGTTGAAAATCTCGCTTCTGGTGGTGATGGGGCATGAGCACTGCGGAGCCGTGACCGCCTGCCTGCGGGCCATCGAAGACCACCGTTCGGAAACAGGAAGGACCCGAATCGAACCCGGAGACGAGGCCCTGGATGAGACCTTCGTCCACGACAGCCCCTCACCAATCGTCAACCAGGTGGGCACTTCGATTCTGGCGGCTCAGGAGGCCGGCCTGGAGACCACTGACGAATACGAATCGGTGCATATAGCCCGGACCATCGAGGCCCTGGTCGACAGGTCCGAGGTCATCCGCCAGGCCGTTGCCGAGGGACGGATCATGATGGTGGGGGCCCGCTACAGTCTGACCAGCGGCAAGGTTCAGGTTCTCTCCTTCTGACCAATCCACGGAGTCCCGCCTGCCCGAGGTTGGGGATCCCCTCGGACCCACCATCCGGCCGAGCAGGCACCCTGCCACTCGCGCCAGCCGGTTTGACCTCTATGGCACTGGATACCCCGGATAGAGAAGACCATAACGTACATTGGAGGCATGTCATTATGGCTCAACATCCTGCTTATCTTCGTCTTCCTCCTGATCGGGTCCGTCTTCTCGGGAACCGAGCTGGCACTGGTCTCCCTGCGCGGATCGCAGCTGGAACAGATGGAACAGCAGGATGCCCGCGGCGCCAGGGTGGCTCGAATCGCCCGTGACCCCAACACCTTCCTTTCGTCCGTCCAGATAGGCGTGACCTTGTCCGGATTCCTCTCGGCCTCCTTCGGCGCCTCCTCGATAGCGCCCTACGTGGTTCCGGTGGTGACCGGCTGGGGTGTCCATGCTGGACTGGCCTCGACCCTGACCACCATCGTATTGACCCTGATCATCTCCTACTGCTCCATCGTCATCTCGGAGCTGGTGCCCAAGCGCATCGCCATGCAGCGCACGGAGAAAATAGCCCGGGCGGTGGTACCGGCCATCGACATGTTCTCGACCATCTGCAAGCCGCTTATTTGGCTGATTGCCAAGAACACCAACGGCATCGTGCGCATCCTCGGTTTCGACCCCCAGCAGACCGACACCCAGGTCAGCGACGATGAGCTGCGCGTCCTGGTCTCCTCCAACACCAACCTGAGCAAGGATGAGCGGATGATTCTGGGCGATGTCTTCGACGCCTCGGAGACCAGTGTGGCCGAGGTCATGCGCCCCAGGGCCGACGTGGTCTTCATCTCGGGCGATATGCCCCTGAAGGAGGCGGCCGACTTCGTCCACAACGAGCCTTACTCACGCTACCCGGTGACCGGCCGTGACTTCGACGATGTTCTTGGATTCGTCCATGTACGCGATCTCCTCGATGTGCGCAACCGGCGCGCCCGGACCGTGGCTGATGTAACCAGGCCCGGCATCTCCCTGCCCGGAACCTCCAAGCTCCTTCCCAGCCTGGAACGCCTGCGCAAGAAGGGAATCCACCTGGCCGTGGTCATCGACGAGTATGGCGGCACCGATGGCATCGTGACGCTGGAGGATATGACCGAGGAGCTCGTGGGTGATATCCGCGATGAGTACGACCTGCCCGAAGAGAAGGGGTCGGCCCAGTCGGGAGCCTCCGCCTTCGTGAATGGGGTGGCCAAGGTGGATGGCGGCATGACCATCGAGGACTTCGCTGACCTGACCGGAATAGAACTGGAAGACGGGCCTTACGAAACCCTGGCCGGGTACTTCCTGGCCCAGACCGGGCGGATGGGCAGGGTGGGCGATGTGGTCCACTCCGACGACGGGTACGATATGGTCGTTACCAGGGTTGATGGGCGGCGTATCGAGACCATCGAGGTCAGACACCGCGAAGTGCTCCCAAGCGACGGCTCCGAGGATGACGATGGCAGTAAGTCGGAGGCAGCGAACTCCGATACTTCTGGTGGAGACAAGGAATAGCGCCGGCCCTCCTCGTCGAGAGGGACATGGTGCCCACAGAAGGTCTGAATAATCACACTAATCTCCCGGGAAATCCCCATACTCGCAGGTATCCGTGGCTAGGGTTGAAGTAAGGGTCGGTTGGGAAACCGGCCGAATGGAATCGCTGACGATACGCCGACGAACGAAGGAGAGATTATGGCACTGAACTTTACCGTACCGGGGCTGGACGAAGCCACCAGTGAGAAGGTCATCGCAATCCTCCAGGAGCGCCTGAGCCAGGAGCAGGAGACCGCCCTGGTTCTCAAGCATGCCCACTGGAACATGAAAGGCAAGGAGTTCATCGGCATCCACGAGATGATGGACCCCGAGGTCGACTCGGTTCTGAACATGGCCGACGAGACCGCCGAGCGCATCGCCACCCTGGGTGGCTCACCCGCCGGACGCCCAGACGACATCGTGAAGAACCGCAACTGGGAGGGCCTTGAGCTGACCGGTCGCCAGGATGCCCTGGACTATCTGAAGGCACTCGACAAGTACTACACCACCTTCATCAAGCTGGACCGCGAGGCCATCAGTAAGCTGGATGACCTGGATGTCATCAGCTCCAATATCCTCCAGGACCACGTCCAGGAGCTGGAGCACTTCCAGTGGTTCATGAGGAGTCACCTGTTCTGATTCCCCCGGAATCACCTCGGCTGCTCCAAGCCGGTTGTTCCGTCAAGCGTTGATTGACGACAGTCCGGCGGACAGCACGGAAAGCGGGCTGATTGGTAAAACGCCAATTAGCCCGCTTTTTATTGCGAGCCATCAGCCCTTGCGATAGAGCTTGGTGTAGGAACCCTCGGCACGAGGACGAACCACAATCTGGTCGACATCAACCGTGTCGGGCTGCTCCAGCGCCCAGGAAACACATCCTGCGACATCATCGGCAGTCAAGGGATCCGGCACCCCGGCATAGACGGCATCGGCCTTGGAGGAATCACCGCCGAATCGTTTCAGGGAGAACTCATCAGTATGGACCAAGCCGGGTGCGATATCGACTACCCGAACCGGCTCACTGACCAACTCCAGACGCAGAATACGGGCCATGACCCGTTCCGCTGCCTTGGAAGCGCAGTATCCGCCACCACCCTCGTAGGGTTCGATACCGGCAGTCGATGAAACAACCAGGACCGTACCCTCGGACTCCTTCAGGGCCGGCAGGAACTTCTGGATGACCCTCAACGTACCCAGGACGTTGAGCTCATACATGCCCCGCCAATCGTCCAGGTTCGAGGTGGCCACGGCATCCTTGCCGAAGGCTGCCCCCGCACAGTTGACCAGGGCCTTGACCGGACCTTCCGACAGCACGGCATCCACTGCCTTCCGTGTTGAATCCTCGTCGGTCACATCACAGACCTGATAGGTGAATCCTTCGCCCAGCTCCTTGGCCAGGTCCCGCAGGTTCTCCTCGCGGCGGGCCAGACCCACCACCTGCCAACCCTTACCCACCAGGGCCCTGACACTGGCCTGCCCGATACCACTCGATGCACCCGTGACCACTGCCCGCTTGATCGTATTCGTTGAATCCGTCATCATCGCTCCTTCATCTGCCATCCTTGAACAGCGCTCACCACCAACGCTAGCGCGGAAACAAGCACCCGAGCGCATTCCCACCCCGATGTGGTCGGATATCAACCAGTCGTTCATTCATCTCTGTGTGGTTCCCGGCATAATTCGGGTCGCCGTGGAATATGGGCCTAGGGTATTCAGATAACCACGTACTGGTTGAGTCGCCTCCTGCGCTGTCGCCAATCCGGCATGTACCTGGTCATCAGCTCCTGGAACAGGGGGCCATGTCCATGGGCATGCAGGTGGGTCAGCTCGTGAACGAGCACATACTCCAGAAGTTCAGGATCCAGCCAGGCCAGCTCAGTATTGAGCCGAATCCGGCCCGTGGAAGGAGTACAGGACCCCCAGCGGGTCTTCATGTGGCGCAGAGTAATGGCCGTGGGGCGCTTACCGACGACCGGCACCCAGGTTTCAACCAACCGAGGCAGCCGCTCTTCGATGATTCGCCTGGCCCTATCCTCGGATCGGTCCTTCCCCTGCGGTTCATCCCCGCATCTGCTCTCACCATCTGCTTTTCGGTCATCGGCAGAATCGTTGGAATCACTCGCAATCTCCGAAATGGAGTTACTGATACGCCCTCGGGTCCGGCCAATCCAAACCCTCCTGGCCCGGACGAACTCCTCAAGCTGCTTATCCGAGAGACCGACCGGAGCCGTGACTTCAAGCCCTCCTTCAGGCGGTTTCACCCGCAGGTAGACGTTCTTGATTCGCTTACTGATGACCAGGACCTCTTCACCATCCAACTCAAGCAGGCGGCGCTTGACCGTCGATCCGGCACCCCGGCCCCGTCTGCCGCCACCGATTGTCTTGGTCATATACGAATCTCCGTCATACCTGCATTCTTCACCACCCCCGCGATGTAGCTTGTAATCTTGCAACTCACGACGCGACGCGAATTGACTTACTCTGCCCACATGGTATGCTAACCATTTGTGTGATTCTCCAGAGTCACATGGAATGGGCCTGTAGCTCAGCTGGTTAGAGCGCATCCCTGATAAGGATGAGGTCGGAGGTTCAAGTCCTCCCAGGCCCACGCACTTCTGCTTTTTGAAGTTCATTCCAATCACGGGGCTATGGCGCAGCTGGTAGCGCATCTGCTTTGCAAGCAGAGGGTCGCCGGTTCGAACCCGGCTAGCTCCACAAAAACATGAAGCGTCTGACCGTTCCTCCTCAGGAGCGAGTTCGGGCTTATTTGTAGATTAGAGAGCGCAATGTAGGCACTTCTTTTTCGTTTTATGTCCTAGAAGGCCCAAATTTGCCGTTTTTAAGCCATTTTCGGCCCTTAGGTGCAGGTCTGCTGCCGTAGTCCGAGGCAACCGCAGGTCAGGGTTCAAGCCCTCCACCGTCGCCGTGGACGGCCGTGGCCCCACAGCCAAGACCGTACGCACGATGTACGCCAAGGTGAGAACGCCCGCCGTCCTGCCGTTCGAACGGGTAAAGCTGAAGTAGGACGAGACTGAGTGAGATACTCATTAGATATTGGTTAGATAAAGAGTATCTAATGCGAGGAGGTAAGAGGGAGGCTGTATATGGGCAAGAAGCACGACTGGAAGGAAACCGAAGCGTTTGCTGGAACCACGGCGTCTGAAGTGCGCGCCACGTCGCTGGTGTCCATGACGAGAAGCGCCAAGGAGCGTCTGACGGCTGTCGCGAAGGCCCACGAGTTGAGCCTGAGTGCGTTCTTCCGACTGGCGGCCGACGAGTACATCACGAACCATAAGTGGTAAGCAGAGAGGGAACCGAACAGATGGCACACGTCTCCGAATACGATGCCGAGAATCTATTCATTGACAGGCTTGAGAGCATCGGTTATGAGTTTGTTCAGATGCGTGACTACGACGACGTCGTGGCGAATTTTCGCAAGCAGCTCGCGGCATTCAATGCCGAGAAGCTGACCGAAGCGAAGGGCGAGACAACGTTCTCAGATGCCGAGTTCGGACGTGTGATGATTCATGTCAACAACCACAGCGTCTACGAGTCTGCGAAAATCATTCGCGATAAGTACGTGCTGACGCTGGATAACGGGAAGACTGTATATCTAGATTTCTTCAGCTCCGACATCGATCGGAACATCTATCAGGTGACGCATCAGGTAACAATGGATAAGGAGCATAAGGGCGATGTCGTCTATAAGAACCGTTACGACGTGACGATTCTCATCAACGGCCTGCCGACGGTGCAAATCGAGCTGAAGCGCCCCGGCGTCGAAATCAACGAGGCAATCAATCAGATCAACCGGTACCGCAAGTTTTCGTTCAAAGGACTGTTTCATTATTTACAGCTGTTCGTGGTGTCGAATTCCGTGCAGACGAAGTACTTCTGCAATGAGAACGAGATGGACGGCGGCTTCTACAACCCGATTCTGAAGAGCCTCGTGTTCTTCTGGACGGACGACAAGAACACGCGAATCAACAAGTTGGACCAGTTCACGGCGGAGTTCCTGCGTCGCTCGACGCTTACGGAGATGCTCGACAAGTACATGGTTATCAAGACCACTGAGCCTATCCTGATGGTCATGCGCCCGTATCAGATTTACGCGGTGAAGGCCGCGAAGCGCCGCGTGCTGGATTCCAACCAGAACGGCTATGTCTTCGCGTGCACAGGCTCGGGCAAGACGCTGACGTCGTTTAAGTTGGCCCAGCTTTTACGTGACGAGCCGCGTGTGGACAAGGTCATCTTCCTGATTGACCGCAAGGATCTGGACGACCAGACCGTGGGCGAGTACAACTCGTTTGAGAAGGACTGCGTGGACGGCTCCGATTCGACCACCGTACTGGTCAGACAGCTGAAGCAGGACGACCGCAAGCTCATTGTGACGACGATTCAGAAGATGGCGAACGCGGTCAGGAACAAGCGATATGAGTCGCTGATGGATTCGTACCGTGACAAGAAGGTTGTATTTATCATAGACGAGTGCCATCGCAGCCAGTTTGGTAAGATGCACGGCGACATCAAGCGCCATTTCAACAACGCGAACTATATCGGCTTTACGGGCACACCCATCTTCGAGGCGAATCGCGGCAGGGATGGCAGGACGACCGCGGATGCATTCTGCGCTGGGTCTAAGCTGGATGCCTGCCTCCATCGTTACATGATTAAGGACGCGATTGCGGACGGAAACGTGTTGCGCTTCTCGGTCGAGTACCGGCGCTCGCTTTCCCCCAAGCGTATTGCCGCGAATGACATCGATCCCGAGCAGCTGAACGACCCTGATTATTGCCGACGCCACAACATCGATTTGGAGTCGCTGTACCACGACGACGAGCGTATCCGGTCGGTGGCCGGGAACATCTTCGAGCATCACGAGCAGCACGCCCACCCGCAGGGCACGGACGTGTACACGGCGCTGTTCGCGGTGGACACTATCAAGACGCTTGGCAAGTATTACGACGCGTTCAAGGCGTTGAATGAGACGAGAGATGACGACAAGCGGTATCGCGTGGCCGCCATCTTCACGTACCAGCCCAACGGCGACATGGACGAGGGCGGAGACGAGCACTCGCAGGAGCTGCTGGAGCGCTGTATGAATGACTACAACGAGATGTTCGGTACGGCGTTCGGGCTGGATTCCTTCGACGCGTACCGCAAGGACATCACGCGCCGCATGAAGCAGGAGGATCTGCCGCAGGTGGACATTCTGCTGGTGGTCAACATGCTGCTGACGGGATTCGACGCGAAGCCGCTGAACACCCTTTATTTGGACAAGAACCTCATCTGGCACACACTGGTGCAGGCATACAGCCGTACGAACCGAGTCGACAAGGTGACGAAGCAGTTCGGACAGATTGTCTCCTACCGCAATATCAAGCGGGCGCAGGACGATGCCCTGCGTCTGTTTTCCGGCGACGGCGACCCTAACGAGTACCTGCTCGAGAACTATGAGTATTACATGAACAGGTGGATGAACCAGGTGCCCGTGCTGCGCAAGGTCACGCAGACCGTGGACGATGCCGGACAGCTTCAGAGCGAGGACGACATCCGGCAGTTCATCCTCGCGTTCCGTCCGCTTTCAGGCACGCTAGCAACGCTGAAGACACTCGACGAGTTCAAGTGGACGGATTTAGCCGGGGCTCTCGGCGAGGAGGAATACGAGGGCTTCAAAAGCTGGTACCTGTATTATTACGATGAGTCGAAGAAGCGCAACCCGAAGGTTCCCGTGCCCGTCGACGTGGATTTCGACGTGGAGCTGGTCCGCACCGACCGCATCAACGTGATGTACATCCTGAGCTTACTGAAGTCAGCGCACAAAGCCAACAAGAGTGAAGCGGATATTGATCGCGACATCGACCTTGTCATGCGGGAGATCGAGCGTTCGGACAACGATGCCCTACGCGCTAAGAAGGACATCATGAAGGCATTCATCCAAACGCGCTTCTACAACTTGCCGGAAGACGCCGACGTGCAGCAGGCTTACGAGCAGTTCGAGCGTGAGAGCCTCGAGGACGAAATCGAGACGTTCGCCCGCGAAAACAGTCTTGAGGCGAAGGACGTGCAGGACATCTTCTCGAAGTACATCTTCGACGGGAATTTCTCTGAGGAGGCCGTCCGCCAGAAGCTGACCGCATATCGTAAGGGACTTGTGGAGATCACGACCATGACGCAAGTCATCAAGAAGTTCGTCATCGACACATACAACCGCTATAGGGCCGAAGGAGAGTAAGCGGCATGATTGATGCCACAAAGTATCAGGAGCAGGCGAGCGAGCTGTCCCAAAAGCTCTGGGCCATCGCGAACGATTTGCGTGGAAACATGGATTCCACCAAGTTCCGTAACTACATCCTCGGGACAATTTTCTATAGCTACCTGTCGGAACGCACCGAAGAGTACATGCAGGAACTCCTGAAGGCGGACGGCCTGAGCTACGAGCAGGCATTCGCCGATGCGAAATACGGCCCCATCGTCGAACAGTGGTCCATTAAGCATCTTGGCTACATTATCAAGCCCAAGAACCTGTTCCGCGAACTGGTTCGCAAGATTGTCCATCCTTCGGATGACCGTGACAAGTTCAGCGTTGAGGACTACGAGCGCGCGGTGAACGAGCTGACGGGTTCCACGATGGGTCAGGCGTCGGCGGCGGCGTTCTCCGGCTTGTTCAATGACATGAAGTTGCATGACCCCGATTTGGGCGACACCGTGGCCGATCGTACTGCGCTCATCGCCAAAGTCATCGTGCAAATCAGCGAGATTGACTTCAAGCTATCCGATTCGCAGTTCGACGTGCTGGGGACGGCGTACATGATTCTTCTCGGACTGTTCGCCTCGGACGCTGGCAAGAAGAGCGGCGAGTTCTTCACGCCAACGGGGCCCTCGAAGCTGGTGGCGACGCTGGCGACCGTCGGCCTGGACGAGGCGAAGACGGTGGGCGACTGCACGTGCGGCTCGGCATCCATGCTGCTCGAGGTGCAGAAACACCTCACGACTGGACGTGTCGGTCATTTCTACGGGCAGGAAAACAACGCCACTACGTACAACCTTGCGCGCATGAACATGCTGATGCACGGCGTGGATTACCAGAACTTCGACATCTACAAGGGCGATACGCTGCGCGAAGACAAGTACGGCGACGTGAAGATGACGGTGCAGGTCTGCAACCCGCCGTACTCGCTGAAGTACGACGGCAACCCCGCCTTGCTGCATGACCTGAGGTATTCGGGCGCGGGGAAGCTGCCGCCGAAGTCCCACGCCGACTACGCCTTCGTCGAGCACATGATCTATCACATGGACGATGACGACGGGCGCGTGGCCGTCCTGCTGCCTCATGGCGTGCTGTTCCGCGGCGGTGCCGAGGCGGTCATCCGCAAGTACATCATCAAGGATCTGAATCGCCTCGATGCCGTCATTGGCCTTGCACCAAACCTGTTCCACGGCACATCCATCCCCGTGTGCCTGCTCGTACTGAAGTCCAAACGCAACGGCAACAGCGACAACGTGCTGTTCATCGACGCGAGCAAGGAGTTCAAGCCCGGCAAGAACCAGAACACGCTTGAGGACGAGCACATCAAGAAGATCGTGAACGCCTACACGATGCGCGAGGACATCGAGAAGTTCGCCCATGTGGCGGATATGGCAGAGATCGAGGCAAACGACTGGAACCTCAACATCCTGCGTTACGTGGATACGTACGAGGAGGAAGAGCCCGTCGACCTCGAGGCCGTACGAGATGACATCAAGCGTATCGAGGGCGAGAAGAAGGCCTCTGCCGACAAGGTGGAGTCGATGCTGCGGCAGCTGGGAATATGACTGTGGTGGAAAAGAAAGCAGAAGACTGACCTTGGAAGCGTGCGATTTACAACTATCACATGAGGGAAGACGAGAACAACGCCTGTATTTCGTCCGCTGTGACCGATAGTTGGTATTCGACGTCGCCAGAACAGGAGAAGACTCTGTTTCTGAGCACGATGCACAGGCTTTCGAAGGGCATGATGGCGTTACGGTGCACATCGCTGAGGTGAATCTGCCCTCTTTATTTATGACGAGCGGATATACGGAGACGTTTGAAGGTGTGTTTGTTGGCGGAGCAAGATGTAATCATGCGGCGAACGCGCAGCCGAGTTCATGATTTTGCTGGACGTGGATTATTGGAAGGCACTATTGACGCCCCTGCGATTACGTTCTCAGGGCTAAAGTAGCTCAAAGACCTCGTGACGCTCGACGACTCGGCAAACGATATTATTCGCGAGTTTGTTGCAGCCGTTCACGAGAATACAACTGCGATGTAGGTGCATGGCAAGAAGCTTGATGAATCACTGGTTGCGTTGGAATCGCAGATTGCAGCATCAGAGAAGAAGGACGACGCGGTATACATGGCGGAGAATATGGCGACGACTATCGACACGGTGCCTGCTGCGGCAAGCGCAGCACCAAGTATGATGAATCCGATTCATCGATTGTTTGAGTTTATTAGGAGGTGAAGTGATATGGAACCAGTATTGCGTTTTAAGGCTGATGATGGGTCCGATTTTCCTGATTGGGAAGAGAAGACACTGGGAGAACTTTGTGCGCCTTTGACATACGGAATGAATGCGGCTGCAACGAGGTTTGATGGCGAAAATCGTTATATCCGCATTACTGATATTGACGACGAAACGCATGCATATTTGTCTGACGATGTTGTTTCGCCAGAGGGTAAACTTGACGATAAATATATTGTTGGAAACGGGGATATTTTACTGGCAAGGACTGGTGCAAGTACAGGCAAGTCTTATCTGTATCATTCAAAAGACGGCAAATTGTTTTATGCGGGCTTTTTGATTAAAGCGCATGTGCTTTCAAGTTCGGACGACTACTTTGTGTATTCCCAAACGCTTACTGATAAGTATTGGAAATGGGTTAAGACGACTTCGATGAGATCTGGTCAACCGGGAATTAACGCAACCGAATATGCATCTTATTCGTTTGCTGTTCCCTCTCTCCCCGAGCAGCACAAGATTGCCGATTTGCTCTCGACCGTCGACAGAGTTATCGCTGCCCAGCAGACCGAGGTAGACGCATGGGAACAGCGCAAGAAGGGCGTGATACAGAAGCTGTTCAGCCAGGAGGTCAGGTTCAAAGCTGACGACGGGTCCGAGTTTCCCGATTGGGAAGAGAGAACATCTGCCGAATTGTGCAATCGAATGATTGGTGGCGGTACGCCATCAACTAGCAATACCGACAATTACAACGGTGATATTTCTTGGATTTCATCTTCCGATTTGGATGTGGACAACATCACAACAGTTCGTAGAACGCGATTTATCACAGAGGAAGCTATTGCAACTTCGGCTACAAAAAAAGTAAAGCCCGGTTCAATCGCTGTAGTTCTTCGTGTTGGGGTTGGAAAAGTTGCGCTTTTGGATCGCGAAACGTGTACGAGTCAGGATTTTATTAGCTTAGAAGATGTCACGGGCGATGCAAAGTTTATTGCATACATGCTGTCCGCACGAATGCAACGAGAAGCCGTTCGAACCCAAGGGACTTCAATTAAAGGTATCCCCGCAACACGATTCAAAGAGCTGACTTATCGCATGCCATCGTCCATTATTGAGCAGCGCAAGATTGCCGACCTGCTCTCGATCGTCGACGACGTCATCGTCAAGGCGAAGGCTGAGCTGGCGAAATGGCAGGAATTGAAGAAGGGCCTGCTACAGCAGATGTTTGCTTAGATCCGACCACGCCCATCGTTGTCGCGATGGCGGACGTTTTTCTTTAGTCTGATAACAAGTAAAGGGAGTTAGTAATTTGGCACGCAGGAAGAAAACCGAGCTGGACGACAACAACCTCGCGATCGCGTATTACCGGTTCTCGTCGCACTCACAGAACGAGGCGAACATCGAGCAGTAGCGTGAGCTCGCCCACGAGTCGGCCGATGCCCATGGATTCACCATCGTGAGGGAGTACGAGGACGCGGCCATATCCGGCACGACGGACGCGCGCCCGGGGTTCCAGCTGATACTGTCGGAGGTCGCCAAGGGCAGGCTGCACACGCGCTCATCCTGCGGAAGACCGACCGTCTGGTGCGCGACAAGTACGTGCTGGTAATGGCTAAGAAGACCATACGCGAGGCAGGGTGCGAGATCCACCTGCTGGCGGAGAACATCCCGACGGACAGGCCCGAGGCGGTGCTCATCGACGGCCTGATGGCTCCATGTCCGAGTACCACAGCCGGCAGCTGTCGCAGAAATCCAGAGAGGCATGGACTACAACACCGCGCACTTCGCGCGTCGCATGTTCGACGAGTAAGCTACGGGGCGGGATGCAGTCGATAGCCGACGAGCTGAACGCCGAGGGGCGCAAAGTTCGGCGTGAAGATGCTGAACACGATGCTCAAGAACCGTGCTACATCGGTGAGCATCACTATGGCAACATCGCGGTCGAAGTAAGGCATACCTGCGCTGGCCAGCGGGGCCACGTTCGACAAATAGACTTAATTACCTCAACTCTGCCGAAAGGAACCCTTCTCTTTTCTACTGTTTTAAGACAGCCAGAGTCCATGGACCACGCTTGTATAGGTAGCTTACGGGATGTCACCACCCAAGGTGAGAGCAGACATCTACTTTGCCGAACCACTTTTCTCCGAACTGACTCCAACTATGCCCCCCCCTATTTGCGGAACCGGCAGAGAGAATCCGCACCCGGGAATCTGTCATTGAAATGCGCCAATGCCGGTTTGAATTGTGTCGACAGCGTCATAGCTGTGAGCAGCAATTCGAACCGGCACCATAAATTGCACCTCATTCTTTGTGCGGATGTTCAGGCGGAGATGAGCCTGCCATCCTGCAAGGTCAGCAGCCGATCGACCCGGGCCAGGACCGAGGGCCGGTGGGAGACGATCAGGTAGGCCCTGTCACCCTGTTGATCAATCAGGGATTTGAGCACCTTGCCCTCCAGGAGGGCATCCATGTTGCTGGTCGGTTCGTCCAGCAGGAGCAGGGAGGCCTGGCTCAGGAAGGCGCGGGCCAGGGCCACCCGCTGCTTCTGCCCTTCGGAGAGTTCGGATCCGTTGCTGGTCAGAACCTGGTCCAGTCCCTTGGGCAGCTGGTCAATCAGATCATCAAGGCAGGCCTGGCTGGCGGCCTCGGCAATCTCCTCGCGGCTGGCACCAGGTCGGGCTATGGCGATGTTGTCGGCCAGGGTTTCGCTGAATATATAGGTATCCTGGCTCACCAGGGTCTGTCGGGCACGCAGGTCAGCCGTGTTGATGGTCTCGATGGGTAGGCCGGAGACGGTCAGGTCGCCAGCACTCCTGTCTCGGAAGCGCATGAGCAGGTCGATGAGCGTGGTCTTCCCGGCCCCGTTCTCACCCTGGACACCGACCAGATCCCCTGGCTTGATGTCCAGTTCCAGGTCATGCAGAACCAGAGAATCGCTCCCATCCTGGTCAGACCCGGTGGCATAACCGAAGGAGAGCCCACTGGCATGGGTGCCTGAATAGGCAGGCAGTCTGGACCCTTCAGCCACCTCTTCAACCTCAGGCTCCTCGTCCAGCAGGCCGAAGACCCTTCGGGCAGCGGCGATGGTGGGCTGCAGGCCCGAGCCCAGTCTGGCCACAGGAATCAGGGGACCGAAGGAGCTGAGGAAACCAACCAGACCGATCATGGCCGGGGCCAGACCAATCGCTCCCCTGCCTGCGAGCGCGCAGACGGCCAGGGTGAAAACGGCCATGCAGACGAGGGTGGCCACCTGGGTGGCCAGGTCGTTGTAGAGGGTGTTACGTGAGGTGCGGCGCCGAGATTCCAGCATGTCGCCGGTGGCCTCATCCAGGTTCTGCCTGACCTGATCGGCGGCACCCAGAGCCACCAGCTCACGCCGCCCATCCAAGGTCTCCAGGAGAAGGCTGTGCAGGCGCCCCTGGGCTGTACGCTCCGCCATGGCCACACGGAAGGTGGGCGAGGCGCTGAGAAGGGGGATGACCAGACCTACGATCAGATAGGAAACCAGGGCCATCAGTCCCATCCACCCGGACAAGGCAGTCAGCGTGACCAGGTTGACCACGGCGGTAATCACTGCGATGGCGATGGGTGAAAGGGTATGGGCGTAGAAAATCTCCAGAGCCTCGATGTCATCGGTCAGAACGGTGACCATGTTGCCCCGCCCCCGCCGCGACAACTTGGCCGGGGCCAGAGTCCGCATCTTATCGAAAACGGTCACACGGATGTCGCGCAGGACACTGAACGCCATTTCATGGTTGTAGTACTGCTCGCCGTAGGCCATGACCCCCTTGAGCACCCCGGCCACAATGGACACCACCGCCCAGGCAATCCAGGTCCGGCTCAGCCAGCTGCCGTTTCCGGTCAGTCCACTCAGACCTATCAGGGCCGCCGTCGCGGCCATGACGCACCACACAGAGCACAGGTGGCCGAGCGACCCGCATCCTATGGCCTTACCTTCGGTGGCTGCCAGGGGCCTCATCAGTCCGGCCATTCGACGCATGATGCTCAGAGAGCCGCCGCCGGCCAGGGGGCCGAACTCCTCCTTGGGCATGGCACTTGTACTGGTACCGCTCAACGATCCGGTTCCCTTCTGCGTGGAAGTCCTCTGTCGGCTCATCGTGCGGCCTCCAACTCTTCGTATCGTTCCTGCTCGTTCCACTGGGCCGCAAAGAGTCCGCCCGCTTCCATGAGCTGGTCGAAATCGCCGCTTTCCACCAAGTGCCCCTGGTCCAGAAGCAGGATCCTGTCCGCATCCCGCACCCCGGCCAGGCGGTGGGTGATGGTGATGACCAGGCTGGACCTGCCAAGCCGATCCATCAGGGCGGACAGACTGGCATCGTGCTCACGGTCGACGGCGCTGGTGGCCTCGTCGAAGATGTAGAGCCTGGATCCACGCAGGAGCCCTCGTGCAATGGAAAGACGCTGCCTCTGCCCTCCCGACAGGTTTGAGCCGCCTGGCTCAAGTCGAGATTCCAGCCCCTCCGGCCGATTCAACAGGTCTTGGAGGTCCACATCCCTCAAGGCCTGCTTCAGAACCTCATCCGAGTACCCGACACCCGCCGGGTCAAGGTTGGACCGCAGGGTGCCGCTGAAAAGATGATCAGTACCCCTGACCACGGTTTGGGAAGTTATCAGGTCCGAGGGGGACATCCGGCTTACCTGATTACCGAATACACTCAGGCTTCCCTCATACCCCTTGAGCTGCCCGCTCAGAATGGAAGCCAAAGTCGACTTGCCCGATCCGGAAGCACCGACGATACCGATATGTCCCTGCTGCGGAAGCTCGAAATTCAGGGCATGCAGCGCCGTGAACCCGTCGGGATACGTAAACCTGAGATCGCCGGCCTTGACCCCGCACTTAGCCCCGGCGCCCTCACCGTCGCCTGGATCGACCTGCTCAACAGTCGCACCATCCTGCCCCGCATCTGTATCGGCCTGTGCACCCTGGGAAGACTCGGAACCGGCAGGGCCTGAAGCCTCTCGGTCGGCCCGGTCATGTGCTTCCTCCTCCTGCCTTTCCCGGCGTATGGCGGCAATGGCCTTACCCTGACGGGTGGCCACCACACCGGCATGTGCCAGGTAGCTCATACGCTGAGCGGGGGCAAAAAGACGGACACCGGTCAGGACGACCACGATGGAGGGCAGAAGCCAGATACGTGGGCCCGAGCCCCACTGGACCAGCACGGTCAGAACGGCAGCCAGGATGACGGTCAGGTGGACCATCATGTCGGCATTGATCAGACTACGCAGCTGCCCGGCCAGCACCGCCATGGTCTGGCGGCGGAAACCTTCGGAGTCCTCTGCCAGACGGTCGGCTTCGGCCTGGTCAGCATGGAAGATCTTCAACGTATTCAGGCCACGCAAGGACTCCTCGAAGTGGACCCCCACCTTGTCGTATTTCCGCAGATGCGCCGTTTGGACCTTGGTGTTGCGCTTGGTTCCCATCCTGAGGGTAAAGGGCATGACCACCATGCCCACCAGCACGACGATGGCACCCACAGGGCTGACCGGCAGAAGGACAAGCAGCACGACAGGCAGCATCATGACCGACTGGAAGAGAATGGGCAGGAAATCCGTGAAGTAGGAAGCCACCCGCTTCACGCCCTCCGTGGACAGCATGGCAAGGCTCTGGTTGGGGCGATTCCCATCAACCTTTCGCTGCCTGCCGTCAAACATGGAAAGGTAGAGGTCCTCCGAAAGGGCCGTGCTGATTGAGGTGCCCAGAGAGGCAGAACACCGGCTGATCGCCAGAAGGCAGAGTCCTCGGACCAGAATCAGCACCACCAGGCTGACCGCCAGGGCGGGAATCCGTCCGACAAGGGGGATCAGCAGCCCCGGAACCGGCAGGCCCCAGAGGAATCCCAGAGCGTAGATGGACAGGATCATGATCACCAGCTCCGCCACGGCCCCCACCGTATGCAGGAGGCCCAAAATGACGCTGCCGGATACCTTGGCACCCGGCAAATGCAGAAGTTCCTTATTGATCATGCTTGATTCCATCCGAAAATTATCTTTGCTCGTTTGTAGATGCAGACTAACAAAAGGGCTTTCGGAAGGGCAATACCCGAAATTTGGAAATCCTGAAGAGAAGCATGGAAAACCAGGAAACAGGACCGTAATCAGCGGCAGCAAGTCCAGATAGAGCAAATCTTCACGGAATCTTCATTGCCAAATCCGCAAGAATCATCTTAGACTCGTTCCACATCCATCAGACCGGCCGGGTGAGCCGCGGATCAAACTGCAGGATTGAGCCTGGGCCGTTTCTGCAAGGAGCCGATACTCCCCGTCCGGTGAGACTTTGGGGGGACGAGCCAGGAAAACGGTGGATGTCCAGAATAATTGCCATGACGGCCCACTACGCCCGAACGGGAGCATACGTATCCATGAACACACTCAAAGCCAAGGACCTCATCAACATCGGCATCTACAGTGCCCTGTATTTCATCTGCATGGCCCTGGCCGCCTTCCTCACGGGGTTTGTGACCGGCATGATTCTGCCCGGTTTCTCGTCCATCCTCCTGCCCGGTATCGTCGGCCTGATTGCCGGACCGGTCTATATGCTCATGTCCAACAAGGTCCCCCGCTTCGGCGGCATCACCATCATGGGCATCCTGATGGGTCTCTTCTTCCTGGTCTCCGGACACTTCGCCTTCTCGTTCATCCCCTACGTGTTCTGCGGGGTCCTGGCCGACTTCCTGCAGAACGTGGTGGGCAAGGGCAAGTCCGAACCCATGCGTTACCTGAGCTACACCATATTCGCCTTCGGCAACACCGGCCCTGCCCTGCCCCTCTGGTTCATGAAGAACGCCTACGTAGCCAGCCTCGTCAGGAAGGGCAAGAACCAGGCCTACATCGATAAGGTCTTTGCACAGATCAGCACACCCACCCTGATAATCTGTGTGGTTGTCACCATCGCAGGCGCCCTGCTGGGAGCCTGGATCGGATCAATGATCGTCAAGCGCCACTTCGCGAGGATACCTGCCAAGGCATGAAAAGGATATCGATCTACAGCAAGTTCTTCCTGGTTGTCTTTGCCAACGGGCTGCTCTTTTTCACCCTGCCCGACGCATTGACCCTGGCCATCACCCTGTATTTATGCAGTTTCCAGTTTGTGGATGGCAGAATCAGGAAGGGCTTGAAGTGGGTCGGCATCACCGTCGTATTCGCGGTGGGGACCTATCTGGCATATTTGGCCCCCGAGAACCTCTTCGGCCGCTACATACTCTTCTTCTTTGTAGGCCTGGGCAAGATGCTGCCGGTCGTGATCGTAGGGGCCTACATATCCGGAACCACCAAGGTCTCCGAAATCATCTACAGCCTGCGCCGCCTGCACGTTCCCCAGTGGATAGTCATACCCACCAGCGTGCTCTTCCGTTTCTTCCCGACCGTACGGAACGACTACCGGCAGATTCGCAAGGCCATGAAGTTCAGGGGCATTGCCACCACCACCGGCGACATGGTGCGTCACCCCGTCAGAACCATGGAGTTCATCTACGTGCCGCTGCTGAGCAATGCCACCAATGTGGCATCCGACCTGGCATCGGCTGCATTGACAAGAGGACTCACCGACCCTGGCCCCAAGACCTCCCTGGTCCGGGTCAGGTTCACCCCGGCGGATGCCGCCATGTGCCTGCTGGGACTCGTCCTGATTGGAGCTGCCTTCTATGCTCTCCGGTAAGAACATCAGTTTCATCTACGAAGACGCCGTGCAACCTTCCCTGGAGCATGTCGACATGGAGGTCGGCAAGGGGCAGCTCCTGGTGATTACAGGCAAGAGCGGGTGCGGCAAGACCACCATATCCAGGATTGTCAACGGTCTGATCCCCGAGCTCTACGAGGGTGAACTTGAGGGTCACTGCCTTCTGGACGGTACCGAGACCATCGATCAGCCCATATACCAACTGTCCAGAAGGGTGGGCTCGGTATTCCAGAACCCCAAAACCCAGTTCTTCACCACCGACGTGCGCAGCGAACTGGCCTTCCCCTTGGAGAACATGGGGATGGAGCGGGAAACCATCAGCAAGCGCATGGACCAGGTGACCGCCCTCTTCGGCATCGAACGCCTGCTGGATCGCAGCATGTTCTCCCTATCGGGCGGCGAAAAACAGATGATTGCCATAGCCTCATCCTGCATGGCCAACCCCGAGCTGCTGGTCCTGGACGAACCTTCCAGCAACCTCGATGTAGAGGCCATAGAGGAGCTGACCGCCATTCTCGGCAAACTCAAGGCCCTGGGGCTGACCATCCTGGTCATCGAGCACAGGCTCTACTACCTGAGGGACCTGGCCGACAGGTTCCTGGTCATCCGTGACGGCCAGGTGGCCGGCACCTTCACCCCGGAATCCATGGCGGCCATCAGCCCCGAAGAACGCGAGCAGCTTGGCCTGCGGGCCCTGGTCCTGCCCGAGCCACACAATGCCGACAGCCCGGTATCGGCCACCGTAACGGCGACCGGTCGGAGTGAATCCAGCCTCCGGGTAACCAATCTCTCCTTCTCTTACGACCACGGACAGACCCCGGCCGTACAGATTGACGACCTGACGGTATCCAACCAGCAGATCACCGGCATCATCGGCAGAAACGGAGCAGGTAAGAGCACCCTGGCCAACCTTCTGACCGGACTGCACAAGGCCGAACACGGCAGTGAGTTCTTCCTGAACGGCAAGCGGCAGTCGACAAGGGAGCTGATAGAGAACTCCTACATGGTCTTCCAGGACGTGAACTACCAGCTCTTCTGCGAGAGCGTCCGCAAGGAGCTCCTCCTGGGTGCCAGACGGCCCGAACTCCTCGATGACGTCACCTCGGAACTGGACCTGGACGGCCTGCTTGACCGTCATCCCAACACCCTGTCGGGCGGAGAGAAGCAGCGGGTGGCCATAGCAGCGGCCATCATGGCCGACAAGCATCTGGTCATCCTGGATGAACCCACGAGCGGCCTGGATCTGTATCACATGAACCAGGTGACTCGGGCCATACGGTACATGCAGGACCGAGGCACCATAATCCTGATAATCTCCCACGATGAAGAGTTCCTCCGGCAGACCTGTCAACGCTTTCTGACCTTCCGCCAGGGCAGACTGGTGACCGACCAAAACAGTATGGAAAGCCTGATCGGCGCCCTCTAGTCATACCCTGCGACACGCCTGAACCACAGTGCTTCCCCTTGGACCTGACCACCCCTTGTGTCTACAGTTTTACAGGGGAATACCGGTATCGGGATGCGGAGCAACCATACGCTTCGGTCACCAAACCCGGCTGTCAAGGAAAAGAAGGGCACGAATGGGCTACATCGACGTCATCGGAGAAACGAAGCGGTATGTGACCGGTGCAACGACCATTGCGGCCAACAAGGACGTCACCTTCTCCATCGACAAGGGGGAACTGGTCGTCATCCTGGGAGCCTCTGGCGCAGGCAAATCGACCGTTCTGAACATCCTGGGCGGGATGGACACCTGCAGCGAGGGCCAGGTGGTCGTGGACGGCAAGGACATCGCCGGCTATGACGCCCGACAGCTGACGACCTACCGCCGCTATGACGTGGGATTCGTCTTCCAGTTCTACAACCTGGTGGCCAACCTGACCGCCCGGGAAAACGTGGAGTTGGCATCGGAGATCGTGGAAAACGCCGCCGACCCGGTCCAGACCCTGATTGATGTCGGTCTGGGTGACCGGATTGACAACTTCCCCGCCCAGCTTTCGGGCGGCGAGCAGCAGCGGGTGGCCATCGCCAGGGCCGTGGCCAAGAACCCCAAGATCCTTCTCTGCGACGAGCCCACCGGGGCACTGGATTATCGGACCGGCAAGCAGGTGCTGCGCATCCTCCAGGACCAGTGCCGCAAGCACGGCGCCACTGTGGTTATCGTCACCCACAATGCAGCCATCGCCCCCATCGCCGACCGGGTGATTCGTATGCATGACGCCCGGGTACAGTCCGTAGAGACCAACAGCAGCCCCGAAGACATCGACAACGTGGAGTGGTGAAGATGCAGACCGTCAGAAGGGTGCTCTGGCACGACATCCGCATTTCCTTCCGCAAGTCCCTGGGACGGTTCATCTCCATCGTCTGCCTGGTCGCACTAGGGTCCTTC
This sequence comes from Bifidobacterium [indicum] DSM 20214 = LMG 11587, assembly GCF_000706765.1. Taxonomy (GTDB): domain Bacteria; phylum Actinomycetota; class Actinomycetes; order Actinomycetales; family Bifidobacteriaceae; genus Bombiscardovia; species Bombiscardovia coryneformis. The sequence goes on along the minus strand of NZ_CP006018.1, from coordinate 40,618 downwards.
GCCCTGGTGGGATTGAGCGTGGCCGGACCGGACATGCGGCAGGCAGGCAACGCCTACCTTTCCGAACACCACCTGGCCGATTTGACGGTCATCAGCAGCTATGGGCTGGACCAGGACGACCGAAAGGCCATAGACACCGCGCCGGGCAGCTCCGGAATCGAGTACGGCTACCTCAAGGACGTGGTCCTGAAAGGGGGCGACCAGAGCCTGCGCATCTACTCGGCCCCCAAACGAATATCCACCTACGAACTGGTGGAGGGGTCCATGCCCACCAGCCCGGACCAGATAGCCATCGATACGGCCCTGGCCGAAAGCCACCCCATCGGCACCAGCATTGAAGTGGACGAAAAGGCCGACCAGCTGGGCAGAAAGATACTCAGACACCACAGGTTCCAGGTGGTCGGGACGGTCAAATCGACCGAAATCCTGAGCAAGGTCAACATGGGGCCGTCCACCGCCGGGTCGGGATCCCTGGATTCATATGCCGTATCCACACCGGGTGCCTTCGATTCCGACGAGGTCATGATTGCCCGCCTGACCTTCAAGGACCTGGACCGGATTCAGGACCACTACTCGGACCGGTATATCAATGCACTGCAAGGTCACAAGGACGCCCTGAACAGGATTCTGTCCGATCGCCCCACGGCAAGGCTTGCCACCGTCAAACGCCCCCTCAAGGAAAAGCTGGACCAGGGGCAGGACCAGGTGAATCAGGCCAGGAGGGGGCTCGAAGGAAACCGACGACAACTGGACCAGGGCCGACAGCAACTGGACCAGGCCGCCCAGAGCCTCCTGGCAGCCAGGGACCAGATGGCATCCCAGACGGCCGAGGCCCAGGCAGCCATCGACCAAGGGCAGCGGCAGGCTGACCAGGGCCAGGCCGAACTGACTCGGCAACAGGCCATATACCAATCTTCGGCGGACCAGGTGGCCCAAGGCAGGGGGCAGGTCGACCAGGGCCAGGCGGCCATCAACCAGGGGCAGGACCAGCTTGATGCCTCCCGCCAGCAACTGGAGAACGGGAAGACCCAGGCCGACCAGGCCGTGGCCCAGATCCAGGCGGCTCAGACCCAATGCAGGCAGGGTATCACGCAGGTCACCAGCCAGATTCAGGCCGTCGACACGGAGCTGTCAGCCCCCGGGCTGACCCCCGAACAGGAGGAGAAGCTCAACCGCACGAAGGCGGAACTCCAGGCCCAGCTAGACGAGCTCAACCGTCAGTCACCCCAAATCGATGCCATGGTGGCCGAAGTCCAGGCAGGCCGCGAGGCCTTCATGTCCAACCAGTACACCCCGGGCATGGCCCAGGTCGCAGCCACCCAGCAGGAACTCGACGGGCGGCGCCAGGATCTGATTCAGGCGAGGGCAGAGGTCGAAGAGGGCGAGCGCCAGCTGGCCCAGGGGAAAACCCAACTGGACCAGGCCACCGCCCAGCTCGACCAGGGCCGGGCAAGGCTGGATCAGTCCCGGCAGACCCTGGCTGCCAGTAGGGCTTCGGCACAGGAGCAAATCGATCAGGGTCAATCCGCCTTAAACCAGAACACCGCGGATTATCAGGCCAAACTGGACCAATTCAACCGGGAGAGCCCTGAGGCCTTGAAGAAAATCGACGACTCCCAGGAGGAGCTGAACAAGTCGGCCGACCGGCTGAAGCGCATGGGGGAGCCCGTCTACGCTCTGGACTCACGCAGGGAAGCGCCCGGTTCAGAGGGCTACAAGGTCTACGTCTCCGTCTCCTTCATCGTGGATTCCCTGGCCAAGATCTTCCCCTACTTCATGTACCTGGTGGCCGCCCTGGTCACCTTCACGACCATGACCCGCTTCGTGGATGAGGAGCGAATCAACGCAGGAACACTGAAGGCCCTGGGTTATCGGGACCGCGATGTCATGGCCAAGTTCCTGGTCTACGGCGGGGTGGCCTCGGCCCTGGGTGCCATCATCGGCATCATCACCGGCCACACCCTCATGCCTTGGATTATCTACCAGGCATATTCCCCTGCCTTCGACATGCCACCCATCCACTACGGCTTCCACCTGCCAATCACCCTCCTGGCCTGCCTGCTGGCCTTCCTGAGTGCCGTGGTCCCGGCCTTCCTGAGTGCCTGGCGGGAGCTGCGCGAGAAGCCCTCCGCCCTCCTCCTGCCCAAACCGCCCAGCGCCGGATCGAAGATTCTCCTCGAACATATTCCGCTGATTTGGAATCGGCTCAATTTCACCCACAAGGTCACCGCACGGAACATATTCCGCTACAAGCAGCGGATGCTGATGACCATCTTCGGGGTCTGCGGCTCCGTGGCCCTTCTGATGACCGGGTTCGGCGTACAGGGGTCCATATCGGCCATCAACGAGCATCAGTTCGGCCAGGTGGTTCGCTACGACCTGATTGCCGCCGAGAGCAGTCAGGCCACCGCCGACCAGCAGGCCACCATCAGGAAGCGGCTGGACAGGGCCGACGTGAACGGGTCCATGAACGTCCGTTACGAGGAAATGAGCAAGACAGCAGGCCACAACGCCGACAAGCAGGCCATCACGATGCTTGCGCCGGCCTCGGTCAGCCACCTGAACGACTTCATCAACCTGGACACCCGCTCGGGTCACAAACCCCTGGACCTCACGGGCGACGGGGTGGTCATCTCCGAGCGGATAGCCCAGCTGACCGGAACCAAGGTCGGTGGGTCCATCACCCTCCAGGATTCCGGAGGCAGGGACAGAACCATGCGGGTGGATGGAATCTGCGAGATGTATCTGGGGCACTTCGTCTTCATGAGTCCGACCACCTACCAGGCCGTTTTCCACCAGGACTACTCCGCCAATGCCCACCTGGTCACCTTCAAGGATTCCAGCGTGGAGAACACCCGGAAGCAGGCCGCCTCCTTCATGCGGATCGACGGCATCCAGGGCGTGGTGCAGAACACCACCATGATGGGCCAGATCGACACAGTGGTCCGGTCCATGAACATAATCATGCAGGTGCTGATTATCGTGGCCACCCTCCTGGCCCTGGTCATTCTCTACAATCTGACCAACCTGAACGTTGAGGAGCGCATCCGCGAGCTGAGCACCATCAAGGTCCTGGGCTTCTACGACCACGAAGTGACCATGTACATCTACCGGGAAACCATCCTCCTCTCGGCCATCGGAGTCCTTGCCGGGTACGGATTCGGAGCCTGGCTCCACCACTACATCATCACCACCGTCCCGCCCGACAACATCATGTTCGACCCCTCCATCAGGTGGGTGGCCTTCGCCATTCCCCTGGTCATGATCGTGGTCATCACGGCCGCTCTGGGATGGCTGGTCAACCACAAGCTCAGAAACGTAGACATGCTGGAAGCCCTGAAGTCCGTGGATTAGACGGCACCCAGACTTTACCCATACTTGTGGCGTAAGCTTGAGCTTCTGGAATCGATATCACTGAACAGCCAAGAAGCGGGGAATCATAGTGCTGCAGATTGAACACGTCTCCAAACAGTACAAGACCGGGGATTTTGTCCAGCAGGCCCTGGATGACGTCAGCGTCAACCTGCGGGACAACGAGTTCGTGGCCATCCTGGGCCCATCGGGATCAGGCAAGACCACTCTGCTGAACATCATCGGCGGCCTGGACCGGTACGACAGCGGAGACCTGATCATCAACGGGACATCCACCAAGAAGTACAAGGACCGGGACTGGGACTCCTACCGTAACCACACGGTTGGTTTCGTATTCCAGAGCTATAACCTGATTCCCCACCAGACCATCCTCTCGAACGTGGAGCTGGCCCTGACCATTTCCGGGGTATCCCGCAAGGAACGCCATATCCGGGCGGTCAAGGCCCTGGAGCAGGTAGGCCTGGGCGAGCATGTCAACAAGCGACCCAACCAGCTCTCCGGCGGCCAGATGCAAAGGGTTGCCATAGCCCGTGCCCTGGTGAACAACCCCAGTATCCTCCTGGCCGACGAGCCCACCGGGGCACTGGACTCCGAGACCTCGGTCCAGATCATGGACCTCCTCAAGGAGGTGGCCAAGGACCGCCTGGTCGTCATGGTCACCCACAATCCGGAACTGGCCCACCAGTACGCCACACGAATCGTGGAACTGCACGACGGGGTCATTCTCAGCGATTCCAATCCTGTGGTCGAGGAAGAGGTTCCCAAGGAGCAGGCCCAGCACCGCACCTTCGGCAAGGCCTCGATGGGGCTCCTTACCTCCCTCTCCCTGAGCTTCAACAACCTGCGGACCAAAAAGGCCAGGACCCTTCTCACCTCCTTCGCCGGGTCAATCGGCATCATCGGCATAGCGCTGATCCTGTCCGTATCCACCGGCGTGAACCGGTACATCGACAACATCCAGCGTGAGACCATGACCTCCTACCCCATCACGATCCAGGAGCAGTCCTTCGACCTGAACAAGATCATGGACTCGGCCCAGGAATCCGAAAAGGAGGCCAAGTCCCACAAGGACCTCAAGGCCATATACCCCGATGATTCCAGCATCAAGGGGGCCTCGAGCCTGACCAGCAGCATCACCCAGAACAACCTGACAGGCTTCAAGAAGTACCTGGACAACCCCAAGAGCGAGATTCACCAGTACGTAGGGTCGGTGGGCATTCAGTACTCCTACGACACCAAGTTCGCTGTCTTCGGGCATGATCCCGAGGGCAAGCTGGTCTCCGCCGACAAGGTGACCATGGGTGCGCAGGACACCGGCTCCGCAGCCAGTCAGATGGCCTCCGCCAACACGAACAGCGATATGGGCGACATCCAGTCCATGCAGATGTCGCACCTGACCGGCAAGACCGACAAGAACAAGGCTCCGGAGATCTTCGGGGAGATCATGCCCGGTGCAGATGCCAAGACCACCATCAGCAAGGTGGTGACCGACAACTACCAGGTGGTTGACGGTTCCTGGCCCAAGGCCAAGGATCAGGTCGTTCTGGTGCTGGACAAGAACAACCAGATCCCCGTCACCAGCCTCTACAAACTTGGCGTCCTGCCCTCCAACCAGTACTCCGACATCATGAGCAAGCTCAACAGCGGCCAGGAGGTCGAAACCGACACCTCCCCCATCGACTACTCCAAGGTCATGCAGCAGAAGCTCTCCATGGTGCCGGCCGCAGACCAGTACGTCAAGGGTGATGACGGCCACTACCGCTACATCGGCGACAACGCGGACGAAATGGCCAAGGTAGCCGACAAGGCCATGCCCCTGCAGATCGTCGGGGTCGTCCGACCCAACGAGGACGCCAAGGCCACCCCGCTCAAGGTGGGCGTTGGATACACACGGCAACTGACCGACTACCTGATTGACCAGGCCAAGACCAGCCCCATCGTCACCGACCAGGAGGCCGACCAGGACCATAGCGTCCTGAACGGCATGGCCTTCGCCCCTGCGGACGATGCGGCCAAGGCCAGCGACGCCAAGGATTACATCGCTTCCCTTGGGGTCAGCCAGAAGGCCAGCATGGCCCAGGGCTTCATGAGTGGTTCATCGGCCGGGGTTCAGATGGGAGCCGGCTCCCAGGGATCTGCAGCCACCGCCCCGTCGGAGCAGGCCAGCGCCTCAGGTGCCATGGCCGAGCAGCAGACCGCGCAGGCCTTCGACCAGTACATCGCCACGGCCCCGCAAGATGTTCTGGTCGCCATATACAACCAGTACGTTTCCACCGGCACATACGCCGACAACCTGAGTGACTTCGGCATGGTCTCCCGGAACGCCCCCTCCCGAATCAGTATCTATACGGACAGCTTCGAGAACAAGAACTCCGTGGGTGATGCCATCAAGCACTACAACGACAAGGCCTCGGAGAAGAACAAGATTGTCTACACGGACTACGTAGGCCTGATGATGAACTCGGTGACCACCATCATCAACGTCATCACCTACGTCCTGATTGCCTTCGTGGGGGTCTCCCTGGTGGTCTCCTCAATCATGATCGGCATCATCACCTACATCTCGGTCCTGGAACGGACCAAGGAGATCGGGATTCTCCGCGCCATGGGAGCGTCCAAGCGGAACGTCTCCAACGTCTTCAATGCCGAGACCGGCATCATCGGCCTCCTGGCCGGCCTCCTGGGTGTGGGAATCACCCTCCTCCTGATAATCCCGGCCAACAGCATCATGCATCACTTCATGGGAACCACTGAAGTCAACGCAGCCCTCCCTGTCTCCGGCGGAGTGGCTCTGGTCGTTCTGAGTGTGGTCCTGACCCTGATTGGCGGCCTGATTCCCTCCCGGAAGGCAGCCAAGCAGGATCCCGCCACGGCATTGCGCACCGAGTAAGGCATGAAGACCCGATGCTGGCAATGACGGATAAGTGAATTCCCACACAGTCGGCCCCTGAGACCGCTCTTCCCGGGCTCTGGAATGCCATAATGGACCCGTGAACGAACAACTCAACCAGATGCCCAACCAAGAGGACGGGTCCGGTAAGTCAGCCCCAGGGGGGCAGCCCCTCTTCCCCGGGCGGGCCTTCATCAGCACTGTCCTGGACGTGGTCGAGAGCAAGAAGACCATGAGCGGCGATCTGACGGGGAAGTACCTCCAGCGGGCCACCGCGGCCGGCCTGTTCATAGGCATCTTCTTTACGGCCTATTTCGTCATCATGGGGCAGGCCGGTCAGAACCCGGACAACCATGGCCTGGTCCTGGCGGGGAAGGTCCTGGCCGCGACCACCTTCGGGTGGGCTCTGGTCCTAATCTACTACACCAACTCTGAACTGCTGACCTCCAACATGATGGTGGTCACCATAGGCGCCTACCACAAGCGCCTGGGCTGGCTGACATCGCTGCGAATCCTGGGCCTCTGCTTCCTGGGCAATCTGGTTGGACTCCTGATTGTGTCCGTCATCCTTCGATTCTCTTCCATCGTCAGCGGGCCGACCCTTGACCAGATGTTAACAGCGGCAGCCACCAAGACCGGCTACGTCTCGGGAGGCCCCATGGGCTTCGCCGACCTCTTCGTCCGCGGTATTCTATGCAACTTCTGCATCAACGTCGCCATGCTCATGGTGTACAACGGCAAGCTCTCCAACGACTTCACCAAGTGCACCATCATGATTGTGTCCGTCTTCGTGTTCTCCTTCTGCGGCTTCGAGCACTCTGTCGCCGATTCCGCCCTCTTCCTCACTCTCGGGGTCTTCGGGCAGGTCAATGCCTGGAAGGCCATCCTGGTAGTCATCGTGGCCATGTTGGGCAACTACGTGGGTGGTGGCATCCTGATTGGGCTGAACTTCGCCACCATGAACGACGAGAGGCATTTCAAGGCCTAGAAACGTACGGTACTCATTGCCCGTCAGAGGCGCGGATGTGCTTACAAGGGTGGGTGAAAGGACGTTCCTGAAGGAAATCGAAGCCGGCAAGCGAACCGGCGCTCAGTTCTGATGGATTCAAGGCATTGCTCGCTATTGCTGGGGAGAATGAGCGTCGCCATTTTTCAGATAGCCCTTTATGGATTAGAGTCATTGCCGCGGTAGGATATATCATCGGTCTTCTCTAACACTGCAAGGGTGGCAGTGGACGTAATCAGATGGTTCACCTAGGAATCGAGAGATGCGTATGTTTCTGTTGAAGCTTGTGGTGCGTTCCGTGGCTATTGATGTGGCATCGTGGCTGGCATTGATCGTCACTTCTGCGATTCTGGCGGTGACGGTCACTCTGGACATTGGATTGGTGGTTGCCGGTGCTAACACATCCGGCGAGGCGCAGCAGGCGTTCGTCGCGTTCGGAGGCGTGGCGTTGGGGTTCTGTGTTCTGGTGGGTCTCCTGTCGCTGATGATGGTGATTCGCGTATGTCTGGAATTGCAGCGTCGTTCCGTGGGGCTGTGGCAGTTGGCGGGCGTTCTGCCCCGGACGGTGTTCGTGGTGCTTCTTGGCGAGGTGCTTCTGGTGGGTCTACTGTCCTCCCTGCTGGGAGCGCTAGTGGCGGGACTGGTATGGTTTCCGTTCGCGCGTCTTATTTCTTCCAGCGGGCTGCCCTCGAATGACGTGCTGGCTCAACCTCTTATTCCACTCGCTCTGTGGATCGGCGCCGGATCCACGGGCGTGATCTGCGTTCTGGGCGGGCTGCTTCCGGCCAGGAGAATCGCGCGCGGCGATGTTCTGGAGGCAGTACGCGGTGACGGTCAGACATCGCGGAGTGGATTCTCTTTGCGAAAGCGCATCTTAAGAGCCGTGCTGTCAGTCGCCATTATCGCGGGCACGGCGGCGCTCTACATAGCGATAGGCCATGCGCAACCGCTTATCTCGAAGCGGGCTGTGGGAGATTTCATGACCGTGTACGCGGGTATGGGCATGCTTGTGTGCCTGGTGATCGCATGCTGCGCCACCCCTCTGATACGAGGGCTGCTCGCGCTCATCGGCCTGGGCTCCGATCGACTCGGTACTCCGTGGTTTCTGGCGGTGCGTGAAGCATCCTCGCACCCCGACCTGACCCGCGGGCTGATAATGCCCATCGGACTGGCCGGCGGCGCGGTAGGTGTGATGATGGCGTGGATCGACAAACTGAGTTCAGTGCTTTCTGGATCCGGCGAGACCGTTTCTGCGCCCCCAAAACAGATGGCGGCGCTGTTCGGCGGGGCTGTCATCATCGGATGCGTCGCCGCCTCGTCGGTCGTGTTCGCCACCATGCGCAGCAGAGGCAGGGATGCCGCGGTCCTGATCGCAGGCGGCGGCACCAGCGGACTGGTCTGGATGAAAGTCGCATGCGAGACCGTGATCTACCTGGCCCTTTCGCTCGTTGTCGCCTACGCAATCGTGTGGATCAACGAGCTGGCCATGGACCACGCATTCACCTCAGGACCGCTACCATCCGCACCGTTCACCATGCCGGGCTGGCAGTCCGCAGGAATCGTGGTTTTCGGCATGCTCTTCGTTGTCGTGATGCTCGCCGCCATCACTGCAGGAATCACCCACAGACAGGTAATCGACGTAGTTCTCGACGAAAGGTAGATCATGACATCACCATTGCTCGCAGCCTCAGGGATCCGCAAGGCCTACCACACACGGAGAGACCGTGTCGAAGTGTTACGTGGCATTGATCTGAGCGTGCACCCCGGCGAGTTCGTGGCCATCGTCGGCAGGTCCGGTTCAGGCAAGTCCACGCTGCTTTATTGCCTGTGTGGGCTGCTCAAGCCAGATTCCGGGTCCATCAGTTTGTGTGGACAGGACGTCACAGGACAATCCAACGCGCAGCTCTCACGACTACGACGCGATCACGTCGGATTCGTGTTCCAGGATCTCAACCTGGTCAGTGCACTCAACGTCGCTGACAATGTGCTCCTCCCTGCCAAGATGGCCGGCATCCACGCCTCTCGTAAGCAAGTCTATGCACTCCTGAAACAGGTGGGTCTCGACGGCATGGGACATGAGCGGACGGAAAATCTGTCGGGAGGGCAGCGTCAGCGCGTCGCCATCGCCAGGGCGCTGCTGCGCCATCCCGATATCCTATTCGCAGATGAGCCGACCGGATCGCTCGATCCTTCGACCGCGCAATCGGTCATGCATCTATTGCGACAGACCGTTACACCACGCAGCTCCCTAATCATGGTCACCCATGACCTGGAGATCGCCGCGACCGCTGACCGGGTCGTCGTGCTTTCCAACGGCATCTGCGATGATGTTCTGACCCATCCCACCGTCGAGCAGCTTTTTTGAAGTAACCCAAGAGGAAAACGACTGACCGGCTTGAGAGCAGCGTGCGCCAAAAATACTCACGCCTGAAGTAATCGATACATACATTATGACGCCTCGGTCGACGCCCTGTCAGCAGAATCATCCGCAGGCATCAGCAGGCCTATTCGCACGTCCCCGTTTGGCGATGGCCTCAGCGCATTCATAAACAGCGCAGAACGTGGGTGTTGTGGTGTTTGTGATGCGAGAGTGCCGGTTCCATCTGAGGCCGTAGGGGCGGGCGCGGAGCGGGGCAGGATGGGGACCGGTTGTCGCGGTGCCCGTCAGGATGGTGTGGGCGGGTTCCCCGCCCTTTCGGTGCGGTCCTGGTGGCTGCGCCTGTGTGGTTCTCGGTCTGTGCCCGATTGGGGGTGTGTCCCGCGGGCCGGGCGTGAGGAGTCGGGCGGGTTTGCTGCCCGGGAGGCGATGTGGTGCTGGTGGTCTGGTCTGCCGGTGTCCGGCGGGTCGGGCGGTTCGGTTGGGTCCCGCAGCGTTGTGGGTGGGGTGTGTCGGGGTATGTGGAAGGGGCCCCGTCGCGGCGTGTGCCGTGCGGGGCCCCTTGTGAGTTGTGGAGCGGCGGTGTGCTACTCTCCCACACCCTTCCGAGTGCAGTACCATTGCCGTGCTGGGTCTTAGCTTCCGGGTTCGGAATGGGACCGGGCGTCTCCCCCAGGCCATGACCGCCGCAAATTCTGTTGTACCGGCCCACTTTGAAAGGTGGGTGGGTCGTGGTGACGGTTCGGGGACCGGACGGTGGACGCGTGTTTCGTTGTCGATCGCCTGTGGCCGTTCGTGTTCATTGCCGCAGGTCTCGTTCGCAGTGGTGTCGATGCCTCCACCCCTCAAGGGGGGTGGGTGTTGTGTTGTCTTCGACCATTAGTGCCGGTCGGCTTCGCCCCTTGCGGGGTTTCCACGTCCGGTCTATCGACCATGTGTTCTGCATGGGGTCTTCAGGAACCGAGGTTCCATGGAATCCTTATCTTGGAGGGGGCTTCCCGCTTAGATGCTTTCAGCGGTTATCCCATCCGAACGTAGCCAACCGGCCGTGCCGCTGGCGCGACAACCGGCATACCAGAGGTTCGTCCACCCAGGTCCTCTCGTACTATGGGCAGGGCTCCTCAAGATTCCAACGAGCGCAGAGGATAGAGACCAAACTGTCTCACGACGTTCTGAACCCAGCTCGCGTGCCGCTTTAATCGGCGAACGGCCGAACCCTTGGGACCTGCTCCAGCCCCAGGATGCGACGAGCCGACATCGAGGTGCCAAACCATCCCGTCGATATGGACTCTTGGGGATGATCAGCCTGTTATCCCCGGGGTACCTTTTATCCGTTGAGCGATGCCGCGTCCGTACGCCGGCACCGGATCACTATCTCCGACTTTCGTCCCTGCTCGACCCGTCGGTCTCGCAGTCAAGCTCCCTTGTGCGATTGCACTCAACACCCGATTGCCAACCGGGCTGAGGGAACCCTTGGGCGCCTCCGTTACTCTTTGGGAGGCAACCGCCCCAGTTAAACTACCCGCCAGGCACTGTCCCTGACCAGGATGACTGGTCGAGGTTAGAGGCCAGATGAGGACAGAGCGGTATTTCACATTTCGGCTCCACGGATGCTGGCGCACCCGCTTCGAAGCCTCCCGCCTATGCTACACAGTCCGCACCTAACGCCAATACCAAGGTATAGTAAAGGTCCCGGGGTCTTTTCGTCCTTCTGCGCTTAACGAGCATCTTTACTCGTACTGCAATTTCGCCGAGCTCCTGGTCGAGACAGTGGGGAAGTCGTTACGCCATTCGTGCAGGTCGGAACTTACCCGACAAGGAATTTCGCTACCTTAGGATGGTTATAGTTACCACCGCCGTTTACCGGGGCTTGAATTCACCGCTGCCCCCCCGAAGGGGATGACGGATCCTCTTAACCTTCCGGCACCGGGCAGGCGTCAGTGCATATACAGCGACTTTCGTCTTCGCATGCACCTGTGTTTTTGGTAAACAGTCGCTACCCCCTGGTCTGTGCCACCCCCCTCGGCTCCGCGCGCTGGGCGCCTCACCGCAAGGGGTCTCCCTTATACCGAAGGCACGGGAGTGATTTGCCGAGTTCCTTGACCAGGATTCGCTCGATCGCTTTGGTATACTCTACCTGACCACCAGTGTCGGTTTAGGGTACGGGCGGCGACAGCCCTCGCACCGAAGCTTTTCTTGACGGAACGGCACACCGGATTCGGGGCACGAGGCCCCCCATCATCACACCTCACGCTCATGCCGGACGGATTTGCCTGCCCGACGCGCCACATGCTTGACCACGGATAACCACCACCGCGGCCCGGCTCCCGTTCCGTGTCACTCCTGTGCTACCCGCCACGCATCCACACACCGGTCCCGCACCATCGGACGGTCCGAAGACCGCCGCCCGATACAGGTAAGGGCATGCTTCCACGTCTTGGATTGGGCGGTCTGACGCCGGTAGGAGAATATCGACTCCTTCATCCATTCGACTACGCCTGTCGGCCTCGCCTTAGGACCCGACTCACCCGGGGACGACGAACGTGGCCCCGGAACCCTTGGTCATCCAGCGGACGGGATTCTGACCCGTCTCTCGCTACTCATGTCTGCATTCTCACTTCCACACGGTCCACGGCCGGCTCACGCCGCCGCTTCGCCCCATGCGGAACGCTCTCCTACCCAGTACAGTAACTGCACTGCCGCGTCTTCGGTGGTGTGCTTGAGCCCCGCTACATTATCGGCGCGGAACCACTAGACCAGTGAGCTGTTACGCACTCTTTCAAGGGTGGCTGCTTCTAAGCCAACCTCCTGGCTGTCTATGCGACTCCACATCCTTTCCCACTTAGCACACACTTAGGGACCTTAGACGACGATCTGGGCTGTCTCCCTCTCGACGACGGAGCTTATCCCCCGCCGACTCACTGCCGCGATACACCTCACACGTATTCGGAGTTTGGCTGCTGTCGGTACCCGATACGGGCCCTCAAGCATCCAGTAGCTCTACCCCATGGAGACATTGACGCGACGCTGCACCGAAATGCATTTCGGAGAGAACCAGCTATCACGGAATTTGATTGGCCTTTCACCCCTAGCCCCAGGTCATCGGCCCGGTTTTCAACCCAGGTCCGTTCGGTCCTCCACGCGGTCTTACCCACGCTTCAACCTGCCCAGGGCTAGATCATCCCGCTTCGGGTCCAGGGCACGCGACTCAAACGCCTTTTAAGACTCGCTTTCGCTACGGTTGCCCCACACGGGTTAACCTCGCCACGCACCACTGACTCGCAGACTCATTTTTCGATAGGCACGCCGTCACCCCGAAAGGCTCCGACGGATTGTAGGCACACGGTTTCAGAAACTGTTTCACTCCCCTCCCGGGGTGCTTTTCACCTTTCCCTCACGGTACTCGTACGCTATCGGTCAGACAGGTATATTCAGGCTTACCCCACGGTCGGGGCGGATTCACACGGGATTCCACGAGTCCCGCGCTACTTGGGAACAAGGATCGGCAGACGACGCGTCTTCGACTACGGGGCCATCACCCTCTACGGCCGGGAATTCAATCCCGTTCGTCTCACACGTCGTTTTATCACTGCCGCCGGGTCCGTCGGAACCCGGGCACCAAATCCCACAACACCCATGCCGCAACCCCCGACGGGTATCACACGGCACAGGTTTGGCCATCATCCGCTTTCGCTCGCCACTACTCACGGAATATCTCTTCCTGCAGGTACTGAGATGTTTCACTTCCCTGCGTACCCCCCGCACGAATGCGGTGCCAGCCCATGACGGCTGGCGGGTTTCCCCATTCGGACACCCTCGGATCAAAGCCCTGTCGGCGGCTCCCCGAGGCCTATCGCGGCCCCACGCGTCCTTCATCGGTCCTGTCTGCCAAGGCATCCACCATGCGCCCTTACCGACAACACGACCACAGGCCATGCCACGGCAACAACAACTGCGAACTGCCAGACGACAAATCATCACACTAATAGATCACAAAACGATCGACCCGAACCCACCATGTGGGCTCGGACGAAACAATACAAGCGGACGGACAGGCACAAGGCCAGCCATCCACTCGCGTCCACTATCCAGTTCTCAAACCACCACCACACCACCAGGACCCGCCACGGGACGACACCCGCACAGGAACCCGATGGGCGACAGGAACACCACCCACAAGGGTGGCGGTCCGGGAACCCAACAGCGCATCCATGCCACAGCCATTCGACCGTTCCACGCCAGCACGCCCACACCATCCGACCGACCGGCCGGACCCATGGACACGACCCCACGACCCATAAACAGGCGGGGGATTTTACTCATATCTCCGTAGAAAGGAGGTGATCCAGCCGCACCTTCCGGTACGGCTACCTTGTTACGACTTAGTCCCAATCGCGGACCTCACCTTAGACGGCTCCCCCCCAAACGGGTTGGGCCACCGGCTTCGGGTGCTGCCCACTTTCATGACTTGACGGGCGGTGTGTACAAGGCCCGGGAACGCATTCACCGCGGCGTTGCTGATCCGCGATTACTAGCGACTCCGCCTTCACGGAGCCGGGTTGCAGGCTCCGATCCGAACTGAGACCGGTTTTAAGGGATCCGCTCCATGTCGCCATGTCGCATCCCGTTGTACCGGCCATTGTAGCATGCGTGAAGCCCTGGACGTAAGGGGCATGATGATCTGACGTCATCCCCACCTTCCTCCGGGTTAACCCCGGCGGTCCCCCGTGAGTTCCCGGCATGACCCGCTGGCAACACGAGGCGAGGGTTGCGCTCGTTGCGGGACTTGACCCAACATCTCACGACACGAGCTGACGACGACCATGCACCACCTGTGAACCGGCCCCGAAGGGAAACCACGTCTCCGCGGTCGTCCGGCACATGTCAAGCCCAGGTAAGGTTCTTCGCGTTGCATCGAATTAATCCGCATGCTCCGCCGCTTGTGCGGGCCCCCGTCAATTTCTTTGAGTTTTAGCCTTGCGGCCGTACTCCCCAGGCGGGATGCTTAACGCGTTAGCTCCGACACGGAACCCGTGGAACGGGCCCCACATCCAGCATCCACCGTTTACGGCGTGGACTACCAGGGTATCTAATCCTGTTCGCTCCCCACGCTTTCGCTCCTCAGCGTCAGTAACGGCCCAGAGACCTGCCTTCGCCATTGGTGTTCTTCCCGATATCTACACATTCCACCGTTACACCGGGAATTCCAGTCTCCCCTACCGCACTCCAGTCCGCCCGTACCCGGCGCAGATCCACCGTTAAGCGATGGACTTTCACACCAGACGCGACGAACCGCCTACGAGCTCTTTACGCCCAATAATTCCGGATAACGCTTGCACCCTACGTATTACCGCGGCTGCTGGCACGTAGTTAGCCGGTGCTTATTCGAAAGGTACACTCACTCTCGCTTGCTCCCAATCAAAAGCGGTTTACAACCCGAAGGCCGTCATCCCGCACGCGGCGTCGCTGCATCAGGCTTTCGCCCATTGTGCAATATTCCCCACTGCTGCCTCCCGTAGGAGTCTGGGCCGTATCTCAGTCCCAATGTGGCCGGTCGCCCTCTCAGGCCGGCTACCCGTCGAAGCCTTGGTAGGCCATCACCCCACCAACAAGCTGATAGGACGCGACCCCATCCCATACCGGTAAACCCTTTCCCACACCATCATGCGATGATGCGGAACACCCGGCATTACCACCCGTTTCCAGGAGCTATTCCGGAGTATGGGGCAGGTTGGTCACGCATTACTCACCCGTTCGCCACTCTCACCAGACAGCAAGCTGCCTGGATCCCGTTCGACTTGCATGTGTTAAGCACGCCGCCAGCGTTCATCCTGAGCCAGAATCAAACCCTCCACAAAAAACAATGAAGAAGCCGAAACGACTCTCATAATAAATTGACGGATCCGCTTCCATAAGGAGGAAACAGACCCACGAAAAACCCCGACACCCCTCACAACGCTCCCGCGTACCCGGCAAAACCGGGCGGGCATCGGACTGGCAATCAAAAAAGCTATAAAAGTAGCACAAACACGCTCTTGAGTTCTCAAACCACCACCACACCAACAGTCTCAAGTTATCCGGGAGATTCCTTGTCGCTGTCGGGCAGCAAAAGAACAATTTACACGAACTACCTGGTTGTTGCAAATTGGTACGCTTGAGTATCGGAGAAGCTCAATCATTGCAACGGTTTTACGGCGTGTCGGCATTTTTAACGCCGCCCCTTGCAATCCGACCTTCACCTTTTCAGGAATCCCCTCTGCACTCTCCAGCGAGATTCAAACCAATATCGTCGCTTCCATATATTAGTAGATACTCCCCCATTAAATGCAAGTTACATCCGATCGACTTCCGGAACCGCTCTTAATTCAGGCACAGTTCCCTCACGACAGCGGCGAAGTGAGCAGGCTCATCCCAGTGCGGGCAGTGTCCCGAGTGTTCGAACAGCAGAAAGCGGTGTTCCGTCCGTATCGTGGCCGCATACTGCTCAACCAGCATTGCCGGAAGATGCCGGTCATACCTGCCGCTGATGAAGGTGACGGGCACACCAAAGGACGTGACCCCGCGGAAATCGACAGCTTCGAGTTCCCCGTTCAGCCGGGCTCGGGACTGCCTCACGCCTTTCTGCTGGTTGACCAGGGCACTCCAGGAATAAAAAGGGGAACGTACGTAGGCCATGGCCCGGTCCAATATGCCGAGCGCGGTTCTGGTACCGCCGCGGTCCATCAGCTCACGCACCAACATGACCAGATCGGCCTGGGAGCTCTCACTGCCCACCAACCGCTGACCCCATTTGGGCAGGGTTCCCCGACTGAGCCTCTGCCTGAGCATCAACGCCCCCTGCATGGTGACCACCTGGCCCAGGCCTATGTAGTGGCTCACCAACGAGGGGTACCTCCGCGCCATCTCCAGGCCCAGCACACTCCCCCAGGAGTGCCCGACCAGAACCAGGGAATCCTGCTGGTAGGTCTGCAGAAGAGTGAGCATGAACTGGTGGATGTCCTCGACCATGGAATCGATGGTGACCACCTCATCCAAGGCAAAGCGGTGATAGGAGAGACCGCTGCCGCACTGGTCCAGATTGATGAAGCGGAAGTCTCGTTCCAGCTCGGCATTGCACCTCATGGTCACGGGGATGCAGGCGTCGCCCGGGCCACCGTGCAGGTACAGGATAATCGGCGCCTCACGCGGGGCGGGATTCATGGAGAAGACCAGCCGGGCACCGTTGACCCCGGCCTGGTGGATGTGCGAGTGGCTCGAAACCGTAAGGCCTGACATGCCACCATTCTACCGATTCACAACCGGTTCTGCGCTTATAACCAGGTCGATCCGCGTTATGGAGCACTATTGCGCAGGTAATATGCGGACACTTCATGATGAGCAAGCAGGGATGGGCGTCCACATGCCCCGTCCTCCGCGAGCCCTTCGGCTACCACATGCAGGTTATGACGCAAAATCGACAGTTCATGTCAGGGAAGTCGTCCAGCAAGGTTTCAGCATGGTTCACTGGGGACATGGCATAAAGGCGTGTCGATGAAGCTAAAGGTCGCTCGCCCACCGTGGAGCGGATTGTCAACCTTGAACGTCTGTCTCCTATGTGACCAGGTCTGCCTCGTGCGGTCCGGTTCAGGCTTTAGCAGAGAAAAACAAGAAAGTAGCGAACATGTTCAGTATTAACCTGAGCGATGTAGTCGCAGTGCTCAAATCGCTGATACCCGAATTGGTGGTTATCGGCGTTTTCCTGGTACTGGCGATCATCATCACCATTGCGGTCAACAAGCGCACCGTCAAGAGTGTCGCCAACCGCAAGATGATTCACTCACAGTCCTGGCTGGTCACCTTCGTGGCCATCGTCGTGGCCCTGGCCACGATGCTCCTGGGCCCCCTGTCGAACCTGATCACCAAGTCGACCAACAAGCACGAACTCCAGCCGGCCACCGTCACCGCCGCGCGCGACCTTGCCAAGGACATCCAGCGCGAGTCCGTCACCATGCTCCAGAACTCGGATGAGACCCTGCCCCTGAAGGACAGCAAGGTCAACGTCTTCGGCTGGGCCTCGACCAATCCCGTCTACGGTGGCACCGGCTCGGGCTCCATGTCCCCGGACAACCCCACCACCAGCCTCCTGGACGGCATCAAGGAAGCCGGTCTGGAAACCAACACCGAACTGAGCAAGTTCTACACGGACTACCGTGAGGACCGCCCCAAGGTCGAGATGTTCGAACAGGACTGGACCCTTCCCGAGCCGACCGCCGCCAAGTACAGCAACAAGCTCATGAAGGACGCCAAGGACTTCTCCGATACCGCCATCGTGGTCATCGGTCGCGTCGGCGGCGAGGGTGCAGATCTTCCCGTCAACATGAAGTCCAAGGACCTCACCTATCACGACAACGACAAGTCCGACCCCGATTTCCAGGATGGACAGAGCTTCCTGGAGCTGTCCAAGCCCGAAAGCGACATGATCGCCAAGGTCACCGGCACCTTCGACAAGGTGGTCCTGGTCTACAACGGCGCCAACACCTTCGATCTGAACTTCGTCGGCCAGTATCCGCAGATCAAGTCCGTCCTCTGGTGCCCGCCCCCGGGACAGGCCGGCTTCACCGCCCTGGGTGAGGTGCTGAAGGGCACAACCAACCCCTCCGGCAAGACCTCCGACACCTTCGTCCGTGATCTGACCAAGACACCCACCTACAACAACTTCGGTGCCTTCACCTACACCAACATGGACGAGCACAAGGCGACCTTCGTCGGCTTCACCGGCAAGTCCGAAACCGTTACCCCCACCTTCATCAACTACAACGAAGGCATCTACGTGGGATACCGCTTCTGGGAGACAGCCGCCAAGGAAGGGCTGATCAACTACGACGAGATGGTGCAGTATCCCTTCGGTTACGGCCTCTCGTACACCAAGTTCAGCCAGAAGATGGGCAACATCAAGCACGCTGACGGCAAGATCTCCTTCGATGTGACCATTACCAACGACGGCACCAAGGCCGGACGCGACACCGTCCAGACCTACTTCGATCCCCCCTACACCGATGGTGGCATCGAAAAGGCCAGCGCCAACCTCGTCTCCTTCAAGAAGACCAAGGTCCTCAAGCCGGGACAGAGCGAAACCGTCTCCGTCAGCTTCAAGGACGAGGACATGGCCTCCTACGACGCCAACACGGCCAAGGCCTATGTGCTGGATCAGGGCGACTACGGTATCTCCATCCGCTCCGATTCCCACAGGGTCATCGAGTCCCAGAACGTCAGCATCAACAAGACCATCACCTACGACGAGAGCAATCCCCGCTCCATCGATAAGGTGGCGGCCACCAACCGTTTCGATGATGCCAAGGGCACAGTGACCTACCTGTCGCGAGCCAACCACTTCGCCAACTACGAGGATGCGGTTGCGGCCCCCAAGAGCACCGAGATGCCCGAAGAGGCCAAGGCCAACTTCTACAACAACGAGAACTACGATCCCAAGAAGTTCGACAATGACAGCGATCAGATGCCCACGACCGGGGCGAAGAACGATGTCAAGCTTTACCAGCTGCGCGACAAGAAGTACGACGACCCCATGTGGGACAAGCTGCTGGACGAGCTCACCGTCAAGGAGATGGACACCCTGATCGCCATGGGCGGCTACGGCACCCAGGCAATCAAGAGCATCGGCAAGATCGAGATGACCGACGCCGATGGTCCCGCCGCCCTGAACAACAACTTCACCAAGGTCGGATCCCTGGGCTTCCCGTCATCCACCTCCCTGGCCTGCACCTGGAACCCCGAGCTGGCCACCCGCTTCGGCGAGATGATCGGCACCATGGCCCACGACATGGATGTGGCCGGCTGGTACGCACCGGCCTTCAACATCCACCGCAGCGCCTTCTCCGGCCGTAACTTCGAGTACTTCTCGGAAGACCCGCAGATCAACGCTGTCATGGGATCCAACGAGATCGCCGGTGCCCGCTCCAAGGGTGTCTACTCCTTCATGAAGCACTTCGCCATGAACGACCAGGAGACCAACCGTAACAACATGCTGGCCACCTGGGCCGACGAGCAGACCATCCGCGAGATCTACCTGAAGCCCTTCCAGGCTGCAGTGGTCGATGGTGGCGCACAGGCCGCCATGACCGCCTTCAACTACCTCGGCAACACCTACGTGGCCGCCTATGCTCCGCTGATGCAGGATGTTCTGCGCGGCGAGTGGGGCTTCCGAGGAATGGCCCTGACCGACTACTTCGGAGTCTATGGCTACCAGAACGCCGATCAGCTGATCCGCAACGGAAACGACATCATGCTGGCCACCACCGAGGTGACCAACCATGTGAAGGATCAGAGCGCCACTTCGGTCAAGGCCATGCGTGAAGCCAGCCACAACATCCTGTACACGGCCGTGAACAGCTACAAGTACGCAGATGGCGACCCCAAGGTCCAGACCCCTGCATGGCAGATTGCCCTCTATGTGGCTCTCGCCGTCATGGCTCTGATCTTCCTCGCCCTCGAGTGCCTGGCCTTCCGCAGGTTCAACGCCCGCCGCAGTGCGGTTGACGTGCAGACCCTGACCGACATGGCCGACCAGGCCAAGGATGTCAGGATGCAGGACCCCGCCAGCGAGGAGACCACCCCCGCAGAGGATGGCCCGTCTCACGACACCATTCAGTAAGGGAAGAGCACAGCAAGGCCCGCGGGCATGAATCTGGTCAGGTAATCTGATCGGGCTCCGGGCCTGGGCTCTACTGAGGGGCGGACGACTACAAAGTCGTCCGCCCCTCTTTTTTTATCGTCACCCACATTCCCCGCCGTCTTGTCCGCTGGGCCCGTCTCACAGACGCGCCCATCCTCCTGGATTCAACGGTGGAGTCAGGTGCACCATTCATGCCGGAAAAATGACAGGTTATGCTCTGGTGATTCCAGCGTACGCAACGGTTGACGATACTGGAACTATATATGGCAGAGTTACGCGGTGGAGACACCGGTGCTGACTGTGGAAGCGATGAGGGTTCCAATCCAGGGGCTCATCTCATCAGGGAAAAGGAACACAATGGAAGTCAAAGATCTGACAGTCCTGGAGAAGGCATCGCTGCTCTCCGGAAATTCTATGTGGGGCACCCGCGAAATCAAGCGGGCAGGCATTCCGAGCATGGTCCTGAGCGACGGCCCACACGGGCTGAGGCGGCAGATGGGAGCCGGAGACAACCTGGGAATGGGCGAGTCCAAGCCGGCCACCTGCTTCCCCACCGCCGGAACCGTGGCCTGCTCGTGGGACCCGGATCTGGCCAAGGCCATGGGCGAGGCGCTGGGCCGAGAGGCCAAAAGCCTGGGCGTGAACATCGTGCTGGGCCCGGGTATGAACATCAAGCGCAACCCGCTGTGCGGCCGCAACTTCGAGTACTACTCGGAGGATCCCCAGGTGGCTGGACACATGGCCGCGGGGCTGATTGAAGGCATCCAGTCCCAGGGAGTGGCCGCCACCCCCAAGCACTTCGCCATGAACAGCCAGGAACTGCGCAGGCAGGCCTCCAACTCCGTGGTCGATGAGCGGACCATGCGTGAGCTCTACCTGACCGCCTTCGAGATTGCCGTACGCCAGGCCCACCCCTGGGCCATCATGACCTCCTACAACATGGTCAACGGCACCTACGCCAACGAGAACGGACACCTCCTCAACGATATCCTGCGCAAGGAGTGGGGCTTCGACGGCATGGTGGTATCCGACTGGGGTGGTTCCAACAGTGCCGTGGCAGCAGCCGCCAACGGTTCCTCCCTGGAAATGCCCGAGGCGGGATTCGATTCCGTCCGTCAATTGGCCAAGGCCGTCAAGGACGGGAACCTGGCTGAGGCCGACCTGAACGCCAGGGCTGAAGAGGTTGCCAAACTGGCCAAGCTGACCTATGACCCGAAGATGGACCCGGACGGAAACCTGACCGACGAGCAGAAGCGGGACCACCACGAAATGGCCCGCAGAATCGCCGAGGAATCGGCTGTGCTCCTGGTCAACAAGAACGGGCGCCTCCCCCTGTCCGCCGGCACCAAGGTGGCCGTTGTGGGCGATATGGCCAAGACCGCACGCTTCCAGGGTTCCGGTTCTTCCAAGGTCAATGCGACCAGGCAGGAGAACATCCTGGAGCTGATTGAACAGGGCCATGCCGGAGGGTTGGAACTGGCATCCTACAGCCAGGGCTACGACCGCCACGGAGACATGAACCAGGACCTGGTTGACCAGGCCGTGAATGCCGTTGACGGATCCGATGTAATCCTGGCCTGCGTGGGTCTTGACGAGCGGAGCGAGTCCGAAGGTCTGGATCGTTCCACCATGGATATTCCCCGGGCCCAGGTGAACCTCCTGCAGGCCCTCGGCAAGACCGGCAAACCCCTGGTGGTTGTGCTGGTGGCAGGGTCCCCCGTCTCAGCAGACTGGGTCGACCTGTGCGATGCCGTTCTGTACATCGGGCTGTCGGGTCAGGCAGGTGCGTCCGCCACCCTGAACATCCTTACAGGCAAAACCAACCCCTCAGGCCACCTGGCTGAGACCTGGCCCAAGTCCTACGCGGATTGCCCCAGCTCCGGTTGGTACCCGGAGTCCGAGCGTGACTCCATTTACCGCGAGGGACCCTTCGTGGGGTATCGGTATTACCTCACCGCCGGAGTAGAGGACCTCTTCCCCTTCGGATACGGCCTCTCGTACTCCCACTTCACCTACTCCAACCTGGCACTGGACGAGAAGGGCGCCTCCTTCACCCTGACCAACGATTCGGAGCACGACGGTGCCACCGTTCCACAGCTCTACGTCCAGGCACCGGAAGGCGGCGTGCTCAGGCCCATACGTGAGCTCAAGGGCTTCCGGAAGGTATCCCTCAAGGCAGGCGAGTCCACGACCGTACGTATCGACTTCGATCAGACCACCTTCCGTCACTTCGATACGGACCAGGACTCCTGGCAGACCGAATCCGGCGATTGGACGATCATGATCGGTTCGGATGCCCGGACCATGGAACTGACCGGCACACTGTCCGTAGCGGGCACTGTCCAGCCCCACCAGGCCGACCCCGCCCTGGGCGCCTACCTGACCGGCAAGGTCAAAGAGGTCACGGACGACAACATGACCGCCCTCTTCGGGCACCCGGTCGAGCGTCAGGGCGCCATCAGCACCTTCGGCCCCAACGATCCCATCTCATCCTGGAAGGACTCCAGGAGTGGCCTGGCCCGGTTTATCGCCAACTTCCTGTCCAAGCGGGAGCGCAAGCAGGAAGCCAAAACCGGCAACCCGGATCTCAATACCCTCTTCCTGCTCAACATGCCCCCCAGGGCCATGAGCAAGATGACCAACGGCATGATCGACATGGCCATGGTCGATTCGATCGTACGTATACCGAACGGCCACGTCTGCAAGGGACTGGGAGGCTTCATTGCAGGCTTCTTCAGGAACATGTCAGCCAACCGCAGGACCAGAAAGGAACTGAACCATGAGTGACCAGAACGCACAGACCGGCGGAAAACCCGCCAGCGCAGAGGAGGCGGCCACCTCCAAGTACGGCATCGTCCGCTGGTGGCAGCGCTTCTCCTTCCGTCACGAGACCGCGGCACAGTTCATCGTCTTCTTCCTGCTCTCCAACGGTGTCACCGTTCTGCAGCTGATCATGATGCCTGTGCTCAAGGCCATCTTCAACGGCACCTCCCTTGTCGGAACCAACTTCCAGATCTGGCACATGGGAACCGTGGGCGGCAAGCCTTACTACCTGTTCGACTATGCCGCAGGTGCCATCAGCAACGGCGGAGGCGGCGGCCTGGCTTACTTCCTGGCTGTGGAAATCACCCTGCTGATTGCGCAGATCATCAACTTCTTCCTCCAGAGGAACATCACCTTCAAGTCCAATTCCTCTGTTTGGAAGGCCGCTTTCTGGTATCTCCTCGCCTACATCATCATCACCATCATCGCTGCCGCCCTTCAGGGCTGGTACAAGGACCCGATCTACGGCTTCTTCCAGCACAGCCTGAACTGGGGCACGGTCGGCACCACCGTGGCCGATCTGGTGACGATGATCATCAACTCGGCCATATCCTTCTGGGTCTTCTTCCCCATCTTCAAGGTCATCTTCAAGCAGGTGCCCGATGAGGAGACCAAGCAGGAAGCCTGAGTAACCAACCAATACGTGGCCTCGATCGTCCCCTCCCGTTAGAACCGGCATTCAGGGAGATTCGGGACGACCGGGGCCCATTCCATATATACAATTGGTACGGTGCAGTACAGTGGTCGGATACGGCAGCGCGGTCGATCCGCCTGTTGATTCGGTTCCCTTGAATCGGGAATCCCCATCACTCCCCTGCCCTCACACAACCCGTCATACATATGAGGTGATTCCGTTCATGACATCGTCCACACGAGCCGACGACCGACCTGTCATCACCTTCATCATCCCGGCCTACAACATGGCCGATCATCTGGATACCTGCCTGAACTCCCTACTGTCGCAAGCGGCCGAGGACCTGGAAATCATCGTCGTGGATGATGGATCGACCGACGACACAGCGAAGCTCTCCCACGATTATGAGGTAAGGCACCCTGGGATTGTTCGTCTGATCAAGCAGGAGAACAAGGGCCATGGCGGTGCGGTCAACGCAGGATTGTCACAGGCGCAAGGCCTGTATGTAAAAGTGGTGGACGCCGACGACTGGGTCGATACCGACTCCCTGGGACTCGTACTCGACAGGCTGCGGACCCAGGCCACCAGCTCGCATCCTGTCGATATGGTCGTAACCAATTACGTCTATGAAAAAGAGGGGCGGCACCACAAGCAGGTCATCAACTTCCGGAGCGTCATGCCGTCGGACAGGGTTCTGGATTGGAATCATCTCGGCAGGTTCGGAATGGCCCAGTACATGATCATGCACGCCCTGATCTTCCGCCGCGAGGTTCTGCAACGTGCCGCAACCCACCTGCCTGAGCATACATACTACGTTGATTTCATCTATTCGTATCAGCCTCTGCCCTATGTGACAAGCCTGATGTACCTGGATACGGACTTTTACCGCTATCACACAGGCCGTGAGGGCCAGTCCGTCCAGACCTCGGTCATGGTTTCCAGAGTGGACCAGCTGCTCAGGGTCAACGGTCTCATGGTCGAGGCCACCCCCGAGCCGGGCCAGGTGTCGGATGGGCTGTACCGCTACATGATTCACTATCTGGCCATCAACTGCGTGGTCACCTCGGTCTTCCTGATTCTGTCCAAGGATCCGCAGAATTATCAGAACAAGGACATGCTCTGGAGCCGACTGGAGGACCACTCCCCCGCCATTTCGCATGATGTGCGCTCGACCCTGCTATGCAAACTCATCAACATGCCGGGCAGACCGGGACGAGTGGCCATTCGGCTGGGTTACAGAGTGGCCGAGGCGGCTGTAGGCTTCAACTGACCATTGACCATGGGCAGGAGCACACACAGGTGGAACCAGTGGTCCTTCGCCCTCAGGGTCATCTCCCCCTGGTACTTGTGGGCTATATGGCGTATCGACTTGACGCCGTATCCATGCAGGACGTTGTCCCTCTTGGTGGTGGCCAGTTCCCCGTTGGCCTTCCAGTTCAGGTGGGAGGCATAGGTGTTATCGATTTGCAGGACCGCGAATCGGTCCCTGGAGAAGAGTGCCACCTTGATCAGTCTGCGATCCGGATTGTCCACCTTCTTCAACGCCTCGATGGCGTTGTCCAGGGCATTGCCGAACAGGGTCGATACATCAATGGGGGTCATACCGGCCAGGAGGGACCCATCGGCCACCACAGTCAGGGTAATCCCACTGTCGGCACAGATGCGTTCCTTGGTCGACAGAACCACATCCAGGACGGGGTTGCCGGTGTGCTGCTGAGATCCGTACCGCTGTATGGAGGCCTCGAGTTCTTCGAAGTTGCGTGACTGCCTCTCAGGGTCGATTTCAGTCCTCAATGCGGCTATCTGGTGCTTCAGGTCATGAGCCAGCCGCCCCATCGCCTCAAGGTTCTCCTTTGACCGCATATACTCACGATGCTGACTGTATGCCCGGGCGTTGATGGAGGCCAGCTCGGCACTGGCCTGGTTCTCCCTGACCTGCTCTTGCTGGGCATAGAGCAGGGCGAAGCCGCACAGGTCAACCAGGGTCCTGATGTAGAAGACCTCCAGGCCGACCCGGCCCGAAAAGGGGGTATTGGTCGAAACGAAGCTCAGATTGGACATGGCGAAGGTGACGACCGATATGGTGGCCGCAATGAAAACGCTACGCCCGGGCGGGTCTATATCCCCGACACCGAAATTACGGCGCTCCCCCCACCAGGCGAGGAAACCGCAGCCGCCGTATATCGCCACCAGCAGGGCAATCGAAGCCGGCGCATGGATCGTGCTCGTGGGCGGACGCAGGAATGAGTCAATCTGCCAGTGGAGGGAGGCAATGAGCTCGGCCAGGACAAAGGCCCTTGCAAGCACGTAGGCACCGGTCAGGGCCTGCATGGAAGAGGCCAGCATGATGATGCTGTACATACAGGCCACGGCCACGCACATGCTGAAAATCCAGAAGGCTATGGGCAGTGACCCGGCCCAGTACTGAACCCCGATAAGTACACCAAGCCCCACAACCAGGACCGTTATCGTCCGTTTGGGCGGTTTACGGCAGCTGATGGACATGAGGTAGACCAGGCACGCCACCCATTCGCTGATGGCCGTGTACAGGCGCGGAATGTCAGGTAGGGCGTTGAGTATCTGGTTCATATACGGCCGCCCACGTAAGCGGCCAAAGCCGTCATGAAGGCCTTTTTCCGTGGGCGGCTGACCCTGAGTCGTTCACCGGTCGACATGATGCAGTCCTGGGACTCCATCCCGACCACGTGGGCCAGGTTGACCAGATAGCAGGAATTGGACCGGAAGAAGTCCTGATCAGCCAACTGGGTTTCGAGGTTTTTCAGGGTGGCCGTGATCGTCAACCGGTCAGAGAGGGTGTGCATGACGCAGCTGTGCCTGACCGACTCCACAAACACGATGTCACTGAGAGGCACCCGTCTTGACTTGGCTCCCTCGCTGACCAGGAGGGACCGTTCCACCCTGCCGCGCACCTGGGCTATGCACCGCTCCATTTCCTGGGAGAAGGCGAACCAGGGGAGCGGCTTGAGCAAGTAGGACAAGGCACCCACCTTGTACCCGTTGATGGCATACTGCGGCGCTGAGGTGATGAAGACTATGACGACCGAATCATCCCGCGAGCGCACACGGCGGGCAACTTCAATGCCGTCCATGCGCTTCATCTGAATATCCAGCAGGAGGATGTCGTAGATGGGGGAGTAGCCTTCAGCGAATTCCCTGCCATCATCGAAGACGGAAACGGCGAATTTCTCCTCTTTGTCCTTTTCATATTTATGGAGATAGTCCACCATGCGCTGGCTACTGATTGAATCGTCGTCCACTACCGCGATTCGAATCGTCTCCATGTGCCATCCTCGTTCCCGTGGTTCCTGCCGCATCCAAATGTTGGGCTCAGCGAATTTCGTATCCTTTATTATCACACATATGGTCTTCCATAGGGCATGAGGCGAGGCTCTTGCGCACAGGGCGGACAGGTTCAATCCCTACCATAGAGCGGCAAACGCACCGGCATCGACGACCGGCCGTGAGCGATTAGACTTTATGTGTGCGTATCGTTGAGTCCCCCGTGTGGAAACCGTCACCCTGGCTGGCCAGATTCATGCTGATCCTCGCAGCTGCCGCCTGGGGAGCCGGGTACACCTTTGAGAAAATCGTCTTAGAGACCCTTTCCGTTCGTTGGTTGATGGGCATCAGACTCCTGTGTGCCTTGATTATCATGACCCCCTTCCTCATGCCCCGGCTCCGGCGGGTGAACCTGGTCAACATGCTGGTTCCAGGGTTGATTCTGGGGGTAACGTATTGGGCTGCATTCAGCCTGCAGACGATGGGACTGACCACAATCGCACCCGGGAGGAACTCCTTCCTGACTGCGATCTACTGTGTGTTCGTACCGTTTTTGGTCTGGATCATGACCAGACGACGGCCGGCCATACGAAACTTCGTTGCCGCAGCCATCTGCATCGTCGGCGTGGCCCTGATATCGCTGCCTGCCCATGGGGGAGTGGGGGAGATAGGGTTATCGCTGAGTATCGGAGACCTGTTGACCCTGGGCGGGGCGCTCCTTTACGGGGTGAACCTGGTCGTGACCGGCTTCCTGACCAAGGAGTTCGACGTCCCGACCCTGACCTACCTGGAGCTCTTCATCGCCGCCATCCTCTTTTTGGGATGTGCCCTCTTGTTCGATCCTGTGCCGGGCCTGGCCAATTTCCCTCCACGGACACTGTGGTCCATGGTTTATCTGACGTTGGTTTCCACGCTGATTGCGCAGAACTTCCAGAACATCGCCTTCTCACAGGTACCTGCGGCCCAAGGTTCGCTGATTCTGTGCTCTGAGAGCCTGTTTGGGATGCTGGTCTCGGTTCTGGTCATGCACGAGGAGCTGGCGGGAACCCACCTGATCGGTTTCGCCGTCATCTTCATTGCCATCCTGATTTCGGAGGTCCGCATTCAACGGCACCCGAAGAAGACCAGGCAATCAGAATCATCCTGATGCCGTGCGGAGGGCGTTGTTTCGGATATCCGCCCGGCAGACCGATTCCTTTACCGGGTTCAGCGCACTGCGGGGGAGGGCTGATGGGACCGGTCCTGCCCGGGCAGCAAGTCGTAAGGCATCTGCCGCTTGAACAGGTAGAAGATGAAGAGAACCACCGCAAGCAGGAGGGTCCATTGACGCATGGTTCCCGTCCATGGACCGAAGATGGACAGAATCACCGCCGTGCGGAAGGCATAGAAGACAACCCGCGACCAGCCCCTTCGGACCTTGGTCTCCACGGTCATGTGGGTGAAGGTGGCACCCAGTGTCTTGCCTCTCCTGAGCAGGGGAATCAGCAGCTCAAAAAGCACGAGCAGCAACACATCCAGGATGGTCACCATGCCGCTCAGATGACTGGGATCCACCACCAGAAGACCCAACCGGTAACTTCCGTCCAGCTGATAGGTGGCCAACTTATGCACGGCATAGGTCAATCCCAACCCCAGTGACATGGAGAGGGTGTAGCACAGCACCAGGTCCACCGCCAGGGCCACACAGCGATGCAGGAAGCCCGGCCTGGTGACGAGTTCCGCCGCGTCGGTCTGCTTGGTGGGCAGAAGGCGGTTGACCACCAGGGCAACCAGATACCCGATCAGGGCACCGGAAGTGTTCCATATCAGGTCATCCACATCAAAAAGGCGGTAGGCGCACCCTACAAGACCGAAAGCCCCTGTGCCCTGGGCTGTTTCAATGAAGAGCGAGACGAGGAATCCGACCGGCAGGGCCAGTCGCAACCTCCATCGGCAGACCCTGCCCATAATGAAGCCCAGAGGGAGGAAGAAGACCACATTCAGCACGATCTGGAGGAGGGCCATACGCCCACCTGCGCTCAGATCCGTCATGAACTGCAGAGGGTTGAGTTGGGGATGCAGGTGGTGGGTGGCACAGAACGCCTCCCTGTCGTCCGGCATCGGCCAGAGTGTGAAGAAGACCAGGGCAAGGAGATAGAGGATGACCAGGTAGGCCGTCAGGGCCGAAACCAGGCGTAGGCGGTGATAGCGGTTGTATATCAGGGCAAGGATGGGCAGCGTCAGCAGGAGCGAGGTAAGGGGCCAGAAAATCAGGGATATGCCGAAGGACCCGCTGAAATAACCCAGATATGTCGAAAGCACACCTCCAGCTTATGACAAGACCGCCGTCGGCGTGATCATTCCCAGGGAATGAAGACACCGGCGGCGGTCGGCACGGTAGTGCAAGAGGTCAGTCGTCACCAAGGGTCACATGGATACCACCCACCAGAGAGCTGACCATGTTATAGAGGAAGGCGAAAATCGTCACCAGGACCACAACCACGACAATCTTGAAAATAGAGTAGATGGTGACCGAACTCAATACCGTACCCAGGCTCATCACCTGGCCGAAGTCGAAACCACCGGCATCCAGACCGGTCTTCGATACGACCTGGGTCAGATTATCGAAGAGCCCTATCATGTTGAGGAGAATCCAAAGCAGGGCCGCTGCCACCACCCGGATAATGCCTGCGGCAATGGACAGGAGGAAGGTGACCTTGGCCACCGACCAAGGATCCAAGCGCGTCAAGGAGAGCTGCATACGCCTGGCCCTGGGCACGTTGGGCTTTGCACCCGTCGAAGTCGATGTCCGAGCTTGAGCCGACTTGGAATCCGGAGCTGTGGTCCTGGCGGAACGCGCTGCAGTCGGCTGCGTGGTGCCCTTGGCCCCACCTGAAACCGACGACCTGAGCGGGGACGGTACCGTACCCGACACCGGCGCACTATTCTGAGCCGGCTTCGAAACCGGAGCCGCAGGCTTGCCCGAAGAAACCGAGGTCCTGCCTGGAGTCGACGCAGCGGCCGAAGTTGTTGCCGTACCTGGCTGTGGCACAACAGATGAAGTCGAAGATGACGACCTGCGCTTGGCTGGAGACGCACCCGTAGCCGATGACTTGCCGCCACTCACCCTGGGCCCGGTAGCTGACTTGTCAGACTGAACCTTAGCCTTGACCGTCTGAGACTTCTCAGCCTTGGCCTTTTCCTGTTTGTTCTGGCTCATCGGCACTCCTTGACTGTTGCGGACCCAGCACCCGGGACCTAGATATCTGTATTGAGACTACCAACCTTTGTAGACGGGCCATCCCACCGGATGGGCGGCATTACACCGCCCATCGCAGCCAATGTCATTCCCCGTCACCCTCGGATCCGCTGTCGACGGGGGCAGATTCGCCTGTACCCGTAGTGGCGATGGGCTGTTCCTGTGCAGCCAGGGGAGCGGCCTGGGCGATAACCTCTCCCTGATCGGAGGAGGCACCATCCGTCTCCTGGTCGGCCTCGTCCTTTTCGGCGTTCCTGGCAATCGAGAGAATCTCGTCACCCTTGTCGGGCTTAGCCAGTGTCACGCCTTGTGTGTTGCGTCCGGTCCGCTTGACCTCAGCCACGTCGGAACGGATTACCTTGCCTGACTTCATGATGGCCATGATCTGGTCATCCTCGTCCACCACCAGGGCACCCACCAGTGATCCACGGCCTTCGACCATGGCAATGGCCTTGACCCCGTATCCATTACGTCCTTGGAGACGGTACTCGCTCAGGGCCGTACGCTTGGCAAAGCCCTCATCGGTGACCACCAGGAGATCCTCGTCGGATTCCTCGGTGACAACGTCCATGCTGAGCAGTTCGTCACCCTCGCGGAACTTCATTCCCTGAACACCGGTGGTCTGCCGGCCCATGGGGCGCAAGGTCTCGTCGTTGGCGGGGAACTTGACACTCATGCCCTTGCGGGAAACCAGGATGATGTCATCCTTCGCGTTGCAGAGTGCGGCACCAACCAGCTCGTCGGTCAGCACACCGTCCTGCCCATCTTCACCGCCCTCGGCCGCGCCGAGCTCCATCAGACGAACGGCGATCAGGCCGCCCTGGCGGGGGGAATCGTACTCGGCCAGGCGGGTCTTCTTGACCTTGCCGGTCCGAGTGGCCAGGACCAGGTACTCCGCGTCGTCATATCCGTGCAGGGAGAGGACCTGTTCGATATTCTCGCCCGGACTCAGCTGGAGGAGGTTGGCCACATGCTGACCCTTGGAGTCGCGGGACCCCTCGGGCAGCTCATAGGCCTTGATCCGGTACACCCTGCCCTTGTTGGTGAAGAAGAGCAGCCAATTATGGGTACTGGTCAGGAAGAAGTGGTCCACCACATCGTCCTCACGCAGCTTGGTGCCACGGATACCCTTGCCTCCACGATGCTGCGCCCTGTACTCATCCGCCTTGGTCCGCTTGACGAACCCGGAATGGGTGACCGTGACCACAACGTTCTCGTCGGCAATCAGGTCCTCGACGTTCATCTCGCCCGAGTAGGGAACAATCTTGGTGCGGCGCTCATCGCCATACTTGTCGACGATTTCATCGAGCTCTTCGCCCACGATGGAGCGCTGACGTTCCGGATGGGCCAGAATGTCGTTGTAGTCCGCGATCTTGCGCATGAGTTCCTCATGCTCGTCCAGGATCTTCTGCCGTTCCAGTGCGGCCAGACGGCGCAGCTGCATGGCCAGGATGGCATCGGCCTGGACCTCGTCCACATCCAGGAGGTCCATCAGACCGGTCCGGGCCGATTCGACGTCCTTGGAGGACCGAATCAGGGCGATGACCTCATCGATCATATCCAGGGCCTTCAGGTACCCCTGGAGGATGTGATCGCGTTCCTCGGCCTCGCGCTTGAGGTAGCGGGTACGGCGCTCAACCACATCCAGCTGGTGGTCCACCCAATGCCGGATAAAGGCATCGAGGCTCAGGGTGCGAGGCACCCCGTCAACCAGGGCCAGCATGTTGGCACCGAAGGTCTGCTGAAGCTGGGTGTGCTTGTACAGGTTGTTCAGGACCACCTTGGGCACGGCATCACGCTTGAGCACCAGAACCAGACGCTGACCGGTACGGCCGGAGGTCTCGTCCCGCATGTCGGCAATACCCTGGATCTTCCCATCACGCACGGCCTCACGGATGGAGGAGGCAAGCCGGTCGGGGTTGACCTGGTAGGGGAGCTCAGTGACCACCAGGCACATGCGGCCACGGATCTCCTCGGTGTTGACCACGGCCCGCATGGTGATGAGACCACGGCCGGTCCGATAGGCCTGTTCGATGCCCTTGTGTCCCAGGACGGTTGCACCCGTGGGGAAGTCAGGCCCCTTGATGATGCTAATCAGGGCATTGAGGAGTTCCTCCTTGGAGGCTTCCGGATGGTCCAAGGCCCAGTGCACGCCCTGGGCGACCTCACGCAGATTGTGGGGCGGAATGTTGGTGGCCATACCCACCGCAATACCGGCCGAACCGTTGACCAGGAGGTTGGGGAAGCGGGAGGGCAGAACGGTCGGTTCCTGTGTCTTGCCGTCATAGTTGGGGATGAAATCGACCGTGTCCTTGTCGATATCGCGGACCATCTCCATGGCCAGGGGCGCCATGCGGCACTCCGTGTACCTCATGGCGGCGGCCGGATCGTCGCCGGGGGAGCCGAAGTTACCCTGTCCGTCGATCAGGGGGTAACGCATGGACCAGGACTGGGCCAGTCGCACAATCGTGTCGTAGATGGCCGCGTCACCGTGGGGGTGGTACTTACCCATCACGTCGCCCACAACGCGGGAGCACTTGTTGTATCCCCTGTCGGGGCGGTAACCGCCGTCGTACATGGCGTAGATGACCCGCCTGTGCACCGGCTTCATGCCATCACGGACATCGGGGAGTGCACGCTCCACAATCACGGAGAGGGCGTAGGAGAGGTAGGACTCTCGCATCTCCTGCTGCAGGTCAATGGGCTGAATCCGCTCACCCTGGAGAAGACCGTAATCGGTGTTGTCCATCTCCTGGGGGCTCAGTGGTTCGCGCGACCCGTCGGGCAGGTTGATGCCCTCCTGGTCCGAACTATTGCCGTTGTTGTTGTCGTCTGCCAAAATCGATCCTTAACTCAAATGGTGAACAGAGGAGGCGTCCTGCTCAGGCGTCGATGAACCGTGCGTCATGGGCGTTGCGCTGGATGAAGAGACGGCGGGGTTCGACCTCGTCTCCCATGAGCATGGTGAAGGTCTCATCGGCCTGTTCGGCATCCTCGATGTGGATCTTCTTGAGGATGCGGTTCTCCGGGTCCATGGTGGTCTCCCAGAGCTCCTGGTAGCTCATCTCTCCCAGACCCTTGTAGCGCTGGATTCCTTCGCCCTTGGGGAGCTGACGGCCGGAGGACTTGCCCTCGGCCAGCACCCTGTCGCGCTCGGCGTCCGTGTAGACGAAGTCATGGGGACCCTTGGTCCACTTGAGCCGGTACAGAGGAGGCATGGCCACGTACACGTAGCCGGCCTCGATCATGGGCCTCATATAGCGGAAGAAGAGGGTCAGGTTCAGGGTGGCGATGTGGGCACCGTCAACATCGGCATCGGCCATGATGATGACCTTGTGGTAGCGCACCTTGTTGATGTCGAATTCCTCGCCGTAACCGCCGCCGACGGCCGTAATCAGGGATTCGATTGTGTCGGACTTCATCATGCGGTCCAGGCTGGCCCGTTCCGTGTTGAGGATCTTGCCTCTCAGCGGCAGAATGGCCTGGGTCATGGGATTGCGGCCCTGAATGGCGGAACCGCCTGCAGAATCACCCTCCACGATGAAGAGCTCGCACTCCTCGGGGTTGCTGGACTGGCAGTCCTTGAGCTTGTCGGGCATGCCCGCCGTCTCGAAGATGGACTTGCGCCGGGTGTTCTCACGGGCCTTCTTGGCGGCAAGACGGGCGTGCGAGGCCTCAATGGCCTTCTGGATGATGCTCTTGGCTTCGGATGGGTGGGAATCGAACCAGTCGGTCATCCGCTCGGTCATCACCCGCTGCACAAAGGCCTTGGCCTCCGAGTTACCCAGCTTGGTCTTGGTCTGACCTTCGAACTGGGGGTTGGTCAGCTTCACCGAGATGACGGCCGTCAGTCCCTCACGCACATCGTCGCCGGAAAGGTTGTCGTCCTTCTCCTTGAGGATGTTCTTCTCCCGGGCGTACCTGTTGACCATGGTGGTCAGGGCAGCACGGAAGCCCTCTTCGTGGGTTCCGCCCTCGGTGGTCGAAATCGTGTTGGCGAAGGTGTGGACCGACTCGGAGTAGGAGGTTGTCCACTGCATGGCGATTTCGGCCGATATGCCCATATCGAGGTCCTCGGCCTCGAAATCGATGATGTCCTCCTCGACCGGAGAGGCCTTGCGGACCTTGACCATGTAGTCTACATAGTCCTTGATGCCGTTGGCATACTGATAGCTGACGGTCTGACCCTTTTCGTCCGGGTCCTCCTCTTCGCCGGCGACCTCGTCACCGGTCTCCTCATTGGGACGCAGGTCGGTAAGGGTGATGCGAAGCCCCTTGTTGAGGAAGGCCATCTGCTGGAAGCGGCTGCGCAGGGTCTCGAAGTCATACTCCGTTGTTTCGAATATCGCCGGATCCGCCCAGAAGGTGACCGAGGTGCCGGTATGCTCGTCCGGCCCCAGGGGTTCATCCTTGGAAAGGGGAGCGTTGGGGGTCTGGTCGCGGAAGCTCTGATGCCAGTGATAGCCCTGACGCCGCACCTGAACATCGATGCGGGTGGAGAGGGCGTTGACCACGGAGATGCCCACGCCGTGCAGACCTCCGGAGACCGCGTAGCCGCCGCCACCGAACTTGCCGCCCGCGTGGAGCTTGGTCATGACCACCTCAACGCCGCTCTTCCCCTCGCCGGGGACCTCGTCAACGGGGATGCCACGACCGTTGTCGACAACGCGGATGCCGTTATCGGGAAGGATGGTCACTTCGATATGATCCGCATACCCGGCGAGCGCCTCGTCGACCGAATTGTCGACGATCTCATAGACCAGGTGGTGCAGGCCGCGGGGACCTGTGGAACCGATATACATACCGGGACGGATGCGCACGGCCTCCAGCCCCTCCAGAACCTTCAGATCGCTGGCGTCATAATGACCAGGGGAGAGGGAGTCATCCAGCTGGGCACTGTCCAGCTGTTCCTGGGGCTTCAACCCCTCCTGCTCAGGTGAATCTTCAGACGGATCAGCATTAAGATCTGCCACGGTATTCCTTTCTGCACCTTCGCACCATCCCGGTAATCAGATACGTACACGGTTGCACGAAGGACTTTGCCATGGTCATTACATTCCAAATCGTCCATAAAGGGGTCTTGAAAGCGTTTGACCGTCTATCCTATAGATTACCAGCCTTATATGACTTTGGGCTCTCAGAAAGCTCAGGAAGTACCTTGATTGATTCACTCCTCCTCGGAATCACCCATAGGTGTCGCGCACACCCCGGCCGGGTGGATCAAAGCGTCCCCTCCTGAAGGAGTAGTTGTGGGGACCTGTCACCCTGACCTCCGTCACAGGCATCTGCAGGCGCTTGGAAATCGCTTCCTTGAGCTGTGGGACCAGGTAGGTCAGCTGGGTGGCCCATACCGTGGTCTGGGCCTGGACGACCAGGACACCGTCCTTGTAGGAGACCACCCGCGAGTGGGCGGCTATGCCGGGCCCAACCACCGTATCCCATCGGTTCCGTAGACTGGCCACCTTCATATGGGGCATCCATCCGCCACCGGTGGCCAAGGAAGTAATCACCCCGCCCAGGCGATTGGGATCCCTGCCCGGCTTGCCGAATTCAAACCAGGACTGGAGGGATCTCTCTTTCATATCCTTCTGCTTGGCCGCCTGGCGGGTGTACTCCTCGAAGATCCGTGCCGGAAGGAGACGTTGATCGAGATGCAGTGTTTCAACGACGGGAGCCCTCATGACCTGCCACTCTCCCGTACGGAACCGTTCCGGGTCAGATCCGCCAGGGCCTTCCTGATTTCCTCGTCCTGCTCCTGTTCGGAAGAGTCGGTCTTCAGGGAATCCACATCCACCAGACGGGCCCCATCCAGCGAGGGGATGTCCCCATCCGCCGCAGCGGTTATCAGAACCTGGTCCTGATCCCGGGCAAAGGCAAGGATCTGACTCCTACGAGCCTCGTCAAGCTGGGCGAAGACATCATCCAGGACCACGATCGGCCTGATCTGTTTGGACTGGATAATCACTTTGAAGAGGGCCAGTCTCAAGGCCAGGGCCAGGGTCCACATCTCGCCATTGGAGGCGAATTCACGGGCTGGCATCCCGTTCAGTCCGAAGACCAGGTCATCGCGCTGGGGACCTATCAGATTGGTTCCCCGGGCCACCTCACCCGGATAGATTCGTTGGAAATGAAGGCTGACGGCCTCCTCTACCGAACCCTCGGATACCGTCTGATTGCTGATTTCATCCAGGGATGGGGCATAGTCCAGGCTGGCTTCCTGACCAGGACCGGCAAGGTCGGCATACAGGGCCCTGAACGGTTCCGCGAGCGCAGCCACCAGGCCCACCCGCCGTCTGGTCAGGTCCAACCCTGCTCGAATGAACTGCCCGGTCCATATTTCCAGGCTTGCAAGGATGGCATTGCGTTGGTCGGCCCCCTGGTCGCCCTGTTTGAGCAGCTGCCTGAGCAGGGTCGAACGTTGCTGGGCGATATGGGCGAAGTCCTGTCGGCTCCTGAAGTAGTCAGGATCCAGAAGGGCGCCGGCCTGGTCCAGGAAGGCCCGCCGGACCGAGGGTTCTCCCGAAACCATGCGCTGGTCTTCCGGTGAAAAGGTCACACATGGCACCTGACCCACCAGACTGCGCATATACAGGGACGGCCCGCCGTTGATACGGCCCCTTTTGGCCCCCTTGGCTGCGATGGTCAGCTCGTAGTCGTCCGATTCACCGTCTCCCTGAACCCGTGCCCTGACCGTGGCCTTGCTCTGTCCTCGCTCCACCAGGGGCAGGGAGGAGGATACACGGTGGCTGGTTCCGGTTGAAAGGACCTCGATGGCCTCGACAAGATTGGTCTTGCCCAGCCCGTTCCTGCCCTTGAGGATGGTTACACCTGGTTCCAGATCCAGGAGGCATGTGCTCCAGGAACGGTAATGGTCCAGTACCAGGCGGGATATGTACACGGAACGCTTCCTCGGATGGGGAGGCCCACTTGCCCTGCTGTCGGTTGCGGATTCCTCGAAAAGAGGTCCACAACCGGTGCAGACCAAAAGCGGGCGGGTGACGGATCAGTTGTTGAATCGCATGGGAACCAGCAGGTAGCGATAGTCCATGGACTCCTCGGAGTCCTTCTCCTGCTGCCCGTTGAACTCCACGGCCTTGACGGCCGAGGTCATCTTGACCCGGACGAACGGTTCGGTAATGGCGCTGAGACCGTCAATCAGATAGCCGGGGTTGAAGGCCACGGTGATTTCCTCGCCATCCAGGTCCACGGGGAGGACCTCGTTGGCCTGGGCCTCATCAGCACTTCCTGCACTGAGGGTCACCTCCTGGCCTGAGAAGAGCATCCTGATCGGGGCATTTCGCTCGGCAACCAGGGCAACACGTTTGATGGCATCGATCAGCTCCTGGCGGGAGATGACCGCCTGAATCGGATATTCGTCCGAGAAAAGCCGATCAACGGCAGGGAACTCACCATCGATCAGCTGGGAGGTCGATATCTTCCCGGCGTTCTCAACGCCCATGATGGTGGGGTTGTCCTGCTCATAATCCATGACAACGTTCTGATGCTCGTCCAGGGAGCGGGCGATGTCGCGCAGGAGGGAGCCTCGAATCAGCATGGAGGTGGAGAAGTCGTTGTCCTTCGGGGTCCAGGTGAAGCTGGAACGGGAAAGGCGGAAACGGTCGGTGGCGGTCATGACCACCTTGTCCCCGTTGATTTCGGCCTTGACGCTGGTCAGGACCGGTCGGCTCTCTTCACGGGAAACGGCGATGATTGCCTGGGAGATGGACTGCACAAAGGTCTCGGCATCCACCTGGCCCATGGTTTGGGGAACTGCAGGGAGGTCCGGATATTCTGTATCGGGCATCAGCTGCAGTGAGAAGGTCGACTTTCCTGAGGTGATGGTGAGCTTGGAACCCTCCGTCGACAGGTAGGTCTTCTGCGCAGGAAGTGACTTGGTTATGTCTGCGAGGAGTTTGCCCAGGACCAGTGCGGTTCCTGGTTCGTCGACTCCTGCTTCGATGTGGTTCCGTGCGGAAACCTCGTAATCGAAAGCGGAAAGTTTCAGTGTTCCGTCGCCTGCTTCAAGCTTGATGCCGGCCAGGATGGGCGATGCCGGACGCGACGGGATGACGCGCGTCGTCCAGGCGATGGCGTCCGATAAGGCTGCTGAGTTGACTTCGACTTTCATGTGGGCCTTCTTTTCGATGAGTGATCTGGATTCATTCTATCGAACCGGTCCGCTTTTCGATCAGGTCTGCCCTGGTTGTCTGATTGAGACGATGATGAGCTGCATAAATATTCATGAGTTCGTAGTAGTAAGCATGGTGGATTGTGTGGATAAGTTTTAATTTCCGTGCAACCAGGTGGATAAGAGCAGATTGGTGATTGTGGATAAGCTGGTTAGGAAGTGTGCATAAGAAGCCGATTTATCCACAGGAGCCGAGAAATTCTGAAATATCCACATTTTCAGGGTGCTTATTCGCGGGTACTCCACCACTTTTCCACGAAAAATCGGTGGGTTATTCCCAAGGTTTGCCCACATCTGGGGATAAGTGAGTGGATAACTTTTCTGATTCATCCCCCGCATGCCAGCGTGTCGCTATGCGTTTGCGGGCTGTTTGAGTCTGACCGTCAACTCCATGACATAGTTGTAGATTTCCCGCTTCTCCTGCATCTCATTGGATATTCGGGTATAGGCATGCATGACCGTGGTGTGATCCCTGCCTCCGAAGACCTCACCGATATCGACCAGGGACATGCTGGTCATCTCCCTGGCCAGGTACATGGCAATCTGCCTGGCCAGAGCGATGTTCTTGGTCCTGGTGCGGCCCACGATGTCATCAAAGGTCAGATGGAAGTACTTGGCCACCTGGGTAATGATGTCGGTCGGCTTGATTTCTATGTCGGTTGCGAAGAAGTCCTGCAGGGTCTGTTCGGCCAGTGCCGGAGTGACCGGCTGATTGTTCAGGCTGGCTACGGCCGTGACCCTGGTCAGGGCCCCCTCCAGTTCCCTGATGTTCTCGGTGAACCGCTCGGCTATCAGATCCAGGACCTCGTTGGGGATGCTGACCCCGTTCATCGAGGCCATCATGCGAAGGATGGCCACACGGGTTTCACGGTCCGGGGGCTGGACATCGACGGTCAGTCCGGAATCGAAACGGGAAATCAACCGTTGCTCAAACCCTTTGAGGTTCTTGGGTGGAACGTCCGAGGCGATGACGATGCGTTTGTTGGCATCATGCAGGGCATTGAAGGTATGGAAGAACTGGTCCAGGGTAGCTTCCTTGCCGCCCAGGAACTGGATGTCGTCAATCAGGAGGACATCCACCTCCCTATAGCGTCGGTTGAACTCGGCGATCTGCCCGTTCCCCTGGGTGGAATTCTGGAGGGCGTCAATGAACTCGTTGGTGAATTCCTCGGAGTTGACGTATCTCACCCGGAGCGACGGATCCTTGACCAGGGCGTAATTTCCGATGGCATTGAGCAGGTGGGTCTTGCCCAGGCCCGAACTGCCGTAAATACAGAGCGGGTTGAAATTCTGCCCGGATCCCTCGGCCACGGCCAGGGCGACGGTTCTCGCGAAGCGGTTGGAGTCGCCGGGGACGAAGGTGTCAAAGGTCGCGTTCTTGTTGAGATGGGTTTCGGAGTCCCTCTCCACCCTGTTCTGACCCATGGGGAACTGGGGGACCGAGAAGGGTTGGTGCTTCTGAGGTAGGGAGGTCTCACCCGGTTGCTCACCCTCATGTATCCCAACGGGAACAACGGAAGGCTGTTCAGCGAGTTCCGCCTGCATATCAAGGGTCATGGGTACATAGGTGCCCTGATGGAAGTCGCTGCTCGAAATAATCGGGGTCTTTTGACCGGTGTCCTGAGCGGCCCCTGCCTGGGAGACGGGGTTTCCCTGGTTCGGCTGCCATCCGGTTGAAGTCTGCTGCTCGCCCTGATCGGTTTGGGCCGGCTGGGAGGGCTGATATGAGGGAAGGACTTCAGCTTCCTTGGCTGCATCCGGCTGGGTGTTGGGGACCTGCCTGAATTCCCCGCTGCCCACGAAGCCTGCCTGAGGATTCTCGCCCTGTTCCGAATTGGCCTGCTGGGGGTAGACGATTTTGATGGCGGGGAACATTTCCTGATTGGTGACCAGCTGGAGGGCGTTGAAGAGGGGCTGGCTCAGCGGACCCTGTACCGCCTCCTGGGTTTCCCTTGAGGAGACACGCAACACGATAGTGGTGCCGAACACGGCCTCGGGGGTGATGTCCTCCAACCATCCCTTATCGCGGGAGGTGAGTGAGTTGCTGTAGCGAAGCACCTGCAGAACCGCGTCCCAGATTCTCTTGGCCTGGGCCGTGGCATCCAGCGGATCCTGCGCCAT